>JBBPIP010000006.1:0-148554 GCA_038040265.1 Chloroflexota bacterium | reverse complement strand
CTTCCGAGACGGCGCACGGAAGCACCGAAGGATGCGACAGCTAGCGCAATTGCCGCAGCCAGAGCGCGCATCGACCCAGCACTAGTAGCGAAAGCAGCCGCAAGTGGTGCGACTGATGGCACCCGCACGCTCGGCACCCGCAGGCGCGGGAGCGCAGGCAGGGTTGGCCGCGCGAAACCCCGGACGGCGGCCGCGAGCGACACCAGGAGTGCGGCGAGTGGCGCAAACGAGGGCAGCCGCAATTTCAACTGGCGGCGCGGTGCGCGCCTGTGCGGAACGGGCGGCTTGATCGCGAGTAGCGCCGCACGCAGGTCGGCGGCGCGGCGGACGCGATGCGCGGGATCGCGCGCGAGCGCGCGCAACACGAGGGCGTTCATCGCCGGTGCGAGCGCGACGAGGCGCGACGGCGGCCGGGGATCAACGCGAAGGCGACGCGAGACGATCTCGGACGGCGTGGTGCCACCGGTCGGTTGTGCACCGGTGAGCATCTCGTACAGGATCACGCCGAGCGCGTATACGTCCGCGCGTTCGTCGACGACATCACCGGTCATCTGCTCGGGCGCCAGGTATTGCGGCGTACCGAGAACCTCACCGGCCCGCGTGATCGCGGTCGCGGCCGCGAGGCGCGCGATCCCGAAGTCGGCGATCTTCGGACGGCCCTCGTCGTCCAAAAGCACGTTGTCGGGCTTCAGGTCGCGATGGAGCACGCCGCGGATGTGTGCGGCCTCGAGCCCATCGGAAATCGCGGCGACTATCTGGGCGGCCGCGTACTGATCGACGCGGCCTCTGGCGCGCATCAGGTCTCGCAGCGTTCCGCCTGTCACGAGCTCCATCACGATGAAAGGCCCGTCCGCGCTCGTGCCGTAGTCGAGCACGCGAACGATGTTCGGGTGGGCGATCGAGCCCATCGCCTCGGCCTCGCGATGGAATCGTTCGGCGAACTCGACGTCCCTGGCGAACGCCGGTCGCATGATCTTCACGGCGACGTCACGGTCAAGCGTGCGATCGTGCGCGCGGTAGACGTCGGCCATACCGCCGCCTCCGATGCGCTCCGCGAGCTCGTAGCGGCCGCCGACTAGCCCCACAAACGACTTCCCGTGCAAGCGGGTTGCCGAGATGCGGATACTTCGCCAGTGGGGGTTGCAACAACGCAGGCGCAGGCAACGGGTAGACCGCTCGGCGCGATGCCGGTCTTCCAGATCGTCCAGCTCTCGATCTACTGGTTCGGCATCAACGCGATCTGGGGCGGGCTCAACAACGTGATCCTCCAGCGCCGGATGGACGCTCTCGTGGGAAAGGAGAATGCGGGATCGGGACTCGCGCTTCTCACGTTGCTCGGCGCGATCGTCGCGATCATCGTGCAGCCGACGATCGGCACGATCTCCGACTACACGGCGACGCGGTGGGGCCGGCGCAAGCCGTACATCTTGATCGGAGCGGTGCTCGACGTCGTGTTCCTCGCCGGCATCGCGACCTCGAATACCTACCTCTCGGTCATCGCTTTCGTCGTGCTGCTGCAGGTCTCCTCGAACTTCGCGCAGGGTCCGTTCCAGGGCTACGTGCCCGATCTGGTCCCGGCGTTCCAGGTCGGCCTCGCGAGCGGCCTGATGGGGCTGATGATCGTGCTCGGCCGGATCGGCGGCGTGGCCATCGCCTCGATCGGTCTCTTCACCGGGGACTTCGTCGTCGCCACGATCGGCCTCGGCCTTCTCGAACTCGCCACCGCGATCGTCACCCTGATCACCGTCGACGAAGGCCGTGTCGCGCTGTCGCGCGAGGGGAAGTCCTGGATCCAGATCGCGACGGGTGCGTGGGGACTCGACATCCTGAAGGAGCGGAGCTTCGTGTGGCTGCTCGGATCGCGGCTGTTCGTCCTCATGGGCACCGTCACCCTGACCGACCTCATGCTCTTCTACATGAGCCGATCGATCGGGCTCTCCGATGCCGAGATCGGGACGTGGATCATCGTGGCGACCGCGCTCCTCGCCGTGGCCACCGCGCTCACGACATACCCGGCGGCCAAGCTGTCGGACCGCCTCGGCCGCAAGACGATGGTCTATTTCACGTGCGCGCTCGGATCAGTCGGCATGCTGGGCGTCGCGCTGGCGCCGAACATCGTGGTCGCGATCATCTTCGTCATCCCGGTCGGGATCGCCGCGGGAGCGTTCCTCGCCGTGGACTGGGCGCTCATGACCGACATCGTCCCGAAGGCCACGAGCGGCCGGTACATGGGCATCTCGAACGTCGTGACCGGCGCGGCCGGACCGATCGCTATCGCGATCGGCGGGATCGCCATGGATCGCGTGGGAGCCTTCGACTTCGCGCTGGGGCCGCGCGTCGCTTTCCTGTTCGCGGTCGTCTACTACGCCGTGGGTGCGTTCCTGCTGCGGCCTGTTGACGAGCGGCGCCGCGAATAGCGCGCTGCTACGGCACGACGATGAGCCAGAACACTCCTTGATCTTCCAGCCAGACCGTGCCGTCGATCACCGGCCGCAGGTTCAGCCGGTACGTGCCACGCGTCATCGGCGCGCGCACCTTGAAGCGGAACTCCGCGATCTCGCCCGGCGCGACCGCCGGCACCGTGGTCGTCGCGATACGGTCGTCCCATAACCAGTCCGCGGCCATCCCGAGGCGGTACGGCGCCTTGTCGTCGCCGTTCAGTCCAAGGTTCGCCTGCCGGCCCCAGATGCCGCGGTTCCAGGTCTCGGTGCCGGTGTTGGTGAACTTGATCCAGAACTCCGTCACCTGTCCGGGGGCCATCACGAGGTAGTCGGACTGGCTGAGCCAACGCGAGTGCCAGCCACCCTCGAGCGCGACGCCGCTCGCGCCGCGCGCGAGACCGGAGTTCGGATCGATCATCAGTGACGACGCGTCGACGGCATCGAACGCGCCGGCCGGGATCCGCTTGAGCTCGCCGATGAGCTGATCAGACCAGTTACTCGAAACGTCGCCCTGGAAAAACCAGTTCGAGCCGTTGTCCGCCAGGATCAGGCCGTAGCGCTGCATCGCGGTGAGCACGACCCGCGCCTGCGCGCTGTACCCCGCGAAGCTGAAGTCGCTCCGTAAGCGGAAGCGCGCGCCCATCGGCGGAAGGGATGCATCCCGCGCGGCGCCAGCCTGATGACGTGCCGGCCACACGAAGCTCCTGTCGGTGCGCTGCGCCGTGAAGCGGATCGCGTGATCGACGAAGCCACTCGCGACCTCGTCGTAGCGCAGGACGCCGGGCCAGATCGGCAGACCGGCGGCGTCGGCGCTCGTCCATCCCGCGGGCCGAAGATCGTGCTTCTTTAGGTCGAATACGGCGCCAGATCCTGCGGTGGGCCTGCCGCCGTTCCACGACGCGGCGAACAGCTCGTACAGGACGCAGGTGTCCTTGTTGAGCATGAACGCGTGCGCGTCCGACGCCGGCTCGATCGGCGTGCTCGCGCTGAACGGGTACGCCACGTCGTCGCTCTCATCCGCGTAGGCGAACTGGAGTCGCGTCGTCGGCGTCGCGTTGCTCGTGACCTGCAGCTGGTAGCCGTAGGGGCCGCCGAAGTCCGGATGAAGCAGTCGCGACGAGCCTCCCATGTTCGCGATCCAGGTCCCGCTCTGCGGATGCACCGGCAGGTTTTGGATGTTCGAGTGCCAGACGTCGTTGCTCGAGTAGATCGGGCAATTCGGCGCCTCCGGCAGCGCTCCAGCGGCAGCCAACGAGCCCTGCGGGAGCAGGAGCGCAAGCGCCGCGAGTACCGGAGTGAGGGCTCTCACACAGAAATGAACGCACAAGCAGACGGGCCCAGGGCGTCATCTTGACGTCAGAACAACTGTTCCATATCGTCCGTTGGTCATGCGAACGGCCGTTCGATTCCCCGCACGAGTCAGCCTCGAGCAGATCCTCGACGGCCTCGCCCGCGATCCCGAGTTCAAGCAGATGGTCACGCGCTGGGAGCGCATCCCGCCGCGGCGCGCGAGCTACGCGGAGTTCCCCGCGTGGATGGACGGCCGCATCTCCGCGACGCTGCGCCGCCGCGGAATCCTCTCGCTCTACTCCCACCAGGCCGACGCGCTCGAGACCGCGCACGCGGGAAAACACACCGTCGTGGTCACGCCTACCGCGAGCGGCAAGACCCTCTGCTACGACCTGCCGGTCATCGACGCGATCGCGAAGGACCCGACCGCGCGCGCCCTGTACATCTTCCCGACGAAGGCGCTCGCGCAGGACCAGCTCGCCGAGCTCGAGCGACTGGCGAAGGACATCGACATCGAGCTCAAGACCTACACGTACGACGGCGACACGCCGCCGGCGGTGCGAGCGGCGATACGCAGCGCCGGACACGTCGTCATCACGAACCCGGACATGCTCCACACCGGGATCCTCCCCCACCACACGAAGTGGGTGAAGCTCTTCGAGAACCTCCGCTACGTCGTGCTCGACGAGCTGCACACGTACCGCGGCGTGTTCGGCTCGAACGTCGCGAACGTCCTGCGGCGTCTGCGACGCATCTGCGCTTTCTACGGATCCCACCCGGTCTTCATCTGCACATCGGCGACGATCGCCAACCCCGAGGAGCTCGCACGCCGTCACGTCGAGGACGACGTCGTGGTCATCGATCGCAACGGCGCGCCCAGAGGCGAGAAGGTCCTCGCGTTCGTGAACCCGCCGGTCGTGAACCAATCGCTCGGCGTTCGCAAGAGCGCGCTCTTCATCGGACGCGACATCGCGGCGACGCTCCTCGCGTCGGGCATCCAGACCATCGCGTTCACGAGATCGCGCGTTTCGACGGAGCTGCTGCTCACGTACCTGCGCGCGCGGTTCCCGCAGCCGCAGTGGCCGCCCGACCTCGTGCGCGGCTACCGCGGCGGGTACCTGCCCTCCGAGCGGCGCGCCATCGAGCGCGGACTGCGTGACGGGTCGGTTCGCGGCGTGGTCTCGACGAACGCGCTCGAGCTCGGGATCGACATCGGCGCGCTGCAAGCGGCCGTCCTTATCGGCTACCCCGGCACCATCGCGTCCACGTGGCAGCAGATGGGCCGCGCGGGGCGGCGGGAGGAGCTTTCGGCGGCGTTCCTCGTCGCGACGTCGCTGCCGGTGGACCAGTACATCGTCGAGCACCCCGACTACGTGCTGCAGCGCTCGCCCGAGGCCGGCCTCGTGAACCCGGACAACCTTCACCTCCTCGTGCAGCACCTGAAGTGCGGCGCGTTCGAGATCCCGTTCGATCGAAAGGAGCGCTTCGGCACCGAGGACACGCCTGGCGTCCTCTCGTACCTCGACGAGCAGGGAATCCTCCACGAGGCGGACGGCCGCTATCACTGGTCCGCGCAGTCGTTCCCCGCCGAGGGGATGTCCCTGCGGACCGCGACGTCGGACAACGTCGTGATCGTCGACCAGACCAACGGGCGCCAGCGCGTCATCGGCGAGATCGATCGCTTCGGCGCGCCGCTGACCTTGCACGAGCAGGCGATCTATCTCCACGAGGGCCGCCAGCTGCAGGTGGAGCGCCTCGACTGGGAGAACGCGAAGGCCTACGTGCGCGAGGTGAAGGTCGACTACTACACCCAGGCCGGCGAATCCGTCCGCATCCGCGTGCTCGACGAGTTCGCACGGCAGGACTCTCCCCGGTTCGGGCGGGCGCACGGCGAGGTCCTCGTCTCAATGATCGCCACGATCTACAAGAAGCTGACGATGTACACGCACGAGAACATCGGCTGGGGAAAGATCCACATCCCCGAGCAGGAACTGCAGACGACATCGTTCTGGCTCTCGCTGTCGGAGGGCGCGACCGCTGGGTGGCCGAAGGAGCGCATCGAGATCGCGCTCGCCGGTCTCGGCAACCTGTTGCACGGCCTCGCGCCGCTCCTCCTCATGTGCGCGCCGCACGATCTCGGACTCGCGGTCGAGGTGCGCTCGCCCCACACCGAGCGGCCGACGATCTACCTGTTCGACATGACCCCCGGAGGAATCGGCTTCAGCGAGCGACTCTTCAAATCGACCGACGTCCTGCTCGAGCGCGCCAAAGAGCACCTCGCCTCCTGTGGCTGCGGAACAGGCTGCCCGTCCTGCGTCGGCCCCGCCTACGCCCTTGGCAACGATGTGCGCGAAGCCGTCGCCGATCTCCTCTCCCTCAAGTGAACGATCTCCGAGCCCGAATCGCGCAGATCGTCGAGCGCGATCGGGCTCGTCATGAGCAGGGAGGTAACGGCGGCATCGATCGAAACCCTCTTTACGCGACGGTGGACCCCCCGGCCTCCGGCCGGTACCCCGTCGCGCGGGGGCCCTCGATCGATGCCGCCGTTCTTCCGGCTCAGCCTCGCTTTGAAGTGCGCGAGCGACGGATCGCACTCGACGATCTCGGACTCGAGATCGTCGGGAGGGGAGCGTGCGACCCGCTGCTCATCGCACATCTCGGGCTCAAGGGCGCATCCCCGGACCGATGGCAGGACGTGCTGTTCCTCGACACCGAGACCACCGGCCTCTCGGGCGGCACGGGCACGTACATCTTCTTGATTGGCGTCGCCCACTTCGCAGGTTCAGAGCTCGTGCTTCGGCAGCACATGCTTCTCGATCTCGGCGCCGAGCGTGAGTTCATCGCCGGTCTCAAAAGCGAGATCGAACCGTTTCGCGCGTGCGCCTCGTACAACGGCAAGGCGTTCGACCTTCCGATCATCCGCACCCGGTTCGTCATGGCGATCCGCAGCGAGCTCACCGTGGACGACTCGCATCTCGATCTGCTGCACCCGGCGCGGCGGCTATGGCGCGACCGGTTCGGCTCGACCACGCTCAAGCAGCTCGAGGAGAGCGTCCTCGACGACGGCCGGACCGCGGACATCCCCGGCTGGCTCATCCCCGATGCGTATTTCCACTACCTGCGCAAGCGCGACCCGGCGATCATCGCGCCGGTCCTCGAGCACAACGCGCGCGACGTGATCTCGCTCGTGCGTATCACCGACCGCGTGGCGCGTGCGGTCGCGGCGGCACGGACGGGCCGCGCGCCCGACCACGCGCCCGCGGCATACGCGCTCGCGCGGATCTTCGAACGGACCGGCGAGATGGATGCGGCGTTCGGCTGCTACGAAAGCGCGTACTGCGACGGGGACAACACCCTGCGCGCGAAGCTCGCGCTCGGGTTCGCGCGTCATCTCGAGCGACGCGGCGAAGTTGAGCGGGCGCTTCGGATGATGGAGACGCTTGTCGCTCTCGGCGTGGGCTCGGAGCGTTGGCGCGAGCAGGCCGAGAGCCGAATACGCAGACTGGCCAAGAAACGATGGCGAAAGCTCGCGACAGCAAGCTAGAAATCCGGCCGCTCACGGCGGCGCGCGTCGACGACGTCAAGACCGTCATGCGCGGGACGTGGGGCTCGACCTGCTGGGACCTCTTCCCGCGCTACACCGCCGCGCAGCAGCGGGAGCTCGGCATCACCGTTGGTCGTCCGGGAACGGCCGAGGCGAAGCGCCGAGCCGCGCTTGCGAAGCTGGCGCGGCGTCAAAAGAACTCGGCCGGTCGGGTCGCGTACGAGGGCGACGAGCCGGTCGGGTTCGTCTCGCTCGGCCCGCGTCACGACTTTTCGCGGGTCGAGAACTCTCGCGCCACGCCGCCGGTCGACGACGTCGCGGCGTGGGTGATCCCGTGCATCACAGTGCGGCGCGGCCATCGTGGTCAGGGCGTCGCGGTGGCGATGATTCGTGCCGCCGTGGAATACGCCGGAAAGCGGGGCGCCCCGGCGGTGGAGGCCTATCCGCGCGTGGACGGCAAGAAAGTGCACGACGACCTGGCGTTCATCGGCACCGGCGCGATGTTCCGCAAGGCGGGCTTCCGCCAGGTACGGGGAGTGCTTCCGCGCCTCCCCAAAGGATGGGCCCGGCGCGTGACCATGCGCCGGTCCGTCGGGAAAGGCTGACCGCGCCGGAGCATCATCCTGCCGTGAGGTCCGCTGTGAGGTCCGCCGTCGACGGGTCTGTTCGCCGCTACGGCGAGACCGAGCCGCGCATCCACGCCTTTGTCCACTTCGATGCGGAGAATTCGCTCCTCATGGATGCGGCGCTCACGGCAACCGCTGCGACCGGACCTCTCGTGCGAGTCCCGATCGCCGTGAAGGACATTTTCGATACGGCGGGCGGCGCGACCGAGCGCGGCAGCGCGCTGTACGCGGGTCGCATCGCGGAGCGCGATGCCGACGTGGTGCGGAATCTCCGCGCCGCGGGAGCGGTCATCGTTGGGAAGACGGTGACCGCCGAGCTCGCGATGGCTCATCCGGGACCGACGCGAAATCCGTGGGACGTTTCGCGCACCTCCGGCGGATCATCGATGGGATCCGCGGCCGCGGTCGCCGCCGGTGTCGTTCCGCTCGCGGTCGGCAGCCAGACCAACGGCTCGGTGATCCGCCCCGCGGCCTTCTGCGGCATCGTCGGATTCAAGCCAACCTTCGGGCGGCTCCCGCGCGACGGCATGTTTGTGACATCGGAGACCCTCGACCAGGTCGGAGGATTCGCGCGGTCTGTCGAGAAAGTCGCCAGTCTCGCCGCGGCAATGGCGGGCGAGCCGCTCGCGCGGTGGTGGTCTGACGACCACACGTCGCCGAAGCTAGCCGCGCTCCGCACCGGCGAGTGGGAGCACGCCGACGACGCAACGCAGCAACGATTCCAGGCGGACGTCGATCGTCTCGCCGCGGCCGGTAGCCCGATCGCCTGGCCGAGTCCCCCGCCGGAGCTCGACGATGCTCAGCGCGTGCTGCGGACGATCATGCTTTTCGAGGAAGCGCGCGCCATGGAGAACGATCTGCGCGGTCGCGAGGCGCTCGTGAGCGAGATCACGCGCGGCAATCTTGCCGACGGCGCGGCGATCTCGGACAACGTCTACCGGGACGCGCTCGAGGCTCGAGGCCGCATCGCCGAAGCGTTCGTGGAGTGGGCCACGCCGTACGACGCGATCCTGACCCCCGCCACGGTCGGCGAGGCTCCGACGCCCGAGACGACCGGCGATCCGCGCTTCTGCACGAGGTGGTCGCTCATCGGCGCGCCGGCGATCGTGATTCCGAGCGACCTCGGTCCAAACCGGCTGCCGCTGGGCCTCCAGCTCGTCGCGGCGCCCGGCGACGATCGCAGGCTAATCGCGGCGGCCGCGTGGTGCGAGGCGACGCTGCCCTGGATCGGCGCGCCGCCGATCTAGACCGCGGCCTACGAATACTCGCGCGCTGAGTCGCGACCAGTGTCGCTGCCGGCGGCGAGCGCGAACGCCATCTCGACCGCCTCCTGCGGGGTCTGCGCGTAATGAAGCTCGGCGATCTTCGCCTCCTCGAGGTGCTTCCCGCCGTAGGCGATCTCGCGGATGCGCGACGACCATCCGCCGGTTCCTTCGAGGATCACCGTCGGCTTGAGCTCGTAGGCGACGGTGAGCTCGTTCAGCGTGCCGATCCCGCCCGAGATCATGATCACCGCGTCAGCCGCGCGGACGGTCAGGGTGTTCCGCATCCAGCCCATGCCGGTAGTGATGGCGATGTCGACGAACTCGTTCGCGTCGCGCTTGTCGAATCCCGGCAGAATCCCGATGACGAGACCGCCCGCGCTCCTCGCGCCGCGACTCGCCGCTTCCATCACGCCGGAGAGTCCGCCGGTGACCACGATTCCCTTCCGCTCCGCGATGAGGCGCCCTACCTCCTCGGCCATGCGCAGCGCCTTCTGCGGTACCGGATCGCGCGGATCCTTCGCGCTCTTGCCGATGATCGTGATGAGCGTGGGACGGCTCACGGCGCGGTGAGCATAGGTTCGCGTTCGAGAAGCGCGCGCAGCGCCGTCGGCAACGCGAACCAATGGCGTGAGGCGACCGCGCCGGTTCCTTCGTCGTAGGCCTCGGCGAGCATCCCGTCCCAGGTCTCCACCCGCGCGAGACGCTCTTGTGCGCGCTCGGCGCGCGCCGGGTCGTCGGTCAGGCGCGCGACGACGATCTCCTGCAGGTCGCCGAGCGGCCATGGATGTGGTGTGTGTACCGAGCCGAGCCCAGCGAGCGTCCCCGCGAAGTAACCCTCGTTCGCGATGCTCCACGCGAAGTCGATCGTGGCGCGCCACCGCGGGTCCTCCTTGGAACAGAACCCCCACCCCGGAGCGAAGACCGTCGGGAAATCGTTCGCGTCGTGGTAGTGCCGCGCGTTCGCGGCGTCCGGGCCGGCCACCGCGTACGCGAACCTGCCTTCGCTCTCGAAGTGACGCAGCGTCGCGTCGCGAACCTCTGACGCGGCGGCGTGATCGAAGGCCGCAAGGACGCGCCAGAGCAGAACGTGGCTCGAGAAGTGGAAGGGCTGGACCAGTGGATCGTCGGCCGGCGTCTCTGCTGTGGCGATCAGGCCGAATGGCGCGCGAGCCGCGAGGAGCGCTTCAATGACTCTGGCGCAGGATCCTCTGTAGCGCTCACGTAGGGACGCATCGCCGGTGAGGCGCGCGTGATCCGAGACCAAGAGAAGCGGCCAGAGCTGTTGATCCAGCTGGAACGCCGGATCCTTGGCTCGGCCCGAGGTGAGCGACGCGCGCGGCCACCAGCCATCGACACTCTCCGCGGCACTGAAAGCCCAGCGGATGAACCCGTCGACGACCGCCCTGATTCGCGGCTCCTGCGGGCCGACGGCAAGCAGCGCGCGGCACACGTAATACGCGTCGCGTGTCCAGACGAGCGGCAGGATCTCGTGGTCCGCGAGCATGGCGACCGCGTCGCCGGTTTGTGACGCGGCGCAATCGATCGCATACGAGACGCCCCGACGTGCGGGGTGCGCCGCCTCGCTGACGAGGTCGAGTCCTGTCCATAGCCCGCGGCGCTCTTTCAGATTCTGCTCGACCAGGGTCTCGGCATCGCGGGCCAGTTCGTGGGCTTCGGTCATCGTTGCCATCGGATCGAGTCCGATGGCGACCACAAGGATCGCGGTCGCTTCGCTTCCCGCGCTGAGCTCGGCGTACGTCGCCGCGATGCTGGCCGCGGCGCCGAGCGATCGATCCTCAACGAGGAAAAGGCTGTCGGGCCAGTCGTTCCGCTGATGCATCGATGTTCGGTTATGGCTGTGCGGCTCTGGCAGCGGTCCGCCTGCCGTGAGCTGCGTGTACTCGGCGCGTCCCAGTCGCATGGTGCTCGTCCACGTCGGACCGCGGATTTCAGTTTTCGCTTTCATCCGGAGGATCTGGATCGCGCCGCTGCGGCCCGCCGGCGCGATGACGGTGGACTCGAAGCGGCCCTCGGGGCGCTCGACGATCGCCGAAGGGAAGGAGTCTTCGGCGAGCCACACGGAGCTCGGCTCGGTGTCCAGTAGCTCGAACCCGAAGCTCGGCCGCCTCGGATCGGCGAGCGCCGCGCGATACGCGCGCACTTCGGATTGATCGAACTGGCCGCCCGCGAATGGGTCCGTCGCGGTCAGGACGACTCGGCCGTGGTGCGGATGCGCGATGCCGAGCGAGAGCCACCGACCGCTCGGCGTGACCGTTCCCGAGACGATCCCGTTGCCGACATCGAGCGGCTCGTATGGCTTGCGCCGGTCGAGCGGGACTATCCGCGTGCTCCCCATAGCTTCGTCACGTATCTGCGGATGAGAACAAAGAAGAGTACGGCGGGCAGCACCATGACGAGACCCGCGACGAGCTTGAACGCAAGCGGCGAGGTGGAAAGCGAGGCGAAGACCTGTGCCGGCAATGTCCGCATCCGCACGGTCAGGATCGACGCCGCGAAGACCTCGTTCCACGAGATGACGAATGTGAAGATCGCGGCCGCCACAAACCCGGGCATCGCGGGCGGAAGCGCGATCCGTACGAACGCGCCCCAGCGGCTCGAACCAAGCGTTTCCGCGGCTTCCTCCAGCTCGCGCGAGACCGCGACGAACACACCGCCGACGATCAGGACGACGAAGGGCAGAGCAATCGCTGCGTGGACGATCGCAAGGCCGATGAGGCTGTCGTAAATGCCCAGCTGCAGGAAGGTCACCGCGAGAGGGATCGCGAGGATCGCGAGCGGGAACATCTTCGCGGCGAGCACGACCGCCTGGAACGTGCCTCGGCCGCGGAAGCGAAACCGCGCCAGCGCGAAGCCGGCCGGAGCGCCAAGCCCGACGCTGATGACGATCGCGAGCGACGCAACAACAACACTATTCAGGACCGAGGGGACGATGCCGCCCGATTCCAGGAAGAGCTGCAGGGTTGCGACCGTCAGAGAGCTCGGAACGAGCGGCTTCGGATAGTCGAGGATCTGCGGTTGAGGCGTGAATGCGGAAACCGCGATCAGGTAGAAGGGGACAAGGACCCACACCGCGAGGATCACCGCGCTGCTGTAGAGAAGGGATCGATCGAGCACCCGCGCGTTCATCGCTCGACCACCGCCTCTCGCATCCCGTGTGCGCGCAGGTAAGCGATGATCCCGACGGCGCTGAGTCCGAGGATCACGACCGCGTACGCGGCCGCGACGTGCTCGTTCCGGTTGTTCGCGTACCACGTGTAGGCCTCGCCCGCGAGGACCGGCATGTTGCGGCCCGCCAGCACGAGCACCACGGCGAAGATCGGCAGCGCCAGGATCGTGCGGACGAGGAGCGCCGACTGAAGGCTCGGTCGCAGAAGGGGAAGGACGATCAGCACGTTACGGCGCAGGCGGCTCGCGCCGAAGAGCTCGGCGGTCTCGACGAGATCCCGCGGGATGAGCGCGAGTCCAGCGAGGAGGATGACCAAAACGATCGCGGTCGTGCGCCACGATTCCGCGATCACGACGGCGGTGAGAAGGCCCGCGAAGTTGTCGAAGGACAGCCAGAGCGCCGGCCGGTCGATGATGCCGACGCTCTGCAACGCGCTGTTGAGATACCCGCGCTCCGTGAAGACCGCGAGCCACACGATCCCCGCCGCGAGGTCCGACACGGCGAGCGGGAGCATGTAGACGTACTGGAGCCAGCGGTGGGCGCGTAGGCGAGAGTTGATTACGAGCGCCATCGCGAGTGCGAGCGCGACCTGCAGGGGCACGATGACGATGAGCAGCAAGAGCGTGTTGCGAAGTGCGTCGCTGAAGCTCAGATCGGCCAGCATCCGCCGGAAGTTCTCGAGCGTGAGATCGCCACCACCTTCTGCCACGAGCGAGAGATAGAGAACCTGAAACGTGGGGACGAGGACGAGGACGGCGAGGAAGGCCATCGATGGGAGGACGAGGGTGAACGGCAGAAGTTTCTCCGCGCGTCTACGCATCCGCCGTCCAGCCTAGCGGCGACCGACCTCAGGAATCAGTAGACCGCTTCACTTGCGAGCCAATCGAGCGCGACCGCGGCGGTCCACGACTGATCGAGTGAGCCCAGCGGCTCGGCCGTGAAGGGCTCGAAGTACTCGGCGAAGTGCGCGTCCGGTCGCGAGAGCAGCGCGAGATTCGGTGCGCGCAGTCTTGTCGCGGCGGCGTCCGATCCTCGCTGGGTCATCCCCCACCAGAGCAGCCAGTTACTGACCGGCCACGCCGGACCGCGCCAGTACGCTCGGGGACGGAACTCAGGCGAGCTGCGCGCGGTGCTGAGGACGACCGGAAAGGCGAGGCCGGCCGCTCCCGCGAAGTCCGGTCCGAAGAGCGTCTGCTCGGTCCGCGCGGCGATCGCTGGATCGATGTCCGGCACGAGCAGGGTGCACAGGCCGGCGCTCGTGGCGACGCGGATCGGTTTTTCGGATCGAAGGTCGGTGTCTAAAGCCAGCCCCAGCGTTTCGTCCCACGAGTTCTGGACCGCTCGTCCTGACCGTTCACGCCAGGTGGCGATCTGCGATCGCTCTTCCAGAGGCGCGCCGACGAGCTCCGCGATCCGCTCAAGGGAGCGGCACGCGGCACTGAAGACCGCGCTCTTCTGGACGTCCTTGATGAGAAAGGGATGCGTCCTTTGGATCGTGGCGTCGTCGTACCCGGCGTCGCGCAGGAGCTTTACGAGCCAGACGTAGCGGTCGTACTCGGCGGCGGTCGGGCGCTCGTCCGCGCTGACGAGGCTCACATCGGTCCGTGCGTAGGGTGGGATCGCGCCAACGGCGACCCGCGCGAGCGCGGCGTCCCACCGCGGCGAGTTGTCGGTTCCCTCCCACGGGTGATAGATCGTGATGAGTCCGGAGCCCTCGGGATCGCGCCGCTCCGCGAGGTACCGATGCCAGGCGAGCAGCTTCAGGTAGAGCGAGGCGACCCGCGAGCGGATCGCCTCGCTCGACGCGACCTCGAGCAGCCGCCACACCGCGATCGCGTGCACCGGCGGCTGGATGATCCCGCTCGTCGCCACCGTGCGCGGCGCGAGCTCGCTGACGGCGGACGATGCCCACAGGTCCGGCCCCGGCCAGTAGTCGCGCGCGTTCGGGTCGAACACGATGTGCGGCACCCGTCCGTCGCGCCACTGCGCACTGAAGAGATGCTCGAGCTCGCGGAGGGCGCGGTCGGGGTCGCTTCGCGCGAGGCCGATCGCGATGAACGCGGTGTCCCAGCTCCACTGGTGCGGATACAGGCGTGGAGCCGGCTTGGTCCATCCGCCGACGTCGTTGCGCGAGAGGACACCGAGGGCCGCGTCGCGTAGCTCGCGCGCGCTCCAGGTCGGAGCGGGTCGGCTCAGTGCGGCGCCGTGAGCGCCTTGCCGGAGGCCGCGTCCATCCAGCGGATCTTGTGCGGCTCCGGTGCGAGACGAATCTCCTCGTTGGCGCGGAGTGTCGTGTCGGCGGGCGCGACGACCTTGATGGATTCGTTCCCGACCATCACGGTGAGGAGCGCGTGCGAGCCGAGTGGTTCGACGACGTGGACCCGGCCCCGAAGCGGGCCCTCGCCGGTCTTGATGTTCTCCGGTCGTATGCCGAGGAGGATCTCCTTGCCGTCCATGCCCGGCGGGCCGGGCACCTCGAACGCGTCGCTCACCGCTGTGCCGTTCCGTGAGCGCGCCTTCAGGAAGTTCATCGGCGGCGAGCCGATGAACGAACCGACGAACACATCCGCCGGACGGTCGTAGAGGGCGCCCGGCGTGTCGAGCTGAACGATCTGGCCTTCCCTCATGACCGCGATCCGGTCGCCCATGGAGAGCGCCTCGACCTGGTCGTGGGTGACATAGACCGTCGTGCGCTTGACCTCGCCATGCAGGCGCTTGAGCTCCGCGCGCGCGTGGAGTCGGAGTAACGCGTCCAGATTCGAGAGGGGCTCGTCCATCAGCAGCACGGGCGAGTCGGTGACGACGGCTCGCGCGACCGCCACGCGCTGCCGCTGCCCGCCCGAGAGCTGCGCCGGATAGCGGTCCAGGTACGGCTCGAGCTGCAGCAACGCGGCGCCTTCCTTGACGCGACGTTCCACCTCGGCCTTCGGCTTCTTCCGCATGCGCAGACCGAACGCGATGTTGTCGTAGACCTTCATATGCGGGAACACCGCGTAGGACTGGAAGACCATCGCGATGTGGCGGTCGCGCGGCGGCAGATCGGAAACGTCGCGCTCTCCGATGCGGACCGTTCCGCCGTCGATCCGCTCGAGCCCGGCGAGGCATCGCAGCAGGGTCGTCTTCCCGCAGCCCGACGGACCGAGCAACACCATGAACTCGCCGTCCCGGACGAGAAGGTCCACGTCCTTGAGCGCGATCGTCTTGCCAAAGACTTTGCGGACGGATTCAAACGCAACACTCGCCATCAGCAGCTCACCTACCCGGTCCCCAGAGATTAAACAGGTACTTGCGCATGAAGAAGATGAAGAAGAGCGACGGAATGATCATGAAGAAACCGCCGGCGAAGCGGAAATAGAGCGGCGAAATGTTGAGCGAGGCGAGGACCTGCGCGGGCAGGGTGGTATTCCGCACGGTGAGGATCGTGGCCGCGAACACTTCGTTCCACGACGTCACGAAGCTGAAGATCGCGGCGGCCGCGAGGCCGGGCAGCGCAAGCGGTAGCGCGATCCGGGTGAAAGCGCCAAACCGCGAGGTCCCGAGGGTCTGTGCCGCCTCCTCGAGCTCGCGTGAAACCGCGAGGAACACGCCGGAGGTCACGATCACGATGAACGGCAGCACCATCGCAGTGTGGACCAGGATCACAGCGATCAGGCTGTCGTAGAGACCCAGATCGATGAAGGTCACCGCCAGCGGGATCGAAAGGATCGCTATCGGGAACATCTTCGAGATGAGGACGCCCACCTGGAAACCGTCGCGCCCGGGGAATCGGAAACGCGCAAGCGCGTAGCCGGCGGGTGCGCCTATGAGCAGGCCGAGCACGATCGTCGAGACCGCGACGATGATGCTGTTGCGGACGGAAGGGAGCACGCCGGTCGAGTTGACGAAGAAGCTCATGGTGTCCGTGGAAAAGCGAGTCGGGAGGAGCGGCTTCGGAAACTCGTAGATCGCCGAACGCTCGCTGAACGCCGCGAGCGCGATGAGGTAGATCGGGATCAGTGTCCAGAGGGCCAGGATCACGGCGGCCGCGTAGAGGAGAACGCGGTCCACGACGACGCGACGAGAAGCTGACCGGTGTCGGATTGCTGGGTTCGCTGCTGTCACTTGCCGAGCTCTCCCTCGCGGACCCGGAACAGACGCAGATACGTGATCGTCGTGGCAATGGTGAGCGCGAGGATGAGCGTCGCGAACGCAGCCGCAACGTTGGAGTTGCGGTTGTTGTAGTACCAGTCGTACGCCTCGTAGCCCAGCACCGGCAGCTGGCGGCCCGCGAGCGCGAGCACCACGGCGAAGGCGTTGAACGCGAAGATCGTTCGGATGATCAGCGCCGACTGCAGGCTCGGCTTGAGCATTGGGAGCACGACGAGGAGGGTCCGCTTCAGGCGGCTCGCGCCGAAGACCTCGGCGGCCTCGAAGTATTCGCGGGGGATGAGCTGCAGCCCCGCGAGGAGGATCACGAGTACCAGGGCGGTCGCGCGCCAGGATTCAGCGACCACGACTGCAGTGAACACCCATTGGAGGTTCTCGTAGGAGAGGAACGCCATCGGCTCCTTGATGACGCCGAGCCCCGTGAGGATGGTGTTGAGATATCCCTGATCCGTGAAGATCGAGAGCCAGACGATGCCAGCGGCGAGGTCCGAGATCGCGAGCGGAATCGCGTAGATGTAAAGAAAGATGCCGTGCCCGGGAAAACGCGAGTGGATGAGCAGGGCCATCCCTAGCGCGAGTACGGTCTGGATCGGCACGATCGCGATCAGCAGGAGGATGGTGTTGCGGAAAGACTCGGCGAAGGCGGTGTCGTTGAACATCCGCTTGTACGCGTCGAGCCCGAACGTGCCATCAGCTGCCTGGAACGAGAGCAGGACCGCCTGAGCGATGGGTACGAGAATCAGGAGAGTGAGGAAGATGACCGTGGGCGCGAGAAGGCCGAGCGGGAGGGCCGCTTCCGACCGGACGATCGCCGCCGGAAATGAGGCGGCCCTCCGCGCTCCGACCGCCATCTAGGTCACTTGACCTGGCAGGGTCCCGTGCTTGCCGGATCCGGCCGCCAGCACGGGGCCTTCGAGTCCGTCATTACCTTCTGGAGGTTCGCGCCCTCCTCGTTCAGGACCTTCTGGATGTCCTCGCCCTTGATGATGATGCGCTGGAACGTGTCGAGCTGGACCTTGTTGAACTCGCCGCCCTTGGCCCCGAGGCCGATCGGTAGAAGCGCGACCTTAGCGTCGGCCGCCTTCGACTGCGCTTGGACCGCGTCCGCCTCGAGCTTCAGGTGAGCCGCGAGGTTGCTCGGAAGCGGCTTGTCGAGGACGGGGAAGAACGCGACCGCGTTCAGAGTCTTCGCTTGGACCTCCGAGGTGGTCATGTAGTCGATGAACGCCTCGGCCCCGGCCTTGTTCGGTGAGCTCTTCGGGATGCCGAGACCAGCGAGTACGGACATGTAGTAGAGGCCTTTCGGTCCCTTCGGCGCGGGCACGCCGACAAAGTCGTTTGGCTTCAGCTTGAACGCTTCCACCAGACGCGCCACATGATCGAAGCCGACCCAGACCTGGCCTGACAGCAGAGACTCTTGCATGAAGTCGATTTGAAGCGACAGCGGGTTGACGTACTGCCACAGATCCTTGAGGTCGGTCCACATCTTCACAGCGTCGGCGCTCTTGTACGTCGTGACGAGGCCGCCGGTGTATGCGGGGTACATGTACCCCTGGATGAGCCGGTGCAGCAGAGACTTCGGTCCCGCCGGGAAGCCGCAGCGTTTCTGGCCCGTCTTATCCGCGATGTTCTTGCACCAGTCGCGCAGCTGCAGGTAGGTGAGGTTCCCTTCCTTGACCATCGCTTCCGTGACGCCTGAAGGTAGGTGCGCGAAGGCCTGCTTGTTTATTCCCATGATGTAGGTCGCCTGCATCCACGGGATATAGACCTGTCGGTTCGTCCCGAGCTTTCCGAGATCCAGGAACTCCTGTGCGATGCCACGGTCCTTGAGCCTTTGTGCGAGCGGCGTGAGGTCCTCGAAGATCGTCAGGTCAGGGAACCCTGCGAAGTCCCCGTGCACCCCACCGATGACACCGACCTGGCCCTTGGCTGTCTTGGTCTCGGCGGTGATCCGGTCGACAAACGGACCGGCCTCGGATCCGAGGTAGTCGACGCTGGCGATCGTGAAGCCGGCAATGATGTCCTTCCGGACCGCCTCCGACTCGGTGACGTTGTTGAACTGAGTCGAGAGCATCACGAACGGCTCGCTCGAAACCGCGCCGGATCCGCTGGGCTGGGCACTGGGACCTGCGCCACACGCGGTCGCGACGAGGCTGATGGCTATCGCAAGTACGAACGAATTGCGTAGGTGATTCATACCCTCTCCCCCGCTAAGACTGCGCCCGACTATAGGCCCTGTCCGGTGGCCGAGCGCTCGTACCGGTCAGTACGTCAGCGCCACCCGGAGCGCGGCGGCGGGCGTCCGCACGACGCCGAACTGCGAGACGACGGCTTCATCATGGCGGCCGGTGATCGTCTCCACGAGCGGGGGATGGAGATCGTTCGCCGTCGTGACGTGGACGACGTCCACGGCCGGATCGCGCGGCGGCGCGGGGTCGGCCACCGCCGCCGTGCCGCTCAGCGGGCCCATCACGTCGATCCCGATGCTCACGAGGGCTTCCGCGTGCGCCTTTCCGGCATTGCCAGCGCCGATAACCAGCGCTCGGTAGCTCACCTCCGGAATTGTCGCCGCTCGCCTGCCGCAGAATCGGAACATGGCCGACGTCGCCGCCTTCCGCGCCCTCCGCTACAGCGAGCAACCCGAGCCGCTCGGCGAGCTCCTGTGCCCGCCATACGACGTCATCAGCCCCGAGGAGCGCGACCGGCTCTACGGCCAGAGCCCGCACAACTTCGTCAGGGTGGAGTTTCCGAAGCCCGACGGCGACCCGTACGCGAGCGCAGCGGCGGACCTTGCGGCGTGGCGCCTTCGCGGTGTGATGAGGCAGGAAGCCGCCGCCGCGATCTACGTCCACGACCACGAGTTCTCGGTCGGGAAGACCAGGGTCCGCCGGCGCGGGATCCACTGCGCGCTTCGACTTCACCGTCCCGAAGAGGGCATCGTCATGCCCCACGAGCACACCTTTCCGAAGGCGAAGGAGGACCGCCTCGCGCTTCTTCGCGCGACGCGCACGAACACCAGCGCGATCTTCGGGGTCTTCGAGGACGCCCGCGGCGAGATCGCCGGCGGCATCGCGCGGCACATCGAAGGGACCAACCCGACGGCCGAGACGACCGTGGGTGACCAGCAGCATCGTGTCTGGGCGATCGGCGATCGCCTCGCGATCGGCGAGTTTCGCGACGCTCTCGCCAAGCGCCGCGTGTACATCGCCGACGGGCACCATCGGTACGAGACAGCGCTCACTTACCTCGCCGAGCGCGGCGCGAGCGCGTCTGCGGACTCGCCGACCGGGTACGTCCTGGCGTATCTCTGCGCCGCGGACGATCCGGGGTTACGCATCTTCGCGACGCATCGCATCGTTCGCGGCGACGGCACTCTCGAGCGCGCGATCGACCGGTACTTCGAGCGGTCGCCGATCGACGCCGGCGCGATCGGAGACATCCAGCCCGGGATCGTGGTCGCGCGCGACGGTCATTACGAGCAGCTGACGCTCAAAGCGGATGCGGACCTGAGCGAGGTGCGGCCGGCGTGGCGGGACCTCCCCGTAGCGCAAGCGGAAGAGCTGCTGATACGCGAAGCGCGTGACGCCGGAGCGGAGATCGCGTACGAGCACGACACGAACGCCGCGATCGCCGCGACCGAGGCAGGCGCGACCGCGGTGTTACTGCGAGCTGTGGATCCGGAGACGCTGCGCCGGGTCGCGGACGCCGGTGAGCGCCTTCCACAAAAGACGACGTACTTCTATCCAAAGGTGCCCGCGGGCCTCGTGGTGAGGCCTCTCGATTGAGCGACGCCACCGTCAGCGTTCGCGCACGGGACGGTCTCGCTCTGTGCACGTATCTGTGGCCGGCAATGGGCGTGGAACGCGCGCATTTGCTCCTCGTACACGGCATAGCGGAGCACGCGGGTCGCTATCCGCACGTCGCGTCACGGCTCGCGGGCGCGGGAATAACGACCCACGCATTCGACCTGCGCGGCTTCGGCCGGTCGGGTGGACACCGCGCGTACGTCGATCTGTGGTCGCAGTACCACGACGACGTCGAGGATCGGCTCGCCGAATTGCGGTCGACAGCCGCCGGACTACCGGTGGTGCTCTACGGACACTCGATGGGTGGCCTCATCGCTCTGGGCTACGTGCTCGCCGATCCGCCGCGACCG
Organism: Chloroflexota bacterium; assembly: GCA_038040265.1. GTDB lineage: Bacteria > Chloroflexota > Limnocylindria > P2-11E > P2-11E > 3-1-20CM-2-70-9. Next base: position 127,899 of record JBBPIP010000006.1, on the reverse strand, counting down.
ATGCCCGATCTGCTCGTTCTTTCGGCCCCGGCAATCGAAGCGGTCGTCCCCGCGTGGAAGCGCAAGCTCGCGGACATCCTTGCCGGTGCGTTGCCGCGCTTCACGGTCGCGAACACGTTCGCGAACGGCGCGCTGTCCAGCGAACCGGCGGTTGAGACCGCCTACCGCACCGATCCGCTCGCCATGCACCGGACGACCGCGCGCCTCGGCGTCGCGCTGTTCCGCGAGCAGGACCGCGTCAAGAAGTCGCTCGCGCGCGGCGGACCATTGCCTGTCACGACGTACGTCCTTCACGGCTCGGACGATCCGATCGTGCCCGAATGGGCCAGCCGGTCACTCGAGGGACGCGCGAACGTGACGCGCCGCGTCTACCAGGGGCTCCATCACGAGACGCACAACGAGCCGAGCGGCGCTGCGGTGATCGACGACACGATCGCGTGGATCGCGCGTCACTGCGGGGAGGGAGGGATTCGAACCCTCGAAGGCGCCTTACGGCATCCTTACGGGTTTAGCAAACCCGCGCACTAGGCCAACTATGCGACCTCCCCGTGAGGTCACCAAACCCAGAGCGAGTCTACCGCGCCGGCCATCTCAGGCGAGAGGCGACCCCGTTCTCCCCCTCCGCACGGCGACGATGTGAGCGATAGCGGAGAGCGCGATCTCTTCGGGTGTCTGCGCTCCGAGGTCAAGGCCGACGGGCGTGTGCACGCGCGCGAGCGAGCGTTCAGTGATCCCCGCCGCGCGGAGCTCCTCGAGCAGATGCCCGGTGTGGCGGCGGCTACCCATCATGCCGAGGTATGGCGCCTCCGTGAGAAGAAGGAGTCGTAGCGCCTCCTGCGAGAACTCGCGGTCATGTCCGGCGATCACGACATAGCTCTCCGGACCCAGCCGGAGCTTCATGAGGTCCTTCACGCTTCGGACAACGACGCGCTCGTCCGGATCCGTCGCGTCGGATGGGCCCAGCGAGACGGCGCGGACCCTGAAGCCGAGGACTTTGCCGATAGCGCCGAGCGCGCGCGCCACCGGACCGGTGCCGACCACGATCAGCTCGGGGCGCGCGGTCGTCCCGGGGACTGATTCTCCCGGCGCGAACGGTCGCACTTCCACACGGATGCGCGATCCCTCGTCCCAGTCATAGGTGCGCTCGAGACGGACGCGCTCGCGTAACGCCCGCATCGCGTCGTGCTCGCCGGACTCGTCGAAGCCGTCACACCCGAGACTGCCGAAGCGCGCGCCGCTCTCGACAACGCCGAGCGCCATGCCTTCGCGCGACGGCGGACTGCCTTCGAGCCCGGTGACGGTGACGAGGGCGGCACGCTCGCCGCGCTCGAGGGCCTCACGGACCGCCGCTCTCGGTTCCACGTGCTGAGCATAGAAAGAGGCCCTGCCGTCGTGGCAGGGCCTCTCACATTTAGGTGCCGGACTGGACCTTACTCGCGGTACCCGCCGACGCCGAGCGCTCCGGCGTAGACGTTCTGAGCGAAGTACAGAAGGAAGGCGATGATCACGGCCCACATGAGCGGGTGGACCTCGCTTGCCTTACCGCGAACGAGCTTGAGGAAACCGTACGTGATGAAGCCCGCGCCGATGCCGTTCGTGATGGAGTACGTGAAGGGCATCACGACGATCGTGAGCAGGGCGGGGAGACCCAGCTCGATATCGGCGAAATCGATCTTCGATGCGATGCCGGCCATGAGGAAGCCGACGATGACGAGCGCGGGGGCGGTCGCCTCGGGTGGAATGACCCCGACGACCGGCGCGATGAACATCGCGAGCAGGAACAGGATTCCGGTGACGACGCTCGCGAGTCCCGTTCGGGCGCCAGCGGAAACGCCGGCGGCGGACTCGATATAGGTGGTGTTGCTGGATGCGCCCATGAGGCCACCGAATCCGGCGCCGATGGAGTCGACGAGAAGGATGTTGCGCGTACCGGGCATTTTTCCCTTGGCGTCGAGCCAACCGGCCTGACCGCCGATCCCGACGATGGTGCCCATCGTGTCGAAGAAGTCCGAGAGCATGATCGTGAATACGGCCAGGAGCGTGCCCACCACTCCGATCGTGGCGAACGCGCTGAAGTTGAGGCCGCTGAATGCGTTAGAGAGATCGGGCATCGCGACCCACGTTGCCGGAAGGATCGCCTTGTCCGGTGCGGTCGAGACGACGTACGAAGGGACGAGCGCGTGAAGCAGTCCTGCCACGACGGTCGTACCGACGATCCCAAGTAGTAGTGACGCGCGCACTCCGCGGGCAAAGAGCGCGAGGGTGATCACCAGGCCGATGACGAACGTGAGGATCGGTCCTGAGTTGAGCGGGGAGAGGGTGATCACGGTGCCGACCCCGCGCGTGACGAAGCCGGCGTTGACGAGACCGATCAAAAGGATGAACAGGCCGATGCCGACACCGATCGATCGCTTCAGCGTGAGCGGAATCGCGTCCATGATCATCTCGCGGAGGCCGGTGAGCACGAGGACCGTGATCACGACGCCTTCCATGAGGATGATGCCCATGGCGGCCTGCCACGGAAGCGGCGGGGTGCCCAGGACGAGCTGGTAGGCCACCACCGCGTTGAGTCCGAGACCCGCTGCCATAGCGAACGGTCTGTTCGCGGCGAGACCCATCGCGATCGTGAGGATGCCGGCGCACAGCGCGGTCACCGCGACCGTCTGGGCGAAGCCAGGCCCGAGCTTGCTGTCCTGCAGGTTCGGGACGCCGACGTAGTTCAGGATGATCGGGTTGAGCGCGATGATGTAGGCCATCACGAAGAATGTCGTGAGCCCGCCGATGACCTCGGTGGTCACCGTGGTGGAATTCTCGCGAAGCTTGAATAACCGCTCCAGAATCGCCGGCCCTTGTGGCGTCCTGGCCGTCCGTGCCGCCCGTGCTGCCATGCAGTCCCTCCTCCGCCACGCTCACACCGGCGTGCGAAGGTCCGGGTGCGTCTTAATGGAAGCGCGCGTCCTCCCCCGGGCCGCGGGGAGCATAGCGCGAAGAGCGTTTGCCGCGGCTCCAGCGATCATGGACCCAGCCGAAAGGGAGGCTGACGCAATGGCAGAAGACCTGACTGTCAATCGTGAGGGCGACATGCTCGTGATCCGCATTCCGATCGCGAAGGCGACGCCGAGTGCGAGCGGGAAGACACTCGTGGTCGCATCAACACGCGGTAATCAGAAGACCAGCGTCCAGATCGACGGCAAGGACCTGTACCTCGGCGTCAACGCGTACGTGTACGCCGAGCCGAAGGGCGCGAGGTAGCCGACGAGGTCTTTACGATGCGGTCGATTTGCTTGATGTGCGACCGTTCATGGCGAGCCAGCCACTGCGCATAGAACAGCACGGTCCGCTGGAGTACCGCTCCCGCCCCCGTGACTGTCGCCGAACGTGACCAGCCTTTGGCCGGCAACGGTTTGAGGACTGCGAGTAGATCGGCACGCTGCTTGGCAAAGGAGCGGAACGAGGGCCGGAATTCCAGTTCGAGATAGTTCGTCTGCTTGATCCAGGTCCTGGGGTTGACAGCCCTCAGCGTCGGCTTGTCCTCCGCGATCGTCGCCACGATGCAGTTGCCCCACATGTCGGCACACGCACGGAGATGGGCAAGCACATCGTTTGCGGACCATTCATCGCGCTGGTTGGCCTTACGCAATCGAGCTGGCGCCAGGCCGGCGGTAAGTGCGGCGATGCGCGACGGCGTTGCTTCAAGCAGGGTCAGAACCTGCTCAGTCGTAAGTGAGCTTTCGGCCACGTGACCTCATCCTTTGGCGAGACAGCGGAGGGGGTGGGATTCGAACCCACGGAGAGCTTGCACCCTCAGCGGTTTTCAAGACCGCCGCATTCGACCGCTCTGCCACCCCTCCGAGGCAATGATTATGGAGTTTTCGCGCCGCTGATCGCCCCCGCGCGGACCTTTTGATGCCAATTTTGATGCCAATTCACCGCGCAGTCCCGTCGCCATCATCCGAACAGCGCCACGCCCACCGTCCGTGCGGCCTCGCGCTGCATCGTCGGGGTGACATACGAGTAGAGATCGAGCGTGATCGCGATCCTCGAATGGCAAGCATCTCGGAGACGATCTTTGGATGCACATTTAGGCCAAGCAAAGCTCGTCGCGGCCGTTTGGCGGGAGTCGTGGGAGCGGACGGACTCAGTGCGCGTCCGACATCATTCGCGAAGCCCAGATCGAGGTCTTCCCAGGCTGTGCCTGCGGCGATGCGTTTTCTCGTGCGTAGCCATCAGAACGGCTCGCGAGATACTCCGGTGTACTGTTCCCGCCCTGAACCGACTACGCGAGGGAGGGCGGCGCGTGGCAGGAGGTAATCACGCGACCTCGGGCGGCACACCCGCTCCGATTCCGCGCGCCTGGCGTGACCGCACTACCTTCGTCACCGGCGCTGCGCTTATCGGGTTCGCAGGTGTCGCGTGGATAGGCGTCGTCCTTCAGGGCATGGACATGCCGCCAGGGATGACAGGCGATGCAGACTCGGCGTCGCTGCCCGGCGCGGCCGTCTTTCTCACCGCGTGGGGCGTGATGATGGTCGCGATGATGCTGCCGAGCGCGACGCCGATGATCGTCCTGTACGAAAGGGTGAGCCGGAATCGGTCCCACAGCGACCGGTACGCGATTCCCACGGTGCTCTTCGCGGCCATCTACCTTGCGATCTGGCTCGGCTTCGGCATACTCGTATACCTCGCGGGCCTGGTGTTGAATGCCTTGGCCGACGCCAACGCCGGCGTTGCCGACTGGTTTCCCTACGGGCTTGCCGCGGTGCTCCTCGCAGCCGGCATATACCAGTTCACAGCTCTCAAGCAATCCTGTTTGCGCTACTGCCGCACCCCAGTCTCCTTTCTCATGGCCCGCTGGCGGAGTGGTTACGCAGGGACAGCGAGGCTCGCCCTCGCGCACGCCGCCTACTGCATCGGCTGCTGCGCTGGTCTCATGCTCGTTTTGGTCGCAGCCGGAGCGATGAGCCTCCCTTGGGTGTTGCTTATCGCTGCGGTCGTGTTCGTGGAGAAGCTTCTGCCCAGCGGCGACGCGGTCGCCCGTATCGTGGGCGTCGGCTTTGTCCTAGTGGGTCTCTCGATCGCACTCGATCCGAGTCTGGCTACGATGCTCCGCGGGAGCACGATGTCACCGTCGAAGTGAAACGCTCACGTACAAAGGCGGGGTCCGTGGCGATATCAAAGGAGGGTTCCGTGGCGAAGACCAATGACAAGGTGAGTTGGCGGGTCAAAGGCGAGTATTTCGAGACCTGCAGTTGCGACTATCTCTGCCCGTGTCTCTTCGGCGCGCAACCGACGAAGGGGTCGTGTACGTTCGCGATCGTCCAGCGCATCGACGAGGGAAAGTACGGCGACGTCAGTCTCGACGGTCTCCTGTTCGCCGTTGTCGCGCGGACGCCCGAGGCGATGGACAAGGGCAACTGGTCGGTGGGCGTCGTCACCGACGAGCGGGCCAGGCCCGAGCAGAAGGACGCGATCGTGGCTATCGCGAGCGGCCAGGCGGGAGGCCCTATGGCAGCTCTGGCGCCTTTGATCAGCAAGTTCCTTGGGGTCGAGTCCAAACCGATCCAGTTCCAGATGAGCGGCATGAGCCGGTCGGCCAAGGTCGGCGACATGGTCGATCAGGCGATCGAGGGCACGCCCGGAGGGAATCCATCGGAGCCGATGTATGTCGACAACTACGGACACCCGGTCAATAGCAGGCTGGCTCTTGCCAAGGCCACGCGGAGCCACATTCATGCATTCGGCATCGACTGGGACGATGACAGCGGAAAGAGCAACGGGCACTTCGCGCCTTTTGAGTGGCGGCCCTAGGCGGACGTCGCCATACAACGCGCTAGCCGCAGATCGGTCGCCTGAAGGGATGAGAGATGAGTGGTTGGAGCGTCGAGTGCTTCGTGACGAACGTACTCGACATAGGGGCGCATGAGCATTCGCTCGAGGATTCTTGTGGACGGGCCGTCAAGGCAGCTACTCAACTTCAACTCGGCGAGGCCAATGCCGCGTCGCTAGGTCGGGCAGTCGAGGCTGACCTCGCTGGACATGGCGGTTCAGCCGAGTAGCGCGGCGCTCCTACGGATCGAAGTGGAACGACTCGAGGATGGCAACAATGTGACCGCCCACGCGATTCGTGCGCGCTACGTCGACCGAGGCGACCGCGAGCAGCACTCGGTTCAGGCTGGCACGATGACGCCATCGACTCGACTCGGGTAGACCTCTGGCTGTGGGCGGTCCGGATCTATAAGACCCGTTCGGCGGCGACCGCCGGCTGCCGGGGCGGCCATGTCCGCGTGAACCGTGGCGCAGCCAAGGCGTCGACGCACGTAAAAATCGGCGACCGCGTCGAGGCGTTCGTGGAGCGCCAGCGCATCCTCGAGGTGACGGCCATCATCGAGAAGCGCGTCGGCGCTGCCGTGGTTGTGAAGTGCTTCGTCGACCACAGCCCTCCAGCGCCGAAGCGGCAGCCGCGGATTGCCGTGCGCGAGCGCGGCACGGGCCGCCCGACCAAACGCGAGCGCCGCGAAGTCGACCGCTTCACGCGGCCATAGATCTCGAGGTGAAGAACCCGTTTCTCTCGCGCCTGAGGGAGGCGTGCGACCTCGTGGGTGCCAAGCTCGAGGTCATACCGAACGCCGACAACTCGGGCAGGATCACCCTTCCGTCAGGTCGCGTTCGATATTTCCACCGACTGCAATGGGACCTGAACACCATGGGTGCAGCAGCGATCGCTGTTGACAAGGACGCCACCTCGCGTGTGCTGAAGCAGTTGGGCTACACCGTCCCGACTGGACGCAGCTTCTGGTACGAAGGGCGGCTGCGCGAGGCGCGCGACATCGGGGGCGCCTACGCATACGCGCGGACCCTCGGTCTGCCGGTGCTGCTCAAACCCAACGACAGCTCCAGCGACCAGCAGGTGGCGGTCGCTTACACCCGCGCGCAGTTCTACGCGGCTTCGCGTGACGTCTTCGCCGTCTCCAAGAAGCTACTGGTGCAGCGCATCGCGCGCGGCGGTGACTGCTCGATCGTCGTGCTCGATGACGAGGTGCTCCTGGCGAGCGAAAAGACGCGGCCGTACGTGCTGGGCGACGGCCGCTCCAGTATTCGCAAGCTCATCGCGACGCGCAGCAGCCGCGCGTCCGGGCACTCGACCGAGCTCCGCGCGGACGACGTGCGGGTGGGCATGCACCTGGCTCATCACCGCCTGACCCTCCAGACGGTGCCCAACGCCCGCCAGCGCGTCGAGCTGCTGCCATGCGGCAACCTTGGCGTCGGTGGGGACGTTCGAGTCGTGACCGATGTGCTGCATCCGAAGTTGCGAGCGCTCGCTATCGGGATCGTCAGCGATCTGGGCCTGCGCCTCGCCGGCATCGACCTCGTTCTCGCCCGGCCATCCGATACGCCGCCACAGAGGTGCACCGTGCTCGAGGTGAACTCGGCACCGGGACTCGATACGCATGAGCGAGAACCTGGCTGGTCGCGCCGGCGCGTCGAGCGCGTGTCCAGAATCGTGCTCGCCCTCGATCGCGACGTTAGCCGATCGTCGCTAGATACTCATCGAGCCGTTCGTAGCTCTCGGTCGCGCCGTGCTCCGTAGGACCGACGTCCGCATCGCGTAGCTCCTTCGACGGGTAGAGAACCGTCTGCGTCAGCGTCGTTCTTCCGCGGTCCTCGAGCAGAGTCGTCGTCACGAGAGACTCGCCCGGAAAGTCCTCGAGGTCGAACGTCTGCGAGTAAACGAGCCGCTCCGGAGGCACGATCTCGCGGTAGACGCCGCGCACCGCGATCTCGGAACCGTTCGCGCGACGCACCACGAACCGCCAGGCGCGCCCACCCTCAGATCGATCTCACAGGCGACCAACGACCAGCCCTTCGGCCCGAACCAGCGGCCGAGCAGCTCCGGCTTGGTCACAGCCTCAAAGACCTTGCCGCGGGACGCTTCGAAGTTTCGTGTGACAACGGTCTCCTGTTCGCCGGCCGTAGTCACTTTCAGTGTTCCCGTGTCTGTCATCCAGCGATCCCCTCCAGGGCAAACGAACATAGGCGACTCCCCACAATGGCGTCGTGCCGACCGATTTCGTCCTCCGACTTAACGGACTCACCTGAAGCGCAGCACCGGGCCTCGGCTGAGGCTCGCGACTCGCGCCCGTGCTGGCGCGCTTGGAGGCGGAGGTTGGAGTCAACAAGGCCGAAGTCGATCGGCATGGAGAGCTGCTGCGTATCGCCCTCGCTCCCACCGCTGAGATAGGTCCGGTAATCGCTCGACTCCAAGAGCTTGGATTCATAGGCGAGATCGTGCCGGAAGGCACCACTCCTCAGCGCTGGTACGGCCGCAACTCCGTCGGCGAGCTCTCCGCTGAAGAAGCAGGAGTCATCGCGCGGCGTGTCGTTCCGAAGTTCGCACGGGAGCACGGCCTCGCGGGAAGAGTTGAGGTCGAGCTGATCAGCGTCGTCACCGCTGCACTACATCAGTGCTTCGTCACGAACGTCCTCGATGTCAGTGCGCCCACGCACTCCCTCGACGAGTCATGCGGAAGCGCAGCCGAGGTCGCTACGCAGTCCCAGTTAGGAGAGGCACACGCCGCGGCTCTAGGTCGGGCGATCGAGGCAGATCTCGCGGGACGTCGCGGCTAAGTAGAGTCTTCGGTGGAGGTGAATGACCATGGCAGCTACGACCAAGAAGAAACCTGCCGCGAAAACCACGACGCCGAAGACCGTCGACGCGTACCTTGCGGCAGCGCCGAAGGAACACCGCGCTGCACTAGTGAAGCTCCGGCAAACGATCAAGACGGCGGCGCCGAAGGCGACCGAAGGCGTCAGCTACGGGATGGCGGGTTTCAAGCAGAACGGGAAGTACCTGATGACCTTCGGATATTGGAAGGAACATGTCGCCATCTATGGCGGCTTCGGCGAGTTCGCGACCGAACTCAAGCCTTACGACCAAAGCGGCAGAGGCACGGTCCGGTTCCCCGTGGACAAGCCGCTTCCCTTTGCGCTCGTGACGAGGATCATCAAAGCCCGCGTCGCCGAAATCGAGAAGGCCGGCTAGGCCAACGCGTTCCGACCCAGCCGGCCTCGGGATCGAGAGTCGTCCTAGGAACGCGCTCCCACGTCGGCCACCGGTCGGTCAGCCTCCGTCGGCATCTCCATCGGGGTCATGAGCTGGAAGTAGTTGTTGTCGGGATCGGCGAACGTCGCGATCCACATCTGCTCGCCCGGGGCCTCGCCCATTTGGTAGGGGTCCTTCACGACGGTCGCTCCGGCGGTCTTTAGCTTTTCGAATTCGGCCTTCACGTCGGCCGCTGTAATGTTCCAGATGATCCGACCAGGTTGGCTGTTCTTTCCCTTGACCTGATCGTGCGGGCCGACGGTCATCGAGCCAGTGCCGATCTGCCATCCGAAGTAGCCGCCCTCGTCCCAATTGGGCTTGCCGAAGAGCTTCGTGTAGTAGTCCTTGAGCCGCTCGGGGTTCTCTGTTCCGATAAGTAGGCCAGTGAAGTTCATGTTTCTCTCCCCTGCTGGTTGGTCCATCTGAAGGCTAGTCGAACGTGACCACAGGTTTCTGGATTTGTCCGTTTCGCTGGCTTAAACGCATCCCCTTGCCGAGGATCTCGACTTCATCGTCTGGCGGCGTCTTCGGTGAACCCTGCGGCCATCGCTGCGAAGTCACCGGTGCGCACACCCTCGTTGGATCGACGCACGTGGTCGTCGAGCAGGCTCACCCGTTCGCCGCGACCGTCGCCTTGAGCCACCGCAAGATGCTCGCGCTGTCGATGTCCGAGGCGGTGCGGACCTTGAGCATCCGCATGGTCTTGCCGCCGCCTTCGAGCTTCTTCTTCGGATCGACGAGCACGCTCGGTGACGCAAAGAAGTTGATGCCCACGTGCTCTTTGAACGCGGCGATAGAGCACACGTTCTTCCCGTTGCGTAGGTAGAACGGCACGCCCCACTTGATCGACGCGGTCGCGTCCGGCACGCCCTTCATCACGAGAGCACGGAGCTTCTCGAGCAACACGCGCTTTGCGGCTGGCTGCTGAGTGAAATAGCCATCAGTGGACGCGCCGAGGTCATCGCGCCTGCTGCCATTCTGCGGCGCCGTCTTCTTCGGCGCGGGCTTCCTGGGCGCGGTCTTCTTCGGGGTCGGTTTACGGGCAGCCATTTGTTTGAGCCTCCCTACTTCGCGACACGGAATCTAAGTGTGGCCGCCCTCGAACTCAGGCCGGCGGGATGTTCTGGTTCAGCCGGAAAAGGTTAGTCGGATCGTAGCGACGCTTGATCGAGCGAAGCCGGTCCCAGGTCTTCCCCGGGTAGGCATCGCGAATCCGCGCCTCGCCCTCGTCGACCAGGAAGTTGACGTACGCGCCCGCGTCGCTTTGTTTCAGCGCCGCCGCGAAGCCGTTGACCCACGGCTCGTAGGCAGCGACCTGATCGGGCCGTTCGCAGAGGGCGGCAACGTTGACCATGATCCGCGACCTGCGGTGCGCGAATGCGGTGGCCTCGATCGGCACTCGCGCCATCGCGCCGCCGAGCACGCGGAGCTGTGCCACGCGCATCATCGCGTCCGTCGCACCGAGGTGCTCGAGGATCGTCCCCGCCTACGTTCCGGTCGACCGAGTCGATGAACATCGTTCGGTTCGTACCGATCGGGTGATAGTTCTCATCGTCCGGCGGGTACATCTCGGGGTATCGGCCCGCCTTGACCATGTCGATGATCGGGGTGGCCAGGGCCCGGAACGGCGCCACGGCGCGCTCCCCCGCTTCGACCGGGCCGGCGTAGCACAACATCCCGAAGATCACGAGCTCGCCGTGATGCTCCGCGGGCACGAAGGGCATTGGCGGCGCGGGCATCACGTTGGCGATCGTGGAGAGCTCTTCGGGCGCGGCCTCCGACAGCGCGATGAAGGACTGGATCACCTCGGCGGTCGCCGGAAGCATCAGCATTCCGCCGACGATCGAGCCGACATCGTGCAAGCGATAGTTGAAGCGCGTCGCGACACCGAAGTTGCCGCCACCGCCGCGTATCGCCCAGAAGAGATCCGGGTGCGTCTCGGCGTCAACGCGTAGCAGCTCCCCGTCCGCGGTCACGACGTCCGCGGCGAGAAGATCGTCGATCGTGAGCCCGTACTTGCGCACGAGATAGCCAACGCCACCACCCAGTGTGATCCCCCCGATGCCGACCGAGCCGGTGTCGCCGAATCCGGTCGCGAGGCCGTGCGCATCCGCCGCGATCGTGTATTCGACCGCGGTCAAGCCGGTCTCGGCCCACGCGGCGCGCCGTTCCGCGTCGATCTCGAGGGCTTTCATGTCTTTCAGGTCGAGCACGATCCCGCCATCGGAGACGCTGTGACCGGCGCCGCTGTGGCCTCCGCTGCGAACGGCGAGCTCCATGCCCGACTCGCGAGCGAACGCGATGACTCGCGAAACGTCCGCCGCGTTTGCGACCCGGACGATCGCGGCGGGCCGACGGTCGGTCCCGCCGTAAAAGGTCGCGCGCGCCGTGTCGTACTCGGCGTCGTCCGGCCGGATCACTCGGCCGGATATCGCATCGAGCTGTGGGACTGTCTGGGAACTTATGTCTTTCTCCCGGAGAGCGTCGCGACATGCTTGGCGAGGTTCTCGAAGAAGAGCTTGTAGTGGATGAACTCGTCGTCCCGCCGCCAGCCGGCAGATTCGTACAAGGATTGCGCCGGCTTGTTCGTGACGGCGGTGCTCAGAACGAGACCCTTGGTCCCGGTCTCGACCGCGTGCTGTCTCGCTCGTTCGAGAAGCGCGCGTCCGACGCCGCCGCGCCGAACATCGGAACGGACGAAAAGGTCGTTCAAGATCCACAGCCGCTTCAGCGATACGGAGGAGAACGACGGATAGAGCTGCGTGAAGCCCACCGGTTCGTGTGGGCTCAAGTACGCGAGAAAGATCACTGACTCGTCCCGTTCCGTCCGCTCGGTCAGGAACGCGCGCGCTGTCGCGTGGTCCGGGTTCGCCCCGTAAAACTCGCGGTACTCGTCGAACAACGGGATCACGTCCTCGAGATGCTTGTGCTCGGCGCGCACGATGCGGACCTCGGCCGACTCGGGAGCCATGGCGTCAAACAGTAGTGGGGCGCAGTCGCGACGCGACGAAGATCCCGACGATCGCGAGTGCGCCGGCCATCGCGTCGGTGACGGCGACGCCCGCCACCGCGCTGCCGAGACCCGCGACCGCGGCGGCCACCGCCACGGCGCCGATGCCGGTGCCCAGAGCAGTTCCGAGGATGTCGGCGAGCTGCATCGACGATGCGGTCGCGCCCTCGCTACCCGCAGGGGCGTGGCGCAACACCGTGAGGGCGATCGAGCTGTATGCCATCCCGATGCCGAGACCGGCGACGCCCCAGGCGGGAATGCAGAACCAGGTGGGCGTCACTTCCATCAGCACAGAGCCCATGCCGGCAATGCCCACCGCGACGAGCAGAAAGCCGTTCCGCACGAGCGGCGCGGGGCCGACGCGGAACACCGTCCGCTCCTGGATCCAGGCCCCGGTGGTCCATGCGAGCGTGCCCGCGGTGAGCGCGACTCCTGAAAGGACGACGCTCTCGCCGCGGATCGTCGTCACAGTGAGTGGCACGAAGATGTCCGGCGCGAAGAAGGCGAACGTCAGCAATCCCCTCGATAACACCGCCGCGGGCAGCGCGCCACGCGCGGTGAACGTGCCCGGCGGCATGAGTTTGCGCAGTGCCGGAAGACCGAGCACGAGTCCGACCGCGACGAGGGCCGGGGACACAACGACGTCGCGTGCCTGCAGACCGGCGAGCGCGAGGCCGACCCCAGAGGCAAGGCGGACGGCGTCCAATAACACGCGACGAGCGGCGCGATCCGGGTTGCCGGGAACACTGCGCAGCTCGCGCAGGGCGAGCAAACCCGCGACGATCACGAGCGGCAGCAGGCCGAGGAAGACGGATCGCCAGCCGAAGTGGTCCGCGACGAACGCGGCTAGCGCTGGGCCGGCTAGGCCGGGCACGACCCACGCGGTCGAGAGGATCGCGAACATTCGCGGCCGCAGCGCGTCCGGATACGTGCGTCCGATGACGACATACGCCACGGCAGGGATGGCACCTGCGCCGAATCCCTGGATGGCGCGCGCCGCGACGAGCACGGGCATCGACGGCGCGAGGCCTCCGATGAGAAGGCCGATCGCGAAGAGCGCGAGGCCCGCGCCGAACGGCAGTGCCGGACCGAAGCGGTCGGCGAGCTCGCCGGCGACAACGATGCCGACGAGGTCCGCGAGGAGGAACGCGCTGAAGACCCACCCGTAGAGCGCGATGTTGCCCAGATCGTCCGCGACGAGCGGCATGATCGTTGCGATCGCGAGCGCCTCGAACGCGACGAACGTCACGTTGAGAACGAGGCCCACCGTGAGCCCGCGCCAACGTTCGTGCATTAGGCCGAAAGTCACCTGGACGGGGGACTTGCTAACACACCGCGCCGACACCCGGATGACAGCTCCGCGGACGTAACCTCGGCTGGCCGATGAGGGGAGCGACGATCACCTGTCCGAAGTGCGCGACCGAGATGCCTATCGCATTCAGCTTCTGCGGAAAGTGCGGTGCTCGGCTTCTGGCGCTCGCCCCCAGCGAGGGCGAGACGAAGCAGGTCACGGTCCTCTTTGCGGACATCTCCGGATTCACCGCGCTCGCGGAGCGCCTCGATCCGGAAGAGCTCCACGGGAATATGCGCGCCGCATGGGACGCGATCGCGGTCGAGATCCGAGCGTCCGGGGGCCTCATCGAGAAGTACATCGGAGACGCGGTCGTCGCGGTGTTCGGCGCCGTCGATAACGAGATCGATCATCCGGCGCGCGCGCAGCGAGCGGCGCTTGCGATCCTCGGCGCGCTGGACCGCGAGAACGAGCGGATCGCCGAGCGCACCGGTCGCAACCTCGCGCTGCGGATCGGGATCAACACGGGCCTCGCCGTCGCGGGCGCGATCGGCGATCGCGAGAGCGAGTTCGGCGTCCTCGGCGATGCCGTCAACGTGGCCGCGCGGCTCGAGCAGGCTGCCGAGCCGGGCGAGGTCCTGGTCGGCGACGCGACGTATCGCCTCTCGCCGGGCCTCTTCGCCTACGAGCCACATCCTCCCGTCGCGGCCAAGGGCAAAACCGCGCCGCTCGTCGCCTGGCGCCTGCTGCGCGTCGAGACCGCGACGGTCGATCTTGGACGCGCGCCCCTCATCGGGCGCGACGCCGAGGTCGCCGTTCTGGTCGGCGCGCTGGAGGAAGCCCTTGCGGGTAAGGGCCACATCGTCTCGATCGTGGGCGAGGCCGGACTCGGCAAGACGCGCCTTGTGGACGAGCTCCTCGCCGATCCAAGAGCGCTCGGCGCGCGCGTCGCGCGGGCGCGTTGCTCGCCGTACGACTCGCACCGCGCATACGGGGCGATCTCAGACCTCTTGCGCCGTGCGCTCGCGATCGGAACGAGCGCGCCGACCGAGATCGCGCATCGCACCCTCACCGAAACGCTTCCCGGGATGGAACCGGAGACCGCGAAGCTCGTGCTGGCCGCTCTCGGCTACAGCCTCACGTTGCCACCGCTCTCGGGGGAGACGCGCCGGAAGCTGCTCGACCGCGCGATACGCGATCTCATCCTCCGCGTCGCCCGCACGCAGCCCGTGATCCTCGCGCTCTCCGACGTGCAGTGGGCGGATTCGGCGTCGCAGGACCTTCTCGCGGCGCTGGCACCGGCGCTCGCGAACACCAATGCGCTGCTGATCACGACCTATCGCCCCGAGCTGAATCCGCCGTGGTCCACCAGCCGTGGGCATCTGCAGATCCGGCTCACTCCCCTCGCGCCCGGGGCGACCGCCGCGCTCCTGCAGGCGCTGCTGCCGGCGAGCGCGCTCCCGCAGGAGGCCGTCGACGACGTCGTCGCTCGCAGCGAGGGAAGCCCGACATACATAGAGGAGACCGCGCGGTGGCTCGTTGCGACCGGGGTTGTCATGGAGCGCGCGGGTGCGTCGCCGCTTGCCGACGTCACACGCATGCGCGAGCTTCCCGACGGGCTTCCGATGCTCCTGCTGCGTCGCGCGGAACAGGCCATTGGCCCGGAAAAGCGCGTTCTTCAAGCGACCGCCGTGGCGGCACGCGCCTGCGAGCCGGCCCTTCTGCGCGCGCTCTTGGGCCAGGACGTCGACGTCGACTCGGCCCTTTCGGGTCTCTGCGCGATGGGCCTGCTCGAGCTCACGAGCCACGGCGACTACCGGTTCCGGCAATCGCTGACGCGCGAGCTCGTCTATGACTCGATCTCACCCCGCAAACGCGAGGATCTCCACGGCCGCATCGGTCAGGTGATCGAGAGCGTGATGCCTGAGGTCACGGTCCAACAGCCCGAACTCCTCGCGAACCACTTCGCCGAGTCGACGCACGTCACCCGCGCGATCGAATACGCGATGCGATCGGGCGAGCGCGCGAGCGCTCTGCATGCTCTCCCCGACGCGCTGCATCACTACCGCGCCGCCGCGCGTCTCGCAGAGCGGCTTCCGGGCGGCGGCCAGTCGGAGCGTGCGCGTGCTCTCGTGCAGGCGTGCGACGCGGCCCGCGCACTCGGCCACGAGGACGCCCTGGCCATCGCGGAGGAGGCGCTCGGCGGTCCCCTTGCGGATGAGGTCCTCCGGGCGGCGCTTCGCCGTCGCGCCGGTGAGCTCGCCGCCCGCGCGCATCACACGCAGCGTTCGGCGGAGCACCTCGCCGAGGCCGATCGCCTCACGCCCGCCGAGGGACGCGAGCGCGCGGAACTGACTCTCGCCAAGGCATACCTCGCGCGCTCGGACGAGCGTCCGGCCGAGGCCCTCGCCGTCGCGCGGACCGCCGTGAAGGAGGCGCTCGCCGCGAACGATCGCGGCCTCGCCCTCGCGGCCGAGGAGGCCGTCGCGGTGTTCGCGGCGGACTCGGGCTCGCAGGACGACTGGCTTCGCGCGATCGAGCGGTGTGCGGAGCACGCCACCGCGATCGGCGATCTCTCCGGGCTCGCGCGAGCGCTGGCGCTGCTCACCTATTCGGCCCTCGACCGCGGCGAGCTCGCAAAAGCGGAGGAGCTCGCGCATCAGCTGCTCGGGGCCGAGTCGCGTCTTGGGAATGTCTCGGGCGAGGCAGGGGCACTCCGTGCGCTCGGCCGATCGTTCTTTGGGCTCGGTCGCTTCGCCGAGGCAGAGGCGACCCTCGAGCGCGCGCTCGCCCTGGCGGATCCCCTCGCGCAGGGCCCGCAGCCCGCCGACCCCGCGTCGACCCTCCTCGTGCTCGGATCGCTTGCGATCGAGCGCGGAGACTTCCGGTCAGCCGCCACGACCCTCTCGGAGGCTCGCGCCATGGCCGAGCGATCGCCGGCGCGTGACCACCTCGCGCCGCGGATCGCAGCGGAGCTCGCGCGACTCGCCCTCTATCAGGGGTCGCTCGAGGACGCTCGGCAACACGCGGCCGCCGCGCACGCCGCGGCGATCGAACACGAGTGCCGCCGGTGCGGTGCCGGGATCGCGGCGACGCTCGTTGAGGTCGCGTGCGCGAGCGGCGACCTCGCAGTCGCCGATGCGCGCCGAACGGAAGGTCTGGAGCACACGTTCCGACTCGACCTGCCGGTGGCGACCGCCGAGATCCGCGCCGCTTCGGCGCGCCTCCTGGCGGCGCACGGCGATGTCGTCGGCGCCCGCAACGAATGCATCGAGGCGCTCGCCGTCTTCGAGGAGCGTGGGCCGACCTATCTCGCCGAGCGGACCCGGCGCCGGATCGCCGAGATCGACGTCGAGGGCAAGGCGCAGAGCGCCTAGCAACTAGAGGACAAATTCACCCGGCGCGACCTTCTCGCGGCCGCCCATGTAGGAACGCACCGCCTTCGGAATCTCCAGCGAGCCGTCCCTCTGCTGGTAGTTCTCCATGATCGCGATCATCAGTCGCGGGAGCGCCAGGCCCGACGCGTTCAGGATGTGAACGTGCTCCGGCTTCCCACCGGCTTCGCGGCGGAAGCGGATGTTCGAACGCTCCGATTGGAATGAGCCGCAGTTCGAGGCCGACGAGACCTCGAGCCACTCGTTCGCGGCGGGACCCCACGCGTCGACGTCGAAGCCCCGCATCGCGGTGAAGCCGAGGTCGCCCGCGCAACGCTCGGTGACACGCACCGGGAGCTCGAGCTTCTCGAGCACCTCGACCGCGAGCCCGGTCATCTTGTCGAGCCACGCCGGCGACTCCTCCGGCGCACAGTGGACGACCATCTCGACCTTGTCGAACTGATGCCCGCGCTTAATGCCGCGGACGTCGCGGCCCGCGCTCATGTGCTCGCGACGGAAACAGGCGGTGTACGCGACATAGCGCCGGGGGAGGGACGCCGCGTCGAGGGTCTCGTCTCTATGGAGTCCGACGAGCTGCGGCTCCGCGGTGGGAACGAGCCACACGTCGTCGTCCTCGTCGCGGTACAGGTTCTCGTCGAAGTGCGGAAGGTGCGCGCTTCCGAGGAGCGTCTCGCGCCGCGTGACGAACGGCGGGTAGATCTCGGTGAAGTCGGCGGCGATCTTGAGGTCGATCATCCACGCGATCAGCGCGCGTTGAAGCGCGGCACCCGCGCCGCGCAGCACGTAGAAACGCGAGCCCGAGAGCTTCGTGCCGCGCGGGATGTCCAGGATGCCCAGGGCCTCGCCGATCTCCCAGTGGGGTCGCGGCGCCAGCTCTAGCTGCTTCGGCTTGTCCTGACGGATGACCGTGTTGTCGTGCTCGTCCTTGCCGCGCGGCACGCGCGGGTCGATCTCGTTCGGAATCCAGAGGGCCTTCTCGTCGCGTTCGGCCTCGAGCGCCGTCAGCTCGGCCTGCAGCGCCTTGATCCTCTCCCCCACCTCGCGCATCCGCGCCTTCACCTCTTCGCTCGGCGGTCCCCCGCGGCTGGCCTTGTTCCGCTCGGCGTTCAGAGCCTCGACCTGAGCACGAAGCTCGCGGGCTTTTCGGTCGAGCTCGAGGATCTGGTCGAGAGGCGCGTCGAAGCCGCGCGCGACGAGCATGTCGCGGACTTTCTCGGGGTCCTCGCGGATGCGCTGGAGAGGCGTCATCGGGCGCATGCCATTATCCGTGCTCTCCCATGTACGACGTGGTGCTCGTCGCCTTCGAGGGACCCGACCGCTATTCGTTCGTCGGCGGCCTCGCCACGCGCATGATCGATCTGGCCGACGCCCTCGTCGGTCGCGGCTACTTCGTGCATCAGGTCTTCGTGGGCGACCCGACGCTTCCGGCACGGGAAGAGCGCGCCGAGGGGCGCCTCGTCCTGGAGCGATGGTCCCAGTGGATCAGCGCCTATCACCCACGTGACGTGTACGACGGCGAGGATGGCAAATGGCGGGACTTCTCGCGCACCGTCCCATCGCACCTGGCGGACCTCGTTGCCGCCTCGGCCTCGCAGGGACGGCGCACGGTGCTGCTCTTCGAGGACTGGCAGACCGCCGACGCCGCCATCGCGACCGCCGTGATCCTGAACGTTCGCATGCCGGGCGCGGCGGCCATCCTCTGGAACGCGAACAACACGTACGGGTTCGGACGCATCGACTTCGCGCTCCTTCGCCGCGCTGCGTCGATCACGACGGTCTCGCGCTTCATGCGCGCCGAGATGTCGGCCGTCGACGTCGACGCCGCGGTGCTGCCGAACGGCATCGCCGAGCGCTGGCTGAAGCCACTCCCCCCGACCGAGGGGCGCACGCTGCGGGAGGCCTTCGGCGATCGGCCGACCTTCGTCAAGGTCGCGCGGTTCGATCCCGACAAGCGCTGGCTGTGGGCGATCGACGCGATCGCCTTCATGCGCGACACCGGCGCCCATCCGCGGCTGCTCATGCGTGGAAGCCGCAGCCCCTATGGCGACATCGTCGGCGCGCGCATCCGCGCGCGCGGGCTCACGGTCGAGCGCGTCGCCCTCCCGAACGAGGCGGTCACGCGCGATCTCGCGGCCGCGGTGGCGGCGAGCAACGCAGACGTGCTCTTCCTCGACTACTTCATTCCCGAGCGGACGCTTCGCGCGATGTACCAGACCGCCGACGGCGTCCTCGCGAATTCCGAGAAGGAGCCGTTCGGCCTGGTCGGCCTCGAAGTGATGGCGTCCGGCGGTATCGCCTACGTCGGCCGCACCGGCGAGGACTATGCGGTCCCGTTCGGCAACGCGGTCGTCATGCAGAGCGACGACCCGCGCGAATTACTGGCGACCCACGCGACCCTCCGCACGCGCCCGGAGATCGTTCGCGCGATCCGCGCCGACGGGAAGGCGACCGCGAAGCGTTTCATGTGGCCGCGCGTGCTCGATGGGTACGAAGCGGCGTGGGAGACCGCGTTCGCGCTGACCTCGAGCTAGCGCTTCTCCAGGATCTCGAAGCGAACGGCACGCTCGACGAAGAGCGGCGTCGTGCGTCGTCCCGCCGGAACGCTCCAGCTCACACGCCTGGAAAAGCGCAGGTGATCGCGGAGATAGTCGTTCAGCTCATCTGAGTCCTCAAACGGTATGGCGTGCCACAGGCGGCCGTGCCGCCTGGAGCGGAAGAGCTTTCGCCGCAGGACATCCCGCACCGCTCGATCCGAGAGCTGATCGTCCGTCTTCGTGGGTCGCTGGGTCCCGATGGTCCCGATCACCCGGCCGCCGGCGCTTCCGGCATGCACCTGAGCCGGAACTCGAGAATCAGGACGCGCGTCGACGAAGACGCCTCGCTCGACGAGGATCCGGTGGGCCTCGGTGAGGGCATCGACCATGCCCTTGTGCGCCACTCATCAGAGCGTCCAGGAAAAGATCACCACGTCGAAAGACGCGTCCGCCAGTCGAAGCGACTGCGCGGCTCCCTCCCTGAACTTGACGTTCGAGATTCCCTGGCGCTTCGCTTGGGCGCGCCCGCGAGCGAGCGCCCCGCGGTCTGGGTCGACCGCCAGCACCGACTTCGCATCCCTGGCGGCACCGAGCGCGAGCCGTCCTTCGCCCGCGCCGACGTCGGCCACGCGAAGGCCTCGGAGGTCGAGGCCGTATGCCGCGAGCTCTATTTCGGCCGGCGGCCGGATGTACCCGAGACCGCCGGGCAGGATCCGTCCGGCGCTAACCGTATCGGTCACCTGAGCCCGGAAGCATCGCACCGATGCGGTTTCCCCCGGACGCCACGAAGCGGTGGGCGTCCATGAGAGGGTGGCGGATGTCGTCCGGCGGCTCCGCCCCCGCGAACCACCACACGACCTCGAGGTTCGCCCGGAAGAGCGCATCGAAGACTCCGTCTTCGGGCGACGAGTTCCGGCTCGAATACCACCAGAACCAGTCACTTCCCTCGGCCACCATGAGTGGCTGCCGGACGCTCTTGGGCATGAAGCGGAGCGAGCCCCACTGCTCCTGCGCGAACCGGCGCGTGCGCTCCAGAGCGCTCCACGCGCGCGAGTGGGCGGGCTCGCCGCTCCACACGCGCAGGTTCCCTTCGATCCACGACCCTGTGTGAAGGCGCGGAAGCTCGACCGTCGCGGGCGACCTCTCGAGGAAGTCGGAGATGCGCACCGTTTCGAAGCGATCGTCTGCGTCGAGCTTTCCGTACAGCGCTCGCAGGAAGTCGTTGCCGTTGTTCGGGTACTGCTCCCACGCGTTCTCGCCGTCGAGGATGATCGAGGCGAGATACGGCCCGCCCTCGTTGGGCAAGCGGTCGCGAGCGCGCTCGAGCTTCGTGATCATGTCGGCGACGGCGTCCTCGGGCTTCATGTCGCCGTACACGAACCCGATGCGATCGGAGAGCTCCCGGTCGCGGAATATGACCGTCGCGCCGTTCGCGAGGCGATACGGCCGGTACAGAAGAGCGGGATCCAGAAGCGCGCCGACCTCGTCGCGCCGCAGCTCCATGTCGACTGACCGCGCGAGAACGCCTTCGTCGGACGCGAACCATGAAAGGCCCGCTTTGCGTATCGCGTCCGCCGCCTCTGGCGAGACCGCGCCTTCCGACGGCCACACGCCGCGCGGCTTCTGCCCGAAGGCGCGCTCGTGCGACGCCACCGCCTCCTCCAGCTGGAAAGCGGCGTCGTCCGGGTATGCGAACGGTATTTCGGGGAGCTTTGCCGACGGATCGGAGCGCAGTGCCGACCGGTCGTCGATGATCAACGGCAGGATCGGGTGGTAGTAGGGCGTGGTCAGGATCTCGACCTGTCCGTCGCGCTCTAAGCGGTGGTACAGGTGCGGGACCCCCGACGCCATGAAACGCTGTCGGCCGATGACGTACCGCACGTCCTCGCGAGTGAACCGCGCGCCTTTGTCCGCGAGCTCGACGAGGCGCTGATCCGCGCGGATGTCGTCGGGATCGATCCACGCGAGGTTGAACCAGAGCGCGAGGTCCACGAAGTAATCGTCGGAGAGAAGCTCGTGCCGGTCGCCGGTCGCCATCGCGAGCTGCAGGAGGCGCCGGTACTCCTGGTAGCGGTGGATGACGTTGCCGTGATGGATCGAGAAGAATCGCCGGAGGATGTGCGCGCGCTCCTCGTCGGCGAGCACGCCGTCGACGGTGCGCATCGTGAGCCGCGTGTCCTCGTCATCGGCGCCGCGCGCGTAGTCCTCGAGCTGATCGCGCAGGCTCGGGACCATCGTGAAGTTCACCTTCACGCGCGGGAACTCCTGGAGGAGCCGCGCCATGTGCAGGTAGTCCTTCGACGCGTGCAGGCGCACCCACGGCAGGACGAACTCGCTCGTCTGCGGATGCTTGTAGTAAGGCTGGTGCATGTGCCAGAGGATCGCGACCGGCAGCTTTCCGTTCACGAGCGGCCCATCTCGTCGAGACGCCGGCGCACGAAATCGGGATCCAGCGACGTGAGGAGCGATCCCGCCCTGGGGCCGTTCGGCCTGCCGATGAACGCAAGGTAGATCGCGGAGAAGGCGTCGCGCGACGGCTTGCCCTTCTCATCCAATAGTCTGACTTTCTTCGCGGCCTCGTAGAGCTGGTTCTGCATCTCGTCGGGATCGTGCACCTTCGCGATCAGGTCCTTGATCGCGAGAAGGTATCGACGCTGCGCGTCGTTCAGCTCGACACTTGGTTTGTCTGGGAGGACCGTGAACTTCGCCTCATCCGGAGCCCAGCGGTCGAGCCACACCCGCGCCAGCGCGAGCCGGCTATGGAGATCGCGGAGCTCCGAGACGGAAAGGGGCGCACCCTTGCGCCGCTCGGCCTGTTGCTCGGGAGAAACGCTCGGCATCTGCAGCCAGTCCGCGAGGATCTGGAAACGGATTCGGAAGCTCGGGGGTTGCGGCGTCGGCGAGACCTGCGAAAGCCGCCAGGTCTTCGCCATATCGCTCTCGGGGTCGGTCACATACGCGTCCCCGAAGCGGTCGTAGTCGTCCATCAGTCGAGGAAGCGTCATGCCGGCCGGATCGAATTCGAGATGGCGCTTCGGATGAGTACGCAGCATGAGAAAGCGCACGATCTCGGGCGGATAGACCTCCACGATGTCGGCGGCCTTCGCGCCGACCCCTTTCGAGCTCGCCATCTTCTTCCCGCCCATGAGGAAGAACTCGTGCTGCAGACCAGCGGGCGGCTCCTTCTTCCAAACGGCGCGGTAGATCTCGTTCGAGCGCTCCCGCGAACCGCCCGCGGTGAGCAGGTCCTTGCCGCCCTCCTCGTAGGTCACGCCGAAGTGGTCCCACTGCGCGCACCACTGCTCGTTCCAGAGGAGCTTGGAGTTGCCTTTGAAGGGCGAGATCCGACCGCGGTGGTCACAGCCAATCGCCCACTCCACGTAGTCGGGCTTGCAGTGATAGGCGACCGTCGCGCCGTCGTAGTCGGTCACGAGCGTGGTGCCGATGCGGCCGCAGTTCTCGCAGATGACCGAGATCGGCAGCCATCCGTCCGGATGGTCGACGTTCGCGACGCGCTTGTGGATCGCCCTGATGGTCTCGGCATTTCTCAGCACCAGGTCGATCGAGCGATCGAGCGCACCGGAGCGGTAGAGGTCGCGCATCCGATGGAACTCGGGTGTGATCCCAAGCCCCGCGAACAGCGCGACGAATCGCGTCGCGTGGTACTCGCCGAAATCGCTTGCCACGGCGAGATCGGGCGAAGGGATGTTCGCGAAGGGCTTACCCATGTGCTCGGCCATTCCGGCCTGCTGCCGCATGGATTGCGAGTCCATCGGGTCGTAGTCGTCGATGGTGTAGACGAAGCGAACGTCGAGCCCATGCCCCTTGAACGTCCGATAAAGCGCATCGCTGATGATCGGCCCACGCAGTCCGGAGATGGGGACAGGACCCGAGGGGGTCTTCGAATCGCGCACGACGTGCGGCCGTCCCCCTTCGAGGAGCTTCGCCTCCTCGTCGGCCCAGAAGGCCGCATCGTGCCCGGAGCTCAACGTACGGTGAGGATCTTCATCTCCACCGCGCCGGCCGGAACGACCAGCCGAACCGTCTCCCCTGCGCGGTGTCCCATGAGTGCTTTGCCGACCGGAGATTCGTTCGAGATGCGCCCTTCCGCGGGCGCGGCCTCCGCCGACCCGACGATGACGTACTGGTCCTTCGAGCCCTCTGCCTCCACCATCACGTGACTGCCGATCTCGACCACTTCGTGTTTCGCTTTCTCGTCGATGATCTGGGCGTTCTTGACCTGCTGCTCGAGCGTCATGATCCGGCCCTCGAGGAAGGCCTGATCGTTCTTCGCCTGCTCGAGCTCGGAGTTCTCCGTGAAGTCTCCGAATTCCATGGCCGCGTGGATGCGCTCGGCCACACGCTGACGGCCAGCGCTCTTCAGGTCATCGAGCTCGGACTGGATCTTCTTCAGACCGACCGCGGAGACGTAGACAGGCTTTTCAAGGTTGTTCATCGGAGCCTCCGCTCTCTGCGCACGGCCTTTGCCCCGTGCGTGTGCTTTTAATGAAAAGCGCTGAAGGCCGAAGGCCCTCAGCACTCAACCGGGCGTACTCTTCTGTGCCGGAATTGTACGACACGCTGGCCTCTCCGGCGACGTTCCGCAGGCGCGTCCTCTCCTGGTACCGGCGCTCCGGCCGGGATCTTCCCTGGCGCCGAACGCGCGATCCCTACCGCGTGCTGGTCAGCGAGGTGATGCTCCAGCAGACGCAGGTGTCGCGAGTCCTCCCGGCGTACGAACGCTTCCTGACGCGGTTCCCGACGCTGCGCGCCCTGTCTCGCGCGCCGCTCGGCGCGGTCCTGCGGGAGTGGTCGGGCCTCGGCTACAACCGGCGCGCGAGGGACCTCCATCGAATCGCGCGGATGCAGCCTTCGGGCCTGCCGCGCTCGGTTGCCGGACTCGACGCGCTACCGGGCGTCGGCGCGTACACAGCGTCCGCCGTCGCCTGTTTCGCGCTCGGTGAGACGACCGCATTCGCCGACACGAACATCCGCCGCGTGCTGGGCCGCGCATTGCTCGGCCGGACCGCGACCGATGCCGAGGCGACCGCGCTCGACTCGCGCTCCGGCTCGCGACGGAGCAGCGCGCGATGGCATCACGCGTTGATGGACATCGGCGCGACGATCTGCGTCGCGAAGCGACCGCGGTGCGACGTCTGTCCGCTCCGCACGGTGTGCGATTACGACGGGACCGACGCGTCATCGCTACGCAGACAGTCGCCGTTCCGACCGAGCGATCGTCGCGTGCGTGGCGCGATCGTGCGTCAGCTCGCTATGTCACCTGGTGGCGAGACACTCGCCGCGCTTCGGCGAGGTATCAACGACGCCCGGGTCCCGCGCCTCGTGGGTGTGCTCGTGCGCGAGGGTCTCGTGGAGGTCTCATCCGGAGTCGTTCGTCTTCCGACGCGCTGAGGTAACTGGCACGATCGCGCGCCATGAACAGCTACTACGAGCTCCTGGGAGTCCCGCCGAACGCGACCGAGATGGAGATCCGCTCCGCGTACGGCAGAGACGTTCTTCGTCTTCAGGAGACGGCTTCGAACAAGGTCGCGCAATTTCGCGCCGCGCTCGACGCTGCTTTCGCGACGCTCGTCGACCCGGCGAAGCGCTCGGCATATGACGCGCAGCTGGCGACGGCGACGCAGGAGCACGCCGCCGACAGCGCAGACGATGCGGCCGACGCGTTCCGCTACGCGCGGAACGGTGGACTCTGGTTCGCCGGCGGCGGACTCGTCACGGCCGCGACCTACGCATTCTCAGAGGGCACGTATTTCCTCGCATGGGGACCGCTTCTCTTCGGCGGCTTCCGGCTCGTCCGCGGTCTGCTCAGGTACCTCACGGTGCCCGGCGGCGCGCGTCAGGCGAGCCACCTCGCGATGCTCGCCGGTCTGATCGCAGTGGGCGTCCTTTCGGCGACCTTCGTCGGCGTCACCGAGGCCCAGGCCGCGCAGGAGGCCACGTATCTCCAGAAGTGGAACGCGATGTTCGACGTCACCGCCCTCCAGGTGACGCAGGCAAGCGAACTGGTGAACGGCGTCGCGAGCCGCCCCGGCCCGTGGGATGCGACCGACAGCGCGGACATGGCGAAGGCGTCAGCGCTCTATACGAGCGTCGCAGAGGCCGTCGCAAGCACGGCCACGCCGCCGCGATTCGAGTGGTACCGCGCGGGCATGTCCAAGAACTTCCGCGAAGCGGCGGCGATAACCCACGAATTCTCACTGCTCAACGCTGCGTCGCCCGCGAGCGCGTTCGAGGCACTGGACGACCGCTGGGGCGCCCGCGTAGACGAGGCCAACGCGTTCTCAGACCACTTCGCGGCGCAGGAGCGGAAGAGCCCCTAGTCGGGCTCGAGCTTGAGCGTCGTGGGCAGCACCGCTGGAACAAGCATCGAATCGAGCGAGCCGCCCTTGCGATATTTCTTCCGGTAGCCATCGGAGGCGCGCTTCACCGAATCACCGTCCGCTGCGGCGATCGCGCGCACGGGGATGCGCTTTTCTTTCAAGACAAGGGCTCCCGGGCGAGCCACGAGCTCGCGGTACCATCGCGACGTCGGCCCGCGAACGGCGCGTATAAAGACGTCGTCACCGTCGACCACGATCCAGATCGGCACGGAATGCGTGGAACCTTTCGGCGAGCGCGTCTCGACGTCGACCTCGCCCGAGCGATCGAGAAACGCGATGGTGTCCTTCGGAAAGCTCAATCCCGCTCCGGCAGCGGAGGCCCGGCGATCGCGAGGGCATGCCGGTCCGGGGGGAGGAACGTCCGCGCGATCTCGACGACCTGCTCGAGCGTGACGGCCCGCAGCTCGCGGGGGTACCGCTCGGCGTAGTCGGGCCCGAGCTGGAAGACCTCGCCCTCCAGCAAAAGCGACGCGACGCCTGCGGGACTCTCGCGTGCAACATCGAGCTCGCCCACCATCTTGTCCTGGGCGAGCTCGAGATCCTCCTCCGCGACCTTGCCGTCGACGATCTTGCGCAGCTCGTCGAGCGTTGTGCTCACCGCACGCTCGACGTTGATCGGGTTCACGCCCATGCGCACGACCCACGGCGACTGGCCACGCGAGCCGCCGAGGGTGCTGAAGACGTAGTAGGCGAGGCCGAGCTCGTCGCGCACCACGTGGCCCACGCGGCTCGCGAACGTGTCCGCCGCAAAGACCATATTCGTCACTCGCGCCGCGACGAACCGCGGATCCGTTCGCGGCAGTCCCGGCCAGCCGAGGATCACGTCGCTCTGAGTCTTGTCGGGTACGACCGCAAGCTTTCGCACCGCTGTCGCCAGACGCGCCTCCGGGACCTTGCGCTCCTCGCGGGGACCGCCCGCGCGCCACGTGGAGAAGGCCCTCGCGGATGCGTCGAACACCTGCTGCGGGTCGACACCGCCGGCGACCACGATCACGGCGCCGTCCGGTCGGATCGCACCCCGGTGGTGGTCGCGGAGGTCATTAGCCGACGTGGCGCGCACGACGTCCAAATCGCCGATAGGCCGAGCGCGGAACGGATGACCCTTCGGGTAGACGAGCCCGCGCCACGCCCGCTCGGCGACGGCGCGCGTATTCCGCGCGTCCTCCTCGATCTGTGCGACGGTCTGCTGCCGTACGAGCTCCACTTCTTTCTCGGCGAACGCCGGATTGATGACCGCATCGGCCATCAGTTCGAGCAAGACGTCGAGGTCGCTGCCGAGCGATTGCGCGCTGAATGTCGCGGCGTGCGATCCGACGTCGAGCCGAGCGGCGGCGCCGATCCCGTCCAGCGCGTCGGCCCACGTCTTCGCGTCGCGCGTCGTGGTGCCGCGCAGCATCGCCTGCGCCGTGAGGCGGCCGATGCCCGGACGCCCCGGGGGCTCGAACCACTGACCAGCCTCGATGGCGAGGAGCACGGAGGCGGAGAGGAGGCCCTTTATCGGGACGACCGCCACCCGCAGGCCGTTCTCGAGGCGATGCCGGCGGACGTCCACTAGGAAGACTCCGGGACGAACCAGCCCACCACGCGGCCCTTCTCCTGGAACACGGACTCGGCGGCGGCGCGGACGTCCTCTGCAGTCACGGCGGCGAGCCGGTCGTACCACTCGTCGGGCGACGCCGCGGCGCCCGTCGCGAGGAGCTGGCCGAAGCGGAACGCCCGCCAGGTGACTGTGTCGGTCATGAACGCGCTCGCCGAAAGCATCTGCCTGCGGACCCGGGCGAACTCTTCATCGGTGAGCGCTGATTTCGCGATCTTCTCGAGCTCGTCGAGGATCACCTGTTCCACCTGAGCGTGCGTCACGCCCGGCCGCAAATGCGCCTCCGCAATGAAGAGGTATGGATCCTTCATGAGCGAGAACGACGCGTCGACGGTCGTGGCGAGGCCCGTATCGACGAGCGCGCGGTAGAAACGCGACGAACGTCCCGACGCGGCCTCTCCGCCACCCGAGGTCGCGCCACCCAGAGCAACGGCGAGCGCGGAAAGTGCGGCCGCGCGGGGGTCGGATGCGCGCGGCGCCTTGTGGCCGATCTGGATGATCGGAAGAGCCCCACCGGCGCGGCGAACGATCACGCGCTTCTCGCCGTACTGCGGCGGCTCCGGCGCTTTCGGCGGCTCGATCGGCACCTCCGCGTCGAGAGATCCGAACGCCGTCGCCGCGCGATCGAGCAGCTCCTCCGCGGGTGCGTCGCCCGCCACGATGAAGTACGCGTTGTTCGGCGCGTAGTGGCGGCGGTAATGCGCGTAGAGGCCGTCGCGCGTCATGAGCTTGATCTCTTCTTTGCTGCCGATGACTCCCTGCGCGTACGGGTGGCGCGCGAAGGCGACGGCCTGCAGCTGCTCGCCGAGGAGGAACGACGGATCATTCTCGAGTCCCTCGCGCTCGCTCACGATGACGTTGCGCTCGGCCTCGGTCTCTTCCACGGTGATGAGCGCATTCCGCATGCGGTCCGCCTCGAGCTCGAGCGCGACCGGGTAGCGCTCGGCCGGCACGGTTTCGAAGTAGCAGGTCACGTCCTCGCTGGTGAACGCGTTCCAGAGCGCGCCGTACCGCGCGAGCAGCTTGTCGAGGTCACCCTTCGGATGCTTGGGCGTTCCCTTGAAAAGCATGTGCTCGAGGAAGTGCGACATGCCCGTGGTCCCGGGTATCTCGTTGCGTCCGCCGACGTGGTACCAGACCCAGAGCGACACCACCGGAGCGTGCCGCGCTTCGAGCGCGTGCATGACGAGCCCGTTATCGAGGCGGCGCGAAGCGGGGGCATCGGTCAGCGTGGGGATACGAAAAGTCTAGCCGCCGGTCGGGGCTCCCGACTAAAGGCTCGAGAACCGGTAGACGTGCGTGAACACCTCGTATTCCCAGGGAACGGTCGGGGTCGGGTAGCTGTCGCTGAATTCCAGCTGCAGCTTCTCGCCGGACGCGAGGGTCAGCCATGGGCTTGCCGACGGTAGGAGCTCAGGG
The DNA here is from genome assembly GCA_038040265.1 of Chloroflexota bacterium. Taxonomy (GTDB): domain Bacteria; phylum Chloroflexota; class Limnocylindria; order P2-11E; family P2-11E; genus 3-1-20CM-2-70-9. The sequence goes on along the minus strand of JBBPIP010000006.1, from coordinate 99,152 downwards.
CGCCACTGCAGTGCGCCCAGGACATCCCGCGGCGATGCGGTCCTGCGCACGATGACGACGAGATGCAGCTTGGAAAAGGCGGGCACAGCTGTCGTCGCTTCGAGCGTCAGATCGCATCCGATAACGCCTATCGCCTGGTCGCCGGCGCACGCGTGTTTCGCGACGCGGACGCCCTCGACCTCTCCGATCACGGTCAGGCTGCGCGCGACCTTGAACTCCTGGACGTCGCTCTTGGCGAACGCGACGTCGAATCTCACGACCGCGGAGGAGTCTCCCGGAGGGATCGGGAAATACCAATTCTGGAACTTCGGCTCGGCCCGATTCGCTGGAACGCCCGCGCTACCGATGCGCTCGTCACGCAGGAAAGCCCCGGCGAGCGTCCTGAGCCGAACGGTCATGAACCAGTCCAACACGAATGCGTTCGGGTTCGAGAAAGAGATCACGGTCTTCGTGGCGCCCGCCCTGACGTCTAACGGAGTGACCCCGTAGTTGATTGGCTGGATGTCAGGCGTGCTGATCGCGACCGCCGTGGGTGTGGGAGTGGGCGTCGGTCGATATTCGGGAGCGACGACGCTGCAGCCAAACAGCAGAAGCGCGAGCAACGCGCTCGTCAGCATGCGACGCATCACGATGAGCCTAGACCCCGGAGGCGCGGGCTCAGGTCGCTACGGCGTGGCGAACTTCGCGGTCAGTACCGCTTTCACCGCGATGGCGGAGTCCACCGAACCGAAGACGCCGGGCCGCTCCGTGTACTCGTCGAGCACCGCGGCGATCGCGATCGAAGGCGCCTCGAATGATGCGAAGCCGATGAACCACGCATGGACCTTGCCCGGTGTGGATGACTCGGCGGTGCCACTCTTTCCGGCCGTGCTCGTGCCAAACCCGTTGAACACGAAGGACACCGTCCCGTCCGCTTCGCTGGTCACCGCGTGCATCCCGTCGCGGATGAGCGAGAGATCGGTCGGAATGGCAAGAGTCGAGCCCGCCTGCGTCTTCGGGTACGTCTTCACGGTCTTGCCATCGCGCTCGCGGAGCTCGATCACCAAACGTGGCTTCCAAAGCATCCCGTCGTTCGCGAGGGCCGAGGCGTAGTTCGCCATCTGAAGGGGCGTCGCGAGAAGGAAGCCCTGACCGATCGCGAGGTTTGACGCGTCGCCCGGATTCCACGTCTGATCGGCGGGATTCGTGAAGTGCTGCTTCTTCCAATCCGGGCTCGGCACAAGACCCTCTGCCTCGAAGACGAAGTCGATGTCGGTGGCCTTGCCGAGGCCGAAGCTCTTGGCGGCGGTCGGGAGAATGTTCGGGTCGCGGTCGTTGAGCCGCTTGCCGATCTCGTAGAAGAAGGTGTTGCAGCTTCGCGCGAGCGCGGTGCGGAGGTCGATCGGCCCGAGGTTGCCGGTCTCGTGGTTGAGCTGCACCCACTGCTCGCCGTAGCCCGTCCAGCGTGCTGGGCAGTCGATGCGATCGCCCCAGTTGTAGACGCCGTTCCGCATCGCGGCCGCGGCGGTGATCGGTTTGAACGACGAACCGGTCGGGTACTGTCCGAACGTCGCTCGGTTGAAGAAGGGCCGCTTCGGATCCGACGAGTACCGCGCGATCGCCGCCGCGTCGCCGGCAACGATGGCGTTCAGGTCGAACGTCGGACGGCTCGCAAGGGCAAGGATCTCGCCGGACCACGGATCCTCGGCGACGATCGCGCCTTTGTTATCGCCGAGCGCGTTCTCCGCGGCGCGCTGCAGCTTCGGATCGAGCGATAGAACGACATCGCGTCCCGGCACCGGCGCGGTCTCCGCGAGCGTCTCCACCGGACGCTCGTCCGACTCGACGATGCCGAGCCGGAATCCGTAGCTGCCCCCGAGCTCGTCGTCGAGAGCCGACTCGAGCCCGGTGTCCTTCTTTCCGATGAGGTCGCCTGCTTCGATACCTCGCGCCGTCTTCGCCTTGGCCTCGTCTTCGCTCGCCTCGGCGAGATAGCCGAGGGTGTGCGACGCGAGTCCGGTCGGGTAGCTCCGCACGCGTGTCGCCTGGACCTGCACGCCCTCGATCAGCGAGAGTCGCGTACGGATCGCGTCGAGCTGCGCCGCGGGGATGATCTTTATCGGAACGAAGAGATCTGGCTTCACCCACGACTGCGTGTACTTCGCCTTGATCTGATCCGCCGTCATGGCGAGGGCTGACGACAGCGACGACAGAAGCCCCGTCTCGGAGCGGATCTGTCCGGTGATGACGCCGACGACACCCGCCTCGACGAACGTGGCGAGCTCGGTCCCGTCGCGCGCGATGATCCGGCCTCGTGAGGTCGGCAGGCGCGTCATGCGGACGAGACGGCCCTGCGTCAGATGCGGAAGGATCGCTTCGGGCGTCCACGCGATCCGCCAGACCGCCTTGTCCTTCTCGCCGATCATCACGAACTGAAGCGAGATCGTGCGAGCGACTTCGCCGACGCGCTGGGTGTGGAACATCACGTCGAGCGGGACGCTCGCCTTCCGCGGATCGGGCGACCCGTTCGGCAACGCCGGATGCGTCGCGGTGCCCGGCTTTGCATCGAGCGACTTGAGCGTCATCTCTTCGGCGATGCGCGGCAGCCGCTCGACGAACCCGGCCGGCGTGACGGCGGCTTTGGCGTCGTCGGTAAGGAGATCCCACATCGCCTGGTAATCGGACTTCTGCCACGCGGTCGCGTATTGGCGGGCCACGGGCTCGGGCGGCGGGGGTCCCGGCTCGCAGGCACCCAGTACCGTGGCGCAGAGGATCGCGACCGCGGCGACGAGGCCGCGGTTAATACCCAGCGGCCTGACCCTCGCGGCGCGGGTCCGCGCCGCCGGCGAACGATCCGTTCGGCTCGATCGCGATCGCCTGCGCACCACCGGTGATCTCGTCCCAATCTCCAAGCACCGCGACCTCGTGGCCCTTCGCAGCGACAGCGCGGCGGACGGCCTCGGGATACCGGCGCTCCATCTTCAGTGTGCGCCCCGAGTCGTGATACCAACGGGGTTCCTCGATCGCCTGTTGCACGTCCATTCCGAAGTCGATCAGTCCGACCGCGAGCTGGAAGTTGGTCTGTACCTGCGCGTGCCGTCCCGGCGTACCGAAGACGAAGCGCGGGGTCGAGCCCTCGAGCGCGAGGACGGTGTTCAAGGTGTGCACGGGCCGCTTGCCGGGCGCGAGCGCGTTTGGCGAGCGCGGATCGAGCGAGAAGCCCGAGAGCCTGTTGTTCAGCAGGATCCCGGTGCCCGGCACGACCGTCGCGGCGCCGAACGCGCTGAAGACGCTTTCGATGAGCGAGACGGCGTTTCCGTCGCGGTCGACGACCGCGAGGTAGGTCGTGTCCGCCGGCGTCATGAGCGAACCCGCTTCACTTCGCTCGCTCGCCTTCGCGTTGACCGCACGGCGGCGGCTCGCGACGAACTCGGCGTCGAGAAGGCGGCGGGCGTCGAAGTCGACGCGCGCCGGATCTCCGGCATGTGCGTCGCGATCGGCGAACGCGAGCTTCTTGGTCTCCACCATCAGATGGATGAGCTCCGCGCTCCCCCACTCGAGCGATCGGATGTCGAGGCCTTCGGCGATGGCGAGCTCCTCGAGGAGGATGTGACCCTGCGACACCGGCGGTTGCCCGACGATGCGAAAGCCGCGGTACTCGATCGCGATAGGTTCCGGACGATCGGTGCGGTGCGCCGCGAGGTCGGCGCGATCCATGACGCCGCCGATCGTCGCGATCGCGGTCGCGAAGCGTTCGCCGAGTTCGCCCCGATAGAAGGCGTCCGCGCCGTCGCGCGCGATCGCCTGGAGCGTTGCGGCGAGGTCGGGCTGTTGGAGCAATTCGCCAGCGCCGGGCCAGCCGCGCGGACCGAAGACCTGCACGGCCTCCTCGTCGTGCGCGAGCCGCGCGCCTTCTTCGGCGATGGCCGCCGCCAGGACGTCGCTCACCGGGAATCCGTTCTCGGCGTACCCGATCGCCGGAGCCAGAGCCCGATCAAGTCCGAGGCGGCCGTGGTCGGCCACGAGATCGGCGAGCCCCGCGATGAGACCGGGTACGGTGGCGACCGCCGCTCCCTGCGCCGGGAATGCATCGCCAAAGCTCTCGGGCTCGAGTGCATGCGGGGCCGCGCCCGAGCCGTTGTACGCGGTCACGTCCCGCGACCGGGCGTCGTAGATCAGGGCGAAGATGTCGCCGCCGAATGAGGTGCGATGTGGCATCACGACGGCGCAGACCGCTGCGGCTGCCGCCGCCGCGTCGGCCGCGTTCCCTCCCTCGCGCAAAGCGGCGAGGCCCGCGGAAGTTGCGAGGTGATGTCCGCTCGCGACCAGACCGTTCGCGGCTCGGACCGTGGGGCGAGTGGTCAAACCTGCTCGATGGTACTAAGGAGCGAACTCGATCAGAACCCGCGACACCACCGCGGAGACCGCGGCGATACCGATCCCCAGGGTGAGCGACCCGCGCGGCCGCGGGACCATCGGAGCGAGGGCCAGCGCGAGAAGGACGAAGCCGATGTGCGGACTCCCTTGCGTGAGGAGCCCGCCGAAGAGGATGTAGCCGATTCCGATCCACGCGAGCGGCGCGAGACCCTCCACGAGGATCACGAGCGCGCAGATCCCGGCGGCCAGCACCGAGCCCCAGAGGACGTACTCGGAGAATGTGGCCGCGAAGCGCCCGCCGGTCTCATTGAACGCAAGGACGCCGATGACCGCGGTGTCGAAGCCCGCCGCGAAAAACCGAGCCGCCTTGCCCATGCGGGTCACGGCGGCGGCTTTCCTCCGGGCTCCACGCCGAGGAAGAGCCGCGTGTAGCCAACCGGTTCGCTCGCCGCGAGTGGCTCGGGGATGGTCCCGTCCAGGTGCAGGAGCATCGCGTGCTCGTCGCACGCGAACCGCTTCGGGCAGACCGGACACTCCGACGCGCTTTTCTCGGGCAGCCGCCCGAGACTCGTGAGAACGAACCCGCAGCGCTGGAAGAAATCAGGGACCAGCGTGAGCGCGAAGACTCGCCGAAGCCCAAGGCGCCGCGCTTCGGCGACACACGCGAGGACGAGCTGTCGTCCGATGCCGCGGCCCGCGGCCTCCGGGCGCACCGCGAGCGATCGAATCTCGGCGAGATCCGGCGTGAGCACGGCAAGCGAGCAGCAACCGAGGAAACCGGAGACGTCTTCCGCGACGGCGAAATCACGCAGATGTTCCAGCAGGAAGTCACGCGACCGCTCGAGCATTCGGTCTTCGGCCGCATAGCGGTTGATCAGTGCCTGGATGTCGACGATGTCCTCGACCAGCGCCGGACGGATTGCGACGCTCATCGCCTGAGTGCCGCCGTCGCCTCCGCCAGCGCCTCGCGCACTCGTTCCGGTGCGGTGCCGCCGGGCGAGGCGCGCGACGCGAGGGATCGTTCCGGCCGGATCTCCTCGAGGGCGCTCGCTTCGAACCGCCTGTCGTGACGGCGGAGCTCGTCGAGCGTCACACCGCCCAAATCCTTGCCCGCGGCGACGCGCTCCCGAACGAGACGCCCGACGATCTCGTGCGCTTCGCGGAACGGAACGCCTCGCCGGGCAAGGTGGTCGGCGAGATCGGTGGCGCCGAGCATCCCGCGCTCGGTGGCCCGACGCATCGCATCCCGGTCGACGCGAAGTTCGCGCACCACCAGGGCGAGTGCCTTGAGCGCCGGCGCCGCTACGGCTCCGTCGTAGAGCGGAACGCGCTGCTCCTGGAGATCGCCGTCGTAGGCGAGCGGCAAACCCTTCAGGTTCGTGAGCACCGCGACGAGGTCGCCGATGAGACGGCTGGCCCGGCCGCGGACCAGCTCGGGCACGTCGGGGTTCTTCTTCTGCGGCATGATGCTCGACCCAGTCGCGTGCTCGTCCGACAGCTCGACGAACCCGAACTCCGCGCTCGACCACAGGACGAGCTCCTCCGCGAGACGCGAAGCGTGCACCGCTGCGAGGGCGGCCGAGTAAAGAAAGTCCGCGATGAAGTCGCGATCCGCGACGGCGTCGACGCTGTTCCGGAACGAGCGAGCGAGACCGAGATCTTTCGCGACCGACGCGGGATCCACCGGGTGCGGCGTGCCGGCGAGAGCGCCGGCGCCCAGCGGCGACGTCGCCGCTCGGCCCCGCGCCTCTGCGATGCGCTCGCGATCGCGGCGAAGCGGCTCGACGTGCGCCAGCAGGTGATGCGCGAGCGAGATGGGCTGCGCGCGCTGCATGTGCGTGTAGCCCGGAAGGACCGTCTCGACCTCATTGGTCGCCCGATCCGCGAGCGCTCGCGCAAGATCGAGCACGGCATCGTCGAGCTCATCGAGGAGCTCGATGACCAGAAGGCGGAGGTCGAGCGCCACCTGGTCGTTGCGGCTCCGGGCCGTGTGCAGCTTTCCCGCGACCGCGCCGGCGCGCTCGTGCAGGACCTGCTCGACCGCCGAATGGACATCCTCAGCGCCGGCCGGCCACGGGAATGTCTTGGACGCGAGCTCCGCGGAGATCTTCTCGAGCTCGCGCACGAGGACTGCGGCCTCGTCCGCGCTGACGATCTTCTGCCGGCCGAGCATGCGGGCGTGCGCGATGCTGCCCTTGACGTCGTGCGCCGCGATCCGTCGATCCAGGTCAAGCGACGACGTGAACGCGCGGATCCGCGGATCGAGCGGCTTGTCGAATCGACCCGACCAGAGATCTTTCACCGCCTGTTCGGCTTCTTTGATGACTTCTTGGGCGCCGAGAGCGCCTTCCTCGGAATGTCGAGCGATGCCTCGCTACCCTCGCCCCAGAGCGCCTGCGTCCGCGCCTGCGTCCGCAAGGGGAGACCGAAGACGCGGATGAATCCCTCCGAGGCCTGGTGATCGAACGCATCGCCCTTGCCGTACGTCGCGAGAGAGGTCGAGTAGAGCGAGTGAGGCGAGCGCCGGCCGACCACGGTCGCGGTGCCGCGATCAAGCCGCACGCGGACTTCGCCTGTCACGAATCGCTGCGTGCTTCGCACGTACGCGGCGAGGTCCTGATGGTGCGCCGAGAACCAGAGGCCGTTGTATACGAGCTCTGCGTACTCCCGGCCGACCTGCGCCTTGAAGCGCAGCGCCTCCTTCGTGAGCACGAGCGATTCGAGGGCGCGGTGCGCCTGGTGGAGAAGCACGGCCGCCGGCGCCTCGTAGATCTCGCGCGACTTGATCCCAACGAGGCGGTCTTCGACCATGTCGATGCGCCCCACGCCGTGCTTTCCGGCAAGCTCGTTCAGCCGCTGCACGAGATCGACGCTCTCGACCTTCGCTCCGTCCAGCGCGACCGGGACACCCTCCTCGAAGGCGATCGCGATCTCTCGCGGGTTCGCGGGCGCCTCGTCGGGGTCGACCGTCCACTGGAAGACATCGCGGGGCGGTGCTCCCCAGGGATCCTCGAGCACCCCGGCCTCGATCGAACGGCCCCAGAGATTCATGTCGACGCTGTACGGACTCTTCTTCGTCGCCTCTACGGGGATGCCGTGCTTTTTGGCGTAGTCGATCTCCTCGTCGCGCGTCATGTTCATGCCGCCGCGCATCGGAGCGATCACGGTCAGGTCCGGCGCGAGCGCACCGACCGCGAGGTCGAAGCGCACCTGATCGTTCCCCTTGCCGGTGCAGCCATGCGCGACGAAGCGCGCGTTCTCGCTCCTCGCGGCGTCGACGAGGAGCTTGGCCAGAAGCGGGCGCCCGAGCGCCGTCGCCAGCGGATAGCGGTCCTCGTACAGGGCGCCGGCCTGGAGCGCCGGCCAGACGAAATAGCGGAGGAAGATGTCGCGGGCATCCTGGACGATCGCCTTGCGCGCGCCGCTCGCGATGGCCTTGCGCTGTACGGCGTCGAGATCGCCGGTCGCCCCGAGGTCGCCGGTGCAGGTCACTACCTCGAAGCCGAGCGTTTCGCGAAGCCACGCGACCGCGACGCTCGTGTCCAAACCGCCCGAGTACGCGAGTACACAGGTCTCGCCGCGGTACTGCTTCGTCATTTCGCCGCCTTTCGCGCGATGCCGAACGACGTGAGGCGACCGAGAAGCGCGCGCGCATGCCGCTCGTTGGTCGCGGCGATGAAGACGGTGTCGTCGCCAGCGAGCGTGCCCACGACCTCGTCGAGCCGAGAGCCATCGAGCGCCGCCGCGAGCGCGTTCGCGGTCCCCGGAAGCGATCGCAACACGACGAGGTTCGTCGCGAGCGCGCCCTCCACCGGATAGTCCTCGCAGAATCGGCGCAGCCGCTCCATGCCCCCGCCGGGCGCTGCCGCGGACGGGGGCGCGTAGGCATGCCTCCCGTCGCGCGCGACCTTCACCAGGCCGAGCTCGACGATGTCGCGCGACACTGTCGCCTGGGTCGCGGCGAAACCCGCGCCGCGCAGGGCCCGAACAAGGTCCGCCTGCGTCGAGAGCCGTTGCTGCGACACGAGGCGAAGCAGTGCCTGCTGCCGGTGGTGCTTGCGTGCGAGTGCGTCCCTCACGCCACGGCCTCGAAGATGGTGCCCACCTGCTCGCCGGCGAGGAGGCGCTCGACAGAATCGACGCCGCGCGTCGCGACGATGGCCGCGCGGCATCCCGCCGCGGCCGCGATGAGACACGCCTCGACCTTCGGGAGCATGCCGCCTTCGATCGTGCCGTCGTCGACGAGCGCACGCGCCTTCTCCGCGTCCAGTCGCGCGATCACGCGGCCGTCCTTGCCGCGCACCCCGGGAACGTCGGTGACGAAAACGAGAAGCCGCGCGCCGAGGCTGGCCGCGAGCGCGCCCGCCGCCGCGTCGCCGTTGACGTTGAGCACCTCGCCGGAAGTTCGCTCCAGCGCGGCCGGCGCCACGATCGGGACGCGGCCGGCGTCGACAAGCTCTTCGATGAGCGCGCTGTCGACGAGTGTTACTCGACCGACAAGCCCGAGCTCGGGGTCCTCGCGTTCGGCGCGAAGCATCCCTCCGTCGATTCCGGTGAGGCCGACCGCTGGAACACCGCGAGCGATCAGCGTGGCGACCACGCGTCCATTCGCGAGCCCGCCGAGGACGGCGAGCGCGAGATCGCGCGTTTCGGCGTCGGTCACACGGAGGCCCCGCACGAAGCGCGTCTCCATTCCCAGGCGCTCCGCCCATTCGCCGACGAGCGGCCCTCCGCCGTGCACCACCACGACCGAATGGCCGGCGTCGTTCAACGCGACGACCGCGTCGAGCGCCGCGTCGCTCTCCGCGCCCACGGATCCGCCGATCTTCAACACGAGCAGATCCTTACGTGGTGTATTCGGCATTGATCCGCACGTACTCGGCGGAGAGATCCGTGCCCCACGCGCGCGCCGATTCGGAGCCCACGCCGAGGTCGACGCCGATGGTGATTTCCTTTTTCTCGAACACTCGGCGCACCGCGTCCTTGTCGAAGGCGCGCGGTGCACCGTCGGCGAATACCGCGACATCCGCGATGCGCACGCTGGCCTTCGTCTGATCGACCTTGGCGCCGGAGCGGCCGGCGGCGGCGAGGATGCGCCCCCAGTTCGGGTCGGCGCCATGGATCGCCGTCTTGACCAGATTCGAGGTCGTGATCGTCCGCGCCGCCCGTCGCGCGTCGTCGGCCGACGCCGCGCCGCTGACGCGGACCTCGAACACCTTGGTGACCCCCTCGCCGTCGGCGAGGATCTCGCGAGCCAGGGATTCGCAGAGGCCACGGACCGCTGAGGCGAACTTCTTTAGATCGTCGCCACTCGGCTCGATGCCTGACGCACCGTTTGCGAGCAGCAGGAGCGTGTCGTTCGTGCTCGTGTCGCCGTCGATGCTGATGAGGTTGAAGCTCTGGTCCGCGGCGTCCTCGAGCATTTCCTGAAGCTCGTCGGCGGCGACCTTCGCGTCCGTCATCACGAACGCGAGCATCGTCGCCATGTTCGGGTGGATCATCCCCGCGCCCTTCGCGACCCCGCGAATGTGGACCGTCCCCGCCCCGAGCTTCAACTCGACGCCGACGTTTTTCGGTTTCGTGTCGGTCGTCATGATCGCCTTGGCGACCTCGTGCCACGCCTCGGCCTCGAGCTTCATGTCCTTCACCGCGGTCGCGATCCGGCTCGCCGGGAGCGGCACGCCGATGACGCCGGTGCTCGCGACCGCGACCTCATGTGGATCGCACCCGAGCCGCGTCGCCGCGGCCTGTGCCATCGCGACGGCGTCGCGCTCGCCCTGCTCCCCTGTACAGGCGTTGGCGTTGCCGGAGTTGACGACGATCGCGCGAAGACTTCGGCGCTCGAGATGCCGCCGCGTGACGACGCACGGCGCGGCTATGACCTCGTTCGTCGTGAACACACCTGCGGCGGCGCACGGGCGGTCAGACACGATGAGAGCCACGTCGGTGCGACGAGGCGTGCCGTCCTTCACGCCCGCCGACGCCGCGCCGGCGGTGAATCCGATCACTCCGGTGGTCATGGCCAGAGCGGCAGCGCCTCGAGACCCATTGTCTCGGGATAACCGAACCGCGCGTTGAGGTTCTGAAGCGCCGAGCCCGCGGCGCCTTTCACCAGGTTGTCGAGCGCGGCGAACACCACGAGTCGCGCGTTCTCCTCGTCGACCAGCGCGTGCACGAGGCACCAGTTGCTGCCGAGCGTGGCCTTCGTCGCGGGGTACGTGTCGAGCACGCGGACGAAGGGCTCCTCGGCATATTCGCGCGAGTAGGCATTCGCGACGTCCTTGGCGGTCTTGCCGGAACGAAGCGGTGCATAGCAGGACGCGACGAGGCCGCGGTTCATCGGGATGAGATGCGGCGTGAACGTGAGCTTGGGCGTCTTCCCGAGTAGGAGCGCGGCTTCCTGCGCGATCTCCGGCGTGTGCCGGTGCTTTGGCACGCCGTACGGGCGGACGCTCTCGTCGATGGTGCCGAAGAGGAACGCGTCCTCGACGGCGTGACCGGCGCCGCTCACTCCGGACTTGGCGTCGACGACGATGTCCTCGGTTATGAGGCCTGCCTTGAGCGCGGGGGCGAGCGCCAGGAGCGCCGCGGTCGGATAGCAACCCGGATTGGCGATGAGCCGGGCGTTTCGGACGCGATCCCTCGCCAGCTCGGTGAGACCGTAGACCGCTTCCTTCAGCAGCTCCGGGGCGGGGTGGGTGTAGCCGTACCAGCGCTCGTACAGCTTCGGATCGCGCAGGCGGAAGTCGCTGCCGATGTCAATGACCGTCCGGCCGTCGTCGAGCCAGGCGCGCGCCTGCTTGGCGGCCTCGCCCGCCGGTAGCGCTGTGAAGACGACCTCCGCGTCACCCACGTCCGAACCGATGACGAGCGAGTCAGGCGCGTTGTGGAGATGCGGCTGTACGCCGCGGAGCGGCTCACCCTGGCGCGACCGTGCCACGGCGGCGACGAGCCGCGCCTCCGGGTGACGCAGGAGGAGACGCGCGAGCTCGCCGCCCGCATAACCAGTGACCCCCACGATGGCCACTTTCGTCGGCATAGATGTGGAATTATGCGGCCATCTGGATAATTATGCAATTGTCGCGGTGACGAGCTACTCGGAGTCGATCCGGACGTCTGCCGCGCCTGGAAGGTCTGGTACGAGGGCTTCGGCCCCAGGATTGGCGGCTCGGCCTCAACACGATAACGAGGGCCGCAGACTACAGCCGTGGCCGAACCGGAGCACACGTACATGCGCCGTGCGCTGCGCCTGGCGGCGCGCGCGGCGGGGAGGACGAGTCCCAACCCACTCGTCGGCTCGGTGGTCGTGCGGGATGGTCAGATCGTCGGCGAGGGCTACCACCGCGCGGCCGGTGAGCCGCACGCGGAGGTCAACGCCCTGCGCAAAGCGGGCGACGCCGCGCGGGGCGCGACGCTTTACACGAACCTCGAGCCGTGCGCGCACCAGGGGCGCACACCGCCATGCGTGGACGCCATCCGTGAGGCGGGGATCGCGCGGGTCGTCGTCGCGATGCGCGACCCGGATCCGCGCACGAACGGCAAAGGCGTGCGCGGTCTCCGCGCGGCGGGCGTCGAGGTCGAGGAGGGCGTTCTCCGCGAGGACGCCGAGCGCCTCAACGCCGGATTCATCTCTCGCCTCAAACGGGGCCGGCCGTTCCTCCTTCTGAAGCTCGCCGTGACCGTCGATGGGCGCGTCGCGGTTCCGGGACGGCGGTATCTCTCGGGCAAGCCGGCCCAGCGAGAGGTCCATCGTCTCCGCGACCGCTCCGATGCGGTTCTGGTCGGGATCGGCACGGTGCTCGCGGACGACCCTGCGCTGACCGTTCGCGAGGTCCAAGGTCGGGACCCGCTCCGGGTCATCGTCGATGCGGATGCGCGCACTCCTCCAACAGCGAAGGTCGTGCGCGGCAAAGATCCGCAGCGCACCGTGATCTTCGTCGCACGCGACGCTGACGTGCGCCGCACGAACAAGCTTCGTGAGGCAGGTGTGCTGCTCGTCACGGTTCCGCGTGCGGACGGCGGACTGGACCTCGCCGCGGTGATGCGCTGGCTCGGCGAGCACGGTGTGAACACCGTGATGAGTGAGGCGGGGCCGCACGTCGCGGGCGCGCTCGTGCGCGGTGGTCTCGCGGATCGGGTGCTCTTCCTTATCTCACCGGTCGCCGGCGGCGACGGACCGCCCGCGCTGGAAGGCGTTCCCAAGGCGAGCGACCTGCACGATGTGCGCGTGCGCAGGCTCGGCGCCGACCTCGCCCTGGAAGGAGCGCTCGGCTAGGTGTTCACCGGAATCGTCGCCGAGATCGGGCTGGTCCGCCATGCGGGACCGAACGCCTCGGGCGTGCGACTCGAGATCGCATCGTCGCGCGTGGCCGAGGATCTCCCGATCGACGCAAGTGTCAACGTCGCCGGCGCTTGCCTCACCGTCGTCGAACGGGACACGCACGGATTCGCTGTGGACGTCGTCGCGGAGACGCTCTCTCGGACCACGCTCGGACGCGCGATGCGCGGAACGCGCGTGAACCTCGAGTCGGCGGCAACGCCGACGACGGCCCTGGGTGGCCACTTCGTGCAGGGTCATGTCGACGCGACGACGAAGCTCGTCGGTCGCCGCGAGGAAGGCGGCGGCGCGGCGCGTCTGCGTTTCGCGGTGCCAAAGGGCCTCGCGCGCTACATCGTGATGAAAGGTTTCATCACCCTCGACGGCGTATCCCTCACCATCGCCGCACTCGGCAAGACATTCTTTGAGATCGCGCTCATTCCTCACACCGCCGAGCGCACGACGCTCGGCGCGCTCACCCCGGGCGACCTCGTCAATGTGGAGACCGACGTGCTGGCCAAGTACGTCGAGCGTCTCGTCAAGAAGGCGTGACCGGTCCCTAGACTTGATGTTGTGAGCAAAGCGAAACGCGCGCCCGCCAAGCGACCGAGAGCGCTCGCGCCCGCAGGTCCCTTCGCGTCCGTCGCCGATGCGATCGAGGACATCCGCCGCGGAAAGATGGTGGTCGTCGTCGACGACGAGGACCGCGAGAACGAAGGCGACCTGACGATGGCCGCGGAGCTCGCGAGCGCCGAGGACGTCGCGTTCATCCGCAAATACGCGAGCGGGGTGATCTGCGTGCCGATGACCGCGGAGCGGCTGAACGAGCTCGACCTCCCGCAGATGGTCTCCCGCAACGAGGCGCGCCTGGGAACGGCGTTCACGGTGAGCGTCGACGCGCGCGAGGGAGTGACGACCGGCATCAGTGCGGAGGACCGCGCGCGAACGATCAAGGTGCTCGCCGACCCGAAAACCAAAACGCATGACCTGGTGAAGCCGGGGCACATCTTTCCGCTTCAGGCGCGGGACGGCGGCGTGTTGGTGCGCGCGGGCCAGACCGAAGCTGCCGTCGATCTCTGCCGTCTCGCGGGCCTCTCGCCGGTCGGGGTCATTTGCGAGATCACCAACCCCGACGGGTCCATGTCGCGAATGCCCGAGCTCAAGCGCTTCGCCAAGCGTCACGGTCTCCGGCTCATCACGGTGAAGGACCTCATCGCGCATCGCATGGCGCAGGAGCGGCTCGTCGAACGCGTCGCGACGGCGAAGCTGCCGACCGAGTACGGCGAGTTCGCGGTGCATGGGTACCGGGCGAAGATCGGCAACACCGAGGCCGAGCACATCGCGCTCACGATGGGCGACGTCGCGAGTGGCGAGCCCGTCCTCGTGCGGGTGCACGACGAGTGCCTTACCGGCGACACGTTCCACTCGGTCCGTTGCGATTGCGGCGAGCAGCTGGATGTCGCGCTCAAGCGGATCGCGAAGGAGGGTCGCGGCGTCCTGCTTTACCTGCGGCAGGAGGGTCGCGGCATCGGCCTCATGAACAAGCTGCGCGCCTACGCGCTACAGGATCAGGGACTCGACACGGTGGAGGCGAACGAGCGGCTCGGGTTCAAGGCCGACGAGCGCGAGCGGGGCGTCGGCGTGCAGATCCTCCTGGACCTCGGAGTTCGCCGCGCCCGGATTCTCACGAACAATCCGCAGAAGCTCGTCCCGCTCTACGGGCTCGAGGTCGTGGAGCGCATCCCGATCGAGATCCCGCCCCGCGCGACGAATCGCGACTACCTCTCCACGAAACGAACCAAGCTCGGCCATCTGCTGACCGTGATCGACGGAGAGCGCTAGGGGACCGCGTGCTCCGCGCGCCACTTCTCCGCGCTGGTGACGAGCTGTCTGTCGCTGCCGCCGCGAAGGCGGCCATCGAGGGTCGACAACGGGCCCTTGTCCTTGAACGTGAACACGACAGCGACGCCCTCGAAGTGCTGGCTCGTCGGAGCGTCGACGACCGTCACGTCTGTGACCGAAGACCATGCGCGGTTGTCGTCGAAGAACGGTACGGGCGTCGTGATGTGGAAACCGCTCTGGTCGATGACCGTCTGAACTCGCAGGCTCGGGAGACAGAGCACGACCCCAGCAAGAAGCACCGCCGCGGCGATCGCCGGATTCAGCACGATCGACGCGAGAGCGCGACGCGCGAGAACGACCGGCTTGCGTCCCGCCTCGTGCCACCCGCGTAGCGTCCCGCGGGCCCAGGCGGTCGCCGCCTTGCCCATGGCGACGCGAACGATCCCAGCCGCGAGCATGGCACCCGCCGCGAAAGCCGCGGCGAGTACCCGCGGATCAAATCCAGAGAGCGGGTAATCGAGAAGGTAGGACCCCGGCGCAATCGCACCGCGCGTCGCGATCCCGAGGGCATCGGGGAGGATCGCGGTGAAGGTGAGTCCCGCGAGCCCGAACACCAGGCCGACAACGGTCGGCACCAGCGGGTCGTCCTCGTCATGGAAGCGATCGCGCAGCGAGTCGGTCGCGTTCTGAAGCTCGAGGAACGAGCTTCCGGCGAGATCAAGGCTCCCGCCGCTCGCTTCCTTCACGACACGGGCGAGTGGACCTGCGAGCGTCGGCTCCGCGACGCCTTCCACCGGGATGCCGAACGCGACCGGCCTACCCTTCGTGCGGACGACGACACGCCCACGCCTCGGCTTGATGTCGCGGACGTCGGTCCATGCCACGTCGATCGGCTCCTTGCCATCGATGCGGAAGCCTTGCTGCTCGAGGGTGATCTGCACTTTTTGCTCGGGATAGCCCATGACGATCGGACCGCGAAGCAGAACGCCGCTCGGTGGAAGGACGAAGCGCGGCTTCGGCGCCGGCTTGACCTTCGCGGGCTTCTCGACCTTGACCTTCGCCGGCTTCGCGGCCTTCTCGGCCTTCGCGACCTTCTCAGGCTTCTCGGCCTTGAGCGCCTTTTCTCTCTTCGCCTTTTCTTTCTTCGTCGGGATCGCCGGCGCCTCGACCACTTTGGTCACGGTGGGCATGGCCGAGGCGAGTGGCGGCAGCGGCGGCGGAGCCTCGCGGAGCGGTGCTTCAGGCGCGGGCGGCGCGACCGGCGCGACCGTGTGGGACGGAGGCGTGTACGACGGAGGGGTGTATGCGTGCGGGGGCGGGGCGGGCGGTGCTTGGGGCGCGGCCGGCGCGAATGACTGGGGCGGCGGCGTGAACGACGGCGGCGCGGGGGCGAATGTGGTTGGCGGCGGTGGTGCCGCGGGGGCATCCGCCACCGGCGAACCCGTGAACTTCCCCATCCCGGGGAAGAGATCGCCGACGGTAAGAGGCTTGTGCCCGGGCATGACCACCGACGGCGTGTGCGCGGGAGGAGGTGGCGGAGCGGCAACTGGCGCGGGCGCCGTCGGCACGACCCATTCATTCGGCTTCGGTGGGGCCGCGGACTCCCAATCCGTCTTGGGCGGGGCGGGCGTGGCCGCCGGGCCCGGCACGAGGCCGAGCGCTACCAGCCGCGGGTCGACTTCGTCGGTCATTCGCTCACCGAGCAGTGGCGCATCCGTGGGCTAGATTGCGACAAGTGTCGACCCCTGAGAAGGCTGCGGCTCGGGCTCAAAATCCCCATCGCGGCGCCCGCGTCGCGATCGTTCGCGCACGGTGGAACGACGAAATTACCCGCGCGCTGGCCCAGGGGGCGGTTCAGGCCGCCCTGGCGGAAGGCGCTCAGGTCGAGGAGTTCGAGGTCGCCGGCTCCTTCGAGCTCCCTCCGGCGGTCGCCGTGCTCGCGAGATCGGGGCGATTCGACGCCGTTGTTCCGCTTGGCTGCCTGATAAGAGGAGAGACCGCGCATTTCGACGTCCTCGCCCACGCGGTCGCGCGATCCCTCGCTGAGCTCGCGACGTCCCTCCCGGTCGCGATCCCGTTCGGCGTGCTCACGTGCGAGACCATCGATCAGGCGCGAGCACGTTCGAGTCCGGAGCACAACGTCGGTGCCGAAGCGATGGAGGCCGCGCTCGAGCTGGTCTCCTTGCGTCATGCGATGGCCTCGAGCGCTGTGCGCGCATCGCGCAGCGCCTCGACGGCGACAGCTCGGTCGACCCGAACGAAGCGGAGCAGTTCCCCCGGCAGACGTTGAGCGACCAGACCGATGTCCGCGGTGATCACCGTCGCGATGACCGGATAGCCGCCCGTCGCTTGATGCTCGGCGAGCAGAACGATCGGCGCGCCACCCGACGGGATCTGCACCGCGCCGGCGACGACGCCGCACGTGAGGATCTCGCCTTCCCGCGCGACGATCCGCGGCCCGCTCAGGCGTGTGCCCATGCGGTCGCTCGCGGGTTCGACACGGAATGGGGATGTAAAGAACAAGGAATGGGCCTCATCGGTGAAACGTTGCGCGTGCGGACCCGTGATGGAGCGTATCTGTCCGGTGTCGTAATCCGGACTGACCGCGAAACGACCCGCCCGCTCGACGTCGACGCGAGCGGTCCCGAGGGAAAGGACCTCGCCGGCAGCGAGTTGACGGCCCAGTCCGGCGGGCAGATAGGCCGAGCGGCTCCCGAGGATCGTTTCGGTGGCTATGCCGCCGGACACGGCCAGGTAGGCAAACCGCGAACGCTCGCCGCAGATGACCGTGTACGTCTCGCCGCGGCGGGCGAACGCCGCGGTCCAGCCGGGCATCAGGTCGCGCCCCCGCAGTGAGACGTCACGCCCTGTCACCGCGACGATGCGGCGATCGTCGCAACGGAATGCGAATCCGTCTCCGACGATTTCGATCGCCGCGGCATCAGCGTCGTTCCCCACCAGCATCTGCGCGGCGGCGAACGCTGCGGGATCGGCCGGACCCGACGGCGGGATGCCTTCGCGAAGATGACCGAAGCGGCCGCGGTCCTGGACCGTGGCGCGGAGCCCGATCGCCTCGATCCGCATCATCGCGCGACGAATCGCACGCGATCGCCTGGACGAATGAGCACCGGCGGGTCCTTCGCCCTGTCGAACATGCGAAGGTCGGTCCGTCCGATCAGTCGCCAGCCGCCCGGAGAGTCGAATGGGTAGACCGACGTCTGCCCATCGGCGACGGCGACGGATCCCGCGGGCACGCGCTCGCGCGGGCGCACAAGACGTGGTGCGACGATCCGCGGATCGACAACTCCGCAATAGGCGAATCCCGGCAGGAACCCGAGAAAGAACGCGCGGTATTCGCGACCGCTGTGGAGACTAACGAGCGCCTCGACCGAGAGCTTCGAGCGCTCCGCGGTCTCGACCAGATCCGGTCCGTCGTAATAGGTCGGGATCTCGACGGCGCGGCCAGCTTCAATCGGCGCTCGATCGACGGACTTCGCCAGTTGCACGACCTTGACCTCGGCATCCGACGGCGCGAGACGAAGTGGATCGAACCGCACGACAACTGACGCATACGCCGGAACCGCGCGCCCTTGATCCAGCGCGTCCCACGCGTCCGCGAGCGCCCGAGCACGATCCGCGACGGCCTCATCGAGGTAATCGCCGAGCTCGACGAGGAGCGCACCGTCGCCGAACGGACTGATCCGTGGATCGCTCAGGAGCGGAACGGCGCGACCTTCACCTTGGCCTTGGCGAGCGCCTCGCGCACCGCGCCAGCGATCTCGGGCGCGCCCGCCGTGTCGCCGTGCAGGCAGAGCGTGTCGACCGCGAGCTTGAGGAAGCTTCCGTCG
This sequence comes from Chloroflexota bacterium, assembly GCA_038040265.1. GTDB lineage: Bacteria > Chloroflexota > Limnocylindria > P2-11E > P2-11E > 3-1-20CM-2-70-9. Next base: position 80,789 of record JBBPIP010000006.1, on the reverse strand, counting down.
ACCGCGGACACTCCGCCGTCTTTGACGAATGAGAGTGCCTGGCGCACCGCGGCCGCGGGGTCGGTGAGGACCGAACCTGCGACCGAGCGCGACTGCAGCGTGCCGTCCGGTTCGTACGCGCGGTCTACGAACCCTTCTCGGGCGACCTTCATTCCCATGTCAGCCGCTTCTCGCACCATCGCTGACCCCGGCGGTCCAACGATGACCAGATCGTGCCCACCGGTCGCGGCCTGCACCCCGAAGATGATGTTCCGCGCCGTCGCGGCGTCACGCTCGCCCTGGTTGTAGAGCGCGCCGTGAGCTTTCACGTGCGTGACGCGAGCGCCCATACGCGACGCGACGCCGATGAGGGAATCGATCTGGCGGCGTATCGACTCGATCAGCTCGCGCGCGGGGATGTCCATCGGGACGCGCCCGAACCGTTCGCGGTCGGGATATCCGGGATGGGCGCCGATCGCGACCTTGTTGCGCATAGCGAGCTCGACCGTGGTGCGCATGGTGTTCTCGTTGCCCGCATGCCCGCCGCACGCGATGTTCGCGCTCGTGATCAAAGGCATGAGCGCCATGTCCGTCCCGGCGCCCTCTCCAAGATCGCTATTGAAGTCGATCGAACCTGGCACGCCCTCAGCACACTAACGAGCGGACATCACGCTCGGTATCGGCTGCTGGGCGACCTAGGCTCGGCGGCCGCGGGTGGCACGGGGGAGCGGGGTCTGCCCGCGAGCGTCCAGCCGGCGGCGTCGCCGGGACCGGCTGGAAGAACGCGCGAAGCCGACCGGTAGCGAGCGGGCAGCCCCCGACCCCGGGACAGGACCCGCGGCCGCGACCGAGGTTTAGACGAAGAGAGGCGCGAGCACGAGCGTGATGGTCGCGAGGAGTTTGATGAGTACGTGCAGGCTCGGGCCGGCGGTGTCTTTGAAGGGATCTCCGACGGTGTCGCCGACAACGGCGGCGGCATGCGCCGGCGTGCCCTTGCCGAGGACTCTGCCCTGATCGTCCTTCAGCATCCCCGACTCGATGTATTTCTTCGCGTTGTCCCAGGCACCGCCGCCGTTGTTCAGAACGGTGGCGAGGATCACGCCGGCCATCGTGCCGACCATCAGCATCGCGGCCTCGGCCTCAGCCTTGAGGAGAATTCCGACCACGATCGGGGCGCCCACCGCGAGGAATCCTGGCGCGATCATGTTGCGAAGGGCGGACGCGGTTGTGATGTCCACAACTCGCGCGTAGTCGGGCTCCTCGGTGCCGGCCATGATCCCGGGATGCTCGCGGAACTGTGTCCGCACTTCTTCGATGATCGCGGCGCCCGCGCGACCTACCGCGCGGATCGCGAGGGACGAGAACAGATACACGAGCATCGCGCCGAGGAAGCCGCCGAGGAAGACCTCGACCTTGGCGATATCGACCGAGGTGAAAGGCTTGCCGGTCAGCTGCGCGACCTTGTCGAGATACGCCGAGAAGAGGAGGAACGCCGCGAGGGCGGCGGAGGCGACGGCATATCCCTTGGTCAGCGCCTTGGTGGTGTTGCCCGCGGCGTCGAGGCGGTCGGTGCGCTCGCGCGTCTCCTCCGAGGCTCGCGCCATCGACGCAACGCCACCGGCGTTGTCCGTGATCGGTCCGAAGGTGTCCATCGCGAGGATGAACGCCGCGCTCATGAGCATGCCCATCGTGGCGACGGCGGTGCCGTAGATGCCGCCGTGCGGCAGGCCGGTGACTTGGCCCCACTGATCCCCGAGCCAATGCGAAGCGAACAGCGCGATCGCAATCGTGATCGTCGAGGAAGCGGTGGTCTCGAAACCCACGGCGACGCCCGAGATGATCGTCGTCGCGGGACCGGTCTTGGCGGCCTCCGCGATCTCCTTGACCGGCCGCCAGTTCCCGGACGTGTAGTACTGCGTGATGTACACAAAGGCGAGGCTGGTCAAGATGCCGACGACGCCCGCCCCGAAGAAGTACAGGAATGCGCCTCCCTCGTTGAGCATCTGGTTCGTGACGAATCCCATCCCCACGATCGAGAGCACGAGGGTGATGTAGTAGCCCGAGTTCAGCGAGCCCATCGGGTCCCTCTTCTCGTTACCGCGGACGAGGAAGATCCCGATGACGCTGGCGATCAAGCCGAAGCCACGGACGACCAGCGGAAAGACGATCCACGCGGCGTTGTGCGTCACCGCGTAAATCGCGACGCCCAGGATCATCGCGCCGATGTTCTCGGCGGCGGTGGACTCGAAGAGGTCCGCGCCACGGCCAGCGCAGTCGCCTACGTTGTCGCCGACCAGGTCCGCGATCACGGCGGCGTTGCGCGGGTCGTCCTCCGGGATTCCCGCCTCGATCTTGCCGACCAGATCCGCGCCGAGATCGGCGGCCTTGGTGTAGATGCCACCGCCGAGCTGTGCGAAGAGCGCGACGAACGACGCGCCGAAGCCGAAACCGACGATGGTGAACGGCGCCTGATCGGGATTCTGGAACCCGCCGTAGGCGATGAACATGACGAACACGCCGATGAGCGAAAGTCCGACGACGAGAATCCCGGACACTGCGCCTCCGCGGAGCGCGATCCGGAGCGCGTCACCGATGCTGTGCTGCGCGGCCGCGGCGGTCCGTAGATTCGACTTCACGGCGACGAACATGCCGATGATGCCGGACGCCATCGAGCACGCGGCGCCGACGATGAATGCGATCGCGGTCTTGATCGCGAGCTCGGTCGCGGAAACGCCAGGAGCCGTCTCGAAGAAGTAGATGACAAGGCCTATGACGACCATTCCGCCAACGGCGAGGAGCGCGATCGTCCGGTACTGACGCTGGATGAAGGCGACAGCGGCGACGTAGATCGCGCCTGCGACTTTCTGCATCGCGGGAGTCCCCGTGGGCGAGCCCAGCACGTCGTACGCGAAGTAGCCAGCGACCGCGATTGCCAGAACACCCGAGAAGGGCACTACCCACAGAAGAGGCTGTGCTTCCAAGCGACCCCCAAAGCGAAAAGGCCAAGAAAAAGGCGCCCGCCCCGACGGAGGGGGCCGCAGCGCTTCGACGTCATTTTAGGTCAGCCTGCCGACTGGCGCAAACCGGCTAGAGTTCGAAGCGTGCCCCCACAAAAAGCATCCAAGTCCCAGCCCAAGGCCGACGCGTCGGAAAAGACCAAGAGCAAGGACCGCGACTGGCTGACGACGGCCGAACTCGCCACGAAGATCGGCTGGCGCGAGCACGCCCTCCGGGACGCCATGCGCGGCAAAGACCTGCCCGGGGTGCGCCGGACCTCGTTCGGCTATCACATCGAGTCGGCCTCGGTTGACGAGATCGCGAAGATCCTCGGAGCGCCCCCCGCTAAGGGAAACGCTCCGAAGCGGAAGGTCGCCCGGCCCTAGCGCTTCCTGAGGCGCGCGGGCAGGATCTGCAGCTCTTCGCGGTATTTCGCGACGGTCCGGCGGGCGAGCCGGATGCCGTGCTCCTCGCGGAGCTTCTCGACGATCTCCTGGTCGGAGTACGGCCGCGAGCGGTCCTCAGCCTCGATGATGTTCTTGATCACGTCCTTCACCCCGAGCGACGCTGTGAAGAAGGTCGCGAACGGGATGACCTCGCCGGCTGGCAGGAGAACGAACTTCCCAGCGGTCGCGCGGCTCACCGTCGACTCGTGCATGCCGATCCGCTCCCCCACCTCGGCACGGGTCAGCGGGCGAAGCGACTGGACACCCTTCTCGAGGAAATCCCTCTGGCACTCGACGATGACGTCGGTGATGCGGCCGATCGTCTGACGGCGCTGGTTGATGTTGTCGATGAAGAACTTGGCGCGCGTCACGTACTGCCGGATGTGCTGGCGCTCGTCGTCCGTCATCGTGGGCGCCGCGGCGCCGGCGCTTCGGGCGGCCTGGAGCTGTCCGACGAGCTGCCGGTAGACCGGGTTCACGCGCAGCGAGAACCTCCGCGACTCGATGACCTCGACCTCGAAGTCACCCTTCTCATCCCGGACGATGATCACGTCGGGGCGCAGCGCGACCTGGCGGCCGCCGATGCTTGTCCCGTCCGGGCCCGCCGCGAAGGCGTGGGCCGGATATGGATTGAGGCTCTGCTTCACCCAGTCCCACCCCTGCTGGACGTCCTCTCGGGTGAGGCGCAGCGCCTGCGCGATATCGCCGAACTTGTGCTCGCCGAGCTCGCGGAGATGGTCGGCGATGATCGCGCGGACGTGCGGCGGGACGTCCTCGCCGATCTCGGTGAGATGGTCGATCTGGATGAGGAGGCACTCACGAGTGTCTCGAGCCCCGATGCCCCACGGCTCGATGCCCTGAATGGTCTTGAGGACCTCGGCCGCGTCGGCGACGGATACCTTCAGCGCCGAGGCGACCTCCTCCAGCGGCAGCTCGAGGTACCCGAAGTCGTTGAGGTTGCCGATGATGTACTCGGCGACCGGGTGCAGCCGCTTGGGCAGCAGCACACGCGTGTTCCACGAGAGGTACTCGGCGAGGGTCTGCTCGGCCTCCGCGCGAACGATCGGATCGAGTTCGTCCTCTTCCTCGTCTCGTTGCATGAGGCTGGTTCCCTCAAGGGGCTCGGTCTCGGTGTCCTCGCTGCCCTTGTACGGACCCTTGCCTGTGCCGAAGCAGTTCAGGCAGACCCGGCCGGCGAGCGGCTGACCGCAGAGCGGGCAGGCCTGCACCTCCTCGAGATCCAGTGCGGGATTTTCCTGAAGCTCTTGGTTGATGACGTCCTGCAGCTCGAGCGAGCTAAGTTGAAGGATGTAGTTCGCCGCGATCTGTTTCGGCGTGACCTTGAGCTGCAGCTGTGGGAGGAGTCTTAGATCCACCTCGGCTACCTTACCGCAGGGTGATAGTGCGAGCGGAATTCACGTTGTTCGCGGCCGCGATCGCTCTGTCGCTGGTCGCGCTGCTCGTCGCCCCGCGGCGGATAGCACAGGCATGGCGCGTGCCGACCGCCCTGTTGGTCGCCACTTTGGGCGCCTCATCGCCCCTTCTTCTCTATCAACTGTCCGATCCGGCTCTCGCCGCAGGGCGCGCGCTTTGGGAATGGTCGGCCGCCGGTGGACCGACCATCCAGGCTTCCTACCGCCTCGACGGGATCGCAACCGTGGCGATCGCCGCCGGCTTCGCCTATGTCGCGGCCGCGCTCCTCGCCAACGCCCGGTCGGCAGCCTCTCCGCGCTTTCTTCCGTCGCTCGCCCTTGCCATCGGCTTTGTGTTCATCGCGGTCGTCGTCACCGTCGACCTCGTCGCGGCCACTGTCGCCATCGCGGTCCTCGCCGCGGTCAGCGCGTTCGCGACGCTTCTCGTCGCGCCGGCGCCTTCGGCGATGCGCATCGCCGCTTACTTCGCCGTCGGTATCCAGGGATTCGTCGTCGCCGCGCTGCTCATCGCCCGGCAGGGAGGCGCGTCACTCGGGTTCGACGCGATCTCGCCGTCGGCGATCAGCCCCGGCGCGATCCTCGCCGCGACCGCGGGCGCCGCACTGTTCGCCGGGCTCTACCCGTTCGTGCCCTGGCGCTATCAGCCCGCGCAGGCGCTCGCCGCCGCGGAACGCGAACCGCTTCGAGGTCTCCTTGCGATGCCGGCGGGCGTCGCCGCGTCCTTCGTGCTGCTCCGGCTCCTCGGCGTGACGAGCATCGACCTCTCGACGCTGGGACTTCCGCTCCTCGGACTCGTACCGCGACTCGTGATGCTCGCGCTGGTCCTCGTCCTGTTCGCGATTCGTGCTCGGGCACGTGGGCGCGCGTCGCGGCGCGCGATCGTTGCAAGCATCCTCGCCGCCGTGGTGCTGGCCGGATGGGATGAGCATCACTGGAGCTACGTCGTCCTCGCCGGGGCGGCACTTACGGTGCTCTACGCGGCAGCCGTCTCGCTCGCGCTTCCGGAGCAGTGGGAAGTCGCGCGCCATGATGTGACGCTCGCCACGCTTTGGATCGCGTTCGCGGTGGGCACCCCGATCGCGCTAGCCGCAGGGCTCTTCATCCTCGTGGGTGCGGCATTCGCGGCACTTCTCGAGAGCGTGTGGATGCCGCCGCACCGCGCGTACATCGGAATCATGGCGACGAGCGTCTGGACGGTGACCGGGATCATCGGTCTCGCGACCGGTGCGGCGAGCGCCGCGGATCCAATCACCGCGATCGCGGCGGTCCTCGTGATCATGACCGTGCTCATCCTCGAGCTCGCGCACGCGGGCCGCCGCCTGGCACAAGGTGAAGCGCCGCCCGATCTGGACATCGCAGCGGGGATCGTCGCGCTGTTAAGCACAGCGCTCGTCGCAAGCCTTCTGTCGCTCCCGGTACCTGACGCCCTCGCCATTCTGCGGAGACCGCTCGGTTCGATCGACCCGGTCCTCGCACTGGGCTCGGTGGTCGCTGCCACGATCCTCGTGATAGCGGCCCGCATGTTGCGCCCGCTTCTGCCCGACTTCGCGGCTTTCGCCGGGCGACTACAGCGCTTCGTATGGGCAGCTGATCCGGTCCCGACCGGAACCGCCCTGTTTCGGGCGCTCGAGCGAGGCGTGACCCTGGGCTCGGCAGGGTTCGCGGTCTTCGAGCAGCGCGCCGGCGTCTGGCTCGCCGCGGTCCTCATCGTCGCGCTTCTGGTCTGGTCCACCCGCTAGGTGATCGCACTCGGCATCGTCGCGCTCGCGACGCTGGCCGCAAATGGGTCACGGCAGCTGCGCTACTCGGCGGTCGCCCTACTCGGCGTATCGATCGCGGCAAATGCTCTGACGGCGGGCCAGCTCACCGTCACCCAACTCGCCGTCGAGGGCTGCGGCGCGCTCGTGGCGTGCGGGATCCTGTACGTCGCCGCGCGCGACCGCACGTACGGCGAAGATCCCGGGTGGCGGCTCTGGCTCGCCACGATCGTCGCGGCCGCGGCGACCGCTGCGTGCTTCGCGACGCTTCGCACCGCCACCAGCGAGACCGTCACGGTTCCGCTCATCGGCGAGGATCCGAGCGGGGTGACGGCCCAGGTGGCCGCGTTCTGGCTTATCTCGTCGGGCGTCGCGATCCTCGTCACCGCTCGGTCGCCGGTCCGCGGATCGATGGGCGCGATCCTCATGATCACCGGCGTCGAGCTGCTCGTTCGCCTTCTCACGGTGCCGCAGCTCGGACTCTCGCTCCTCCTCGCCTGGGTCGAGGTCGTGATCGCGCTCGCCGGCGGATTTCTGATCGTGAACGAGCGCGTGGTCCGCGAGAGTTGATCATCGCGGCGGCGTCTCTGGTCCTCGCGGTGGCGGCGTGCGGCGCGTTCGTCTTCCGGAAACGGCTGAACGTGGTCGGTCCGTTCTCGCTCGGGGCGATCGTCGTGGCGTTCGTGCTCGTGATCGTGACTCCGCTGGACGCGACTGGCGGCCTGCTCGACCTCGAGCTTCGCTCGAGCGGCCTCGGCCGCCTCGCATCGAGCGTGATCCTGGCGACGCTCTTCCTCCTCGTGCTCGATGTATGGCTCGACGAGCCCGCGTACAACTTCTTCCCGACGGCACTCGCGGTCGGCGCGACCTCGCTCGGCGTGCTCGTCTTGACCGCCCCCCTTGCCATCTTCGCGCTGCTCGTTCTGGGTCTCCTCGTTCCCGTCGGCTCGTTCACCTTCCAGGTGCACCGCAACCGCTCCGTCGAAGCGGCGACTCGTCACTTCGGTTTCGTCGCGCTGGGCGGATGCCTGGGCATCGCCGCCCTCGCACTCGCGGCGAGCCTTCCACACGAACAGCCCGCGAACACCTTCGTGCTCCTCGTCGTCGTGCTCGTCGTCGCCTTCGCATTGCTCCTGGCGGCGATCCCGTTCCATACACACGCGGCGCTCCTCGCGGGCGAGGTGCCGCCCGCGGCGCTCGCGCTGTATTTCGGCATCCTCGTGCCGACGACGTTCATCGCGTTCGTCGAAATCCTCACGCTCTCCGGCCTACTTCCGGCGATCGTCCAGGTCGTGAAGGTGCAGGACCTCTTGCACGGCATCGGACTCACGTCCGCGGTCGGCGGGGCGTTTCTTGCGACGGGCGCGCCAGACCTGCGGCGCCTCGTCGTCTATTCCGTGATCTCGAACCTCGGCGCCGCGCTCGTCGGAATCGCCACGCTGTCGGGCCCGGGCATCATCGGCGCCCTCGCGACGGTGATCGTTACCGGAGTGTCGGCGTCGGGCCAGCTCCTCGCCGCGGGAACGCTCGAACGCCTGAGCGCGCCGGAGCGGCCGACCGCGCGGAAGGCGCCACTCGCCGCGCTCGCGTTCGTGGTCGGCGGATTTGCGATGAGCGGCGCCCCGCCGCTGCTCGGATTCCCGGGACGCTTTTTCATGGGACTCATCGCTTACCAGTTCGCCCCGGTCACCGGCACGGCACTGGTGATCGCGACGCTGCTCCTCATCGTCGGACAGCTTCGCGCCGTTCTCGCGCTCTTCGGTACTGGTGTCGAGCGCTGGACGATCGAGCCACGCCCAGTCGCCGGGATCATCGGCTCCGTGATCTTCATCGCGCTCTTGGCGGGCGGGATTCAACCCGAGGGCTTCCTGCGCCCGATCGCCTCGTTCGCCGACGAATTCTTGCGAGCGCTGCGGCCTCTCTAGGCGCGCAGCCCGGTGGCGGGTCCTGTCCCAGGGGCAGGGGCCCCTGACCGCGTAGCGGCTACGCGCCTACTCGGCTAGCTGGGGGCTTTGTCTTCGGACATCCAGCGGTCGATGTCTCTCGTGTAGTCGACGACTCCGTCCGGAAACCAGAGCGCGATCTCAGATGCGGCCGTCTCAGGAGCATCGGATGCGTGAACGAGATTCCGGAGACCGACGAGCGCATAGTCGCCGCGGATCGAGCCCTCACTGGCCTCGTGCGGCCGCGTCGATCCGACCATCGCACGAACGACTGCGATCGCGTTCGGGCCTTCGAGCACCGCGGCCACGACGGGCGATGCGGTGATCACCCCCACGAGGTCGTTGTAGAAGAACTTCCCTTTATGTATCGCGTAGTGCTTCTCCGCCAGCGCGCGGTCCACCTTCAAGAGCCGCAGGGCCACGAAGCGCAGGCCGCGCTTCTCGAAGCGCGAGAGGATCTCGAACCCGATCCCTCGCTGCAGCGCGTCCGGCTTGAGGACGACGAGCGTGCGCTCGGCGCTCATGACGCCATTACGACTGGGACCTCTTCGGCGGGCGGCGGCGAGATCGCCGCGAGTGACGCGCGCGGGCCGATCGCCGCGACATAGGCCAGCTCGGGGCGCAGGTATTGGCGCGCGACGCGCTGTATGTCGGCCGTCGTCACCCCGTCGATGATCGCGGTCACCTCTTCGACCGAGCGGACGCGCCCGAGGAAGAGCTCCTGCCCAGCGAGCCACCCCGCAACCCCACCAGTGCCCTCAAGCTGGAGCTCGAGACGGCCCTTCGCGAAGTCACGCACGCGCTCGATCTCGATGTCCGGCACGAGCTCGTCGCGGAGGCGCGCCACTTCTCGGGTGATCGCCTTGAGTACCTCGGCGCCGTTCTGTGGCGCGAAGCCGGCGTACACGACAAGGTGACCGGCGTCGGCGTAGTTCCCGCGAAAGCTATGCACGTCGTACGCGAGTCCACGCTTCTCGCGCAGCTCGAGAAAGAGCCGGCTCGACATCCCCTCGCCGAGGACCGCGTTCAGCATCTCGACGCTGTACTTGTCGGCATGCGTCGTGTGGACGGTCCGCCAGCCCACGCAGAGGTTGGTCTGCTCGGCGCGCTTTCCGAGCAGCTTCGCGTGCGCCTTACCGGCGCGCGGGGCGGGCTTAGCCTTCACGACCTCCCGCGGCGCGAGCCCGCCGAGGGCCTCGTCGACCGCGGCAATCGCCTCGTCGGCGTTGAGCGGACCGGCGAGCGCGACCACGGTGCGTGACGGCGCGTAGCCGCGTTGCATGAAGTCACGCAGGCGGTCCGCCGTCATCCCCAGCACGACCTCCTCGCGTCCCGCCACTTCCCAGCCGAGCGGGTGTCGCGGGTAAAGGAGCTCGTCCACCAGCGTATGCACGCGGTCCTGGGGCTGGTCGCGGTACATGCGTAGCTCCTCGACGATCACGTTCCGTTCGGAGTCGACGTCGGTCGGTCGAAGCATCGGTGCGCGGATCAGGTCCGCGATGACATCAAGCGCGACGAGGTAGTGGCGCGCCGGGACACGTGACCAGAAGACCGTGACCTCTTTCTCGGTCGATGCGTTCACCACTCCGCCCTTGCTCTCGATCGCCTGGCTGATGTCCGCGGCGGTAGGGCGTTTCGCGCTTCCCTTGAACACCATGTGCTCCAGGAAGTGGCTCGTGCCGGCGTCGTCCTTGGTCTCGATCCGCGATCCGATCCCCACATACACCGCGAGCGAGACCGAGCGCGTCTCGGGCATCTCGCCGACGAGGACGCGCAGACCGTTCTGCAGCGTGACCTTGCGATGTTCCATCGAGTGCGAACGCTATCAGAGCCGCGCGATCGGCTAGCGGCAGAACACCATGGTCATGTACATCGCATCGGGCCCCATGACGGCACCGACACCGACACGCACGAAGGCGGGGTCCATGATGTTTGTGCGGTGGTTGATGGGCTCCCACGGCTCCGCCATGAACTCGATGTGCAGCGCGTCGACGTTCTCGTTCCAGATCTTCCCGGTGTTCTCTCCGTACCACCCGATGCCGCACGCCGGCACGTTCCGAGACTTCGCGGTCCCGTCCGGCCCGTCGTGATACACGTAACGGACCTGCGCCTCGGCCGCGCTGTGCGCGCGAGCGGCGTCGGCGACGACGATGTCCAAGGCGAGGGCCAACAGCCCCGCGCGCGCGCGTGTTGCGTTCATCAGCTCGAGCATGTGTCCCTCCGCTGAGAGCGTGGTCGCATTCGTCGCCCAACCGACCGGGCGCGATGTGGGTCGTGGGGTCGGCTGCGGTGTCGGTGCGGGCGTCGGCTCCGGCGTCGCTTCCGGTTCGGGTTCGGACGTCGCCTCGGGCTCGGGTTCCGGCGCGGCTTCAGCCGACGGCTCGGGAAGCGGCTCGGCCGGAGACAGAGCTTGGGCGACCACGGCGTCGGTGGACACCGTCGTCGCTAGGTCGACCGTCGCCTCGAGGTTGTCGATCATGCGAAGGTCACGAGCGAGCCCGCGCGACATGGGAGCGACCCGCGCCGAGGCGGGCTCGTCCTCGACCGTCGTCGCCACAGCCACAGGTGCACGCGACGGCGGGACCACTGTGAAACTCGCCAGAACGAGTCCGGCGAGCATCGCGTAGAGGCCGAGACGCGCGACGAGGCTCAGCGGCCCGTCCTACTCACGATTCGGTAACGCTCCAGGCACCTGAGGAGATAACGAGGCTGGCGCCCGCGCGTCGCGCGGCGGCCAGATGTTCGCGCTCCGCCGCAGCCGGATCCAGCGGTGAGTCCTCGGCGGCCGACACGAACGGGGCATGCTCGTCGGCGGTGAAGTACGAGATGAGCGGCCGGTCCGCGAACGCGGCGAGACGAGCCACGATGTCGAGCCCGGGCGCGCCCGGCTTGACGATGATCGCGTCGGCGCCGTCGGCCATGTCGCGGCGTGCGCGCGCTACCGCCGCGGCGGCGTCCTCAGCGGGGATGAGCGGTACGGCCCTTTCAGATATCGGCACCGCGCTCACTGCCACGCGGTGCGTGACGTAGAGCGCGCTCTCGAGCTTCACGATCGCCGCGATCGGAAGGTCCGAGCGCCTCGGACCGAGTGCCTCGCGGATCGTGCGCACTGTTCCGTCCAGCATCCCTGAAGGGATGAGCAGATCGGCGCCCGCGTCGGCGTGCACCTCGGCGATCGCCACGAGACGCTCGAGCGTCGCGGCTACGTCAGCGCCGTGCTCGCCGAAGAGAACGCATTGACCGTGAGCGGTGTACGCGCACACGCACACGTCGGTCGCGACACCGAGCTCGGGCACGGCTTCCTTGACCGCGCGGATCGCGCGTGGCACGACGTGATCGGGTTCGCTCGCAAGAAGTGCGTGCTCGTCCTTGCGATCGCTGATGCCGAAGATGAGGAGTCCAGCGAGTCCCGCTGATGCGGCGGCGCGAGCCTCGCGGACGACTTCGGTAACGGAGAGTCGCTCCATCCACGGCGCTGCTTCGATCTTCTCGCGATCTTCGACCGCGCTGCCCACGATGACCGGGAGGAGGACGCGGCCGACCAGATCCGCGCGCCCCAGCGCTCGCGACCAGACCGGGTGCTCCGCGAGCCTCCCTCGCGCGAGCGTCGTTTGTCGCATCACTGGATGGTACCCACGGGAGGCCGAGCAAGCGGTGGCCAAGGGCTACCATCTCTATCAATGAGAGGACGATCGGCCGCCCTTCTCGCGCTCGCCGTGGGCTGCGCGCTCGCCGTGAGCTGCGTCGCGTTCGGGGCCTCTTCCGCCACTTCGAACACTGCTCAGAGCGTCGCGGCGCCGGCTGCTGACGCCCCTTCATCCGTAACGGCCCAGGTCACGGTGCCGGCCGCTGTCGAAGCCGCTCCGGTCGCGGTCGCTCCGGTCGTGCCCGCGCCACAGCCCAAGGCAGCGCCCGCGACGGCCGCGTTCGATGAGATGAAGCACGTGTGGCAATCGCTGAATAACTGCGGACCGGCATCGGTGGTCATGGCCCTCTCGACGTTCGGGATCGACGTCTCGCAGGAGTTCGCGCGAGTGCCGCTCCGCGGGACGAACGTCCTCTCCGGCATGGGTCCGCAGAGGGTCGACGGTTGGGTGAAGGAAAACTTTGGTCTGCGGTCGGTCTGGCGCAACAACGGCACCAACGATCTGCTGCGTCGTCTCGTCGCGAACGGCTTCGCTCCGATGGTCACGCAGTGGATGCAGGACCCGACCACCTCGCGGATCGCTCACTGGCGAGTGGTGCGCGGCTACGACGACGCCAAGGGAACCTTCTATGTGAACGACCCGATGCTCGGTAACTTCGTGCCGCTTTCCTACCAGTGGTTCCAGAACAACTGGCAGTCCTTCAGCTACCGGTACATGGTCATCTTCGACCCGAAGGACGAAGCGCTCCTGAAGACGATCGTCGGGGACGACTGGAACGACGCGAAGATGCGCAAGAACTTCTACGAGCGCACCAAGGCCGACGCTCAGCAACAGCAGACTTCATTCGCGTGGCTCGCATACGGCGAGGCGGCGTATGGATACGGCTTGTTCCGCGAGGCCGTCGACGCGTTCGAGCGCGGCATGGCACTCGGATCGGTGACGGGAGTCTTCACCCTGCGGTCGAGCTACCCGCAAGCGCTTCGCGCGCTCGGAAGACAGAACGACGCGAACGCCGCGGCTCAGCGTCTTTCGACTAACTCGAACTCATCGACGGTCGCGTCGCCACCGGATCCGTTCGCGCTTTATCTCGCATATCTGCGCGAAAACGAGGGCGAACCAACGCAGCTAGTCCCCTAGATCGCGCACCCCCGCTAGGGCGTGATGAGGTGGACGGGGTTGCCGCGGATGTTCACTTCCCAGGTCGTGATGTCCTGGCCCGTGCCGAGCGTGTTGTATTCGATCTTCCACCAGCCCGGTCCGGGTTCACCGGGCGGCGTGGGCGCGGTGTAGTTCGACGGGATCGGCACCGAGATGGTGACCCACTGGTTGTTGTAGTAGCGACAGGCGGCGGCATCCGAGGTACGAAGTGAAGTGACGGGCCCACCGCTCGTAGCCGCGCCACAGCTCGAGCCCGTCGCTGAGAACGTGAACTGCGGGTAGACGAATCCCGTCGTGGTGGGCACGCGGATCTTGAAGACCGTGTCCGAGATGTCGCCCGGGTCGAAGAGCTTGATCTCGAGCGTCTTGCCAGCATGCGCGGCTTCGATCTGCGCGAGATAGAAGACCGACGTGTTGTTGATGACGATGAAGGCTTCCATCCGGCTCTGGCCATACACGCGCGCCGACGCTCCCGCCGTCGCGGTCGCCTGGATGCCGAATGCGTTGATGGCGTCCTCCGAGAGGGTTCCGCTGCTCGTCGTGACCTGAAGGCGGTACTGGCCCTCGGTGAGCCCGGTCGCGAGGCGCCACCAGGTGTTGTGGTAGGGACTCGACTGGCAGTCGGACGAGCCTGAGCCGTTCGCGCCGCCGCCGTAATTCTGGTTGCCGCGGTAGAGCGGTCCCTTGTCGACCGCGTCGGAGTTCGCGAACAGTGCACCGCTCGTGGCGATAAGCGTGTCGTCGCCGAGCGTGTACGGCGTGCCGTTCATGTCCATGAGGTTGTAGACGGTGGTGATTCCGGTGCTGCCGTTGCTGAACCAGTTGTCGCCCGCGCCCAGGCGCCGGCCGCCCGACGTCCCGGCGCCCGTCGCGCAGAACATCGGGTCGTAGAGCCACACGCTGCCGCCGACGGTGCCGGCGCCGAACTCGACGATGTATTGGTAGCCGTTCGCGTCGAAGCCGGGGTTGAGGGTCGGTCGACCGTTGTAATAGGTGGAATACGCGTCGCCGTTCTGACGCTCGGTCCCGCGGGCCTCGACGCCTCCGAAGAACCCGAGCGGCGCGAGGTTGCCGAAGCCCGTGGCCGAGGGCACCTGCGGGCAGTTCGGCGATGTGTCGGTATTGCGGCACACGACGTTGATCCCGTAGTAGTCCTCGGGACTTCCCATCGGCACGGGGAGCACGAACTCGGCGCGGGCGTTGCGTCGCGCGTTGAACTGGGTCACGCCAAGGAGCCGCGCGAACCATGAGCGAACCGGCGACGTCACGGTGACGCCGAGGATCCGGTTGTTGAGCGCCTCCGGAGTCGCGGTCACGGTCACGCCGTTGACGCCGTTGGTGTAGCCGTTCTTCGCGGCCTCCTGCTGCGCAGCGGTCTGCGCGCCGGGAACGTTGTTCGGCAGGTACACCACCCCGGCGAGCGCCGCCGCGTCCGCGGCGCGCTGGATCCGCATGAGATTCACCTCATACCAGGCGACGTCCGCGACGAGCCCGGTGAATCCCAGCAGCGGGATCAGCATCAGCGCCACGATCACGAGCGTCTGGCCGCTCTCCTCGCGGCGGAACTTACCTATTCGCATTCATCGCCATGACGGTGCGGTCCGTCATCGTGAACTGGCTGAAGAATGGGATGAGCATTCGCAGCGGCGTTCGGCCGCGGTACGTGTACGCGACCGTGATCACCGCGGAGTCGGCCGGCGCGACGTTGTTGCGGGCGCAGGCCTGCCAGGGCTGGCTCACGGCCACGAAGTCCAGCTGCTGGCCGTCGATCACCGGCCCGCCGTTCGATGCGTAGTTCCATGTGTTGATCTGGCCCGCGGTCTCGGCCCCGGTCGCGGTCGCCTTGGCGATGCGGATCTGAGTGACGTCCGAAAGGGTGACGCGAGTGCCGTTGCCGAGCAGGACACGCTCGACGGCGGCGATCACGTTCGGGTCGACGGTGCCCGCCTGCGGCGATTGGCCGGCGCTGCAACCGAGCGCGCCGCCGCCGTTCACGAGCGCACTGGCCACCCGCGCGCCCTCGCGCGACGCGGACGACATCGTCATGGCGACGCTCAGCACGTTGCCGATCTCCACAAGGCCGAAGACGAGGATCAGGAGCAGCGGCGGGAGGATGAGCGCGAACTCGACGAGGCCCTGCGCGTCCTCGCTCCGAAAAAAGCGGATCACAGCTGTGGCTCCGCGCGCGTGATCGACGCCTCGGTGAACGTGACGCTGTTCCCGGCGAAACGCACGAAGCTCGTCATCCAGAAGTGCTGGTACGTGACCCGCACGCCGATCGTGTCGACCGTGTTGTGGCCCCCACCACATCCGGCGAGGACGCTGCACCGCGAGCTCTCGAGGTAGCCCGCCGTCGTCAGGGTGTAGGGAACGGTGATCGTCGTGCCGTCCGCATATGTGCAGGAGGTCGATCCGCCTCGCGTGTAGAGGTTCTGATTCGCGCCGATCTGATCGCCGTTGCGGTCGGACCAGTAGATCGAGATTTGCAGGATCCGAAGTGACGACGACGGCGATACGACGTCCCCTTCGACGCGCTGAAGGACAACGCAGTCCACCCCGTCGAGGCTTCCGCCCTCGGCCGCGAGCATCGATCCGTCGCGGCTTGCGAACAACACGGTGTTTCTGGAGTTCCACACGAGTGAGAACTCCATGAGCCCGATGATCAGGAGAACGAGGACGGGAAGCACCATGGCGAATTCCACGATGGCCTGCCCCTTCTCCGAGCGGCCGAACTGCACCATACGGAGGCTAACGAGGCCGGAGGCCGTGGGATGTGGGACCTTCGTATCAGGAGCCTTCGGGGGAGACGACTAGTACTTCCGGGTGAAAAGCGCGCGTATGTGTGCGCGGTGACGATTGTTCTGGACTCAGCCATCCATGCGCGCGCGGGCAAGCTCTCGCACGCGACCGAGCCGCGCGCCTGCGTCATCGAGCAGATCTGGTGTCTTGCAGAAGGTGAAGCGGATCAAATTCCGCCCGAGCTCGCGACGCGAGAAGAAGGACGAGCCTGGCACGCCCGCGACACCGACCTCGCGCACCAGCCAGTTAGCGAACGCGACGTCGTCATCGAAGCCGAACGGGCTGATGTCGCAGAGCACGTAATACGCGCCCTGCGGAGTGTTGGGGCTGAGGCCCGCGGCATCGAGGACGCGCACAAGGCGGTCACGCCGCGCGCGGTAGTCGGTCGCGAGCCGGTCGTAGTACGGGCGGCCAAGTGAGAGCGCGACGGCGATCGCTTCCTGGAGGGGCGCGGGCGCGCCGACGGTGACGAAGTCGTGCACTTTTCTAACGGCCGCGGTGAGCTCAGGGGGCGCCACGATCCATCCGACCCGCCACCCGGTGACCGAGAAGGTCTTGCTCGCGCCCGAGATCGTCACCGTGCGCTCGGCCATCCCGTCGAGGGTCGCGATCGGGATGTGCGCGCCCTCGTACCGGATGTGCTCGTAGATCTCGTCTGTGACCGCGATGACGTCGTGCTCGCGGCACAGTCTCGCGATCGTTTCCAGCTCCGCCCGCGTGAAGACCCGACCTGTCGGATTGTTGGGCGAGTTGACGATGATCGCCTTGGTGCGTGGAGTGAATGCTCGGGCGAGCTCGTCCGGATCGAACTCGAACGAGGGAGGCCGCAGCGGCACGAACACCGGCGTAGCGCCCGAAATCGCGGCGTCGGGGCCGTAGTTCTCATAAAAGGGCTCGAGCACGATCACCTCGTCGCCCGGGTCGCAGATCGCGAGGAGCGTCGAGATCATCGCCTCGGTCGACCCGCACGTGACTGTCAGCATGGTCTCCGGATCGACCTGCATCGCGTAGAGCTCCCGATACACGCGCGAGAGCGCGTCGCGGAGCGTTTTCGAGCCCCACGTGATCGCGTACTGGTTGATGTCGGCGTCGATCGCGCGCTTGGCGGCCTCCTTCACCTCGGGCGGCGCCGGGAAGTTGGGGAAGCCCTGGGCGAGGTTGATGCCGCCGTGGATCGCGTTGAGCCGCGTCATCTCGCGGATGACCGATTCCGTGAAGCCCACGGTCCGCTGGGCGACGCGGCGCCGGGCCACGCGCCTCAGTAGCCGGCCTCGTAGTCGACGCGGTTGATGAGCGGCTCGCCCGCCTTGTACCGGCGGAGGTTCTCGGCGAAGAGCTCGAGGGTGCGTTCGCCGGCGCGCGGCGACGAACCGGAATGGTGCGGCGTGATGATGACGTTCTCGAGCTTCCACAGCGGGCTCTCCGGTGGCAACGGCTCCGTCGTGAACACGTCGAGGGCCGCGCCGCCGATCCGCTTGGCCTGCAGGGCCTCGATCAACGCGGGCTCGTCCACGATCGCGCCGCGGGCGATGTTCAGCAGCCACGCCGTCGGCTTCATGCGCGCGATGATCTCGCGCGATATCGCGCCACGCGTCGCGTCGGTGAGCGGCGCCGCGATGGCGACGTAGTCGGCCTCCCCCACGACGTCGGCGAGCCGATCGGCGGCGACGACCCGGTCGATACCCGGGCCCGGTGCGCCCGCCTTGCGGCGAACGCCGATCACGCGCATGCCGACCGCGGCGGCGAGCCTCGCGATCTCGCCCCCGATGCTGCCCATGCCGTAGACGACGATGGTCGCGTCGCGCAGCTCCTGGTGGGTCTGCTCCTTCCAGTCGGCGGCACGCTGCTGGTCCCGGTAGCGGTGGAGCTGACGCGACACAGCGAACACGAACGCCATCAAATGCTCGGCGATCTGGATGTCGTACGACCCGCTGTTGTTCGTGAGCACGATGCCCCGCTGCGCCAGCTCGGGGAGCGGCATGCTCTCAACTCCCGCCGAGACCGTGTGGTACCAGCGAAGCTTCGGCGTCGCATCGAGGAGCTGGCGGACGCGGCGGGGGTTGTTCCCGCTGAACGCCACCTCCGCATCCGCGGCGGCGGCGAGCCCCTTCTCGTCCGCGATCGCGACGACGCGGTCCTCCGGGAATCGAGCCGCGACCGTCTCGGGCGAGGTCGAGAACGCCGACCACACGACGATGTTCGTCACCGGCTCCGCATACTACGGACCCTCGTGACCGTCTTCACCGGGACTCTCCTCAACGCGGCGACGGTGCTCCTCGGCGGTCTTGTCGGAACGGTGGTCGGCGATCGCCTGCCCGAACGATTGAGGGAGAACGTGGTCCGCGGCGTCGGCCTGTTCGTGACCGCGATGGGCGTGAAGTTCGCGATCGACACGACGAACCTGCTCTACCTGCTCGGTGCGATATTGCTCGGTGGGATCGTCGGTTCCCTCATCGGCGTCGACTTGCGCCTCAACCAGCTCGGCGAGATGTTGCAACGGCGCTTCGCGCGCGGAGGGACGAGCACCGTGGCCGAGGCGTTCGTCACCGCGTCGATCGTCTTCTGCGTCGGGCCGCTCACGTTCCTCGGATCGATCCAGAACGGCCTCACCGGCGACGCGACCCTCCTCACAGTGAAGAGCGTGCTCGACGGTTTCACCGCGATGGCGCTTGCGGCCACGCTCGGCTGGGGCGTCCTCCTGACGGTCCCGCTCATCCTTATCTATCAGGGCGGCCTCGCCGTGGGCGCTTCGCTCTTCGCCGGCGTTCTCTCCGACCTGCAGCTGCGCGAGATGAGCGCAGTGGGCGGCTTGCTCCTCATCGGCGTGGGGCTCAGACTTCTGAGCATCCGAGACGTGAAGGTCGCGGACTTTCTGCCCGCGATCATCGTCTCGCCCCTCGTCGTGGTGGCGTTCGGAAAACTGTTGGAGGCCCTGGGGAAGTGACCGCACGAAAGACCATCGAGCTTCGCAGCGACACGTTCACGCTGCCGACTCCCGCAATGCGGCGGGCGATGGCGGACGCCGAGGTCGGGGACGACCAGTACGGCGAGGACCCGACGGTGAACCGGCTCGAGCGGCGCTCGGCCGAGATAGTCGGCAAGGAGGCCGCCGTCTACGTCGCGAGCGGGATGCTCGGCAACCTGTGCGGCGTCCTCTCCCAGACCGAGCGCGGCGACGAGGTGATCCTCGGTGACCTCGCGCACATCTATCAGAACGAGATGGGCGCGGCCTTCGTGGTCGGCTCGATCCAGCCCCGCCTCGTCCCGAACCGCGCCGGCCTCCCGGCTCTCGAGGACATCGAGGGCGCGATCCGTCCAGCGGGCATGTACCCCCGCACGTCTCTGGTCTGCCTCGAGAACACGCACAACAACTGCGGCGGCTCGGTCATCACGGTCGAGGAAACGAAGGCCGTCGCGGACCTCGCGCATCGCCGCGGGCTCCGCGTGCATCTCGACGGCGCGCGGATCTTCAACGCCGCCGTCGCGCTCGGCGTCGACGCGCGCGAGCTCTGCGCGCCGGTCGACACGGTGCAGTTCTGTTTCTCAAAGGGCCTCGCGGCGCCCGTCGGGTCGATCCTGTGCGGCAGCGCGGAGACCGTCGCGAAAGCGCGCCGTGTGCGAAAGCTCCTGGGCGGCGCGATGCGGCAGGCCGGAGTGATCGCGGCGGCCGCGCTCATAGGACTCGAGGAGATGCGCGACCGTCTTGCGGAGGATCATCGGAACGCCAGGACGTTCGCCATGGGACTCGCCCGGATTCGCGGGATCCGCATCGACGCCGACTGCGTCGTGACCAACATCGTGTCGTTCGAAGTGGATCCAGCATGGATGGAAGCGGGCGCATTCGCGAAGGCGTGCGCCGAAAACGGTCTCCGTATCTCGCGCTATCTCGGAAATTCGCCCCGTCTTCGAGCCGTCACGCACCACGGTGTGGAGACAAAGGACATCGACGACGCACTCGCGGTCGTCGCGTCAGTTCTGTCGCAGGCTCGCGCACCCGTCGCTGCCGCTGACTAGCTAATCAATTCGGCGCAGTACGCGTGATGCCCCCGAACTGGTACTAACGGGGGAGCGCCTAAGGGTTGGCAGGGTCTGCTCGTTACCTAGACTGACGACCAGTGAGAAGGCTATTTGCACGCTTGCGCAATGCGGTACGCGATGAGGTCGGCCAGTCGATGGTCGAGCTCGCGCTGCTGCTGCCGATCCTTGTTTTCGGGCTGATCGGCGCGGCCGACCTCGCCCGGGCCTTCGCCCTCCAGCTCGCCATTCAGAACGGGGCGCGCGCCGGCGCTGAGGCGTACGCCATCAACTTCACCCCGACACGGGCTCTCGCGATCCAGCGGGCGATCGACGAGATGGCACGGACGCCTGGCATCAACACCAGCGACCCGAGCCTGAACGTCGATGCCGCCATCGCGCAGGCGGACGGCACCACGGCGTGCCTCCAGCCGCCGACGGTCGCGACGCCATGCTTCGTGACCGTCTCCATCCAGTACACGTTCCACACGATCGTTCCGTGGCCGTTCATCCCCAACACGGCGAACTTCGATCGGAGCACCACGATGAGGACCTTCTATTGAGCAATCTTCTTCGCTTCTTCCGCGACCAGAACCGTGAGGAGCAGCGGGGCCAGTCCCTCGTGGAGTTCGCCCTGCTTCTGCCGCTGATGCTCCTCATCATCACCGGACTCTTCGACGTCGCGCGCGCCGTATGGCAGGAGAACACCCTGGCCTACGCCGCACGCGAAGGCACGCGCTACGCGATCGTCCACGGCTCCGCGGGATCGCCCGCGGCCGACCCGACGGACGTGAGCGACCCGGTCATCACGGGCACGATCCCGGCAGTCGTGCGTGCGGCCGCCGTCGGCGTGCCGAACATCACGGTGACCGTCCTGTACCCCGACACGTACACGGGCACGAGTCCGGCAGTCAAGTGCGCCGACCGCAACTGCCGCGTGATCGTTGACGCTTCCGCACAGTTCGTTCCGCTTCCATCGACGTACCTATTGGGTGGGGCATTTCAGATAACCCTGAAGGGGGGATCGACGCTGGTGATTCAAAGATGAACGCAATCCGTAAGTTCTTCGGACGTGACGACGGCGAGTCGGGCCAGGCCGTCGTTCTCTTCGCGATCCTGATGCTGGCCCTGCTCTTCGCCGTAGGACTCGCGATCGACGCGGGCCAGCTCTTCTCGGCCAAGCGCGCCGAGCAGGAAGCCGCGGACGCCGCCGCCTTCGCCGGCGCGGTCGTCCTCTACCAACAGGGAACGGGCACCGAAGCCATCACCGCCGCGCGCACCGACGCTCTTACGAACGGCTACTCGAGCGGGGCGTGCGCGCTTTCGACGCCCGGCGTCTGCACTGACGCTGCGACGTTTACGACCGTGGCGGTCTACTGGCCGCCCATCTCCGGTCAGTACAACGGCAACATCAAACACATCGAGGTCGTGATCACCCGTCAGGTGCAGACCGCCCTCGTGCCGGCCCAGGCCGCGTTCAACCCGGTCCGCGCACGTGGCGTCGCCGGATCCGAGCCGCTCAACAACGGCTACGCGATCATGGCGCTCGACCGCGGGAACACCTGCGACGCCTTCACCACATCGTCAAACGGCGACCTCCACCTCATGGGCGGAGGGATCCTCGTGAACTCCTCGTGCAGCTCGGCTGCCGAGAATGACCAGAACAGCGCCGCTCGCTTCACGGTCCAGTCGCCGTACCCGCTCGACGTGAACGGTGGCGCGACTGGGTCCTGGGGGAGCATCGGCATCCCCGTTAACCCGGGCCACAACCAGATCGCGGACCCGTTCGCGGGCTTCCCCAAGCCGGCGACCAACGGCCTGCCGACGTGCAACTCGCTCGCAGCGTGCCAGGACGGCTCAGGCCGCCAGAACCCTGGCGTCTACAGCGTGAACCTCGGCGGAAACGGCAACCTGACCCTTAACCCCGGCGTCTACATCCTGAAGGGTGGCGGCATGGACACCGGCGGCAACGCCGACGTCATCGGGAGCGGGATCTTCCTCTACAACACGTACTCGACCTACCCGGCGGCACCGGGGGCGAACCCGAGCTGCAGCACGATCAACCTGCAGGGCAACTCACAGATGGTCCTGAGCGCGCAGACCACCGGCACCTGGAAAAACCTGCTCGTCTACCAGGACCCAGCGTGCTCCGTGGAGATGAAGATCGGTGGCAACGGCACCTTCGATGGGACCGGCTCGATCTACATCCCGAGCGCCCACTTCCGCTTCGACGGCAACCCCTCGACCCTCAACGGTAGCCAGCTCATCGCGCGCACCGTCGACATCCAGAACGGCAACATCACGATCAACTACAACCCGAACACCACCGCGCAGCCGATCCTCCCGCGCCTCGCGGAGTAGGACCCAACGCGCTCTTGCAGGAAGGCCCGCCGAAAGGCGGGCCTTCTTTCTTTCTACAGCGCGAGATCCTGCGCGAGAAGCTTCGGCGGCAGCGAGCCCGCGCCGAGCAGACGGTCGTGAAAGAGCCGCATCCCCCAGCCCGCGGCGCGCGCCTTCTCGCGGAGCTCGAGGATCGCGGCGCGCCCGAGCGCATAGCTCGAGGGCTGCAGCGGGTTAAGCGTGTAGCGGCGCACCTCCGCGACGGCATTGGGCTCCTCGAGGCGCGCGCGCTCGACCATGAATTGCACGGCTTCGTCGAAGCTCATGGCGCCGGTCGCCAGGCCAACGTCCACGTTCACGCGCGCGGCACGCCAGAGCAGATCCTTCAGCCGGAGCAGCCGGGTCTGGGGCGAGTTGAGATAGCCGAGCTCGGTCATCAGCTCCTCCACGTAGAGACCCCAGCCTTCGACCATGAGGTTCGAGCGGATTGACTTGCGCGCGAGCGAGGGGTTATCCGCGGCGACGGTGAGCTGGAGGTGATGGCCCGGGTAGCCCTCGTGACAGGCGATCACGGCGATGCCGGCGCGGGGATGTCCCTCGAGGCGCTCGCGCCGGGTCTTTTCGTCGTCGCCCTTGTCGGGGAGCGTCACCCAGAAGCGGCCGCGGCGCGACGAGTCGAACGGCGCCGCGCCGACGTACGCGGCGTACGGATACGTCGGCCTCTGGAACTCCGGCATCGCCTCGACGATCAGGTCCTCGCCGTAGGGGACGTTGGCGAGGCCGGCGGTCGCGACTGCCAGGCGCGATCGCTCCATCTCGGCGCGATACGTTTCGACGAGGGTTTCCTCGGTGGGATGGTCCTCGCGCACCGCCTCGACCGCGGCGCGCCAGTCCTGATGACCGAGATCCATCGCGGCGGCGTTGAGCGACGCCTCGGTCTCGCCGTAGAACTCATCACCCCACTCGCGTAGCGAGGCGGAGTCGTGATCCAGTAGCTCCCGTTCTTTGAGCCACGCGTCGACGGCGTCGCGCCCGATCGCGAACGTGCCGCTCGCCTTCGGACGGAGCGTCTTCTCGAGCCATGCGGCGTAGCCGTCGAGGGCCTTCGCGGCCGCCTCGGCCGCGGGATGGAACGCGCGGCTGGCGGCGCGGTCGAGTGGGGTCGCGTTGGGCAACATCGGCAGAGCACCGACACGAAGGAACGCGGCGCCCGCCGGCACCGACCGAAGAGCGATGTCGACCCACTCGGGCGGCGTGAGCTTTGGATCGAGGTTGGCCTTCGCGGCCTTGAGGACTGCCGGCGCTTCGGCGAGCCGCTCCGCGAGCGTCGCTACGCGCTCGGCGAGCGGCGCGTGCTCGCGGAGGAACGCGTAGTACGCGCCGCGGGTGATCGCGTCGGAGTAGAGCGTCGGTTGCCTGCGCCAGCGGGTGAAGGGACGAACGGCGCGCTCGCCGCGCAGATCCGCGACGATCAGCGAACGATCGACACGCTCCGCGGGGAAGATGTCGTTATCGGTGAACGCCTCGAAACGCGCGAGCCAGTCGTCGTTGAAGCGGTCGCGTGCGGCGAATCCGTCGGCGGTGAAATCACCGAGGCGATGGTCGTGCGCGTGAATGCCCGCGACGGTGGCCGTGACGGGATCGAGCGCGTAGCGCCCGTGGACGAAGTCGTAGGCGTCCTGGCCGAAGCCCGTGAGCTAGAGCGCTTGCCCGCAGTTGGTGCAGAACTTGGAGTCGCTCGGGTTCGGCCGACCGCAGTTGCGGCAGTAGACGGTCGTGCCGGGTGCGGCGGTCGCGGCGGTCGTGGTCGACCCCGCGGCAACGGAGGCCGGTTTGTCGTTCGTGGACTCGTCCCGGAAGCTGCGCACGCCCTTGCCGAGCTGTCCGAGAACATCAGGCAACTTCCCCGCCCCGAAAACGATCAGCACGACCGCGAGGACGAGGAGAAGCTCGGGGCCACCAATACTCGGCATCGTTCACTCCCTCGCGAGGCGTGCTCTGTGCGCCTCGATCCTCTCAGTGTACGCACATATTTCAGACGAACAGGCCGTCCAGAAGGCCAAGGAACAGCGGTATGACCACGAGCAGCATCAACGCCGGGAGGTAGCAGAGGACCAGAACCAGCATGAGCCTTCCCTCGATGCGACCGGCGACATCGAGGCTTGCGGCCCGTTCCGATGCCCGGAGCCGATCTCGATGCTCACGAAGAACCACGAGCGCTCCGCGCCCAAGATCGCGGGCTCGCTCGAGGTCGTTCGCGATCGCGACAAAGGCCGGCAAACCGAGAGTCGCCGCCTCGCGCGCCAGAGCCGGAAAGAGCGGCGCCCCCAGGGCGTAAGAGCGCGCGGCGGCCGCGATAGCCCGATCGGTCAGCCCGGCGCCCGCGCTGGTCTCAGCCATGGTTACGAAAGCGGTTTCGACAGGACGACCGCTCGCGACGAGTGCTTCCGTCCACTCGACCAAGGTGACAAGCGCGTGCGCCGCTTCGGACCGGCGTTGCCCCGCGACGCGGTCGACATAAAGAGTCGGAAGGATGAAGCCGGCATAGCCGGCTGCGACGAGAACGAGGGGGCCGATCGGAGCGAGAACGCCAACCCCGGCCGCGAGCGCCGCGCCGAGAATTGCTCCGACGATCTTCGCCCGCACTAGCTCGCCGTCGCTCCAGCCAAGTCCGCTCTGGGAAAGCTCTCGTGTGACGAGCATGGAGTGGACGAGGCGCGGCGTACCGCCTTGCGGCGCGAGCTGCGCGAGACGCCGCAGCACCACCGATCGCGGGCGGCTCGCCAGGACGGCCGCCGCGAGAGAGGTCGCTGCGAGCACGACACCTATCGCGATCAACGCCGCGCGCCATCGATCGCGCGGCGGCTTGCAACGACACCGATCACCTCGAGCGTGATTGCCGCGGGAATGAGAACGAACCGTCCGATCGGTTGTTCAAATGTCGCCGCCAGTGATGGGACGGTGAATGCCAAGTACGCCGCGATCGCTGGCACCAGCATCGCGAGCAGGATCACCTGGGCACGCAGGCCACCCGTGCGCGCGCGCACTTCCTCGTCAAGGCGCTCTTCGAACGAAAGACGGTCCGCGACCGCGGCAACGAGAACCCCAGCTCGGTCGTACGGCAGTCTCCACGTGATCCCCATTGCTATCGTCTCGAGGGCGATTCGCGAGCGCGGGTCTGTGGCCAGACGCGCTGAATTTCGCAAGGCCTGGTCGAGCGGCGCGCCGAGGTCGAACGCGCGGAGCGCCTCAATGAAGGGGCGTCCTGCAAGACGATCGTCGGTGCCCTCAGCAGCTCTGCGGAGGGACTCGGGGAGTGACGCACCGGACCGAAGCGCCGCTTCCGTCGTGCGGAGCACATGGGTCGTCGCAAGTCGCGCTCGCCAGCGAACCGTGGCGGCCCGTGAACGCAGGACGACGGACGGAGCGACCGCACCCAGCGCGAGGAACGGGATCAGCGGCAGCGACGTCACGGAACAAAGGAGTGCGCATGCACCAATGCTTGCGGCGCGCAGGGCCTCCCATTGCCAGAGCGATCGGCGCCAGTTCACCACGTCGAGCGCCCGCACGTCGGGGTGCGCGAAACCCACAGCCGACACGGAATGCTTCCGAGCGAAGGGCGCGAAGATCGCGCAGCTCACCGAGAGCGCGACCGCGAGCGCACCAGCCGCCAGAACGTTCATCCGAGTCGCTGTCGCAGGCGCACCGGCATCCGCACGGTCCTCTCGCCGGTCTGCCAAAGAGTCACGACGGAGCTGTCCTCGATCGCCGCGATCTCACGGACTGATCGCGTACCAACGCGATCGCGGACCACATGCACGACGATGTCGATCCCCTGAGCCACATGACGCGCGATCGCCGCCGCCCCAAGTTCTCCCGCACGCGCGAGGAGCAAGGCCAGACGGTCGATCGCGCCCGCGGCCGATCCCGCGTGGATCGTCGTGAGCGACCCCTCGTGCCCCGTGCTAAGCGCCTCCAGCAGCGCCGAAGCTTCCCGCGGTGTGCGGACCTCTCCGACCAGAATCCGATCGGGGCGCATCCGCAACGCGTTCGCGACGAGGTCGGCGATGCCGATGCCCGACCCGTCGCGCGTGGGGACGCATTCGAGGTGCACGACGTGCGAGTGCGGGAGAACGAGCTCGTTCGTGTCCTCTATTACGACGAGCCGTTCGTCATCCGGAATCGCGGCGGCAAGTGAGCGCAGCAGAGTGCTCTTTCCCGATCCGGTCGCGCCGCTAACGAGGATGCTCGCCCGCTCGCCAACACAGGCCTCGAGAAGAGCTGCCGCGTCGTCGTGAAGACCGCTCGCAACCCACGAGGGCCCGGACCCCCGAAGCGGGATCGAGACCCGATTGAACTTCCGGATTGAGAGACTCGGGCCCCCGATCGGCGCGATGACCGCGTTCGCTCGACTGCCGTCCCGCATTCGCGCGTCAACGAATGGTCGCTCGAGGGTCAGCTCGCGGCCGACGCTCCCAGCGATCCGGTGCGCGAGCTCGGCGATATCGTCGGCGCCACGAAACGCGACGTCGACTCGCTCGAGCCGTCCCGCGCGCTCGCAAAAGATGTCTCGTGGACCGTTGACTAGGACGTCCGTCACCTCGGGGTCGTCGAGCAGCGGCTGAAGTGGTCCGAAGCCGAACAGCTCCGCGCATATCGCATCGAGCTCTGTTTCAGCGACGGCGACACGAACTGCCGCGCGCACACGCTCGCGGAGGATCGCTCGCCGCGCGGGCTCGGCGTAGATGGCAAGAAGCCCGGCCGGGTCGATGCCCACCGCGACCTCAGCCCGCACACGGGCGACGAGCGCCGGATCGGTCACGCGAGCGCGCGGAGCAGGCCGTCGAATGCGCGGAGGGTCGGAGCGCGCGCTGCAAAGGCGTCGTCCGCCAGGTAAGCGTCGTACGGGATCGCGCCGAGGAGCGGAAAGCCAACGCGCTCGGCGATGCGTGCGGCGTCGTCTTCACCGGCACCGATGACGACCAATCCGACGGCGCAGGGCACCCGTCCAAGAAGCGGGACCGCGCAGAAGACTGCCTGCAGCTGGGCGGACCGCGTGCCGGTGACGAGACAGAGGCGATCGAGCGAGGCGAGGATTGCCGGATCGAGGGCATCGGCGCCGGAGCCGAGATCGAGGACCGCAGCCCGGCCGGCCGCGCACGAGTCCACGAGACCGACGAGACGTTCACCGTCGAAGGTCGAGTGCAACGAAGGCGCGCCAGGGAGGAACGGTGTCGCTGACCAGCGGGAGACGAGTTCTGTCTCGCGTCCCGGCTGCAGCAGTGCGTCGGCCACGTTCGCGGCGGTGAGGCCTGCGCGGAGCGCGAGCGAGGGGACCCAGCGGTCGAGATCGACGAGAAGCGGTGCCTCGCCGCCCGCGGCGGACCGATGTGCAAGCAGCGCGGCGGCCGTGCTCGAACCGGCACCAGCCGCCAGCGACCAGAAGCCGACCCGCCGTCCCCGCCTCAGCGCGGCCGGCCGAGTGGGCGCGATCGCGGCGAGCGGTTCGGTCCGGCCGGTGGCCTCGCGCATCAGGGCGAGCGCGATCTGCGACACCGGAGACGCGTCGAGGAACGCGCGGAGCCGGCTCATGCGAAAAGCCAACGTGCGATGGCGCCTTCGCGTGCGAGCGCGCGACGCTCGGGCGGGGCGCCGATCGCTGCGATGTCGAATACGACGGGGCGGAGGACCCGGCGTGCCTCAGCGGTGCGGAGCACGTCCCGCGTCGTCCACGCGCGGCGACGCCATCCCATGGATGCGTCGACACCGGACAGGAGATCGCGCACGAGCGCACGCTTCGAGGCGCTCGGGCGCCGCATCAGCCCGGCACGCAGAAGCCGAGCGGTCTCCGGTCCGACCGGCAGCGAGCGCACGTGGACGAGATCGAGCGTGAGCGACTCCCGAGGGAGCGGCGTGAGATCGCGGCCGATCGCGGCTCGCGTGCCGGGACGAGGCGCGAGGGCCTCGAGTGAGGGACCAGCGCGCACGCCCGCAAACGCAAGGACGCGGCGAGCGTGATCAACGACGTGGTCGTCCACGTCGATGAAGAACCCGACCGGAGTTCGAGCGAGGGTCACGGCACCGAGCGAAGCGATCGCCGTGTCCACATCACCGACGGCCAGGCGCTCGCAGCGCAGTACGGCCACTCAGCGGGACCCTGCGAGCGCCAGGACGAACGAGCTCGTGACGATCCGGTCTGCGAAGCGCACCTCGTCGAGCGCATCTATCGCGACGACAACGCTTCCAATTCGCTCGCCCACGGTCGAGACCGAACTCCGCGATATCGCGGCACCGTACGGGGAACCGGTCTCCGATCGCACGTCGAGCACAATCGCGCCTTGCAACAGCAGCTCGGCGGTCCGTCCACCCGGCGCTCGCCCAGCGACAGGGACGGCGATGACGTCGACTCGCGCGCCAGGCACGATCGCGCCGCCGACGGCTTGCGCGGCGGTCGACACTGGCAGGGCCATGGCTCGCATACCCGCCGGCAACACAAGACCCGTGTGGAAGGCGGCACCCTGATCCGATAGCGCCGGTCCGACAACGACCTGACCGCGCCACAACGGAGCTCGCGGCACCTTCCCAACGGCACCGGCCGCATCGGCGAGCGCTCCCGCGGGAATCGCGTCGGTGGGCATCGATACGACCGTGAGATCCTCGGCGACGAGCGCATGGGTCGCGTCGACATCTCTCGCAGCGACGACGACGGGCGTTCGCTGCGCACCGACGTAGTAGAGCGTTCCGGCGAGAGCGCCAGCAGCGAGGGCGAGCGCGATGAGCGCGCGCTGGCCGATCAATCCTGGAGCGCAGGCGAGCGCACGACCACCGCGATCGTTCCGTTTACGGTGCGGTGACCGGTCTCAGGCGTATCGACATCAATCCTGAAGACGACGTGATAGGCCGCACCTGGCGGCGCGAGACGCCGCCACGAGCTCCGAAACGGCACCCTTCCCGCACCTGCGGTCACCAGCGCGTCGCCCGCTTCGCCATCGATGAGCGTCCACGACCGCACGGGAACCTCGCGATCGTCGACGAACGCGCGAAGCCATAACGCGACAGCACGACCGCGAAGGACCTCGACGGTCGAGAGCGGTGCGCTCGCGGCAAGAAGCGAGATGCCCGGCCGGATTGGCTTAGTTGGTGCCGGCGCGGGGATCGCCAGCGGCCATTGAGGCGTCGCCACGCAGCACGCTGCCGGGCTTAGTCCCGTGGCCGTTCCTGCCGGTGATGGCGGCGGAGTAACGACCACTTTGCCCGGAGGCGTGGGCTCGGCGAGGAGACGTGCGAGCTCAGCATCGTCCTGGAAGAAGACGATGCTTACGGGCACGAACCCAGCGTCGATGAGAACGTAATTCTCGTAATACGTGCCTGCGACGAGTCGGCCGTCGCCGAGCGCCCGCCGGCCATTGAAGGCGCTCCCGTCGTAAATGCTCGACGCGCCAGTGCCGACCGTGTCGAGGGTGCGCGCATAGCTTCCCGTCGATTCGTGGACGGTCGTCGTGGTGTACGTCGTCAGCGGTCCGCTCGTCGCCACCACGTCGGCCACGTAGGTATCGGTCACGTAGTAAAGGTCGGGCGGAGGCGCGATAAACGGCGCCGGGTCGAGCTCGCTTTCCGGCGGGAGCGGTTCGGAACGACCTTCGTCACGGAAGGGATCCCGTCCTTGAGCGGGCGAAGAGCAGACGACGAGGAAAGCGAACGCAGTGGCACAGACGCGAAGCCTCATCGGGGGGAGCTCACGGCCGTGACGTGGAGCATCGTGACCGGACGCAAGATCAAAGCCCCGAAGACCGGGGTCCGCACCGGCACATCCGCCGCGATGCGTACGGTCGGACGGTCGTATCGCGCCCCGGTGCGCGCGTCGTAAGCCGGGGCCGATGAATATGCGGCTACATCGGCGGCCGCGGCGATCTCGGCCGCTGGGCGATCCAGCAGCGGGGACGACAGCCCCAGCTCGCGGGCGAAGTATTCGCGCGCCACCAGAGCCGCATCCGCCGTAAGTCGCAACGCGCCGGACCTCGCGAGTTCGGCGTCGTCCTGGTCATTGACAGCGACGAGTGCCGCGAGGTCCGCGGCAGCGCGGACCCGCGCGGCGGCCACGCGCAAGGCGCCCAGCTGGAGAACGCCAGCAAGTGCGATGAGGAGGATGGGTGCGAGCAACAGCGTCAGTACGAAGGCGCTTCCGCGGTCGTCCTGGGCCCAGCTCATCGGTTGACTTCCCCGCGCGAGATCGCGCTCGAACGAAGGGGCACGGTCGTTGAAAACAGGAATGGAATGCTGACCGGGTAAGCGGACGAGAGCGACACCCGGACCGGCTCGCGCCAACCGACCCGCGACGGCGCAACGTCGATGGTCACGCGATCCGGGTCGATGCCCGCGCCCCGCAGCTGGTCGGCGAGGAAGCTGCGCAGCTCTGGTGCATCGCCGCCGAGCTCCCCGGCATAACGCGCGGCTTGAACGGTCGCGGCATCCTGCGCCAGCCACCGTTCCAGTGCCGATCCGAACTCGAGGACCGAGAAGAGAAGCGGCACAAGGATCGTGATTGCGAGGGTCGTCTCGAGCGTGGCCAGACCGCATTCGTCCTTCTGAGCTTTCGTCAGCGCACCGCCTGCATCTGGCTGACGAGCGCCTGGAGACGCGCAACGAGACCGTTGTTCCATGCGGTCACACCGATCACGAGCGTCCCGAGCACGACCGCGGCTCCGATGATGTACTCGATGGTCGCGAGGCCTTCGCTCGTGGACCAGAAACGACGAAGCACTGAACCGAACCTCCCTCGTGGATGCGGGGAGGCTCGCTTCAGTGCTCCCTCTTAGCGATGGTCAGATCGACCGGTACCGAAGTACCGGTGCGGTGTTAGCGGCGGCCGAGAGCCTTCTTTGCGGCGCGCGCGTCCTTCACCCCGAGCCCGAGCGTCGAGCTCTTCTTCCCCTGGCCGAGCATGTACGCGGACTCGATGTTGACCTTCGCCTTGCCCAGACGCTTCGCGGCGCGCGCGAGGGTCCCCGGCTTGTTGGCGAGGCGCACTTCGACGAGCTTGCGGTCGCGCGAGATCCGGTACTTGCCTTTCTTGATGGCGCGGCGCGCCTTCGCCGCGTCCTTGTCTTCGACCACGACGTGAACGGTCCCGGATCCGCCGCCGGTCGTGGCCGCGATGCTCTTCAGGCTGACTCCGGCGTCGCCAAGTGCGCCCGCGAGCGCGCCGAGCTGGCCCGTCTTGTTGGGCAGCTTGATCGTGAGCTCTACCGACATGTCATTCCCTCCCCGATTTCTTCGGCGAGGGCGAGTCTAGGTGCGGCGACCCTCGGTGCGCTCGGCCCAGTGCGCCGCGCCGAATGCCGTAAGGAACCACCGCAGGCGCTCG
Organism: Chloroflexota bacterium; assembly: GCA_038040265.1. Taxonomy (GTDB): domain Bacteria; phylum Chloroflexota; class Limnocylindria; order P2-11E; family P2-11E; genus 3-1-20CM-2-70-9. The sequence goes on along the minus strand of JBBPIP010000006.1, from coordinate 48,912 downwards.
CTGCGCCGGCGCTGCGCCTCGTCGGCTGCGCGTGCGTTCCGAGCCCGGCTCGAACGGAAGAGACGAAGTAGGCGTTCCACGAGCGTGTCCTCCTCCCAAGTCATGGGCGGAGACTGCACCCGACCGCGGCCGCGAACGATCACGCACGACATGAACGGTCTGTGCCGCTGAAGACAGTTCAGCGCGCCTTGTTGATGCCGGTTCTCATCTGCTCTTCGGTCATCTGGGTGAGCACGAGATGTCGGATGACACCGTCCTTGTCGACGAAGAAGGTGCTCGGAAGGCTGAGCACGCCGAAGCGGCGCGTGGTCGCACCGTCGTTGTCGAAGACCGGCTGGAGCCGATCGAGCCCCAAGGAGTCGAGAAACGAGCGCGCCCTCTCGGCCGGCTCCATGAGGTCGACCTCGAGCACGACCACGTCGGGCTCGCTGGCCGCGACGCGCTGAAGGATGGGCATTTCCTGCCGGCAGGGCGGGCACCAGGTGGCCCAGAAGTTCACGACCACGACCCTGCCGCGGTAGGAAGAGAGTCGGAGCGTCTGTCCGTCCTCGCCGATCCACTCGAAGTCGGGAGCGATCGCACCGATGCGTCCCGCCGCTCCGTCGGCCGCGATCTGGGCACGGATAACGCCTCCTTCGATGGGCGCATTGGGCTTGTTCAGGATCGGCCAGAGGAGGGCCGCGAGCGAGGCGAGCGCGATCGCGCCGATGATGATCGCGGCGATCCACCGCGGGAGCGCGGTCGGCTCGCGTTCGGTCTCCGGTGCGGTCGCCGCGCTCATCCGACGAGCGGCAGGAAGTTGAAGAGCTGAGGCAGCCGCGCGAACTGCCCCGACACCAGCACGAGGCCCATCAGGATCACGAGGGTACCGCCGACAAGATTCACCACCCGGATGTGCGCTGCAAGCCACCGCGCCAGGCGCTGCGCAGCACCGAGTCCGCCGGCGATCAGGAGAAATGGGACGCCGAGCCCGAGGGCGTAGGCGACCAGGAGCACGGCTCCGGAGAGGACACTCTCGTTCAGGAGGAGGGTGAGGATCGCCCCCAGGTACGGGCCGACGCACGGCGTGAAGCCGACGCCAAACGCGACACCAATGAGGAAGCTGCGCGGCAGCCCGCTGGTGTTTCCCTCGAGGCGCAGGTCGAGCTCGCGCGCGAGGAACGGGATCCGGATGAGGCCAAGCATCTGCATTCCGAGCACGACCAGGAGCAGCCCGCCCACCCTCTGAAGCCAGAACACCATCTCGCCGGCGAGCGCGCCGACGAGCGCGACTGCGACCCAGAGCAGCGTGAACACCGTCGTGAACCCGATGACGAACGCAAAGGCGTGCGCCAGGGTGCGCGCGCGCTGCGTGCCCGCGAGGGCAGCCTCGCCGGCCATGTTCACGAGGAACGCCGGCACCAGAGGGAGCACGCAGGGCGACGCGAACGAGAGAATGCCGGCGCCGAAGGCGATCGCGATGTTCACGCGTTCAGCCTAGGGCGCCTCCCGCGCGTAAACGAGGAGATCGAGGTTGTAGTAGCGGCCCGGCCGCTCGAGGGTCATCCCGCATTTGGAGGCCACGTTTCGCGAGCGCGCGTTGTCCGGAAGGATGAGCGCGACCACCCGGCGCAGGCCGAGCTCGCTGAAGCCGTAGTCGACGAGCGCGCGCGCCGCCTCGGTCGCGTACCCGTGACCCCACACGCGCGGCGCAAGCTCGTACGCGACCTCCACGTCGGGGCCCTTTCCTTCGACCGGAAAGAGACCGACCTGACCGAGGAATTCGGACGTGTCCCTTGTCTGGAGCGCCCAGAGGCCGAACCCGGGAGGCTGACGCGCGGTGAAGGCCATCGTCCTCGCGAGACGCTGCGCGGTCTCGGCCACATCCTTTGACGGCGGGCTCGGCGTCCACTTCATCACCTCGGGCGAGCCGAACACCTCATGGAGCGCGGTCGCGTCGTCGTCGCGATACGGACGGATCACGAGCCGTTCCGTCTCAAGCGGCAGCGCCATTAGCCGATCGCTTGCCCCAGGTCGACGATGAGATCGTCGACCGTCTCGATGCCGACGGAGAGCCGCACGAGTCCCGCGGGCGGCGCGAGCTTGGTGCCGCGGACGGAGCCGTGGGTCATCGCGAGCGGGACCTCGATGAGGGACTCGACGCCGCCGAGCGACTCCGCGAGCGCGAAGATCTTCGTGCGCGCGGCCATGCGCTTCGCCGCGACCTCGCCGCCACGAAGCTCGAACGAGAGCATCCCGCCGAACGCGCGCATTTGCCGGCGCGCGAGCGCGTGCTGGGGGTGTGTCGGCAAACCCGGGTAGTTGACGCTCGTCACCTTTGGATTCTCGGCGAGCCACTGGGCGACGGCCTGCGCGTTCGCCGAGTGCCGCTCCATCCGCACGGCGAGCGTCTTGGCGCCGCGGAGCACGAGCCACGCGTCGAACGGTCCGGGTACCCCGCCGGCCGCGTTCTGCAAGAAGGCGATGCGCTCGCGCAGGTCCTCATCGTTCCCCGCGAGGCCGCCGCCCACCACGTCGGAGTGCCCGCCGAGGTACTTCGTCGTCGAGTGGAGGACCACATCGGCGCCGAGCGTGAGCGGCTGCTGCAGGTACGGGCTGGCGAAGGTGTTGTCGACGATCGCGAGCGCCTTTCCCTTGTGCGCGATCTCGGAGAGCGCCGCGATGTCCTGCACCTTCATCATCGGGTTCGAGGGCGTCTCGATCCACACGAGCCTCGTCTTCGGGCGCATCGCGCGCCGCGCGGCTTCCGGCTTGCGCATGTCGACCGCCGTGAGGCCGATGCCGAGGCGACCGAAGACCTTCGTGAAGAGGCGGTATGTGCCGCCGTACACGTCATCGGTCATGACCACGTGGTCGCCCTTCGATAGGAGGTGCGCGATCGCGTCCGTCGCGGCCATGCCCGATGCGAACGCGAGACCCCAGCGGCCGCGCTCGAGCGCGGCGAGGCAGGTCTCCAGGGCCGTGCGCGTGGGGTTGCCGGTGCGGGCGTACTCGTAGCCCTTGTGCTTCCCCACCGCTTCCTGCGCGAACGTGGACGTCTGGAAGATGGGGACGACGACGGCGCCGGTCACGGCTTCGGGCTCCTGCCCTGCGTGGATGGCGAGCGTTTCGAATCCGGGCCGGCGGGGGGAGTTCTTCACGTCGCTTGCCAGTATGCCGAGAACGGGCGCCCGGACCCGCCGGGCGGCGGGTGGCAGCTAGCTCGCGGCACTTCCTCGACGGGCGGCGCCGACCGAAGTAGCGCCCCGCCGCCACGTAGGATTCAGGACCGACATGACGGATCCCTTCTTCACTGACGTTCCGGGCCGAATCCCGTATGGCGGCCCAGATTCCGCCGATCCACTTTCGTACGCCGTTTACGAGGCCGATCGTCTGGTACTCGGGAAGCGAATGCAGGACCACCTTCGGATCGCGGTCTGTCTTTGGCATTCCTTCAACTGGCCGGGCTCGGACGTCTTCGGTGTCGGGACCTTCGATCGCCCGTGGCTCGCGCCGGGCGGTGACGTTGCGGCCTCCACGCGGGCGAAGCTCGATGCGGCGTTCGAGTTCCTCGAAAAGCTCGGCGCCCCGTTCTTCGCCTTCCACGATCGCGATGTCGCGCCCGAGGGGCGAACGTACGCCGAAACCCGCAAGCTCCTCGAAAGCAGCGTCGCGCAGATCGAGACGCACATGGCCCGCACCGGGGCGCGCCTTCTGTGGGGCACCGCCAACCTCTTCGCACATCCGCGCTATGCCGCAGGCGCGGCGACGAATCCCGACCCGGAGGTGTTCGCGTACGCGGCCGCACAGGTGAAGACGATGCTCGAGGTCACCCATCGTCTCGGCGGCGCGAACTACGTGTTGTGGGGCGGGCGCGAGGGATACGAGACGCTGCTCAACACCGACCTTGCGCGCGAGGAGGCGCAGCTCGCGCGGTTCCTGACGCTCGTCGCCGAGCACAAGCACGCGATCGGCTTCGAGGGCACGCTGCTCATCGAGCCGAAGCCGCAGGAACCGACGAAGCACCAGTACGACTACGACGCGGCGACGGTCGTCGGTTTCCTCGAGCGGCACGGTCTCGCCGACGAGTACCGCTTGAACCTCGAGGCGAACCACGCGACTCTCGCCGGCCACAGCTTTCACCACGAGGTGGCGAGCGCGATCGCGCTCGGCGCGCTCGGCAGCATCGACGTCAACCGCGGCGACTACCAGAACGGCTGGGACACCGACCAGTTCCCGAACTCGGTCGACGAGCTGTCGCTCGCGCTCTACGAGATCCTCGCGGCCGGTGGGCTCACGACTGGCGGCTTCAACTTCGACGCGAAGCTGCGGCGCCAGAGCGTGAGCCGGAGCGATCTGTTCCACGCGCACATCAGCGGCATCGACACGCTCGCGCGCGCATTGCTCGTCGCTGCCGAGATGGTCGAGGACAGCACGCTCGCTGCGCCGCGCAAAGAGCGCTATGCCGGTTGGTCCGATGAGCTCGGCACCGCGATCCTGAAGGGGGGCATGACGCTCGCCGATCTCGAGCGCCGCGTCGCGGCAGGCACGATCGATCCGCGACCAAGGTCCGGGCAGCAGGAGCTTCTCGAGGGATTGGTCAACCGTCGCATCTGGGCCGCGGACAGTGCCCGCCAACAGAAAACGAAGACACCGCGCTAGCCGTGGAGCTCGGCGAGCTCCTGGCTGGTGAGTTTCGTCGGCGGCTTGCCGAGGATGATCATTCCGAGGACTTCGTCGGTCGTGACGTCGTTCTTGTTCACCGTCCCGACGAGCCTGCCGTGATACATAACGGTGATCCGCTCGGATAGATCGAACACGTCGTGAATGTCGTGGCTCACGAGGAAGATCCCGATTCCCTCGCTCTTCAGCTGTCGGATGAGGCTGTGTACCTGCGCGGTCTCCGCGGGGCCGAGGGCGGCCGTCGGCTCGTCCATGATCAGCGCGCGCGCGTTGAAGTGGACCGCTCGCGCGATCGCGACTGATTGGCGCTGGCCGCCTGAGAGCCGCAGGACCGGCGACTTGAAGTTCTTGAAGTTCGGGTTGAGTCGGCCGATGACCTTGCGCGTGGCCGACTCCATCGCCGCGTCGTTGAGGGAACCGGCGCCGCTTATCTCTCTGCCGAGGAACACATTCGCGGGCGCATCGAGGTTGTCGGCGAGCGCGAGCGTCTGGTAGATCGTCTCGATCCCGAGAGCCTTGGCATCGCGGGGATTGCTGATCGTGACCGGCTGACCGTTCACGAGGATCTGGCCGGAGTCGGGCGGCCGCGCCCCCGACAGCGTCCGCATGAGTGTCGTCTTTCCCGCGCCGTTGCCGCCGACCACGCCGACGACCTCGCCCGCGTGGACGTCGATCGTGACTCCATCGACGGCGCGCACGCCTCCGAACGACACCCGGATGCTCCGCATCTCGACGAGCGGGATGCGCTGCGCGACCGGGGCGGGCGTCTCCGCGAGGGGGCTTACCGCCATCGCTTCATCACTTCGATCTCCTGCGGAAGACTGTATCGAGGCCGACCGCGGCCACAAGGACGATCCCCACAACGATGTCCTGGGTCGGCGAGTCCACCAGGAGCAACACCATGCCCGAGCGGAGCGACTGCATGACCACCGCCCCAAGGATCGCACCGGGGACCGTGCCGATCCCGCCCTGGAAGGAGGTCCCGCCAATGACCGCGGCGGAGATCACGTCGAGCTCGTTCTGTACGCCGAGGTTCGTCACCGCGGCGTTCAAGCGGGCGGTCTGCACTGCGGCGCTGATCGCCGCGAGGCTCCCCATGAGCGCGAACGTCAGCATGAGCGTGCGACGCACGTTGATGCCGGCGAGGGCCGCCGCCTCGGGGTTGCCGCCGATGGCATAGACGTAGCGTCCGAACCGCCGTCGCGTCGCGAGGAATGTCACGACGAGCGTGACGATCAGCATGATCACGACCGGGAACGCAACGCCCGTCGGAATGCCGCCGGGCGGCACGGGGATCCCACGCTCCTGCGCGACCTGCTCCGCGACGTTCGGCGGCAGCGGGTAGCTGTTGGCGACCCAGACCGTGCCGAGCACGATGCCGCAGGTCACAGCGCCGACGAGAATCTCGGCCCACATCGGTCGGACCGGGAAGCCATACCGCCGCTTGCGGCGGCGCGAGGTGATCTGCGCATAGATGATCCCGACGCACAGCAACGCACCGAGGCCCCAGCTCGGCAACTCCCCGAGCGCGCCGATCCTCGTTCCGACGATGCCTCCTCCGAGCATCTGGAAAGTGGTGTCGACCGGCGCGATCGTCTGCCCCTGCGCGTAGCGGAAGATCAGACCGCGCCAGACGAGAAGGCCGCCAAGAGTCACGATGAACGACGGCACGCCGCCGTACGCGACGACGAAGCCCTGAAGTCCGCCGATGAGCGCACCGAGCACGACGCCGACGAGGAGCGTGACGATCCAGGTGTACGGCTGCTCGAACCCGAGCCCGAGATTGTTCGGGATCCATACCGCTTGGACCATCGCCATCGTGTAGCCAAGAAAGCCGAGCATCGACCCAACGGAAAGGTCGATGTTGCGGGACACGATGATGAGGACCATCCCCGTGGCCATGATCGCGATCGAAGCGCTCTGGACCGACAGGTTCCAGAGGTTGCGCGGGCTGAGGAATGTCCCACCCGAGAGTAGGTCGAAGGCGATCCAGATGACGACCAGTGCCGCGACCATGCCGAGCATGCGCGTGTCGATCTCGAGGTACCGCAGTCCGTTGCTGATCGGCGACAGCGCCGCGCCGACCGCGTTCACGAACGAGCGAATGGGTCCGGCGGGTTGGCCTTCCGTGGTGGCCTCGCCTGGAACCGAAACGCCCATCAGCTCGCTGCCTCCACTTGTTATGTCAGAAAGAAGGAAGCGCCCTGCCCTGCGTCAGCAAGGACAGGGCGCCTCATCGGATGAATCTCTAGTGCGTTAGCCGCAGACGGTAGCCCTTCCGGCGGGCACCCCCTGGCACAGATCAGCCTTTGTGACCCAGCCCGCGTCGAGGACGAGGTTGAGGTTGTCCTTGGTGATTGGGTTCGGGGTCAGAAGGATCGAGCTCAGGCTGTTGTTTCCGGGAGTCGTGAACTTCGCGGTCCCGGTGACCTTGCTCGGATCGGAGTTCTTGCAGAGCTGCATCGCGGACTCGCCCGCGCTCTTGCCGAGCTGGCGCGCGTCCTTCCAGACGTCGACCGTCTGCGTTCCGAGCGCCACGCGGTTGAGTGCGGCCTTGTCGCCGTCCTGGCCGGACACCGGTACCTTGCCGGCTAGGCCCCGGGCAGTGAGGGCGGCGATAACGCCACCGGCCATGCCGTCGTTTTCGGAGAGAACCGCGTCGACCTTGTCCTGGTTCGCCGTGAGAATCTGCTCCATGTTGGTCTGGGCTTTCGCCGGGTCCCAGTTGTCCGTGTAGGTCTCGCCGACGATCTTGATGGTGCCTGCCTTCACGGCGGCGCCGATGACCTGCTCCATCCCGGCGCGGAGGAAGTCCGCGTTCGCGTCGGCCTTGTTGCCTTTGATGATCGCGTAGTTCCCCGTGGGCTTGACCTTGAAGACGGCCTCAGCCTCGAGCTTGCCGACGAGGACGTTATCGAAGGTGATGTAGAGCGCCTTCGGATCCTCGATGAGCCGGTCGTATGCGATCACTGCGACATTGCTCTGGGTCGCCTTCGCGACGGCCGGCTTAATGGCCGTCCCGTCCTGGGCGAGGATGATCACAACCTTCGCGCCTTGCGAGATCAGGTTGTCGACGTTGCTGGCCTGCGTCTCAGCCGACGACTTAGCGTCGTTCGAGATGTACTTCCCGCCACCCGCCGCGATCGCGGCTTTGATCGCAGGCTCGTCCCACTTGGCCCAACGCTCTTCCTGGTAGTTGTTCCACGAGACACCGACCGTGCACGCCGCCGCGGCCGAACCTGTGGCAGCACCGCCGCTACCTCCACCGCATGCGGCGACGACAACCATGAATCCCGCCGCGAGTACTGCGAAACGACTGCGCATGAGCGACTTCCTCCCCTAGACGGCTGTTAAAAGTGCGTGCCGGTCACGGTATCACCGTCTTGTCTGATATACGAGCAGGCAGGTGAACACTGCTCGGACGGTGGTGGCTCTCGTGGGTGTCGCCGCCGCAGTGGTCGGTGGGTTAGCGATCAGCGGGTTGCTCACGCCGCCGACCTCGATGGTGGCCCGCGGCGCACCTCATTTTGTCGAGGAGACCGCGACCGCCGGTATCGACCACACGTACGACGGCGGCTTCGACCACGCGGTCGGAGGCGGGGTTGCCGTCTTCGACTGCAACGCCGACGGGAAGGCCGACGCGTATGTCGCAGGGGGAAGCAACGAAGCGGCCCTCTACCGGAACGCCAGCCCCATCGGCGGCGCGATGCGGTTCGCACGGCTGCGGGATCCCTCGACGGATCTCGCGCACGTCAACGGCGCGTATCCCATCGACATCGACGGCGATGCGATCACGGACCTCGTCGTGCTCCGCAACGGCGAGAACGTGCTTCTTCGAGGGCTCGGCGGCTGCCGCTTCGAACGCGCGAACGAGAGGTGGGGCTTTGACGGCGGCAACTCCGCCACGAAGGCTTTCAGCGCCACGTGGGCGGGAGCATCGGCGCTGCCGACGCTCGCGTTCGGGAACTACCTGAACGAGGCAAGCACCGATCCGCACCGTCTGTGCTTCGACAACGAGCTGCATCGGCCGGCATCGACCGGGACAACCTACGGAAGACCGCTACCGCTCACGCCGAGCTGGTGTGCCCTCTCGATGCTGTTCAGCGACTGGAACCGCTCCGGCCGCATGGATCTTCGTGTGAGCAACGACCAGCACTACTACCTGCCCACCGAGGGTGAGGAGCAGCTCTGGCGAGTTGCGGCAGGCGAGCCGCCGTCGCTCTACACGGCGGAGGACGGCTGGGTCAGGGTGCAGGTGCAGGGAATGGGGATCGCGAGCTACGACATCACCGGTGACGGGTACCCCGAAGTGTTTCTCACGAGCCAGGCCGACAACAAGCTGCAGACGCTCGCGGCCGGACCGACAGAGCCGAGATACCGCGACATTGGGCTGAGGCGGGGCGTCAACGCGGCGCAGCCGTTCACCGGCGGCGACGCCCGGCCATCCACCGCATGGCACGACGAGTTCGCAGATGTGAACAACGATGGTTTCGTCGACCTCTTCATCGCGAAGGGCAACGTGACGGACCAGGCCGACTACGCGCGCAAGGACCCGAGCAATCTTCTTCTCGGACTGGCCGACGGCACGTTCCGCGAGGGCGCGGAGGCGGCGGGCATCGTCAGCTTCGACCGAGGACGGGGAGCCGCCCTCGCAGACTTCAACCTCGACGGGATGCTCGACCTCATCGAGGTGAACTACAGCGCGCCCGTACGCCTATGGCGGAACGTCGGGACCGGTAGCGCCTCGCAACCGCGCGCGATGGGCAACTGGGTCGCTCTGAATATCGCCCAACCCGCACCGAATGCGAGCGCGATCGGCGCGTGGGTCGAGGTGCGCGTGGGCGATCGGATCCTTCGACGCGAGCTCACCCTCGGTGGCGGCCACGCGGGTGGCCAGCTTGGATGGACTCACTTCGGGCTGGGTGACGCGGTGCGCGCCGAGGTTCGGGTGTCGTGGCCCGGCGGCGAGATTGGGCCGTGGCTACCTCTGAGCGCGAACGAGTTCGCGTTCGTGACGCGGGGCGCCAGCGAGGCAAAGCCATGGTCGCCGGGCGGAAGCTGACCTAGATTTGCGCGGGGGAAGGTGAACAGCATTCGGATGGACACGCGTGCGCGACTCCGTCTCGGCGTGGCGGCTCTCGCCGGCGCTGTCGTGGTCGTCGGGGCGGTGCTCGCGGTGACGCGACCGTGGGAGCGGCCGTCCTGCCCAAAGGTCGCGGAGCACCCGGGTTGGTCCGTCGCCCGCCGCTGGGATGAGGCGCTGCTCGACGCGATCCGACGCTCCCTGCCGAATCCGCCCGTGCACGCGCGAAACCTCTTCCACGTTTCCGTCGCGATGTGGGATGCCTGGGCCGCGTACGACGCGACGGCTTCGGGCTACGTCTACAAAGAGAAGGTCGCTGCACCCGATATCCCCGCCGCCCGCAATGAGGCGATCAGCTACGCCGCGTACCGCATCTTGTCGGCTCGCTTCATCAAGGCCGTCGGGGCCGACAAGTCGTTGTCCGAATTCGACGACCTCATGGACGCGCTGTGTTTCCCCATCTCCACCACGCGGGCCGACGGCGACTCGCCCGCGGCGATCGGGAACCGCATCGCCAGGACGGTTCTCGATTACGCGAAGACCGACGGCGCGAACGAGGTCAACGGGTACGCGGCTCCGGACTACACGCCGGTCAACCCTCCCCTTGTGGTCGCCAAGGCTGGCATCACATTGGTCGACCCGAACCGGTGGCAGCCCCTGCAGATCGAGCGCATGGTCAGCCAGAACGGGATCCTGATCACGAACGGCGTTCAGCAGGCCGTCGCGCCGCACTGGGGTCACGTGACGCCGTTCGCGATTCCTGCCGGCGGCGCGTCCGGCACGCCGTTCGACCCCGGTCCGCAGCCGCGATTCGGCGACCCCGCTACTGACTCTGTGTACCGCGCTCAAGCTGTCGAGGTCATTCGCGACAGCGCTCTCCTCGACGCGTCGAACAATGCGTTACTCGATGTCTCACCCGCCTGGGTCGGCGGCAACGCTCTCGGTTCGAACGATGGGCGCGGTCTTTCTCAGAATCCGGTGACGAGGACGCCGTACGCGTCGGACGTCGTCCGCGCGGGTGATTACTACCGCGCCGTCGTCGAGTTCTGGGCCGATGGCCCGGCATCCGAGACGCCGCCGGGTCACTGGAATGTCATCGCCAACGACGTCTCCGACGAACTTGCACCGAACTTGCGTATCGGCGGGAACGGCCGGGCCGTCGATCGACTGCAATGGGATGTGAAGCTCTATCTCGCTCTCAACGGAGGCGTGCACGACGCGGCGATCGCGGCGTGGGGTCTCAAGGGCCGCTACGACGGGGTCCGGCCCATCTCGATGATCCGCTACATGGCGAGCATCGGGCAGCTGTCGCTCGTGCCCGGGCTCATCGAGCTCATCACAAAAGAGGCGACCGCGTCGGGCGCGCCAATGGCGGCGCTTGCAGGTCACGAGGGCGAGATCGCGGTGCGCGCATGGCAGGGCAATCCCGCCGATCCCAAGACACAGACCTCGCCGGTGACGTGGATCCTCGGCACCGCGTGGATTCCCTTCCAGCTGCCGACATTTGTGACGCCATCGTTCCAGGGGTACGTGTCTGGCCACAGCACCTTCAGCCGCGCGGCCGCCGAGGTGCTCACGGGGATCACGGGTAGCGAGTACTTCCCCGGCGGGCTCTCCGAGTCGACGGTCAAGCCCGGGTCCTTCCGCATCGAGGCAGGCCCAAGCGCGGTGGTCAGGCTTCAGTGGGCGACCTACTACGACGCGGCCGATCAGGCCGGCCAGTCGCGCCTCTACGGCGGGATCCACGTTCAGGCCGACGACTTCACCGGCCGCATCGTCGGCGCGACCTGCGGAAAGGACGCGTGGGCCCTCGCGCAGCGCTATTACGCTGGGCGTTAGCGGCTAACGAATGCGACGCGTCTTTCTGGGCGTGGACTGCGGTACCCAATCGACCAAGGTCGTTCTTCGCGATCCGGATACCGGTCAGGTCCTCGCCGTTGGTCGCGCGCCACATGCGCTAACAGAACGGGACGATGGCACGCGCGAGCAGGACCCCGCGTCATGGATCGAGGCGCTGCGCATTGCCGTCGCGAGTGCGGTACGCGGCGAGCACTTCGATATCGCGGGGATCGGCGTGTCGGGACAGCAGCACGGTCTGGTGTGCCTGGACCGCCGCGATCAGCCGGTGCGACCGGCGAAGCTCTGGAACGACACGACGACCGCTCCCGAATCGGCCGAGCTGACGCGGAAGCTCGGCGGCGAGGCGCGCGTCCTCGAGCTCACCGGAAACCTCCTGTTCCCTGGTTACACCGCGCCCAAGATCGCGTGGCTGGCCGCACACGAGCCGCACGCATACACGCGCACCGTGCGCATGTGCCTGCCCCACGACTATTTGAATCTCTGGCTGACGGGAGAGTTCGTCACCGAGTTCGGCGATGCGTCGGGCACCGCGTACTTCGATGTCCGCACGCGCGGATACAGCGACGCGGTGCTCGCCGCCATCGATGAGGCGCGCGACTGGAAACGCACGCTTCCTCCGATCGCGCAGTCGCTGAGCGTCGTGGGCGCGCTGCGCCGAGAGGCCGCCGAGGCTCTCGGGCTCGCGACAGGCATTCCGGTGAGCGCCGGTGGAGGGGACAACATGTGCGCGGCGATCGGCTGCGGCGTCGCGTCCGAGGGTCCCGTCGCCGTGAGTCTTGGTACGTCCGGGACGGTTTTCGCCTATCGGTCCGAGCCCGCGGTGGATCCGCGCGGCGAGGCCGCAGCCTTCTGTGACTCGACCGGCGGCTGGCTTCCACTCGCGGCGACCCTGAACTGCACGAGCGCGACGGAGTGGGTGCGCGACCTGTTCGCGGTGGACCACGCGAACGTCGACGCGGCCATCGCGACGGATGGCGCAGCCGGGCTGGCATTCCTTCCCTACCTCGCCGGCGAGCGCACGCCGAACCGACCTGCGGCGGCCGGCGTGTTCGTCGGCCTTCGGCAGAGTCACGGGCGCGAGGCGATCGTTCACGCCGTCGTCGAAGGCGTGACCTTCGGGCTCTCGTACGCCATGGACGCGTTGCGGCGAGCGGGCGTCACGCCGAGCGAGGTGACGCTCGTAGGCGGAGGCTCGGCGTCGCACGCCTGGGCGCAGCTGTGCGCGGATGTCTTCGAGCTACCCGTCGTACGTCCGGCGATCGTTGAGGCAGCGGCGTCCGGCGCCGCAATGCAGGCGCAGTGGGCCGTCGAAGGAAAGCGGCCCGCGCTTGCACCGACCGTGTCGCGACGCTTCGAACCGCGGCCTCGACCCGAGCTGCGCGCCGCGGCGGAGCGCATGGCCGTGCTCCGGGAACGCGGCCCCTGATCGACCTCCGCTCGGGCGATGTTCTCGCTCGCATCGATCCAGCGGACGGCGGCAGGATCGTCTCGCTCGCCATCGGTGGCGTCGAGCGGCTCCTGCAGAAGGCGAGTGCTCGCGCGAGCGAGCCCGCGCTCTATTGGGGCTGCTATCCGATGGTGCCGTGGGCGGGCCGCATTGCGGGTGGTCGCGTCCCGACGCCCGAAGGCGAGGTTCGCCTCCAAGAGAATCTTCCACCCTCGGCGATCCACGGTCTTGGGTTCGACAAGCGGTGGGACGTCATCGAGACGAGCAACACCGAGGCGATCGTTTCGTGCGAGCTGCGCGGCCTGGGCTGGCCGTTCGGCGGTTCGGCCCAGTACATCGTCACGCTGAACCGGACGAGCCTCCATCTCAAGCTCGAGGTCGGTGGGTACACCCGCGCGGGCCCGGCGGGGCTCGGGTGGCACCCATGGTTCACGCGGCCGCGAACAGGAGACGTCGAGCTTCGCCTCGATGCTTCAGAGGTTCTCGTGCTCGACGCCGATCAGGTCCCGACCGGCGAGGTTCGGCCGGTGAGCCCAAGCGAGGATCTGCGCGCGGGACCGGCGCTCGGCGAGCGCCGCCTCGATCACGTCTATATCGGAGCGAAAGGGCCGGCGAAGCTGCGGTGGCCCGATCTTGAGCTCGAGATCCAGTACGGGCGGGACCTCGGGACGGTGGTCGTCCACACACCGGTTGAGGGAATCTGCGTCGAGCCGCAGACGATGTGGCCGAACGCGCCGTTGCTGCACGCGCGCGGCGTCGCTCAGACGGGCTTGCGCACGCTCAAGCCCGGCGAATCGCTATCCGCGAACGAACGATGGACCTGGGGTGCACGAAGGCCCGGCGCTGGCTAGGCACGCTTTCTCTGGTGCGCGACGAACTCGAGCAGGTCAGCCTTCGTGATGACCGACACCGGCCGGTCGTCACGCGCCGCGAGGAGCGCCGGCGCGCCTCCCGAGAGCTCCTGGTAGAGACGTTCGATGTCGTCGGTCGCCTGCACCACCGGGAACGGCGGGTCCATCACGCGCTCGACGCGCTCGTCCACGAGCGCGGGCTCGCGGAAGACCCGATCGAGCATCGTCTTCTCCGAAACACTTCCGACGATGTCGCTCACCGCGCCGGCAGCGCCGTCGGCGGTCACTGGGATCTGCGAGATGCCGTAACGCTGCATCGTGTCGATTGCGCGCCGGACCGTTTCCGTCTTCGAGACGACGATGAGCTCCGGGGTGCCGCCACGGTCCTTCATCACGTCGCCGACGTTCGCCGGGATCAGGCCGCCGAGGAACCCGTTCTGACGCATCCATTCGTCGTTGAAGATCTTCGAGAGATAGCTCCGACCCGAGTCCGCGAGGAGCACGAGGACGAATGCCTTCTCATCCAGGTCCTTCGCGATCTGGAGGGCGGCGAACATGGCGGTCCCGGATGAGCCACCAACGAGGATGCCCTCCTCGCGCGTGAGACGGCGCGCGGTGAGGAAAGCGTCGCGGTCGGAGACCCGCACCCACCGGTCGACCATCGCCGGATCGAACGTCCCCGGATAGAAATCCTCGCCGATGCCCTCGGTCTTGTACGGATGGATGTCGCCCGTGTAGAGCGATCCTTCGGGATCGGCGCCGACGATGACGATGGCTTTCTTTTGTTCCTTGAGAAACCGCCCCGCTCCAGTAACGGTTCCTCCTGTGCCTACCCCCGCCACGAGATGCGTGATCCGTCCTTCGGTCTGCTCCCAAATCTCGGGGCCGGTGGTCTTGTAGTGCGCCTCGGGATTCATCGCGTTGTAGTACTGGTTCGGCTGGAACGCGCCCGGGATGTCGCGCGTGAGGCGGTCGGCGACCTTGTAATAGGACTCCGGCGACTCCGGCGGCACCGCGCTCGGGCAGATCACGACCTCGGCGCCGTACGCGCGCAGAAGATCGCGCTTCTCCTGGCTCTGCTTGTCCGCCATGGTGCAGATGAGCCGGTATCCCTTGATCGCGGCGGCCATCGCGAGTGCGACGCCGGTGTTCCCACTGGTCGGTTCGACGATCGTTCCGCCCGGCCGGAGGAGGCCGCGGCGCTCCGCGTCTTCGATCATGACCAGGCCGATGCGGTCTTTGATCGAACCGCCCGGGTTCAGATGCTCGAGCTTCGCGACGATCGCGGGCCGCAGCCCTTTGCCTATGCGAGAGAGTCGGACGAGCGGCGTGTGCCCGACGAGCCCGAGGATGTCCGGGGCGATCCCACTCTGCACCCGCTGATGCTATGCCGCGGCTAGGTCCCTCGCGGTTCCACGAGAAGGTAGAGCCCGACGACGATCAGGATCACCGGCACGAAGTACGGCTGCAGCGCGATGGGCACAAGAGCGATCTGCAGGACGAGATCCGCGAGGGCCACCACCATGAGGACCCCGGCAACGATGAGCGGCGCGCGCCGCTGTGGAGCCAGAAGGAAAACCGCGACAAGACCCGCCGCGAGCGTTCCAAGGAACACCGGGCCGGCGCTGTCGGGCGGAAGACCGAACAAGGCGGGGATCACGAGGCCCAGGCCGAATCCGATGAGCACGCACGCCGGCACGAGGTAGACGTAAGGCCTCGAGCCGCGCCACCAGGCCGCCGCGAACGCAATGCCGAGTGCAACGAAAAGGTACGCGCCGGCATTTGGAACCCCGAGCGGCGGGAGGAAGAAGGCAGCGCCGACCGCGAGAAGGACGGCGCCGCCAAGGACACCGCGGCGTGATGGCGCCGCGGCCGGCGAGCGTCTATTCATTCGGGAGCTCGTTCGGTTCGAGACGCCGCGGTTTATCGCCCTGAAGGAATTCGGCGTACTTGAGACCGGTGCCGGTGTTGAAGATGACGACCTCTTCGTTCTCCCGGATCCAACCATCGCGGCGCAGCTTCGCCGTGCCCGCGATTGCCGCACCGCCTTCGGGACAGACGAGCATCCCTTCAGCCTCTCCAGGGAAACGCATCGATTCGGCGATCTCCGTTTCTGAGACCGCGACCGCGGTTCCACCGCTCTCCCGGAGGGCTTTGAGCACTATGAAGTCGCCGAGCGCCTTCGGAACGCGGATTCCCGCGGCGAATGTGCGCGGCTCGGGCCAGGGCTCGGACTCCGGCCGTCCATCGACGAACGCCTTCACGATGGGCGCGCAACCATCGGCCTGCACCACGACGAACCGCGGCTGCTTCCTGTCGAGCCAGCCGATGGTGCGGAGCTCGTCGAAGGCCTTCCACATGCCGATGAGACCGACGCCGCCACCCGTCGGATAGACGATCACGTCGGGCACGCGCCATCCGAGCTGCTCCGCGAGCTCGAACCCCATCGTTTTCTTGCCCTCGATGCGATATGGCTCGCGGAGGGTCGACGCGTCGTACCAGCCGCGATCGGCGCAGACCCGCTTCACGACGGCGCCCGCGTCGGCGATCGATCCGATGACGAGGTAGACGTCCGCGCCGTACGCCGACGTCTCGCGGATGATCACGTCGGGCGTCGTCTCGGGCATTACGACGACGACGCGGATCCCCGCACGCGCGCCGTACGCGGCCCACGCCGCGCCGGCGTTCCCTGCGGTCGGCAACGCGAGCGTTTTGACACCCAGCTCCGCCGCTCGCGTCACACCGACGGCGGCGCCGCGCGCCTTGAATGTTCCGGTGGGAAGCAGGCCTTCGTCCTTCACGCGAAGCTTCGAGATGCCGATCTCCTCGCCGAGCGACGGCGTCTCGAGCAGCGGAGTGATCGTCTCGCCGAGGCTCACGGCATGGGCCGGATCGTCGTGCGGCAGAAGCTCGCGGTAGCGCCACAGCGTCTCCGGACGATCGCGGAGCGCATCTCGAGTCAGCGAATCGCGCACACGGCGAAGGTCGTACCGCACGAGGAGCGGACCGCCATCGGATTTGCAGACCTGCTGGATCTGGTCGACGGGAAAGTCTTCCTGGCATCGGGAGCATTCGAGGTGCGTCGCGAACGAGGTCACGCCGCGCGTTCGATCTTGGCTCCGAGCGCGCGCAGTCTCTTGTCGAGCTCCTCGTAGCCGCGATCGATCTGCTCGACGTTGTTGATCGTGCTCGTGCCCTTCGCCGACAGCGTCGCCGCAAGGAGCGCCATCCCCGCGCGGATGTCGGGGCTTCGCAGATCCGATCCGTAAAGCTGCGACGGGCCGACCACGACGACGCGGTGCGGGTCGCACAGGATGATCCGCGCGCCCATGCTCTCGAGCGACCCCACCCAGTACATCCGGCCCGGGTACATCCATTCATGGATGAGGACCGTGCCTTCGGCCTGCGTCGCCACCGCGGTCGCGATGCTCGTGAGATCCGAGGGGAATCCCGGCCAGACCTGCGACTGCACCTTCGGGATCGCGCCACCCAGGTCGTGCTCGATGACCAAGCGGCCGGAGGCTTTCACGATCAGATCGCTCCCCTGCTCCTCGGTCTCGACGCCGAGCCGCTTGAACACGAGTCGCGTCATGCGCAGGTACTGCGGCACCGCGTTCTTGATCGTGATCTCGCCGTGCGTCATCGCGGCCGCGCCGATGAGGGAGCCGACCTCCATGTGATCGCTCAGGATCGTGTGCTCGATCCCCTTGAGGCGCTCGGCGCCGTCGATGGTGATCGTGTTCGTGCCGATGCCGACCATCCGCGCGCCCATCTTCATGAGCGCAATCCCGAGCTGCTGGACGTGCGGCTCGCTGGCGGCGTTGCGGATGACGGTGCGGCCCGGCGCGAGCACGGCGGCCATGAGCGCGTTCTCCGTCGCCGTGACCGACGGCTCGTCGAGAAGGATGTCCGCGCCTTTCAGCCCGCTCGTGTGCAGGCCATAGCCGCCCGACGAGACGTCGAGCTCGGCTCCGAACGCGCGGAGCGCGAGGAAGTGCGTGTCGTTGCGACGCCGGCCGAGCACGTCGCCGCCAGGCAGTCCGAGCTTGACCTTCTTGTACCGGGCGAGAAGCGGTCCCGCGAACAACAGCGACGTGCGGATTTCCCGCGCGAGCGCGCTCGGGACTTCCATCGTCTTTAGCTCTCCGGTGATGCGCACCGTCCGCTCATCGAGCTCCTCGACCTTGGCGCCGAGAGCGCTGACGACCTCGAGCATCCCGCGCACATCTCGAATCCGGGGCATGTTGTGCAACGTGACGGGTTCGTCGGTGAGCAAACTCGCGGCTATGAGGGGAAGCGCTTCGTTCTTATTCCCTGCGGGAGTGATCTCACCGCGTAAAGGCGTCCCGCCTTCGACGACGAATCGTGCCATTCGCGGACAGCCTAGCGGCCGGAGGGGCGACCGGCCGAACTAGTACCCGAGGGCGATCCCGATCTTTGTCCCTTCGACGCCGCCGCGCAGCTCCTGGCCCTCGATCTGGATCGCGCTTGGCCGTGCGAAGTTCGTCGCGAGCGGGTCCTCGACTTTTACGTCGATCTCGTGACCCATCGCCGCGAGCGCAGCGCGCGTGTCCTCCGGGATGCGGGAATCCACCTGGAGCTTCTCGCCCTCGTCGTGGATGCGTGGCCGGCTCGTCGCGGTTTGCGGCCCGTCACCGTAGTCCACGGAACTGACGACGGTCTGCACGACCGCGCTCATGATCTTGCGTCCGCCGGGCGCGCCGCACACGAGGAACGGCTCGCCGCCCCGCAGCACGATGGTCGGCGCTCCCGCCCAGAGGACGCGCTTGCCCGGGGCGATCGAGTTGGCGCGGCCGGGCCGCGGATCGAACCAGTAGGTGCCATTCGTGATGAGGATCCCGGTGCCTTTGATCATCACCGCGGATCCGAAGCCGCCACCCAGCGTCGCGGTAAGCGAGACGCACATGCGGTCGCGGTCGACCACGTTCAGGTGCGTGGTGTTCGGCATGTCGGCCATCGACGTGAGTCTCTCCGCGAACGCCGCGCGGATCGCGACCGCGATGCGATGCAGGCTTTCGGCGCTTAGCTGCCGGTGCCCCTTGAGGTCGTCACGATCGAGAAGGCCAAGGGCTCGCGCCACCGTCGGTCCGCCGGTGAGCCCTGGAAGCGTGACGACGCGATGCCCTCTGTACTCCATCGCGTTCGGCGGCGGCTCGCCGGCCTCGTACGCCGCGAAGTCTTCGCGCGACAGGATGCCGCCGAGCGCGCGGATGTCATCGGCGATCGCTGCCCCGAGCTCGCCGTGATACATGACCTTCGCGCCGCCTCGTGCTATGGCTTCGAGCGAGCGCGCGAGATCGGGTTGGATCAGCCGGTCAGCGGGCTCGAAGCCCGTCGGCGGGCGGTAGGGCGCGCCGCCCTCGCGGTAGTAGACGCGCTTCGCCTCGGCGTTCTTGTGCAACCGCACCGCCTCCGTGCCGAAGACGAGCGTCGCGTACCAGTCCATCGCGAAGCCGTCGCGCGCGAGCCGGATCGCGGGCTCGAAGAGTCGCGCCCACGGCAGTTTCCCGAGCCGGCGGTGCGCGAGCTCGTACGCCGCGACCGCGCCGGGGACGCTGACCGAGAGCGGACCTTCGACGTTCGCGTCGTTCTTCACGGCGGGCCATCCGTACATCCCCGATCGCGTCTCGCCGCCCAGCAGCTCGAACATCTCGGGCCGCGACGCGAGCGGCGCGCGAGTCGACCCGTCGAACGAGCTCGTCTTTCCTTCGCGCCACACGACGAGGGCCGCGATCCCGCCAAGCCCGCTGCCCCTCGGCGAGGTGACGCCGAGAGCGAACGCGGTCGCGAGTGCCGCGTCGAGAGCATTGCCTCCGTCGCGGAGGATCTCGACGCCGGCCTCCGCCGCGAGCGGATCGGCCGTGACCATTCCGTTCGGCGCGACCGCTTCGGTCTTCGTGAAGACCCACTCGCTGCGCGCGCGACCGGTCATCGCTGGCGTAGTCTTGCGGACCGCATGGACGCCTCCGACCTCCTCGCGTTCAAGACGATCCCCGAGCTCGATCTCTCGCCCGACGGGGCGCGTGTCGCGTACGTGGTGAGCTGGATCGACACGGAGAAGGACGAGTATCGCTCGACCATCCACGTCGCGCCGACGGAGGGCGGCGGCGCGACCGAGTTCACGCGAGGACCGACCCGCGACTCCGCGCCGCGGTGGTCTCCGGACGGCACCCAGCTCGCGTTCCTCTCGGATCGCGCCGGCGAGGAACGTCAGCTCTACGTGATGTCGGTAAGGGGTGGCGAGCCGCGTCAGCTCACGAACATCGCCGGCCACGCCGGCCCGGCGAGCTGGTCGCCGGATGGGACGAAGATCGCGTTCAGCGCGCGCACCCCGCTCGACGCGCGGCCCGAGGAGGCCGACGCGAGAGAGCGCTGGGCGCACCGGCCGCGCCATGTCACCAAGGCGCAGTACAAGACGGATGGGCAGGGGTACACGTTCGACGCGAGGTCTCACCTGTTCATCGTCGACCTCGCGACCGGCGAGACGAAGCAGCTCACCGATGGCGACTTCGAAGACCGCGCGGAGTCGTGGTCTCCCGATGGACGTCAGATCGCGTTCTCGCGGACACGCGGCGGCAAGAGCGAGTACTCGTGGTCGGACATCTGGGTCATCGACATCGCGAGCCGCGCGGCGCTCAGGATCACCGAGAACGTGGGACGCGCGACCTCGCCGACGTGGTCCCCCGACGGCACGACGATCGCCTGCTACGGCACCGACGCGCAGAACCCCGGCTTCGGCGATCCGATGGTCCGCGTCTGGACCGTGCCGTCGCAGGGCGGTCAACCAAGGCGCCTCACCGAGCGCTACGACCGCGGCGCGATGCTCCTCCCCCCGCCCACCGTCACGCCGGGTCCGATGTGGTCCAAAGACAACGCCAGCGTGACCTTCATCGCCGGGGACCACGGGAATATGCATCTCGTGCGCGCGGCGATCGGCGACGGCTCGATCAGCGTCGTCGCGGGCGGCGAGCGCCAGATCGTGTACGCGAGCGCGCGGGCAGGACTGGGCATCGCCTTCGCGGCGGGCGACCTTGCGGCGCCTTCGGATCTGTACGTGACCGCCTGGGACGGCAGCGGCGAACGACGCCTCACGCACCTCAACAAGGAGATCCTTTCTCAGCTCGCTCCTGTCCACGGCGAGCGGCGCACGTTCGCGAGCCCGCACGGCGGGACCGTCGAGGGCTGGCTTTTCCTGCCGGCCGAGCGGCGCGGCGCGTCACCGCTTCTCGTCGACATCCACGGCGGACCGCAGAGCTTCATGGGGAACGTCTTTTCGCTCACCTACTTCTATCGCTACGTGCTGGCGTCGCGCGGCTGGGCCGTGCTCGCGCTGAACCCGACGGGCTCGGGCTCGTACGGGCGCGAGTTCGCTCACGGAATCCGCGGCAAGTGGGGCGACCACGACCTTGCCGAGCAGCTCGCGGCCGTCGACCAGCTCGTGTCCGAAGGAATCGCCGATCCGGATCGGCTCGCGGTGGCGGGTTATTCGTATGGCGGGTTCATGACGAGCTGGACGATCGGCCACACCGACCGCTTCAAGGCGGCGGTGGTCGGCGCGCCGGTCGTGAATCAGGAGTCGTTCTTCGGCACGAGCGACATCGGCATGTGGTTCGCGCCGTGGGAGATGAGCGCCGGGATCACGGAGGGACGCGAGACCTTCCGGCGGCTCTCGCCGATCAACTACGTCGACAGGGTCACAACGCCCACGCTCGTGTTACACGGCGAGGCCGACGAGCGCTGCCCGATCGGACAGGGCGAGGAGTTCTTCACCGGGCTCGTCGCCGCCGGCAAGGTCCCGACCGAGTTCGTTCGCTATCCCGGTGGCAGCCACATGTTCATCGCGCAGGGCAGACCCAGCCACCGCGTCGATTTCAATCGACGCGTCGCCGACTGGATCACGAGGCACACATCGCGCGACTAGCGCGCTAGCCGATCTGCTTCACGATGCGGATGGTCTCGTCGGACGTGAACGCGATTCTCTGTGCCACCCCTTTTCTCCGCGGATCTGGTGCGCCGATAGGCTAATTCCATGGCCTATGCCGCGGTCGGGTTCGACCTTCTCACGGCTCTCCTCAACACATGGACGCTCTGGTCGAGCGTGGCGGGCGACCAGGTGCTCGGGATGCGCTGGCACGCCGCGTCGCAGGAGCTGCTTCGCGGAAAGCAGTACCGGCCGTTCGAGGACATCGTCCGCGAGAGCGCGAGCGATGTCGGCGTCGACGCCAAGCGCGCACGCGAGCTCCTTCGTCGCTGGGGCGACTTCGAGCCCTGGCCGGACGTACCTCCAGTTATGGAGCGACTCGAGGGAACCAAACGCTTTGTCGTGACGAACTGCTCGCGAAAGCTGGGACGGCTCGCGGGGTTTCGAGCGGGCCGCTTCGACCTCGTCGTCACCGCGGAAGAGGCCGGTGCGTACAAGCCCGATCCGCTCCCTTATCGGATGGCGCTTGAACGCCTCGGGCTGGATCCGGCGGAGGTGCTCTTCGTCGCGGGCTCGGCGCACGACGTAGGGGGTGCCGCACGCGTGGGCATGGACGTGTACTGGGCTAACCGCGGGGGCGCGCCACCGCCGACCGACGGCACCGCCATCCGCGAGGAGCCTGACTTTCGTGGGCTGCTCGACACGGTTGGTGCGCTTCCTTGATCGGTCGAGCCGCGATCACGCAGCGCGACGACGGGACGCTTGTCGATCCGCGAACCGACGCCGATTGGCTCGACTGGGTCGCGGCGGGCGCGGTTCGCAACTGGTGCCACGACGATCTGCTGGTCGACTGGCTCTCCGAATACGGCGAACAGCACGGGTTCCGTCGCGACGATCAATTGCCGGGGTACGACCGCGCGTTCGACCTGGCGCGCTACCTCATGGATCAGGGCCGGCGATTCGAACAGGCGGTGCTCGTCGATCTGCAGCAGCGATGGCCGGTGACCCGGATCGCCACGCGGCCGGACGAAGCGCGTTCGCTCGCCGCCGCTGAGGCCACGTGGGATGCGATGAAGAACGGCGCTCCCGTGATCGCGTCGGGCGTGCTCCGCGACCCCGAGCGGCGGACGTACGGTGTCGCCGACCTGCTCGTTCGCTCCGACGTCCTCGGCGAGCTGTGTCCCGACGCGTTCTTAGGAGATCAGCTCGAGCTTCCGGTCGCAGCGATGCGGCACGGCCGTCATTACCGCGTCGTAGACGTCAAGTTCTCGACGCTCCACCTCCTCAAGGACGGGGGTCTCGGCGCGGACTCCATCGGCGTGATGACGCAGGCGTGGATGTACAACGAGGCTCTCGGGCGAGTCCAGGGCTTCACTCCGCCCGCCGCATATGTCGCCGGCCGCGCGTGGCGGCAGAGCGGCGCACGCGGAGACCGTTGCTGGGAGAAGCTGGCGCGCGTTCCGCGTGAGGCCTTCATCCGATCTCGCGACGAGGACCTCGGGGCGGTCGTCGCGCGGGCGCTCGCATGGGTGAGGCGTCTGCGCACCGAGGGAGCCGAGTGGCGCGTGCTTCCCGTCCCGTCCGTCGCGGAGCTCTGGCCGAACATGAAAGCGACGAGCGACTTCCCGTGGCACTCCGCGAAGGCCGAGATCGCGGCAAAGCTCGGGGAGCTCACCATCCTGCCGCGCGTCAACACCGAGCTGCGCGCCGCGGCCCACTCCGTAGGTGTGACGCGTTGGGACGACGCCCGAACGTCCGCCGGGCTCCTCGGCATCGACGGAGAGCACGCGCGGACGCTGGACGCGGTCATCACCGTGAATCGCGACGTTGGCGATGTGCTGCGGCCAAAGCATGTCAGCGCGGACGAGGAGCAGTGGCGCGTCGCGCCGGCCGCGGAAGCGTTCGTCGACTTCGAGTTCGTTCACGACATGGATGACGACTTCAGCACCTTCCCCCGTAAGGGCGGCCAGGCCCTCATCTTCCAGATCGGGTCGGGCACCTATCGCGAGCGCCGCTGGTCGTTCCAGCAGTTCACGGTCGACGACCTGAGCGTCGAGGCCGAGGCGCGGATGATCGACACGTGGCTCACGCACCTCGCGGAGCTCGCGCGCGACGCGGGAGGCGCATCGGCGAGCGATGTGCGCCTCGTCCACTGGTCGCTCGCCGAGGAATCCAACTTCGAGCGCGCCTACGAGTCGGCACGCTCGCGTCACCCCGACCGGACCTGGCCAGCGCTCGCCTGGTACGACCTCCTGAGCCGTGTGTTCCGTGCGCAGCCGATCGTCGTCAAGGGCGCGTTCTCGTTCGGACTCAAGGCGATCGCTCGCGCGATGCGCGCCCAGGGACTCATCACGACGGCGTGGGGCGAGGGGCTCGCCGACGGTGCCGGCGCGATGGCCGGCGCGTGGACTGCGGCCGCGGATTCACGCGCGCGTGGCCGCAGCCTGACGGAATCGCCCGTGATGCAAGAGATCGCGCGCTACAACGAAGTCGACTGCCGCGTGATGGCGGAGATCCTCGATTACCTGCGCCGGGAGCGCTGACGGCGCGAGAGAGGCGGCGAGATCTTCCGACGACCGGGCGATCTCGCCGCGACTCGTGCCTTAGCGGCCGCTAGGCGCTCCGGGCCAAGGAACTCCGAGAACGGATATTTTCCCTTCCCCGGGGGTATTGAGCGCGAGATTCGCGATGTACAGGCTCTTCCCGTGGAAGATCGGACTCGCGGGGAAGTCGAGCTTGTCGTCGCCGGGGTTGTTCCCGTATCGCGCGATCAACGCGCCGCCGGGCGATAGGACGTGAATCTCGTTCACCTGGTTCGCGCAGACGTAGAGGTTCCCCTTCACGTCGAACTGGATCCCGTCCGCGCCATCGAGCGCACGCGCTCCGAGCGTCGCGCCATCAGCGAAGATCGAGATCGCTCCGGCGCTCCCGTCCTTATTGACAGCGATCCGGAGGATTCGGTCGTCCGCCGTGTTGGCGACGTACAGGAAGCTCTGCGTTCGATCGAAGGCGACACCGTTCGCCCCGAACGGCGGAATTCCGTGGGCCTCTAGTAACGGATCGGCCTTCCAGAGGGTCTTTCCGCCACCGTTCGGGCTGACTGCGTAGATCGCGCCCACGAACGAATCCGAGACGTACAGCCGCTTGTGGTGATCCTGCGCGACGGCGTTGGCCGCGCCGAATCCCTCGGCAAGGACGTCGAAGGAACCGGTCCGCGGATTGACTCTGATGAGACGACCGCCCGCGAATCCGGGGTTGTTGTCCGCGACGTAGATGCCCTCGGGCGTGTACAGCTCACCGAGGAGAGCGTGATCCGCGGCGATGGTGAGATGGCCCAGCTCGTTCCCGCGCAAGTCGTAAATGCAGATATTTCCGGAGAGCCCGGCCGCGTAAAGCAGGCCGTTCGGCGACGCGGTTATGCCTTCAGGGTTGTGACACCGTGCGTTGCTCGCGTCCGCGAGATCCCGAACGACACCCTGCGCAGGTTGCGCGGCAAGCACCGTCT
The DNA here is from genome assembly GCA_038040265.1 of Chloroflexota bacterium. Taxonomy (GTDB): domain Bacteria; phylum Chloroflexota; class Limnocylindria; order P2-11E; family P2-11E; genus 3-1-20CM-2-70-9. The sequence continues at coordinate 23,562 of JBBPIP010000006.1, read as the reverse complement.
GCCCCGACAGAAGCATGAGCGCGGCGATAACGGGAATTGACCAACGACGCATGAATTCCTCCCCACTTCGGCCCGGACCGGCCCTCGCGAAATGTTACATGGCTACGACTGCGCGACGAGCGGGAAGACCTCTGAGGAGAAACGCTGCATCTCCTCGCGCTGCGGGCTGCACTGGAGGAGCAGCAGGTCGATGCCGATGCGCTCGAGCCCGCGCACTCGATCGGCGACCTGCTCCGGCGTACCGACCAGACCCGTGCGCAGCCCACGATTCGAGACGCTGTAGTCCTCGAGCGAGATCTTGGTCTCGAGCTGCGAGCCCTTGATGAATTCCTGATAGCTCGCGTAGCCGCGCGCGCTCGCGCGGACGTCGGTGATGCGCGCGAGCTCCTTCTTCACGTCCGCGTCGCTATTCCGAACGATCGAGTAGGCCGCGACGCCGAACCGGAGCGGCGGCAGCTCGGGATGCTTCGCGCGACGGGCGCGCATGTCCTCGATCTTCCCGGCGATCACCTCGGGCGGGTCGCCGTGCATCAGATAGGCGTCGCACTCGCGCGCGATGAGGTCCTTCGCAGCGGGCGACTCGCCGCCCGCGTAGAGGACCGGCCACGGCTTTTGTACGGGTTTCGGCGCGAGTCGCGCGTTCTTGATCGTGTAGTAGTGGCCCTCAAGCGTGTACTCGTCTTTGGTCCACATGCCCTTGAGGACGGCGAGGAACTCTTCAGTGCGCGCGTAGCGCTCATCGTGTTTTACCCACGCCCCGCCGTATTGACTACTTTCCGCCTCCCACCACGCGCTCACGACGTTGAGCGTGAAGCGGCCGTTCGAGATCTGATCGATGGTCGCCGCCTCTTTCGCCACGAGGGCGGGAAGGCGGAAGTTCGGACGCACAGCGGTCATGAGCTCGAGCCGCTCGGTGAGCGGGGCGAGCGCCGCCGCGGTGGTCCACGCCTCGAGGCAGTCCGCTTCGGGTCCCTTGATGTCGTTCAGGTTGAGCTCCGCGACGAGGGTGACGTCCCAGCCGGTTCGATCCGCCTGCTGCGCGAGCTCGCGCTGGTAGGCGAACGTCGCGGGCATGCCTTCGTCCTCGACGTTGCGCAGCCATCCGCCGAACACGGGCATCCAGAAGCCAAAACGCACGATAGACCGATTCTATGGAGCGGCTAGGGTCGGGTTGAAACGAGTCCGAGCATCGTGCCGAGCCACACGATGAGCGCGAGGCGGATGAGCCGCGCGGCGAATACCGCCACGAAGAACACGCGGTAGGGCATGCCGACGGCACCCGCCGCGAGCCCGCCCACATCAAAGAGCGGGTTTGGGGGAACCGCGAAGGCGAAGATCAGAGCCCCTGCGAGCAGAGGGCGCTGAGCGACGCGGTGCAGCCGCCGGTAGACGGGATGCTCCGAGACGAGCCCCAACTCGGCGCGCCCGGCAACGAAGGCGACTGACTCGCCGAGGACAGAACCGAGCGCGCCCAGAGCGACGACGAGCCAGGGGAGCTCGGCGGTCGCGCCGATGTGCGCCACGATGGGGACGTACGGGATCGGGATGACGATGAGTGCGTTCGCGAGCAAGGTGACGACGAACGCTCCGAGGTAGGCGAACGACGTGAAGGCGCCGTAGTCGATCGGCGCGAAATACACCGCGATGTTGAAAGCGAGGAGGAAAACGATTCCCGCGATGGCGAGGGCGATGTGCCGGCGATGCCGCGCCTGTGGGACGCGCGGACTCCCGACGAAAAGCACCGCCCGGCGCAAGCCAATAAAACGCACCGGCCGACGCACGTCGTCCCGACGCAAGCCATCCCCACCCATCATCACCGCAGCTGTCCCAGGACACAGTACGTGCCCTATTTGCGAAGCGCGTATCCAGCGCCCATCTGCGCCCTCGCGGCCAGTCGCGGAGTGCGACGAGTGTTCGGTTGTACCGCAGTGAGGCCGCGCGGGCGCTTTTATCGGGGTGGCGGCCCGCCTAATTCGCTAGCAAGCGCAGTAATACTTCCCGGCCGGGCCCTCGTTCAGGATGAGCTGCGCGAAGGGACCCGGATCGTCGGGATCCCAGACCGCGTTCACGACCTCGCCCGTCGCGGGGAACAGCGGGCGCGACTGGGCGAGGAGCGCGTAGTCGCGCTCGTAGATCCAGCGGAACCCATCACGCGGTTCGCCGGCTCGGACCGGCTGGCCGATCGCCTCGCTGTAGGCGAGCCAGGGGAGGTCGACACCGCTCGCGATCGGTAACCCGACCCATTTCCACACGCGCGGGTTCACATCCAGGAGGAGATGCTCCTTCCGCGCCGGGTCCCAGATGAACTCCACCTCGCTGATGCCGTGATAGCCGAACGCCTTGAGGATCGCGGTCCCGCGCTCGTGTATCTCGGGCACCTGCTCGCCGATCACGAGGCAGCCCGTCCCGAAGCCTTCGGGGTACTGCTCGAGCTTCCGTCCGACGAAGGCGCCGCGAACTTCGCCGTCCGGCGCCACGTACGAGCAGAACGAGTAGAACCCACCGGCGGGAACGTCGACGATCTCCTGCGCGACGCACGCGAGATCCGCCGCCTCGCCCGCGAAGCGGACCAGCTCCGCCGCGTTCTCAGCGCGGAACACCTTCACTCCGAAGCGGTCGTAGAACCGCCGCTGCTCCGCGGGTTTGACGATCGCCGGATAGCGGATCTCGCGCGCCGTCGCCTTCACGTCGTTCAACGTGTAGGTCTTCGGGATGGGGATGCGGAGGTGGTGCGCGTCCGCGTAGAGGCGGCGCTTGTCGAGCACCGCGTCGATCACCGACAGCTCGCTGAACGGGATGCGGTAGCACGCCTCGAGCTGCGAGCGATAGCGCGCCACGGCCATGACCCACTCGTCATTGGTCGGAAAAAGGACCGAGCCTTCCCAACGCTTCGCGTTCTCCAGGAGGAACTGCACGAAGCCGCGCTCGTCCTCGAGCGGGTTCGGGCAGGTGTAGCGCTGGGTCACGGTGCGGGACGCCTGGCCGAGGCCGCGCGGGTCCGGGTCGAGAGCGATGACCTCGACGCCATGCGCCGCGAGCGAGCGCGCGACCGCGAGGCCCGTGATGTGGCAGTTGAAGACGAGTGCGCGGGGTAGCGGCTTAGACGCGGTCAAGGGCGCGATCGATGTCGGCAACGATGTCCTCCGGATCTTCGATGCCGACGGAGATGCGCAGGAAGCCATCGGTGATGCCGAGCCGTTTGCGCTCTTCCGCTGGAAGGCGCCGGTGCGACGAGATCGGCGGGTGGAGCACCTCGGTGTACAGATCGCCGATCGTGGTCGCGGAGGCCGCGAGCTCGAGCGCGTCGAGGAATCGGAAGGCGGCGGCCTTGGTGTCGTCGCCCAGGACGAACGACACGACCCCTCCGTAGAGCCCACCAAACTGATGCGTGGCGACCTCGTGCTGCGGATGCTCGGCGAGACCCGGATAGTGCGCGCGCGCGATCTTCGGATGTTTCGCGAGGTGACGCGCGACGACGAGCGCGCTTTCGCATTGGCGCCGCACGCGGAGCGCGAGCGTGCGCATGCCTCGGATCGCCATCCACGCCTCGTGCGGCGGCAAATACGCACCGTCGAGGATGGTGCGGTCACGCATCGCACGGCCCAGCTCCGCGCTGCCGCCGACAGAACCGCCCATCACGTCACCGTGACCGTTCACGTATTTGGTGAGCGAATGGATGACCATCGTCGCCCCGAGCGCCGCGGGACGGAACAGCATTGGCGTCGCGAAAGTCGCATCGACCGCGAGGCTGGCGCCATTTGCCTTTGCGAGCCGAGCGAGCACAGCCACATCGTTCACCCGCAGCAACGGATTCGCGATGGCCTCCGCGTAGAGCAGCGTGGTCGGTTTCGCACGAAGCGCGGCCTCGACGGCGCGATGGTCGGTCGTGTCGACGAAGACGATGTCGGCGGAACGCTCGTGGACCCATCGCTCGAACAGCGCCCGCGTTTGGCCGTAGCAGTCCTCCTGGGCAACGACCCGACCACCGCGAGCTATCGCGCACGCGTCCACCGCCGCCGCGATCGCGGCCATGCCCGTGACGAAGCAGGTGACCGCCTCGACGCCGTCGAGCTCGGCAAGCGCGGTCTCGAGCGCCGCTGTCGTTGGCGTGCCGTATCGGCCGTAGACGTACCCGGATCGCTCTCCACCGAAGACCGCGTCCTGCTCGGCGGCCGAGCCATAGTCGAAGGCAACGCTCTGGACGAGGGGGGGAACGAGAGGCTGACCTTCTCCGGGAGGGAGCGAGCGGGCGACGCGCACGACGCGCGTCCCCGCTCCCAGCTCTCTCCGGTCCATCAAGAGACCACGTTACGCCGTCGACGCCGAGCCAAGGCTCGGTCTATTCGGCGGGCGTCGCTTCTTGGGGCTGCTTCTCTGCCTCGCTCGCTGCCTCGAGGCTCTTCGCGCGTTCGATGAGGTCGGCGACCTTCTGACCACCCTTACGTCCGATGCGCTCGAAGTGGCCGGCGCCGTACTTGGCGGTCACCGCGCGGCCGCCCTTCTTACCGATGCGGCCAAAGAACTCCGGCCCGTACTTGCTGGCGGTGCTTGAGCCGCCCTTCTTCCCGATCTTCTCGTAGAACTCCGGACCGTACTTCTCGCTGACCAATCGGCCACCCATTCGTCCCGCTTCGGCAACGGTCATCCCGCCACCAGCCTTACGTGCCATGGCCTGCTCCTTTTCCGAGTGACACATGTACCGGCAGGCTCCATGCCGAGCAGGCGTTCGCACGGTCATCTGGCGTAACAGTTGAGCAACGATGCGGCGCTGATTCAAACAGCGGGCGCGATCTCCAGATCAATGGGCTCTTCACGGACAAAGATCCACACCGTGAGGGCGGCGAGTACCGCCGCCGCGAAACAGAACACGCCGACAGCCCAGAACCCCGGACCGTCGATGAGCAGCCCGCCGATCGTCGCGCCTGCGACGATGCTCGCGCTCGTTACGGAAGCGGAGAGCGCGAGCAGGGTGCCTCGCGCTTCGGGCACCTGCTCGGTGAGGAGCGTCGTGTTCGATGCGAAGCGCGCCCCGATAACGGCTGAGAGGACAAGGTTGAGCACAGCGGTCGCGGCGAGCGGAAGGGTCAGGTTGGTCTGGAGAAGCAACAGCACACCCGATAGCAGGACGCTTCCAGCGACGATCGGCTTGTGGCCGATCCGCCCGCCGAGCCGGCCACCCACCTGACTCCCGAACAACACCCCGAGCCCCTGGGTGAGAGCGAGGATCGAGGCCACGCCCCGCGAGAGGCCGAACGCGTGCTCGAAGTACACCACGATGTACGTCGCCCACGTGAACCAATAGAGCGCACCCAGGAAGCTCGAGCCGATGGCGCCGAGCGCCGACCGGTTCGTCACGATCGAGCGGTACATCTCGCGGATCGCCTGTTCGTTCAAGGGTGTCTGCGCCGGGCGGAACTTCCACGCGAGGAGGATCGCCGCGGCGATGGAGAGCACGCCCACGAGCCCGACCGAGACCCGCCAGCTCGTGGCCTCGGCGAGGATGCCGGCGAGCGGGACGCCGATGACGCCGGCGAGCGTGTTGAGCCCGATGACGGTGCCCATCGCGCTGCCACGGTCGCGGTAGGCGAAGTTGTCGCCGACCGTTGCGGTGACGTTCGGGAAGATCACCGACGCCCCGATGCCCGCGATGATGCGCATCGCGACGAGAATGGCGAAGCTCGTCGCGAATGCGCTGAGCAGCGTGAAGATGCCCATGATCGCCGACCCGGCGACCAGAAAGCGCTTCCGGCCGAAGCGGTCCGAGTACGGGCCGGTGAGCACTGCGACGAGGATCCCGGGCGCGCCGTACGCGGCCACGACCAGGCCCGCGGTTCCCGTCGTGATGCGGAACTCACTCGCGACCTGCGTGAGTACGGGTGCCATCACGATGCCGACGTAGACGGCGTTGAAGGTGAGAAAACCGAGGAGGCCGAGGAGGCTGCGCCGCTCGGCGGGCGTCAAATGAGCGGTCGGCCGGCGAAGGTGTGCAGGAAGCGGCCGAACGCGCGGATGTGATCCACGTAGTCGGCGATGCGGATGTTCTCGTTCGGGGCGTGATTGGCCGAGGCCGCGTTGCCCGAGCCGAATCCGGCGACTGGGATCCCAAGCGTGTCGCACACCTGCGCCATCGGGCCCGATCCGGCGAGCAGCGGATACACGACCGGCTCCGTGCCGTACGCGCTCCGGCACGCGTCGACCGCCGCTTTCGCGATCACCGAGTCCGTCGGCCAGCGTGACGGCGGCTCGCCGTGGCCGGGGACGACCTCGACGTCTTCGAAGCCGCGCCGATCCAGGTGCGCGCGCAGGAGCTTCGTGACCTTCTCGGGCGTGAGATCGGGTACGAGACGAAAGTCGATCTTCGCGCTCGCGACGGCGGGGAGGACCGTCTTCGATCCGGCTCCGGTGTAGCCGGAGACGATCCCGCAGATGGTGCACGTCGGCTCGTAGAAGTGTTTCTTCCTGAGCTCGTACCCTTCGAGGCCGCGCACGAACCGCTTGATCCCGTGGATGCGCAGCATCCCCTCCTCGTCGAACGGAAGGCGCTCCAGGAGCTCGCGCTCCGCCGCGCTCGGCGGCCGCACCGCGTCCATGAAACCGTCGATGGTTATCTCATCGTTGTCGTTCTTGAGAGTCGCGAGCGCCCAGACGAGCCGCCATGCCGCGTTCGGGACGATCGTGGCGAGCGACGAGTGGGCGTCCTTGTTCGCCCCGCGCACGCGAAGCTCGACGTAGGCGATGCCCTTGAGGCCGCACGAGATGGTCGGACGACCGGCGGCGTCCTTGTACCCCGCCTCCCAAATGCAACCGTCGGCCCGAAGGCGCTCGCCGTAGCGGGCGACAAACGCGGCGAGGTGCGCGGAGCCGCTCTCCTCCTCGCCCTCGTAGAGCACGCGGATCCGGAGGGGAAGCTCGCCAAGCGTCGCGCGATACGCCTCGATCGCCTGCAGGCGGGCCATCAGGTTGCCTTTGTTGTCGGACACGCCGCGGCCGAAGAGAAAGCCGTCGCGCTCCGTCGGCTCGAACGGTGGCGTCTCCCACTCATCGAGTGGATCGGGCGGCTGCACGTCGTAGTGGTTGTAGATGAGGAGCGTGCGCGCGCCGGCGCCCGTCTCGCCAACGATGGTCGGGGGCCCGCCGTCAACGGTGAGCGCTTCCGCGGCGATGCCGCCGCGTTTCTTCGTTCGGTCGAGAACCATCCGCGCGGTCTCGGGTATGCCGATGCCCTGGGCGGACACCGTCGGCTGTCGGATGAGGACCTTGAGCTCGTCGACGTACTCGCGCTCGCGGGCGCGCACATATGCATCGAAGTCCGCGAAGCTGGTCACGCCCGAAAGGCTAACGTCAGGTGGGGACGGTCGTCGTTCGGGTCTTGCTCTTGCCGAGCTCGCACCGCGGCGAGTACGGAGTGATCTCGATCCAGCGCTGCTGGCAGAGATAGTGGACGACTCCGTCGAGATCCTCGATCGTCTCGCGCTTGTACACCTTCGCGCGCGGGATCATGTAGACGCAATCGCCGCAGTTCGCCGGGAGAGCCGGCCGTGGGCGGTGTGCCGCGCGAGCGGCAACGAGGGCGAAGGCCAGACCAGCAAGTGCCAATCCGATGAGGACCGCGATGACGAGGAAGACACCAAAACTATCCATCCGCCGCGGCCTCCCGCCCGTACTCACCTTAGCAGGAGGTCTTCCGATCGATGACTGGACTACGTGCGCTCCTTCTGGCGTCTTTGCTCGGCGGTCTCGCGCTGACGGCCTGCGGCGCCGCGGGCGGCGGCGGGGCCGGTGGTCCATCCACGTCGGGGGCGCCGGCGCTCGGGACGAACAACCCGGCTGCGTCCCCGACTCCGTCCGGCGACCCATACTCGGACGGTTACTAGATTCGGGATACAAGTCGGGCACCTGGGCGGTCCGCTCGATGAGATGCGTCGCCTCTGGCGTTTCGCGGACGAGCGCGGCTTCGACTGGTTCTCAGTGTCTGACCATTTCCAGGAGACGCCGCCGCAAGGTGGCGACGGGGATTGCTTCGAATCGATCGCCACGCTAACCGCGGCGGCCGTCGAGACGACGAGGGTCCGCGTCGGCTGTCTCGTTTTCTGCGTCGGCTACCGGCACCCGGGTGTTCTCGCAAAGGCACTCAGCACCATCGATCACCTCTCCGGCGGGCGCGCTGACTGCGGCCTTGGCGCGGGATGGGATGAGGTCGAGTTCGCGGCGTACGGCATCCCCTTTCCTTCGATCCGCGAACGACAGGACCAACTCGAGGAGTACGCCGAGGCGCTACGCCTCTTGTTCGATCGGCGTCGGGCCGATTTCAGCGGCACTCACTACAAATTCGTGGACGCCCCGAACAACCCCAAGCCGCTCCAAAAACGGCTGCCCCTTTGGATCGGAGGCGCGGGAGAGAAGCGCACGCTGAGAACGGCGGCGCGGTTCGCCGACGGCTGGAACGCGCCATATCTCACACCGGCGGAATGGAAGCGCAAGAGCGGTGTGCTCGACGCATGGTGCGTGAAGGTCGGGCGCGATCCAGCATCAGTCGCGCGCACGATCAACGTCGGCTTCTACATGGGGGCGGACGACGCCGGAGCGAGGCGCCACGAGGAGCTCTACCAAAAGCACTGGGCAAACGACACCCGCGGGATGACCGGCTTTCTGCGCGGAACGACACATCAAGCGACCGCGGTCGTCGCGTCGTACGCCGAGGCCGGCGCCTATCGCATCAACATCGCGCTCCGCGAGGGTCCGTACGACTGGGACGCGCTCGACGCGTTCGCATCCGACGTGATGCCCCAGTTCGCGTGAAGCGGAGACCGCACGTCCGGGTCGAGCCGTTCACGACGGAGGGAACGAGAGGCGCGTGGACAGTCCGCTGGCGCATCACGAATGAGGGCGATGAGCCGATCCGATTGCTGGCCGCCCAGCATCCGCACTCTCAGTTCCGAACGCCCGAGACGAAGATGGACCTTGAGATCGCACCCGGTTCCGACGCGGAAATCGCGCTGCCGGTCCAGTTCAACGAGTCACCCGGTGTGAGGATCGAGAACCCGTTTCTGATCCTGCTGTTTCGCGATAGCGCCGAGTGGCGCCTGCTCGCGCGCGTGCGCGTCACAGCGGGGACGAACGGCGAGCCGATAGCCAGTCAGTCCGTTGTGGTCACCACTCAGGGGGCGCGCACCACCTAGGCTTTCGGCGTGGACGCCGAAGATCGCACCGTCCTCGAGCGGATGAGGGGCTGACGCGGCAACTGAAGCCTCGGCTTCGAAGAGACCACGGGTATGGTCTCCAACGTGCTCGAAGTGGATGAGGACGATCTCCTGAAGCGAGTGAGAACCTTCAAGAAGAAGTATGCCGATGATCCCGAGTACAAGAAGCTGCGCGCCGTGCTGCCGAAGGACTGGCCGCTTTAGACCCTCGCGGGGAGCCGCACCTCTGGGTGGCGTAGCTCGAGCTTGCCGGTCTTGCCGCTCCAGTACGAGTTGCGCTCGCCGGTCATCGCCTGGACGTGCCCGTCCCATTCGAAGTTGAAGGCTTCGAGGCCGAGTCGCATCGCACGGCGGCACTTCTCGCGGGTCTCGTCGTCGGTCGCGTAGCGGCGGATCGCCTCGATCTGCCGGTCACCGTGGCCGGTGTCCTGCTCGGCGTGAAGCTCGTACGTCGCGGCGGCGCGGCGGGAGAAGCCGTAGTGGCCCGTCAGCTCCTTGAACACGCGCGCGGCCGCGCCGTCTGGCCCACCGTGCATCGCCTCGACGAACGAGAGCAGCGAGATCCCTTCGAGCGCCGACCGGTTCTGGCAGCCCGAGCGGATCATCTCGATCGCGGCGAGCGTGCCAGGTGCGGGATCGGCTTTGTCCGCTTCCTCACGTGAGATCCCGGCCTCGTCGAGCATCTGAAGCATGATGTCGACGTGCGTCTTCTCTCCGCCGAGCTCCTCCATGAAGTTCTCCATCACGATGTCCATGAGCGCATAGTTCCGCTCGCTCGCGACGTTCGTGACGATGTAGCCGAAGAAGATGGGATTGGTGCGGACACGAAGGTAGTGCTGGATCTCGCCGAGGACGATCTGCTCGCGCGACCAACGATGCTCGACTATCCCCTTGAACCAGGGGTGGTCGGGCATGAATAGTTCGCGCGCCGCGCGCCACAGCTCGTCGATGAAAGCGTCGTTGGCCACCCTTCCCTCACTCTATTCTCGATGAGTGACCGGCAGCGGATCTCCTCCGGGTCACGGTACGAGGCGACGATCGGCTTCAGTCGCGCGCTCCGCGTGGGCCGCGACGTGTATGTCTCGGGGACCGCGCCGATCTGGCCCGACGGCTCGTGCGATCCGGACCCTGAGGTACAGGCCCGCCGCTGTCTCGAGATCATCCTCAAAGCGCTCGCAGAAGCCGGCGCAACCGCGAAGCACGTGGTGCGGACCCGAATGTTCCTTACCGATCCGGCTTACGCCGAGGCGGTCAGCCGCGCGCACGGGGCGGTCTTCGGCGAGGTCCGACCGGCATCCACGATGCTCGTGATCACCGGGATGCTCGATCCCCGGTGGAAGGTTGAGATCGAAGCCGACGCCGTCATGGATTAGATACTCCTAGTCGCCCTAGGCTCATCGTGGTGGAACCTGGCCTCTATCTCACCTTCTTCAACGAAGGCGAACCATTCGACGCGGAGCTTCCCCCGGTGGGACCGCTCGACCGTGTGGTCGTCCGCGAACGGTCGCTCGTCGCCGATCGCAAAGACGGTCAGGAGGCCGACCACTTCGGCGGTGGCGGCCGTTGGATCGAGGCCGAAAGCGAGCTGCGACGCGCGACGGGCAAGGAGCCCGGCGGCGCGAAGCGATCCGACCTCCGCATAGCCGCGCCGGAAGGGGTCTACCTCCGCTTCGTCTCGTTCGGCGTGGCCGCCGAGCAGGACACCGTTCCCGAGCTGGGTCCGTACGCAGTCGTCGTCGTTGGCAAACGTGGTGTCGAGGCGGACGGTGATTCGCTCGCGACTCGCCGCGGCTCCAATGGAAATCTGTGGGAGCTGACCGGCGTCGGCGGGAGCGCGTTTGTCGGCCTCAGCCGGCCGGACATCGCGTTCCGAACCCGATCGACCGTGTACCACCCCGAGACCAAGCTGGTTCGCGCCGCACCGCCGCCGGTGCAGGCGCCGCCCCGTCCCGTTGCAGCGCCTCCTCGCGTCGCCGCGGCTCCGCGACCACCGGAGGAAGCGCTGCTGACGCTTCGCGATCGCATCGGCTCGGAGCCGTCGACCTCTCGTTCGGGCTACACGACGATGCGACCCGAGGCGGAGCAGCGCGAATGGGGCGGTGCCGCCTGGCGGCTGCGCTTTGGCATCATTGGCGCGCTCGTCGTCCTCATCGCTGTGTTCAGCGTTCCGTCGATCCGCTCAGCCCTCTCGGGGGGCGGTTCGACGCAGGCTACGGTCGGCGTCGGGACCGCGGTCACGTCGCCGGATTGGTCGTACAACGTCGGCAGCGTCCGGCGTATGACCAAGATCGGCGCCGCCCAACCGCGCGGGACGTTTCTCGTGGTCCAGGTCGGCGTGACCAACCGCGGCCGCGCGGGCGCTCAGCTCGTGCCGGGCAGCTTCACGCTCGCCACCGGCACCGGCGAGCAGTACGCGGCATCGGCGACGAACAGCGGCGTCTATTCAGGCCAGTCGAACACCGACTCCGCGTACATCTGGCCAGCGGAATTCCCGGTCGGACGACAGGTCGTGATACCCCTGATCTTCGACGTGAACCCGTCTGTCAGTGGAACCGAGCTCGTGATCTTCGATCTGCCGACGACGCGAGTGCGCCTCGAATAGAGCGCCTAATCGGCTCGCGCGATAATTTCCTATGCGAGGGCCGTTAGCTCAGTGGATTAGAGCACCCGTCTTCTAAATGGGTGGTCGCGAGTCCGAATCTCGCACGGCCCACAGCCAAGCCTCCCTCGTGTTATCTATTCGCCGATGCTCCGCCAGCTCGACCACGTCGTTTACGTCGTCCGCGATCTCTCGATGGCGATCGACGACCATCGGCGACGCGGCTTCACGGTGACGCCCGGCGGCGAGCACGCCAATGGCGTGACGCACAACGCCCTCGTCCCGTTCGTGGACGGAAGCTACCTCGAGCTCATCGGGTTTCGCGACCTACAGCGGGCGCCAAGCAATCCCTGGTGGACCGTCGCCGCCAACGGCGGCGGGTTCGCGGCGTTCGCGCTCCTTTCCGACGACCTGGCCGCCGACGTGGCTGCGCTCGGCGACCTCGTGACGACGCCGCCCCAGCAAGGCGGTCGCATCAGGCCGGACGGCGTCGAGCTCCGATGGCAGACGGCCCAGCTTCGGGCGCCACTGCCCTTCATCATCGAAGACATCACATCGCGCCAGCTGCGTGTTCCCGGCGGAGCGGCCGCCGATCACGCGAATGGCGCGAGTGGCATCGCCTCAGTCGTCCTCGGCGCGATCGATATCAGCGACGTCGAGTGGCGCTATGCGGCGCTACGCGAGCGGGGCGCGCCGCAGATCGAGCTCCGCAAGGCGGACAAGGACGCCATGCTGGATGCGCGCTTTCGGAGCGGCTAGCGCGCCGAGTGGATCGGACGGCCGGCCGCTGAGAGCGCGGCTTCACGGAACGTTTCGGCCAGAGTCGGGTGCGCGTGGATCGTGGCGATCACGTCCTCGACCGTCGCCTCGAGTCGCATCGCCAGCGTCGCTTCCGCGATGAGCTCGCTCGCCTGCGGGCCGACGATGTGCACGCCGACGATCCGCTGCTCCTTCCCCGCGGTGACGATCTTCGTGAGCCCGTCCGCCTCGCCGAGTGCCAGCGCGCGCCCCGAACCGCGGAAGTTGTAGCGCGCGACTTTCATCTCGGCGCCGTACTTCTCTTTCGCCTGCGCTTCGGTGAGGCCCACCTGTGCGATCTCGGGATGCGTGTAGACGACGTTTGGCGTGACGTCGTAGTTCATCGTCGCGTCCTCGCCCAGAATCGTGTCGACCGCGACCTCACCCTGCGTCGACGCGACGTGCGCGAGCTTCGGGGCGCGCGGGTCGCCGATGCAATCGCCGATAGCCCAGACGCCTTTGACGTTCGTGCGCATCCGGTCGTCGACGGTGATGCCGAGGCGGTTCGTCGTGAGGCCGGCCTGCTCGACACCGGAGAGGTTGGCGATGCGACCGGCGCCGAGGAGCACGTGCTCGCCCTCGAACGATTCCTGCTTTCCGTCGATCTCGGCGCTCACCGCGACGGTCGGCCCAGTGCGCTTCACCTCGGTGACTTTGGCGTTCGTGCGCACTTTGACGCCTCGCTGCTCGAGCGCGCGCAGCAGAACGCGAACAAGCTCCGCGTCCGCGTACGCGATCGGCTGCGGCAGCATCTCGAGGACGGTGACCTCGCTTCCGATCTCCGCGAAAAATGTGCCGAGCTCGAGGCCGACGGCACCGCCGCCGATGACGATGAGACGCTTCGGGATCTCGGTCAGAGCGAGCGCGCTGACGTTGTCGAGCGGCTTCGCCTCGGCGAGTCCTTTGATGGGAGGCGCTCCGACCTTCGATCCTGTCGCGACGATCACCGCTTTGGCGTCGATAGTCTGGTTGCCCACTCGAAGCTGCGTCGGCGAGACCAGAGTGCCTTCGCCTTTTATCAGGTCGGCCTTTCGGCCTTTGAGGAGAGCCTCGACCCCCGACACGAGCTGCGCTACGACACGATCCTTGCGCGCGACCGCCTTGGGAAGCTCGAACCGCGCGCCGTCGACGTGAATGCCATGTTCCTCGCCGTGCGTCGTGAGCCAGTACGCATGGCTGGAGTCCAGAAGCGCTTTCGAGGGGATGCAGCCCACCGTCACGCACACGCCTCCGACGCGATCGCGCTCTACGAGCGCGACCTTCGCGCCTTTGACCGCCGCGTGCAGGGCCGCGACATATCCGCCGGGGCCACCGCCGAGGATCGCGATGTCGTACGTCGCCACTACAAAAGGAGCGTAGGGTCTTCGGCCGCGTCTCGCTCCAGTGGATGGTCCGCGTATCCATACCTCGCGCGATACCAGAGGTACAGCGGTAGGAACGAGAGCCCGAGTCGTTCGTATTGCGCGACGTGCCGCAGCTCGTGACGCCACACCGCGGGCGTGGGCTCCACGCTGGCGACGATCACGTGGCCGAACGTGATCGCGCCGAAGCCGCGTCGTGTGAGGATGAGGTTCGCGAGACCGCGATCGCTCACGTAGAGAAAGCAGTCATCCCGGCGCCTCGGACGAGCGAACGACAGCAGGCCCACAAGATGGCCGATCGGATCCGCGTGATGCCCGACGAGGGTACGGCCGACGCTCAGATGGTCGCGACCACTTCGTCGACTGCGGCCAGGACTCGCGCCCGCGTGGTGACGGAGGAATCGAAGTGCAGGGTCACCGTGACCTGATCGTTCGCGCTCGCCACGAGAGTCACAGGCGGGAGATCTCGCGCCGCGGTCTTCGACGCTGGTGCACCGCAGGCGACCGAAAAAAGGGCGATTCCGACGAACAAGAGAAGGCCCGGACGCACGCTTACATTGTGCGCCCGGGCCTCGCGTCACCGCGGATGTGCTAGTTAGCGGTCGACCCGCTCGTCGTGAATGCGTTCCTTGACGTCGCCGAGGCCCTCCTTGAGCTTGCCCTTGCCCTGGTCAACCTTGCCGCCGATCTCGGTCGACTTGTCGCCAGTGACCTTGCCGGCCTCTTCCTTGACCTTGCCCTTGGCCTGGTCCCACTTGCCTTCGATCTTGTCGTCCATTCGAGTTACCTCCTTGGTTCCCACGGAATGTGGGACGGCCAAGAAGAGCGCAAATGCGGTGCCACGGCCGGTTCATCGGTATCGGCTCCGTCACGGACGTGTATCGGAAGGCCGCAATTTGACGCCCGAGACCCCGGCCGTATCGTCCCGCCGATGATCGCGCTCGACACCGACCGCCTCACGGCCAGCCTGCCGAAGGGCTACCGCGCGCGTCCTTTCGAGGATCGCGACCGGGAGCCGTGGGTCGCGGAACGCAACACCTGGTACGGGCCGATGGAATCCGGCAACGCCGAGGAGTGGCGGATCTGGGAGGGCTTGGCGCCCGATGCGACCCTGCTTCGCATCGCCGTCGACGATCCCTCCGGGAACATCGCGGCGATGGCCGATGTGAGCGTCGGGGGCCCAATTCCGCGCCCAGACGGAGCGCAGGTCGGGGGCGTGTCGGTCGCGCGCGCCGATCGCGGCAAAGGGATCGGGAGCGCTCTGCTCGTTGTGATCCTCGACGAAGCTGTCCGCCGCAAGGCGCCGCGGTTCCTCGCTGGTGCGAGCGCCGCACACGCGGACTCGCTCGAGTGGGCAGCGAAGCGCGGTTTCCGCGAGATCGGCCGGCGTATCGAGGCGTATGTCGAGCTGGCTCGGTTCGATCCCGCCCCGTTCAGCGAACGCACCGATCACGTCCGGCGATCGGGTATCACCTTCCGGACGATCAGCGAAATACTCGACGGCCGAGAGGGCGAGGACCGCGAGAGCTTCTACCGGGCCCTCTACGACGCCGAGACGCCGATGTGGGAAGACATCCCCTGGGCCGCCCCGACGCCGCACTGGCAGTACGACCACTTCCGTAGGGTCTCCTTCGAGAGCGGCCAGATGATCCTAGACGCGTCGGTGGTCGCGTATGACGGGGCGACGATCGCGGCGTTGACGACCACCGCGAAGCGCGAGTCGCAGGATGGGTACACGTGGATGACCGGAGTCGGGCGCGACTATCGCGGCCGCGGCCTCGCCACGGCGATCAAGGTCGAGGCGCTCTCGCGGGCAAAGGCCAAAGGCCTGCGTGCGATGCTCACAACGAACGACGAACCGAACAAGGCGATGCGCCAGATCAACGCGAAGCTCGGGTACCAGACGCTACCGGCGCACATTCAGCTCGAAAAGCCGCTCTTGCACTGAAACCCAAGCGGCCAGGGGCGAGGTCTAGCCTTGGGCGATCGTGGCTGATGCGGACGTCGCCAACCCCGTCGGTGCCTTGCTCCTGCTCGGCGCGACCGTCTTTCTCCTCGGCGCGATGTATTTGGTCTGCTACACGTTCTTCCTCGCCACATGGGAAGGGTGGGAGTCCTGGAATCGCCGGACGGGCCTCGACCCCGAGAACGCCGAAGAGGAACGCGCCAGAAGGCTCAGGCTGAAGTAAAAAGAGGGAGGCACGAGCCTCCCTCTTTTCTTGTGCGAGCGGATCGCTTACTCGGCGGGTGTCGCCTCGGTCACCATGCCAGGCTCTTCGCCACCGACCTCGGACCAGATCTTTGCTCCACGCGGTTCGCGCAGGAACAGCGTGCCGATGACCACGCTCATGAGGGCGACGGTAATCGTGTACGCGAGGCCGAGGTAGATGTTGCCGTTTGGGTCGTTGCCCGGGTTGAACTGCCTGAGTGAGATGTCCGTCTTGATGGGAAGACCCATGAAGTTCGATAGGAACGGCACGAAGGACTTGCTTCCCTCGGGATAGGTGGCCCCTACGAGGCCGGTGAAGAGGAGCGGAAGCAGGCCACCAAACCAGCCGTTCCCGAAGTGGTACGGGATCGAGAGTGACGTGTAGCGGACCTTCGCGCGGAAGTACTCCACGAGGAAGGCCGCAATGGGTCCGTAGACCATCGTGACGTAGATGACCTGAATCCACACAAGCGCGGCCAGGATGACTGTGTCGGGGGCGGCGGAGGTGATGAGACCGGTCGCATCTTTTACGACGTGTGCGTGTTCGTACATCTGCTGGTAGATCGGGACGTACGTGATCGCCGCGATAAGGCAGCCGGCGAGAATGATGACCTTGCGGCCGATCTTGTCCGACAGCCAACCAAACACCAGGAAGAACGGCGTGCCGAGCGCCACCGCCCACAGCATGATCGGGTAGGCCTGCGTGAACGTGAGCTTCAGGTAGATCGTCATGAAGTTGAGCGCCTGGAATTGGCCCTGGTACCAGACCACACCCTGACCCGCGGTCAGGCCGAGCAGCACCAGAAGGATGACGCCGATCTTGCGTCCGCCGAAGGATTCACTGGCCCAGTTGCCCGCGCCGGTGACGGAGTGCCCTGCTTCCTTGAGCCGTGCGAAGAGCGGAGTCTCGCGGAGCTTGATGCGGATGTAGAGCGCCAGCGCAACGAGGACCGCCGACAGGAGGAACGGATAGCGCCAGCCTCCCGCGAGTCCTCCGATGACAGGCGCGTTCGTTGTGAAGTCGGTCGCGCTCATGTTCAAACGGAAGGCGAGGATGATCGCGAGCGCAAGGAAGAACCCGACGGTCGCGGTCGTCTGGATCCACGCCGTGTAGAGGCCGCGCTTGTTGTCGGGTGCGTGCTCCGCGACGTAGATCGCGGCGCCGCCGTACTCGCCGCCGAGGGCGAGGCCCTGCAACAGACGGAGCAGGACGAGGATGACCGGCGCGAAGATGCCGATCTGCGCGTATGTGGGCAGGAAGCCCACGAGCACGGTCGCGATGCCCATGACCGTGATGGTCACGAGGAACGTGTACTTGCGGCCGATGATGTCTCCGAGCGCTCCGAAGAAGACCGCACCGAACGGACGCACGAGGAAGCCGGCGGCGTACGTCGCGAACGCGGCCAGAAGCGATGCCGTCGGGTTGTCGCCCGGGAAGAAGA
Organism: Chloroflexota bacterium; assembly: GCA_038040265.1. Lineage (GTDB taxonomy): Bacteria > Chloroflexota > Limnocylindria > P2-11E > P2-11E > 3-1-20CM-2-70-9. Next base: position 5,953 of record JBBPIP010000006.1, on the reverse strand, counting down.
TCGGCGCGAAGAACGGCGCGAGCGTGGCGTAGAGATAGAAGTCGTACCACTCGATGACGGTGCCAGCGGACGAGGCGGTGATGACGAATGGCAGTCCGTACGCGCCCTTCGTCGTGGCGACCGCGGTGGCAGTTCGCGTTGCCAAGTTTCCCCCCTTTGCTGAGGACGACGCGACAAGTGAGTCTTTAAGGTCAGTTCACGAGATGGTCCCTTGCCTGGCCGTCACCTCCCCCGAAATCAGGTGATAGCGCGCTTGTCTACGTCTTTCCTTCCGCATCGTCAATTCGGGTTTTCACTCCTCGAAGCCCCGGTGCCGGGCGGGTCCTGTCCCGCGGAGCGGGGTTGCCCGTTCGCTACCGGTCGGCTTCTCCCGTTCCTCTAACCGCTCCCAGCGACGCCGCCGGATGCACGCTCGCGGGCAACCCCGCTCCCCGTGCCACCCGCCCGCGACGAGCGGCTTCAGTCGTCCTTGCCGGATGCCGATGCGGTGCGGATGGACTCGACCACGGTGGAGTCGGCGAGCGTCGTCGTGTCGCCGAGCGGGGTGCCGTTCGCGATGTCCCGCAACAGTCTTCTCATGATCTTTCCCGAACGGGTCTTCGGTAATTCGGGAGTGAACATGATCGTCTTGGGACGAGCGATCGAGCCGATCGCTTTCGTGACGTGCTCGCGGAGCTCTTTGGACAGCTCTTCACTTCCCTCGTTTCCGCCGCGAAGCGACACGAAGGCGAAGATCGCCTGTCCGGTGATCGGATCCTCGCGGCCGATCACCGCGGCCTCGGCGACCTTCGGGTGCGAGACGAGCGCCGACTCGACCTCCGTCGTCGAGATGCGGTGCCCGGAGACCTTCATCACGTCGTCGACGCGACCCATGAGCCAGATGTAGCCATCCTTATCGCGGCGCGCGCCGTCGCCGGCGAAGTACTTCCCGGGATAACGGCTCCAGTAAGTCTCGCGGTAGCGCTTGTCGTCGTTGTAGATGCCGCGGAGCATCGCGGGCCAGGGACGCGACAGCACGAGATATCCAGCGCCGCCAGCGGGTACGGACTTCCCTTCCTCGTCGACGACGTCGGCCTTGACACCGGGGAAAGGGAACGTCGCGCTGCCGGGCTTGGTCGTCGTGAGACCGGGAAGCGGGGTGATGAGGATCATCCCTGTCTCGGTCATCCACCACGTGTCGACGATGGGACAGCGGCCCCCGCCGATGGTCTCGTGGTACCAAAGCCACGCCTCGGGATTGATCGGCTCACCCACCGACCCGAGGAGTCGCAGCGACGACATGTCGTGCTTGCCGGGGTACTCGGCGCCCCACTTCATGAACGTGCGGATCGCGGTGGGCGCGCAGTAGAGGATCGAGACCTTGTACTTCTCGATGATCGACCACCAGCGATCCTTGTCCGGGAAGTCGGGCGTTCCCTCGTACATGACTCCGGTCGTGCCGTTCGCGAGCGGGGCGAAGACGATGTAGCTGTGACCGGTGACCCAACCGATGTCAGCCGCGCACCAGTACACGTCGTCGTCCTTCACGTCGAAGATGAGCTTGTGCGTCGTCGCGACGCCGGCGAGATATCCGGCTGTCGTGTGGACGATGCCCTTGGGCGTCGCGGTGGTGCCCGATGTGTAAAGGAGGTAAAGCATGTGCTCGCTGTCGAGCGATTCGGCGAGGCACTCGGGCTTCTGGCGGTCAACCATCTCGTGCCACCACACGTCGCGACCCTCGGTCCATGGCACGTCCTGCTTGACTCGGCGGACGACCAGCACCTTCTCGATGGTCTTCGTCTGCGCGATCGCGTCGTCGGCGTTCTTCTTGAGGGGGACGACACCGCCCTTGCGGTAGCCGCCGTCCGCCGTGATGAGAACCTTCGCCTGAGAGTCGTTGATCCGACCGGAGAGCGCCTCGGCCGAGAAGCCACCGAACACGACCGTGAACGGCGCGCCGATCCGCGCGCACGCGAGCATCGCTGCGGGAAGCTCAGGGATCATCGGCATGTAGATCGCGACCCGGTCGCCCTTTTTGACGCCGAGCTCCTTGAGCGCGTTCGCGGCCCGCGACGTCATATCGAGAAGGTCCTGATAGGTGATGGCCCGAGCGTCGCCCGGCTCGCCTTCCCAGTAGTAGGCGACCTTCGAGCCCTTCCCCGCCTTCACATGGCGGTCGAGGCAGTTCTCTGAAACGTTGAGCTCGCCGCCCAGGAACCACTTGGCGTACGGCGCCTCCCACTCGAGCACCTTCGTGAACGGCTTGCGCCAAGCGAGCGTCTTGGCCTGCTCGGCCCAGAAGCCCTCGAGGTCCTTCTCCGCCCGCTCGTAGATGGCGGGGTCGTTGGCGTTCGCCTGGGCGGCGAACTCCTTGGGAGGCGGAAATGTCCGGTCCTCGCGGGCGAAGGTCTCGAGCGCCGTCGACGATTTGGTTTCCGTGGCCAAGAGAGGCCTCCCCCTAGAGGGCGCTCGGCCGGCCCCGGTCGAGCGCCTCGAGATGTGCTCGGTAGTGCTCTGGCAGCATGAGCAGCCAACCAAAACAATTCAAATCGGCGTAGTACGGATGCCGCGCCGTCGCCTTCGCATCCGGCTCGGCAGGGAACTCGGCGACGAGGCGAGCGGCCGTGGCCACGGCCTTACCGGCGAGGCTTTCGATCCCTGCCCGTGTGACTGCCGACGCGGCCGGCCGGGGCTGCCCGGTCGGGCCGGACGGGGCGCCTTGGGCCAGGCGCAGGCCAATGAGGGCAACCCCACGCTCGACGATGAGGAGGTGGGTCGCCACCTGACCAAGCCCCCAGTCGTCGTCCGACCCCTTTGCGAGGTCGGCGTCGGTCGCCCCGGCTACCCGAACGAGGAGTCGGTCCCGCTCGGCGGCCGTCCCCGTGACAAGTAAACGGATGGTCTCCCGGAGCCAATCGGGCCGGTCGGGCGGGTCATCCACGACCCGGAGCGTCACCGTCGCATCATGCGCTCTTGTGCGTTCGTGCAGAATGCGGCGCGAAACCAACTGGCCGTAGGCCGCACAGGAGGAATACGTGGCTGGGATCTCAAAATCGGAGACCCTCAATCGATTGTCGGAAAAGACCGGTCTGACCAAGAAGCAGGTGGGGCTGTTCCTCGATGAACTTGCCGCACTCGCGTACAAGGAAGCCCGCAGCGGCTTCACCATCCCGGGCGTCGGCAAACTCGTGATCGTCGACCGCAAGGCCCGGATGGGACGGAACCCCGCGACCGGTCAGCCGATCTCGATTCCCGCGAAGCGTGTGCTCAAGTTCCGGATCGCCAAGCAGGCGAAGGACTCGGTGCTCGCGAAGCGCGGCAAGTAAGAGCAGGGCCGCCCTAGCACTCATTCGAGCGAGGTCCGCCGCCTACGGGAGGGCGGCGGGCCTCCCTCTCGTTTCCATGTGACGATGGTCTGATGCGACGCATCGCGGTCATCGGAAATGGCGGCGGCGGGAAGTCGACTCTCGCGCGCGCGCTCGGCAAACATCTCGGTATTTCCGTGCACGAGGTCGACGAGGTGCAGTGGCTCCCCGGATGGCGGCGCGCGCCGCTCGATGAAGTGGCCCACACCCTCGAGGCGTGGGCGGCCGAGGACTCGTGGGTCATTGACGGGTTCGGCCCGTGGCCGGTGATCGATAGGCGGATGGGACACGCGGACACGATCGTCTACGTCGACTTTCCGTTTCGCACTCATCTCTGGTGGGCCGCAAAGCGACAGGTCGTCTCAGTTATTCGCCGCCGCGCCTGGGGCGCCCAGAGCGCCCCGCCACCGACGCTCCTTCTTTTCCGGACGCTGCGCCGCGTCCACGCGATGCGGTCAGATCTCATGGACCTCGTCACGAAGAACGGACGCGCCGCCAAGCTCGTGCATCTTCGATCGCCACGCGAGACGGCGCGTTGGCTTGCCGAGGTCACGCGCACGACCGTCGGAATCGCCGACTGATGCCCGGTCCGAACGTTCCCTTCCCACCGATGGAAGCGCTGCTCGTCGAGAAGCTCCCCGAGGGCGAGCGCTGGCAGTACGAGCCGAAGTGGGACGGGTTCCGTGGTGTCCTGGAGAACGATGGCGGCGAGCTCGCGCTTTGGAGCCGCAACGAACGGCCGCTGCTTCGCTACTTCCCCGAGCTGCGAAAGCTCGGCGATCTCATGCCGCCGCACTCGGCGCTCGACGGCGAGATAGTCATCGAGCTCGACGGGAAGCTCGAGTTCGACGCGATGCAGAATCGGCTGCACCCCGCGGAGTCACGCATCCGAAAGCTTTCGGCCGAGACCCCCGCGCGCTACATCGTGTTCGACATCCTTCTCTGGAACGGCGAGCCGATCCACGAGCGCCCGCTCGCCGAACGCCGCAAGGAGCTCGAACGCCTCGCGAAGGGCTTTTCACTTTCGCCGGTGTCGAAGGATCCGGCGCTCGCGAAGCAGTGGCTCGAGCGGCTCGAGATGATCGGCCTCGACGGCGTGATCGCGAAACGCGTCGACCTTCCGTACAAGCCCGGAGCGCGCGACGCCGTGTCGAAGGTGAAGCATCACCGCACCGTGGATTGCGTAATCGTCGGGTACCGCACCAGCGGAAAGAAAATCGCCTCGCTGCTGCTCGGGCTCTATCGGGATGACGGCACGCTCGACTTTGTCGGACACACATCGGGAATCGCCGGCCCGCTGCAGGCACAGCTGCAGGAAATGCTTCCGCCGCTCCTGAAAGAAGATCAAACCGTGGAGCAGGAGTGGGGCCGCACGCCCGAAGGTGGTTCGCGCTGGTCCCAAGGGAAGGACCTGCCGTGGCACGAGATCCGTCCGGAGATCGTGTGCGAGGTCCGCTTCGACAAGATGGAGCAGGAGCGTTTTCGCCACGGCACCCGGTTCATGAGATTCCGGCCGGACAAGGATCCCAAGGACTGCACCTGGGAGCAGGTGAAGCCCACGCCAAGGCCCGGTGACCCGAAGCTCGACGATCTTCTTGCCGGTCGTCTTTCCTAACTAGTCAATCCGGACGGTCCTAGTACCGCGAGTACTGCACTGTCTCTCGGGGGTTCGCGTTCTCGTAGCAGGACCGGTGCTTTCCGGCCCGGTGGGAAGGAGCCTCTCGATGCTTCCGCGTTCAACGTTCGCGCGCTACGCACTTGTCGCCGCCGTCGCCGCGCTGGTGGCGCTCGCGTTCGCGGCCCCCGCTGCGACCGCGAATAACAACGGCTTCAACGAGCGCATCATCGGGTGCGTCGAATCTCGCGACGCCGACAGCGATCAGTGCATCGCCGCGCTGGAAGTCAGCCCGGTCGACTCGAACTTCTTCCGCGTGCTCGCGGACAGACTCGACGATATGCCCGCGAAGGAAGAGCCACGGCCCGAGGTCGACCTCTACGCGCTCGTGAAGGAATGCGCCGCGACGCAAAACCTCGAGAGTGAGGAGTGCGTCGTCGCGCTCGAGCAGAGTGGTCTTTCGCTCGACGAGTTCAAGACGACGTTCGCCGCGAAGCTCGGCAAGTTTGCGAAGAAGGACCAGATGAGCGCGGCGACGAAGATGTGCCGCGAGCTCATGGCTTCGCTGAACGGCAAGACCGCCGGCGAGTCCGCCGACGAGCTGTCAGCCCTCACGGAAAAGGTCAACTACGTTTGCAGCAAAGCGCGGGCCGAGTCGCGCATGAGTCCCGCCCAGTTCTGGAGCAAGTACCGCTAGACAACCCACCCCCTGCGTCCATGCGGCCCGAGTCGCCCTACCGGTGACTCGGGCCGCGCTGCTGTCCGCGATTCCAACCTGATCCACCGGCTTTCTTCGCGTCGTACTCGGCCCGCCAGTCGCGCGGCGGACCGGAACGGGTGCTGCGCTTCGGGAGCGTGCGCTTCACTTTCAGCGCATCGAACGTCGGATCAAGGCTCACGGCTTTGTCCCACATCCCCGCGGTCAGATCCCCGACCGCTGCGATGCGGTCACGCATCGTGACCATCGTGAAGTCGCCCGGCTCGACCGCGGGCA
>JBBPIP010000005.1:200326-228165 GCA_038040265.1 Chloroflexota bacterium | reverse complement strand
ACGAGGACGATGTAATCGACCCACGCGTCCCCAAACAGAGCGTGATCGGCGACGCCATTGATCATCAGGCGCATCCCCGCCGCGGTCGGCGTCGCGCGCACCGCCGCGTCGGCCCACTGTGGGATCGGCAGGCCCACAGCAATGGCCGGCCCGAAGGCGAGGAGCACGAAGAGGCTCGACCACGTGTACACCCGGGTGGCGTTCTTGAAGACCCCGGCGATCAACAGCCCGAGCGCCACCAGGACGACCGCGAGTAGAGCGGTCGACAGCACGAGCGTCGGCCAGTCGTGGATCTCGAGCCGCGTGAGCACGAACATGAGGGGCACACCGATCGCCACGTACAAGAGCCCGACCAGCGATTTCGCGGCGATGACCTCCGACTGACGCGCCACGAGCAGCAGGGCGTCGAGAGTCTTCCTCTCCATCTCCTCGGTCAGGATCACCGGGACCGCGAGCATCCCGATCATCGCGATGAGCATCACGACCGTCGCCAGCACGAAGAATCTGCGCGTGCCAAGGTCCTCCAGCGCAGCGGTGTCGGCGATGCCCGATCGCACGCGCTCAACCCGGACCACGGCCGCCGGCGGCTGGCCCGCGAGCTGGCGCAGGGTCCGGTCCAGCGCGCGCGCGACGAATGCCTCGCCGGGTCCCGGGGGCTGTTGACCGATGAGCAGAACCGTCGGTGTCTGCCCCTGGCGCAGGGCCGCGTCGGTTCCCGCCGGGACGATGAGCGCGACATCGATAGTTCCGGCGGCGATCAGCGCACGCGCCTCCGCTTCGTCGGCGACCTCGCGCACTCGGACATCGACGGTGTCGCCGGCCTGCGACTTGATGCCCTCGAGGACGGCCGAAGATTCGGCCGCGTGATAGCCGAGCTTGACGGTCTGCAGACCCTCTTCGGGGAAAATGCTGTTGTAGAGAAGGCCGAGCCCGATCGGGACGATGAGCGATACGACGATCCGCGCGTCGCGCATCGCGTCGATCGCGTCCTTGCGGAAGATGGCGAGCACGTTCGTCAGGCGGATCAGAGGGGCCGCCCCGCCAGGGCGATGAAGACGTCCTCGAGCGTTCCCTCTTCGGAGTGGATCGCCGCCACGTCTCCGTCGCGCATCCACCGCGCAAGCTGCTCGGCGTCAGCCTGGTCATCTAGGCGCACCGTGACTTCGAGGCGATCGCGCAGGAGCACCTTCGCCGTCCGCTGACCGTGCCGCAGCTTGAGCTCTCGCGGCGAGTCGAGCGCCACGATCTTTCCCTGGCTAAGGAACGCGACGCGGTGGCAGAGCTCGTCCGCCTCTTCCATGTAGTGCGTCGTCAGCACGATCGTCACGTTCTCAGACGCAAGGCGAGCGACCAGCGCGCGGATCTCGCGAGCCGAGGTTGGGTCGAGGCCGCGCGTCGGCTCGTCCAGGAAGAGGACTCGCGGGCTGTTTACGAGCGCCCGCGCGACCATGAGTCGCTGCTTCATGCCGCTCGAGTACGTCTTCACGGCGCGCCGTCCCGCCTCGCGAAGGCCCACCAGCTCGAGGAGCTCGTCGGCGCGCGTGGCGGGCGCTCCGTAGAGCGTCGCGAACAGACGCAGGTTCTCGCGACCGCTCATTCGCTCGTAGAGGTTCTGGTCTTCGAAGACCAGGTTGATGAGGGGGCGGATCGCATCGCGCGATGAGGTGACGTCGTGCCCCAGCACCGTCGCGCTGCCCTGGCTTGGTCGCGCCCTTCCGGTCAGCACGCGGATCGTCGTCGTCTTGCCCGCGCCGTTGTGACCGAGGAGACCGAAGACCTCGCCGGCCGCGACCGAGAAGCTGATGCCGTCGACCGCGCGCACGGCGCCGTAGTGCTTGCGGAGGTCGCGCACCTCGACGGTCATCGTGGCCACGGCGCGGGCAGTCTAGGGTGCGAGGGAGCGCTGGAACTCCGCCAGGTCGTACCCGTCGTGCGAAAAATCGCGATCGAACTCGTCCGGGAACGGCGAACCGTCGATGAGCGGCGCGAAGTGCGCGGCGATCGCGGGCGGAAGCTCCGACGTGTCGCGAAAGTTCGTCGGAATGTCGGCGAAGTACTCGACGACGTTCGCGTGGTCACCCTGTCGGAGGAACGAGGCCGTGACCCAGCCCCGATAGCGCGGGTAGTCCTTGACCACCGGCCTGCTGTCGGCCACCGCCTTCCGAAGGTGCGCGAAGCCGCGGTCCTCATCGGCGCGATATCGCGGATGGTTCCAGCAGATGAAGTGGAAGAGCTCGTGGCACGCCGAGAGACGCACCTGCCGCAGGCCCTCGTACGTCTCCACTCCCGCGGCGAGCCAGATCTCGTTGCGATCCGGCCAGTACCCGCCGCCGCCGCGCGCGTCGTAGCGAAAGAAAGGACAGCGCGCGCCCAGCGCACGCACCTCCTCGGGGAAACCTTCGAGCGCGCGCTCCACGAGGAGCGAACCGGGTGTGACGTAGAGGTAGGTCTGGGTGCGCCACAGCTGCTCGCGGAGCCCCCCGAGCTCGCGCGGTCGGAGGGTCCGCTCGGCGAATGCGAGGACGACGTGTCCCATGCCGTTCGGGACCGCGTTTCGCTGGAGCTCGCGATGCGGCGCGGCCATCGCGCCGAGTATCAGGCGAGCCGGGCGGAGAGGAGCGCGCGCTCGGCCGGGTTCTCGGTGAGCTCGAGGGCGCGCCGGTCGGCCGCGCGCGCCTCGTCGGCGCGGCCGAGTGCGCGCAGGAGCTCCGCCCGTGTCGCGTGATAGAGGTGGTATTGGTCGAGCTCCTCCGACAGCCGGAACAGCTCGATGTACGCCTGCTCCGCGCCCTGCACGTGCCAGAGCGCGATCGCGCGATTCAATCTGACGACGGGCGAATCGTTGATCGCGATGAGCGCGTCGTACGAGAGCAGGATGTTCGGCCAGCGCGTCGACTCCCAGCTCTTGGCGTCGGCGTGCGCGCCCGCGATCAGAGCCTGCAGCTGGTATGGCCCCGGATGCCGCATCGTGACGAAACGGCCGACGATCGCGAACGTCTCGTCGATCCGGCGCCTATCCCACCTCGAACGATCCTGATGCTGCAGCAGGATCATCTCGCCGCGCGCGTCGAAGCGCGCCGCGGCTCGCGCGAGATGAAAACGCATGAGCGCGAGCAGGCCCAGGACCTCCGCTTCGTCGGGCATGAGATCCGCGAGGAGTGAGGTCAGCCACTCGGCCTCCGCGGCAAGGTCGCGGTCGCTCGCGCCGCGCCGTCCGGTGCCCAGGTAGCCCTCGTTGAACATCAGATAGAGCACGGCGAGCACCTGATCGATCCGCTCGGGCAGCTCCTCGCGGTCGGGCACGCGGAACGGGATACGCGCGTCCACGATCTTCCGTTTCGCGCGGACCAGACGCTGCGCGATCGTCGCCTCGGGCACGAGGAAGGCGCGTGCGATCTCCGGAGTCGTCAGCCCCGCCACCGAGCGGAGCGTGAGCGCGACCTGCGCTTCGCGCGCGAGCGCCGGGTGACAGCACGTGAAGATGAGCTCGAGACGCTCGTCGGGAAGGGTCGCGCTTGGAGCGCTCATCGATGGCTCCTCCAGGTCCGCGAGCTTTTCCTGATAGCGCTTCTCGCGCCGCAGCCGGTCGATCCCTTTGCGGCGCGCCGTGGTCATGAGCCAGGCGCCGGGGTTCCGCGGGATGCCTTCGCGTGGCCAGTGCTCGAGCGCGGAGACGAGGGCGTCCTGCACGCACTCCTCCGCGAGGTCGAAGTTGCCGAGGCTCCGCACGAGCGCCGCGGTGAGTCGGCCCGCCTCCTCGTGGAAGATGGCCGCCACCGCGTCGCCCGTGACTTCGGTGCTCAGTGCACGACGATCGGGCGCACCTCGACGTCGCCGCCCGGCCAGCTCTTCGCGACTGCGATCGCGGCGTCGAGGTCGGGCACGTCGATCATCATGAAGCCACCGACGTGCTCCTTCGACTCGACGAAGGGACCCTCGGTGACCTTCATCGAACCGTTCACGCGACGGACGGTCGTGGCGGTGCGCTGCGGCTGCAGCTCGTCCCCGCCCTTCATGATCCCCTTCTTCGTGATGTCGTCGACCCACTTGTTGATCTCGGCGTACGCGCGCTTCTTGTCATCCGCCGACTGCTTGTCGACCCAGTCCTCGTGCTCGAGCAACATCAGAACGTACTGAGGCATCACTCACCCTCCATGTGGTCGCCGACCGGCCTGATCTCGATCCCGTAGCCCGGCCAGGTCTTGGCGAGCGCGACCGCGGCGGCCTTGTCAGGTGCCTCGATGATCGAGAAGCCGCCGACCGACTCCTTGGCCTCGATGAACGGACCATCGACGACCGTGACCTTTCCGGTGCTCTTGCGGATCGTCGTCGCCGTGCGCGTCGGCTGAAGCTCCGCGCCGCCGTCGGTGATCTTGTCGCCGTTGGTCTCGAACCACTTGAAGATGTCGGCGTACACCTTCTGCTGCTCGGGCGTCGGCGAGCCCTGATAGTCGACGCCGTCGTCCAGGAAAAGGAATGCGTATTTGCTCACGAGAATTGCCTCCCTAGTCGTTCTTCTATGGGTACGACGAACGGCCTCCCCGGAAATAGACAGCTAGAGGCTAGCGCCGCGACGGCTCCCAGCCACCCTCGGGAACCTCCGCCTTCCCGCGCTCCAGGGCAAGCAGGCGACGCTTGGCAGCGAGCCCGCCGGCATACCCGCCCAGGGTCCCGTCCGTCGCGACGATCCTGTGGCAGGGGACGACGATCGGGATCGGGTTGGCGCGGAGCGCCGCGCCAGCGGCGCGGGAGGCCTGCTCGTTTCCGGCCTGCCGTGCGACGACCTTGTATGTGGTGAGCTCCCCATACGGCACCCGCGCCGTCGCCGCGAGGATCCGCTGCTGGAACGGCGTGAGCGCGGCGAGATCGACCGGCACGTCGAACGATCGGCGTCGTCCCGCAAAGTACTGGTCCAGCTCGGTCAGCACGCGGTCGCAGCTCCGCCGGTCGGGCAACACGCCGGGACCGTAGGCGCGCGTGATTCGCGACAGCTCGCGCGGATCGGGCGTCGCGCCGTAGTGGATGTTCACGACACCGCGCGGGCCGACCGCGATCCAGAGCGGACCGAGTGGCGAATCCATCACGTCGTACCCGACGGTGACGAGTCCTTCGCGCTTCGCGCGAGCGACCAGACGTTCGCGGGCTTCTCCGACGAGCGGTTCGAGCGCGTTCATCGCACCGCCTCCTTCACTTTCTTCATCGCTTCCGCGACGCGCGACCGCGCCGCCTCTTCGCTGCATCCGAGCGCGTCCGCGACCTCCGCATAGGGGCGTCCCTCGACCTTGCGGAGGACGAACGCCGCGCGTTGGCCTGTTGGTAGTGCACGGACCGCCGTTCCGAGATCCGAGAGCGTCACGCCGTCGCGCTCCGGTGCCGCGAGGCGCAGGTCCGCGATCGGCACGAGACGGCGGGTCCGACGGACCCGGTCGATCGCCTTGTTCGTCGCGATCTTGTAGAGCCAGGCGCGCTCGTTGCCGGCCCGCGGTGGCGGCCACCCACGGAACGCCGCTAGGAACGTCTCCTGGTAGAGATCGTCGGCGTCGGCCCGGTTCCCGGTGAGCCGCAGTACGTAGGCGAAGATCTCGCGCTCGTGGCGCTCCAAGAGCTCACCGAAGGTCACCGTTCCGATCTCACGACGATAGAACGGGGTTCCGGAGCCGGACGTGAGACCGCCACCGTGTGCCAGCCCACAAAGGGGCTGTCCGAGTAGACACGGGGCGTATCGTCCCGCCGGGGGAAGGTGGCGTTTCCGTGTACTGCTATTTCTGCGGTTCTGAGCAGCCCCGTCCGGGTCTGTCGAAGTGCGCGGCCTGCGGCCGCGCCCTTCAGTTGCCGCCCTCTCTCGTCAACATGGGTCGCGCCTATCTCCTGAATCGACTGCCGGATCTGACCGACTCCGGTGTCGTCGACGAAGTGACCGCCGAGCGCATCAGCGCTGTGATCACAGCCGAGCTCGCCGGCACCGCCACCCCAACTCCAGGCGCGGCCCCGGTCGCCGTTCAGTCGCGCCCGGTCGCACCGACAGGGCCGGTCGCCGTCTACCCAGCCGCTCGGGTCCCCACGCCAGCGGCGCCGCCGGGACCATCGTTCGCCGAGACTTTCTTCACGCCGGAGCGCGCGCCGAGCCTTCTCCTCTACCTGGGTGCCTTCCTCGTCGTCGTCGCGGCGCTCATCTTCGTCAATGTCTCCGGGCAGCAGATCTCGGACTCGATACGGCTCGTGCTCATGGTCGTCGGCACGCTCGCGTTCCTCGGCGCGGGCCTTGCGTGCCATCGCATCCCGCGCGTCGAGGAAGCCGGGCCGACCTTCCTCATCGTCGGCGCTCTGCTCGTACCCCTCGACTTCGCCGCGTACTACGCCCTCGTCGTCCACATCTCACCGTTCACCTCTCCGGCGATGTGGGTGCTCGGGTCGCTCGTCGCGGGCGGGCTGTACGCGGCGCTCACCATCACGGGGTACGGCCGCGCCTATTCCTACCTGTTCTTTGTCGCGTCTCTCAGCGCGCTCGCTGGCACCTCAGTCCTCCTCGATTTGTCCTCTGAATGGTTCCTCGTTCCGTTCGCCACCTACGCGCTCGTGTTGCAGCTTGCGACGCGCCTCGGAGAAACCCGATCGCTGCGAGTTGTCGCTCCGCTCGAATTACCCGGACGCATCCTGATGTTCGCGGCGCTCTTCTTCGGCACCGTGCCGACCGTGATCTCCAGCTCGTTTTTCGCACTGCCCTTCCCCGAGCGGCTCTCGGTTGCGGCCCTTGCACTTCTCGGGACTGCGTACTTCGTCGCGCGAACCGATCGAGATCGACCGCGCGAGCGCTGGCTGGCCGTCGCCGGTCCGGCGGCGATCGTTTTCGCAGCGCTCTTTGCGATTGGCGCTCCCCTGCAGACCTACGGATTTGTCTCGGGCGTGCTCGCTGTCGCATATGCGTTGGTCCGCGAGGTCAGCGATCTCGCCGATGTGCCCTCGCCATTCCCGCAGTGGGCGCGATACCGCGCTCGCTTTGTCGGCTACGCGCTGATCGCCGGCGCCGTCCTCCCCCTCGCGGCGTACTGGCGTTCTCCTTTGGTCGGCGCGACAACCGAGCTCGCGATGACCGTACTCGTCGGCTGGCTCGCCGTTTTGCGGACACGCTCGATCGCGCAGGAGCGAGCGGTCGCGGATCTGAGCGGGTTTGTTGGGGTCGCGGCGGCCGCTCTGCATCTCGGTGTGCTCTTCCTTCTTCTCACGACCGGCCTCACCCGTTCCGGGACGGCGCCGTTTAGCGGCATGGAGCCGCGTGTGCTGGCTCTCGGCTTTACGCCGGTCGCCGCGGGACTTGGCGTGCTCGCCGCGGTCGCTTTGAGGCGGCTTGCGATCCTGGCAAACCTCGTCTCGGCGGCCGCCCTCGTGAGTGCCGCGCTCGTCATAGCACTCGCGTTCGGCGACGCTCCGCTCGCGGCCTTCCTCGCGACGGCCGCGACGGTCGGTGCCGTGGCCGCATCGGTCGATGCCAGGCGGCCGTCACGGCTCTGGATCGCCGCGGCATTCGCGGGAGTCGCTGCCGTGGCGTTCGGTCGGTGGCTGCAGCCGCCCGAGGAGATCCGCCCACTTGGTCCGGCGCTCGCGGCGCTCGTCCTCTTCATTCCCGCGTATCTCCCGCGGTTCCGTGAGCACGCTTTTGCGCGAGTGGCGCGCGAGATCGCCATCGCGGCGGCGCTCGCGGGGGTCGGCGTGGGTCTCGGCTTCGCGTTGGCACGCCCACTGAGCGTGGTCGTGTGGGACACGCCGATATGGCTGGCGACGTCGCCGGCGTTCTCGGTGTTCGGTGGGCTCGCGCTCATCGAAGCGCTTCACCGGCGATCGGAGCGGATCGCACTCTTCGCGACGGCCTCTTTCCTGGCGAGCGTTCTCATCGTCGTCGCGCGCCTACATCCGGTGGCGATCGAAGCGTTCACCGTCCCCGCGGCGATCTACCTCGGCCTCGCTGCATGGGGTATCGCGCGCTACGGCTCGCCGGCGCTTCGAGCCGACCTTGGCCTGCCTGCGCTCCTGGCCGCCGCGGTGGCGCTCGTCGGTCCTACCTATCTCTGGAGCTGGGGACAAGACGCCGCTACGCGAACGCTCGTGGTGCTCGCCGAGAGCGTCATCCTTCTGCGATTCGCAAGCGCTCGCGGACTACGCGAGCTCGCCGCCGTGTCGATCGGCACGCTCGCTCTTGTGGTGGTGCGCGCCGCCGCGGCTCCTCTGGCGCTCGAGGCGTACCCCGGTGTGTTCGGCCTCGTGACGCTCGGCCTTGTCCTGATGGCTCCTCGCATCAAATGGCACGTCGGTGATGAGCTTCGCGAAGCGGCGGAGGTCGTTGGGGTCTTGCTGCTGCTCGCGGCACCCCTCGTCCGTGCCAGGGCCTTCGAGGCCGACGCCCTCGCACACGGGGCGACTGTCCTCGTAGGAAGCGTGGTCATCATCGCGCTCGGTCTCTGGTCGGGACGCCGTGCCGTCGTCGCGACCGCGGCGACCATGCTCGCCGCGATGGCGACGCTCGCGCTCGCCGATGCCGCGCGAGCCGAACCGTACGTCACCGCGAGCGGCGTCGTCCTTCTCGCGCTCGTGCTCGCGATACCGCGTTATCTCCCGCGACGCCTACCGGCCCACTACGAGCGGGCACTCGAGATACTCGCCGTGGCGGTCATCGTCTCGTCCGGTACCGAGCAGATGCTCAACGCGCGGGCCGGGGGCGGGGACGGACCTGCGGCACGCGTCCTCGCCGAGAGCATCGCAATGCTGGCGGTCGGGCTTGCCTTCTCGCGCCGTGCGCTCGCGACCGCTGGCCTCGGCGCGGTCGCCCTCGTGGGGGTCTGGATCCTGGGCGACCCCACGGCGAGGCAATTCCACGGCATCGCGGGGGGCGCGGCGCTCGTGGCGCTGTCCCTCGCGGCCGTGCGCTACGCCCCGCGGGTGCTGACGGAGCAAGCCCTGATCGGAGGCGAGCTGCTCGGCGCGGCGCTGTTCCTCGGCCCAACGCTCCTCGCGAGCTGGACCAGCCAGTTCGTTCCCGGGACGATCATCGTGTTCTTCCAGGTCGCGCTCCTGCTCGGGGTCGGCATCGTTATGCGACGGCGGTGGCTCGTCCTGGGCGCGCTCGCCGTGCTCGGACTCGAGACGGTCCGCGCGACGATCGATGTCGTGAATCGCCTTCCGAATTGGGCGCTCTTCGGCGGTAGCGGCGCAATCCTTCTCACCGCGGGCTTTGTCCTTCTCATCAAGCGAGAAGCGTGGAACGCGTGGTCGCGGAACGTTTACGCGTGGTGGGCGCGCCTCTGATCCCTCTCCGATAGAACCGCCGGCAACCCGGCTATCGGATGGCACGCCCCGTGCGCGTGTCACGGTCATGGATAAAGGCAAGAAGCTGGACAACGAGCGCGTTCAGGAGCAGAACCAAGGTCTCACCGAGAAACGCCGAGGCAGCCCAGCCGCCGCGAGCGACAAACCCGAGGGCACGCCGCCGCACCCTCAGGATGTGAACGAGATCAGCGAATAGAGCTAGCGGCGCAGCTCGAAGATGATCTCGCCATCGACCACCTGACCCGTCCGCGTGAAACCGAGCTTGTCGTGCACGCGCAGTGACGGCGCGTTGCTCGGTGTGGTCGACGACACGAATCGCCGAATGCCGTGCTCCGTGGCGGCCCAGTCCATGAGCGCGCGCGCGGTCTCCGTCGCGTAGCCCTTCTTCCGGTGACTCGGGAACACCGTCCAGCCGAGCTCCACCGCGTTCGGCGTTGCGGTGTCGTTCACGCCGGGCGGCCCGTGGAAATTCACGTATCCGACCATCGTTGCGCTCGCGCGAAGCACGATCGCCCGGAGCGACCAGGGAGCCCACGACGGGTCGTTGGCGATCTGGTCACGCCGATACCGCAGGAGCTTGAGCGCGCCAGCGTTCGGATAGTCCGCCGGGATCCGGTACGCGGCGAGCAATTCGATGGCGGGGCGGTCGCCGGCGATGAGCGCGTCGAGGAGCGGGACAGGCATGAGGATGAGGTCGAGCCGTTCCGAGGGGATGGACGCATGCGCGCTCGACGCTGGAGCTAGTCTCGTTTCTTCGTCCCGAGCGTCCGCTCGAAGACCTCGTCGGAGAGGCGCAGCGGTCGACCCGAGCCGCCGTGCCGCTCGAGGGAGAGCTCAGCGAGTACCGAGAGAGCGATCTCCGCAGGCGTGCGTCCGCCAAGGTCGAGCCCGACCGGAGCGTGGACCGCACGGATCCGCTCCTCTGGGATGCCTTCACCCCGCAGCATCTGCGCGATCAGGATCGTCTTGCGCTTGCTGCCCAGAAGACCGACGTAGCGCGCGTCGGTCTTGACCGCGGCGCGGAGGCACTGCGAGTCGAGCTTGTGTCCGCGCGTCGCGATGATCACGAAGGAGTTCCACCCGATGGGCATGGTCTCGAGCGCCTTCACCATGTCCATGTTCACGACCTCGTTCGCACCGGGGAACCGCTCGCGGTTCGCGAACTCCGGACGGTCGTCGATCACCGTGACCTCGTAATCCATCTGGACTCCGAGCTTCGCGATCGCCAGACCGACGTGCCCGCCGCCCACGATGACCAGACGCGGGCGCGACATGACCGGTTCGACCAGGAGCTCGGTCTCCTCGTCGAGAACGACGGAGCGCGCCGTACCCTGGCGCAGCGTCTCGATCGCGGCCGCCCGAGCGCGCGCATCGAGCGCGTTGTCGCCCAGGGTGCCGCCACCTTTGGCGTCGGTCTCTACGAACAATTTGCCGGCGGCGACCATGTCCTTGCCGCGCTTGCGCATCAGCGTCGCGACCGCGACCGGCTTGCCTCCGGCGGATGCCGCGAGAACGTCGCCGAGGAGATCGCGTCCCGCGAAGCGCAGCACGCGCTCGCCGGGTTCGATGGAGATCCACATCGTTCCGCCGCACACGAGGCCGGTGTCCCACGCGAGGTCTTCGGTCAGCTCGTACTCGCGCAGCGAGGGCTCGCCCGAGTCGATGACGCGCTTCGCCTCGACGAACGCATCGCCCTCGACGCATCCGCCGCCGAGCGTTCCCACGAGGCGCCCCAGATCGTCGACGAGCAGCTTCGCGCCGACCACCTGAGGAGTGCTCCCGGTCGTGCGAACCACCGTCGCGACCGCGAACCGCCGCCCCTCACGCTCGAGCTCCGCCATTCGAGCGAAGATCTCCCGCATCGATTCCAGTATCCCCCTTCCGCATGCCGGAACAGTCAAGAGTCCTCGTGACCCTGCCCCGGTCGCCTGGGGGCCCTCGTCCCGGCGCCTATTCCGGCTTCTCTAGGTCCTCAACTCGGTCGACATCCCGGTTGATCCCGGGGTCGTCCACGTCGACGTCGACTCGTATGTCGGTGTGCGCGTGGATCACGTCGTGGAGGGTCGCGCGCGGGTCGGCCGCACGAATTTCATCGCGCAGTGAGGCGGGCAAGACAACAGGGTGGCCGCGCTTTCCGCGATAGCGCGGCGACACGATCGCCGGCTTTCGCTCGTACGCGGCGATCACGGCGCGAACAGTGTCCGGCGAGACGAAGGGCATGTCGCCGGGCACCACGAGGATCATGTCGCCCTGCGCCTGCGCGAGGCCCTCCTGTATCGAGCTGAACATGCCGCGCGACGGATCGGGATTCTCGACCGGCCGCACGCGTGGGTCGAGCATCGCGTTGACGTCGCGTTCGAGCTCGGCGCGGGCGTCACGGCCCACGACGACGATCACCTCGGCGACACCGCCTTCGAGCAGGGCGCGGATCGTGTGATCGAGAAGCGGCTCGCCGTCGATCGGCGTGAGGAGCTTCTTCCCCCCGAATCGCTCCGCGGACCCCGCGGCAGTGACGACGGCGACCGCGCGCACGCTAGTTCGGCCGGAGCGACCGCAGCGCGCGCTCGGTGAACACGAGGGCCGCGCGTTTGCGCTGCGAGATCGTGCCGGACGTGTTGTCCATCGGCCTCGCGACCTTGTGGACTGCTTCCGCGGCGACGGCAATCGTGACGTCATCGAGGCGCGTCCCGACGAGCTGAGACGCCGCGGTCTCGACGAGGAGTGGCCGCGACCCGAGCGCCGTGATCGCGATCCGTGCGGCCGCGACGCGCGAGCCGTCCCACTGCACCGCAGCGGCCACCGCCGCGATCGGAAAGTCGAATGAGTTGCGATCGCGCATTTTCAAATAGGTGCTCCGCCATCCGTCGGTCTCGGGGAGCGTGACGTCGGTGAGGACCTCGTCCTGGCGCATGGCCATCGGACGGATGCCGTCTTCGCGGTAAAGCTCGGAGAGCGGCACCTCGCGCGCACCGGCCGCATCTTCGAAGTGCACGCTCGCGCCCAGCACGAGGAGCGCGGGCACGGTGTCGGCGCTCGCGACGGCGAGGCAACGCGGGCTGGAGGTCGCGACTCGGCACACGACTTCCGGGTTGGTCTTCATGCAGAACCCTTCGGCCGTGCGCCAGAAGAGCGACTGGTCGTACCAGTTGCAGCGCGTGTCGAGGCAGATGTTTCCGCCGATCGTCCCCATGTTCCGGAGCTGCGGGGTGCTCACAAGCTCCGCGGCCTCGGCGAGCGCCGTACAGCGCTCGCGAATGCCGGGGTCGCGGGCGATATCCGACAGAGTCGTGCCCGCGCTGATGTCGAGATGGCCGTTCCGCTGGATGCCCGCGGCGTCTCGCACACGCGCGAGCGAGATCAGCAGCTCGGGTGTGAACTGGCGCCGCTTCATGTTCGGGAAGAGATCGGTGCCGCCGGCGACGAGCATCACGCGGAGCGTCGGCGTGCCCCGAGCGCGATCGAGCGCGCCCGCACCGTTCTCGGCGAGGAGCTGCGCCGCCTCACCGTAGGAGCGCGGCTCGACCAGGCGGAATCGGGGCAGGCGCAGCATCAGCCCACCGGCTTCTTGCGCTCGCGTGCGTCGGTCGAGGCGGAGAGACGCCGCAGCGCACGTTTCGGGTCGCCCTTCCCGCTATCGAGTCCGTCAGGTCCGATCCGCAGCTTCGGCTCGCCACGGCGATCTCGCTTGCCGAGCGCGTCGAGGATCTTCTCCGCGGTGATGGGCGTCTCGTCGAAGCGCACGCCGATCGCGTCGTAGACGGCGTTCGCGATGGCCGGTATCACCGGGTTGAGCGGGCCTTCGCCGGCTTCCTTCGCGCCAAACGGCCCCTCGGCGTCGACGCTCTCCACGATGATCGCCTCGAGAGCCGGAGTGTCGAGCGACGTGGGGATCTTGTAGTCGAGAAGCGACGGCTTCTTGTGGAGTCCACCACGGAAGACCTGTTCCTCGCCGATGATCTCGCCGTACCCCATGTACGCCGAACCCTCGACCTGTCCCTCCACGTTGGCGGGGTTGAGCGCGCGGCCGCAGTCGTGCGCCGTCGTCACCTTATCGACCGTCAGCATGCCGGTCTCCAGGTCGACGCTCACCTCCGCGACCGCCGCCTGGTAGGAGTATGCGGGAGAGGGTCCGACCCCCGCTCCCTTGAACGACCCGCCGATTCCCTTCGGTGGCTTGTAGCTGCCGGCGGCCACGAGCGTTCCGTGCTTCGCCTCAGCAAGGACGGCCGCGTCCGCGAAGCCGATGAACTTCGCCGGATCGTCGCGGTCGTAGATCCGGCCGTACGCCGTGAGGAGGCGGTCCGCCGGGACCTCGAGCTTTTCAGCCGCGGCCGCGACGAGGAGAGCGCGCAGCTTCATCGCCGCGTTGCGCACGGCGTTGCCGGCCATGAAGGTCACGCGGCTCGAGTAGCTTCCGAGATCGACCGGCGCGAGCGAGGTGTCCCCAGAGACGACGTGCACGTCCGCCGGCATCACCCCGAGCGCCTCCGCGGCGACCGACGCGAGCATGTTGTCGGAGCCCTGGCCGATCTCGGACGTGCCGCACATGACGGTGACGCCGCCGCCGCGGTCGATGCGGATCTCCGCGCCGGAGTGGGGCATCTCGTTCCAGTAGATGGGCAGGCCCGCTCCCGAGATGTACGCGCTCCCCGCGAGTCCGATGCCTTTGCCGCGACCGAGCTGGCCGCGGCGGTCGGAGTAGCCCGTGGCGCGCTGCAGCGCGTCGAGGCACTCGCCCAGTCCCATTGACGTGATGCGGAGGTCGTTCACGGTGCGGCTGTTCGCCGGCTGCAGGATCTTCTTTCGGTACTCCAGGGGATCGAGGCCGAGATCCTCGGCGATCTTGTCGATCTGGCACTCGAATCCGTATCGCGGCTGCGTCGTGCCGTGTCCGCGTTTTGGACCGCAGGGCGGCTTGTTCGTGTAGACGCGCACGCCGTCGAACTTGTACGCGGGGATGCGATACGTGACCGTGAGCAGCGCACCCGTGTAGTACGTGGTCGCGATTCCGTACGAGGCGTAGGCGCCGCCGTCGAGCCAGCTCTGGTAATGGACCGCTGTGATCTCGCCGTCCTTCTTGACGCCCGTGCGGATGCGCATCTTCACCGGATGCCGGCCGCGGTGCGCGTAAAAGACCTCCTCGCGGTCGAGCGTGATCTTCACAGGACGTCGCGTGCGCATCGAGAGGAGGGCGGCGGCGAATTCGTGCCCGAAGGGATCGCTCTTGCCGCCGAACGCGCCGCCATTCGGCGTTGCGATCACGCGGATGCGCGAGCGCTGCAGGCCGAGCACCTTCTCGAGCTCGCGGTGCAGGTAGTGGGGGACCTGCGTTGCCGTCCAAAGCGTGAGCTTGTCGTCCGGGCCGTATGAGGCGACCGCGCTGTGCGACTCGATCGGCGCGTGCGTGTTGCCCTCGAAGAAGAACCAATCGTCGCGAACGTGGTCCGCCGAAGCGAACCCGCCGTCGAGGTCGCCGAACGAGAGATGGACCTCCTTGAAGACGTTCGCACGGCGGCTCTCTTCATGAATCTTCACGTCCTCGCGCTCGAGGGCTTCCTCGATGGTGAAGATCGGCTCGAGGTCCTCGTAATCGACCCGGATCAGCGAAAGCGCGTCGAACGCCGTGTCCTCGTCGAGCGCGGCGACCGCCGCGACCGGCTCCCCGACGTAGCGGACGCGATCGACGGCAAGCGCCGTCTCGTCCTGCGTCGAGGGCATGATGCCCATCTTCTCGGGCATGTCCGCGCCGGTGACGACCGCCATGACGCCCGGATGCGCGAGCGCGCGTGTTACGTCAACGCTCCGGATGCGCGCATGCGGGCGCGTGGATCGCAGAACGCGCCCGTACAGCATGCGCGGCAGGAAGAGGTCGTCCGCGTAGCGCGCCTCTCCGGTCAGGTGAGCCCACGAGTTGACCTTCGGCAGACGCCGGCCGATGACCGAGAACTCACTCACGCTCGGGCCGCCTTTTCGATCGCTTCGTAGATCGCGGTGTAGCCCGTGCAGCGGCAGAGATTGCCGCTGATCGCGGACGCGATCTGATCGCGCGTGGGGCGTGCCGTCGTGTCGAGCAGAGCCTTGGCGGTCATGAGCATCCCGGGCGTGCAGTAGCCGCACTGCGCGGCGCCCTCTTCGGCGAACGCTATCTGCAGCGGATGCAGTGACTCGCCGTTCGCGAGCCCTTCGACGGTCGTCACCTCCGCGTCGCCGACGAGCGCGGGGAGGGTGAGGCATGCGAGCACCGGAACGCCGCCGACGAGCACCGTGCACGCACCACACTCGCCAAGCTCGCATCCGTGCTTCGTCCCGGTCAGTCCGAGCTCCTCGCGTAGGACCTCGAGAAGGGTGTGGTGCGGTTCCGCCGCGATCGTGCGGGCCTCGCCGTTCACGCGAAGCGTCACGAGCTCCTTGGTCACGCCGCCTCCGCGCCGATCCGCTGCGACAGCGCGCGCCCAGCCGAGACGCAGCGCTCGCCGATGCGCCGCAGCGTTCGAAGGTCGACGCGCTCCTTGAATCCGACGACCATCACCACGGCGATCTTCCGCCCGCGTGCATCGACGATCGGCGCCGCGACGGCGCGAACTCCGGCGAAGAGCTCCTGGTCGTCGTAGCCGACGTCCTCGCGGCTCGTCAGGACCTTTCCATGTGCGCCCTTATCGAGGGGAAGCCGGCGCCCAATTGGCGCGGTCATGTGCAGGTCGGTCGACGGTTCGGCGCGTGCCGCGATCTCGAGCATGCCGTCGACAACGAGCCCGAGGATCGCGGTCTCTCCGAAGCTCTCCATGAGCGCGACGAGGTACGGTTGCGCGAGCGACCGTAGGTCCGGGGCCGAGGCGTCGGCCAGGTTTCGAAGCTCGGGGCCGAGGCGGAAGCGCGTGTCGGCCTCGCGTACGACGAAACCGTAGTGGGCGAGGGTGAGGAGCACGTCGCGGAGCGTTCCCTTGGACACGTCGAGGGCCCGGGCGAGCTCGCTGATGCCCATGGGACGTCCACCCTCGGCGAGAGCGCGAAGGACGCGCGCGGCCTTGTCGACGGCCGGGACCGGACGGATCGTCGCCGTACTGTCTGCCATACGCGTGCGGCGGATAGTACATCGGGCAAAGTGCGCTCAGGCGCGCTGGATGGTTGCGATGCCTTCCAGGAGTGCCTTCATCGTGGCGACCTCGGACGCGAGCGCCGTCCGGCCCTTCCTCGTGACCGTTATCCAGGTCCGAGAGCGCTTGTCCTCGAACCCCTTCACGATCTGGATGTGGCCTGCCTCCTCGAGGATGGCCAAGTGCTGAGACAGGTTTCCGGCGGTGACCTCAAGGACCTCCTTCAAGTAGCTGAAGTCGGCCCGCCGTGACTCGGAGAGCACGGCAAGGATCCCAAGCCGAACGCGCTGGTGGATGGTGTCGTCGAGGGCCGAGCTCGGGTGGGTCATAGGAGCTGCTGCCGTCCCGCCCGCAGGTTGAACCCGACAGCGAGAAGCACGACGCCATAGAGGCTGAACAACAGAGCCATGCTTTGATCCGAGGTGAGATCGAGGCCAATGATCGCCACGGTGACCGCGAGGAGCGCGAGCGAGACGGCGGCGATCGTCCACTTGCGCTCGATCCACGCGAGCACGAGGTAGCCGGCAACGACGATGAAAGCCGGGCCTACGCGCGCGAGTGACGGCTCGTGGAAGACGTAGCCAATCCACCCGACTGCATACGCCAGGATGAGAATGCCGACGGCAATTGCGGCGTACGCTGCCGGGCTGCTGTCGATTCCGATAGATCGATTCCGCCGGTAGGCATAGAGCGTGATCGCGCCGGCGCCGAGGGGCCCCGCGAACACCCACAACAAACCGGTGACCGTGATGGCGGCGTCGGTGAGGGAGAGACTGGCGACCGACAGGCTCCCGAGCAGTACCAGCGCGAGCCACGGACGACCCACGTCATCCCGCGCGCGCTTTCTCGCGTGCTCCGAGAATGCGAGGCTCTCGCGCGCTTCGTCCACATTCATCACATTCCTCCGCTGTCCGCAGACGACTTCGAGGTTTGTACCACAGACTGATCTGTATTGCAAAGCATCTGGCTCTCGCGGCTCGTCGGTAGACTCCGCCCACCGGATGAGCGGACTCAAGGCGTTCGAGACGTGGACCGACAGGGAGCGGCGGCAGGCGCAGTGGGAGCGGCTTTCGTCAAAGCTGGCGGAGCTCCGGGAGAACAACGCTTTCTATCGTGCGAAGATGTCGGATCGCGCGAGCAGTCTCGGTGATCTCCCATTCACGACGAAGAGCGAGCTCTCCGAGGATCAGGCTGCGCACCCATCGTTCGGCTCGAACCTCACCTATCCGATGGAGCGGTACGTGCGTCTTCACCAGACGAGCGGAACGACCGGCCAGCCGCTTCGCATTCTGGACACGGCGGACTCTTGGGACTGGTGGCGTGAGTGCTGGCAGGCCGTCTACCGCTCCGCCGGGGTTACCGCGCGAGATCGCATCTTCTTCGCATTCTCGTTCGGGCCGTTCATCGGGTTCTGGTCGGCGTTCGCCGGAGCGGAGCGACTCGGCGCGCTCTGTCTGACCGGTGGCGCTATGACGACGACCGAGCGGGTCGCCTCCATGGTCGCGACCCAGGCGACCGTGCTCATGTGCACGCCGACATACGCGCTTCGCCTGGCCGAGGCCGCGCGCGAGGAGGGCATCGACCTCGCGCGGTCAGCGCTGCGCGTGTCCATTCACGCAGGCGAGCCCGGCGCGTCGATCCCGGCGACGCGCGAACGCATCGAGAAGGATCTCGGCGTCGAGTCCTTCGATCACACGGGCGCGACGGAGATCGGTGCGTACGGCTTTTCATGTTCAGCGCGCGACGGCGTACACATCAACGAATCGGAGTTCATCGCGGAAATCCTCGACGCCGGAACGGGCGAGGCAGGGGACGAAGGCGAAGGCGAGCTCGTGCTCACGAACCTCGGTCGCTGGGGCATGCCGGTCATCCGCTATCGCACCGGCGATCGCGTGACCGCACTGCGCGCATTGTGCTCGTGCGGGCGCACTCTCCTGAAGCTCGTGGGCGGCATCGCCGGGCGTGTGGACGACATGGTCACGGTCCGCGGCGTGAACGTGTTCCCAAGCGCCATCGAGGCGATCGTCCGCCGCTTCAATGAAGTGGGCGAGTACCGCGTGGAGCTTTCGCGGGTGCGCGAGATGGACGAGCTTCGCTGCACGATCGAAGCGCCGGCGGACGTCGCCGAGCGCGTCGCGAGCGCGATCCATCGCGAGCTCGGCATTCGCTGCCTTATGGACGCGGTCGCGCCGGGGACGTTGCCGCGTTTCGAGATGAAGGCGAAGCGCTTCAACAAGACCAACGTCTAATTGGGGATCGGAGAAGCCTTCCTACTCGGGGTCGCGGCCGGTTACGCGATCGCGATTCCGTTCGGCCCGATCGCGGTTCTCATCGTGGGCACGGGCGTGCGCCAGGGGCTACGGGCCGCGGCTGCCGCCGGCGCCGGGACGGCGACCGCGGATTTGGTCTTCGCGACGATCGCGATGCTGTTCGGCGCCGCCGCGTCGGCGTTGCTTGCGCCGATCCTGCAGGCGGCACGTCTCGTCGCCGGTGCCGCACTCGCCGTGATCGCGGTCCGGGGGCTCCTCAGCGCGCCTCAGGCGATGGACCGCGAGACGGGCGGCGTCAACCCTGGCAACACCTACGTCATGTTCCTTGGGCTCACGATGCTGAATCCGCCGACGGTCATTTACTTCGTCTCGCTCGCGATCGCGCTGCCGGAGGTGTCGGCCGACTTCGCGAGCCGCGCTGCCTTCGTCGCCGGAGCATTCCTCTCGTCGCTTTCGTGGCAGGAGTTCCTCGCGCTCGTGGGTTCGGTGCTTCACGGCCGCCTCACCCCACGACTGCAGCGCATCACCGCGGTGGTGAGCTCGCTCATCATCCTTGCGCTCGCCGCCAGGGTCGCGTTCGGCTAGCGGTCGCTAGTGTCCGGGCGCCGGCTCCCACAACTGGATTCGGTGACCCTCAGGGTCGGTGATCCACGCGAAGCGCCCGTTCTCGTCCTCGGACCGGTCGGGCCCGATTTCGACCCCTTCTCCCTGGAGCTTTGCGATCATCCCGTCGAGGTCATCGACGCGGTAGTTGAGCATGAACGCGGGCTCGCCCGGCCCGAAGTACTTCGTGTCGTGCCTGAAGAGCGACCACACGGTCGAACCGGGACGCTCTGGATCCTCGGGCTGGCGCCACTCGAACACGTGGTACTGGATCTCGCTATCCGCGCCGGCGTCTCCGGCGGGAAAGCCGAGGTGTGTGCGGTACCAGTCGGCGAGCGCGTCTAGATCACGAGCACGAAAGAAAACGCCGCCGAGACCGGTGACCCTCGCCGTCTGCGTCTAGTGGGAGCAGGCCTTCGCGGTGCCGGACTGGTCTGCCGTCTTAAAGGACTGACCGCACCCGCAGCTCGAGACAGCGTTCGGGTTGCGAAGAGCGAAGCCGCCGCCCATGAGAGCGTCGACGAAGTCGATCTCCGAGCCCTTGAGATACATCGCGCTCATCGGGTCGACGACGACGCGAACGCCGTCCTGCTCGATGATCGCGTCATCCTCTTCGGTACCCTCGGCGAACGTCATCCCATACGAGAACCCCGAGCATCCACCCGGTGTGACGTACACGCGCAGCGCGAGGTCTTGCCGGTCCTGCTTCGAGAGAACCTCGCGGAGCTTGTCCGTCGCTTTTGGTGTCAGTGAAACGAGTGGAGTCGAAACGAGTGGAGTCGAAACGAGTGGAGTCTCGGTCGTCATTGGGCTCTGCTCGATCGCCAAGTCGGCACCTCCGTCGCGTTGAACAAATAGTAGCCCACGAAAAGGACGAAAAACAGGGCACTTCTGCACGCCTAGACTCGATTTTGTGGGGATTTCCTTGCATCACGCGCAAGTGTTCTATCCGCCTGGCGAGGAAGCCCGCGCTCGGAAGTTCTACGGCGAGACCCTCGGACTCGAGGAACTCGAGCGGCCGGTCACCCTTCGCGACCGCGCGGGCATCTGGTATGCGGCGCCTCCGGGTCACGTCCATCTCTCAGCCGACCGTGAGCTCGGCCTTCATCCACGCCGCCACTTCGCGTTGCGCGTCGATGATCTCGACGCCACCGTGACGACGCTCCGCGCCGCGGGCGCCCGCTTCGAAGAGGCGGAGCCGATCCCCGGATGGCGTCGCACGTATGTGTTCGATCCGTTCGGCAACAAGATCGAGCTCGACGAAATCCCGGAATGAGCTTCCGTTTCTCGCCGCGCCCGAACCACGCCGCCGAGATCGGCTGGCGACCGTGGGGCGAGAAGGCGTTTCAAGAGGCCCAGGTCGCCGACAAGCCCGTGCTCCTTGCGATCAGCGCGGTCTGGTGCCATTGGTGCCACGTGATGGACGAGACGAGCTACAGCGATCCCGAGGTCATCCAGCTGATCAACGAGCGCTACGTCCCGATCCGCGTGGACAACGACGAGCGTCCGGACGTGAACCGCCGCTACAACATGGGCGGCTGGCCCACGACCGCATTCCTCACACCGGATGGCGAGATCGTCCAGGGCGGTACCTACGTGCCGCCTGACGCGATGCGGTCGCACCTCGCGCAGATCGCCGATCTCTGGTCCACGCAGCGCTCCGAGCTCGCGCAGCGTGTCGCCGAGCTACGCGAGAAGGAGAACGAGGCTCGTGCGCCGAAGTCGGGCGATCTCAGCTTTCAGATCGTCGATCAGGTCGGCTCGCTGGTTCGCGGCCAGTACGACCCACAGTTCGGAGGCTTCGGGCGCGAGCCGAAGTTCCCGCAGCCCAGGCTGCTGCGCTTCCTCCTCGACGAGCATCGCCGGTTCGGCTATCCGGAGATCGCGACGATGCTTCATCGGACGCTGGGCGCGATGGCCGGCGGCGGCATGTACGACCACGTGGAATGCGGCTTCTTCCGCTACTCGACGACCCGGCAGTGGGAGATCCCGCACTACGAGAAGATGCTCGAAGACAACGCCGAGCTCCTCGCGATCTACGCCGAGGCGCATCGCTCGTTCCCGGCCGCGGGGTACGACCGCGTGGTGCGCGACGTGATCCGCTGGATGGACGCGGTCCTGTGGCAGCCCGACCGCAAGCTCTGGGCTGGGTCGCAGGACGCCGACGAGCACTACTACACGCTCGACTCAGCCGACGAGCGCGCCAAACACGACGCGCCTTTCGTCGATCGGACTCTCTACGCGGGCTGGAACGCCCTCGCCGCGTCCGCTTACTGGGCGGCCTGGAGCGCGACCGACGACGGCGCCTTCGAGACGCGGGCCCACGAGGCGATGGGCTCGATCGCCCACCGGCTGTGGGATACGCAGACGAAAGCGCTTTGTCATTTCGACGCGGGCGACGGTCCGAAGGTCGTCGACCTGCTTGGAGACGTCGCGACGAATCTGGCGGCCGATCTTGACGCGTACGAGACCGGCCTTCATCCGAGGGCGCTCGGTGGCGCGAAGAGAATGGCGATGACGCTCCGCGACCGGCTCGAGGATCGCACGGCCGGCGGATTCTTCGATGCGCCGGAGCCTCGCGGCGAGCCCGGACGCCTCGCGCGTCGCGAGCGGCCGATCGAGGAGAACGCGCTCGCGGCCGAGGGGCTCCTGCGTCTTGCGTCGCTCACCGGCGACGACGAGTGGCGCGAGCTCGCGCTGCGCAGCCTGCGCAGCTTCGTCGGCGAGTACCGGCAGTGGGGCCAGTTCGCCGCGAGCTACGCGAACGCGGTCGCACGCGCTCTCGCCGAACCGCTGGTCGTTACGGTCGTCGGGCCGGCAGAGGATGTCATCGCGTCCGTCCTCTGGCGGCGCGCTCGCGCCACCACCGACCCGGCTCGCTCGCTCCACAGACTCGAGCCCGAGCGTGACAGCGAGATGCTCGCGCGGCTCGGATTCCCGGCGGAACGCGTGGCTGCATATGTCTGTATTGGTACGGTCTGCTCAGCGCCGATCGCGGACGAGGAATCGCTCGCGAGCGCGCTCACAGAGGCGAGCCGGAGGCACAGCCACCCGGATTAGGAACGCGTTGTGAGACCGCTCCGGCGGTCGAGAGGGCCGCGGCAGTATCGTCCGGCGATGCCCAACGCGCTCATCGAGCGTCTCCGCGCGCGCGGCTTCGTTCCACCGGACTACGAGGGTGGTGGACTCCTCAACGTCGCGGCAACCGTGCTCGATGTGCTCGGCGTCCGCGACGAGACCGACCCACCGCCGCTTCACGCGCTTGAGCCTTCGCTACGCGAAGGAGTTCGGCAGGTGGTCGTGGTGCTCGCGGACGGACTTGGCCTGGCGCAGCTGCGCGCGCTCAGCGCAGCTGGGGACATGCCGTTCGTCGCGTCGATCCTCGAGCGCGCTCGGCGTCACGAAGCGGCGCAGTTCATCGAGGCGACCACGATCTTTCCCTCGACCACCGCCGCTGCGATCACGACGTTGAACACCGCGCGGACACCGCAGGAGCACGGGAACATGGCGTACTTCATCTGGCTCGAGGAGTTCGCGGCGGTCACGCAGATGCTGCGGTGGGGCCCCGCCGTGACCCGGCGCGGTTCGTACTTCGACGACCAGCGCATCGACCCGCGCGAGTACGTGAAGGTCCCGAGTGTCCACGCGCGGCTGCGGCAGCGGGGTGGCAAATCCTGGGTGATCGAGCCCGAAATCTTCCGCAACGAGGCGATGACCCGGATGCATGCCGCCGAGGCTGGATTTGCGGCGTATTACCTGCCGTCCTCGATGAGCGTACGGCTGCGCGATCTGCTCGAGCAGCGTCCCTGGCGCGACGCTCCGGCCTACGTCTACGCGTACTGGGCCGGGATCGACTCGGTCGCGCACGTCTCCGGCCCGCAGTCGGCCGATCACGCGACCGAGGCCGCGCTCTTCGACAGAGCGCTGGAACGCGCGCTCGCCTCGCGGCCACCGGGCGACACGCTCGTGATGCTCACGGCCGATCACGGCCATGCGTTCACCGACCCGGACAAGCTCATCGACCTCGTCGGCGACGAGCAGCTGCGGTCGCTGCTTCGGAACCCGATCGCGGGTGAGCCGCGTCTCGCGTTCCTTCACACGGACCAGCCCGATCGGGTGAAGCAGCACCTCGAGCGCCGCTATCCGGAGACGTTCTTCTTCCTGGATCGGGAAGAAGCGATCGCGGCCGGCCTCTTTGGGCGCGGCGATCCGGACATCGCCAGACACCGAGTGGGCGACGTCCTCGCGATGCTCGGCGGCGATCGTGCGGCCAGCATCGTGCGGGTGGACGGTCAGACCTTTCGGCACCGCGGCTCGCACGGCGGCATGAGCCCGGAGGAGATGCGCATCCCCGTCCTCGCGTGGCGCGCGTGAGCGGGACTGTTAGCTAGGATTCCCGACGATGGCGACGACGTCGTATCTCCAGGAGATCGCGGGCGGAATGGTCGCCGCGGCCGCGTTCGAGGACGACGACGCGGCGGTCTCGGCGGTGACGCTGCTACGCGAGTCGGGTGTGCACAAGCAGGACATCTCGGTGATCGCGCGCGACCGCCGCCGCGCCGAGCTCATCGCGGGAGATCGGGCGTGGCTTCCCGGCAAGGGCTGGTCCGGCATGATGGCGCGCCTGCAAAGGCTGATGAACGGGGGCGTTCCGAAGGAGATCACGAGCCGCTACAAGAAGGCGCTCCGTTCCGGCCAGATCGTGGTCGTCGCCGCGGCTGGGGATCAGCCTCCCGACACGATCGCCGCGCTCATGAAGCAGGCCCGCGGCGATCTCACCGACATGTGGTGGCAGCAGCCGACACTGCTCTTCGCGCCGCCGGAGCTCGCCGGGCCCTTCTAGGCGCGATCGGCCGCGGCGATCCGTTCGAACGCGGTCGCGACCGCGTCGGTCTCGCGATCGGTTAGGTGATCGGCGAAGTGGCGCGCGATCGAGCGGAAGAACTCCGGCGCCGCGCGGCGTAGCTTCTGCCGCCCTTTCGATGTGAGCGCGATGAGCTGACCGCGACCGTCTGAGGGACAGGCCCGTCGCTCGATGAGACCGTCCGACTCGAGCCGGTCGACGGCGCGCGTGAGACCGCTCTTCGTGAGCGTCGATGCCGCGGCGAGATCGGTCGGCCGGATGCCGGTCGAGGGAGCCGCCTCGAGCACGGCGAGCAGGTGGTGCTCCGCCAGGGCAAGCCCGGTGGCGGCCTGGGAGTCACGGTCCATGCCGCGCGTGACCACGACCGACGCGACCATGAACGCGCGCCACGCGCGATGCTCCGCAGGGGTGAGCCGGCGTTTCGTGGATCTAGGAATAACTTGCGTAGGCAACTAGTTGATTGTAGCAGCAACAAAGCCGGGATTTGGACCGGCGAGAGGAAACATATGTTCTGGTACATCGACCCATCCCACACAGCAGTCAACTTCTCGGTGAAGCACATGATGCTGAGCACCGTTCGCGGCAACCTCGGCAGGGTCCGCGGTCGGATCGAGCTCGATCCCGCCCAGCCCGAGAATGGCGACTTCGAGATCACCGTCGACGTCACGGGTATCACGACCGGCGACCATAAGCGTGACGGACATCTTGCTTCTCCGGACTTCTTCCACGCCGAGAAGTACCCCCAGATCACGTTCAAGAGCAACGCCGTCTTCCCGAAGGGGAATGGCCACTACACCGCTAGCGGCGACCTGACGATTCGCGATGTCACGCGCCCGGTCAGTTTCGACGTGGAGCTGATCGGTGTGCAGCCAAACGGCCAGGGCGGACAGCACCTCGGCGCCGCGGCGACCGTGACCATCGACCGAAGCGACTTCGGCCTCACCTGGAACATGCCGATCCCGAACGGGGTCTTGGTAGGCGAGAAGGTGAAGATCGAGGTCGACCTCGAGGCGGTCGACGAGGCGGGGGCGAAGACGCGCGGCCTCGCCGCTTAGTCGGCCTGCGGCGGGAAAGGCCCACGTGGGCCTTCCGCCGTTTAGCTCGCGTCGTGTGATCTGATTCGAAGGCGGTCGTGTCCCGGGAGCGTCCTAGACGGCTGCCCCTTGCCTAAGTGGCATCTGACCGCGGCGCCGGTACCGATCGATGACCGCGAGGGCCAGGTAGCAGAGGCCGCCCAACACCGCGAAGCCGCCTCCGATGAGGCCCCAGCTGCCCTGCTGAGAGGGCGTGGCGATCGCACCCGCTCCGAGCGCGATGAGCGCGACACCCGTCACCAGGCTCAGCACTCTCCATCCGGGGACATGAAGGCTGATCAGAATGCCCGCCGTTATCAGATGCAGATTGGCATGGACCGCATTCATCCAGTGGCCCCAATAGAGATGCTCATCTGCAGCGCCTGCGATGTGCCACGACAGATTTTGGTAGATGTCGTAGATCAGCGGCAACGCGAGGAACGCCGTCAGAGCTATCGGCAGGGGACTTAGCGGCTCCTCCGAGCGAATCCGACGGAGCGCGCGTCGATCAGGGTAAGTAGCGACGAGGATCACGAGAAAAATGATGGTGCCAAAGAAGAACACCGGGTTCTGCGTACTGTCCCGCGTCGGGAACAGCATGGTACCGAGGAGGTCGATTACTTCGGCAGCCACCAAGAACTGCACCAACCCCGGCCTACTTGCTGGTCGGAACAGGAGCGCAATAAGCGCGCCGCCGATGAGCACCGCCCTCAGACCGAACTGCGCACCGTGCCACCGGTGAAGCTCGGGGGTATTTCCCGGAGCGGCGTTCCCGGCTAAGAACCACGGCGCGAGCAGACCGAGCAGAGAGAACGGTAGGACCGCCATGAACAGCAGGAGTGCCACGGCGGAAAGCCGAAACAGAATGCTCTTTGCGCGTGCCATCCACCCTCCGTGCCCCGACGGCCGCAGTGACCGCGGCGATGCTACTCGTATCGCAGCGCGCTGAGCGCTGACATCCGCATCGCGCGGCGCGCTGGAAGGAAGCCGGCGAGCAGCGCAACCCCGAGGGCAAGCGCCAACGCGCCGAGTGCGAGCTCGGGTCCGACCACGAAGATCGCCGCGGGATTCGTCTGCGGATTGAGCTGCCGGATGACGCGGTCGATGACCTGACCGCCGGCGAGACCGAGCGCGAGGCCCAGGATCCCGCCGAACGCGCCGACGTACGCCGCCTCCGCCAGAAACAGCGCACGGATGGCGCGCGGCGACGCGCCGACCGCCTTCATGATCCCGATCTCGCGCGTGCGCTCGAGCACCGACATGATCATCGTGTTCGCGATTCCGATCGCCGCGACGAGCAACGCCACCCCGCCGATCCCGGCGAGGATGCCCTTGAACACTCCGAAGCCCTGGTCGATCTGCTCGACGACCTGCTTGAGCGAGAACGACGAGAAGCCGAGCTCCTGCACGGCTTTCACGATGTCCGCGACGTTGATGGAATCGTCGGCCTCGATGGCGAGGCCGCTGTACCCGGTCGTCTCGCGGATGGCGTCTGGCGTGAGCCCGCGGTTGTCCGCGCCCGCGAGGAGGGCGTCATCGAGCGGGATGCGAAATGACGTCTGCGACGCCTGCTCGTCGAACACGCCGACGATCTTCACCGGGTAATCGCGCGGCGTTCCGCTTCCGCCGATCCGCGTACTGCCGAGCTTGACGGCGCCTCCGATCCGCATCGTCACGGTCCTGCCCACTGCGGCGCCCGCGTTCGCCGCGACCAGGCGCGCGATATTGCCGGGGATGACGGCCACCGCGCGATCGCCCACTTCGATGTGCCGTCCGGCGAGAAGGTCGCCGCGATCGACGGGCGCGCCAGGTTCGATGCCCTGCGGCCGAATGGTCGCGTCGTCGCCGCCTTCGACGACCATCCCGAGCGGCGCGTCGAACTGCCGGTAGACACCGTCGACGTGAGCGACCTCCCTCAGTTTGGCCACGGTGTCGTCCGTGATCGTCCGCGACACGGCGGACAGTCCGCTCGCTCCCGGCTGGAACGGCTGGACGGTGACGAGCTTGAGGTCGCCGATCGAGAAGATCGAGCGGCGCACGTTGTCTTCCGCGCCGGTCGCGAGCGCGATCAGGAGCACCACCAGCGCGGTGCCGATCGCGACCCCCGCCGTGGTGAGGCCCGAGCGAAGCCGGGCCCGGCCGTAGTTTCCGAGCGACATAGCAAGCAGATCGCTCGGCCTCACTCGTCCACCACCCGACCGTCGCGCATGCGGATCGTGCGCTCGGCGTGCGAAGCGATCTGCGCGTCGTGCGTCACGAGGAGCACCGTCTGTCCATGCGCGTGCAGCTCTTCGAACAATGCGATCAACGCGGCGCCGTTCGCGCTGTCCAGGTTGCCGGTCGGCTCGTCCGCGAGAAGGATCGCCGGCTCGGCGATGAGCGCGCGCGCCACCGCGGCGCGCTGCAGCTCGCCGCCCGAAAGCTCGTTCGACCGGTGCTCGGCACGCGAGCTCATGCCGAGGCGCTCGAGCATCGCGCGAGCTCGCTGAGTGCGTTCCGCAGCGGGGACGCCGGCGAACGCGAGCGGAAGCGCGACGTTCTCGACGACGCGGAACCGGGGAAGCAGGTTGAACGCCTGAAAGACCATGCCGACCCGCTTGCTGCGATGCCGCGCGAG
>JBBPIP010000005.1:75003-200226 GCA_038040265.1 Chloroflexota bacterium | reverse complement strand
GCAGGTTGAACGCCTGAAAGACCATGCCGACCCGCTTGCTGCGATGCCGCGCGAGGGCTTCCTCGTCGAGCTTCGCGAGGTCCTCCCCGTCGACGCGGACCGTTCCGCCCGTCGGCCGCTCCAGGCCCGCGACGACGTTGAGGAATGTTGACTTGCCCGAGCCGGATGGGCCCATCACCGCCACGAACTCGCCGCGCCGAATCCCGAGGGTGATGCCGGCGAGCGCGGCGATCGTCGCGCGGCCCGAGGCGTAGGTGCGCTCGAGGCCGATTGCCTCGACGGCCAGCGGGGCATTCACTGTGGTCAAGTCTGCCCGACGCGTGCGACCATCCGCGCGTGCGTGTGATCAAGCCCGACATGCGAAAGCCCACCCGGAGCGTCGCGGACATCTTCTCTGGTGACGTGGAGACGTTCACCGCGGTGGGAGGAGAGCACAGTCACGATCTCCGCCTGTCGGAGATCCATTTCAAATCTGGCGCGCGCAACCGCTGGCACATGCACACGACCGATCAGATTCTCATGTGCACCGATGGCGACGGGGTCATCGCGACGGATGCCGAGCAGCACGACCTCACCCCGGGCGTGATCGTGCTGATCCCCGCCAAGACGCGGCACTGGCACGGCGCCAAGCCCGGAAAGAACATGACCCACTGGTCCATCCTCGGGCCAGCAGACACGCAGATCGCGGACTAGCGCCCGCGGCGTACGAGGATCGCGGCGATCGCGACGGTGAAGAAGCCAGCGGCCAGCGTGACTAGCAATACGAGCAGCGTGGTGCGTCCGGCGACGATCTCGAAGATGCTCGCGACGAACGCCAGACCGTTGAACACGAGGGCCATGACGCTGGGAAGCCGTAGGTCGTCCCAATGCAATGACCGAAGCTCCTGGATGCCCATTGCCGCGTAACCGAAGCACGCCGCGCCTGCCAGCCGGTAGACGTACTCGTCGGTCCCCTTGTACCCCATCAGCGACGCGAAAGGCGCGGGCAGCTGCGGTCCGAGGCCGAACACTGCGGCGGAGACGGTCGCCAGCGCGAGAACGACAGTGACCCAGGTCGCGACGTCGCGAGGGCCCGCGCGGGCGCCCCGATGTGCGACCAGGATTTGCGCGAGGGCATACGCAGCCAAGACGGCCCAGAGCGAGACGACGAGGACAAGCCCGTTGATCTGATTGCTTGCGAACGCGATGAATCCTGCGAAGAAGCCGATGGCCGCAAACGCGTACGCCGCAAGGACGACGAAGCGCATCGGATCCCACAGTCGTCCCCGCACGCCAAGAGCGAGGCCGACCGCGTAGCCGAGCATGGCCGCGCCGCCGAGCTCGTAGATAAAGGTGTCGTCTCCGGAGAAGCCCGCGAACTGTGCGAACGGTCGCGGGAAGACGAACAGCGGCAAGCCCAGGGCAAACGAGCCCACGAGAGGCAGCGCGAGGACGGCCCGCTCGAATGGGCCTAGCCGCGAAGGACTCGGCCTGTCCAGATCCAGAACGCCGGAACGAGGATGACGGACGCGAGCCCGCCGCTCGCAAGGATGAGGTTGTCGAAGGCCGCGACCGTCGCGAAGAAAAGGACGATGAGGTCAAGCCCGCCGACGATCGCGAGCCACCCGAGGTTCCGCGGCAACGTGCCGTTGCCCGCGACGGTCTCGAGGCCGAGCGTGAACAACCAGAGGCCCGCGAGACCGAACGTAGCGAGGCCGCGCGGGTCCGTCGGGGAGATGGCCGGCAGAGGAATGCTTTGCTGGATCGCGATCGCCTCGAACGTTCCGTGTGCCGCCGAGAGGAGCCCGTACCCGACGCCGAGGGCGGTGAGCCACCAACGAGGGTCGCCACCGATGCGCGCGGCCACCGATGTGGTCGCGATCGTCGCCGAGAGCCCGCCGCCCGCTATGAGCGCGGACGCGAGCGCCGCCGCCTGCGTGTTCTCGGGATGATTCCGTACGAACGCGAGGAACACGACCGCGTAGACCAGCGAGAACGCCGCGATGAGGTAGGCCTGAACGCCGGCGCGTCGCGAAAATGCTCGGTCGATCGGCACCCGCGGATGCTAGCCGGTCAGACTTCGCGAGAGCGGAAGCTCCAGATAGCGAGCGCCAGCATCCCTGCGATCCAGACGATCGCCCAGATCACGTATGCCAAGGGCGGCGGCTCGGCGGCGAAGAACGGGTTCGCGGCGACGGCCGGACCGAGTTGCTGTTGCGCCGCGATGACGATCGACGGCTCGAGACTCCAGACCGCGCCGCGCCAGAGACCGTCCGTCGGCAGGATGAGCTTCGTCAGCGTGCCGACGTTCGTGATGGTCGTGTTGTGGAACGCGGAGCCGACCCCGCCGACGATCCCACCCATCCAAGCGATGCCGAAGAGGATCGCGGCGATCACGCCGCCGACCATCCCGGCGACGCGTGTCGACAGCATGAGCGCGAACGTGAGGATCACGATCCCTTCGGCCAGGACGAAGCCAAGGAACTCAAACGGATGGGGCGGTTGGTAGCCGCTCACGGCCTGGACGGCGACGAGCTCGACCACCCCCGCGAACACGCCGTACACGACGACCAGGGCGACGAGGCCGAGCCACTTTCCGACGACGTACTCCGCGCGCGAGATGGGACGCGCGAGGATCGCGAGCGCGA
Organism: Chloroflexota bacterium; assembly: GCA_038040265.1. GTDB lineage: Bacteria > Chloroflexota > Limnocylindria > P2-11E > P2-11E > 3-1-20CM-2-70-9. The sequence goes on along the minus strand of JBBPIP010000005.1, from coordinate 197,599 downwards.
TCCCCGATTCGAGCTCGCCCGAGATCGACGGAGCCGCGACGAAGACGGCAGCAAGAGAGAGTACCCAGCTGAACATGAACATCACGAGGATCAGGAGCTGCGACACGATCGTCTTCTTCTGGGCGTCGGATAGAGGCTGGCCGCCGTTTCGGAGATCGTCGATGCGCGATACGCCCCACACGGTCAGCGCTATCACCACGAGGGTGAGCAGCAGCAATGCGAGCAGGAGGCGGCGCCGCGCCGCCTCGTTGATCACCTGACGCGCGACGACGAGCACCGATCTCATCTCACTGCCCTAGAAGACTCAGGAACCGGTCTTCAAGCGACTCTTGCTGCGGCTCGACCGCGTACACGCGTGCCCCTGACGCGACGATCGCGCTGACCAGCTCCGGGATCCGCTCGCGTTCGATCCCCTTGACGAGGACCGCCCCATCGGCGGTGTCGTCGAGCTCGCCGAAGCGGGCCATGGCCGCGCGTGTATCGCGCGAGACGCCGCTCGCGCGTATGCGCACCGATGACGTTCCGAGGAGTTGCGCGAGATCTCCCTGCGCGATGACCTTGCCGCGGTCGACGATGGCCACCGCGTCGCAGACCTGCTCGACCTCGCTGAGCAGATGGGAGTTGAGGAAAACGATCGTGCCCTTCTCACGTAGCGCGCGGATGATCTCGCGCACGTCGTGGCGACCGACCGGATCGAGCGCGCTGGTGGGCTCGTCCAGAAGTACGGCCATCGGATCGTCGAGCAGCGCGACGCCCAGCCCGAGCCGCTGCTGCATCCCCTTCGAGAATGTTCCGACGCGGCTCGTGCCGCGATCGGCGAGGCCGACGGTTGCGAGGATGCGATCGATCTCCGATGGCCACCGTGCGCGGTCGATGCGCGCGAGCTCGGCGTGAAGGGCCAGCACCTCGCGCGCGGTGAGCCACGACTGATAGCGGAAGAGCTCCGGCAGGTAACCGATGCGGCCGAGCGATCCCTTCGACCCGAACGGGAACCCCGCAAGAGTTCCGGTGCCGCTGGTCGGCCGCGTGAGCCCGAGAAGGATCTTCACGGCGGTCGTCTTCCCCGCGCCGTTCGGGCCGAGGAAGCCGAACACGCCGTGCCCTACGGCGAGCGAGAGATCATCGAGCGCCACGACCTTCCCATAGCGCTTCGTGACGTGGTCGAGCCGGATCGCGCCGGTCGCGACTGTCACTACCGCATGGAGTTCGCGATCGCGAGAGCCTGGCTCTCCGTGAACGACCCGATCACCTCGAACATCATGCCGTCCTTCTGCCAGATGACGGCGCTCGCGATCCCGGTGTTGTCTCCGATGAAGAGGCCCTGGACACCCTGGACGCTGACGGGGTGCGAGATCGCGAGCTCGGCCGGCACCGGAACGGGCAGTGTGCTCGACGGGTCGCCGATGGCGCGGATCGCGGCGGCGAGTTGCGGCGAAATACCCGGCTGCGACAGCAGATAGCTGCGCAGCTCGTCGACGGTGATGCCATCGCTCGAGACGGTCGGAGCCTTCGCCTGACCGACGATGAGCGTTGGCACGTCCGCAGAGCCGCCGGCACCCGGCGTTCCGGCGGGTGCGCCCCAGATCTGCACGACCGCTGGTCCGCCGGTGATGAAGAGCTTGCTGCCGTCGATGTTCGCCGGGAGCGGGGGCGCGGTGCGGTTCTGGCGCGCGGCGGCCTGCCGCGTGGAATCGGCGCTGAACGTGAACGTCGCGGTCGAGCGGTTGACCACGCCGTAGCGCGCACTTCCGGTCACGCTCGACGGGAGGGAGGTCGGCGCGAGAGCGGCAAAGCCCGCCTCGCCCGATGCCTGCGCGCGCGACTGGACTTCCTTCGGCTGCGGCGGCGCGGTCCAGACGAACGTGCCGTAGGCGCCCATGCACTCCTGGAGGTTCAAACCTGAACAGGCCTGCCCGAGATAGTTGAGGTCGCTCTGCGTTAGGGGTACGGCGACGATGCTCTTCGGCTCGAATATCTGGAGGATCGATTCGGCGACTCCCGACAGCGTCAGCGCGCTCGCCACGATCACCACTCCCGCAGCGGCCGCGAGGCCCTGCAGCCAGCGCGGCGACACGCGTTGGCGAGCTATCGGTGCCACCGGCGCGATCCCTTCGGCCTGAACTCGCGTGCGGAATTTGGCGAGCGCTTCGTCAGTCTTGACGACGGGCGCGGTCGTGCCGAGCGCCTGTTCGATCTTGGTGTCGTTCATCGCAGTTCCCTCCGGAATGCATCTTCCGCGCGTCGGAGCAACGTGCCGACACTCGATGCGCGGACGTCGAGTGCCGCGGCGATTTCGGCGTAGGAAAGGCCGGCGTAGCGCAGAGCAAGCATCGCGGCCGAGCGCTCCGGCAGCCGCGCGAGGACAGCGCGAACTTCGTCGCGCGTCTCCGATGCGACGACAGCCTCGGCTGGGTCGTCGTCAGCGGCTCGCGCGTCGCGCGGCACCGCTTGCGCGGCCTCGCGGCGCGAGCGCCGGTCGCGCCCGCGGAGCGCGTTCAGGGCGGCGTGCGCCGCCGCGGCGTGGAGCCAGGCCGGCGCGTACGACGCTTCCGCCGGGTGCGCTCGGTAAAACGACACGAACACGTCTTGCGCCACGTCCTCCGCCTCGGCTTGGTCGGCGAGCACACGGTGGGCGATGCCTACGACTCGCGCGTATTCGGCCCGAAAGAGGCCCTCGAACGCCGGCGAGAGCGCCTCACCGGCATGCCCCGGGCGTGCCGGCAGCGTCATGGACGACGAGGCCTCCATACACCCATAGAGCACCGCGACGGGTCCAGATGTGACAGTCGCTGGCGCCGACTCAGAGGACGATTCTCCCCCAGTCGCTGCTAGGGTGTCGGGCCTTGGAGATCGTCCTTGCCGTTGTGGGCGCCATTGTCGAGCTCCTGGTGCTGGCGTTCATCGTCGGGAGTGTTATCGGACGCCGGCTGCCGGTGGGGCACCTGGCGACTCGGTCCGCCATCTTCGCGGCGCCTCCCGAACGGGTGTGGGAGTTGATAAGCGATCCGGCCTTCATGCGATCTCGCGGCGTTGGCGACGTGAAGACCGAGACGATCGAGTCTGTCCCGCCACGCCGAATCGTCCGCCGAATCGTGGGCGAGAGCGATTTCGGTGGGACATGGACCTCGGAGCTCGAGCGCGAAGCGGGTGGGGGCACACGGCTCGTCATCACGGAGAACGGCGAGGTCTACAACGGGTTCTTCCGTTTCGTCTCGCGCTACATCGTTGGGCATCACCGCACGATCGATTCGTTCCTGGCCGCACTGCGCCGGCGCCTCGAAGCGACGGGCCAGTAACACCCCTTGACCGGCGGTTCGCGCCGGCCAAAGCTGGCACCGCTCTTGCGCCCATATGGCCTGTGCCATCACGTCCCGCTCCTCGTAACCGCGCCGGTCAACCGCCTACTCGCTCGCATAGCGAGACGAAGAAGCGGCTCGATGAAAAGAAGGAGGCAGAGCCATGCCAACGGTCAAGAAGTCGATCGAAGTAGACGTTCCGGTCCGGGTCGCCTACGACCAGTGGACCCAGTTCGAGGAATTCCCGCGGTTCATGGAAGGCGTCGAAGCGGTCCAGCAGCTCGACGACAAGCGCCTGCACTGGCGGGCGAAGGTCGGCGGCAAGGTCGAGGAGTGGGACGCCGAGATCACCGAGCAGGTGCCCGACAAGGTCATCGCTTGGAAGAGCACATCCGGCGTGCGGAACGAAGGCATCGTGCGCTTCGGCCCGCTCGGCGAGAACAAGACGAAGATCGAGGTCGAGATGCACTGGGAGCCGAGGGACGTGACCGAGCGGATCGGCGACGTGCTCGGCGCGGACGACATGCGCATTCAGGACGATCTGGGCCGCTTCAAGAAGTTCATCGAAGAGCGGCGGAGCCCAACTGGTGCGTGGCGTGGCGAGATCCACGGCGACAAGGTCGTCGAAGGCGACCGCGCCGAGGAAACTCAAGAGACCGGCACGAGCTCGCGCGGCTAGCGACGCCATGCGCGTCGCGATGCTCGCGCCGATCTCGTGGCGTGTACCCCCGCGCCACTACGGGCCGTGGGAGCGTGTCGTATCGCTCCTGACGGAGGGGCTGGTCGAACGTGGTGTTGACGTGACGCTGTTCGCAACCGCGGACAGCGTCACGCGGGCCACACTCGACGCGGTCTGTCCCCGACCGCTCGAGGAGGATCCCTCGCTAGACCCGAAGGTCTGGGAGTCACTCCACATCGCGAACGCCTTCGGGAAGGCCGGCGACTTCGACGTCATCCACAACCACTACGACTTCCTTCCCTTGACGTATTCGGGGCTCGTCGCGACGCCGATCGTCACGACAATCCACGGCTTCTCGTCCGAGCGCATCAAGCCGGTGTACCGGCGCTATGCGGACCGCGTCGCGTACGTTTCCATCAGCGACGCCGACCGCGACCCGGATCTGCCGTATGTCGCGACCGTCTACCACGGCATCGATCTCTCGGAGTTCACGCCGCGGGAGAGGACGGGGCAGGGGCTCGTCTTCTTCGGACGGATCCACCCGGACAAAGGCGTGGCCGACGCGATCGCCGTGGCAAAGGCGGTGCACCTTCCGCTCGTGCTTGCCGGGATCGTGCATGACCGCGAGTACTTCGAGCGCGAGATCGCGCCACACGTCGATGGCGATCGCGTGCGCTACGTCGGCTCGCTCGGTCCGGCCGAGCGCAACGAGCTGCTCGGGTCAGCGCTCGCGCTCCTGCACCTGGTCGAGTTCGCCGAGCCGTTCGGCCTTTCGATGATCGAAGCGATGGCCTGCGGCACACCGGTGATCGCGCGAAGGCGCGGCTCGGTCCCCGAGGTGGTGGATGAAGGCGTCACCGGGTTCGTCGTCGACGACATCGCGGGAGCGATCGACGCGGTGGAGCGCGTTCGGGCGCTCGACCGCCGTGCGGTGCGTGCGCGCGTCGCCGAGCGATTCAGCCGCGACCGGATGGTCGACGATTATGTGCGCGTGTACGAACGGGTTGTTTCCAGCGCGGGCGTCAGGTGAACGAGCGGTTCGACGTCGGCGTCAACTACTGGCCGGCTTCGAGCGCGATGCGCTGGTGGCGGCGTTTTGACGAGACCGAGGTCGACCGCGACTTCGCGCGGATTCGCGACGCGGGCGGCGATCTGGTGCGGTTCTTTCTTCTGTGGGAGGACTTCCAACCCGAGCACGACGTGATCTCCGAGCGCGCGCTGGCCCATCTCGTGACCGTCGCGGACACGGCCCAACGCCACGGTCTGCGGATCATGCCGACGCTCTTCACGGGTCACATGAGCGGCGCCAATTTCGTCCCGGAGTGGGCACTCGCCTACGGCAGCGCGTCGAGCCCGAGATTTCGCGTCATCTCGCGCGACCGCGTCGTCGAACGCGCGATGCGCAACTGGTACGTGGATCCCCTCGTGCTCGGGGCGCAGGCGTTACTGGCGCGCGAGTGCGCCCGCGCGCTCGCCGGTCACCCCGCGCTTTCACGCTGGGATCTGGGCAACGAGAACTCGAACTGCTGCGTGCCGCCGACGTCCGACGACGGCGTCCGCTGGCTCGAGCGGATGGCCTCGGAGATCCGCTCAGCGGACGCGTCGTGCGGGATCACGATCGGGATCCACATGGAGGATCTGGAAGAAAACCGCCGAATCGGTCCCGCCGAGGCGGCGCGCGTCTGCGACGTCCTCTGCATGCACGGGTATCCGATCTACGCGTCGTGGTCGCGCTCGCCGGTGGACCCGGAGCTCCTTGCATTTCTCGCCGATGTCACGCGCTGGCTCGCCGGCCTGAAGAAGGACGTTCTCTTCGCCGAGTTCGGCGCGCCGACAAGGAACGGCGACCCGGAGGCGGAGCGAATCGCCGGCGGCTCCCTGCTAACCGAGGAAGAGGCCGCGCGGTACACCGCGGCCGCCTTCGAGCGGCTCCGTACCGCCGGTGCGACCGGCGGCCTGGTCTGGTGCTACGCCGACTACGACCGCGCGATCTGGTCGGAGCCGCCGCTCGATCGCGCTCCGCACGAGCGCCACTTCGGACTCTGGCGGGCGGATGGGACGCCGAAGCCCGCGGCCGCCACGCTCGCGGGCGCGCGTGGCCCCCGCCTTCCGCCGCCGCGGGTTCCCTGGTCAGAGGCCGAGCGGAAGGTCTTCTACCAGTCGCCGCGAGACACGCTGGTTCGCCTCTACCGCGAGTACACGGAGCGTCCCGCACTCGCACGTCCGCTGCTCTAGAGGGAGCTCGCGGCCGGCCCGAGATCTTCGCGACGCGTCTCCGCTATTTCGTCCGGATGACCGCACACGGAAAGCGCTACGGGATGGTGCGGAGCTAGGGCTTCACCGTGTGCCCGCCGCGACGCGGACGCCGAACGCGACGAGCACGACACCGGTGACCGCCTCGATCGTCCGGCGAATGGCGCTCCGCCGAAGGAAATCACCGGCGCGTGCTACCGCGAGCGCGTAGGCGGTCAGCCACGCGAGCGTCATGAAGGAGAAGACGAGCCCCAGGGCGAGGAGAGCCGCGAAGGAAGGGGCGTCGGGGCTGACGAACTGCGGCAGCAGGCTGGGAAAGAACGCGGCCATCTTCGGGTTGGTCAGATTGCTGAATGTTCCTTGCCGAAGCGCCCTACTTGGGCCGATGCGCGACCCGGCGACCCCGGCAAAGCCGGCGGAGGGGCGCGACCGAATCGCCGACCAGATGGCCTGGAGTCCGAGCACGATCAGATACGCCGCGCCCGCGATTCGCAGGGCGGCGAAGGCCGGCTCGACCGCGACGAGAAGCGCGACCACACCGGCACTCGTGGCGAGCGACCAGGTGGCCTGACCGAGGGCGACCCCGACCGCCGTCGCAACCCCAGCGACACGCCCCCCGAGGAGGGAGTTGCGGATCGTCAGCGCCGTGTCCGGCCCGGGTGTGACGATGACGACGATCGCCAACGCAAAGAAACCGGCGAGGTCGCTCACGCGGCTAGTGTGAGCCGGAGTGGTTCACTCGCGCATCCAACCCATCCACACTGGGCACTACACGATGCCGGCCGACGGCGATCGCTTTCCCGGCGAGCGGGTCGTGGTCACGGCTTTCGTCATCGAGCATCCGAAGGGTGTCTTCCTGTTCGATACCGGCTTCTCGCCCGAGCCGAGGAAGATGGTCGACCTCTACCGGCCCGTGTACATGCGGCCGATCGATGAAGCGTTGCGGGCGGCGGGCCACGGCATCACCGACGTGAAGCTCATCGCCAACTGCCACTTTCACGCCGACCACGCGGGCGGGAATCGCCACTTCACGCGAACTCCCATATTCGTGCAGAAGCGCGAGCTCGCGCACGCGCGGCAGGAGAACGACTACACGCACCTCCCGCACGTCGCCGACTTTCCCGGCGCCGCGCTCGAGGAGATCAACGGAGAGGCCGAGCCATGGCCGGGGATCCGCATCGTGCCGACACCCGGCCACTCGCCGGGTCATCAGTCGCTGGTCGTCGACACGAAGAAGGGCCGCGTCGTCCTGGCGGGACAGGCGCTGAACTTCTCATCCGACTTCGCGCGCCACCAGTATTCGCACGAGCTCGCGCTCGCCGGCGAGGACCACGCGACGTATCCGGATTGGATCTCCCGCTTCCACGAGCTCGATCCGGTCCGCGTGCACTTCGCTCACGATCGCGCGATCTGGGAACGGGACGTGGCCGAGTCGATCCGCTGATCTCGCTCGGCGCTCAGTCTTTCGCCACGACCGTCGCGCCATCGAGCTTCGACAACCTCACGGTCGACGTCTCGCCTCGTTTCTCGAGCGCACTCGCGAGAGCCTCCGCATGGGTCGTGACCAGCACCTGGCCGCGCTCGCCGGCATCCGCGATCAGTTCAGCCAGGGCCGGCAACAGATCTGAGTGCAGGCTCGTCTCCGGCTCGTTCAACGCGAGGAACGGCGGTGTGCGCGGAGACAGGAGCGCCGCGACGAGATAGAGATAACGCAGCGTCCCGTCGGAGATCTCCGCCGCTTCGAGCGGACGAAACAGGCCGGGCATCGCGAGGCGAAAGCTGAAGCTCCCGCGGTCCTGGTAGAGCTCGAGCTTCGCGCCGGGGAATGCCCGCTCCACCGACTCGTGCAGCAGCTCGCGGTCACCGATCTCCTGCACGGTCATCAGGGCCGCAGCGAGGTCCTTCCCGTCGTGCGCGAGAGCGGGCGTGCGCACGCCGACCTGGGGCCTGCGGACCGGCGCGCCGAGATCCGTTCGGAAGTGGTGATAGAAGCGCCAGCGAACGAGGACGCTCCGCATCGCACTCAGTAGCGGAAACCGGTGGGGCTCGGAGAGCTGTGAGAGGAACGACTCGCCGTTCCACAGCTCGAACGGAAACGTGGTCCGACCTCCCTCGGCGTCCCGGAGGAACGCGGTGCCGGCGTCACGCTGAGCGACGACGTGCCGCTTGTTGCCGTCCACGGCCCAGACCGTTTCTTCCTTCACGTCCGGGTCGAGCTGGAATGGTCCCTGCGGCGGAGGCATCGGTCCGCAGCTCAGCTCGTAGGCGAGCTCATCGACAGCGACGCCCACGGTGAAACGCGCAGGGGCGTTCTTCTTCCGTGGTCCCGCCCACAGCACGGACGGCAGACCGCCCTCGTCGGCGAGCGAGTGCGCCAGCGTGCCCTCAGCGGCAGCGCTGAGCAGACGAAGCGCCCGGTAGAGATTGGTCTTGCCGCAGCCGTTCGGTCCGACGACCACCGTGACCGGGGCGAGCGGAAGGCGCAGCGCGCGGATCGATCGGTAACCCTCGACCCAGAGCTCGCGTGCGGTCATCGGCGGCACTCTACGCGGAGCCGTCCGATTCGCGGGAGGACCGGAGGCGCCCTAGATTGGCCCGAAATGGCCAGGTCCATCGACAGCCAGCCCGTGGCCTTGCCGCTCCTCTTCTACGCCGACGGTTATCGGTTCCCAGACGTCTACCACGCGACCAAGTTCCTCGCGCCGGATCCGATCATCGCGCTCGAGGATGTCGAGGAGCTCGTCATCGTCGCGAGCTCGCTCGAGGAAGGACGCGCGCGCAAAGAGTCCCGCGCCACGACCGTCGTGAACATGAACGAGTACGGCGCTCAGGAGCTGACCGGCCGCGGCATCTCGGGTACGGAGTTCTGGGCGACGATCATGAAGCGCTTCCTTGACGCAAGGGGCTTGCGGCGGGTCTCGATCGCGCCGTATTTCCCGGTGGCAGAGGCGGACCGGCTGCGCGAGATGGGCATCGAGCTCGTCATCGCGAACGATCTGCGGGAGCGCCGCCGTGTCAAGCGTCCCGACGAAATCGACGCGATCGAAGGCGCTCAGCGCGCGACCGAAGAGGCCTGGCGAAAGGGCGCCGATGCGATCCGCCGCGCCAAAGTCCGAGCCGACAAGACGCTCGAGCTCGACGGCGCGACCTTCACGGCTGAGCGGCTTCGCGCCATCGTCGAGTCGGCGCTCCTGGAACGAGGCTACGCGTCAGACGGCGCGATCTGCGCGCCCGGACTGCAGGCCGCCGACCCGCACCAGATCGGGACCGGACCGCTTCACGCGGGCGAGCCGATCGTCATGGACATCTTCCCGCAGCACAAATCGAACCGGTATTGGGCCGACATGACGCGGACCGTTTCGAAGGGCGAGCCGCCCGCCGAGATCCGAAAGATCTACGAGGTCGTGAAGCGCGCTCAGGACGCGGGCATCAAGGCCCTGCGCGCGGGCGTCACCGGCCGCGAGGTTCACGAGCTGGTCGAAGACATCATCTGGCAAGCTGGCTACGACACTCTGCGACCCGGTCAGAAGAAGGATCCGAACGATCCCACGCCGCGCGGCTTCATTCACTCGACCGGTCACGGGGTCGGCCTCGAGATCCACGAGGCGCCCGCGATAGCGCGGTCCGGCACGAAGCCGCTCGTCGCCGGCGACGTCGTGACGATCGAGCCCGGCGTGTACGACCCGTCCATCGGTGGCGTGCGGCTCGAGGACATGCTCGTCATCACGGATACCGGCGCGCGCAACCTGACGCAGGCACCGCGCGAGCTCGTCATTTAGCTGGAAGCGCTTCTCTTCGGCGTCGCCGCCGCGATCGTCTGGGGCTTCGCCGACTACGCGGCCGGGATCTGCGCACGCCGCGTGGGCGCGGTGCGCACCGCCTTCGTGATGCAGGCGATCGGGCTCACGTCTTTCGCGTCCGTGCTGTGGGTGCTGGGACGGTGGCCCACCTTCGAACCAGGCATGGTCCCGTTCGCGGTCGGGCTGGGGGCTCTCGGTGTGATCTCGGTCGCGGCGCTCTATCGCGGGCTGGCGCTGGGACCTGTGGCGGTCGTCGCGCCTGTCGTCGCTTCGTATGTCGTGATCACCGTGGTCCTCGTCGTCATCTTCCTCGGCGAGCGCCTCACCACCTCGCAAATCCTTGCCGCGTCCGTGATCTTCATCGGTGTGGTTCTGACGTCCACGGACGCGCGCGAGCTCCGCGTCACGCTCGGCCGGCCTGTGCCCGGAGTGCGCATCGGGCTCGTCGCGACGCTCGGCTTCGGAGTGTGGAGTGCCGTCTTCGCGATCGCGACCCGCGAGTACGCGTGGGCCGCGATGATCGTGCTGCTTCGCGCGACGAGTTTCGTCTTCATCGGTTCGTACGTCGCCGCGCGACGGATGGATCTGCGTGTCTTCCGCGACCGCACCACGTTCTTGCTCGGCGCGATCGTCGGCGTCGGCGACACGCTTGCGAACGTCTTCTTCGCGCTCGGCATCGAGTCTGGCTACGCGTCGCTCGCTGCGACAGGCACGGGGATGTACCCGATCATCCCCGCGGTCCTGGGCATGATCGCGCTCGGCGAGCGCATCGCGCCGAATCAGCTGATCGGGATCGGTCTGCTTGTGCTCGGGCTCGTCGCGCTCGGAGCCGTGAGCTAGGCGGCGAGCAGAAGGACGGGCGCGGCGCTCGAACGCGCGACCTTCGTCCGAAGATACGCGACCGCCGCGTCCAGCTGCGGGTCGCCCTGGGCGCCGGTGGGCTGATCGACGATCTGGTCGGGGACAACTCCGCGGCCGGGTCCATTGAGGTCGGCGCCGGTCTTTGCGTCCTGGATCTTGGTGATAGTCACGAGCAGGAGGCCGCCGTCCGGTAGGTCGCGGGGCTGTCCGGTGCCGACGCAGCCGGCCGTCTGCGTGCCCATCACGGTGCCGGCGCCGTTCGCGCGAATGCCCGCGGCGATGATCTCGGCGCCGGACGCCGAGTTCTTGTTCACGAGGACGACGAGCGGCTTCGGGCTGTCGATGTAGAAGCGGCGGTTCACATCGAGCGGAGTGCGATTGCCGTCACGCCCGGTCTGGAACACGAGCGTGCCCTGCCGGACGAAGATGCTCGCGATATCGACCGCCGCTGACAGATCCCCGCCCGGGTCACCGCGAAGGTCGAGGACGAGGGCGCCCGCGCCGTTGGCGTTGAGCCGCTTGACGGCGTTGGAGACCTCGTCGGCGACGGCGCCGACGAGCTGCGGCACCTCGATGCGGCCGATATTCCCGTCGATCATCGTGTCCGTCGAGAGCGGGACCGAGAAGCGCGCGCGGGTCAGGGTGAAGGAAAGCGACTCCTGGCCGCGCAGGATCCCCACAGTGACCTGAGTTCCTTCCGCCCCCTTGACCTTGTTCGCCACCTCGTCGGTCTGGAGATTGGTGACGTCGGTCCCGTCGACGGTCACGATCCTGTCGCCGTTCTTGATCCCCGCCCGCTGCGCCGGCGTGCCCGGAATCACCCGGATCACCTCGATGGGCTGGTCGACGCTGGCCTTGTTGATGGTCACCCCGATGCCCGATACGGGCGGCTGCGGCTGGTTGAAGTTACGCGCGCGGGTCGGGTCGAGGTAATAGGTATGGCACTCGTTCATGGACTTCGCCATCCCGTCGACCGCGGCTCGCTCGAGCAGCGTCTTGTCGCCGTTTGGCGTGGCCGCGGCGATAGCGTCGAGCCGGTCCGAGAACTTCGCGAAGTCGGACCAGGTGCTACCGGTGAAGCTCGGCGCTGCCGACGGAAGCGCAGTGTCGGTGGCTCCTTCTTTCTTCGCTTCGGTAACGACGCTCTCCAGAGCACCGGTGAGAAGTGTCAGTGAGGTGGGCTTGTCGACGTGGCGCTCGATGAGCACCTGGTATGCGGCCTCCGCGGTCTTGTATGCGGTGTTGGACGGCAGCAGCTCGCGCTGCAGCTCCGCGGGGACGAGCGAACAAGCGGCTGCAACGAACGCGATGAGGGGCAGGAACGAACGGAGGCGGATCAACCGGTACCTACGAGAAGTCTACGGGCCGCCTGCGTCAGCAGTTCAGGCGACTTCGCTCGTTAAGAGCTTTCTTAAGCGACCGAGCGCTCGGAACTGAAGTGCGCGGATCGCACCCTCATTTTTGCCGAGCACCTTCGCGACCTGGCGGCTCGACATGTTCTCGACGAAACGAAGCACGATGACCTCCTGCTGTTCCGCGGTGAGGTGCTTCACCGCGCCACGCAGTGCGTCGACCGCTTCGCCATGAACTGCGCGCTCGTGCGCGGTCGGTCCTTCTTCGGCGACGCCGTACGCATTGTCGAGATCGACCATCGGCCTTTCGCGACGCCGACGATCGGTGACGGCGTTGCGTGCGATCGTGTAGAGCCATGCGAGGAACGATTTCCCCTGCCAGCGATAGCGGTGGATGTTCGCGAAGGCTCGCGTGAACACTTCGCTCGCGAGGTCCTCGGCATCGGATGGCTCGCGCACGCGGTAGAGCAGGTACCGATACACCGAATCGATGTGGCGGTCGTAGAGCTCCGCGAACGCGCCTCGATCGCCTGCCTTTGCCCGGGCGATGACGTCCGGTACGGGCCCAGCGACCTCAAGCGGGAGCACGGCGACTTTGGCGACGCTTGGCTTCAAGCGGTCGTCACTTCCCTTCCTCACGTACGCTCCGCGACCATATCGGCCGCGCACCCTGTTCGCCAATGGCCCATCGGTACCAAAGGCGTCCCAGGGGGAGGGTCCGAATGTCCTGCGCCAGTAAGGCTATTGGCAGAAGAAGCGCGCAGGCTTACCGCTCGGTTGTTCGATCGTTCGATACGCGGGCTTAGCAGTACTTCTTTTTCGCGAAGGCGAGCCAGCCTTGATAGAACGCCTCGGGCTCGACCTTGAAGATCTTCGGATAGGTCAAGCGGTAGTCAGGGTTGTCCTTGTAGAGCGCGACGAGATCCCAGTAGCTCTGCGAGCCATAGGTGGCGTACACGTATTCGACCATCGAGTTCGCGAGCGCGTAGTACTGGCCGGTCAGCTCGGGCGGAGTGTCGGGCTCGGTCGGAACGCCATCGACGATCCGTTTGAGCGTCGGCACGCTGCTCGCACACACGGCGCCGGCGATGGCGGCTCGACCCCGCGATTGCGCGACATAGTCGGGCCATCCCTCGATGAGCCACCAGTCCAGACGCACCAAGATGCCGTGACTGAACTGGTCCTGCAGGTAGTGCAGGCCTTCGTGCCGCAGGACCACCTGCTGGAAATCTGACACGCGATCGAGTGACGGCGCGAGCCAAACTCGCCACAGCCCGAGGAATGGGGCGTGCTCGTCGCGGATGTTCGCGTACGCGAGCGAGGTGCATGCGACGATGCCGGCGGTCTCGCGCGTTGGGATCACCTTGATGTAGTAGGGATCGCGGATCGTGCTGGTCGCGTGGGGGACCAAGAAGTCTCGAGTCGCCGCAGCTTCGTGACCGATGAACCCCACGATGTCTTCGTCGACGCCCCAATATTCGACGCGGATCCCCTCGACGACCCTGGATCGCTCGCCCCCGAGCTCGTCGACCTTCGGCTCGGTGACTATCCATCGATCGCCGTCACGTCGGAAATACAGGCGCTCCACCTCGTTCGAGCTCGCCTCCACATACGCGCGGACGTAACCGTCTCCGTACGGCTCGACCTTGATCACCGTAGGAGCGCTACCCCCGAGCCCCTGCCGCGCCGCGATGTCGAACGTTTCGTGCTGGCAGCGCCGGAACGCTGGTCGCGTCAGGTCCACTGTCGCCTGAAAGGCCTGCAAATCCTTGCCAGCGAGGGCTGCGTGGCGGCGCTGAAGCACCGCGCTGATCTCGGATTTGCTGCTCTCATTGATGACGACGGTCGTCGCAGTCGACGAAGGCTCGGGAGTGGGGGCGGCGGGTGCGGTGGTGCAGCCGATCAGGATCGCGAACGTGAGCGCGGCAAGCCGCCGCACGATCAGCGCGCCGCGATCTTCTGGTTCAGTATCTCGATCGCCTTCGCGACCGCGGTCGGGTCGTCCGCCAGCACATCTGGCGGGATCCCGACGTTGTTGTATCTCGCGCCGCTCGTCCCGCCGATCTCCTCTTCCACGACGACCGAGAGAAGCCCACCGTCAGGGAGGTGAGTCTCGATGGCGGCCCCAAGACAGCCGTATGTCTTCTGCCCCACGAGCGTCGCTCGTTTGCCTTCCTTCAAGTCGAGGATGAAGTGCTCGGGCGCGGATGCGGTGCGGTCATTCGCGATGATCGCGATCGGCAGCTGATATGCCTCGGGCAGGCGCAGATCCGTATTGCTCGTGCTGATTCCGCCGTTTCCCGTCTTCACGACCCTGCCTCGTGTCGGCTCGCCGTTCAGGAAGAAGCTCGAGAAGTCGACCAGGTAGCCCCCCGGATTTCCGCGAAAGTCGAAGAGCCACGCCTTCGCTCCTTGCGCGACCGCCTTGTCCAATATCGCGCGTACCGTCTCGTCTAGGTGATAGGTGCCCGTCATCATCCAATCGCGGAACGTGATGTAGGCGATGCCCCCCGGCAGCATCCTGCCGGTAAGTCCGGCCTCATCGGGACCGCCCAGGCTCGTTCCCTGCGTCGGGATGATCGCGCTGCTGCCCTTCGGCGCGACAGGGCGCGACTGAATGCCGCCGCCGCCGGCCGATACGTAGAACGTATGGCAGTCGGGACTCGTGCTGAGCATCCCGACGAGCGCGGCGTTGGCGATCCTCTCGGATGAAAGCTGCACGCGACCCGCAAGCAGGCTCACGGCATCCGCGAACTTATTGAAGTCGGCTATTTGCGGCTCGTCGACATCCTGAAATTGGGGAGTCGCGACGTCGTCTTTCCCGCCGGCGGCGCGAACCGCGGCTTTCACCGCCTCGAGCGCGGCCTCGAGGGCTTTCTTGCTCGTGACGTGGTGAACGTCTTCGTCGACGAAGGCGCTGTAGACGATGTCAAGCCGCGTTCGCTTGATGTCGATCGTCCTGGATGGGCTGTTAGCCGCGGTACCGCCCGGTGTTGAGGTACACGAGACGACAAGAAGCGCGACCGTCATCAATAGGAGAACCGCGCGACGCATCTTCAAAACGATAGAGCGCGGCTAGTCTGCGGGAGTGCTCACTTTCGTTGCGATGTGCTCGGCGCGCCATTCCGCTGGTGAGGCGCAGAACCCCTCGTAATCGATGTAATCAGTGATGGTCGGGTGCTCGCCACAGACCGGGCACTCCGGATCGCGGCGCAGACGGACCTCGCGGAAGCTTCCCTCGAGCGCGTCGTAGAGAAGGTACCGGCCGATGAGCGGCTCGCCGATCCCCAGAAGGAGCTTGATCGCTTCCGTCGCCTGGATCGTGCCGATGACTCCGGGTAGCACGCCAAGGACGCCCGCTTCGGCGCACGAAGGCGCGAGCTCCGGCGGCGGCGGTTCGGGAAAGAGGCACCGGTAGCACGGTCCCTCGAACGGCTTGAAGACCGTGACCTGGCCCTCGAAGCGGAAGATCGAGCCATGCACGACGGGGACGCGGTGCTTCACCGACGCGTCGTTCAACAGATACCGGGTGGGGAAGTTGTCGGCGCCGTCGATCACGACGTCGTATCCCTCGATGATGCGATCGATATTCGCGGCCGATAGACGCTCTTCGTAGCCGACGATTTTCACGTCGGGATTCAGCGCTTCGAGGGTCTGCTTCGCTGAAGAGACCTTCGACTCGCCGATGCGATCGGTGGTGTGGAGGATCTGCCGTTGCAAGTTGGTGAGATCGACGACGTCGGAGTCGACGATGCCGAGCGTGCCCACGCCAGCGGACGCGAGGTAGTACGCGGCCGGCGATCCGAGTCCGCCCGCTCCGATGAGGAGCACCTTGCTGTCCAGGAGCTTCTGCTGGCCGGCCTCGCCGACCTCCGGAATCAGCAGATGCCGCGAGTAACGCTGCGCCTGCTCCGGCGTGAAGCTCGCGGGCGTCGTCCACGGCTTGCCCGAGTCCTTCCAGCGGTTGAACCCGCCGGCCATGGAGATCACGTTGCTGTACCCGAGCTTCTGGAGAAGATCCGCCGCCATCGCCGAACGCACCCCGCCGGCGCAGTAGAGGACGGTGGTCTTGTCCTTGTCCGGAAGGCGGTCCTCGGCCCACTGCTCGACATAGCTCTTCGGCACGTGGATTGCGCCGGGGATGTGGCCGGCATTCCACTCGTCCTTCTCGCGAACGTCCCCGAGCTGAATCTCGCCCGAGCTGATCAGGTCCTGGACCTGCTCGGGCGTCGCCTCTTTGATGCGCTTCTTGATGTCGGCGAAGTAGTCGCGATACGTCGGCAATTCAGGCTCCCTTGTGCCCAATCCTAAACCGACCTCGCGGCTCGGAAATTCCATATGCTCGGTTTCGCCTGTGGAGACGCTCTCGTTCGACCTGCTCCAGTTCCTGTACCACCTCGCGCTCGCCATCCTTGTTGGTAGCTCGCTCGTGCTCGGCACCGCCGTTGCGCCGGCGCTGTTCGCTCACGCGCGGTCGCGCGCTGAGGCGGGCGCGATGTTCGGCAACATCCTGGCGCGCTTCGACGGGCTCGCAGTGTTCTCGGTGATCGTGCTGCTCATCACGAGCGTCCTCAAGGCTATCGGCTTCGAGGTGACAGGAACGCCAGAGATCCGCCTGGTGCTGCGCTGGGTCAGCCTCGCTGTTCTGGGGATCGCGACTCTCTACTCGAGCGCGTGGGCAAACCCGGTGGCCCGGCAGATCCGCACCGCCACCGCGGCATTCGACGAACAGCCGACGAGCTCTCCGGCGCGAATCGAATTCGCGCGCCTGCATGAGCGTTCGCGTCGCGCGATGTCAGTTGCGGTGGTCTTTGGTCTCCTTGCCCTCTTCCTCGACTAGCGACTCCTCGTCGCCAAGCCGTCGCGCAATCTCGGCGAGCAGCTCGGCATCGCTGACATCAGTGAGCACCCCGTAGACGACGCCCCTGCCTTCCTCTTCCTCGTCCTCTTCCTCCTCGGGCACGACCTCGTCGTCGGAGCCGATGTCGTTGTCGATGGCCGCCTCCTGGCACTTGCGGCACACGACGTCGGCGTTCCCCACGACCTCAGCGGGCACGTACACCTCAGGGAAGGACGCGCCGCGGACCCAGTTCGTGAGACTCGTCGCGTCGGTGGCGCGGCACTTCGGCAGAAGCTCCGATTCGCTCTTCAGATGGATGAGCCTCGGTTGACCATTCACCGTCAGACCTCCACGCTCGATCGCAATGGCCGCTGAGTATCGCCGACCCCGAACCGCGCGCGCGCCGGCGCTGTCCCGAGAGATGGAGCGCGCGCTGGCCCGGCATCGCGAGCGCATCGCGGGGCGTCACGCGGTGAAGACGGCGGACGCGCTCGTGCGGATGGTCGACGCGCTCGGCCTGTGCTTCGCGTTCACCGGCGAGTCGGCGTACCCGGTCCCGGCGGCGTTCGACCACCTCGACACCCGCAGCGATGGCCGCAAGTGGGAGTGGATGTGGGGATGGAAGGACGAGCTCGCCGAGAACAAGCGCCTCTACTACGGAAAGCTTCTCGTTAAGAAACCGACGTTCGTGTCGATGAAGATGCTGCCGACGTTCTACGCGACCTTCGGGCGCGCGGGCGATGCCGACGACCATCTCGAGGACGTGCGCGCGGGCCGCCTCTCCGAGATCGCGCGGCGGATCATCGAATTCCTCGCCGTGAACGGAGAGACGCAGACCAAACGGATGCGGTCGGCGCTCGGGATCACCTCGCAGGAGGGGAAATCCGACTACGCCAAGGCGATCGAAGAGCTGCAGCGGCTCATGTACGTGGCGCGCGTGCGCGCCGTGGGCGAAGGGCGCGAGGCCTACAACTACACGTACGACCTGTTCGTACACCGCTATCCCGAGACGGTCCGCGCCGCGGAACGAGAGTCTTCGGCGGATGCGATGACCTCGCTGCTCGCTCATCTCCTACAGCTTGCGGGCGGCGTGAGCGAGCGTCAGATCACGAAGCTCTTCGATTGGAGCGAGGATCGCGTCGCGCACGCGGCACGAAGACTCGAGATGAAGAAAGCGCTCGTCCGCGCGGACGGCCTGCTCGTTCTTCCGACGCTAGGATAGGCCGGCCCCGTGGATATTCATCAGCTCCGTTCGTGGATCTTCGAGCTGTACGAGCCCCTCGAGGACGAACGCCAGTACATCGTCTACGACGAGCACCGCGGGAATCTACTCATCGACGCTCCGCCCTTCAGCGAGCGCGCGCTTCGATTGGTGCGTGGCGCCGGGCCCGCGTCTTTGCTGGTCGCGACGAACGCCGCGCGCGCAGCCGACGCGGCCAAATACCGCGAGGCGCTCGGTGTGCAGGTGGCCGCCCATGCCGGCGACGCCGAGCACATCCCAGGCGGAGCGGACCTCGTCCTCGGCGACGACGAGCTCGTCCGCCCCGACGCCCGTGCGATCCGCGTGAGCCTGCCCCCGTACGGGGCGACGGTGATCCTGTTGCAGCGCGCCGGGGGCGTGCTGGTCTGCGGAGATCTCGATCTTGCGAGCCCTGCCGCTCGGAAGCTGCTCCCGCTGAACTTCTCCGCGGTCCTGTCCGCGCGGTGGGCCCCTATGTGGAGCGCGGGAAAGGACAATCTGCTCGCGCTGCAGGACCAGCTCCCGAAACCGCGCAAGCAGTTTGGAATCCTCCTCCAGGCTCCGTGGGACCGCGAGTACAAAGGACGTCTCGAGGACAAGCTCGTCCCGAACGATCCGATCGTCCCGCGGGAGATCACGGCCCCGCGCGAGGCCGCAATGGGTCCCGAAACACTCGTGGTGGCCAGTACGGCTCGCGAATTGGTGGAGCGCCCACGGCGCCCCGTGCCCGTAACGGCGAGCGCGATAACGAGCGGTGCTGCACAAGCGTCGGCGAAAGCAACGAAGCGCCCGAAAAACTTTGCCGAGGACTGGGACGCACCAAGCACGGCGCGACCGCCGACGACGATCGCGAATCCCGAGACCGACATCCAGCCGCCCGCTCCGGTCGTGGAGCCACGATCGATCGGCGACCGGTATCGCCGGCTTTCGGTCGAGGAGCTCGCGGGCGTGCCTTACGTCGATTACATCTGGGGCGGCGTAGACCTCTCGCCGGACGGGAGCGAGGTCGCGTTCTCATGGAACCGATCGGGCACGTTCGAGATCTACAGCGCGCCACTGGCCGGCGAGCGCATCTTCCAGCTGACCGAGGCGAACGAGCGATCGGTGTGGCCACGGTGGTCTCCCGACGCCAAGCAGCTCGCATTCCTGCGCGACCGCGGCGGTGACGAGCGGTTCGACATCTGGCTCGTCGACCGCGACGGCGAGCGCGATCGCAACCTAACGAACGAGCCCGGAGTGATGCATCGCGATATCGCCTGGTCGCCGGATGGCACCAAGCTCGCGTACACCGCGAACTCGGGCGGCGGCGAGAAGGAGAAGACCTTCGCCATCCACGTGATCGACGTGACGTCTGGGGACAGACGCGCGGTTACCGACGGCTCTCGCACGGACTTCCAGCCGCGATGGTCGCCGGACGGCACACTCCTGGTCTTCTGGTCACGCCGGGAGAGCAACGGGACGAATGCCGATCTCTACGTCGTGGCCGCGTCGGGTGGCGAGGTGACGCGCCTCGACACGCGCGGCGGCGTCGACGGCGAGTCCGCGGATCCGCAGTGGTCCCCCGACGGGACCCGCATCTCGTTCACCACTGACACGCGTGGAAGACACGAGGTCGCGATCGCCACGTATGCGGACCGCGAGATCGGCCGCGTGGAGCGGATGACGGCGAGCATCCACGACGAGTACGGTGCCGTATGGCGCCCCGACGGACGCGCCCTCGGGTACCTGCACAACGAGGATGGCGCGGTCTCACTTCGCCGGGTGTTCACGGTCTCGCACGCGGATCACGCCGTGTCGGACATTCCCGGCATGCACGCGTCGCCCGACATCGGCCCCGACAGCGACACGACCGCGTTCCTCTTCTCGAGTCCGTCGCGTCCGTGGGACGTGTACGTGACGCGCGAGCGCGCGAGCGCGGCGCGCGCGATCACCCGTTCGCTGCCCGCGACCATCGACCCGGCGACGCTCGTCGAGCCGTCGCACATCCGGTATCCGGGCGCGGACGGCGACGAGGTGCCCGCGCTCCTTTTCCTGCCGTACGCCGAAGCTCTGCGCGGCGAGAAGGTCCCGCCCGCGATCATCAACATCCACGGCGGACCGACGGCGCAGCACCATCGCGAGTGGAATGTGGCGACCCAGGTCTTCGTGAACGCTGGGTTCGTCGTCCTCGAGCCCAATCCGCGCGGCTCGACCGGTTACGGCAAGAAGTGGCGCGAAGCGAACCGTCACGACTGGGGCGGCAAGGACCTCGAGGACATCGCACGCGGCGCAGCATGGCTCGGCGATCAGAAGCTCGCGGACCCCGCGCGGATCGGTGTCTACGGCGGCAGCTACGGCGGGTATCTCACGCTCATGTCGCTCGCGCTTCGTCCGGACCGCTTCGCGGCCGGTGTCTCGGTCGTGGGGGTCGTTTCGTGGAAGACCATGGCCGAGACGACCCGCGGTGACCTGCGCGATTACCTCCTCCGGGAGCTGGGCGATCCGGTCAAGGACGCGGACCTCTACCGCGATCGCTCACCGCTGACGCATGCGTCGAAGATCCGAGCGCCGCTCCTCGTCCTCCAGGGCGAGAACGATCCGCGCGTTCCGCGTACCGAAGCCGAGCAGGTGGTGAAAGCGCTGCGCGACGGCGGGCGGACCCACGACTACCACGTGTACCCCGGCGAGGGGCACGGCTTCCGCGTGACCGAGAACCGCATCGACTCGCTCCGTCGCGCGCTCGACTGGTTCGACCGGCACCTGCGGCAGGCTTGAGCGCGGACGCGATCGTCATCGGCTCGGGCCCGAATGGGCTCTCTGCCGCTATCGAGATCGCGCGCAATGGGCACGCGGTCACCGTCTATGAAGCGAACGACACGATCGGTGGAGGCTGCCGCTCCGCGGAGCTGACGCTCCCCGGATTCGTGCACGATCTCTGCTCCGCGTTCCATCCGCTCGGCGCGGCATCGCCGTTCTTTCGCGAGCTCGACCTCTCTCGCGAAGGACTCGAGTGGATCGAACCGCCCGCGGCGCTCGCGCACCCGCTCGACGACGGCACCGCTGTGATCCTCGAGCGTTCGCTCGATGCGACGGCCGACAATCTCGGCCCCGACGGGCGGGCATACCGCCGACTGGTCGCGCCACTGGTGCCCCAGTGGGACGACCTCGCCGCGGACGCGCTCGGACCGCTTATCCGCATTCCGCGCCATCCGTTCGTCATGGCGCGGCTGGGTCTGCCCGGCGTTCTCCCGGCGCGCCTTCTCGCTCGCATCGCATTCAGCGGCGTCCGCGCGCGAGCGCTCTTCGCGGGCCTGGCCGCGCACTCGGTATTGCCGCTCGACGCTCCCCTCACCGCGTCGTTCGGGTTGATGTTCGCGGTGGCGACGCACGTGGCGAACTGGCCGCTCCCCCGCGGAGGATCGCAGCGCGTCGCCGACGCACTCGCGGCGCGCCTGCGGTCGCTGGGCGGCACGATCGAGATGGGACGCCGCGTGCGCAGCTTGAACGAGCTCGGAACCGCGCGCGCCTATCTCTGCGACGTGACACCGCGACAGCTCGAAGAGATCGCCGGCCCACGACTCTCGGACCGTTATCGCGCGCGGCTTCGCTCATTCCGCTACGGGCCAGGCGTGTTCAAGCTCGACTACGCCCTCGACGGTCCGATCCCGTGGCGCGCGAAGGATTGCCTGCGCGCGGGTACGGTGCATCTCGGAGGGACGCTCGACGAGATCGCCGAGAGCGAGGCGCAGATCGCGCGAGGCGCGCCGGCCGAGCGGCCATTCATGCTCGTCGGACAGCAGAGCCTCTTCGATCCATCGCGCGCGCCCGCCGGAAAGCACACGCTCTGGGCCTACTGCCACGTCCCCAACGGCTCGACCTTCGATATGACCGAGCGCATGGAAGCGCAGATCGAGCGCTTCGCGCCGGGATTCCGCGACCGTGTTCTCGCGCGTTCGGTTATGGGTCCGGCGGAGGTCCATCGCCACAACGAGAACTACATCGGCGGCGACATCGGTGGCGGTGCGAACACCCTCTTCCAGTTCATGACGCGACCGTTCTTCCGGCTCGACCCGTACGCGACGTCGGCGCGCGACGTCTACCTGTGCTCTTCGTCGACTCCTCCCGGCGGGGGAGTCCACGGGATGTGCGGGTACCACGGGGCCCGAAGCGCTCTCCGGCACGCCCTCTCCTAGCCCAAGGACCCCCCAAAAGGCTGGTTTTTCATCCCGTTTCCGACCGTACGCTGGGGACCTGCAATACAAGGGAGCGAGCGCCCCAAACCTGATCAAGGGCCGCAAATGGCCGAGTGCGAGCGCGCGCTCGTCGGGGTCCGGATTGGCCGCGGACGACATCGTCGGCGCGCTCACCCACCATGTCGCCGAGCTCGAGGAACAGCTAGCGGCGATGCAAGCGGATCTGGAGGCCGAACAGAGTCGCCTCGCGACCTACACCGAGTCCGACCGTTTGCTGAATGACGCTGCCGCGGATGGCTACCGAAAGGCCGACGCGATCCTCCAGCGTGCGCGAGCCGAAGCGAACGAAACCCTGAGCGGTGCGGTCGACGAGCGCCGCATGCTCTTGAAAGAAGTCGAGCGTCTGCGCGAGGAGCGAGAAGACCTACGTGACGAGATCGCGTCGTTCGGCCGCGGCGGAATCGTCGAAGACGCGCTGCCGACCCAAGTGGAAGCTCCGCCCGCGCGTGACCTTCAGACCGCGATCGCGGAAGAGATGCGCGCGCTACTCGCTCTGATCCTCGCGGACTTCCGATCACGTGTCGCGTCGCCGCCGGCCGGCGAGGTCATCACGATGGAGCCCGCGACCGCGGCCGAGGTCTTCAGCGCTCCGCCCGAGGAGATCCGCGAGTCGATCGTCGAGCATGTCGACGAGCTATTCGAGCCAGCGCCCCGCAGCCGGCTCGTCGAGCACATCGACGAACTGCCCGTGTCCGAGGGCGCTTAGGTCGCGACCGGTACCTGCTCCATCGCTGTAAGAAGCGCGACCGCACCGAGACGCTCCGCGATCACCTTGGCTTCGTCCATCTCAGCGCGATGGTCGGTGCGACCGAGCGCCGCGAGCACTCGCGAGTGATCCACGAGCGCGACCGCTCGCTCGTAGTCGAGTCGTAGCGTCGTGAAGGCCTGCACGGCGTCGAAGATGAGCTTCTCGGCCTTCGCGAGCTCGCCGTGTTGCGTCGCGCGGATCCCCTCGGCCTGCGTGAGGAGCGCGCGCCCTCTCCCGTGTCCGGTTCGTTCGACGACAGCCTCGATGCGCTCGACGAAAGGCTGATCGTCAATGCGCCAGCGCGCCGCGGCGACGACCGCGAGGGGCCCGATCAGCGCCTGATCCACGAGGCCTTTCGGATACCCGGCGCTGCGTATCGCGTGGTAGCTCGACTCGCTCTCGCGCATCCCGTAGTACGCGGACGCAAAGTCGCACGACGCAATATCAAGCGGGCTCGCCTCGGCCTCGATGAGCTGCTCGCGGAACGTTTTCTCTTCCGGCGATCCCATCGCCGCCGCCGCCGCGGCCGCGACCGCGAGGGTCGCGTGGCCCTTCCCGGTCGGAAGGAACTGCGCCCGTCGCGCCGCGCTGGCCAGCGTTCCGGCGAAATCGCCCGCGAGCAACCGCGCGAGGGCCTCGGTTTGTAGCGCCACCGCGCCCAGGCGCGGCTTCTCGGTTTCGACCGCGAGGTCACGACCGGCGCTCGCGTGCTCGATGGCCTCGTTGAAGTCGCCGAGGACCAGCGACGCGATCGCGATCATGTTGTGCGCGTCGATCAGCTCGTCGCTGTCCTGGAGCGACTTCGCGATCGGCAGTCGGCGCTGGTTGTGGGCGTACGACTCACGGAAGTTGCCGAGCTCGCCGTACGCGTACCCGACCGCGTCCAAACAGAGGGAGACCTCGCGAAGGAGTCCGAGCTCCTCGGCGATCGCGAGCGCCTCCTTCGCCGTGGCCAGGGATTCTTCCCAGTCGGCATCGGTCGGCTTGGGGCGCTTCCTCGACATGAACGCCTTCGCCGCCAGGAGCAGAACCTTTTGGCGATTGCGCTGGCCGTCCACGATGGCGAGGCCGCGCGCGACGAGTCCCTCAAGATCCGTGTATTTCGCGTCCCACCGCGTACAGAGCTCCGCCATGTGCGCGATGACGTTCCCGACCTCGGGGTTCTTGGGGTCGCGCTGCTCGAGCATCGCGAGCGCCCGCTCGTAGGCCGAAAGGGCGGCGTCGTTCTCGCCGCGGTATCGGCGCACTCGCGCAATGAGGTAGAGCGCTTTGATCGAGTCCGTGAACCGATCCAGCTTTTCGTAGACCTCGAGGGCTTGCTCCGCGAGGCGCAGCGCTTCCACGTGCGCGTGTATCGCCGTCGCCTGCTCGGCTGCCTTCCACGAGTACTCGGCGGCCTTCTCGGGGACGTCTCCGAGCAGGTAGTGGTGGGCGAGCGCCGGCAGGAAATCCTTCACGCCCTCGCCGAGGACCGTCTCGTATGCGACCGCGACGCGGCGATGCAGCTCGACTCGCCGGCGCACGAGCAGGGTGTTGTACGCGACCTCCTGCACGACCGCGTGCTTGAAGCGATACCGGCCCTCGCGCCGCTCGCCGGGTGCGGCCTCGAGCACGAGATCCGCCGCGATGAGCTCGTCGACCGAGTCGGCGATCCGCGGGCCTCCGGCCTCGCGAAGGACGCGGTCGCCGAAGCGTTGCCCGATCACCGACGCGAGCTGGATCGTTTCTTTCGCGCTCGGCGGCAGCCGGTCGATGCGTGCTGCGACGACTCCGTGAAGCGTTGCCGGGACCTCGAGCGCCGCGGGGCGCTCGCGCAGTTGCCACTCGCCCTTGTCATCCTTCGCGACCGCGCCCGAATCCACGAGCGAGCGGATGGACTCCTCGATGAAGAACGGGTTCCCGCCGGCGCGCGCAACGATCTTGTCGCGGAGCTCGTCGGGCATCCAGTCAAACGTGGCGTCGATGATGCGCGCGGCCTCCTCGTCCGAAAGCGGCTCGAGGACGAGCTGGCTGAAGTTCGTGCGCACCGGACGCGGGTCGGGGGAGCCCGGGCCGGCGCGTTGCGCGAGAAGCAAGAGGAGCGGCACCCGCGAAGCACGCGAGGCGACGAACCAGAGCAGCTCGAGCGAGGCCGAATCCGCGAAGTGAAGATCCTCGAGGACGTAGATGAGTGGGCGCTCGCGCGCGAGCGACGCGATGACGTCGTAGACGCTGATGAACATCGAGCGCTTCCACTCGTCCGAGTCGCTCGGCGGTTCGATGGCTCCTGGGAGGTGGAAGAACTGTGAAAGGGTCGGTATGACCAGCTCGGGGCTCGCGAAACCGAGCTCTTGCAGCTTCGCCGATAGCTTCGTCGCGGCGTCTTCATCGTTGGGATCGATCCGCAGCTCCACCAGCATCGGCTCGATGAATCCCGCGTAGCTGCGCTGGTTCACCCGCGAGAACGTCCAGCGCAGAACCCGCGGGGCGTCGCTGCGGACGCCGTCCTCGGCCGATGTCGCGAGGCCGATGAACTCGGTCAGGAGGCGGCTCTTCCCAATGCCCGGCTCGCCTGCGATGAGCACGACCTCCGTGCGGCCGACGCGTGCCGACTGGAAGGCAAGGTCGAGACGAGAGAGCTCCATCCATCGACCCACCAAAGGGGCCTGGATGTCGATCGAAGTTCTCGGTGTCGTGCGCTCGCCCGTGAGCGCATAGGCCAGGATCGGCCGGTCCTTGCCCTTCATGTCGATTGGGCCGACCTCGCGAAAGCTGAACTCCCGGTTCGTGAGGCGGAAGGTCGCCTGTGTGACGTAGATCTCGCTAGGCGCTGCCGCCTGCTGGAGCCGCGCGGCAATGTTGACGGTGTCGCCCATGACCCCGTATTCGGCCGGAGCGCGGACCGCTCCCGCGACGACCATTCCGCTGTGGACCCCGACACGCAGTCCGAGCTCGATCCCGAGCTGCGCCTTCACCCGTGCCGAGTGCTCAGCCATGAGCTTTTGCATGCCGATCGCGCATCGGAGCGCGCGCTGCGGGTCGTCCTCGTGCGCGATGGGCGCTCCGAAGATCACGAAGATCGCATCGCCGATGAACTTCTCGATCGTGCCGTCGTACCGGAGGGCCTCTTCAGCGAGGTCTTCGAAGATCCCGGACACCAGCATCTGGAGCTCTTCGGGATCGAGATCCTCGGCGAGAGAGGTGAATCCGACGAAGTCGGCGAAGAGCACCGTCACGAGGCGGCGCTCCTGATGTTGCGTCGGATTCAGCGCTGGTGTGACCAGATTTCGCTCCCTTCCGTGTGGTCCAGCCCTCAGCCTAAATCCGCAGCAAAGGAAGAAGGGAGTCCTTTGGACCCTTCTTTCAGGACTTGTGACGTTGCGTCCTACGCGCGGACGGCCGATCGCGTCAGAAAGAAAACGCCCATCCCAAAGATCGCCACTCCAAGTACCGCGACGACCGGGCCTCCTGTATCGGTGCTCGTCGAGAGAAGGCTCTCCACGCCGAGGACCGCTTGTATCGCGGCCGGCGCTGAGAGCGCACCGCAGCCCCCTCAAGAACGAACGATATCCGCCATGACTCGCCCCGAAGCGGCCTCTAGCCGGCAGGCAAAGAAGCCAGCCGCGTGCACCAGTCCGCGATCCGGGAGACCGCCTTGTCTAGATTCGCTAGCGAGTTCGCGTACGAGAGTCGGAGGTAGCCCTCGCCCGCCGCCCCGAAACACGTCCCGGCCAGGGCCGCCACTCCCGCCTCGTTCAGAAGGCGGTCGGCGACCTCGGCACTCGACCGCAGTCCGAGAGCGCGCACGTTCGGGAAGACATAGAAGGCCCCCTGTGGACTTCGGCAGGTGATGCCGGGGACGGCGTTCAATCCGTTCACGACGGCGTCTCTCCGGCGCCGGAACTCGGCGATCATCTGGTCCACCTCGGGTGGGCGCGACGAGAGAGCGACCGTGCCCGCACGTTGGACGAACGTCGCGGTGCAGGAAACGGAATTTGTGACGAGCTTCGCGACCGGCTCGACGAGCGCGCGCGGGAAGACGCCGTAGCCGAGGCGCCACCCGGTCATCGCGAATGTCTTACTGAATCCGTCGAGCAGGATCGTGCGCTCGGCCATTCCCTCCTCGACTGCGATCGAGTGGTGCTCTCCGTCATACACAAGCTCGCCGTAGATCTCGTCGGCGAGGACCCAGAGATCCCGCTCGCGCGCGATGGCCGCGATCTCGCGGATCGCGTCGCGCGAGAGCACGCCACCGGTCGGGTTGTTGGGACTGTTGAGGACGATCACCTTGGTTCGCGCGTTCACGAGCCGACGCAGCTCGTCCAGATCCGGTTGGAATCCGTTCTTCTCGCGCAGCGCCAGCGGCACGCCTCGCGCACCAGCGAAATCGATCATCGACGAGTAGATGGGGAAGCCCGGGTCCGGATAGATTGCCTCGTCGCCCTCTTCGAGCAGGGCGAGAAGCGCATAGAACATGATCGGCTTCGCGCCAGGAGTGACGATCACCTGGCTCGGATCCGCGCGTACCCCGCGCCGCTCCTTCAGGTACTGCGCGATGGCTTCGCGGAGCTCGATAACACCGGCGGACTGCGTGTAGTGGGTCTCCCCACGCTCGAGCGCGGCGACCCCAGCCGCCACGATCGCCGGTGGCGTGTCGAAGTCCGGCTCGCCGATCTCCAGATGAACGATGTCGCGTCCCTTCGCCTCGAGCGCGCGCGCCTTGGCGAGGACCTCGAAAGCGGTCTCCGTCCCGAGTCGCGACATACGTGATGCGAGCGGTCGCATGGAAGCCCGATGAGTTTAGGGCGCGAGCTTTCCTTCCACGCAGGCGCAGCCCTCGGGGCCGACGACGGCGGAGTGACGCGTTCGCGGCGGAAGCACGAGACGGTCGCCCGGCCGGAGCGCCAGGCGTTCGCCGCCGGCGAGAACGAAATCGATCGATCCGCGGGTGCAGTACAGGACTTTCGTGTAGCTGTGCTCGTGCTCGCCGTAGGTGTCGCCCGGCGCGTTCGACCAGCCGTAGACGTCGGTGGCCTCGCTCCGGAGCGCAGCCTCGATAGCGCTCGGATCGGGCGCCGCAAAACCGCCGTGCGGACGGTGGCCTGTGCGCACCACTAGATCAACTCCCGGAAACGGCGCAGCGCGCCGAGGTGCTCGTCGAGGTCTCGGTAGCCGGCCCCCATTGTGTTGAGCTCGACGCTCGTCACGCCCATCTGCCGAAACGCCTCGATTCCACGCTTCCACTCTTCCGGGCCGCTCTTTGCCGCGGGGAGTCGGCCTTCAACAGGAACCTTCGCCGGATCGCGTCCTTCTTCCCGCACCAGGCGATGGAAGGCCTCCATTCCTTTGCGGCCGTCCTCATTCGCTGGCAGATGTGTGAACCAACCGTCAGCCATCTTCGCGATCCGCCGCAGCACTGGTTCGACGACCCTTCGCGTCGGCCGATCCCATCCTCCTCCCATCCAAATGGGAATGGGTCGCTGCACCGGCAAGGGATTGATCCCCGCGCGATCGATGCGATGCCATCGACCCCTGAAGTCGACAACCTCTTGTGTCCACAGGGCGCGGAGGACGGCGATCTGCTCCTCGATCCGCTTGCCGCGGTCCTTGAAGTTCATACCCAGCGCCTCGTACTCGACCTGGTTCCAGCCGATGCCGACACCGAGAATCAAACGGCCGCGAGAGAGGACATCAACCTCTGCCGCTTGTTTTGCGACCAGCGCGGTCTGTCGTTGAGGGAGGACGATCACCGCTGTCGCGAGCTTCAGACGACTCGTCACGCCGGCGAGGTAACCGAACAACACCAGGGGTTCATGGAACAGTGAGCGATGGTCGTAGACGCCGGTCCATCCCCCAAGTCTGCTGGCGTCCGCTCCGAGGACGTGGTCGAAGATGACCAGATGGTCGTAGGCGAGATCCTCGACCGCCCGGGCGTACTTCGCGATCACATCGGGATCCGTCCCGATCTCCAGCTGAGGGAGGACAGCACCAGCTCGCATTCGGGATGAGTATCGGGCTGGCTCTCTAGGGCGGACCGCTCCGGCGGACCCAGGCATCCGCGCTGAAGACGCCGTCGAGCAGAACGACGAACGCACTTTGCGCGGGACTGAGCCCGCCGGTGAGGTCGATCCGTACGATCCGCGACCCGCCGAAGCCGATGGCGGAGCGGCGATCAGCGCTGACGATCGTGCGTCGGAGGAGGCTCGATGGGGCGAGAGTCGTGGAACGCGGGCCGACGAGGTACTGGGTTTGATCGACCCCGACGTGCATGAGGTAGCGCCCGTCGGGCCAGACACCGTCGAGCCGGAGCGTTCCGACGACCTCGAGGCGTCCTTCGGCCCGCAGATCCTTTCCGTCCGGGAGGACGCTCCAGACGCTGGGGTTCGTCACGAAGATCCCGCTGGCATTGCCGGTCGCGGTGACGAAGCCTTGGAGGAAGAGGACGCGAGTCCCGTCGAAGAACGGTGAAGCAGCGGAACGGTCCACGAGCTTGCGGAGCGGTTGCCCCGGTTGCGTCAGGGCGCCGAGCACGCCGGTGTCGGACTCGATGAGTACTTCCTCCTCACTGAGCCATGTGGCGGCGAACGCATTCCCGAAGTCGCCCGCGCGCACGAGCTCCCGACGCTCGAGCGAACCCAGGTACACGTCGGTCTTGCCATCCGTCGACCGCTGAAGCGTCGCGGCGACCCGTGCGCCCGACGGTGACCATCGCTGGTCGATCACGCGGAACCCCGAATTGCGTAGCTGCACCGGAACCGGGATGTCGATGGCCCTACCGTCCAGGTTCATGACGCGGATGCCCTGATCGTTCACGTACGCCACGCCGCTTCCGTCACCGGTCCAGCGCGTCCCGAACGGGCGCGAGGTGTTGGCGGGAAGTGTCGTCAGAGACCGCGCCTCGGAACCATCAAGGTTGGCGGCCCAGAGGACGAACGCGCCCGAGGGGCTCTGCCGCCAATAGGCGAGCCGATCGGTCGAGGAAAGCGGCAGCGCTCCGCCCGTTCGGGCGCTCGGTCCCGACTCGGTGGCGCCCGCGTCGACCGTGGTGAAGACGAGCGCGACAGAGCCCGCCGCTATGACGGCGGCGGTCGCGATGTACGGCAGAAGCGCCCTGGCTGGCCGCACGTCCTCAATAATCGCTGAGTGGCGGATCCCCTCTCGGCCGCGAAGACCTTCATGGCGGCGCTCGAGGCCAACGACGCCGAAAAGGCCGCCGCGGTGTGCGCCGAGGATGTCGCCATCGAGCTACCCGGGGGTGACCGCCAGCTCGAAGGTCGCGAGGGCGCCAAGCAGCTCATCCGCATGGCCCCGCCCTTCGTGCGGGTGGTGCGCGAGGAGGCGGTCGAAGGGACGACCGTGATCCTGCGTGGCCTGACGCGCTCGCCAGGCCACTTCGCGAATTACACGACCTGGACTTTCGAAACCGACGGCGGCCTCATCAAGCACGTCACCTTTTCCTGGAGGCCTGCCAACTAGATCTCGCCTAGACCCGAGGTCGGCGCGGCGCGGGTCCTGTCCCCAGGGGTAGGGGCCCCTGACCGCGTAGCGGCTCGGGGCCGTGCGCTCGCCGCACCCTCCCCACCGAGCGCGGCATTCGCTTCGCTCATGCCGCGGGGTGGGTCCCCGGGGAACCCCCGGCTCGCGCACAACCCGCTCGCCGGTGCCACCCGCGCCGCGCTCTACCTCGCTCTAGACCTCCACATATCTGAATGAGCGCGGGATTTTCTCGAGGCCGAAGTCCGCAACGGGACGCGGTTTGCGGTAGCGACGCGGTTTGCTCACGGGAAGGACCCAGCCCTTCGCCGTATTGCGCTCAACTGGACCCAGCTCGCACTCGCCGACGACGGATCCGGTTCCGACGACCGCGAGATACGCGCGAGCCGGCAGCTTCTTGGGCGGAAAACGGCGATGGTCCCGGTCGCGCTCGCCTGAGAGCAGCGCTTCGGCGTTTTCGGCGGTGGTCGCAAGCACGATGGCAGAGGACATGGGCTCCCTCCGAGAAGGCGTGTCCTACTCTCTAGCGGATCGTCCTTGCGCGGTACTTCTTGTCGATCGCGGCCATGTCGCCGGGCTTGATGCCCTCGAAGAATGCGAACGTCTCCTGGAGGAACGTCGTCTCCGAGTTCGCCCGCTTGCGATCGTCGTCGGTGTCTTCTGCGGAGACGGCCTGCACCTGCCACGCGAACCCGAGCACGTTGCGGAAGACCACCAGGGCGCGCTCCTGGTGGAACGGGGAGGTCACGAGGTAGATCGGTCGCGGCTCGATGCGGGAGAGGTAGCGCGCGGCGACCTCGACCGCGTTGCCGATCGTGTCTCGCGAGCGCTCCTCGAGGAAGAGACGGTCGCGCGGGACGCCAGCCTCGGCGATGAGATCCACGATGATCGCGGCCTCGCTCCTGTCGGGCGCGGGACCGTCACCGTGACTGCCGGACGCGATGATCGCGAGGTCCGGCCGTTTCAGCGCGAGGTGCGAAGCCGCTCGGGCGCGCGCGACCGTGGACTCGGATGGCTCACCGTTAGGAGAGAAGCCACCGCCTAGCACGACGGCGACCTCCGGGAATCCCGAGAGGTCGCCGTCGTCATTCGTCACGCGTGGATCAGATCTTACCGAGGGTACCGTCCATGATCATGAAAGTCGTGAAGGCGTCGGTGCTCCACGGGTTCTTGTAGATCGGGTCGCTGTCGGGCTTCCAGCCCTTCACGCGCTTCTTATCGTTGACCGGGTTGTTTCCGTAACGCTCCCAGAGCTGAACGACGGGAAGCAGGTCATTGAAGGCGAGTGCCGCTTTGGTGACCGGGTCCTTTTGTTTGTTCGTGTCGAATCCCTCGCCCATCTGGTTGATCAACGCCTCGAAGTCGACGTCGCCCTGCTTTAGCGGGTACTTCATGCCCCCGCCCGCGGGGATGGTATTGAAGGCCTGCAGGGTCTGCTCGTACGACTGCTGCGGGTGGGGGTTGCCGATGCCCCAGCCCATGATCGCGATCTGGAAGTTGCCCCCGTTGACGTCGGGCAGCTGCTGGCTGCGGATCGCGCCACGCGGCACGATCTTGATGCCGAAGGTGTTGAGCGATTTTTGGGCGTGGTCGGCGGCGCTCGACCAGTCTGCGAAGTCGCTCGGGAAGTAGAGCTCGAACTCGAGCTTCTTCCCGTCCTTCGCGTAGATGCCATCCGAGCCTTTCGCGTAACCGGCGGCCGTCATGAGCGCGGCCGCCTTCCCGAGGTCGAATGCGTACGAGTTGAGCTTTGCCTGGTCGGCCGCCGAAACCCAGAGAGGCACGAGGTTGTCGGAGAAGCCGGCCATGAACTTCTGCGGCTTCGCAGATTCGCCGTATGTGACCTTTGCGCTCTCGTCTTTGTTGATGGCGTACGCAACCGCCTGACGGAGGCGCTTGTCCTGGAAGGCTGCGGCCTTTTCCCAGTGGAAGACAATCGCAGGGCCGGTGTACCCGGGGCCGCGGATCACGCGGATGCCGGCGTCCCCGAAGGCCCTGTCGGTCGCCAGCGGGAACCCGTGCGTCGCGTAGTCGACGTCACCGGCGAGGACCAGCGGTGTGACCTGCGCGGTCTCGCCCTGGTAGATGACGACCTTGTCGAAGTTGACCTTGTCCGCGAAGAGTCCGCCGTCGTTGCGGACCATCGTGAGTTGCGCCTCAGTGATCGAGGCCTTGTCGATCTTGTATGGACCGACCGAGTAGGGCTCCGGGCGCAGGCCGTCCTTCTCCGCGCGGAGAGCCACTAGCTCCGGCGCGCTGGTCGTCTTACCCGATGCGTAGAGGTCCGCGGCCTTCTTCGCGATAGCGCCGTAAACGGAGTCAGGTTTGATCGAAACGCGCAAGATGTTCCGCTCGCCGACGCTCGACGGTTTCAGGTAATTGAACCGAACAGTGAGGTCACCGGCGGCCTCGACCTTGTCGATGTATTGCCAGATCTTGAAGCTGTCCATCCGCCCGATCTGGAACGTCGTGACAACGTCCTTGCTGGTGAAGGCCGTGCCGTCGCTCCACTTGATGTTCGGGCGAAGCTTGACCTCGAAGACGTTGCCATTGAGGCTGCTCGACTCGGCGAGCCAGTACTCCCACTTCGCGTCAGCCCACCGATAGGTCGCGAGCGGCGGGAGGAACAGGTCGAGGTAGATCGCGCCCTGGAGAATGATTCCGCTCGCCGCGAAATAGTTGAAGTGGCCCTTTGGCGGAAGGTCGTACGGCCAGGCGCCATTGAACTGGCCACCCTTGGCCGATGTGCCGCCGCTCGGCGAAGTGCCGGGCGTTGCCCCTGGGGTGCAGGCGGCGGCCACGATGCCGAGGCTCGTGAGCGTGGCATCACGGAGAAAACGTCGACGCGTGACGGAGTAGCTGATCCCGCTCTTCTTCATTTACCCCTCCTGGGTTCCTCGTTGCGCATATTGGAATCTATACCGCTTACCCTGTCGACTGGTCGCGGGTTCGGTGGGCGCGAACCGGACAACCTCGCGAACACCGCGACGATCCCAACGAAGAGCAGCCCTACGACGGCCGCGAGCACCGTGACGACGAACTCCGCCGAGTTGGCCGGCTGGAAAGGCAGCATCGCCAGGGCTGCGATGAGGATGAGTAGCGCGACGCGAAACGCCGCCTGGAGCGCGATCGGGTCCACTCAGCGGACTCCCAGAAGCTCGGCGGCGGGCTGACGCTCACGCAAGGCGACGTGGCACGCGACCGACCGTCCGCCCGGTAGGTCGCCAAGTGGCGGAACCACTACATCGCACAGCCCCGGCTCGGCCAGGGGACACCGGGGATGGAAGACGCAGCCCGGCGGGAGGTTCAGAAGGCTCGGCACCTCCGCTCCCTTCAGCGTGACCCGCTTTTTCGTGCGCGTGATCGTCGGGTCTGCTTCAGGAATCGCCGCGATGAGAGCGGTCGAATAGGGGTGCGCCGGGTCGCTCACCAGCGGCTCGGTCGCTGCGAGCTCGACGACTTTTCCGAGATACATGACGGCGATGCGGCCCTTTCGCGCGAAGTAGCGGGCGACCGCGAGGTCGTGGGTGATGAGAACGGTGGTCACATGGAATTCGGTCGCGAGGTTATGCAGCAGATCGAGAAGGCTGATCCGGATCGAGACGTCGACCATCGAGACCGCTTCGTCCGCCACGATCACTCGCGGATCCACCGTGAGTGCGCGCGCGATGGATACGCGCTGGCGTTGCCCGCCCGAGAGCTGGTGCGGATATTTGAGAAGGAAATCCGCCGGCGGCGTGAGTCCGACGCGTTCCAGGAGCGAGATCATCGCGGCGCGCGCAGCTCGTCCGTGGGCTTTCTTATGTTTTGCGAGCGGCGGCGCGAGCGTTTGAGCGATCGTGCGGGTCGGGTTTAGCGATGCGTAGGGGTCCTGATGGACGAGCTGGACCGCACGCCGAAAGCGCGCGAGGTCCTTTCCCTTTTTCTCCCAGACGTCCGCGCCTTCGAAGAGGAGGCGGCCGCCGGATGGCCGGAGGAGACCGGCGAGAATCCGGCCCGTCGTCGTCTTTCCGCATCCGCTCTCGCCCACGATGCAGATCGTTTCGCTTTCTTCGAGAGACAGCGAGACGTTATCGACCGCCGTGATCGTCCCCGCGGGCGTGGTGTAGGTGCGTGATACGCCATCGAGCTCGATGAGGGGAGCGCTCATGCGAGCTTCTCGGCGACTGGAGCCTCGGCATCCGAGCCGAGCGCCGTGGCGACCGCCGTCCAGCGGATGCACGCCGCCTCATGGTTGGGCGTGTCGACCTGGAGCAGCGGCGGGTCCTGCTCGAGGCACTCGTCGACATGAAAGGGGCAGCGTGGGTAGTACGAGCAACCCTTCGGGAGGCGGATGAGGTCGGGCGGCGATCCCGGAATGGACGCGACGCTTCCCATGGCGCCGGAGACCCGGGGAACGGCGCGCATGAGGCCTACCGAGTACGGGTGTCGCGGCCGATAGAAGAGGTCCTCGACGCTGGCGCGCTCCACGATCCGGCCGGCGTACATCGTGAGCATCCGGTCCGCAAGCTCCGCCGCGATAGAGAGGTCGTGCGAGATGAAGATCGTCGAAAAGCCGAGCCTGCTGCGAAGCTCGCGGAGCAGATCGATGATCGCGCGCTGCGTGAGGATATCGAGGGCCGTTGTCGGCTCGTCCAGGATGATGATGCGTGGGTCGAGTAAGAGGGCCATCGCAATCAGGACTCGCTGGCGCATACCGCCGGATAGCTCATGCGGGTAGGCGCTCAGGACCCGCTTCGGATCGAGGTGCACCAGGTCCAACAGCTCCCGGGTCCGGTCGTGCACCTTGTGCTTGTCGCCCATGCCATGGGCGCGCCCAGTGTCCAGGAATTGCTCCCAGATGGTGATGACGGGGTTGAATGCCGAGAGCGCTGCTTGGAACACCATGGCGCAGTCGGCCCAGCGGAAACGGCGAAGCCTCTCCGCGTCGAGAGAGAGGACGTCGAAGGCTCGCTTCCCATCGTCGTACCGGATCTCACCTTTTGTGACGCGGGCGCTGCGTGGCGAAAGGCGGATCAGGCCGACGGCGAGGGTCGTCTTGCCTGAACCGGACTCTCCGATGATCGCGATCGTCTCACCTTGTTCGAGGTCGAATGTCACGTCGCGCACCGCTTGCACAGGACCGTGCCGGGTGCGGTATTCGATCGAGAGGTCGCGGACGGCAAGGACCGGCATGCTCAGGCCCGGACGGGCTTCGCCCGGCCGAGCCGGTGGCAGGGGTAGGGGCCCCTGAGCGCGGAGCGCCGAGTGGAGCAGCCGAAGGCGGCGAAGCGAGTAGGGATCATCAGTTTCGGAGGCGCGGGTTGAAGACGTCCTCGAGGCCCGACGCAAGCCAGACGAGCGAGAGCTGAAACAGCGCGATCGCCATGATCGGGCCCATCAAGTAGAAGAAGCTGTCCTTGAAAAAGAGGGCGCCCTGGTTGTAGGCGAAGTACAGCATGATCGCCCAGTTCTTACCGGAGAGTGGGACCAGTCCGAGGAACATGATCGCGGCCTGCGCGTAGATCGCGAGAGTCATCGCGATGATGAAGTGGATCACGATGTAGCTGCGCATGTTGGGCAGCATCTCGCGGAAGATGATGTGCAGCAGTCCGAGATCGAGAGAGCGCGCGGCCTCGACAAAATCGCGCTCCTTCAACGAGAGCACCTGAGCGCGGATCTGCCGCAGCAGCGCCGGCCACTGCAAGAGCGCGAGGATCACGGCGAGCGCGAAGAACGACGATGGCCTGAAGATCGCAGCGATCACGATGAGCAGGATGAGCTGGGGGATGGTGAGCGCGACGTCCGTTATCGCGAGGATGAGCGAGTCGATCCGCCCCCCGACGGTCGCGGCGATCGAACCGAACGTGATCGCGATGACGGTCGAAAAGAGCGCCGCGAGGATGGCGGTGGTGATGATGTCGCCTCCGCCGTAGACGATTTGGTTCACCACATCGCGTCCCTGGAAGTCGGTCCCCAGCGGATGAGCCCAGGACGGCCTTGCGTAGATCGCCGTCACGTCCACCTGGTCCTGAAGCGGGACGAAGATCGGTGCTAGGTACGCAAGGAAGATGAAGAACGCGACTCCGATCAGCCCCATGAGCCCAACAGGCTTCTTCGACATCATCCGGAGGAATTCGAGGGCACCCGCAAGCGGAGCGGGGAGGCGGTTCACATCGCGGCGGTCAACAGCTGTTGTGGCTGTGGTCACTTCCCAGTGGCTCCGCCCGCGCGCCCGATGCGCGGATCGAGCTTGCTGTAGAGGAGGTCCGCGACAAGGTTGGCGATGATCACGCAAACCGTTGTCATCAGAATGATCCCCTGCATAAGTGGATAGTCGCGCTGGTTGACTGACGCGACGAGACGAAGGCCCACTCCCTGATAGACGAAGATCTGCTCGATGATCACCGCGCCCCCGACGACCGCGCCCGCCGCGATCGCGAATTGCGAAACGAGCGGGAGCACGGCGTTACGACCGACGTATGCGGTGGTTATCCGCCCGTCCGTCAGCCCACGCGCCCGCGCCACGGTGACGTGATCTTCCTCGAGCGCTGCGAGGGTGGCCGAGCGCATCGAGAGGATCCAAAGGCCGATGTGGCTGAGGAAGAACACCGTGATTGGCAGCGAGGCGTGGAAAAGGATGTCCCCGATGAACTCGGGCGTGAAGCCCGGCGTGATCCCGGAGGTGTACGCCCCGCGCATCTGCGTGATCGGGATCCACCGGAGCTGGATCCCGAAGATGAGAACGATCAGTAGGGCGATGAGGTAACCGGGGATCGAGCTGATGATCGAGCCTCCGGTCGAGACCGCGTGGTCAAGGAGGCTGTTGCGCCGATACGCGGCGATCAAGCCGAGGAAGATACCGACGATGAACGAGAGCATCAGTCCCGTGCCGACGGCGAAGAGCGTCCACGGTAGGACCGAAAGAATGATCGACATCACGCTGGTGCCACGCGAGAGAAACGAGTTGCCGAGATTGCCGTGCGCGAGATTGCCGAGGTACTCGAAATACTGTTCGTAGATCGGCGCGTTGAGGTTGATGTCGAAAAGGCCGGACGCCTGTGCCGCGGCGTCCGCGTATGACATCCCGCTCCCCTGCATGAGCTCGTCGATCTTGATCTCGACCGGGCTTCCCGGCATGAGACGGATGAGCCCGAACGTGATCGTGCTCGTGACGTAGATCGTCAGCAGCGCTTTGGCGATGGCCTGCGTGATCGGCCTGCCCCAGAGTCCGCCGAGGTGCCCACGTACACGCGACAGGGGCGAGCGCTGGAACGTCCGGATCTGAAGCTCCCCCTGGGCGGGCGTGATGGTCGCCATGTCGAGAGATTACCGCTCGGACAACGAACCTAGCGAAATCGTGCGATCAGCTCCTCGAGGACCAGAGCGCCCAGCGAGTCAAGCCGGACGTCCGCGGCCGATAGATCGAGCGTTGACGTGATCGGGTTGGGCACGGCGACGCAGCGCAGGCCGGCTGCTTTCGCCGCCGCGATCCCGTTCGGCGAGTCCTCGAAAGCGATCGCTTCCGTGCCACCGACTCCGAGCTCTTCGATCGCGCGGAGATACAGGTCCGGGAAGGGCTTCCCCCGAGCGACGTGGTCACGGCACACGACAACGTCGATGCTGTCGCGCAGACCCAGGCGCGCGAGGTGTCCGCTGACGTACGCGTCCGATCCGCTCGATGCGACGGCCGTCCTCAGGCCGAGGCGGCGGGCGTCGCGCAGGTATTCGCGGACGCCGGCCATCGTTTCGAGCGTCGCGACGAGCTCGATCTTTCGCGCCTCGCGCCGAGCGTTGATCGCGTCATGATCGAAGGGCGCCGCCACGAGTGAGGCGAGATGCTCGAGCGCGTCGAAGGGCCACGCCGAGGCGCCGATGTTCTCGACCCAGCGCTCGCGCGGCAGCTCGTGGCCGTGCTCGCGATAGATCTCGGACCACGTTTCGAACGCGGGCGTCTCGGTCTCGAGGATCACCCCATCGAAGTCGAAGACGAGCGCCTTGATCAGGTCAGCACCCCTCGCGGCAGTATGCGCACCGTGGGACCACCGCCCGCGGACTCCTGGCGCCGCGCGGTCTACACGGTCGTGCGGCGCATCCCGCCAGGGCGGGTCGCGACGTACGGCTTGGTCGGCGTTGTTGCGGGCCGGCCGCTCGCCGCCCGAGCCGTCGGCAACATCATGCGTGCCTGCGATGACCCGACCGTGCCGTGCCATCGGGTCGTCCGTTCGAACGGGCTTCCCGCATTCGCGCGGCATGGCACGCGGCTTCGTCGTGAGGGTGTGCGGTTTCTCGGGGCGCGGGTCGACATTGGGCGGCACCTGTGGACGCCGCGGCTACCTCAGCGCCAGACCAGACGCCCGTCCTTGTAGAGATCCTTGATGAATCGGTCGGTGAAGACCGCATCGACGTCGACGGTCTTCGCGATCCCCCCGTACTGCAGGAGGAAGTCGCGAAGCGCGACGTAGCTGTCGCGGCTCATCGCCCCGATCCCATTCGTGCGGGTGAGATCGTTCTGGGCCGCGTCGATCTCCGTGTCGAGCATGTACCGCTGGTGCGCGCGATCTTCGCCGGTGGCGTACTTCATCACGACGTCGATCGCCGCGTCGCGGTCCGCGATCGCATCGGCAAGGCCGCGAAGGGACGCGCGCAGGAAGCGCGTGACCACGTCGGGCTTGGTGTCGACCATCTGCTGATTGGTCATGAACGTCAGTCCAAGCCCTGGGAGGCCATAGGTCGCCGGGTCGAAGAGCCGGACCGGGATGCCGAGCCGTGCGAGGGTGTCAGGCTCGTTCGCGGTGAAGACGGGATAGACGTCCACGCGCCCATCTGCGAGCACGCGCGGATCGAAACCGACGGCTACCTCGCGAACCTTGGTGCGGTCAACCCCACCGACTGAGACGAGCGCGAGATACGCGGCGCTCACCGTGGTCTTGTAGCCGACGAGCCGGCCTTCCCAATCCTTCAACGTTCGGATCGGCGAGTCCGCGCGGACCGCGAACGACTGCTCGTCCCGCTGGCCGATCTGCGCGATCGCCACGAGCGGAACGCCCGCGCTCGCCACCCGCTTCATCACGTCGCCGGCGGCGCCGGTGGAGAACTGGGCACGATCCGTGGCGAGGAGCTGCACGTGCTCGCCCTGGGTCGCGTGCTGGATGTCGACTTCGAGCGACTGGTCGCGGAAGTAGCCCTTCGCCTGCGCCATATACACGGCAACGAATGGGAGATCCGCCTGCGGCTTGAACCCGGCGATGAACGTGACCTTCTCTACCGGTACGGCCGAAGGCGACGGGGACGGAGCGGCAGCCGGCGCGTTGCACGCGACGAGCAACACCGCGGCGAGGACCGCGAGCGCTCTCACGTCGCCACCGCGATGGGGTGCCAATGCAGCACGCGCCGCTCGGCCGCGCCGACGAGCGCGTTCGCCGCGATACCGATGGCGGCGAGAACGAGAACGGCCCCGAACAGGATGGTCAGGTCGAGGTTCGCGTTTGCCACGAAGATCACGCGTCCCAAACCCCGATCGGCGCCGGTCCATTCCCCGATGACCGCGCCGATGAGCGCGAGGTTGAGGGAGATCCGGGCTCCCGAGAAGAGGTAGGGGAGCGCGCTCGGCACGCGGAGATGGCGGAAGATCTCCCGTCCGGACGCTCCGAGCGTCTGGAGGAACGCGACCTCCTGGAGATCGGCCGAGCGCAGGCCGACGAACGAGTTGACGAGCATCGGGAAGAACGTGATGAGCGCCGCGATCGCGACCTTCGGCGCCGTGCCGAAGCCGAACCACAGGGTGAAGAGCGGGGCGATTGCGATGATCGGGGTGAGCTTCACGAGGATCGCGAGCGGAAACAGCGTTCGCTCGAGCGGGCGCGACCACGCCATCGCCGTCGCCAGCGCGAACGCGATGCCCGTCCCGAGAACGAAGCCGGCCGCCGCCTCGCCGAGCGTGATCGACCCCTCGCGCGCCAGCAGTCCGGCGTCGGTTGCCATACGCGCGACGACAGCCGACGGTGCGGGTAATAGATAGGAGGGGACGCGGAGCGCGCGTGTCCAGAGCTCGAGTACCAAAGCGATGCCGGCAATTGCGGCGAGCGCCACGGAGAGATCGACGAGCGTGCGGCGGGCGGTCACGCGAGTAGCGTGCGAACCCTCTCGACCAGATCGTGGAACCGACCCTCACGTCGCACCGCCTTCGTTCGCGGTCGCGCGAGCGTGATGCGGACTTCTCCGCGCACACGGCCCGGCCGCTGTCCGCCGATGACGACGACGCGATCCGCTAGGAAGACGGCCTCCTCGATGTCGTGGGTCACGTACACCACCGACCGTGCCCGGCCCTCCCACAGCCGCAGGAGCTCGTCGCGCAGGTCCTCGCGCGTGAGCTCGTCGAGCGAGGCGAGCGGCTCGTCCATCAAGAGCACCTCGGGGTCGATGACGAGCGACCGCGCCAGCGCGACCCTCTGGCGCATTCCGCCCGAGAGCTGATGCGGGTAGGCATCGATGGCCTCGCTCAGACCCATCCGCGCGACCCATTCCTCCGGCGTGACGTGGCCGTTCGTCCGGGCATTTCGGTTGACCTCGAGCGGGAGGGTCACGTTCTCGCGGACCGTCCGCCAGGGATGAAGCCGCGCGTCCTGCGCGACGAACCCGATGCGCTTGCGACGCCGGGCCACGGCCGGCGCGACGCCTAGGAGATCCACCGTCCCGGCGGTCGGTTCGATGAGGCCGGCGATGAGGCGAAGGAGCGTGGTCTTGCCGCTGCCACTCCGGCCGACGACCGCGACGACCTCGTTTCCGACCTCGAGATCGATGTCGCGGAGGACCGGGCCCTGGTAGCCCGCGCTGACGTTGTGGAGTGCGATCGCGACCGACACCTCACTCGATGCTAGCCGCGCCAAGGGCTAGCATCCGAGCACG
Organism: Chloroflexota bacterium; assembly: GCA_038040265.1. Taxonomy (GTDB): domain Bacteria; phylum Chloroflexota; class Limnocylindria; order P2-11E; family P2-11E; genus 3-1-20CM-2-70-9. The sequence goes on along the minus strand of JBBPIP010000005.1, from coordinate 155,938 downwards.
CGAATCGCCACAGGGGAGCCATCAATGACGACCGTGAAAGCCGCCCTTGTCCAGTGCGCGTGGACCGGCGACAAAGAATCGATGATCGAGCGCCACACGAAATACATCGCCGATGCGGCTAAGCAGGGCGCGCAGGTGTTGTGCATGCAAGAGCTCTTCTACGGTCCGTACTTCTGCCAGGTTCAGGACGCGAAGCACTACAGCTACACCGAGAAGATCCCGGATGGTCCCACGACCAAGCTCATGCAGGAGCTCGCGAAGAAGCATTCGATGGTGCTGATCGTTCCGATGTACGAAGAGGATCAGGTCGGCGTCTACTACAACACCGCCGCGGTGATCGACGCGGACGGGAAGTACCTCGGCAAGTACCGCAAGACGCACATCCCACACGTGAACGGGTTCTGGGAGAAGTTCTACTTCCGTCCCGGAAACATGGGATACCCCGTTTTCGACACCGCGGTGGGCAAGGTCGGTGTCTACATCTGCTACGACCGGCATTTCCCCGAGGGCGCGCGCATGCTCGGCCTGCACGGTGCCGAGCTCGTGTTCATCCCGTCCGCGACGTCGCGCGGCTTATCGATGCATCTGTGGTTCATCGAGCAGACCGCGCACGCCATCGCGAACGGCTACTGGGTCGGGACGATCAACCGGGTGGGGCAGGAGAAAGAGTTCGGTCCGAACGAGTACTACGGCTCGAGCTACTTCGCAGATCCGCGCGGCAAGATCATCGCGCAGGCGTCGGAGAAGGACGAGCAGCTGCTCGTCGCCGACCTGAACATGGATCTCGTCCGCGAGGTCAGGAACACCTGGCAGTTCTACCGGGACCGCCGTCCCGATATGTACGACGACATGGTCAAGCCGTAGTCGGATGACCGTCACCACGACCGGAAGGTCGCTGCGCGAGCGGATGCTCATCGGCGGTGAGTGGGTCGACAGTGCGGATGGCCGCACGTTCGATGTCGAGACGCCGGCGAGGCGAGGATCGGTCATCGCTCAGGTGCCGCGGGCCGGATCGGAGGATGTCGACCGCGCGGTCAAGGCTGCAGCCGCAGCGTTCCCCTCATGGCGTTCGGTCGCTCCGCGCGATCGCGGGCGCATCCTCGCGCGCATCGCGGACGACGTCGAAGCGGCTACCGAGGACCTGGCACGCACGCTCGCCGCGGAGACCGGCAATGCCATTCGGACTCAGGCACGTCCAGAGGCGAAGACGGTGGCCGACGTGTTCCGCTACTTCGGAGGCCTTGGCGGCGAGCTGAAAGGTGAGACAGTCCCGCTCGGCGAGACGATGTTCTCGTACACCCGGCGCGAGCCGTTCGGCGTCGTCGCCGCGATCGTGCCGTGGAACGTCCCGATCCTCATCGCCGCGTGGAAGATTGCGCCGGCGCTCATCGCCGGGAACACCGTCGTGCTGAAGCCGTCGGCGAACGCACCGCTCGCCGCGCTCGCGCTCGCGCGCATCTGCGCGAAGCACCTACCGACGGGAGTGCTCAATGTGATCACCGGGACCGGCGACGAGGTTGGAACTCCGCTCGCCGTCCACCCGCTCGTCGCGAAGATCTCGTTCACGGGCGCGACCGAAACCGGAAAGGCGATCCTCCGTCTCGCGGCCGACCGCATCATCCCCGTGACGCTCGAGCTCGGCGGCAAGAGCCCGCAGATCCTCTTCCCGGACGCCGACAACGAAAAGACGGCCGACGGCGTCATTGCAGCGATGCGTTTCGCGCGGCAGGGCCAGTCGTGCACGGCGGGCTCGCGTCTATTCCTGCACAAGACCGTGTTCGACTCGTTCCTGGACAAGCTCGCGACGAAGCTCGGGAAGCTGAAGGTCGGCGATCCGCTCGAGGAGACCAACGACATGGGCGCGATCGTCAGCCGTCAGCAGTTCGACCGCGTCGTGGGCTTCATCGACGAAGGCTCCCACGAGCAAGGCGCACGGACGGTCATCGGCGGGCCTCCGCCGAAGGAGGGCCCTCTGGCCGAGGGCTATTACGTCGAGCCGACGGTATTCGCGAACGTACGGAACGATTGGCGAATCGCCCGCGAGGAGATCTTTGGCCCGGTGCTCGTCGCGATCCCATGGGACGATCCCGCGGATGCGGTGCGCATGGCGAACGACACCCATTACGGCCTCGCGGCGTACGTCTGGTGCAAGGACATCACCCGCGCGCTTCGCACCGCGCACTCGATCGACGCGGGCTGGGTCCAGATCAATCAGGGCCTCGGTCAGGTGGTGGGCCAGCCGTACGGCGGGTTCAAAGAGAGCGGGCTCGGGCGCGAGAACTCTCTCGAGGGAATGCTCGAAGGCTTTACGCAGCGCAAGAGCGTGACGATCAATCTCAGTGAGTAGTCGCTCGTCGGAACAGCGAGTCGTTCATGTCGGCTACTAGCGGGGTCATCATCGATCTCGACGGCGCTCCGGAGGTCTCGCCAGGTCGCGACCGCCGACGCGCTTTGACGCTCGTCTTTGCTATGTGTCTTGCGATCGCCAGCGCCGGCCTCGGCCGCGACGGTCCCGTCGCAACCCGAACGGCGGAGTCAGCGACGACCATGCTGTTCAGTCGAGACGGCTCCACGTACCTCGGCACCGCGCCGGAGCAATACCTGTCTCTGCCTCCGAACACCAGCGATGTCCTGTTGTCTTGGATTCCTGAGCGGCTCACGAACGAGGCGTTCCCTCCGCTGCAGTTCGTGCCCGTGCGAGTCCGAGCCGTGGCCGGCCTGGCCTTCGCAGGGCCTCGTCCAGGTGATTACCGGATGATCACGTGGACAGAAAGCGGAAACGCTTACTGGCTTGTGTCGGACCGTCGGGAGATAGCCGACCTCGTGCGTCTAGCGGACTCGCTTCGCTAAGACGACCATCGCCGTCGAGCCCTGCTCCGAGTGCGGCGCACCAGTCGGCGGCCGCGACGCATGCCAGAAGCTTTTCGACGATCTCGGTCTCCGCGCGTTCGCGGACTCGCGTTACGCGGCGGTGCGTCGTCTCGCGGTGGACTGCTATGCGTGCCAGCACGACCGCTACATCGCATCCGGCCGCTCGCTGGCCGCACATCTCACCGGTCTCGCAGTCGCGATCGAGCACGACGGCGATCAAGAGATCAATGACCGAGTTCAACGCTGGCTCTCACGTACGCGTCACGTCGAAAAGCCAGCGGTCCCGAGCATCCGCGGCCGGGTAACGATCGCCGACGTCGCAGACACGTCGCCCGACGAGTACCCCGCGGCGGTCCGTCGGTGGGCCGAATCGGTATGGAGCGCCTGGCGTCAGCATCAGCCGCTCGCGCGCGAGTGGATCGCCTCAGCGGGCCTGCGCTAAGGAGCGGCACGCGGCCTGGACGGCTAGCATCCGCGCGCCAGCGAGGGGAGTGACGTGGGAAAGACGCTCATCACCAACGGGACCATCGTGACGGCGGCCGATACCTACAAGGCCGATGTGCTCATAGACGGCGAGAAGGTCGCGATGATCGGCAAAGGCCTGAAGGTCGCGGGCGCGAAGCGCATCGACGCGACGGGCAAGTACGTCATCCCCGGCGGCATCGACGTGCACACCCACATGGAGCTGCCGTTCGGCGGCACGTTCGCGTCGGACGACTTCTACACCGGGACCGTCGCCGCGGCGTTCGGGGGCACGACGTCGATAGTCGACTTCGCGGTGCAGGGAATGGGCGAGCCGCTCGAGAAGGCGCGCGACGCGTGGCTGAAGAAAGCCCGCGGCAAGGCGGCGATCGACTACGGGTTGCACATGATCGTCCGCGACGTGACCGACAAGGTCCTCAAAGAGATGGACGTGATGGTCAGCGAGGGTGTCTCGTCGTTCAAGCTGTTCATGGCCTATCCCGGCGTGTTTCAGGTGGACGACGGATCGATCTTCAAGGCGCTCTCGCGAACGGCCGAGAACGGCGGGCTCATCTGCATGCATGCCGAGAACGGCGGCGTCATCGACGTCCTCGTGAAGCGCGCGCTCGCCGCGAAGCACACCGAGCCAAAGTGGCATGCCCTCACGCGACCGCCCGAGGCCGAGGGCGAGGCCACCAATCGCGCTTTTCGCCTCGCCGAGATGGCCGGCGGGATTCCGCTGTACATCGTCCATCTCTCGTCGTCGCAGGCGCTCGAGCAGGTGCGCCTGTTCCGCGACCGCGGGCTTCCCGCCTACGCCGAGACGTGCCCGCAATACCTCTTCCTCTCGATCGACAACTACGACGAGCCCGGGTTCGACGGCGCCAAGTACGTGATGAGCCCGCCCCTGCGCGAGCGATGGCACCAGGACGAGCTGTGGAAGGGCCTCGCCCGCAATGACCTGCAGGTCGTCTCCACCGATCACTGCCCGTTCTGCATGAACGAGGGCTACATGGGGCAGCCGAAGCAGAAGCAGCTCGGCATCGGCGACTTTTCAAAGATCCCGAACGGCGCGCCGGGCGTGGAAACGCGGATGGTGCTGCTCTACGACGGCGGGGTCGTGCAGAAGCGCATCACGCTGAACCGCTGGGTGGAAGTCACGTCAACGACGCCCGCGAAGATCATGGGGATGTTCCCGAAGAAGGGGACGATCGCGGTCGGCAGCGATGCCGACATCGTGGTGTGGGATCCGCGCACGACCTCGACGATCTCGGCGAAGACGCATCACATGCGCGTCGACTACAACCCCTACGAGGGCCGCCGGGTCAAAGGGAAGGCGTCGGTGGTCCTCTCGCGCGGGGAGGTCGTCGTCGAGAAGGACAAGTTCCTCGGCAAGAAGGGCCGCGGCAAGTTCATCAAGCGCGGCAGCCCGATTCTGCAGACATAGGCGATGGCGACCTCGGCTCTGGACCACGTCCTGCGACATAACGCGTGGGCGAACAAGACCCTGCTCGAGTACTGCGCCGCTCTCGAGCCAGCTGCACTTGATCTCAGCGGGGCAGGGACATACGGAACGTTGTACGGGACGCTCCAGCACATCGTCGGTGGCGAGCAGTTCTACATCGAGCTCCTGACAGATGAGGTGCTCGGCGCGCCCGTGCGCAAGACGGAGCGGCGCACGCTCGACGATCTCATTGCGATCGCTGCGCTGACCGGGGCCCGTGCGATCGAGATCGCCGCGAACGACGATGTCGCGCGCGTGATAGCCCCGGGCGAGGACCAGACCACGGTTGGCATCGTGCTGGCGCAGCTCGTGCACCATGGCAACGAGCATCGAGCGCACGCGACGACCATCCTCGGTTCGCACGGCCGAAAGACACCGAAGATCGGCGCGTGGTCATATGGCATCGCGAACGGCATCTCGCGAAACGATGGGGATTAGAGGATTGACTGACTTCCTCCTGCGACAGATGCAGCACGGCGTCTGGGCGAACGAGAGGCTTCTCGAGCGATGCCGCGCCCTCACCGACGAACAGCTCGAGCTCACGGTTCCGGGTACGTACGGGACGATTCGCGCGACGCTCGCGCACGTCGTGGCGTCCGAGGAGGGCTACCTCGTGCGGCTGTTGGGGGCGCTGCTACATGAGCCGCCGCTACAGCAGAAGGACCTGGCGACCCTGGAGAAGATCGCGGCGCACATCCCTCACGTCACGAACGCCGTGGAGCGGCTTTTCGCGAAGGGGAGCCCGGATCCGGATCGCGTCATCGCTGACACACCGCTGCGCCGTGCGGGCGCGCCGCGATTCGAGATGGCCGCGTGGGCACCCGCGGCGCAGTTCGTGTACCACGGGATCGATCACCGTTCGCAGATCGACACGATCCTCAGCGCACACGGTCTCGAGACGCTCGATCTGCAGATATGGCCATACGCGATGGAGCTCGGCGCGAGCCGCGAAGTGAAAGAGTAAAAATGGCGCCGATGCAGGCCACCGACTACGAAAAGCTCGGCCAGTTCTATCTCGGCCGCGAGTACGACCTCGAGAAGAAGAGCTCGACAGGCAAGAACCTCGTTCTCTACGACTCGAAAGACCTCGTCACCCATGCCGTTGTCGTCGGAATGACCGGCAGCGGAAAGACGGGCCTCTGCGTCGACATCATCGAAGAGGCGGCGATCGATGGCGTGCCCGCGGTCGTCATCGACCCGAAGGGCGACCTCACAAACCTGCTCCTCACGTTCCCCGACCTGCGTCCTGAGGACTTCCGCCCGTGGATCAACGAGGAGGACGCGGCTCGAAACGGTCTCGCCCCGGACGAGTACGCCAAGCAGCAGGCCGATCTCTGGCGGACGGGACTCGAGTCTTGGGGCGAGGACGGCGAGCGCATTCGCCGGCTCAAGGCGGCCGCGGACTTCGCGATCTACACGCCCGGTTCGACCGCGGGCATCCCCGTGTCGATCGTTCGCTCGTTCGCTGCGCCGCCCGCGGCGCTTCGCGAGGATGCGGAGCTGTTCCGCGAGCGCGTGGCGACGACGGCCACCAGCCTTCTCGCGCTGGTCGGGATCGCGGCTGATCCGGTAAAGAGCCGCGAGCACATCCTTCTCTCGACGCTCTTCACGGCAGCGTGGACCGCGGGGCAAGACCTCGATCTCGAGACCGTCGTCGGTCAGGTCCAGAAGCCGCCGATGGGAAAGATCGGCGCCCTCGAGCTCGACAGGTTCTATTCGGCGAAGGACCGCGAGGACCTGGCGCTCCGGATCAACGGACTGATCGCCGCGCCCGGGTTCGCGGGATGGCTCCAGGGCGAGCCCCTCGACATCGGCGCGTTCTATCGCTCGCCGGCGGGCAAGCCGCGCGTCTCGATCTTCTCGATCGCGCATTTATCGGACGCCGAGCGGATGTTCTTCGTTGCGCTCCTTCTTAACGAGATCTACGGCTGGATACGGACGCAGAGCGGGACCACGAGCCTGCGAGCCATCCTCTATATGGACGAGATCTTCGGTTTCTTTCCACCGGTCGCGGAGCCGCCGTCGAAGCGGCCGATGCTCAATCTCCTGAAGCAGGCCCGGGCGTTCGGGCTTGGCGTCGTGCTCGCGACGCAGAACCCCGTGGACCTCGACTACAAGGGTCTCGCGAACACCGGCACGTGGTTTCTCGGACGACTGCAGACCGACCGAGACAAGCAGCGCGTCCTCGAGGGCCTCGAGGGCGCGGCTGCGGCTCAGAGCGCGTCGTTCGATCGGCGGTCGATGGGAGAGCTTCTCGCGGGCCTGACCAATCGCGTCTTCCTCATGAACAACGTCCACGAGGATGCTCCAGCGGTCCTCGAGTCCCGATGGGCGATGTCGTATCTGCGCGGGCCGCTGACGCGCGATCAGATCAGAATTCTGATGAAGGATCGGCGGCCGGAACCGGCGGCGGCACCCGCGGCCGAGGCAACGCGGACCGCGCGCGCCGATGAGGATCAGGCCGCGCGCGAGAAACGGGACGCGGCGATCGAGGAGCTGCGCGCCAAGTACGCGCCGAAGATCCATCGCGCCGAGGAGAAGGCCCGCCGCGCGCAGCAGGTAGTCGAGCGCGAGGAGGGACAGCTCCGCGGAGCTGGCCTTCAGACCGCGGTCTCTGCCGGCGCCACGATCCTGACGGCGATGTTCGGCCGCAAGAAGCTCAGCTACTCGACGATCGGTCGCGGTACGACGACCGCGCGCGGCGCAGCGCGCGCGATGGAGCAACAGGAGGACGTCAAACGGGCGAAGGAGAACCTCGCGCAGGCTCAGGCAGAGTTGGATGACCTCAACGCCGAGCTCGAGGAGAAAGTCGCAGGTATGCGAGTCACATGAGCACGCCACCGATGCTTCGACAGATGCGTCACGACGTTTGGGCGACGACACAGCTGTTCGAGCGCTGCCGCGCGCTCACGAAAGAGCAGTGGCAGCTCACGGCGCAGGGAACGTACGACACGATCCAGAAGACCTTCGCGCACATCGTTCGCGCGAACGAGGGGTACCTCAACACGTATGGTTTGATCCCGCAGCCGTTCATCGATCTCACCGCACCGCTCGATGAGATTACCTCGCGTCTCGCTCGCGTTCGCGACGCTGTCGAGGAGCTGTTCAAGTCCAAGGAGTTGGACTTCGATCGTCGGATCCACGACGAGCGGCGCAAGGCCGATCTCGACCTTTGGGTGCCCCTCGTGCAGTTCTCGCATCACGGAAGCGATCACCGCTCGCAGATCGGTACGATCCTGACGCTGAACGGACTCGAGGCGCCCGAGCTCGACGTGTGGGCGTACGCAACCGCCGAAGGTGCATTTAAGGACTTCTAGCCGTCGGGCGGAGAATGTCAGCGTGATCCTCGACCTCGAGGGCGCCGCAGCGCAGAAGGTGATCTCGGCACGCCTTGGGCAGATGCTCTCGATCGCGTCGGCTGCGGTCGCCGCCGCGGCGCTGCTCGTCATGTCCGCGCTCCCTCACGAAGCGCCGTCGCGCGCTCTCGAGGGTGGGCCGTCCATCCTCGAGCAGGCGTTCGCGAGACCGACGCCGCAGCGCCTGAGCCTCGTCCTTCCGGCCGACATCGCGGTGCCGCTGTCGCAGATCGGCACGCAGGACGGAACAGGCAACAGGCGCTCCGCGATCACACCGCGCAGCTTCCGGCTGCGCGCGTCCAACGACGTGTTCAGCGTCGTGCCTGTGCCGAACGCGACCCCGATCACACCGCCCGCGCAGCGGCCGGCCGACGCGCTCGCCGTCCACGGCAGCTATGCACAGTGGTGGATCACCGAGCCAACGTCCGTGAGCGTGCTGCGGTGGACCGAGAACGGCACCACGTACGAGATCTCATCGCGCACGCTCCGGCCCAAGGACCTCGCGCGCCTCGCCGACCTGCTGCGCTAGCCCTGGCCCCGCCTCAGGGCCTGGGCGCGCAGGCCCTCATCGCGAAACGCGCCGCCTCCAGATCGTTGCGCCGCGCCGGAACAGGCCGAACTACCGCGATGTCGAGGCCCTCGGCCAGCCCGAGGAACGCTTCGCGAGCGCCTTCGGGCCCACCCCAGTAACCGACCCGCCGCAGAAGCTCGACCGGAAAGATCCTCGCGAGCTCGTCCTCGCTGGCGCCGTTAGCACGGCGCGACTCGAGGTCGGTGAGCGTCTCATCGAATCCCATTCGCGCGAAATGGCCGCGGTAGCCCTTCGCCTTGTCGGCGCCCGGTCGCGCGAGCCCGTACGACAAAACCATCTTTGCGAACGCGAGGCGCGCGGCCGATTCGTCTTGATCCACGCAGACCCGGATGTACTCGTGCATGAGCACGTCGGAGGGATCGCGACGCGCGGCCCGTGCACCCGCGGCGACGCGTTCGCGGCTCCATTGCACCTGCTCACTGGTGCACCAGTTGAGCGCCGCGCCGTCGTACCGCTCGCCGGCGAGACGGAGCATCTGCGGACCGAGTGCGCCCAGATAGATCGAAACGCCGGGGAGACGCTGGCGCAACGCGTCAATTGCCTCGCGCATCGCGCGGATCGGCGCGTCCGTCAGCCCGCCAGCGCCGATGCCGAGCGTGAACTTGCCCTCGCATCGCTCGACTGTTTCCTTTGATGCAGAGACGAGGTCGTCCATCGACCAAGCCGAGAGCGGCGCGACCGCGATCCCGGTCGGCAGCCCGCTCCACTGGGTCCGGGTCGCGCAAATATCGAACGGTTCGCGCGTATTTCCGATCGGTGTCCAAACGCTCGTGTAGCCGAGGCCGGCCGCCTCGCGCGCGAGCGCGCGCTGATCCTCCTTGGTCAAGGTGAAACGGCTATCGATACCGAGCGCGATTTCCATCCGCGAACGGTAACCTCTGTGTCGTGGGGAGTGATCCGCTCGTGAGCTTCAATCCGGGTACACGCGCGTGGTTCGAGGCGACCTTTCAGTCGCCGACGCGCGCACAAGAGCTCGCCTGGCCCGCGATCGCCGCTGGCGAGAGCGTCCTCGTCCTGGCGCCGACCGGTTCAGGAAAAACGCTCGCGGCATTCCTCGCCGCGATCGACCGTCTCATGTTCGCCCCCGCACCGAAGAAGCCCGCCACGAGGGTGCTCTATGTATCGCCGCTGAAGGCACTCGCCGTCGACGTCGAGCGCAACCTGCGCGAGCCCCTTGTCGGCATTACGCGGCAGGCGCAGCGCCTCGGGATTCCATATCGCGAGCCCACCGTTGCGATCCGGACCGGCGACACGCCGTCGCGCGACCGGGCGCGCTATCAGCGCGAGCCCGCTGACATTCTCATCACCACGCCCGAGTCGCTCTATCTGATCCTGACGAGCCTCGCCCGAGACGCCCTGAAGACCGTCGAGAGCGTCATCGTCGACGAGATCCACGCGGTCGTCCCCTCCAAGCGTGGATCGCACCTCGCGCTGTCGCTCGAGCGGCTCGAGGAGCTTCGCGGCCGTGGCGCGACAAATCTGCGGCGTGTGGGGCTCTCGGCGACGCAGCGTCCGCTCGACGAGATCGCGCGGTTTCTCGGTGGTCTCGACGACGGCGTGCCGCGACCGGTGCGCGTGCTCGACGCGGGGCACAAGAAGGCGCTCGAGCTCAGGGTCGAAGTGCCGGTCGAGGACATGGCGCGGCTCGGCGAGCCCGCCGAGATCCCGACCGGGCCGGTCACCGCGGTCCAGCGTTCGTCGATCTGGCCGGCGATCCACCCGCAGATCCTCGAGCTCATCCGCTCGCACCGCTCGACGCTCATCTTCGTGAACTCGCGCCGTCTCGCCGAGCGTCTCGCGGGCGCGCTCAACGAGCTTGCCGGCGAGGAGCTCGTACTCGCGCACCACGGCTCGATAGCGCGGGAGCAGCGGCTCCGCATCGAGGACGACCTCAAGTCGGGTCGTCTCCCGGCGCTCGTCGCCACCAGCTCGCTCGAGCTCGGGATCGACATGGGCGCCATCGATCTCGTGATCCAGGTCGAGTCGCCGCCGTCGGTCGCAAGCGGCATGCAGCGCATCGGGCGCGCCGGCCACCGCATCGACGAGCCGAGCACCGGCGTGATCATCCCCAAATTTCGCGGCGATCTCCTCGCGAGCGCTGCAATCACTGAAGGCATGTTCGCCGGCGCCGTGGAGCCGCTGCACTACCCGCGAAATCCGCTCGACATCGTGGCGCAGCAGGTCGTCGCGATGGCCGCGATGGATGACTGGGCCGTCGACGACCTCGAGCGCGTCATCCGCCGCGCCGCGCCGTTCGCCGAGCTGCCGCGAAGCGCTTTCGAAGGCGTGCTCGACATGCTGTCGGGCCGCTATCCCTCCGACGAGTTCGCTGAGCTTCGTCCGCGCATCGTGTGGGATCGGACCGCCGGCATCGTGCGATCGCGCGAGGGTGCGAAGACCGTCGCGATCTCGAACGGCGGCACCATCCCCGACCGCGGGCTCTACGGCGTGTTCCTCGCCGGTGCCGAGAAGGGCAAGGGCCGCGTCGGCGAGCTCGACGAGGAGATGGTCTTCGAGACCAAGGAAGGCGACGTCTTCCTTCTCGGCGCATCGAGCTGGCGGGTCGAGGAGATCACGCAGGATCGCGTCCTTGTTTCGCCCGCGCCGGGCGTCCCCGGCCGCATGCCGTTCTGGCACGGCGAAAACGTCGGCCGCCCCCTCGAGTTCGGCCGCGCCATCGGCGCGCTCGCGCGCCGCATGCGTTCGCTCTCGCCCGAAGACGCCACCAAGGAGCTCGTCACCAAGCACGCGCTCGCCGAAGGCGCGGCGCGCAATCTCCTTCAGTACCTGCGCGATCAGGAGGCGGCGACCGGCACCGTCCCCGACGATCACACGATCGTCGTCGAGCGCTACCTGGACGACATGGGCGACTGGCGCGTCTGCATCCTCAGCCACTTCGGCGCGCGCGTTCACGCACCGTGGGCGATGGCGATCGGCGCGATCGTCCGCGAGCGCAATGGCGACGAGCCCGACATCCTCTGGACGAACGACGGCATCGTCATTCGATTCCCCGGGACGGATCAGCCGCCGCCGATCGAGCTGCTTCTGCCCGATCCCGACACCGTCAGCGAACTCGTGCAAGCGTCGCTCGCCGTCGGCGGCGGTGGCGCTCGCGCCGCGAATCTCGGCGCGCCGACGACCGCGCTCTTCGCGGCCCGCTTCCGCGAGAACTCCGCCCGCGCGTTGCTCCTCCCGCGGCGGCGTCCCGGACAGCGCGCCCCGCTCTGGCAGCAGCGCAAGCGCGCAAGCGACCTCCTCGCGGTCGCGAGCCGCTACGAGGCATTCCCGATGGTCCTCGAGACGTACCGCGAGATCCTGCAGGACGTGTTCGACATGCCCGGTCTCGTCGAGCTCCTCGCGTCCATCCGTTCGCGCAGGCTTCGCGTCGTCACCGTGGATACACGGGCGCCGTCGCCGTTCGCCGCGTCGCTTCTCTTCAACTACGTCGCCAACTTCATGTACGAGGGCGACGCGCCTCTCGCCGAGCTGCGCGCGCAAGCCCTGACGGTCGATCCATCGCAGCTCCGCGCGCTCCTCGGCGAAGTGGAGCTGCGCGAGCTCCTCGATCAGGACGCCGTCACCGACCTCGAGCTTTCCCTGCAGCACCTGGTCCGCGAGCGAGCCGCGCGACACGCCGACGGCCTCCACGAGCTACTTCTTCGCCTCGGAGATCTCACGGCCGAAGAGATCAGGGCACGCAGTGCCGAGCCCGCGGCGGTCGACGACTGGATCTCGTCGCTTGTGACCGAGCGACGCGTGTTGGACGTCCGCATCGCGGGCGAGCGGCGCTTCATCGCGGCCGAGGACGCCGGGCGATACCGCGACGCCCTGGGCGTAGGTCTGCCGCTCGGGCTTCCTGCCGCGTTCCTCACGAACGACGACGCAGATCCGCTCGTCTCGCTGTTACGGCGCTACGCCCGCACACACGGGCCATTCGTCGCTGGCGATCCGGCGCGGCGGTTCCGCCTAGCGGAGTTGCCGGTCGTTGAGGCGCTTCGGCGGCTCGCCGATGCGGGGACGGTGGTCGAGGGCCAGTTCCGTCCGGGCCAGACGGGATCCGAGTGGATGGACACCGGCGTTCTGCGCACGCTGCGCGGACGGTCGCTCGCGCGGCTCCGCCGAGAGGTCGAGCCCGTCGAGCAGGATGCGTTGGGACGGTTCGCGATCGCCTGGCACGGCATCGACTCGCCCGAACGTGGACAGACCGCGCTTCTCGATGCGATCGCGAGGCTCGAAGGCGCATTCGTGCCCGCGTCCGATCTCGAGACGCGCATCCTGCCGGCGCGCGTTGCGAAGTACGACGCGCGAGATCTCGATGCCCTCCTTGGGTCGGGCGCGGTCATGTGGATGGGCGGAGGCGCCGTTGGTCCGAAGGACGGACGCATCGCCCTGTTCCTCGCCGAGCACTTCTCACTTCTCCGACCCACGCAGGAGACACGGCCGGACCGGCCGATCCACGATCGGCTCCGCGAAGTTCTGAAGGCACGCGGCGCGTCGTTCTTCCCGCAGCTGCTCGCCGCGGCGCGCGGCGGCTTCGCTCCCGAGCTCGGCGACGCGCTTTGGGATCTCGTTTGGGCGGGCGAGGTAACCAACGACAGCTTCCACGCCGTGCGCGCGCTCCTCGCGCCGATTCGCCGTGCGCGCCGCAGCAGCGCCTCCGCCGGCCGAGCGGCGCACCTGCGCAGCCTCGAGCGCTTCACCGTGCGTGACGACGTCGCCGGACGCTGGTCGCTCACCGAGGCCGCGGGCGACGCGCCGATCACGCCGACCGAGCGCGCGACCGCCCAGATCCGACAACTGCTGGAGCGCCACGGCGTCCTGACGAGAGAGGTCGTGCGGTCGGAGGGAATCGGGGGCGGCTTCACCGCCGCCTACGGTGTTCTGAAAGCGATGGAGGACGCGGGTCGGATCCGCCGCGGCTACTTCGTGGCCGGCCTAGGCGCCGCGCAGTTCGCGCTACCCGGCGCCGTCGACCGCCTGCGCGCCGCGCGGGAGCGGCCCGAAGAACCGTATGCCGTCGTTCTCGCGGCGACCGATCCCGGCAACCCGTATGGCGCGGCGCTCTCCTGGCCCGAGCGTCCCGAGGGCCGCAAGCCGATGCGCATGGCCGGAGCGCTCGTGATCCTCGTCGACGGGCGGCTCGCTGGATGGCTCGGCCGTGGCGAGGAGCAGCTCCTCACGTTCGTTTCTGACGAGGCGGACGCCGAGCCGACGCGCAACGCGCTCGCGACCGCTCTCGCCGCCGAGGTCGGCCCCGACCGGCGCACGGCGCTCTTCATCCAGACCGTCGACGGCGCTCCCGTCGACGAGTCGCCGCTGGCGGACGCGTTCCGCGAGGCCGGCTTCGCGAGGACGCCGCGCGGCTATCTCCGGCGCGTCTCGCGCGCCTAACAGCGCCGGATGCCCGAAGGCGACACCATCTTTCGCACGGCGACCGTGCTCCGCCGCGCGCTCGCCGGGCGCGTAGTCACAGGCTTTGATCTCGTCGCTCCGAAGGTGACCCCGTCCGCGGCGCGCAGGCAGATCGTCGGCGGGACCGTGAAGTCGGTCGAGTCGAACGGCAAGCACCTCATGATCACCTTCACCACGGACGGTGAGGACGTCGTCCTTCATACGCACATGCGCATGCAGGGGCAGTGGCACGTCTACCGTCCGGGTCAGCGCTGGTGGTTCGCACCGTCGAAGGCGCGTGTCGTGATCCGCACCGACGAGTACGTCGCGCCGTGTGAGACGCCTCCGGTGGTCGAGCTCATGACCGCGCGCGAGATCGCGCTGCACCCGGTCATCCTCGAGCTTGGTCCCGACGTGATCGCTGACGACTTCGACATTGAGGAAGGACTGCGCCGTCTCAAGGCCCAACCGGAACGCGAGATCTCCACCGCCCTTCTTGACCAGCGCACGCTCTCGGGGATCGGGAACGAGATCAAGAACGAGACACTGTTCATCACCCGCACGTGGCCGTGGACGAAAGTCGCGGACTTTGACGACGCCGAGCTACGCCGCGCGGTCCTCGCCGCGCGCGAGCTCCTTCGGCGCAACCGCGAGGGTGGCCCCCGGCGTTCGCGTTTCACGCTGGATCGCCGCCAGCTCCGGTCCGTCCAGGAGCGCAGGGGCCGGCCCTGCTACGAGTGCGGGACACCGATCGACGTTGGCTTCCACCCGAACGAGTTCCGCAAGAGCTACTACTGCCCGAGCTGTCAGCAGGCTCCGCAACCCGCATAGGTGTTCTCGCTTCTGAGGCGACGCGACTTCGCGCTCGTGTGGACGGCGAGCCTCATCTCCTCGACTGGCGACTGGGTCCTCTTCGTCGGCCTTCCGATCTTCGTGTACCAGCTCACCGGTTCGACGCTCGCGACAAGCGCGATGTTCGTCGCGGCGCTCTTGCCGCAAATCGTGCTCGGCTCCGTCGCCGGCGTCTTCGTGGACCGTTGGGACCGACGGCGAACGATGGTCGTCGCCAACTTGCTGCTCGCGGTCGCGATCCTCCCGCTCGTCTTCGTGCGGTCCGCGGAGCTCATCTGGATCGTCTACTTCGTCGCGTTCACGGAATCGCTGCTCGGCCGTTTCGCGCGTCCCGCGGAGGTAGCGCTGCTGCCGCGGCTCGTTGACAAGGGCGACCTCGTCGCCGCGAATTCGCTCGGTGCGTTCGCTGCGAACACCGCACGCCTCGTGGGCCCGACGATCGGTGGAATCGTCGCCGGGCTCTACGGCCTCGGTGCCGTGGCTGTACTCGACTCGGCGACGTTTTTGGTCGCGGCCGCGCTCGTCATGCTCGTGCGAACGTCCGGCGCTCCGGAACGTGCCGCGCTCGCGGAAGCGTCCGCCGCCGCGGTCGGCCGCCTACGAACCTTCTGGCGCGAGTGGATCGACGGGCTCGCACTCATCGCGCGGTCGCGCACGATCCGTGTGCTGTTCGCGCTCGCGGCCCTCGGCGCGTTGGGGGAGGGGTCCTTCGGCGTCCTCTTCGTCGTGTGGGTGAACGAGGTGATCGGCGGAACGGCGCTCGAGCTCGGATGGTTCATGACCGCGCAAGCGGTTGGGGGCCTCTTCGGGGGCCTCTTCATCGCCCGCATCACGCGCGGGATGTCGCCGCGGAAGGTCCTCGGCACGGCGAGCATCCTGTTCGGTCTACTCGACGCGCTCCTCTTCGTCTCGCCACTCATCCGGCCGGAGATCGTCGTCGGCCTGTTCTTCATCGGCCTCGTCGGGATCGCGAGCGTCGCTTTCGGCGCCGGATTCAACGCCCTTTTGCAGACAAGCGTCGACGATGCCTACCGCGGGCGCGTCTTCGGTGCGGTCTTCACGACGATGGCGGTCCTCCGGCTTGGAAGCACGCTCGTCGCCGGCTTGCTCGGAGGGATCGTGAGCCCGATCCCGCTGCTGATCGCGATGCAGTCCGGGTCGTACGTGCTCCTCGGGATCGTTGCGCTCGCACTTCTTCCGCGCGAGGCTGGCAAAGCGCGTGAGGAACTCGTGCGCGAACCTGCATGAGGCGTGGCGGCGGTAGCCTCAGGCACGTAGACATAGAAAGAGGCCCCCGAGTGATCGGGGGCCTCTTCGTTGTGAGGTCGCGAGTGAGATCTAGCGGGAGCCGGCGAGAACGGGCTCGCGCTTGAAGGTTGCGACTTCGGGCGTCGGAACGACGCCGAGCTGCTGCATGAGGCCGAGGTTGTCGAAGAACGACCACACCTCGACGATCTTGCCGTGGCTGTCGAACTTGGTCGTCATGGCGCCGGTCGTGTTGGCCTTCTTGCCGGTTGCCGGCATGCCGTTCATCGGGCCGCTGTTCGTGCCGATGGCGCGGAGGTGCTGCACGACGTACTCGCCGTCAGCGATCTCCTTCTCGATCGTGATCTTCAGGTCCGGGAACGCCGTCAGGTACGTGTCGACTGACGTCTTTGCGCCGTGGGGTCCCTTGGCCAAGGTCGGGTCCTGGGGGTTGTGGAGGATCGCGTCGTTTGAGAAGAGCTCGTCGAGCACCTTGCTGCTGTGCTTGTTCCAGCCCTCGTCGACGATGCGACGTGCGTTGATCTTGTTCTGTTCGTTAGTCATGGGTTCTCCTTCAATTTCGTTTCGAGGGTGATCAATCTTTCCCGTGGGATCCGGTGCACACCTCGCCGGCGTGATAGCTCGGCAGTGAATTACCGGGGGGAACAGGTCCATTGTCCTCCCGTATCCGATGAACACAATGGCCGGTCCGCGAATCGTTGTAATCGGTGTTGGAGCGTCGCGAGGCCTGTTTATGCGGCTTTCTTGAGCTCCTGTACCACTTTGCCAACAGCGTCTTTCGCATCGCCAAAAAGCATTGCGGTCTTCGGATCGAGATACAGGTCGTTATCGATCCCCGCAAAACCCGGTTTCATCGAGCGCTTGATCACGATGATGTTCATCGCCTTGTCGACGTCGAGGATCGGCATCCCGTAGATCGGTGAGCCGGGATTCGAGCGAGCGGCGGGATTGGTCACATCGTTCGCGCCGATCACGAGCGCGACGTCGGCGCGCTGGAATTCGGGATTGATCTGGTCCATGTCGAAGAGCTTGTCGTACGGGATATTCGCCTCAGCGAGAAGCACGTTCATGTGACCAGGCATGCGGCCGGCCACCGGGTGGATCGCGTACTTCACGTTGATGCCTCTCGACTCGAGCAGATCCGCGAGCTCGCGCACGCTGTGCTGCGCCTGCGCGACCGCGAGCCCGTAGCCCGGAACCACGATCACGTTCTGCGCGTACGACAGGAGGATCGCGGCGTCCTCTGCGCCGATCGAACGGATCGAACGACCGTCGTTACCGGCGGTCGCCGCCTCGGCGCCCGCGGTCGTCGCCGCGCCGAACGCGCCGAACAGCACGTTCCCGAGCGAGCGGTTCATGGCCTTCGACATGAGACGGGTGAGGATCGTTCCGGACGCGCCGACGAGAGTGCCGGCGACGATGAGTAGTTGGTTGCTCAGCGTGAACCCGGCCATCGCGACGGCGACGCCGGTATAGGCGTTTAGGAGCGAGATCACCACGGGCATGTCCGCGCCGCCGATCGGCATCACCAGAGCGACCCCGAATACCAGCGCGAGGAGAGTGATGCCCGTGATCAAGATCATCGGCTCGATCGCGAAGGAGCCCGCGACCGCACCCCCGAGCAACACGAGCGAGAGCAACGCTGTCGCGGCCGCGATCCCGCCGGTGACGAGCTGCTGGCCGGCGTAGCGGAACGCCTTCGGCGTGATCAGCCCCTGGAGCTTCCCGAACGCGACAGCGCTGCCCGAGAACGAGACCGCACCGATGATCAGGGCCAGCAGCGTCGCAAAGGAATCGCCGACCTCGAGCGCACCGGCTTCGCGGTGTCGCGCGAACTCGAGGATCGCGACGAGCGCCGCCGCCCCGCCGCCGGCGCCGTTGAAGAGCGCCACCATCTGGGGCATCGCGGTCATCTTCACCATCCGCGCACCCGCGAAGCCGGCGATCCCGCCGACGGCGATGCCCGCGAGGATGAGCGGGACGCCGCCCTTCACGTCGGCGGCGAAGAACGTCGCGATGACCGCGATGAGCATGCCGGTTGCCGCGATGCGGTTCCCCTGAACCGCGGTGGTGGGCGAGGAAAGCCCTTTGAGTCCGAGGATGAACGTGACCGCGGCGATGAGATACGCGATCGGGATGAGCGTCTCCACGGTCACTCGGTCTTCCGGGTCGGTCGCTGCTTGAACATCGCCAGCATGCGGTCCGTCACGACGAAGCCGCCGACGACGTTCGCGGTGCCGAGCACGACGGCGAGGAAACCGAGGACCGCGCCGATCGGGCCAGGAATCGCACTCGCCACGAGCATCGCGCCGACGATCACGATGCCGTGGATCGCGTTCGCGCCGCTCATCAGGGGCGTGTGCAGCGTCGACGGAACCTTGGAGACGACCTCGAAGCCGACGAAAATCGCGAGGACGAAGACGTACGCGGCGACGATCGCTTCGCCGGTCATGCGGGCACCTTCTGGGGCTCGAGGACCTTCTTCGTCTGCTCGTGCACGACCTCACCGTCCTTTGTGATGACGGTGCCCTTGATGACGTCGTCGTTCATGTCGAGATTGAGCTTGCCTTCCTTTGTGATCATCAGCCCGAGCAGGCTCTGGATGTTGCGCGAGTACATCTGGCTCGCGTGGTAGGGCATGGTCGACGGGATGTTGGTGGTGCCGTCGATGCGAACTCCGTCCACGTCGATGACCTTGCCGGCCTGCGTGAGCTCGGTGTTGCCCCCGGTCTCGGCGGCGAGATCCACGATCACGGAGCCCGGCTTCATCGAGCGGACCATGTCCGCGGTGATGAGCTTTGGCGCCGGCCGTCCCGGGATCGCGGCCGTCGTGATGATGATGTCGTTCTCTTTGACGGCCTTCGCGAGAAGTTCCACTTCCTTGCGGTGTGCCTCTTCGGAAAGCTCCTTCGCGTACCCGCCGGCGCCCTCGCCCGTCTCGCCGAGGTCGACCTCGAGGAACTTCGCCCCGAGCGACTGCACCTGCTCCTTCACCACGGGCCGTGTGTCGAAGGCCTCCACGACCGCGCCAAGCCGCCGGGCTGTTGCGATGGCCTGAAGACCAGCGACGCCCGCCCCGATGACGAACGCCTTCGCCGGGGGGATCGTGCCGGCGGCCGTGGTCAGCATCGGGAAGAACTTTGGAAGGGCGGCGGCCGCGAGAAGCACGGCCTTGTAGCCGGCGACCGTGGCCTGCGACGAGAGCGCGTCCATCGACTGCGCGCGCGTTATTCGCGGGATCGCGTCCATCGAAAGCGCGGTCACCCGCCGGCGCGCGAGCTCGCGCACCAGGGCGTGGTTCGTGAGCGGCTGGAGGAAGGCGATGAGCACAGCCCCCTCGCGTAGGCGCGCGAGCTCGTCATCCGAGGGCTTCGCGACCTTGAGCACGAGCTCACAGGAAAAGGCGTCACCGATGGTCGCGCCGGCATCGGTGTACATGCGGTCGGGAAAGCTCGAAGCCTCACCGGCTCCGCGCTCGACGACGATCTCGTTGCCGCTCTTTGCGAGGCGGCCGACCGTCTCCGGGACGAGAGCGACGCGCCGCTCGCCGGGCGTGGTCTCCCGCACGACGCCGATCTTCATGGAATGCGAAAAGCCTAGCGGGAAACGGCGGCGGGCGTCTCCGCGAGAATCTTTTCCAGACGCGGCCGGACCTCTTTGGCAAGCCGCTCCATGGACTCGGCATCGAACGGCTCAGCGAACCGGACGATGAAGCCCCTGACGCCAACGCGCGCGTATTCGGCGATCTTCTCGGCGACCTGATCTGGTGTGCCCACGATCGCGGTGGGCGGCGCTGACATTCCGTGGTGCTTGGCGACTCGGTCCAGTTGAGCCTTCGCCTTGGCGGGATCATCGCGGATGACGATCCAGCTTCCCCCGATCGGTTCGATCTCAGCCGGGTCGCGGCCAACGTCGGCGCAGTGCTTTCTCAGAACCTCGATCTTGTGAGCCATTACGTCGGGGCTTTCGAAGGAGTGCCACATATCGGCGTATCGCGCAGTGGTGCGGAGGGTGCGCTGTTCTCCGCCGCCACCGATCAAGATCGGCAGCCTCTTTTGTACCGGCCGGACAAGGACCTCGGCGTTGACGAGCTCGTAGTACTTGCCTGAGAAGGTGACGCGCTTTCCGTCTACCAATTGACGGATGATCTTCGTGGCCTCGGCGAACCGGTTCGAGCGCTCGGCCGGAGTCCCGAGATCGATCCCGTACGCGTTGTGCTCGAGGGCGTTCCACGCCGCGCCGATACCGAGGATCGCGCGTCCGCCCGAGATGTTGTCGAGCGTCGTGGCCATGTTGGCGAGCACGGCTGGGTGTCGATGGGTGATGCCTGTCACCAGACAGCCGATGCGAACGTTCTCGGTGATCGCTGCGTAGGCCGCTTGCAGCTGCCAGCCCTCGAGATTCGGCCGGTGGAGATCACCGCTGATCGAGTAGAAGTGATCCCAGACCCACAGCGTGTCGAAGGCGAGCCGGTCGGCGAGCAACGCGTGCTCGCGCAGCGTTTGCCAGGTGGTGTTCTGCGGCCAGAGGTTGACGTCTAGGTGCATGGAATGTGCTTTCCAGTATCTACACTTTCGCGGTGTTCCGCGCGGCACGCAGCGTTCTCTCATTTCTTGTGGTCGTCGGCGCGCTCGCTCTCCTCTGGGAGGTCGTCAAGCTACTGGGCGGCGATCCAAGCGAGGCCTGGACACCACCCTTCCAGTGGACCGTCGCGAGCGATCTCAACATGCCGCACGTCTGGGATATCGCCGCGTCCTTCGTCGAGCCTGCGCAGCGAAACGGTCCGCCGCTCGGGGTCGTTCTGATCAACGCCGGCATCTTCACTTTCCGGGAGGCGTTCGGCGGGTTCGTCTTCGGCGCCGTGCTCGGGCTCGCTCTCGCGATCGTGTTCGTTCACTCGCCGCTGCTCGAGCGTGCGCTCGTGCCCTACGTGATCGCCTCGCAGACCGTGCCGATCATCGCGATCGCACCCGTCGTCGTTATCTGGCTGAGAGGCGGATGGCTCGCCGTCGCTGTGATCTCGGCCTACCTGACCTTCTTTCCCGTCACGATCGCCGGCCTCCGAGGGCTTCGCTCGCCGGACCCGCGCGCGCTCGAGCTCATGCGCTCGTACGCGTCGTCGTCCCGCGACGTCCTTCTGAAAGTGCGCCTGCCCGCGGCCGCGCCGTATCTCTTCGCCTCGTTCAAGGTCGCCGCGACCGCGAGCGTCGTCGGCGCGATCATCGGCGAGCTCCCGTCGGGCATCCGTGATGGGCTGGGCGGCGCGATCCTCAACTTCAATCAGTTCTACGTCTCGGGCCCGCCGAAGCTCTGGGCCGCGATCATCGTGGCGGCGGTCGTCGGGATCGGCTTCTTCGCGCTGGTCCGGGTCGCCGAGGTGGTCCTGCTCCGCGGGCGCACCGCTCCGGCGGACGCATGACCGACTCCGTCGTGCGCGTCCGCGGCGTGGACAAGGTGTTCGGCGCCGGCACGGAAAAGACCGCCGCGCTGGAGAAGATCGACCTGGAGATCCCCAAGGGCGCGTTCGTGTCGCTCATCGGGCCCTCCGGATGCGGCAAATCCACGCTGCTTCGGCTCATTGGCGACCTCACCCAGCCGAGCGCGGGAACGATCGAGGTGAACGGCAAGACCGCGCACCGCGCGCGTCTCGACCGCGATTACGGGATGGTCTTCCAGGCGCCCGTGCTCTTCGACTGGCGGACGGTGCAGGGAAACGTCGAGCTGCCACTCGAGGTCAGCTCGAAGGACGGAACCGTGCGCGCCGATCGGGCCCGAGCCATGCTCGCGCTCGTCGAGCTGACCGGCTTCGAGAAGCGGTACCCCTGGCAGCTCTCGGGCGGTATGCAGCAGCGCGTCGCGATCGCGCGCGCGCTTTCGTTCGAGCCGGCGATCCTGTTGATGGACGAGCCGTTCGGCGCGCTCGACGAGATGACGCGCGAGCGGCTGAACCTCGAGCTCCTCCGTATCTGGAAGCAGACCGGCACGACGATCGTCTTCGTAACGCACAGCATCCCCGAGGCCGTCTTCCTCTCGACCCACGTCGCCGTGATGTCGGCACGTCCGGGCCGGATCGTCGAGGTCATCCCGGTCGACCTGCCGCAGCCGCGCAACGACCTGACGCGCGAGGACGAGCGCTACTTCGGATTCATCACGCGCGTCCGCGAGCGCCTGCGTGGCCACCAGATCGGGAAGCCGGGTGCGGCGGAGGTCGCCGCGAGTTGAGGAAGCGGCTCGGTCATTACCTTCCCGCGGTCGCCGTGTTCGTCGGCGTGCTCGGCCTGTGGGAGCTCGCGGTCAAGGCGCTCGGGATCCAGCAGTTCCTGTTGCCGCCACCGAGCTCGATCGCGGCGGCCTTCGTCGAGCACTTCGACGAGCTCATGACCGTCGGACGCAACACCCTCACGGAGGCGGTCGGCGGCCTGGTGATTGGCGGTGTGGCCGCGCTCGTCGTCGCGTTCGCGATCGCGCGCTGGGCCACGGCGAGCCGCGCGTTGCTCCCGTTCGCGATCGCCGCGAACTCGGTGCCGATCATCGCGTTCGCGCCGATCATGAACAACTGGTTCGGGATCCTAAATCCGCTCTCGAAGATGATGGTCGTCGCGGTCCTCGTGTTCTTTCCGATCATGATCAACACGCTTCGCGGGCTGACCCTCGTCGACCAGGCGTCGCTTGAGCTCATGCGCTCGTACGCGGCGAGCGAGCTCGCGGTCTTCGCGAAGGTGCGCGTGCCGAACGCGCTCCCGTACATCTTCACCGCGCTGAAGGTGAGCGCGACGCTCTCGCTGATCGGCGCGATCGTCGCCGAGTACTTCGGCGGGTCGCGGTCGGTGCTCGGTCAGTTCATCATCACGGAGGCCGCGTTCTTTCGATTCGCCAACGCCTGGGCGGCGATCGTGGTTGCGTCGGCCGTGAGCATTGCGTTCTTCCTTATCATCCTTGCGATCGAGCGCGTCGCGATCCCGTGGCATTCATCGGCCCGCACCACCGACTCGTCGTAGCGCGCGCGGTCACGCGTGAGGGAGGTAGCTATGCGAAGCGCAGGGCGTTTGTTCTCGTTCGCGCTCATCGGGGTCATGCTCGCGGTCGCCTGCGGTGGCGGCACCGCCGGGACCGGCGGGGGCAGTGGCCAGCTCACTAAGGTTCGTCTGCAGCTCCAGTGGGTGGCGCAGTCCCAGTTTGCTGGGTACTACGCGGCGCTGGACAAGGGATATTTCAAGGACCTCGGCCTGGACGTCGAGATCAAGCTCGGCGGGCCTGACATCGTCCCGCAGCAGGTCGTCGCATCGGACGCCGCGGAGTTCGGCATCGCGTGGGTGCCGAAGGTGCTCGCGTCACGTGAGGCCGGTGCCGACCTCGTGAACATCGCGCAGGTCTTCCAGCGTTCGGGAACGCTCGAGGTCTCCTTCAAGGAGAAGAACATCACCAAGCCCGAAGACTGGAAGGGCAAGAAGGTCGGAACCTGGGGCTTCGGAAACGAGCCCGAGCTCTTCGCCGCGATGCGCAAGGCCGGCATCGATCCGGCCAAGGCGAGCGACGTGACCGTCGTGAGTCAGCCGTTCGACATGTCACTTCTCTTGAACGGCCAGGTCGATGCTGCGCAGGCCATGATCTACAACGAGTACGCGCAGGTGCTCGAGCAGAAGAACCCGAAGACCGGGCAGCTCTACACGCCGGCCGAGCTCAACGTCATCGACTTCAACCAGGTCGGCACGGCGATGCTCCAGGACCACATCTTCGTGCGGCAGTCCTGGCTCTCGAGGTCGGGCAACGAGGACATCGCCGCGAAGTTCCTCCAGGCCTCGTTCAAGGGCTGGGTCTTCTGCCGCGACAACCAGAGCCAGTGCGTCGACATCGTGCTGAAGGCCGGGACGACGCTCGGCAAGGGGCACATGACGTGGCAGCTGAACGAGATCAACGCGCTCATCTGGCCCTCGCCCAATGGCATCGGCATGCTGGACAAGGCGTCCTGGGACCAGACCGTGAACATCTCGACGACCTACGCGGTGCTGAAGAGCAAGCCTGCCGATGCGGCGTTCCGGACCGACCTCGCCAAGAAGGCGGCGGACGCGCTGAAGGCGACGGGCGCGGACATCAACGGCGCGAGCTACAAGAAGGCCACCGTGCAGGTGACACCAGGCGGGAACTAGCGCCGAGACGCAACACGATTGACGACCGCCGGGGCGATCCCGGCGGTCGTTCTTTTTCGCGGTCTAGACTCGGCGGCGATGGCCGTCGTCACGAAACGACCCGCGGAACCCTCCACCGTCGCCCAGGACACCGCCGACCACGTCCTCGTGTCGTGGTCCGCGCAGGGCGGCATCAAACAGGTCGTCATCACCCGCGCGGAGGGCTCCTGGCTCCACGCGGGCGAGCGCCGGATCCTCGACTTTTCGTCGGGACTGATCAACGTCAACCTCGGCCACGGGCATCCGAAGGTCGTTCGCGCGATCAAGGAGCAGGCCGAGCGCGTCTGCTACGTGACCCCGTCGTTCGGCGAGGAAAGCCGCGCCACGCTCGCGCGTCTTCTGGCGGAGGTCACGCCCGGGGACCTGTCGAAGACGATCTTCACGACCGGCGGCAGCGAGGCGAACGAGCACGCGATCAAGATCGCTCGCCTCTTCACCAAGCGGCACAAGATCCTCACGCAGTGGCGGTCCTTCCACGGCCAGTCGCAGGGATCGATGACGCTTGGCGGCGACAATCGTCGCTGGGCCGCAGAGCCCGGGATCACTGGCGTCGTGCACTTCCTCAACCCCGATCCGTACCGCTCGGTGTTCGGCGGCGACGTACAGAAGGCACTCGCCCACGTCGAAGAGGTCATCTGGTACGAGGGCCCTGAGTACATCGCCGCGATCCTCGTCGAGCCGATCCCGGGGACGTCCGGCGTCCTCGTGCCGCCCGACGGCTATCTGCGGGGCCTGCGCGCGCTCTGCGACAAGTACGGGATCCTTCTCATGTTCGACGAGGTCATGACCGGCTTCGGACGGACCGGTAAGTGGTTCGGCGCCGATCACGAAGGCGTCGTTCCCGACGTCATGACCTTCGCGAAGGGCGTCACGTCGGGGTACGTGCCTCTGGGCGGCGCCATCGTGAGCGACAAGATCGCTCACCACTTCGACGCCAACGTTCTGTGGGTCGGTTCCACGTACAGCGGACACCCGCTCGCGTGCGCAGCCGGCGTCGCGTCGATCGAGGCCTACCGCGAAGACGGCCTCATCGATCGCTCCGCGCGGATGGGGGAGAAGCTCCTCGCGGAGCTCCGCAAAGTCGCGGAGCGGCATCCGTCGGTCGGCGACGTCCGCGGACGTGGACTCTTCGCCGGGATGGAGCTCGTGAAGGACCGCAAGTCCAAGGAGATGCTCGAGCGTTGGAACGGTCCCTCGAGCGCGCTCGCGAACGCGCTCAAAGCGGCGCTGCTCCAGCGCGACGTCTACCTCTTCTGCCGTTGGAACATGCTCTTTGTCGCGCCACCGCTCCCGGTCACGGACGAGGAGCTCGCGATCGGCGTCCGTGCCATCGACGAGGCCCTGGAGATCGCCGACCGCTACGCCGCTACAGGGAAGCTGAGCTAGCAGGCCGCGCGGGTCTAAGCCGCGGCGGTAACTCCGGAGAGCGCGGGGATGATGCGCTCGCCGTAGAGCTCGAGGATCCGCTCCTCCTCGCCGCTCATGAGATAGATGTTGAACTGGCCGACGCCGATCGCGGCGAGCTGCCGCAGCTTTTCGATGTGCTCCTCGACCTCACCGGTCACGCAGAAGCGATCCACGGACTCGTCGTCGACGAACGCCGCGTTCGACGACCCTGATTCGGCGTGGTGCTGATAGTCGTACCCCGGGCGATTCCGCACGTAGGCGGTCAGGTCGGCGGGCAGTCCCTTCTCGCCGTAGCGCCTGACCAGATCGACAACGTGGTTTGAGACGAGGGCAGGGAACCAGCGGACGCGATCACGCACCTTGTCGCGCGGGCCGATGTGCGCCGGAGCGGCGACCATGACCGAGACCCCGCTCGCGTCGCGGCCCGCCTTGCGCGCGCCGTCTCGGAGGAGTCCAACGCACCACCCGACGAGACTCGGATCGGCAAGCTGGATGATCGCGCCGTCGGCAATGCGGCCGGTCAGCTCGAGCGCCTTTGGCCCGTACCCGGCGATCCACACCGGTAGACGCTGCTTCCCCGTCCAATCGAAACGCAGCGTCGTCCCTTCGTAGGTGACGTCACGTCCTTCGCAGAGATCGCGGATGACCTGCGTCGCCTCCTCGAGCATCGCGAGGTCCGTCGGCTTCTTGCCGAGGACGCGCCGCGCCGAGTCGCCGCGTCCGATGCCGAGGTCCATGCGTCCGCCGGAGAGCTCCTGGAGCACCGCGAGGACGCTCGCCGTGACCGTTGGTTCGCGCGTGGCGGGGTTCGTCACGCAAGTCCCGAGCCGCATTCGCGTGCTGTTCTGCGCCATGAGCGTGAGCAGCACGTACGGCTCCTTCCAGAGCACGTGGCTGTCGAAGAGCCAGCCGTATTTGAAGCCGGCGGACTCGGCCAGGCGCGTGAGCGACGCGACTCGCTCGAGCGAGTGGTCCGGTTTGAGCGTGAAGCCAAAGTCCATGAGACGCGAAATCCTAGGTCAGCTCTGCCACTGCGAAATGTGCTCCGCGCGAACGCGAATGACCGGCGCGTCGCCGAGCGGCATGCCCTCGTATTGCTTGTACTTGGCGGCGAGAAGCTTCAGCGCATGGCGGTGGTCGTCGCCCTTGGTCAGGATGTCAGCCACGCCGTCGATCCGCACCCACGCGATCTTGGACCAGTTCTCGTCATATACGTCCACGAGCAGGCTCGCGCGTCCGTTCGTCTCGACGTTCCGGATGCGGCGGAGGTCGTGCCAGTCCTCGACCGACTTCCGTTTTGCATCGATCGCCGTGAAAACAAACGCGTCCTCATATACGAACACGATCGGGACGATGTGAGGGCGCGCGTATTGGTCGGCGGTCGCGAGGTGTGCGACGCGTTCAAGCGTGAGGAGCTCGATCGACCTCACGCTCAGCTTCTCGCCTGTCCCCGCAGCCGTGGCAGCACCTCCTTGGCGTACAGCCGCATCGCTCGCTCCTGATCCTGCCCCGGAAAGTGGAAGACGAGGTGCGTGAATCCCCACTCGAGGTACGGCTTGATCTTCGCGACGTGCTCCTCGGGGTCGGTCGACACAATGAATCGCGTGTGCGCCTTGTCGGCCGCGGCTTTCGCGCGCCGCTCCATCTCCCGCGGATCCTCCACGCCCGCCTTGTCCTCCGCGGGAAGCGCGAGAGCGGCCCACTCTTGCGTGTCCTCCATCGCGCGGGCACGATCGTGCTCGTAGCTCACCTTCATCTCGATCATGCGCTCGAGCTTCGCCGGATCCTTGCCCGCCTCGCTGGCGCCCTTCTCCATCGCGGGGATGAGCGTGTCCTTGTAGAGCTCGGCGCCTTTGCCGCTGGTGACGATGATGCCGTCGCCCTCGCGACCGGCGAAGGTCGCCGCCTGCGGCCCGCCGGCCGCGATGAGAAGGGGGATCGGATGAGGCGGCTTATCGAAGAGCTTCGCCTCTTTCGTGTGGAAGTACTTCCCCTCGAAGGTCACGTAGTCCTCGGACCAGAGCTGCTTGATGAGCTTCACGGCCTCGCGCAGGCGACGAAGGCGCTCGCCCGGCTCCGGCCAGTCCGTGGTGGTGAGCGGCGTTTCGTTCATGGACTCGCCGCTGCCGACCCCGAGGAACACGCGACCAGGCGCGAGCAGCGCGATGGTCGCCATCGCCTGCGCCACGATGGCCGGGTGGTAGCGGAACGAAGGCGTCACGACGCTCGTGCCCAGACGGGCCCGCGACGTCTTTGCTGCGGCCGCGCCGAGCCACGCGAAGGCGAACGGAGCATGCCCGCCGGTGTCGCGCCACGGATGAAAGTGGTCGCTGATCGCGATGCTGTCGTAGCCAAGCTCCTCCGCGAGCACCGCGTAGTCGAGGAGACGCTTGGGGTCGAACTGCTCCGCGGACGCTTTCCAGCCCAGCGTTAACACTTACCTACATGAAGACTACGGCGCGCAAAGGTCCGCGGCCTTTGACGCTCTCGATCATCCCTGTCCACGGGATGCCGGAGGTCAGGCCGAACGACGATCTCGTCGGCCTTCTCCAGGACGCGCTCGCCTCCGACGGCGAACGGCTGAGCGACGGAGACGTGCTCGTGGTGGCCCAGAAGGTCGTCTCGAAGAGCGAAGGCCGTCTGGTGCGGCTCGCCGACGTCGTGCCGAGCGAGCGTGCCCTCGCGATGGCCCAGGAATCGGGCAAGGACGCGCGGCAGCTCGAGGTCGTGCTTCGCGAGACGAAACAGATCATTCGCTGGGAGCGCGGAGTCCTGATCAGCGAGACGCATCACGGCTTCGTCTGCGCCAACGCGGGCGTCGATCGATCGAACGCCGGAGCGCCCGACACGGTGGTGCTTCTGCCCGTCGACCCGGACGCCTCAGCCGCCCGCATTCGCGACGAGATCGCCGACCGCGCGAAGGTGAGCGTTGCCGTCGTGATCACGGATACGTTCGGCCGCGCGTGGCGCGAGGGCCACACGAACATCGCGATCGGCATCGCCGGCCTGCCCGCGCTCAAGCGGTACGTGGGCCAGCGTGACCCCGAGGGATACGAGCTGCGGGTCACCGAGATCGCCGTAGCTGACGAGATCGCCGCCGCGGCCGAGCTCGTTATGGGCAAGCTCGATCGCTGCCCCGTCGCCATCGTGCGCGGACTGACGTTCGAAGATTCGGACGAGACCGCGCAGGAGTACGTGCGCCCCGCCGCGCGCGACATGTTCCGGTAGTGGTACGCACCGGGCTGACGCCCGCGCAACGTACGTTCCTGGAGGAGAAGCGGTTCGCCGTGGTGGGGACGAACAACCCCGATGGCTCGCCGCATCTCGCGGTCATGTGGTACCTGCCCGATGGGGACGACATCGTCGTCAACAGCGCGCAGGGACGGATCAAGGACCGCAACCTCGCGGCCGATCCGCGCATGAGCGTGCTCATCGAAGACGGGTATCGCTGGATCCGTATCGACGGCCGCGCGGCGATCGAGCACGGCCAGACGACCGCGCACGCGGATATCCGCCGGCTCGCGTCGCGGTATTACGAGGACGAGCGCAAGGTGCAAGAGGGGATGAAGAACTTCAGCAAGCAGCACCGGATCACGTACCGGCTCCCGATCCGCCGCGTGGCCTCCGAGGGGTTCTAAGAGAAAGAGGCCCCCGTCTTTCGACGGGGGCCTCGTTCAATCGCGTTCGGAGCGCTAGTTAGGCGTACCGGCTGCGCGAAGCCGACGGACGCACCTGCTCGAAGCAGGAGCTGCAGTAGACCGGCTTGTCGCCGCGGGGCTGGAACGGCACGCGTGCCTCACCACCGCAGTTGCTGCAGGTGGCTGTGAAGAACTCACGCGCTCCACCCATGCCACGGCCTCCGCCGTATGCGCCAGCGCCGCCGCCCATGCCGCCGGAGGCGCGACGCGCCGCACGGCAGGTGGGACAACGTCCCGGCTCGTTCATCAGGCCGCGCGAGGAGTAGAACTCTTGCTCGCCAGCCGTCCATGTGAATTCCTGACCGCAGTCTTTGCAGGTCAGGGTTTTGTCAGAGAAGCTCAATTTGAAGCTTCCTCCCTTTGTTGTTCGCGCCGCCTTGAGCCTCGCCAGGATCCGGGAGGAGGTGCCTCACTTGACCCGCGTAGTAACTCTCGCCGCCGCTGCCCCTTTGGGGCAACTCAAGCCTAACAGTTCATTACTGGTCGGGGAAGGTCTTTGCGAACGCTTCGCCGAGCCATTCGTCGTACCACTCGCCCGATCGGAAGAAAGACTTCCGATATACGCCCATTTGTTTGTAACCAGACTTTTCATTTGCGCGACGCGAGCCGCGATTCGCGAGAGCGATCCAGTTGTGGACGCGATGCATTCGAAGTTCGCTCCACGCGTAAGCGGTGCGAAGACGCACCGCCTCGCTCGCGATGCCGCGACCGAAGAGATCGTGGCGGCCGATGAAGATTCCGCTCTCCGCGTCGCGGCGCACCCAGTCGATGTCGAAGATGCCGGTGAAGCCCACGGGCTCATCGAGGTACGCGATCGTCCAGTTGACCGATGTCTGGCTATCGCCGAACTCCTTGAAACGCTTGATCGCATTCTCGTCGGTCACTTCGCCGAAGCGAGGTCCCCAAAAACGGCCGACTTCCGGCTGCATGCCCCACGGTCCGTGCAACTTGAAGTGCTCGAGGGTCGACGGGACGAGGGAAACGCTGTCCCGACCCTCAAGGCGCGGCCCGAACATCAGCGCGTCGCGTCAGCGGCGAGAGGCGCGTACTCGCGTTCGGTCGCGCCCCAGCGCTCGTGCCACGTTTCCTTGGTCATGAAGAGCTGCACCTCATCGACGTACGCACCGTCGCGGTAATAGACCTCGTGCCCGCGGGCGTACTCGACGTACCCCAGACGATCGGCGATCCGAAGGCCGGCCACGTTTTCGGCGCGAACCTCCACTCCGCACCGCTTGAGGTCGAGGTAGTCGAAGAGATAGCGGTGCAGCGCGAGGGCAGCGTCGAAGCCGTGACCCTTGCGCCACCCTTCAGGATCGAGCACGAATTGCCGAAGGGTGAACCCCGACTCGGTCACCGACCAGAAGCTGCCTGCAGCGAGGCCGACGAGATGACCCGCGGCGTCGATCGACCAGAGCACGTCCATCTTTTCCTTCGCGATCTCTTTGAAGCGCTCTTTCCACGTTGCCGGCATCGCCGGCTCGTGCCAGACGGTGTGTGACCGACGAACACGCATGTCGGCCATCCACCGGTTGTATGCGTCGAGGTCCGCTTCGGCCGGCAGCCTCAGGGTTGTCGTCTTTCCGCGGATCGTCCCGCCAAGAGCCATCGGATCGAGTCTAGGAATTCAAAACCGCGAGGGGGAGCCGGACGGCGAACTCGGCGCCGCCGCCTTCGACGTTCGAAGCGCGAATCGTTCCACCGTGCGCTTGGGCGATCGCCTGTGCGATCGCCAAGCCGAGGCCGGCGCCGTCGCGCTCCGCGTTCTCGCCCCGATAGAAACGCTGGAAGAGCCGCGCCTGGGCACCTTCCGGCAGCCCCGAGCCCGCGTCACGCACTCGGATCACCACGGCGCCGTCGTCGCGGTTGCCGCGGACTCGCACCGTCGTGCCGCGAGGCGAGTGCTTCACGGCGTTGTCGAGCAGATTGAGAAAGAGCTGCGCGAGCTTGTCGGGATCGCCGCGGACGGAAGGCAACGCGTCCGCACCGACGACGTCGAAGCTCACGCCGGCATCCTTCGCCTGGACCTCGAGGGCTGCGATCGCGCTCGTGAGCACGGCCGAGGGCGCGACGTTCTCGCGGCCCATCGCCTGCGCGCCGGACTCGAGCCGTGCGACCTGGAGCAATCCTTCGACCATCCGCACGAGCCGGCGCGCCTCGCGGTGGATGATCTGGGCCACGTGCGAGACAGCGTCGCCGCGCGCCTCGCCGTCGACGATCGCCTGCGCGAATCCCTGGATCGACGTGAGCGGTGTTCGGAGCTCGTGCGAGATATCGGCAAGGAAGGCCTGCTCGCTCCCGCGCGAGCGCTGTATCTCGGTCGCCATCTCATTGAAGGCAGAGCCCATCTCGGCGATCTCGCTCGGTCCCGCGAGCGGGACACGTGTCCCGTAATCGCCGCCGGCGAATCGACGGACGCCGCCAACGAGTTCGCGAAGCGGCCGCGTGATCGTCCGCGACAGGAGCGCGGCAACGAGGAGCGCAAAGCCGAGCGCGACGATGCCGCTGATCGCAAGCGATGGCAGGAGCGACCGGAGCGTGTCCGTGAAGACCGCCCGCGGGCGCGCCACGACGATGAAGCCAAGCCCGCCGGCGCCCGTCACCGCTCGGGCGAGCTGCTGCCGAACGTAGATCCACTGCTCGCTGCCTTCGGTGAATTCCCCGAAGTTCGCGTTCGCGGGCTGCGGAAGCACGACGTTGATGAGCTTGCCGTCGCTATCGACGACGACGCGTCGCTGCGGTGTCGTGACGATCAGCCGAGCATCGGCCGCTTGCGCCTGCTCGGTGAGACTGTCGACGATCTCGCGCGGCTGCTGCCCGGCACGAATGCCCGTCTGTATCGCCGTGAGGAACGGCGCGGAGAGCTCCTGCAAATGGATGCGCGTTTGGTCGTTCTCATAGCGCAGGAGCAGACCCGAGATCGTGATCGCGGCCGCGGCCAGGCCGACGACGACCACCGCGAGGTAGGAGAGAAAGAGTCGGGTCGCGATGCTGCGAGGCATGGCTAGGACGGAGCCACCAGCTTGTATCCCACGCCCCAGACCGTTTCGATCTTCGCGTCCGCGCCCGCGAGCTTGTCGCGGAGCTGCTTCACATGGACGTCGACGGTCCGCGTCTCGCCGGGATACGCGAACCCCCACACGTCCTCGAGCAGCCGGTCACGCGTGAGCACGATTCCTGGCTGCCGACAGAACGCCTCGAGTAGCTCGAACTCCTTGGCTCGTAGGGATACCGGCCGTTCGCTGACGTGAACCTCGTGGCGCGCCGGATCGATGCGCACGTTGCCCACGACCAGGGTCCGCCCGCCGCCGGGCATCCCCGTGGTCCGCCGCAGGATCGCGCGGACTCGTGCGACGAGCTCCTTCGGGTTGAACGGCTTCGTCATGTAGTCGTCCATCCCGGATTCGAGCGCCTCGATCTTCTGCACGTCCTCCGCGCGGGCCGTGAGCGCGAGCACCGGCGTGTCCGCGTGCTTCCGGATCTCGCGCAGGAGGTCCAGGCCGTTCGCGTCGGGGAGACCGAGATCGAGGATGACGAGCGCGGGCTTTTCCTCGTCGAACTTCGCGCGCGCCTCCGCCGCGGTCCGAGCGTGCGCCACGATGAACTCGGCGTTCCGGAGATAGAGAGTCACCAGCTCCGCCACTGAGGGATCGTCCTCGACCACCACGATGCGGGCCGTCATCGGGCGAATGCTATGGGCGAGACCTCGCGCACTTGTGAAAGATCGGTTTGTTTATCGAGTGGGTCTGGTGTCGGAGCTAGCTGGCGACGCGGACGTGGTCCCCAGACTTGCCGACGAGCCGATCGACTATCGCCGGGAGCCCCTCGAGGACCGGTACGCACGAGCTCGAGCCGTCCGCAACATGCGCGCTCGTGAAGACGACGAGCGCATCGACCGGAGTGCGCGCGGGGTCGACAGAGATGTCGCCGCGCACGCGTGCCGCGTTCCAGCGCGCGCGCTGCGATGGCGACTGGCCGTGGAACCGCCGGCCGACGCCGTACTTCTGCTTGCGGTACCAGTCGTCGTCGTAGCACAGGACCTCACCGGCCTCGTCGCGCGGCTCGATGACGACCACGCCAGGAGGCCCGATCACGATCATCGGCACCTCTTCGTCCGCCCCGTCGCGCGGCCCGTAGTGGGGGACCACGACGTAGCCCTCCGGCAGGTGATCGGCAAGGTAAGCCGCCGTGCGATCGGCGAGCGCAGAGGCCGTGCGCAGGCGAAGCGCCAGGGCCAGCCCGTGCACTCCGAGCGCGAGCGGCGGGATCGGGATGAGCGCAAAGAAGAGCTCAGCGAGCCGGCGGTCGAAACCGAGTGAGCGGGCGGCCATGTCGACGCTGAGGGCATACGAGATGGTCGCCGTCCCGAGTCCGAGCGCCGTCCAGAAGAGGCCAGCGCGCAGCGTGCGACGCCAACGTCGCCGGGCCGGGGGGATACTGCCCAAAACGCTCATCCCTGCACGCGGAGGCTCGCTGTCTTGGTCGCTGCCGTCGACAGGACCATGGTCCTGACCCACTAGTACTCGGGCATCATCGGCACGCGATGTCACTCCGCACCGAGATCGGCGAACAGCCGCGCGTCGTTCGACGGCTTCTGGACGAGGGCTGGCCCGAAGCCCGCACCCTCGGCCGGGCGCTCGCGCGGGTCGAGCACATCACGCTGGTCGCGCGGGGTTCATCCGACAACGCCGCGACCTACGGGAAGTACCTCTTCGAGAGCGTGGCCGGAGTTGTAACGGCGCTCGCGGCGCCGTCGCTGGTGACCCGCTACCAGGCGCCGCCCTCGTACGCGCACGGAGCCGTCATCGGCATCTCGCAGTCGGGCGCGTCGCCGGATGTCGCCGCCGTGGTCGCCGAGGGTCGGCGCGCCGGCGCCGTGACCATCGCGTTCACGAATAAGCCCCGCTCGAAGCTCGGTCGCGCGGCCGAGCATGTCTTCGCGCTCCGCGCCGGCCCCGAGCGCGAGATCGCGGCTACGAAGACCTTCACCGCGACATGCCTTGGCCTTGCGCTCCTTGCCGCGACGACCGCGGAGGCCCGCGGCCGCAGCGCCCTATCTCTCGCGGGCCTGGCGGAGGCGGTCGAGGAGGCCGTGGACGCCGAGCGCGACGCGGAGCGCCTCGCGCGCGCGATCGGCCGCGCGCCCACCGTGATCGTTCTCGGTCGCGGCTACCTGTACCCCGCCGCGCTCGAGACCGCGCTCAAGATCAAGGAGCTCGCCCGGGTCTGGGCCGAGCCGTACTCGAGCGCCGATTTCGCCCACGGCCCGCGGACGCTGCTCCGGCCTGGCACGCCCGTGCTCCTCCTCGCCTCGCGGGGGGCGACGGAGACCGAGTCGCGCTCGCTGGCCACGTCCCTCGCCGAACGCGGCGCTCGGGTCTACGCGATCACGAATGACGAGCGGGTCGCGGAGAAGGCTCGGGACGCGGTTCTGTTGAAGGCTCCGCTTTCGGAGACGCTCGTCCCGATCAGCTTCGTCGTCGCGGGGCAGCAGCTCGCCGTCGCCCTCGCACGCCGCCACGGGCGCGACCCGGAGCGGCCCGCCGGCCTCGCGAAGGTGACGCGGACTTTGTGACCGTCGCCCGCTTCGGCGGCTTGGCCGGCGGCTTTTGCTTGGGGGCGTCCTGCGGCTGGAACTCGACGGTCAAGCGATAGCCGTACGCGGCGGCCACACGGGCGAGAGAACGGAGCGACGGCAGGTACCGCGGGTCTTCCATCCGGCGCAGTTGCGTCTGTGACGTGCCCAGCCGTCGCGCCGCCGCACGCTCGGAGAGACCGGCCGAGCGCCGCAGCTTGGCCACGGCTTCGGCAACCGCCGACGCGAGCGGATCGGCGCGCTGAGTCTCTTCGGGGGGCGGTGCTACCGGGGTTGGTGTCGGCTGTTCGGGCATGGAGCGCACATCCTAGAACGGCATTTCATCGCGGGCGAAACGGCGGCAAAACGGCGCATTCTGAAAGTCCACGCGTACAACGACGTCGAGCAGTTTCACGTCGCCGAGAAAACGTCGAGTAGATCGCGCTGCGCAGGGTCGTACGCGAAAAGGATTGCGCCCTCGCATCCCGCTTGTTCCGCGGCGCGCACTTGATCGCGCAACAGCGCGCGCTCTCCGGCGTATGCCATGAGCCCGCCCCACATGCGCGTCTTCGGCGCGGCCGCGCGCGCCTTCTTCAGAAGACGCGCGACGTCGTCGATGTCACGTCGGTATGCCATCGGGCAGAGCAAATCGATGAGACCAGCCTTGGCCCAGTCGGGCCATCGCTGAAGGACGCGATCGCGGGCGACGTCTGGATCCGGGAACACTGCGGCGGAGATCACGATCCCGGGCCGCGCCGCCCGAAGGCGCTTCGCGCCCTCCGAGACGAGCTTCGTCACGGCTGCGTGGTCGTCCGGAGAATCCGCGTACGTGACCTGCGGATAACGGACGTAGTCGTAGTGAAAGCCTTCGACGCGGTAGCGCGAGACGATCTCGGTGAAGACCGCGAGCGTGTGCTCTCGCGCCTCCGCGTTCTTCGGATCGGTGTACACGCCCTCCCAATCGCTGCCTCCGACCGGGTCGAGGTACTTCACGCCGCCCGGCCGTAAGAGCCACTCCGCATGCCGATTTACAAGGTGTTTCGGGGACTTCGGGAGCGCGCCCTCCGGGCTCGACCAGACGAAGAAGACGTTGCCCCAGGCATGCACACGCACGCCCACGGCGGCGCCGGCGCGCACCAGGTGCTCGAGCGGGTCGAACCTGTCAGCCAACCCTTCGGCGCGCGGCTCCAGCGAGGAGGCGTAGTACGCGTTGCCTCGGCCGCGGACCTGAACGACGACGTCGTGGATCCCTCTCGTCGTGGCGTCGGCCATCAGGTCATCGATCGCGTTCTTGCTCGTGATCTTGTCGCGGACCACCCAGAGTGCTTTATCCAACCAGCGCGTCTCTGGCCGCGTCGATGTCTTCTGGGCGAGACTCGACTGGGATCGTGCATCCGCCGGCGGCGATCCACCGGCGACCTCCCGTCTGTGCAAGTCCCTCGCGAGCCTCGCGCTTGGCGATCGCTGTCGTCGCCGCGGTGAAGGCCTCGTCCGAGAATCCGCCGATCGCGCCGCGCGACGGCACCGCCGCGAGGAACGCCGCGAGATTCGGATTTCCGGGAAGCCGCGGATTCCACGAGACGGCAGCCACCGGATAGCGCGCGAGCTCGACCACGCGGGCGTCTGGACCGCAGACGTGGAGCACGTTGAGCGCCGCGCCTCCAGCGCCGGCCAGCACGCGCACGTCATAGGCCGCTCCGAAACGGCGGTACTCACCATCGTCGAGCGTGTCGCGACGTGCCCACGCCGTCGTCGCAAGGAAGATCCCATCCGCGTACTCGCAGCACGCCTCGGCGAGCTCGGCGAATGTCTCGGTCACCGCATCGAGAGCGGCGAGGACGTCATCGGTGCGCGCGTGCAGGTCCTCGAGCAGCCGCTCTTTTCCGGCGAGGCGCTCGAGAACACCGAGCGGCGTGAAGATCGTCGCGAGGAGCGGCGTGTCCGGCAGCATCTCGCTCACCAGGCGCATCCCGTAGAGGAGCTCCTGGAACGAGGGCTCGCGAATCGATTTGCGCTTGATGCGCGCCCAGTCCTCGGGCTTGCGGACGGCGTACCGCTCGAGGACCGGATGACCGTCTTTCCCGTAGCGATACCGCGTTCCCCACGGCTCCGCGTGGAAGTGAGCGCGCGGGTTGTACTTGATCAGATCGAGTTGATGCCGCTTGGTGAAGGCGATCGTTGTCTCCGCCAGCTTTGCCGCGCCTTCGTTCTCGTCGGGATAGAAATGACGCCACACCGCGAACGGGGCGCGATCGACGGCGTGCCCGCCGACAGCCGCGGTGACGCGCTCGCGGGAGTTCACAGCTCGGCGAACGTCGTGAGCGAGATGCGCTCTCGTTCCAGCGCGTCGCGAACTCTGGCGTCGGTGAGCGTTGCGAGCTCGACCGGACGCTCGCGCGCGTACGCGGACGTCGCCACGAGGTCGGGATCGGGCTCGCCCGGATGACACATGAGCTCGGTCACGCCCTCCTCGACCCGCGAAATAAGCGCGAGCAGTTCCGCGACCTCTATGTGTCCCGGATGCTGAAACTCGCGCGTGAAGTGATCCGGCGTGCGCACTCCCTTTGCACGGTACTCGTCCCGCTGCGCGGGCGTGTGCGCGCGCGCTGCGGCGCCGGTCTCGCGCGCCAGCTCACACACCGCCCACGAGAGCGCGGGGTGGTCGTGGACCCAGTGGTGTGTGTCGACGTGTGTCGGCTCGCGCCCCGCGAGCTCGCGGGCGCGCACGTATTGCGCCCGGTACTCAGTAAGCGCTTCGGTGCGATCGATCGGGCGCGCGAGAAGCTCCGCTGGACGCCAGAAGGAACCGTCCTCGCGCACGAGCGACTGAAGACGCGCGGGGTCCGACAGCGGCCTTCCGTACGTCAACACGAGATGGACTCCCACATCGAGGCTCGGCGTCGCGCGCGCGAGCGATGCCGCGTGAGCCGTGCTCGGCGCGTTGGTCATGAACGTCGTGCTCGTGACGATGCCCTCGCGGTGCGCCCGCACGATGCCGTCGTCGACGCCCGCGGAGCGACCGAAGTCGTCCGCGTTGACGATCAGGAGGCGGGCCAACGATCCTCGATCGCGGCGCGCACGTGCCATCCCCACGCTTTCAGTCGGCGCTCGGCCTCTTCCGCCGTCACCTGAGCCTCGCGCTCGACCATCTGGATCGCGCGCTGACGCAGCTTCTCGTTGGTCGGACGCAGATCGACCATCAGGTCGTCGCGGGTTCGCCCGAGCTTCACCATCGACGTCGTCGACAACATGTTGAGCACGAGCTTTGTTGCGGTCCCCGCTTTCATCCGGCTCGAACCGGCGATGACCTCGGGTCCGACCTCGATCACGATCGCAACGTCGGCCGCCCGCGCGAGCGGCGAGTCGGGATTGCAGGTGATCGCGATCGTCGCCGCGCCGAGGTCCGTCTTTGCTCCTTCGATCGCGTCGACGACGTAGGGGGCTCGGCCGCTCGCGGAGATGCCGACCACAACGTCGCCGTCCTTCACGTGCCCGGCGAGATCCCGCAGACCGAGAGGCTGGTCCTCGGCGCCCTCGATCGACATGCGAAGAGCGTGGTCGCCGCCCGCGATGATGCCCGTCACGAGCTCCGGCTCGACACCGAACGTCGGCGGCATCTCGCTCGCATCCAGGACGCCCAGCCGGCCGCTCGTTCCGGCTCCGATGTAGCGAAGCCGTCCGCCCTTTAAGAGCGAGGCGACGATGAGCTCGACCGCGCGCTCGATCGACGGGATCGCGCGACGCACCGCCGCCGGCACCCCGGCGTCCTCATCGTTGATGAGCTCGAGGATCTGACGCGTCGACATTGCGCTGAGCTTCCCTGCTTTGGGATTCCTCGATTCGGTCGGGCGCTCCATCACGCGCCCCACGCCAGGCGCATCGCGAGTCGCGCCGCGCCCATGGCGGGCTCCTCGCTCACCGGCTCAACGGTGGCGCGCGGAAGGATCGAGAGAAGCTCGCCGCGCACAGCGCGCTCGAGGGACGGGAGCGACTCGAACGCACCGCCCGCGAGATAGACCGGGCCATCTTCCAGCCGCAGGTCGGCGGCGACGACCGATGCAGCTCGCGCGAGCGAATGCGCGCCGCGCTGGACGATCGACACCGCGATCGCGTCGGCCTCGGCGGCGGCGCGGCCGACGGCGCGCACCGCTGCGAGGATCGCCGGCGCAGGGTGGGGGCGCCCGTACAGCTGCGGGATCACCTCCATGAACGAGCCCACGCCAAGCTCGCGCAGCACATGTGCGGTGATGGTCGTCCCGGCGCCTCGGCCGTCGGCGTGGTGCGCGGCGGCGCGCAGACCCTCGAGCCCGAGCCACACGGCGGAGCCTTCGTCGCCGATGAGATATCCCCAGCCGCCGGCGCGCCGCTCCTCTCCTTCGCCGTTGCGGCCGAACGCGATCGAGCCGGTCCCCGAGATGAGGACGACGCCGCAACCGGCGGGGTTCCCCGCATAGAGCGCGGCGATCGCGTCGTGCGTCACTTCGATGCGCACCGCGGGACCGACGAGCTGCATCAGGATGGCGCGTCCTTTCTCGCGATCGGCGGGGCGATCGCCCCCGGAGCACGAGAGGACGACGGCCTCCGGTTTGGCGGCGCCGAGCGATTCGGCCAGCGCCGCCGCTATGGAGCCGGCTGGGTCGGGGGAGGAGAGAAGGTTCGCGCCGCCGCCCGCGCCGCGGCCGATCACCGCACCATCGCGATCCACGGCGAACGCGCGCGTCTTCGACCCGCCCGCGTCGATACCAACGACGAGGGCTGACATCAGGGCTGGTGGATCGCTCCGCCCGAGACGGAACGCGACGCGCCGGTCGCCCCGGGCAGGATGTTCGGCTTTCCCTGCATGCGATACGCGCCGAGGATCGCGAACGCGACGGCCTCGCGCGAGGTGACCGGGATGCCGAGCTCGTCGCTGGTGCGTACCGTGAGCGGAGCGACAGCCGCGCGCAGCGCTTTCAGAAGCGTCGGATTGTTCGCGCCGCCGCCCGCGACGATCAGCTCACTCCACTTCACGCCGCCCGGCGTCTCGCGCCTGAGCGCGTCAGCGACCGTACGCGCCGTGAGGGCGATCGCGGTCGCGAGCGCGTCGTCGCGGGTGCCGCCGTTCCGCGTGACACGCCGTGCGAGCTCTTCCGCGAACGGTTGTCCGAAGTCCTCACGCCCCGTGCTCTTGGGCGCCCGCTTCGCGAAGTATTCGTTCGAGAACGCCCAGCCGAGGGCGCGCTCGTCGACGCGGCCGCGTGCCGCACCGCCGCCCGCCTCGTCGAAGCGTTTGCCGTCCCGCTGTGCGATCAGGTCGCTGAGCATGTTCGCGGGTCCGGTGTCGAAGGCGGTCACGCTGTCAGCCTCGGCGCGCGGGATCAGCGTGAGGTTCGCGATACCGCCGAGGTTCAGAAGGGCGACGGGCGCGCGCTTCCCGAAGAGGACGAAATCGGCGAACGGCACGAGCGGCGCGCCCTCCCCGCCGGCCGCGATGTTCGCGCTCCGGAAGTCAGCGATCGTCGCGACGCCCGTCCGCAGCGCGACCCGCGACGCGTCGCCAAGCTGCAGCGTCGCGCGCTTTGGCAGGTGCGCGACGGTTTGACCGTGCATCGCGACGACCTGCGGGAACGCAGGGAGCGTCGGGACGAACTTCTCCGCGGCCTCCGCGTACGCGTCGCCGATCGCGACGTGCAGGGCCGCGAGATCCGCGGCGCTCAGCGCCTCGCCGGAGGCGGCTTGAAGAATGCGATTCCGAAGTGCTTCGTCGTAGTCGCGATGCGCCGTCGACAGCACCTTTACGTCGTCACCGTCGATCTCGATGGCAGCGATGTCGATCCCATCCACGGACGTGCCGGACATCATCCCGACCGCGATCATCATCGAATTGTCGCGCTTCAGGGTCTGGCCAGGGCCTCGTACACGGCCACGCGGAATCGGTACAGCTCTTCGTCGTTCGCCCGACCGAAATACACGCGGTTCGTGAGGAGGACGATCGTCAGGTCCTTGGCGGGATCGACCCACACGCTCGTGCCGGTGAATCCGGTGTGGCCGAAGGCGTCGACGCTGAAGAAGGGCAGATCCTCCGGCGGCCGCAGGACGAGTCCGAGCCCACGCCTCACGTTGCTGCCGCGGTACTGCTCGGTGCGGGCGAGGTCGCGCAGCTCATTCCCGATCACCGCGCCGTCCCGATACACGCGTATGAGCGCCGCCACGTCCGCGGCCGTCCCGAACAGGCCCGCGTGTCCCGACACGCCCCCCATCGCGTACGCGTTCTCGTCGTGGACCTCTCCCCGGAGGCGCTTGCGGCGCCACTCCGTGTCCTCTTCGGTGGCCGCGCACACCTCCGGCGGGCGCGGGCCGTACTCGCAGGTTCGCGCTTCGACGACATCGAGCACCCGCTGGCGCATCGCGATCTTGAAAAGAGCGCCGCCGACGCCGGCGAGTCCCGCCGTCAGCATGATGTAGCCGAGGTCGCTGTAGCGGAACTCTCCGACATCCTGCGCGAGCGGCTCCTTGGCCGCGAGCCACACGAGCTCTTCGGGCGAGGACGCTTCCTTCCAGAGTGGCTTCCACCAGGCGAGGCCGGCCGTATGACTGAGGACCTGCCGGAGCGTCACCCGGTCCTTGTTGCCGCCGCGGAAATCCGGGACGAGCTCGCGAAAGGGCATGTCCAGCTCGATCTGTCGCTCGCGAACGAACGACAGCACCAGAGCGGTGGTCGCGAGCTTCGTGAGCGACGCGAGGTCGAACAGGGAGTCTGTCGTGCACGGTGCATCCGGTCCGGCGCTCGGATCGGGACAGAGCGCGCCTGCCGCGTACGTGTCGGTCGAACCGCGGCGCTCGACGCGTACGACCGCCGCCGTGCAGAGCTCGCCGATGGCCGCGTCGACCACCGGTTTCGCGCGTGCGACGAGATCGGTCACGCGAAGTCGCGCATGCCGGCGCCGATGGTGAAGACGCCGGGTATGACCGCCGGCAAGGATCCCGAGGGCTTGCGCTCGCCGAGGAGGACCTCTGCCGCCGCGGTGAGGCTCGGCTCTCGCGAGTCGTACGCGCAGAGGTACGCGGGGATCTCCGGGACGCTCAGGATGTCGTAGGGGCCGCGGAGCGCGACGACCGCGACGGGCTTCGACTTCGCGATTGCTTTCACCAGCTCCACCTGCTCGGGATACGCGAAGAGGTTCGTCGTCCCGACGACCACAACGTCCGCCGAACGCGACATGGTCACCACGCGATCGATGTCGTCACCGCCCGGGCGCAGCGGCAGTGACTGCGAGACCGCGTCGGAGCGCCTCGCGACGATCACCGATCCGAGCGTCGGCTGTCCCTCGAAAAAACTGATGTCGGCGTTCGTCGGCGAGACGGCGAGGATCCGCCCGCGGAGTGGCAGCACACCGCGGTTGCGTAGCAGCGTCGTCGCGCCGCGGGCGAGCTCGAGCGCAGACCTGGCGTTCGCGGCGAGATCCGGCGCGGACTGGTCGCGCCGCCCGTCGAGAATGCCGAAGCGTCGCTTCGCATCCACGACCCGCCGGACCGATTGGTCGAGTCGGGCGCTCGACACATGGGCCGACCGGACCGCGTCCGCGATGAGGCGGTGGCCCTCGATCTGCGCAGCCTCGTCGAAACGGAAGAGCAGATAGTCCGCGCCCGCTTCGAACGCACGCAATCCCGCCGTACCCTCGCCAACACTTTTCAGCGCGCCCATCTCGAGATCGTCGGTGACGACCAGGCCCTGAAAGCCGAGCGTGTTGCGGACGAGATCGGTCATCACCGCTTTCGAGAGCGTCACCGGCAGTTCCGGGGTCGCGTCGAGCACGGCGACGACGATGTGCGCGCTCATGATCGCCGGGACGCCGGCCGCGATCGCGGCGCGGAACGGCGCAAGCTGGACGCGGTCGAGCGTCGCGCGGTCGACGTCGATCTTCGGCAGCCCGGTGTGCGAGTCCGTCGTCGTGGAACCGTGTCCCGGGAAGTGCTTCGCGCAGCAGAAAAAGCCCGCCGCCGCGTACGCCTGGACCGCCGCGGTCACGAGTGCGGACACACGCGCGGGATCGCTCGAGAACGACCGGTTACCGATGATCGGATTCGTCGGTTCGTCGTTCACGTCCGCCACCGGAGCGAAGTTCCAGTTCACGCCGAGCGCGCGCAGCTCGGCCGCGGTGATCGCTGCCGCGGTGCGGACGCTACGTTCCGGATCGGCGGTCGCCGCGAGCGCCATCTGACCCGGCAGGATCGTGGCGCCCTTGCTGATGCGGATGACCGGGCCGCCCTCCTGATCGATCTCGAAGAAGAGGGGCAACGACTTCGCCTCGCGCGCGATCCGATCGAGATCGGCGACGAGTTTCGCGAGGCTCGCCGCGTCGGTGAAGTTCTCGGAATAGAGGATCACTCCGCCGACGCCCCGCTCACGGATCATCGCTTCGAGCGCGCTCGTGATCTTGGTGCCGTGGAATGCCACGCTCATGAGCTGGCCGACCCTGCGTTCGAGAGACATCGCGGTGACCAGGTCCCCGCTCGCGGCGGGCGTCGGCGTCGTCGGTGCGCAGGCGGCGAGGCCGCTCGCGGCGGCCGCCTTCAAGAACTCGCGTCGTCTCATGGGATCTGGACGGGCAGACGTCCTTCTGCCTGCCGCTTACCGGCGAGCACCGCGGCGAGGGCCTCGAGCGAGGCCGGTACGTCGCCATACGTGAGAAGCGCGGGCGCGTTCGGAACGAGCGCCGCGTCGTACGGGCTTCGCAGCGCGCACAACACGCCGACATTCGCGAGCAATTCCTTGACGCGCGCGGCCTGCTCGGGCTGGAACCATGCGTTCGTCGAGCAGACCACGAGGGGTCCCGAGCCGCGCGGCACTTGTCCGTTCTTCGAGAAGTTGACTCGGTCGCCGAGGTGGCGACGCAGGGCGGCCTCGAACGTCGAGGACGGCGTCGAAAGCTCCTCGACCGGCGATGCCTGCGTCGGTTCGAGATAGAGCACGCGCAGGGCGCCGTCGATCCGCGGCAGCGGCGGTCCGACGTGCGTGATCGAAGCTTCGGCGATCTCCCGTGCGACCTGACGACGCGGACCGTCGTCGAAGTCGGTATCGAGCGCGGTCCGTCCGAACCGCTCGCGGAACCACGTCGCGCGCCGCAGTGCCTCGGACGTGCGCTCGGGTCGCACGCGCTCGGCGATCCAGTTCGCGGCGGCGAGCTGCCGTTCGATGCCGCTCGTCACCATCATCGCGTCGACGCCGGCCTCGAGCCC
Source organism: Chloroflexota bacterium (assembly GCA_038040265.1). Taxonomy (GTDB): domain Bacteria; phylum Chloroflexota; class Limnocylindria; order P2-11E; family P2-11E; genus 3-1-20CM-2-70-9. The sequence goes on along the minus strand of JBBPIP010000005.1, from coordinate 111,562 downwards.
CGTGACGACGACGTCTTCGATCGAGATGTCCGCGATCCCGCTCATGTCGAGCGAGTCGGTCATCGAAAGGCCCTCGAAGCGCATGTCGCGCCGGAGGAGGTCGGTGAGGATCGGCCGCGAGATCGTGGCGGGCGCTTCCGTATCGAGCGCCGTGTAGCGGATGTGCGCGCTCATCACGGTCGTCGCGCCGGCCGCGAACGCGCTTCGGAATGGGAGGAGCTCGCGGCTTTCGAGCGTGGCCCGATCGGCGGTGACGTCGGGACGTGTGAAATGCGAATCGAGCCACGTATCGCCGTGCCCCGGGAAGTGCTTGGCGGTCGACGCGACACCCGCGCCCTCGGATCCACGCACCCACGCCGCCGTGAATTGCGCGACGCGCTCGGCATCGTCGCCAAACGAGCGCGTGCCGATGACGGGGTTTCGCGGATCGACGTTCACGTCGCACACTGGCGCGTGGTTCACGGTGATCCCGTCCGCGAGGAGGCCCTCGGCGACCGCGCGCGCCGCGCGCTCCGCGTTTCGCGGATCGCCCGTCGCGCCGATCGCCATGGCGCTCGGGAACACCGCGCGATATCCGACGCGCACGACCGATCCGCCTTCCTGGTCGACCGCGATCGGGATGGCTGGCAGGCCACCGCGCGCGGCGGCCTCCTGCGCCTCGCGCAGCATCGCGCGCACCTGATCCTTCGAGCCGATGTTTCCGCGGAACGCGAAGAGGAGAAGTCCGCCGATCTTGCCCGCGCGGATCGCGTCCAGGAGCGGGCCGGGGACGCGCTCGCCGTCGAAGCCGGCCCACACGAGGGCGCCGGTGCTGAGTTCGGTCACGACCTCCGCCGCCGGCGGTACCGCGCGAGCGTGATCTGCCCGAGCGGACGGCCGCGCGGTATGCGAGTGGATTTCTCGAGCGTGATGCGGCGGATCTGGTCCGCGTTCGGCACGATCGGGGCGATGCGCCGCACGCTGCGCGGACCCGCGATGTACCCACCGAGGGCGTCGATGACGTCGTTCACCCGCTCTTCGATATCGAGCATCGCGAGAGGACGCGAACCGAGGTACAGCTCGATTCGCACCTCGAGCCGGTCGTTTTCGCTGTAGCCGACGCCGCGGGAGGCCTGCGATTCGAGGACAGCCGCGTGGACGCGCCGGCGCCACTCATTTCGGGGCGGTGCGTAGGGTGGGAGGGTCGCGCTGAAGGTGAAACGGCGCTTCGCCACACAGCGAGACTAGCGCTCTATCATTTTCCTCTCCGAGGAGACCAAAGACCGTGCCACCGCTCGACTCCACCGCCCGCGCGAGACTCCCCGACAGCTCGTTCGCCTACATCGATTCCCAGGGGCGCCGCCGGCTGCCGATCAACGATGTCTCCCACGTTCGCAATGCCCTCGCCAGGTTCGACCAGGTCGACTTCGAGGACGATGCCGCGCGCGAACGCGCGCGCGAGCGGCTGCTCCGGGCCGCGAAGAAGCACGGGATCGTGCCGCTGGGGTTCTTCGATGGCCAGCTCCGAAAGGCGCGTGGTGCCAACGTGCGATCCCTTCCCCGCGGGACCGTGACCTTCCTCCTGACCGACATCGAGGGATCGACCCGCCTGCTCGAGCGGCTCGGTGACGAGTACGCCGGCCTGCTCCGCGACGTCCGGACCGCGATTCGAACCAGCGTCCGCGCGGCGAGCGGCCAGGAAGTCGACGCGCGCGCGGACGAGTTCTTCGCGGTCTTTCGGCGTCCCGCCCACGCGCTCGAAGCCGCGCTCGCGATCCAGCGATCACTGCGCGAGCAGACGTGGCCGCAGAAGGCCGACGTGCGCGTGCGTATCGGGATGCACACCGGCCGGCCGACGCTCACCGACACGGGCTATGTCGGCCTTGCCGTTCACATCGCGGCGCGAGTGTGCTGGGCGAGCCACGGCGGTCAGATCCTTCTCTCGTCGGCGGCGCATGAAGCCTTCACGGAGCGCCTGGCCCAGGGGGTCTCGTTCCGAAGCCTCGGCCGCTTTTCGCTCCACGGCGTCGCCGAGCCCGAGCAGCTCTATCAAGTCGACGCATCCGATCTGCGCGCGAAATTCCCGCGACCGCGCACGATCGGACCGATGCGGAGCTCGCGAGCCGGACTCAGCTAGCCGGCTGCTACGTGCGCTGGACGGTCACGTCGATTGAGTCGTATCCGGTTGCTCCGTCTGGGTAGGGCGCGCGGCCGATTGGCGTTTCGGTATTTCCAGTTCCGTCCGTGGCCCGGACGATCAGCTTCGCCGGCCCGGCGCCGTTCGGCGTCCATTGATAAGTCCAGCGCCGCCAGGTGAGCGGCCCCATCGGCGCTTCGAGGGACGCCACTCCCCAGGACTTCGCGCCGTCGGTCGAGAGCTCGACCTTCGAGATGCCGCGCGCACCGGCGAATGCGATCCCCGCAACCGTGACCGTGCCGCCGGTCCAGCGCACGTTCCGTCCGGGTAGATCGATCCGCGCGTTCGTGTTGATGGGCGCGCCGTCGGACCAGCCCTGCCCCTGCCAGTAGCCGATGAAGTCGTAGTTCTTCACCTCGATCGAGCGAATCCACTTCACGTTCTTCATCCCGTAGATGTCCGGGACGAGCATGCGCGCGGGATACCCGTGATCCTGCGGCACGGTCTCCCCATTCATGAGATACGCGACGAGGGTTCGCTCTTCCATCGCCTTCGCGATACGGATCGAGTCGGTGTAGCCGTCGACCGACGTGAACACGACGTCGTACGCGCTTGGCTTCACGCGCGCTCGGTCGAGCAGATCCCGCAAGGGAACGCCGGTCCAGAGCGCGGTCGAAATGAGATCACCCCCGACGTAGTTGGAGATGCACTCTAGAGTGTGCAGCTGCTCGACGGCTTCGAGGTCGAGGAGCTGGTCGTATGTGAGCGAGAAGGGCGACTCAACCTCGCCCAGGATGTCGAGACGCCACTCATCGATGAGAACGCGTGGCTTCACGAGGGTCGTGTCGACCGTGTAATGGTCCGCGTTCGCCGTGATGCGCGGCGTGATGCCTGGAAGTCCGTCGACCGCGGGATCGGCCGCCGGGATCTCCGCGCGCGTCCGCAGTCGTCGAGCGGCCATCGCCACGCCGCCGAGGCCGCCCGACCCGATCGCGGCAACTCGCGACAGAGGAAGCGACACGATCGCAATGGCCGCTGCGATAGCCGCCGTTCCGAGCAGCGCGCGTCGGCGTCCCGGCGAGGCGGGCTCCGCGTCTGCGCCGCGGTCCAGAGCGCTCGGAAGGATGAACGCGAGGGCCGCGAGGAAGACCGCGGCGCCGACCGCGGCGTCGATGAGACTGGTGACCGGCTCGATCCGCTGCGGTGCGAAGATGCGCGCGAGCCCGAAGGCCGCGATCCACGGCAGGAGCCCAACGCCGAGTACCACTCCGGTGCGGCGTCGCGACGCCGCCAGGAGACCGGTTACCGCGCCGTCGATGAGGAACAACCCGACGACCCCGAGGACCAGAAGGATCTTCGCCCATTGATGCAACGCGTCGATGAGTGGGATCGAGATCCATCCGGGTAGGACATCGATGATCGCCTGGCCGAGGCTGTCGGCCACAAATGGCATACCGGCCATGCTGAGAAGGAACGCGACGTCGAGGGCGAAGAACATCGCCAGCGCTCCGACGAGCATCCCTGTACGTGCGCGCCGGTCGAACCGGCCCATCTATGTCACGATACGCCGCGTTGTCCCCGTCGCCCCTTCCTCTTTCACCTGAAGACCTGTACGAGTTCCGCTTCCTGACGGACGCGCAGATCTCGCCGGATGGCACGCGCATCGCGTACGCCGTCAAGACCGTCAATTCCAAGCGCGATGGGTACCAGGGAGCGATCTGGCTCGTCCCATCCGACGGCAGCAAAGCGGCCGCGCAGATCACCGCCGGCACGTCACAGGACGCACACCCGCAATGGTCGCCCGACGGCGAGCGCCTCGCGTTCACGTCGGACCGCGGCGATGTTCCGAAAGGGCGTAAGCGTCCGCCGCGCAACATCTTTGCCCTCGATCTCGCGGGCGGTGAGGCACGCCGGCTCACGCATTTCGGTGATGACTGTTCGGATCTCGCGTGGGCGCCTGACGGCCGCTCGCTCGCGTTCGTCGTCCGCGATCCCAACGACTCCACCGATGAGGACGACGGCGTCCGCGTGTACGACCGCGCGCGATACAAGTCGGATGAGGGCGGACTGCTCGATGACCGGCACAAGCACATCTGGATCGTCGGTGCGGATGGCTCGGCGCCGCGGCGTCTGACAGACGGCGATTGGGATGACGGCCAGCCGGGGTTTTCGCCGGACGGACGCGAGATCGCGTTCATCTCCAACCGGACCGAACAGCGCGACCTCAACACCGTTGTGGACATCCACGTCGTGACCCTTTCGGGAGAGACGCGCCGCATCACCAACGGCGAGGGCAATTACGGAAACCCTTCCTGGTCACCCGAAGGCGCGACCATCACCGTCTACGGAACCGACTGCGCGATCGGATCCTCGGCTCAGAACATCCATATCTGGGCGTTCCCGAAAGCCGGCGGACCCGGCAAGGATCTGCTCCATGGGTGGGATCGCTCCGTCGGGTCGTCGGTGATCAGCGACATGCGCGCCCACGCGCAGACTCTGCCGCCCGCCTGGACGAGCACTGGGCGGATCCTCTTCCTGGGCTCGGACCAGGGGACCGCGAACGCGTACTCGTGCGCGGCGACCGGCGGCGACGTGCGGGCCGAGACCGTGGGTCCGCACCAGCTCGTGTCGTGGTCGCTCGATGTCTCGCGCCGAGGGTTCACGGCAATCGTCGCGACGGCGGCCGATCCCGGAAACCTCTTCGTCGGCGAGGTCGCCGGACCGATGCGCAAGGCAACGCGTTTGAACGACGAGCTGCTGGCGCAGCGATACATCGCTTCGCCCGAACGTGTCGAGTTCACCGGCGCCGATGGCTGGAAGATCGAGGGCTGGCTCATGAAGCCGCGCGACTTCGATCCGGCGAAGAAGTGGCCGCTCGTTCTCGAGATCCACGGGGGTCCGCACACCGCATACGGGCACTCCTTCTTCCATGAGTTTCAGCTGCTCGCCGGACGCGGTTACGCCGTGCTCTTCACGAACCCGCGAGGAAGCCACGCGTACGGCCAGCGGTTCGTGGAGGCGTGCGTCGGCGATTGGGGCGGGAAGGATTACGAAGACCTCATCGCGGGCGTCGACCACGCGCTCGACCTTGGCTGGGTCGACCCGAAGCGCCTCTACGTGACCGGCGGCAGCTACGGCGGATTCATGACGAATTGGATCGTCGGCCACACCGATCGCTTCCGCGCAGCGGTCACTCAGCGGAGCATCTCGAACAACATCTCCGCGTACGGAACCAGCGACATCGGCTGGCACTTCTGGCAACACGAGATGGGCGACGCCACGCCGTGGCGCGGCGAAGACAAGCTCATCTTCCGTTCACCGCTCACGTACGTGACCAACGTGAAGACGCCGCTCCTGATCCTCCACGCCGAGCGGGACCTGCGGTGCCCGATCGAGCAGGCCGAGCAGCTCTTCACCGCGCTGAAGGTTCTCGGAAAGGAAGCCGTCTTCGTGCGCTTCCCCGAGGACAACCACGACCTGACCCGCGGCGGCCAACCGAAGCACCGCGTCGACCACGCGCGCCGTATCGCCGACTGGTTCGACGCGCACCCGTGACTCGTTAGCGGTCGAGCTCCAGGTCGAGATCCTTCGGCGGCTCGTCCGGGAGGACCCAGCGGATGTAGGGCTTGGCCCACTTCACGTGAAGCTCGTTCGCTTTCTCGGTCGCACCGGCGTACGTGCTCTCGAATGCCGGGCCGTTGTGCGCACCGAGCGCCGCGAGCAGCGGGTTGAGCTGCTCGCTTTCGAACGCGGCGAGATCCTCGGCGTACTTCGGACGGATCTGCGCGAGCTTTCGCTGGAGGCCGCGCACCCGTCGAGCGAAGTACGCGGCGAGCTCCCAATTGCCCCCGCGTGCCGCGTACGCGCACTTCCACCAGGCGTTGCCGACCGAGGCCATGATCTCGCCCGTCCCCGGTAGGAGCTGCGCGAGCTGCTCCAGCGAGAGCGGCGGGGAGGGCTTGGACTGCGGCTCGTCGGGCACCTTGCGATAGTACGAACGTGCACGCATCGCGACGCGGCTCCATTGCCGCTTTCCTCGAAAACTTCCGGGCGAGCGAGATCCCGCTTCCGCGGCGCCTCGTGGTCACGGCCCGCAATCTGGCGCGCCGCACCGCGCTCCGCCAGGGGTGCTGCGGACATGACGGGGAGCCGGGCTGCTGAGTGACCTCGAAGCCGGAGGGTCCTCCGCGCCGCTAGCATTGTCGAGCCGGTGAAAGAGTTCTTCCAGGGGCGCCGCTTCGGCTTCGCGCCGCGTCCCGCGATCGCGTACATCGCCGTCGGCCTCGGCATCGCGCTCACGCTCTCCGATCTGATGGCGTGGTTCGCGTGGGGCTCGAGCGACACGAGCGGCTTCGTCATCGTCGCGGATTGGCTTGCCAAGACTCTGACGGTGGTTCTTGGTATCGGGACGCTGACCGCGCTCGCCGAGTACCTCGATGTTCCGGAGGAGGACCGAGGGATCGCGCGGCTCGACCTCAGCGCGGCGGTGGTCGCCTTTCTCCTCTACGGCGCGTCGTCGTTTCTGCGTGGCTTTGACGTCGGCGCCGCCGCGGCCGGTACGGCCCCGTTCCTGATAGCGATTGCGGGCCTCGTCGTCGCGGTCGTCGATGCCGCAGTCGCCGCGAACCTGTACAGCGCGCGCGAGTGGGAAGAGCTCGACGAAGAGCCGATGCGCGAGCACCGGCCGCGAAGGCGGGCCGCAAGCCGCTAACCGAGCAGCGCTGTCCGTACGCCGCGGTCACGCCTCACCACTCGCCTTTCACGCTCACCGGTCTCATCGCCGATCGCGCGGCCGCTTCGATCACGCGAAAGAGCTTGGACACTGAACGACCTCCGCTTCGTGATGCGCTTCACGCTCGCATCGCAGGGTGACAGGGACCAGACAGCGGCGAACGCATCGGATGTCTCTTGGGCGACACTCAGACTGAGGCGAGGCCAGCTCGCCCATATGCTCGGGACGTGATCCGCGTCGAAGATCTGGTGAAGCGCTACAAGAAGGCCGAGTCGAATGCCGTCGACGGCATCTCCTTCCAGGTCAAGGCCGGCGAGTTCTTCGTGCTTCTCGGCCCGAACGGGGCGGGGAAGACAACGACGATCTCGATCCTGACGACGACGCTTTCCCCGACGAGCGGCGGCGCGACGATCGACGGGAGCGACATCGTCCGCGAGGCGAGCGCCGTGCGGCGAAAGGTCGGGATCATCTTCCAGCGGCCGAGCCTCGACCAGAATCTCACCGCGGAGGAGAACGTTCGCTTCCACGCGGTCCTGTACGGCATCTACCCCTATGCGCCGACCTACGGACTGATGAGTCGGGGCTACCGCGCGAAGGTCGAGGAGCTCGCCAAGCTCTTGGGAATCTTGCGCGACATCCACAAGCCCATAAAGACGTTCTCCGGCGGGATGCGGCGGAAGCTCGAGATCATGCGCAGCCTTCTGCACGATCCGAAGGTGCTCTTCCTCGACGAGCCGACCGCCGGCCTCGATGTCCCAACGCGCCGCACTCTCTGGGAGCACCTCAGCGAGGTGCGGCGGACGAGCGGGACGACGATCTTCCTGACCACCCATTACCTGGAAGAGGCCGAGGAGGCCGACCGTATCTGCATCATCGACAAAGGTCGCGTCGTTTCGTTCGGCACGCCCGACGACATCAAGCGCGATCTCGTCGAGGACTACGTGCTCGTCGACGCGGCCGACCGATCGGCCCTCGTCGGGGAGCTCGCGCGCCTGGGCTATACGACGAGCGGCGGCGCGCCATTCAAGCTCCATCTCGATGGACACACCGTCCACGCCGTCCTTCGTTCGATCGACACACCGCTCAATGTGGTGAAGACGCACACCCCGACGCTCGAGGACGCGTACCTCGAGATCGTGAGCCGCAGCCATGATTGAAGCGTCCGCGATCCTCGCGATCGCGCACCGCGACTTCATCAAGCTTCTCCGGGACCGTGCGCGGATCGTCACGTCCTTCGCGTTCCCGCTCATCTTCATCGGGATCCTCGGCTCATCGCTACAGTCCGGATTCGGCGAGCGTGCCGGCACGAACCTGCTCGTGTTCGTCTTCACCGGCGTCCTTGGTATGACGATCTGGCAGTCGACGGCGCAGGGGATCATCTCGCTCATCGCCGATCGTGAGGAGGATTTCAGCCAGGAGATCTTCGTCTCGCCGATCAACCGCTATTCGATCATCCTCGGGAAGATCCTTGGCGAATCTCTCGTGGCTCTCCCGCAGGCGCTCGGGATCATCGCCTTCGGCTTCATTTTGCAGATCCCTATCGGGCCCGACCAGCTGGCACGCATGGCCTTAGCCTTGGTCGTTATCGCGCTCTTCGGCGGCGCGTTCGGCGTGATCGTGCTAGCGAACCTGGGCAGTCAGCGGGCGGCGCAGCAGATCTTTCCGTTCATCTTTCTTCCCCAGTACTTCCTCGCCGGGCTCTTCAACCCGATCGCGAACCTGCCGCTGCCGCTCGACATCCTCTCGAAGATCTCGCCGATGCGGTATGCCGTGGACCTGATGCGCGACGCCTACTACTCGACGACCGCCGAACGCGTTCAGCTCTTCGATGCGGGCACAAACCTCGCGATCATCGGCGCGATGTTCGTCGTTTTCATGGTCGTCGGTACGTTCCTGTTCGTTCGCGCGGAGCGGAACCGATAGACAGGCTTCTCCTTCTTGCGTTCGCGGCAATGCTGATCTATGCAGGCTGGCTTTTCACGTTTCGGGCTGCCGACATCCAGGCGAGATATCTCAGGGGTTCGGGCTGGGCGAAGAGCATTCCGATCCTGCACCGGCTGTGGTACGAGTGGCCCTCCACGCCAAGTTATCGGCTCTCATTGCGTATCGGCGGCATCTTGTGCTTCGCCGTCGCGATCATCTTCATCTTGGGCGCGCTTCAGACCCGCTAGATCACCTCAGATAGGGACTCCCGTAAGGAAGAAGATCACCCGCGCCGAGACCTCGCCGGCGAACGCGCACCCGAGCGCCACATAGAGCAAACCCGTCGAGGACTGCGTGTTCATTCCCGCGGTCCACCACGCGGCGAGCGCGATGACGAGCGTCATGAAGAGACCGACTCCGACCCGTAGTGCGAGTGCCACCGACAGCGCCGTCTCCCAGGTCCCGGTGAGATCGCCGCGAAGCGCGACGATCGCGACGAGCGCGATCTGCAGCGCGACCCCGAAGACGACGATGAGCGACGCGCGCCGCAGCGGCGCAGGCGACAGCTTCGGTGTGACGAGATACCAGTGCCCGAGGAGCATCGCCGCGTCTGTGCCGCCGAGCGCTATCGCTCCCAGAGGCAGAGCTGCGATCGCTAGTGGGTCGTAGGGCAGCTGCGACAGCCCGAGGAGCGGCCGCGCGAGCGCGACCACCCCGAGGGCCGTGGCGCCGACCACCGAGGTGACGACGCCGGCCCCCAAACGAAGTCCGCGCACCGGCAGGAACGCGGTCACGAGCTGGATGATCAAAAGGATCGTCACCACGATCAGCGCCTGGCCGAACGCGTTCAGCGGCCCCGTGTCGATGCCCGCCCGCTCCGCGAGCTCCCCGCGGGGGAAGGTCGGGACGAGCGCGAGCGCTGCCGCGATCGCGCCGACGTTGACGAAAGCGACGAGCTTCAGAAAGCCCGAGGGCGCTCGTCCGCTGCGATCGATGACCCACATGACGAAAGACCCGCCGACGGCGAGCTCGGCGAGCACCACCGCAAGCACGATGGGGAGAGTTGCGATTGCCACCCGAAGTCAAGCTAGCGTGACGGGGTGCCACCCTCAAACGAGCACGACCGGCGGATCGCGGCGATGTTCGACCGGATCGCCCCGCGCTACGACCTGCTCAATCGGCTTCTCTCACTCGGTACTGACCTTTCGTGGCGGCGGCGTGCGCTCGAGCTCGCCCGCCTCGGCGACGGCGGGCGCGCTCTGGATGTCGGAACAGGCACCGGCGACTTCGCCCTCGCTCTCCTCGCGCGCTCGCCCCGCACCGCGACGGTCACCGGTGTGGACATCTCGCCCGGCATGCTCGAGGTGGCGGAGCGGCGCGCCGCCAAAGCCGGATTTGGTGCGCGATACGAGCGGCTCATCGCCAGCGTCGAATCGCTTCCTTTCCCTGACGGCGCCTTCGATGTCGCCGTGGCCGGCTTTGTCATCCGAAACGTGGGCGATGTCCCGCAAGGCCTGCGAGAGATGCGCCGCGTCCTGCGTCCAGGGGGCCGCGCGGTGATCCTCGATCTGCACACGCCGCGGAATCCGACCATCCGTCGCCTGTACCGTTCGTATTCCTTTCTCTCGCCTCGCCTGGCGGCCGCGCTCGGCAGCGATCCGGAGGCGTACCGCTACCTGCCGCGCTCGATCGAGGCGTTCTACGAGCCCGAGGCGCTGGCCACCCTTCTGCGGGACGCCGGCTTTAGCCGCGTCACCATCGAGCGTCTAACCTTTGGCATAGCGGCGATCCACGTGGGGGAGAACTAGGTGGACTTCGACATCCCGGAGGAGCTCCAGCTTCTGGCGCGCACGGCGCGCGACTTCGTGGAGACGCGACTGCAGCCGCTCGAGAAGGAAGTCGAAGAGACCGACAAGATCCCGAGCGACGTCCTCAAAGAGATGGGTCAGCTTGGCTTCTTTGGACTTCCGTTCCCCGAGGAGTACGGCGGCGTCGGCGCAGGGGATCTCGGGTATTGCCTCGCGCTCGAGCAGTTCGGGCGCACGTCGGCGGCCTTCTCGAACATCATCGGTGCGCATACGTCCATTGGGTCGATGTCAATCTTCCTCGGCGGCACCGAAGACCAGAAGCGCCGCTATCTTCCCGACCTCACCACGGGAAAGAAGATCGCCGCGTTCTCGCTCACCGAGCCGTCGAGCGGCTCCGACGCGGCGTCGATCCAGACGAGCGCGACCCTTCGCAATGGCTGCTGGATCCTGAACGGCACGAAGATCTGGGTGACGAACGGTCCCATCGCCGACGTCGTAGTCGTGTACGCCGCGAACGATCGCGCGAAGGGCGCGCGCGGCGGCATCACCGGCTTCATCGTCGAGAAGGGCTTCAAGGGTTTCCGTGTCGGGAAGATCGACGACAAGATGGGCCTGCGCGGGTCTTACACCGGCGAGCTCATCTTTGAAGACTGCGAGGTGCCCGAGGCCAACGTTCTCGGTGGCCAGGTCGGCACGGGATTCCGTGCGGCACTCGGAGCCCTCGACATCGGTCGCGTGTCGCTCGCCGCTGGCGCCGTCGGATCAAGCCAGTACCTCCTCGAGCTCGGGATCGCCCATAGCAAGCGGCGCCAGCAGTTCGGCAAGCCGATCGCGGCGAATCAGGCGATCCAGTGGATGCTCGCGGACTCCGCCGTCGAGATCCACGCCGCGCGGCTCATGGTTTACGACGCCGCGTGGAAGCTCGACCAGGGAAAGCGGCCGTCGCTGGAGGCCGCGATGGTGAAGGTCTACGCGTCGGAGATGGCGAACCGTGTGGTCGACCGCGTCCTGCAGATCCATGGCGGGATGGGCTACATGAAAGACTCTCCCGTGGAGCGCGCTTATCGTGACGCGCGGATTTTGAGGATCTACGAGGGAACGAGCGAAGTGCAGCGGATGATCATCGCCGAGGAGCTGCTGAAGGACTAATGAGAGTCAGGGTAGAGACGAAAGAAGCCGCGCCGGTCAGCGGAAAGCCGTGGACCCGACACTACGATCCCGACGTCCCGGCGTCGCTTATCTATCCACGCGTTCCCCTCCAAGCGATGCTCGACGACGCCGCCGAGAATCACCCCGACTCGACCGCGACGATCTTCTTCAACCGCAAGCGCTCGTACAAGAGCATTTCGGACGCCGCGTGGCGGTTCGCCAACGGACTGCGACGTAAAGGCGTGAAGAAAGGCGATCGCGTCGCGCTCGTCCTTCCGAATTCGCCGCAGTTCGTGATCGCGTTCTACGGCGCCCTCCGCGCGGGCGCGATCGTCGTTCCCTGCAACCCCCTCTACACACCGCCGGAGCTGCAGCGTCAGCTCGCCGACTCCGGGGCGACTGTCGTCGTCGTGCTCTCGCGCCTCTACCCCGTCGTCAAGGCGGCGCGCGCCAACACGGCGGTCGAGCACGTGATCGTTACGAACATCAAGGAGGAGATGCCGCAGCCCCTGCGTCTCCTCTTCACGCTCGCGAAAGAAAAGAAGGACGGCCATCGCCAGCAATTCGCGGGCGATCCGGGCGCGATCTCGTTGAGCCAGGTGCTCTCGGCGCCGGCCGATCCATTCGACGCCGGCACCGGTCCGGACGATGTCGCGGTCCTTCAGTACACCGGCGGGACCACCGGCGTCTCCAAGGGCGCGATGCTCTCGCACCGCGCGCTCGTCGCGAACACCCTGCAATGTCGCGCGTGGTTCACGAACATGCGCGAGGGCACCGACGCCGCGATGGCGGTCATGCCGTTCTTCCACGTGTACGGCCTCACGGTCGTCATGAGCCTCGCTGTCCAGGGCGCCGCGGCGATGATCCTCGAGCCTCAGTTCGATCTCGAGCACGTGCTCAAGGACGTGCAGCGGTACAAGCCAAAGCTCTTCTCCGGCGCGCCCCGGATCTACAACGCGATCAACAACTCGCCGCTCGCGCAGAAATACGACCTGCGTTCGATCGAGGCATGCGTCTCAGGTTCCGCGCCACTCCTCATCGAAACGCATCGGCGGTTCGTGGAGCTCACCGGCGCCAGGCTCGTCGAGGGCTACGGCTTGACGGAGGCCGCGCCGGTCACGCACTGCAATCCGCTGTTCGGCGAGGGCAAGCAGAAGGTCGGCTCGATCGGAGTTCCATACCCGGACGTCGAGTCGAAGATCGTGGACCTCGAGACCGGCGAAAACGAGATGCCACCCGGTGAGCCGGGCGAGCTCATCCTGCGCGGGCCCCAGCTCATGGATGGTTACTACAAGCAACCCGAGGAGACCGCCAAAACCCTGCGCAACGGGTGGCTCTACACCGGCGACATCGCGACGGTGGACCCAGACGGTTACGTCTCGATCGTCGATCGCAAGAAGGAGATGATCATCGTCTCCGGCTTCAACGTGTATCCGCGCGAGGTCGAGGAGGCGCTCGCCTTGCATCCTGCGGTGATGGACGCGGCCGCGATCGGCGTCCCGCACCCGATCAAGGGCGAAGAGGTCAAGGCGTTCATTGTCCTGAAGCCCGGCGCGACCGCGACGGCCGACGAGATCCGCGCCCACTGCGAAAAGCACCTCGCGCCGTTCAAGCGCCCGAAGGAGATCGAGTTTCGCGAGTCGCTGCCGAAGACGCTCATCGGCAAGACTCTCCGCCGGCAGCTCGCCGCGGAAGACAAGGCAAAGCGCAAGACCGCCGTCCCGGCGTGACCGTCGGCGAGCGCGAGCGCGTCACGCTCGTGCGAGTCGTGGAGACCATCGTCCCGGACGCGCCGGCCCGATCCGTGGCGGACACGATTGTCGCCGAGCTTGAGGCCGTGGGCCGTCCGAAGCTGCTGAACGACCTCGTGCTCTTCCTGCGGCTGATCGAGCAGCCCCTCGTGAACCTCGCCATCACCGGCCGTGCGACGCGATTTAGCGAGCTCGAACCGACAGACCGCGAGACGTACCTGCTCCAATGGGCCGACTCGGCGCTGCCACTACGCCGGACGGCGTTCCAGGCGGTAAAGCGCCTCGCGCTTTTCGTCGCGTACGCGCGCTCCTCGGATGGCGACAATCCGCTCTGGGCGGAGACCGGATTCGAGCGCCCCGTACTCGCTCCGCCTCCCGTGCAGCCGGCGCGTCTCGTGATGCGCGCGCACTCCAGGCCCGATGTGGTCAAGGCTGACGCGATCGTCATCGGATCGGGTGCCGGCGGCGCCGTGGCGGCCGCGGAGCTCGCGGCTCAGGGCCGCCACGTGGTCGTCCTCGAGCAGGGCGCGCTCTCCACGGAGTCCGACTTCGATGGCGACGAGGCGAGGGGAGCGGCGCGGCTCTTCTGGGGTCGCCAGCTCCTCACGACCGAGGACCTCGCGCTCTCGGTCTTCGCGGGGCGGACCGTGGGAGGCGGGACGGTCGTGAACTGGAGCACTTCGCTCCGGCTGCCGGCGGAGATTCGCGAGGAATGGACGGTGGCGGGCCTTGACGGTATGGATGGAGAGCTCGACGAGCACTACGACGCGGTCGAGCGGCGGATCGACATCGATACGGACGAGAGCGAGCCGAACGTTCCAAACGCGCTGCTCGCGAAGGGCCTCGACGCGCTCGCAATGCGCTGGATCCGGATCCCGCGGAACGTCAAAGGCTGTGGGGATTGCGGCGTCTGCGGGTACGGGTGCCGGCGAGGCGCGAAGCGGTCGACCCTGGTCACGTATCTGGCTGACGCCTGCGCGAATGGTGCCGAGATCATCGCTGGCTGCCAGGTTGACTACGTCACGACATCGAACGGCCGGGTCACCGGGATCGCTGGCAACGTCGACGGCGTCGGAATCCGCGGCGAGGCGCCGCTGATCGTGCTCGCGGGCGGCGCAATCGGGACGCCGGCCTTGCTGCTCCGCTCGAGGCTTGGTGGCCCGACCGTCGGCAAGGGGCTCCACCTCCATCCCGTCGCGCCGGTCATCGGCTTGTACGACGAACCGGTTCGCATGTGGTCAGGCGTCCCGCAATCCGTGGTCTCCGACGCGTTCGCGCGCCTCGACGGGACCTACGGATTCCGCATGGAGATCCCATCAGCGCTGATCGGTGTGCTCAGTGCGTCGCTGCCCTGGCGTTCCGCGGCGGAGCATCGCGCGCTTATCGCTCGAGCCGACCACGCTTCGGTGATCATCCCGATCGTCCGCGACCGCGAGTCGGGGCGAGTGACGGTTGATCGGCGCGGCCGCGCGCTTCTCAATTACCGCGTGCGTGGCCAGACGGCTCGTCACGCGACGCGTTCGATCGTCGAGGCGACCCGCGTGCATCTCGCGGCTGGCGCATCCGAGGTCCTCACAGTGCACACAAACCCCCTTCGGCTTCGACAGGAGGACGACGTAGAGGCATTCGCTCAGGAGGTCGAGCGCCGCGGCATCGGATCGAACCGAGTTGGCATGTTCAGTGCGCACCAGATGAGCACCGCCCGGATGGGTGCGCGTGCCGGATCCTCAGTGGCTGACCCGGATGGACGAGTCCGCGGGGTCAATGGTCTGGTCGTCGCGGACGCGTCGGCGTTTCCGAACGCCTCCGGGGTAAATCCGATGCTGACGGTGATGGCGCTTGCGCGCCGCAACGTGGCGCGTGTCTAGCGCGTTAGCGCTTGGCCACGCTCGCGGTGATCACGAAGTAGTCGTTCACGATACCGTCGAGGGTGTTGTAGACGACACGCATGACGATGTTCACCGGCAGGGTCGCCGCCACCTGCACCTGCATCTGCGTCAACGTCACGAGCTTTGCGCTCCAGACCGCGGGATAACCGTTGTTCATGGACGTAAGTTCGCACGTGAGCGCTCGGCCAGCATCGGCCCAGAGAGTGAGTGCGTCTACCGATCGCGTACTCCCCCGAACGCGTACTCACCCGCGCGAGTGAGTACCGTACCCACGATGGTCGAACCGGATGTTGTCGTTGTCCCCGCGGGCGACGCGCTGCTCGGCGATCCGCCGCGGACCGAGCACGTAAATGTTTTTGCCATCGCCCGCCGACCGGTCAGCGTCGGTGAATACGCGATGTTCATCGATGGGACACAGCACACTCCCCCGATGGGGTGGGATGGGAAGCGGAGCGCGTCAGAGAAGTCCGTCGACGGCGTGTCGTGGGCCGACGCGGTCGCGTACTGCCGCTGGCTCACCGTCGGCACAGGCCGCATCTACCGGCTCCCCGACGAGCGCGAGTGGGAGAAGGCCGCGGGCAAGCCCGGCATGCTCGAGGAGCTCGGCGCCCTGCGCGAGTGGACCAACAGCTGGCAGAACGGTGGCCGGGTGCTCCGGACCGGGGCCGACCCGGCGACGCGCGTGTTCGCTGGCGCCGACCTCGCACAGGTCGGTTTTCGCGTCGTTCGCGGGATGACCGGCCGCTAAGTGGCTCGCACGACGGCGATCATCGTCGCGAGCGGAAACGGCGGCCCCGCGCTGCCGGCGGGCATCCGCGTTCTGGCGCGCGGCGGAAGCGCACTCGATGCGGTTGAGGCGTGCTCCAAGATCATCGAAGCGGACACGTCCGACACGAGCGTCGGCCGCGGTGGGAAGCCGAACGTCCTAGGCGAGGTCGAGCTCGACGCGTCGATCATGGACGGGACGACCCATCGCAGCGGCGCAGTCGCCGCGCTCAAGGGCTACCTCCATCCGATCACGGTGGCCCGTGCGGTGATGGAGCGAACGCCGCACGTCTTCATAGTCGGTGCCGGTGCGGCGCGCCTCGCGCGGGAGATCGGCGCGGAGCGCACGCAGAACCTGACGCCATCGACGCGCAAGCTCTGGGTCGAGCGCCTGGGCAAGGTCGGCGAGACGCCGTCCACCATTCGCCGGCGAACGAAGCTCCTGCCGGTCGTGCGCAAGATCGTCGGCGAGGACCGCGGTACCGTGAACTTCCTCGCGCTCGATCGCCGGGGCAACCTTGCGTCGGCGGTCACCACGAGCGGTTGGGCGTACAAGTACCCCGGCCGGGTCGGCGACTCGCCGGTGATCGGCGCGGGCAATTACTGCGACTCGCACGTGGGTGCGGCGGCGTGCACGGGCTTCGGCGAGCTCGCCATCCGGAACGTGACGGCGAAGACCGCGGTCGATCGCCTTGCGACCGGCATGCCGCCGGACATGGTCGCGCGCGCCGCAATCGCCGACGCGAACACGCTCGAAGTCGCGGCTTTCAACATCGTCGTGCTTACCCCGAAGGGCGCACACGCGTCAGCGACGAATCGCGACGGCCGCCGCTATGCCTGGATGACCGCCGCGATGCGCGAGCCGCAGGTCACGCCGCGCGTAATCGTGCGCGCCAAAGGCTCCACCCGATCCCGGTAAGCGGGACCGCGAAGATCGCGCCAGGCAAACCGGCGAGCTCCACGCCGATGAGGACCGCGAGCAGCGCGGCCAGGGGATGCAGCCCGACCGCCTCGCCGGAGATGCGTGGCACCAAGAGGTTGTTCTCGATCTGCTGGATCGCGATCGCGGCGATGATCACCCAAAGGACGAGTGGAAAGGGCTGCGTGAGCGCCACCAGGGCAGCGGCGCCGCCCGCCACGATCGGCCCGACGATCGGCACGAGCTCGAGGATCCCGGCGAGCACGCCGAGAAAGACGGCGTACGGGACGCCGAGGATCAAATACGCGACCGCCGAAAGCGTTCCGACGATCAGGCCAAGGATGAGCTGCCCGCGGATGTACTGGCCAAAGACACGGCGCGCTTCCGTTTCGACACGGGAGACGTCGGCACGGCGGTCGGCGGGCACGACACTGAGCAACCACCGTCTGACCGCTGGGCCGCTCGCCAGCAGGTAGATCCCGAGGACAAACGCGAAGAGCGCATCGACAAGGCCTCCCGCGACGCGAAGGGCGGTGCGCGCGGCTAGCCCCGACCACTCCGACGCCCGAGCTCCGACCTCGGTCCCGATCCGCTCTCGCACCTCCCCCGAGATCTCGATGCCGAGCACGTTGATGGGCTGATCGCTCGAGAGCATCTCCGCGTAGCGGGGCGCGGCTTCCGCGAGCTCCCGCGTTTCGCGAACGAGCGGCACGGCGAGCAGGGCCAGGCCGCCGATCAGGACGACGAGCGCTGCCGCGGCGCCCAGGCCGATTGCGAGCCCGCGTCGTCGCAGCGGCCGCTCAAGACGTTCGACGAGTGGCGCAAGGAGGAACGCGACGATGACGCCGAACATGATCAGCAGGATCACGCGCGACAGTGGCGCGAGCAGATTCAGGATGAGCATGAACGCGATCAGGACAAGGACGACCGCGAGCAGGCTCACCACGAAGTAGCTGACCCACCACCGCTGGAGCGGTGGCCGCTCGGGCATCAGGTGGCGAGCTTGGGACTTGCGATCGCCGCGAGGACGTCGGCGGTTTCCGGCCAGTGGGCAAGCTCGATTGCTTTCGCGAGGGTCAGCCAGCGGAATGCGTCGTGCTCTTCGTTCAGGATGGGTTCCCATCCCTTGGGTGCCTCGACCGCGAAGTTCTCGATCGCCACCTCGTCCACACCTGCGTCGTACTCACGACGCATTCCCTCAGGTACGCGATAGCGCTGGGGCATCTTCAGGTCGACGGGCGTCGCGACAAGACCCGTCTCCTCAAAGAGCTCGCGGGCCGCAGCACCGGCGAACGTCTCGCCTCTCTCCACCACGCCGGCGACGACATGCCAGTACCGGTCCACCGCACGATGGAACAGCAGGAACTCGTCGCCCCTGTGGATGAAGACCGCGGTCTCGCGCGCCGTCCTCAGAGCGCGGCCACCGCGGCCTGGAGCTTCGCGGTCGCCTCGGCGGCCGGCGTCCCAGCCGGGAAGTAGATCGGGTCGCCAAAGACGACCTCGACGTCGCCGCGCCAACCGTTGGAGCGAGCTGCCTCCCACTTCTTGTCCAGGTGGTCCAGCACGGAGACCTTGCCGATCTTGAGCTTCATCGGAACGACCGGCGTGGCGCCTTCGACCGCGATGAGCCCGGTGCCCGACTTGAACGGCTGCATCGGTCCACCGATCGTGAGCTTCCCTTCCGGATAGATCAGCACCGAGAACTGGCGATCGAGCCGCGCGCCCAAGAGCTCGAGGCTGCGGCGGATCGCGCCTTCACGCGCGAGCGGGAACGCGTTCGCGAGGATCGACGACGCGAAACCATTCAGCTTGTTTCCAAAGACGTCGTCTGCGGCCGCGGCGACCGCGAGCTTCCACCGCCACGAGAGCGGGATCGCCATGAGGATGATCCCGTTGTCCCAATGCAGGCAGTGATTCGGCGCGAACATCACCGGCCCTTTCAGGCCGACGAGCTTTCCCTGTCCGGTGACCTTCACCTTGTAGAAGATGTGCACGAGCGGATAGATGAGGGTCTGTTGCAGCAGCAGACCGAACGAGCGCACGAGCGGGCTTAGCGGCCAGCCGTAGATGCCGGTGTCGCGCTTGACGTCGCGTGCCGCCGCGACCATGCGCTCGAGCTCGGCGACGGTGGCGTTGGGCTCGAGCGCAGCTTCGTCGACGTACGCGCCGAGCTCTTCCTCGATCGCGCCCAGCAGATCGACGCGGCCGAGCGAATCCAGACCGAGGTCAGCCGAGAGTGTGGCGCCAGGATGCACCGCGGCCGCGGGCAGATTGGCGACCTGCGTGATGACCCGCTCCACTTCGGTCAGCGTGCGCGTCGCGGCCTGATCGCCGACGACGGAGCGAGCTTGCTCGACGCGGCCGATGGTCAGGAGATGGTCGACCACGAAGCGCTTCTTCACTTTTTGTGTGGGCGTCGTCGGGAACTCGTCCTCGGGCCAGATCGTCCAACCGCGGATCTGCTGGCTGCCCGAGAGCTTGACGTTGGTGTCGCGCACGATGGAGGCGACCTGCTCCTTGTCCTTCACGAGGAATACCGCGTGGACCTGGATGTCCTCGCCGGGACGCTGCAGGCCGACGACGGTCGCGACCGCCGGACGCAGCGGTGTCGCGAGCGCCTCGATACGCGGGTCGGCCGCGAGCGTGTTCTCGATGTCCTCTGGATAGACGTTGGTGCCGTCGGCGAGAACGATCATGTCCTTCTTGCGCCCGCGCAGCCACAGGAAGCCGTCCTTGTCGATCTCTCCGAGATCACCGGTGTGGTACCAGCCGTCCTTTTCGAGGACGGCGCGCGTCGCCTCCTCGTTCTCCCAGTAGCCCTTGAACACGTTGGGGCCCTTGGCGAGAACCTCGCCGTCCGGCCCGATCTTGATCTCGACGCCAGGCAGGGGCGTGCCAACCGAGCCGAGCCGATTGAGCTCGACGCGGTTGAACGTCAGCCCGGGGGAGCACTCCGTCGTTCCGTAGCCCTGGATCACGTCGATCCCGAGTTCGCGCCACGACTCGCCGAGCGCCGGATCGAGCGCCGCGCCGCCCGAGATGATGTAGCGGAAGCGTCCGCCGAACTGACGGTGCACGCTGAAGAAAACGATGCGGCGAAGCCCCATCGGCAGCCGGCGGGCGACGCCACGCAGCTTCTCGAAGAGCTCCTTCTTCCCCTGCGCCTCCGCGCTGCGCTCGATCGCGAGCATGAGCGACTTCACGACGGCCGGAGTGATAAGGACCATCGAGACCTTGCGCTCTTTAAACGTGCGCCGGACGACCGCGGGCTGTCGGCTCGTCGGATAGATGACAGACGCGCCTGCGAGCAACACCGTGAAGAAGCCGCCGAGCTGCTCGAACATGTGCGAGAGCGGGAGAAAAGACAGGAGGCGCTGCTTCGGGCCGATGGGGAAGATCTGCGACGCGGCGACCGCGTTCGAGAGGATGTTGCGATGGCTGAGCATCGCTCCCTTCGGATCGCCGGTGGTCCCGGAGGTAAACACGACCTCAGCGAGGTCGTCGCCGGTGAGCGCCGCCTTCTCGAGGGGCGGGCATTCCCGCGCGAGGTCCGGCAGGACCTCCATCTGATAGAGCGGCAGGTTGAGCGTCTTCGCGCGCGCGAGCGTTTGCGACGAGACGATCGCGCCGCTGGCCCGCGTGCGCTCCGCGATCTTCTGTGCGAACTCGGCCGCGTAGTTCGCCTCGAGCGGCACCAGGATCGCGCCGACGCGCAGCGCCGCAAGGAAGGCGATCCCGTACTCCGGACGGTTCACGCCCCAGATCAGGACGCGGTCGCCCTTGTTGAGCCCGCTCTCCTTTAAGTAGCGCGCGACGCGCGGAACGACCTCGTTCAGGTCCCGGTAGGTCCAGGAGCGCGTGCGGAATCCGGGCCGGATCGTGAGCGCGTCTTTGGTGCCGAACTTCTGAGCCGACGCCTCGATGATGTCGTTGAGTGTCTCCACCCTTCCCCCCTAAGTCCCCAGCGCGCGGAGTGCCTCTCGGGCTCCCTCCCGGTACGGTGCGTAATGCGAGAACAGGATGGTCTCCACGTCAAGTTCCGCGAGCCGGCCGATCGATTTGCGCGCCAGCGCCATATCGTCGGTGAAGAAAGCATTCGGGAGGGTGACCTTCCCCTTCACCCGCTGCAGAAGGTCGCCGACGATCACGAATCGGTCCCGCGGCGAGTAGAGACAGACGCTCCCAGGGGTGTGTCCCGGCGTGTGGAGGATGCGGAGGCCGCCGAAAACCGGCAGCTCGTCGCCCTCGTCGATGGGCTGGGCGTGCGAGGGCGCCCGCGTCAGGAGCGCGACGATCGGCCCGGGCGAGAAGTTCGCGATCACTTCGCGGAACCGGATGCGGAGGCGCTCCGCGTCCGCGGGGTGGAGCAGCACCTCTGCGCCGGAGAGCGCCCCGATCTCGTGGACGCCGCCAATGTGATCGGGATGGCCGTGCGTGCAGACGATGCGGGTGATGTGCTCGAGCGATCGGCCCATCCGCGCGAGATAAGGGCGGAGGAGCCGCGCCGAGCCGGCATGACCCGCGTCGACCAGGGTGATCTCGTCGCCGTCGACGAGCAGGTAGGCCTGGGCGCCGATGAGCCGAACCACGTGCACGTTTGGTAGGACTTCCATCACGGTAGATGCTAGGTGCCGAACACGCTGCCAACGTGTGCTGGACGACGAATTGACACGTGCGATGCTCCGTTCCGTGCTCGATCCGGTGCTTCCGGCCTATGAGGTCCGCGAATACCACCAGATCGCGGTCGACGCGAGTCCCGAGGATGCGATGGCCGCGGCGCTCGCGCTTCGCGCAGCTAGCGACCCGATCGTCGCCATCCTCTTCTGGCTACGAGGGGTTCCGGGCGGTGGGCTGTCCTTCAGAGCGTTCTTCTCGCGACTCGGGCTCGACCCGGTCGTTGAGACCGACCGCGCGTTCATCGGCGTCGGCGACATGTTTGGCGTGCGAATCGCGTTCGGGATGTGGGCCGACGAGCGCGGCGACCATGGCGCGCGTCTGGCGACCGAGACGCGCGTCCACGCGCTGAACCCCACGGCGCGGTGGCGCTTTCGCCTCTACTGGCTCGTCGTAGGCCCGTTCTCCGCGCTTATCCGCCGTCGCTGGCTCTCCGCGGCGCGGCGCGCTGCGGAGGGTGGCGGTTGATCACGCGCCGAACGTCCGCCACAGCAGGTTCGCGACGCTTGCGACGAGCAGAACGACGATCACCTGGCGAAAGCGCACCTGATCCAGCCGGCCGCGGATCGCTATGCCGGCCATGAGCGCGACCAGCATCGGGATGCACGCGATCACCCCGAGCGTCACTAGATCGGGCGTGAAGAGCCCGAGCGCGCCGTAGGAGATGAGCTGCACCGCCGAGGAGACCTGGAAGACCGCTGCGAGCGTTAACACGTACTCGCGCGGAGGCAGCTTCATCGCATGGAAGAACGAACCGATCACCGGGCTTGAGATCGAGGTAGTCCCCTGCATCACTCCCCCGACGAATCCGACGACGGGCATGAGGAGCCGCGCACGCCGCGCGCCGGGGTCGCCGACGATTCGATCACCGCGCGCGAGGAACAGCACGACCATCGCGGTGATGAGGATGGCGAACGTCTTTTGATCGAGGCCCGCGAGGAGGAACGCGCCGAGGACCGTGCCCGCCGCGTTCGCGACAATGAGAGGCACGAGCGTGCGCAGGTAGCCGAACACACGCCAGGACTGCAGCACCAGAAGAGTGTTCGCGACGAAGATCGGGATCGTGATGATCACCACCGCCTGCTTCGGTCCGAACACCGATGCGAGGATCGGCGTGGCGATGAGCGGCGTGGCGATGAGCGGAAGCCCCATCGCGGTCGCGCCTTTCGCGAGCCCGGCGATCGCCAGGCCGACGACCAGGGTTAGGAGTTGGAGCGCGCCCAATCCGGCTCGGCCGCCAGCGACCGCCAATCCACCGCGTGGAGCCGGTCGCTCGCGGTGTACTTGCGACCGGTTTTGGCCAAAGGACGGCCATTGACGCGGACGATGTCGGCCGTGTGGTCGAAGCCGGCTCCGTGCACCAGGGCGGAGCCCACGCCGTACACGTCGACCGGCACGCCAAGCTTCTCGAACCGGCGGATCTTCGCAGCATCGAACCCGCCCGACGCGACGATCCGGACGTGCTTGTAGCCGCCCTGGTCGAGCGCGTCGCGGAGCAGCTCGATCAGGCGCGGCGTGACGCCGCGAACCTCGCCGCTTGCGACACCTCCCTTTTCCTCGAGCTCGCGCAGGATCGCGCGGTCGATGAGCGACTCGCTTGTGTCGACGCGAACCCCCCACAGACGCGAGCCGAGCGCGTGCGCGACACCGAGCGAGGTATTCACGACATCGTTGTTGAAGTCGACGAGGCTGGTGACATTGACGTGTCCCTCGGCCGTTCCGTTCGCCGTGAGGTGCCCGATCGCATCGGGCGCTCGGTTGATGTACTCGTCGAACTTCAGGGTGGCCACCGTCGTGTCGCCGCCGTACACGGCGATGAGCGCGTGCGGGACGGTGCCGAGGCCCGTCGAGCCCCACCACTCACCCTGCTCGTCGGTCGAGACCGCGGTCGCGCCGCCGATGTGCGCGGCGTAGCCCGATCCGGCCTGCGCCTCGTGCACCTGGTGGCGCGCGCCGAACATGATCACCGGCTTGCCATTCGCGGCGGTTGCGACGTCCCGGGTATTCGTGGCGATGCGCGTCCCTTCGGACAGCGCACCGAGATAGAGCGTTTCGAGGTGCGCGAACTCCGCGTACTCACCTTCTATGTGCATCACCGGCTCGTGCGGCTTCGCCGTTTCGCCGTCGTACAGCGACGACACCTCGAGCCCGACCCACGCCGGCTCCCAGAGCGCCGCAAGCTCTCGCGAGATCTCGAAAACTTCCCTGGCTACCGGTTCGTACGCGGACCAGTCGAGTGCCGGCAGCAAGGTCCAGGCCGTGTACAGCCGCCGCTCCGCGCTCAGGTACCGATCGAACAGCGCGTCGGCGCGGGTGCGGTCGCGGTAGTGGCCTGTGCCGACGTGCAGGATCGCGAGCGTCTGGTCCGTACCGACGACGACCGCGTCGGGGTGCTTTTGGAAGACCTGCATCGTGACGCGCTCGTGCCGCGCGTCGCGCTCGAGGATGAGCTTCGTGCGCGCGAAGTAGATGTCGCTCTTGTACCCCGCGCGGATCTTCTCGATCGGGAGTCGAAAGACATGCGGCCGTAGGCGATCTTTGACGATCACGGGCGGCTCGCGAAGAGGTCCCGCATCCCGGGTCCGGTCTGGACGCGCATGACCGCGGGACCACCCGCGAGCGCATCGCGGATCCGCTCCACGTGCTTTCGACCGGTGTTCGCGGGGAGCCCTTCGAGCGCGAAATAGCCGACCTGGTCCGCCTCGTCGCTCAGACCGGGGGTGCCAGAGAGGACGTGGCACTCGAAGGCGAAGACGAGCTCCGCCATCTCAGGCTTCCAGTAAAGACCGGTGAGACGTGTGACCTCGACCTCAAGCCCGACCTCTTCGCGCGTTTCTCTGATCGCCGCATACCACGGTGCCTCGCCCTCCTCGACGCGCCCGCCTGGCAGATTCCATGCGTCGATATCGCGCCGGTGGCAGACAAGGACACGGCGTTCATCGTCGATGATGATCGCGAACGCGCCCAGCCCCATCAGAACATGCTCATGAGCATGCCGCCGTCGACCTGGAGCGACGTGCCGGTGATGTAAGAGGCCTTCGGCGACGCGAGGAACACAACCGCCGCGGCGAATTCCTCGGGCTTCCCGTAGCGGCCCATCGGGATGACGGTCTTCTCGTAGTGCCCGCGGATGGCGTCCGGCGTCGTGTTCTGGCGCTTCGCCGTGTCCGCGTCGAGCTGTTCGATGCGCTCGGTGAAGATCCGTCCAGGCTGCACGCAGTTCACGCGAACTCCGTCCTTCGCCAGATCGCTCGACAGCGTCTTCGCCATGCCCTGCACCGCGGCTCGGATCGCGTTCGAGAGGATGAGGTTCAGGTACTGCGTCGGCTGCCGCACCGTCGTCGAAGTCATGTACACGATCGAGCCGCCGCCGGCCTTGCGCATGTGCGGAAGGACGAGGCGCGTGAGACGGACCGCCGAGAAGAGCGTGATGCCCACGGCCTTCTGCCACGCGGCATCGTCGAGATCGTCGAACCGCCCAGGTGGCGGGCCGCCCGCGTTGGAAACGAGGATGTCGATGGTCCCGAACTTGTCGACGGCGGTCTTCACGAGCTTGTGACAACCGTCCGCCGTTCCCACGTCGGCGACTGTCCACTGCACGTCCGCCCCGGTCTTCCGCTGCACGTCCTCGGCGGCGGCGCGGATCGCCGCTTCATCGCGGCTGCACATCACGACGCGCGCGCCCTCGCGCGCGAATTCCTCGGCTACCGCGCGGCCAAGACCTTTGCTCGACGCGGCGACGATCGTGACTTTGTCCCGAAGACCGAGATCCACGGCGCTATCGTGCCACCATGCGGCGTAGCGTCGCTCGGCTCGGTCGGCTTTTGCTCGCCGCGGCCCTGGCCTATCTCGTCATGGCGGTCGTCTGGGAGACCGCGTTCGACCTCGCCCTCGAGCCATCGGCCACCGCGGATAACTGCTGCTCCCCATGGAACGGCCTGCTCTCGTTCCTCGCCTGGTTCGTTCTTCCGTCGGTGTTCTGGCCGTGGAGCCTGAGCGAATTCATTCCTGGCGGATCGGTCGTGGCAATCGTCCTCTTTGCCGGGATGACCGCCCTCATGTTCGGAGCGCTCACGCGCCTGGCGCCAGGCAGTCCCGCCCCTACAGGACCCCAGCGACCACGGCGACCACGATCAGCGCCGCGAGCACGAGCCGGTAGGCCACGAACCAGTTGAGCGAGTGTCCGCGCAGAAAGCGGACCATGAAAGCGACCGCGGCCAGGCCCGACAGGAACGACAGCACGAAACCGATCGCCAGCACGTCAGGTGCGGCGAGCAGCTCCGCCGCCTTGCGCGCGTCGAGGAGCGTTTTCGCGCCGGCGCCCAGGATCACGGGCGTCGCGAGCAGGAACGCGAAGCGCGTCGCGTCCTCGCGCCGCAGCTCGCGGAAAAGGCCGGCGGAGATCGTGATGCCAGAGCGCGAAATACCCGGGATCAGCGCGATCGCCTGGGCGACACCGATCACCAGCGCGTCGGCGACGCCGACCTGCGTCATCGCGCGACGCTGACGGGCGATCGCCTCCGCTACGACGAACACGATCGATCCGACGACAAGGCCACTCGCGACGACGAGCGGTCCCCGCAGCTCGCGCTCGATCGCCGATTGGAAGAGCGCGCCGGCGATAGCGGCGGGCGCCGTTCCGACAACGATGAGTGCGGGCATGCGCCACCGTCCTCGGAAGACGTCGAGCGCGAGCTCGAGCCACGTTCGCGCGAAATAGAGCAGCACCGCGAGCGCGGTGCCCATGTGCAACGCGACGTCGAACGACAGGCCGAACCGCTCGGGGTCGAGATTCAGAAGGTCGCTCACGAGGATGAGGTGAGCGGTCGAGCTCACGGGAAGGAACTCGGTGAGACCCTGGACGATTCCGAGCAACGCCGCCGCGACGAGATCGTTCAGCGCATTCCCTGGCGCGCCGACGCGAGTGCCTCGCGTCCCTCTCGATCGTGCTCACGCAACGCGTCGAGATTCTTCGCCCACGCGCGACGGTGGCCCGCGTCGATGAAGCGCATCGCGACGCTGCCATCGAAGGCTCCGACGCCGCCCTTCGTCGCCGCGTCGGCCGCGTAGCCGTACGACTCCGCGGCCCTGAGCAGATCGGAGCCAGGCGCATTGGGAAGGAGACCACGGGCGGCACGAAGGAAGCGCGCCGCCGCGCGGCGTTTATCGACGAGGACCGAACGCATCGCGTGATCGGCGAATGCGGCGCTTCCGGCGTGCTTGGCGTCGCTCCATCGCGCATCGTCGCGCAGGGCGGCGGCCCAGGACGTCAGCGCCTGATCGCTGTCCTCCGCGGCCGCAAGTGCCGCATCGATGCCATCGCGTAGCGCCTGCGGACGGTCGGGTGGGACGGTCTTGTCGAGAAAGATCAACCCGCCCCGGTCCTCGCTCTCGAACTCGGACCAGCCCGCGCGGCGAGGGTCATCGCCCTTGTCGAAGAACGTTCGCGCGAAGAACGTCGGGCCTTCTTCGTCGTAGCCGATGATCAGACCATACTCGGGCGGACCGCCGAGGCCGAACACGAGCGGCGGAAGGTGCTCGTCGATCGCCTCTTTCGCGCGATCGAGGATCAGGGCGCGCATCTCATCGTCGTATGGCGGCGGCTCCGGGTCGAGTCGCACGCCTGCCCCGCGCGCCGCCCGCGCGAGTGTCTCGGGATCACGAGGAGTCGCGGCGAGCGGATCCCAGCCGGATTCGTCGATCGTCGTGGTGAAGGCCGCGCCCGAGGTTCCCATGAGCCAGTCGTAGTCGGCTCCGGTCGCGAGCGCCAACGCGTACGGAAAGGTCGTGTCGTGTCCCTCGCCGAACCGGAGAGGCCCGACGTCTTTGAGGATGCGGCGCTTGGTCAGGCGGCGATCTCGGGGAAGGCGTGCTTCAAGATCGTGCACGCCTGCAGCGTCACCCACTTGCTCGCGTCCACTCGCGAGGGCATGCGAGCCGCGTACGGCGACCGTCCGCCCCAACGCCCGCGTTCGTCCTGTCGCGCGAGGAGCCAGCCGATCGCGGGCTGCGCCCGGTCATCGTCGATGGCCCCGGCCGCATCGAGCGCGCGGAGGACGAACAGGATGTCGGCTTGATAAAAGAGTGGGAACGAGAGCTGCCGCCAGAGATAGCTCGGCGCTGTGTCGGTCGGATAGCGGCCGCGTTCGACCTTGTATGAGAGGAGGAACTCGACGCCGCGCCGCAGCGTGCGCTGCACTTCTCGTGTGTGAGCGTTCTCGGGAAGCGCCGCGAGGCCCCAGATGAGCCGCGCATATCCCCATGCACAGGGCTGCTCGCCATTGATCCAGCACGCCGCGTCGAACTTCTTCGAATCGCGCACCAAACGCTGGACAAGCGGCTCGAGCCGTTCGTCGTTGCCGTATCCGGCCATAGCGACGTATCGCACGACGCTCCCGATGAGGCACGACGCTCCGTGATCCTTGTTGAAGACCCAGTCCATCCCCCCACGCCCGGGGCGGCCCAGCTCTTCGAGAACGTAACGCGCCGCGCGTCGCACGCGCAGGTCACCCGGATCCACGCCGTACTCCACGAGGAGAAGGTTGGTCCAGTGGGTCGCCTCGTACTTGGGTCCCCAGAGGTTCGCGCCGGGCCAGCTCGCGTCGGGCCTCTGCCGACGGAGGATCGTTGAGATGGGCGGCGTGTCCATGGCGCGCTGCTGGGCTTCGCGAAGCTCGGGATCGCGTGGACCTTTGTCGAGCAGGAAACGCAGCGTCTGCGCGCGCACCGCGGGCTCGCTCTTTTCTAGAAGCCATGGCACCGGGTCGCCCTTCATAAGAGCGCGCCAGGACATCAGGCTCCTCCGACGGACAGTTCTGAGATGACGAGCGTGGGACTGCCGAGCCCGCTCGGTCCGAATACGAGGTCGGTGCCGACACCGACGACCGAGTTCAGAAGATTCGTGAGGTTGCCCGCGATTGTGATTCCCTGGGCCGGGTGGACGCGGTTCCCGCGCTCGAGATAGTTCCCGGTCGCGCCGAGCGAGAACTCGCCCGACACGGGGTCGATCGTGTGCAGATTGAGGAGCGACGTGACGGCCAGAGCGCGATCGAGGCCGCCGATCAGCGCGGTCGCATCGTCGGTGCCTGCCGACACGAAGAGGTTGGACGGACCGATCCGTGCAGGCGAGCCGTACCCCCCGCGTCGCGCATTGCCGGTCGGCTCGTCGCCTAGCTTCCTCGCGGTCTTGAGCGACGTGAGATAGCCGCGCAGCACACCGTTTTCGATGAGCGTGCGCGTGGTAGTGGCGACTCCCTCGCCGTCGAACGGAGCGCTCCTGAGACCGCGTGGACGGCGCGCGTCGTCGACGATCGTCACCTTCTCGTTCGCGACGCGCTGCCCCATCTTGCCGGCGAAGAGGCTCCGTCCCTTGAGGACGTTGTCCGCCGAGAAGAGCGGTCCGATCGCGCGAAGAAGCTCCATCGCCATCCACGGATCGAGCACGACCGGCACCTTTTGCGTGGCGAGCGGTTTCGCGCCCAGCTTTTCGACCGCCCGCTGCGCCGCGCGCTGCCCGACGCGAGCCGGGTCGAGCTCACCGAAGCGACGCGCGGCCTCGCCGTGATAACCGATCTGCCGATCGTCGTTCTCGGATGCGACCGCCGAGGTCATGACACCGCAGTACGACTCGCGGAACGACGCGCGGACCCCGGTCGTTGTCGCGATCATCGTCGTCGATTCGGAATCGCTGTACGTCGTCTTGCGGAACTGCTTCACGCGCGGATCGGTCCCGCGCGCGGCCTCTTCGACCGCGAGCGCGATCGCGCCACGCTCGCCGAGCGGCCGGTCTGCGATCCCCGCCTGGTAGATGTCGAGGTCGGCGTCGTCGATCGGCCGCGTCGCGAGAGCGAGATCCTCGTCGCGTTCGGTCAGCGCGGACATCCGTCGCGCGATGTCGATGCAGGCGCGGATCCCATTCGCCGAGAGGTCGCTCGTGTACGCGAAGCCGAGGCGCTGATCGTCGAGCACGCGGACGCCGATGCCTCGCTCGCCACGAGCGATGACCGCCTCGATCGCGCCTTCCTTGATCTCAACCGAACCGGACTGCGCCTCGCGCAGAAATACTTCGCCGGTCGCGCCGGTCGACTTGAGCGCGTCGAGTGCCGCATCGACCGTCGCCTCGTTCGTGAGACGTTCGCTCACTTGAGCTTGCCACCAACGACGACGGACGGGATGCGGATCGTCGGCTGCGCATCGGCGACCGGCGCCCCTTGTCCATCCTTGCCGCATGTTCCGGTCGAATAGCCCAGATCCGTGCCGACCATGTCGATCTCGCTCATGAGCTTCGGGCCTTGGCCCACCAGCGTCGCGCCGCGGAGCGGCTCGGCAAGCTTCCCGTCGCGTATGCGGTAGCACTCGGTGATCTCGAATGCGAAGTTGCCGGACACGACGTCGACCTGTCCTCCGCCCATCTTCTTGACGAAGACTCCGTCCTTCACTGAGCGGAGGATCTCCGCGGGATCCGAAGTGCCGGGCGCGATCATCGTGGTCGTCATCCGGCAGATTGGCAGGTAGCGGAAGGACTCGCGCCGCGCGTTGCCGCTCCGTTCGATGCCGAGCTTCTCGGCGTGCTTGCGGTCGGAGAGGTACGTGCGGAGCACGCCTTTCTCGATGAGGACGTTGCGCCTTGTCTGCGTGCCCTCGTCGTCCATCGCGGCCGTTCCGCGCTTGTTGGGATCGGTCCCGTCGTCGATCACGGTGATGAGTTCACTCGCGACCTTCTGTCCGATCCGGCCGCTGTAGACGGAAAGGCCCTTCAGGTTGAGGTCGGCCTCGAGGCCGTGGCCGACGGACTCGTGGATGAGCGTCCCGCCTGCTTCGCTCGAGAGGACGACCGTGTAC
This sequence comes from Chloroflexota bacterium, assembly GCA_038040265.1. Lineage (GTDB taxonomy): Bacteria > Chloroflexota > Limnocylindria > P2-11E > P2-11E > 3-1-20CM-2-70-9. Next base: position 80,995 of record JBBPIP010000005.1, on the reverse strand, counting down.
GTACCGGCGGGCGCCGGCTCCGCGCCCACGTTGAGCACGGCGCGGCGCGCCGCGTCCGTCGCAGCCTGCTCGACCGCTTCGTCGGTCAGCATCTCGAAGCCGGCGGTCCCACGGAGCGCCTCGAAGCCCGACTCGAGGACGTCTCCCTGCTTGGCGACGGTGTGGACAGCGAGGTTCAGGCGCACGCGGGTGTCGGTGCGATGGAGCCCGTCGCTATTGGCGATGACCACCTCTTGCACGCTCTCCCCGTAGCTCGCGGTGACCTGGTGGATCCGCGGGTCGAGGGCTCGGGCGATCTGGTTCGCGCGACGGAGCAAGCCGACCTTGCGCTCGACGGCGACGGAACGGGGATCGATCGCCACGATCGACGGTCGCGGAAGCTCGTCCGGTTCCGGCTCGTCCGCCTCGTGGAGCTCGCCGCCCTCCGCGACGCTTCGCGCGGCGCGCCCGGCCAGAGCCATCAGGTCGTCGACGTCGGCGACGTTGCCGTTCGCGTAGGTCGTGCGCTCGCCGCTCGTCACGCGGATGCCCGCACCCTGATCGACGCCCGAGATGGCGTCCTCGATGTGGTCGTCATCGAGGATGAGCTGGAGCGTCTCGTGACGCTCCCAGAAGAGCTCAGCCCAATCGCCGCCTCGCGAAAGCGCGGTACGAAGTGCTTGAGCAGCTTCGCGCGCGCTGACCGACGGCCTGCTCGTGATTGCTGTAGCGATGACCGACCTCCGCTCCTCTGAAGGAAAGCGATGGTACGACGTTCAGTCGCCGATGACAGTTATGGTCGCGGTCCGTTCGCGTGGTCCGTCAAGCTCCGCGAAATAAATTCCTTGCCACGTGCCGAGCTCGATCGCGCCATCGCGCACCGATAGGGTCACGGAGTTCCCGATGAGCACCGCCTTTATGTGCGCGGGTCCGTTACCCTCGGCGTGCTGGTACTTCGCATCGCGCGGGACCGCTCGCTCGAGCGCCGTGAGAAGGTCTTTCTGCACATCGGGGTCCGCGTTCTCGTTCACGAATACCGCCGCGGTCGTATGAGCGACGCTCACAGCCACGAGCCCATCGGCGACCTTGGCCCGCGTCACCGCGGCCTTCACGCGCGGCGTGATATCGATCGTCTCTTCACGTTTGCTCGTCACAACGCTGATCTGTTCGTGTCGCACCGTCACCCTGGCACCGCCTCCGGCCATCGGTCGCACGGCGCGACGATACTTCGGTCCGAAGATGCGGACTTGGGGCGAGGAGCGCGATGCGGCGGTCGCCGCGCTTCGCGCGGCCGGCATCGCAACGGCGGCGCTCGACGCGGACGTGCTGCTCGCGCACGTCCTCGGCGTCACCAAAGAGATGCTGTATGCGCACCCGGACACGGAGATGTCGCATCGAGCGCAGAGACGCTCTCGCGACCTCATCGATCGCCGCGCGAGCGGTGAGCCCGTCGCCTACCTCCGCGGATTCAAAGAGTTCTATGGACTGCGGTTCACCGTCGACCCGCGCGTGCTGATCCCTCGTCCCGAGACCGAGACGCTCGTCGACGCGGCGCGCGAGCTGATCGCCGGCCGCGCGGTCACGGTCGCCGACGTGGGGACGGGATCCGGGGCCGTCGCCGTGGCAATCGCCGCACACGAACGCACGGTGCATGTGATCGCGACCGACATCAGCATCGATGCGCTCGTCGTCGCCCGGGAGAACACGCTCCGCAACGGAGTCGCAGATCGCGTCGAGCTGCGGGAGGGCGATCTTCTCGCGCCGATCGCCGACCCGGTCGATCTCGTCGTCGCCAACCTGCCCTATCTCCGTGACGACACGCTCGAGCACCTCGTCGGCGAGCGCACATCGCTCGCATTCGAGCCACGCCTGGCGGTCACGGCGGGGAAGGATGGTCTCGAGCTCATCTGGCGCGCCGCAGCGGACCTTCATCGCGTCCTCACGCCGCACGGCGCTGCCCTCTTCGAGATCGATCCGCCCTTCGCGGAACAGGTCGCGCATCTTCTCCAGTACTCGCTCGGAGGAGAGACGCGCGTGATCAACGACCTTGCGGGCGAGGCCCGCGTCGTAACTGTGACGAGGCGTTGACGCCGCGGTCGGTCAGGATCGTCGCGTTCGATGCCGCGACCTGGCGCGGGGTCGGCCCGCGGATGCTCGAGCTCGAGCGCCAGGAGTGGGGCGCGCGGGCCTTCCCCGAGCGCGAGATGCGGTGGCAGGCGACCAACGAGGACGCGGTGGTGGCCACGACCTGGGATGGTCAGACGCTCATCGGATTCGCGGTGGCGGGACCGGCCTGGACCGACGGCCGCGCCACGCTTCTCAATGTGCTCATCGATCCCGAGCACCGCGGACAAGGCCTGGTCTGGCCGCTCATCGCCGCGGTAGAGCGCGAGCTCACCTCCCGAGGGATCCGCGAGCTCGATATCGACGCGCGTGTCGACAACGGATTTGCCGACGCCGTCGAGCGTCATTACGGCTCACGCGGAACCGTCGTCGAACAGGACCATCCCAGTCCGTACGGCCCTCAACGGACGATCCGCGTTGGGTTGGTCAGAGGAGCGCGTCCACCTCGTCGAAAGCGCGCCGCACCGAGTCCTCGAACCGTTCGCCCGAGAGCCGCCGCACCAGCGCGCCGCGCAGCTCGAACTCGCCCGCCCACTGGATAGCGCGCTCGGACGCGTCGATCACGACCGCACGACGTCGCTTCCGTATACGCGATCGAAAAGTTCGCGCACGCTCATCGTGTCGAGATACCCGACGAGGTCGTCGCGCTGGTCACCTGACGCGACGTGCATCGTGAGACCCCGTCGGTGGAGATCTCGAAGTGATGAAGAGAGTGGTGATCTTCGCCAAATCCGGACGGCTATCATCCACGACGTGAAAACGCGCCTCCTCGCGGCGGATTCGCCGGGGGCGGTGGAGGAGGCCGCGGCCGCGCTCGCACGAGGCGAGCTCGTCGCTTTCCCCACCGACACCGTGTACGGACTCTCCGCTGGGCACGAGCATGTGCGCAAGCTCTATGGTGCGAAGGACCGTCCGAAGGAGAAGCGAATTCCGGTGCTGCTCTCCGACACTGGGAACCTCGAGGCGAGCGCGATCGTGACACCGACCGCACGCGCGCTGGCGCAACGATTTTGGCCAGGCCCACTGACCATCGTGCTCGTCGCACCGCGACGTGGCACGATCGCGTTCCGCGTACCCGACCATCCACTTGCGCGGCGGCTCATTGCCGCGAGCGGCGGCGGTCTCCCGGTCACGAGCGCGAATCGCTCGGGCGAGCCCGATCCGCGGACTGCAGCCGACGTCATCGCTCAGCTCGACGGTCGCATCGCGCTCGTGCTCGATGGAGGGACGACGCCGGGCGGGGTGTCGTCGACGATCGTCGACTGCACGACGGACCAGGTGAAGATCATTCGACAGGGCGCGATCAGCGAGGCCGAGATCGACGAGGTCGTGGCGACCGTCGTATGAAGATCGGAATCGCCGCCGATCACGCCGGGCAGCGCCTGAAGGCCGTGATCATCGAGCATCTGAAGCCGGCAGGACACACGATGATGGCCTTCGGCCCCGAGACCACTCCGGATGACGACTACCCACTGATCGTGCGGCCGCTCGCGGACGCGATCGCTCGCGGCGATGTCGACCGGGGGATCTTCTTCTGCGGATCGGGCATCGGTCCCGCCGTCGCTGCCAACAAGATCGCCGGAGTGCGCGCGGCGGTCGTCGAGAACGAGTGGTCCGCGCGCGACGCCGTCGAGCACGTCGACGTCAACCTGTTGACCCTCGGCGAGCGCGTTATTGGAGAAGCATTGGCGAAGAGCATTGTGGACGCCTACTTGGGCGCCGAAGTTCAGGGCGGACGGCACCACCGGCGTCGCGACCAAATCCGCGCGCTCGAGTCAAGAACGGAAATCGCACATCAGGAAACGAAACTCATTAAAGAGGGCCGAACGAAGTGAGCAGCAACATCGAAAGAGTGGATCCCGAGATCTACGCGGCGATCGAGAACGAGCGCCGCCGGCAGGTGGAGAAGATCGAGCTCATCGCTTCCGAGAACTACACGAGTGCCGCGGTCATGGAGGCCACGGGGAGCGTGCTGACGAATAAGTACGCGGAGGGCTACCCCGGCCGGCGCTACTACGGCGGGTGCGAGTGGGTCGACATCGCCGAGTCGCTCGCCATCGAGCGCGCGAAGGCGCTCTTCGGGTCGGCGCACGCGAACGTGCAGCCGCACGCCGGCGCGCAGGCGAACATGGCCGCTTACGCGGCGGTCCTCAAGCCCGGCGACACGGTGCTCGGCCTCGCCCTCGATCAGGGCGGTCACCTCACGCACGGGTCGCCGGTGAACTTCTCGGGCAAGCTCTATCACTTCGCCGCGTACGGAGTCCACAAGGACACCGAGCTGCTCGACTACGAGGAGCTCGAGCGTCTCGCGAAGGAGAACCGTCCAAAGCTCATCGTCGCCGGCGCGACCGCGTACCCGCGCACCTTCGACTTCCCTCGGCTTCGGCAGATCGCCGACTCGGTGGAGGCCCTGCTCCTTGTGGACATGGCGCACTTCGCCGGCCTCGTCGCGGCCGGGGAACATCCGACGCCGGTGGGCTTTGCGCAGATCGTCACGACGACCACGCACAAGACGCTCCGCGGTCCGCGCGGCGGAATGATCCTGTCCGACGCCGAGTTCGCGAAGGCAATCGACAGTGCCGTGTTCCCGAACACTCAGGGTGGGCCGCTCATGCATGTGATCGCGGGGAAGGCCGTCATGCTCAAGGAGGCCGCGACACCGGAGTTCCGCGCGTATGCGAAACAGATTCGCGTGAACGCGACGACGCTCGCGGCGTCACTCGCGAAGGCCGGGATGCGCATCGTGTCGGGCGGCACCGACAACCACCTGATGCTCGTCGACGTGCGCCCGGTGAACCTCACCGGCAAGCAGGCCGAGAAGGCCCTCGATGCCGTCGGGATCACGGTGAACAAGAACACGATCCCGTACGACCCGCAGAAGCCCAGCATCGCGTCGGGAATCCGGATCGGCACGCCCGCGATCACGACCCGCGGCATGAAGGAAGCGGAGATGGAGCGGATCGGCGCGCTCATCGGGCGCATCCTGCAGGCGAAGGGCGACGAGACGGTGGCGAAGGACGTCGCGGCCGAGGTTCTCGACCTCACCCGCCGCTACCCCGTCCCGGGCATCACACCGGAGAAAGTCACCGCCAACTGAGCACAGAACAGCTTCACGTCTCGAGCCATCCCCTGGTGAGGGAGAAGCTCACGCGACTTCGCGACGAGTCAACGCCACCGAAGATCTTCCGCGAGCTCGTCGCCGAGATCGCCACGCTCCTTCTCTATGAGGCCACGGCGGACCTCCCCACCGACGAACGCGAAGTGAAGACGCCGCTCGCTCTCTACAAGGGGGCGCGTCTCAAGGACAAGGTGGGACTCATTCCCGTATTGCGTGCGGGCATCGGAATGGTCGAGGCGGCACTCGAGCTCATGCCCGAGGCGCAGGTCTGGCACATCGGGCTGTTCCGCGACGAGCGCACGCTCCAGCCGATCTCCTACTACAACAAACTCCCCACATCGGCGACGGTGCAGATCTGCCTCGTTCTCGATCCGATGCTCGCGACCGGTGGATCGGCCACCGCGACGATCGACGTGCTCAAGAAGTGGGGCGCGATGCGGATCAAATACGTCGGCATCATCGCGGCGCCGGAAGGGGTGCGCGCCCTGGTGAGCGCGCACCCCGATGTTCCTATCCATGTCGCCGCGCTCGACGAGCGCCTGAACGAAAAGGGCTACATCGTTCCTGGGCTCGGCGACGCCGGCGACCGTCAGTTCGGGACGGGCTAGAAGCCTTCCGTCACAGGGTAGATCTCGTCGGCAACGAGGCCGTGGGCCTCCTTGTGGACGCGGTTCGCCGCATCGGCGGTCGGCGCGTCGACGAGGCAGAAGATCTTGCCGTTCTTCTCGTCGAACCAGTAACGCAGGTACTGCACTCCGTACTTGCCCTGCG
>JBBPIP010000005.1:48834-74903 GCA_038040265.1 Chloroflexota bacterium | reverse complement strand
CCGTTCTTCTCGTCGAACCAGTAACGCAGGTACTGCACTCCGTACTTGCCCTGCGTCTTCACGTCGGCCATGTGGGCATCCGCGACATCCTTGGCCTTCGCTCCCTCAGGAGCCTTGCGGTGGACATCCATGTACAGCGGCATTTGGGTTTCTCCCTCTATTTGGTGTCTGCGCCTTGCCGGCAATGGTTGTTCTAGGTGGGGACCGTGTGGCGCACCGTGTGGGAAGGCGCGAATTTTCGGAGACGCTCCGCGAGGTCCGTCATCGAGCCGGCCTCGGCGATCCGCAGGCCCTTCTCGACCAGAGACGGCTCGCGACCGCGCTCCAGCTCGACCAGGTCCGCCAGGATCGTCGCCACGATCCGGCGGTGACCCCGCGAGCTCTCCTCGCGCAGGAGCGCCTCGCGCAGGAGCGAGAGAGCACGGTGGTCGTCGCCCTGAGTACGCGCGAGACGACCGAGCCCGCGCAGCGAGAGCGCCTGCCAGCTGACGATGTGGGTCTCGGTCGCGATGGTCAGCGCGCGGGTGAAGCGCTCGGTCGCGCCGTCCATATCCGCCTCAGCGAACCGAGCCTCGCCGGCCTGGATGAGCGCCCACGGCAAAGGTTCGAGGAGTCCCTCGCGCTCGGCTCTGGTGACCGCCGCGTCCGCGAAGGCCTTTCCTTCCTCGATGCGGCCGGTGCGCAGGAGGACCCGCGCAAGCGTCGCCATCGGGAACGGGGTCCAGCCGACCGCCGGCAGCGCGTCGCGCAGCTCCGCCTCCGCCGCGGCGAAGTCACATTGATCCGCCTGAGAGGCCGCGAGGTTCGAGCGAGCCCAACCCACGAGCTGCGTGTCTCCGATCGCCTCGGCGATCCGCCGCGCCCGGCGGAACGATGCTTCCGCCGCGCCGTAGCGCGCTTCGATAGCCGAAATGCGGCCGCGCTCGCACTCGATCTCCGCGATCGCGGCACGGTCGCCGAGCTCGTTCGCGAGACGGAGCGCGTGCTGCTGCAGGCTGGTCCATTCGCGTGCGGTCCCGAGGCCGCCCGCGGTGTAGGTCATCGATCCGACGATGAGCGCCCGCGCTTCGAGTGCCTTGTCTCCGCTCACCGCGGCCTCGCGCGCCGCGCGCAGCGCGATGTCGCGCGCTCCCGCGCAATCGGCTGCCTTGAAGCGAACCTTCGCGATGTCGAGCAGCGCACGCGCCTGCACGTCGAGGCGCAACAAGGGCTCAGCAAGGGAGCGCCCGGGTCGCTCGAGCGGACGCGCGATCGATGCCGGCGCGTCGATCTGAAGCTCGTCGCGATAGCGCCGCGACACCTGGGCCACGTACGCGCGCGCTCTCGCCGGGTCTCCCCTCGCGACGTGAATCTGCACGATGAGCTCGTGAAGCGAGTCATCGAATGGCTCGCCGCGCAAAGCTCTTTCGGCGAGTGCCAGAGCCTGGTCCGGGTCGCGGTCGGCGAGCAGGCTCGCCGCCCAGCGCAACGCGTCGGTCGCGGCGGTGGAGATTCGCGCGCGCTGGACCTCGAGCCACGCGTCGAACGAAGGCGTCTCGCCAAAGCTCATGCCCTCGAGCAGCTCGCCACGAACGAGACTCGCGACCGAGGCCTCGTCCCACTCGCCGCGGAGCAGCTCGCCTGCGTCGACGACGATCACCTCGGCGTCGATCTTGATGCGGCCGTCCCGCTCGCCGATCTCGGCGGGCGGATCGATCGCCTTCCGCACCTGGCTGAGCGCCCAGCGGACCGCACCCAAAGGGTCGTCGGCCTCGGCCCAGAGCCGCTCCGCCAGCTCGCGCCGTGTCGGCGGGTGCGGCTCCAGTAATAAGTAGCTAAGAAGCGCCCAGGTCTTGTGGCCCTCGAGTCGGCGTGGAACGCCGTCGTACTCGATGCCCGGCCGCCCGAGGAGCCGTACGCGAAGGGTCATTCGGCTGCGAGTCTACGAATCCGGGGCGGATGGAATGCCGAATGCGTAGGCTTGGCTATCGTGCCCGCGATGTCCTCCACTTCCATCCTCCTCGCCGGTTCCACGTTGCTTGCGTTCGCGCTGGCCGCGATCGCGACGCCGCTGGTCGGCGTGCTCGCGCGCCGGCTGGGCATGCTCGACATGCCCGGCGGCCGCCGGGTGCATCCGCGACCGATCCCGCGGCCAGGCGGGTTGGCGATCGCGATCGCATTTGGATCCGCGATCTTCATCTTCTGGCTCATCGACCGTCTCGCCGGTCATCCGTTCCTCATCCCCGAGGAGGTTCGCTCTTCGCGATTCACGCTGACCGCGATCGCCGCGCTCCTGGGGATGGCCGTCGGTCTCGTCGACGACTTCCTCGAGCTTCGCGCGCGATGGCAGTTTCTCGGACAGGTCGTCGTCGCGGCGGTGATCGTGCTGGCCGGCATACGCATCGACTTCGTGAATGACCCGCTGTCCGATCGCCTGATCGAACTCTCGTTCCCGGTCGCCGTCGCATTCACGATGTTATGGATCGTCGGCATGAACAACGCGCTCAACTTCATCGACGGACTTGACGGTCTCGCGGCCGGCGTCGCGGCGATCGCGGCGCTCACCCTTGGAGGTCTCGCCCTCCTTCCACAGGTGTCTCAACCCTTCGTCGCGTGGATCGGGTTCTCGCTCGCCGGTGCGATCGCCGGGTTCCTGCTCTTCAACTTCCATCCGGCGCGTCTCTTCCTTGGCACGACCGGCGTCGCGTTCCTCGGCACGATGCTTGCCGTGCTCTCGATCTTCGGCACCGCGAAGGTCGCCGCGGCCCTGCTCGTGCTCGGGGTTCCGATCATCGACACGTTCTACGTGCTCGTCCGTCGAATGCTCGCCGGACAGCCGCCGTTCGCGCCGGATCGGGGCCACTTCCACCACCGGCTTCTCGATGTGGGGATGACGCATCAGCAGGCCGTGCTTTTGATCTATGCGATGACCGCGCTGCTTGGAACGCTCGCATTCATGACGAGCGGACGCGGGCAAATCGCGGGCTTCATCGGGCTCGCCGTCCTGCTCGGAATCGTGGTCATGGGCCTTGCGCAGCGCAGCTCGAAGGCCGAGGAGCTCGACCCTAGCCTCTACCGGGAGGGACCCGATCGCGCCTAGAGCGAAGACGGCGAAACTTCTCGTCGGAACGTGCTCGTGGACCGATCCGACGCTCATCGAGTCCGGCTGGTACCCCGAGCGGATCAAGGACGACGCGGACAAGCGCCTGCGCTTTTACGCGGAACATTTCCCGATCGTCGAGAACGACGCCGCCTTCTACGCGCTCCCGTCTCAGAAGCAAGCGCAGCTCTGGGCGGAGCGCACGCCCGACGAGTTCGTCATGAATTTCAAAGCGTTCGCGACCCTCACGACGCACCACACCGATCCCAAGCGTTTGCCGAAGGACATCCGCGAGGCACTGCCGAAAGAAGTCGCGGCGAAGCGGCGGATCTATCCGAAGGATTTCCCGAAAGATGCACGCGAGGAGTTGTTCGCGCGGTACTGGGTCGGTCTCGAGCCGCTCCGCAAGGCCGGGAAGCTCGGGGCGATCCTGCTGCAGTACCCGGATTGGTTCGTCATCTCGAAAGAGAACAAGGAAGAGATCCTCAGCGCACGCGAGCTCTTACCTGACGACCGGCTCGCCGTGGAATTCAGGAATGCGACCTGGATGAGCGATCGGAATCGCGCCGAGACCCTCGCGTTCCTCGAGAAGCACGGCCTCACGTACGTGGCCGTCGATGAGCCGCAGGGCTTTCCGTCGAGCATGCCGCCGGTGGCGGCCGTGACGAGCGATGCGCTCGCGATCGTGCGGTTCCACGGCCGCAATGCCGAGAACTGGAAGAAGCCCGGCCTGACCGCCGCCGAACGCTTCGACTACTCGTACAAGAAGAGGGAGCTCGAGGAATGGCTGCCGAAGATCCGCGAGATGGCCGAGCGAGCCAAAGAGGTCCATCTCCTGATGAACAACTGTTATGGGGACAAAGCTGTGAACAACGCTGCGGAGCTCTCCGCCTTGCTCGACTAGCTCCCGCTTGGGGCGCGCTCAACACGAGGGGGAGCAGATGATGACACGCGCAGGAGCGCGTCCTCGCGTTCCTCACGAAAGAGCTGCTCGAGAGCTAGCCTAGCGGAGCGTGCTCCCGAGAAGAACGCCGTTCGCCCAGTAGGTGCCGGTCGCCGCCGCTGGGAGAACGTCGAACGTCGCGCCGCCTGCGTAGGGATGGAGCTCGGCGCTCACGACCACCGCGCCGTCGTAGGCGTCGCCGGCCCCGAGATCGCCGACCGTGCGGCCGTCCGCGGTCGGATGCCCAGGAGACACGTCGACCGCGCGGCCGTCAGAAAGGCGCAGCTGAACGACGCGATGCGTCGCTGGCACGGGCGTGCTTCCGATCTGGACGAGCGCAGCGGCGACTCGCGCGTCCGCCGCGTCGAGCGTCCAGACGAGGTCTCCGATCCGGAGGTCTTCCACCGCGACGTCCCCGGAGGGTGTCGCGATCCGGGTCCCTCGGGCGAGGCAGATCGGACATGGCGGCGAGCCGCTCGCCGTCCGGCTCGCGATGGTCACGTTGCCGCGCTGATCGATCGTCCCGTCGACGCGAGTGCCCTGTTGAGTCGGGGGGGATCCGAATATCGCGAGGAAGTGGAACCCCCCGCTGACTTGCTCCAAACGGATCGCGTTCAGCATCTTCCAATCGCGGTAGATCGCGAGCTCCTGATCGTTTGTGTATGAGGCCGCGGAGGCGATCCCGAGGTGGGCGAGAATCGCGCTGAGCGTCGGCGCGTCCTTCTGGATCTCGGGCAAACGTTCGTGCGCCAGCACCTGCTCATCGGCGCGCGCGACGGGGTAGTAATCGGGATCGCAGAACAGCAGCCGGCCAAACTGGTCCACGAGCCGGTACTTCAGCTGAGCCTGACTGAGCCCCCCCGGGGCGGGGCTCGGAGTCGGCGAGGGTGTCGGGGTGGGGTTAGGCGGCAGGGTTCCGGGAACGATCGTGCCCGTGATGGCGGTTGCCGTAACGGTCCCGATAGGCGTGATCGTCACCGTCCCGGCAGTTGCGCTCGGCGAGGGCGACGACAGCGTCGCGGCGCCGCCGCACGCCATGACCGTCGCCAGAAGCAGAAGCGCACACAGACGCATACCTCTAGGACGGCTGGCGCGGTCTAAGGTTCCCGTTTCCCCGGCTTTCGGCGGCGAACGTAACGGGTCGCATACACCTCCTCGCCGAGGGAAAGGACCTTGTTGTCGACCCAGCCGGTCTCCAGCAGGGCGTCCTGCACCTCATCCCAGCCCGATGCATCGTCGGGCAACAAAGCCTTCTTCCAGACAACAAGCCAGATCGCGCCGTCCGGGTGGGTCACGCGAACGAGCTCCGAGGCGAGACGGTCGAGCGCAACTTTGTCGAGTGCGAAGCACAGCACGAGCCCGTACCTTCCGTCCTTCGCTCGGACTGGCACGCGCAGGTCGACGACGACGAGCTGTCCGGCGAGGTGCTCAATGGGGCGATCGTAGGTTGCGACACCACCGATACGGAGCGCCGGCAGCCCCGGTTTCAAGCCCAATTTGGGGACGACCTCGACGGCGGTGCGCATTCCGTTAGGCACTTTCACCGTTCGTTGAAGTCTAGGGAACGCCGTATGCACTCAGGTCACCATGGCCTTCGGCATGATCTCGCGTCCGCGCCCGGTGCTGATCGTCGACGATGACATCGAGACGCTGGCCGCCGAGCGTCAACTCCTGGCGGAGAGCGGATTCCGCGTGATCGAGGCGCATGACGGCGCCGAGGCGCTTCGCATGGTCCAGGAGGATCCACCGGCGGTCGTCGTCCTCGACGTGCAGATGCCGGGGATGGACGGACCATCCTTCGCCCGCGAGCTCCGCATGACGCTCCGGCGGGTACCACTCGTGATCCTCACCGGTGTCGCCGACCCACGCCGCGAGGCCGATCGCTGCAACGCTGAGGCGTACCTCGCAAAGCCTTTCGACGCGGAGGAGCTCGTCAGCGTCGTTCGCCGCTTCGCCGCCTGACCCCCGCGCATACTGCGAAACGTGCCGGCCCGCCTGCTCGTAAAAGAGGAACACGGAGTCGTCGAGCGGCCCGCGGACCAGCTCTCCGAGCTTCGCGGAGCGCACCCGTGCTGGTTGGACATCTCCGATCCCGAGAGCGAAGAGGTTGACCTCGTCGCCCAAGAGCTCGAGCTGCACCCGCTCGCCGTCGAGGATGCGCGTCACGGCCACCAGCGTCCGAAGATCGACGAGTACGAGACCCACTACTTCATCGTCTTCTATGCGCTCGAGGCGAGGAGCCCCGGCGTCGTCAAATATCACGAGGTCGCGATCTTTGTCGTCGCGAACGCGATCGTCACCGTCCATCAGGGCGACTTCACCGCCCGGCAGCTGGTTGAGAAGCGCTTCGTCGAAGGCAAGATCCCGACGAGCGGTCTCCTCCTTCACGCCCTCCTCGACACCATGGTCGATCAGTACTTCGAGGTGGTCGACCAATACGGCGAGCGCATCGAGCTGCTCGAGCAGTTCGTCGCGGAGGAGGCTGGGCCGAATCTTCATCGCGCGCACGCGCCGCTGCGCGAGCTCTTCCTCGTGAAACGAGACCTTCTGGAGCTCCGAAAGACGATCACACCGGAGCGGGAGGTGCTCCAGGTATTGGTGCGGGGCGATATCCGCGAGCTTCGGGAGACCGGGAAACGCGCGTACTTCCAGGACGTGTACGACCACATCCTCCGCGTGACGGACGAGATCGACACGTTCCGCGAGCTCTCCTCGAACGTGATCGACGCATACCTCGCCGCGGCATCGAACCGGCTGAACGAGGTGTTGAAGGTCCTCACGAGCGTCGCGACGGTGCTGCTCGTGTTGACACTTATCACCGGGTTCTTCGGACAGAACTGGGAGGCGATCCCGTATGGGTCGGTGAGTCTGTTCTGGCTCTCGATGGGCTTCATGGTCGTCGCGGCGGTCGCCATCGCGGTTTACTTCCGCCGCCGCGGCTGGCTCTAGCGGCAGCTTTTGAGCGCGGCGCGATCCGCTGCTAGGCTTGCTTCGCATTGCCCGAGCGGGCTCCGCGTAGTTACGGGGGCGATCTCCTAACCATCGGGTTCCAGATAGCGATCGTGGTGGGCATTCCCTTGCTCGCCGCGGCGTTCATCGGGGACGCGCTGGATCGCCAACTGGGCACGACGCCGACGTTCGGCCTTGTGGCGATCCTGCTCGGGCTGGCTATCGCGGGGCTCAGCACCTTCTTCGTCTTGCGGCGCTACCTCGCGGCGAACCCGGACCAGCCGGCGAGCGAGAAGGCGCGCGAGGCGGGGCGAGCCTGGGACCGCGAGATACAAGACCGCGAGCGAAAGCGCGACGCAGGGGAGGACGAGTGACGACCGCGAGCTGGCCGGCGCGACTCTTCGAGCTGCCGACCCGGGGTGTTATCGCCCTCATCGTCGGGGCCAACCTGCTCGTCGTCGTCCTCGCCGGGCTGACCGGCAACCTTCCGAACTGGCCACCGGCCCAGGAGGACATCCACATCCCCGATCAGACCGGTGTCCCGATCTTCACGTTCGCCGGTCACGAGAACATCTCGTCCGGCGGCCCGATCACGATCTGGAACGACATCTCGATCTCCAACTCCATCTTCACGGCATGGCTCGTCATGGCGATCCTCGTTCTTCTCGCGATCCTCGCGACGTCGCGCCTGAGCGAGCAGCCGGGCCGTCTGCAGAACCTGTTCGAGGTCGTGGTCCAGGGACTCGCGGACTTCATGCGCGAGGCCGGCGGCCCCGGTGTGGTCAGGTTCCTTCCGCTCTTCGGATCGCTCTTCCTGTTCGCTCTCTTCAGCAACTGGCTTTCGATCGTGCCGCTCGTCGGTCAGATCGAGCTGCTGCATTCACCGACCGCCGACTACCACACCAACCTCGGGATGGCGCTCACCGGCTTCGTCTGGTACCAGGCCGCCGGCATCCGCCAGAACGGGCTCGGATACTTCACGCGCTGGCTCAACTTCACCGGCTTCAGGGACGGCGTGCTCGTCGGCGTGGTCATGATCCTCGTCGGCGTCATCGAGCTCTTCAGCGAGCTGTTTCGGATCCTGACGCTGACGCTCCGACTTTGGGGGAATATCTGGGGCGGGGAGATCGTCCTGGCGGTGCTCGCCGCGCTTCTCTTCCTGCCGAGTCTCGCACTCCCGTTCATCGCGCTCGAGCTGTTCATCGGCTTCATTCAAGCGTTCGTGTTCGCGTTCCTCGTGCTCCTGTACATCATCCTTGCGCTCGAGTCGCACGGCGGAGAGGAGCACGAAGCGCACGAACCCGAAGCGCATAACGAAGCACTACCCATGGCGGCCTAATTCGCGTGGAGGTAGCAACGCATGAGTCTTGCCTGGCTTGGCGCTGGCATCGCGATCGGTTTTGGCGCGCTCGGCGCGGGGCTCGGGATCGGCATCGCCGGCTCGAAGGTGGCCGAGGCGACCGGGCGGAACCCTGACGCGGCGAACGCGATCCGCACGAACGGGATCATCATCGTGGTCTTCGCGGAGTCGCTAGGCATCTTCTCCTTCGTCATCGCGTTCTTGCTGCAGGGCAAGGCTCTCTAGATGGGGTTCGCCCCGCTACTCGCGGAGGAAGCGCTGACCGGTCTCGTCGTCCACCCCTTCTGGGTGCTCGTCTCGATCGTCAACTTCCTCGTCATCCTCTTTCTCCTGCGTCGGTACCTCTGGGGACCGATCCTGACCGTCCTCGCCAACCGCGCGGAGAAGATTCGCGAAGGGCTCGCGATGGCCGAGGCGGCCAAGGCCGAACGCGAGCGCATGAAGGCCGAGGTCGAGAAGCTCCTCGGGGACGCGCGGCGAGACGCGCAGGCGATCGGCGAGCGGATGACCAAGGCCGCCGAGGCTGCTGCGGCAGAGATCCGCTCGCAGGCGAAGACCGAGGCGGATCGGATCCGCGAGCGCGGCCGCGAAGACGCGAAGCAGCTCCACGATCAGGCGCTCGCGCAGCTGCGTTCGGAGCTCGCGGGCATGGTCGTTCTCGCAGCGAGCCGTGTTCTCGGTCGGGAGGTCAAGGCGGAACAGCATCGCGCACTGATCGAGCAATCTCTCGACGAAGCCGCCGCTCAGCTGACGGAAAAGACCTAGTTGGCGCTCTCCGGATCCGCGGCACGCCGGTACGCGGAGGCTCTGCTCGCGCTCGCGCCGGACGAACGAATCGTCGTCGCATTTCGCAGCTCTCTGGAGAAGCTCGCGCCGGTCTTCGATCGGGTCACGGTCGCTAGCCTGCGCGACCCGTCCGTACCGGTGAAGCAACGCGTGGAGGCGCTCAGCTCGGCACTCGCCGGGGAGCCGGAGTCCGTCCGCTCGCTCATGGTCCTTCTACTCGAGAGCGATCGGATCGCCCTCGTGCCCCAGATCGCCCTCGCGTTCGGCGATCTCGTCGACAGGCGCGAGGGGATCGCGAAGGCGCGCATCACGACGGCCGTTCCACTCGACGAGGCCGCGGGCCGCGAGCTCGTGCGCCGTCTCGAGCGCACGTCCGGCCTCAAATTGCGAGCGACCTTTGCGGTCGACCCAGCGCTCATCGGTGGCGCCAAGGTGCAGATCGGCGACCACCTGATCGACTCGTCGGTGCACGCCAAGCTCGCGGCACTCGGGCGACAGCTCGCCTCATAGGGGGATAACCATGACGGACTCGTCGGAGATCACCGACATCATCAAGGCGAAGATAAAAGGCTTCCAAGGGGGAGCCGAGTCCGTCGACGTCGGCACCGTGGTCGAGATCGGAGACGGGATCGCCCGCGTGTACGGCCTCGCGAACTGCATGGCGTCCGAGCTGCTCGATTTCGGGAACGAAGTGTTCGGCCTTGCCTTCAACCTCGAGGAAGACACGGTGAGCGCGATCATCCTCGGCGACTACACCGGTATTACCGAGGGTGGCGAGGTCCGCACCACCGGGCGGATCGTGGAGACCCCGGTCGGCGACGCCGTCGTCGGCCGCGTCGTGGACCCGCTCGGCCGACCGCTCGATGGCAAGGGGCCGATCAACACTAAAGAGGCGCGACCGGTCGACGTCGTAGCGCCGGGCGTCATCATGCGGCAGAACGTCGACACGCCCGTCCAGACCGGCATCAAGGTCATCGACGCCATCACCCCGATCGGGCGGGGCCAGCGCGAGCTGATCATCGGTGACCGGCAGACCGGCAAGACCGCCATCGCGATCGACACGATCATCAACCAGAAGGGCAAGGACCTTACCTGCATCTACGTCGCGATCGGCCAGAAGGAATCGTCGGTCGCGAAGATCGTCGCGACGCTCGAAGAGCACGGCGCAATGGACCACACGATCGTCGTCATCGCGGGCGCTTCCGACCCGGCGACGCTTCAGTACCTCGCGCCCTTCGCCGCGTGCGCGATGGGCGAGTACTTCCGCGATAGCGGAAAGGACGCGCTCATCGTGTACGACGACCTCACCAAGCACGCCTGGGCGTATCGGCAGGTCTCGCTCCTCACGCGACGCCCGCCGGGCCGCGAGGCGTACCCGGGTGACGTCTTCTACCTGCATTCGCGGCTGCTCGAGCGCGCCGCCCGCCTGAACAAGGATGAGGGCGGCGGGTCGCTGACCGCGCTGCCGATAATCGAAACGCAGGCGAACGACATCTCGGCGTACATCCCGACGAACGTCATCTCGATCACCGACGGTCAGATCTACCTAGAGACCGACCTCTTCAACCAGGGTCAGCGGCCCGCGATGAACAGCGGGCTCTCCGTGTCGCGCGTCGGGGGCGATGCGCAGACGAAGGCCATGAAGGGCGTCGTCCGCAGTTTGAAGCTCGAGCTGGCGCAGTACCGCGAGCTCGCGGCATTCGCGCAGTTCGGCTCGGACCTCGATAAGGCGACACAGCAGCAGCTCCGCCGAGGCGAGAAGGTCACCGAGATCATGAAGCAGCCTCAGTACCAGCCCCTGCCGCTCGAAAAGGAGGTCGTGATCATTTTCGCGGCCACCAGCGGATTCATCGACGACGTGCCGAAGGATCGCGTGGCCGACTTCGAGCGCGACCTCTACCGCTTCATGGACTCAGTCGGCAAGAACGTCACGGCGAAGATCGCCAAGGACAAGGCGTGGAGCGAGGACATCGAGAAGGAAGTCCGAGCGATGCTTGACGAGTTCAAGAAGACGAACCCGTACACCGACGAGAAGGCTCCCGCAGCCGCGTCGCCGGAGGACAAGAAACAGGAACCGCCCGCGAAGCCGGACGACAAGAAGTCCCAAGCGCCCACGAAGCCGGCGGAGGACAAGAAACCCGCCGCCGCTATGTCGCCGGAGGACAAGAAGCAGGAACCGTCCGCGAAGCCGGACGACAAGAAGCCCGAAACCCCTGCGAAGTCGGAGGACCAGAAGCCCGAAGCGCCGGCAAAGCCGGAGGACCAGAAGCAGGAACCGCCCGCGAAGCCGGACGAAAAGAAGCCCGCCGCCGCTACGTCGCCGGAGGACAGCAAGCAGGAACCGCCTGCGAAGCCGGACGACAAGAAGCCCCAAGCGCCCGAGAAGCCGGTGGCGAAGACCCCCTCCACCCCGAAGGCCTAACCCGTGCCCTCAGAGCGCGAGCTCCGGAGACGTGCCCGGAGTATCAAGAACATCCAGCAGGTCACGCGCGCGATGCAGCTCGTCGCTGCATCGAAGATGCGCCGCGCGCAAGCGGCCGTGCTCGCCTCGCGCCCGTACGAGGAGCGGCTGCGAACGGTCCTGAACGAGCTCGCACCGTATGCCGACCCCGAGACGAGCCCGCTCCTTGCGAAGCGCGAGGTCAAGCGGGTCGGGGTCGTGCTGGTCACGACGGACCGCGGGCTGGTCGGGCCGATGAACGTGAACCTGATCCGAGCCACGCTGCGCTTCACGCAGCAGCAGCCCGCCGCGTCGTTCGTCGCCGTGGGCCGCAAAGGCATCAACCAGCTGCGTCGCCTGCGCGTTCCCGTGAGCGCCGAGTTTCCCGGGATCCCGGACCGGCCGACCAGCGCGGACACGAACACCATCGCGCGGGTCGCGGTCGAGGAATTCGTCACGGGGAAGGTCGACGAGATCTATCTCGCCTTCACCCGATTCGTGAACACACTCCGGCAGGAGCCGACGATCCGGCGCCTCTTGCCCTTCGTGCCGGAGGAAGAGGACCGAGACGACCAGCCGCCGCTGCAATACCTCTTCGAGCCGGATCCCGAGACCGTCCTCAACGAGGTCATCCCGAGGCTGATCGAGGTCGCAGTGTTTCAGACGATCCTGGAGTCCAAGGCGTCCGCGTTCTCAGCCCAGATGGTCGCCATGCGCAACGCGACGGACGCGGCCGGCGATCTCATCGATGACCTCACGCTCGCCGCGAACAAGGCGCGTCAGGCGCGCATCACGAAAGAAATGCTCGAGATCGCATCGGGGGCTGAGGCCCTCGGCAAGGGGTAGGAAGATGGCGTTAGCGATGACAGCCACAAAGTCGAAGGCCAAGGATGCCGGGAAGATCGTGCAGATCATTGGCCCGGTCCTCGACGTCCAGTTCGAAGAGGGCCACCTGCCCAAGATCTACGACGCGCTGATCGTGAAGCGCGAGGACGGCGGCGAGGTGGTCGCCGAAGTCCAGCAGCACCTCGGGAACAACTGGGTGCGTGCCGTCTCGATGGCCGCGACGGACGGCCTCCGCCGCGGCATGGAGGCGGTCTCCACCGGCGGGCCGATCACCGTCCCGGTCGGCGAAGCGACGCTGGGCCGTCTTTTCAACGTCATCGGGGAGCCGATCGACGGCAAGGGCGAGGTGAAGGGCGACCGGCGCGACCCGATCCACCGCGCGCCGCCTCCGTTCACCGACCAGTCGACGCAGGCGGAGATCTTCGAGACTGGCATGAAGGTCATCGATCTGATCTGCCCGTTCCTCAAAGGCGGCAAGTCCGCGGTCTTCGGCGGCGCCGGTACCGGCAAGACGATCGTTATCCAGGAGCTGATCCGCAACGTCGCCTCGGAGCACGGTGGCTACTCGGTCTTCTGCGGCGTGGGCGAGCGTTCGCGCGAGGGCACGCAGCTGCTCGGCGAGATGAAGGAGTCGGGGGTCATCGACAAGATGTCGATGGTCTTCGGTCAGATGAACGAGCCGCCTGGCGCGCGCCTCCGCGTGGCGCTCACCGGTCTCACGATCGCGGAGTACTTCCGCGACGAGCAGGGCCGTGACCTGCTCATCTTCATCGACAACATCTTCCGATTCACGCAGGCGGGCTCCGAGGTATCGGCGCTCCTCGGCCGCATGCCGAGCGCCGTGGGCTACCAGCCCACGCTCGCGACCGAGATGGGCGAGCTGCAGGAGCGCATCACCTCGACGAAGAAGGGCTCGATCACGTCGCTGCAGGCCGTCTTCGTACCGGCCGACGACTACACCGACCCGGCGCCAGCGACGACGTTCGCTCACCTCGACGCATCGATTCGTCTCGAGCGTTACCTCACCGAGCTCGGTCTGTACCCGGCGGTCGATCCGCTGACCTCGACCAGCCGCGCGCTCGACCCGAACATCGTCGGGCAGGAGCACTACGAAACCGCGCGCGAGGTACAGCGCGTGCTTCAGCGCTACAAGGACCTTCAGGACATCATCGCGATCCTCGGGATCGACGAGCTCTCGGACGAGGACAAGCTCCTCGTCGCGCGCGCCCGCAAGCTGCAGCGATTCCTGGCGCAACCGATGTTCGTAGCCGAGCAGTTCACGGGAGTGCCCGGCCAGTACGTCAAGGTTCCGGACACCGTTCGCAGCTTCCGCGAGGTCCTCGAGGGCAAGCACGACGACCTCTCCGAGCAGGCTTTCTACAACGTCGGAACGGTCGAGCAAGCCCGCGAGAAGGGCGAACGCATGGCTAAGGAAGGGGCTTGAGCTAGTGCCGCTCCATCTCGAAGTGATCACGCCGGAAGGCAAGGCGTACGAGGAAGACGTCGACATGGTGGTCGCTCCCGCAACCGAGGGCTACGTCGGGATCCTTCCGCACCACGTTCCGCTCTTCACCACGCTCGGCCCCGGCGTGTTCAAGGTCAAGCGTGGCGGAGTCGATGAGGTGCTCGCGGTTTTCGGTGGCTTCATGGACGTCCGCGGCGACCGGGTGATCGTCCTCACCGATGCGGCCGAGCACGCCGACGACATCGACGCGAACCGCGCTCAGGAGGCCCGCGAGCGCGCTCAGCAGGTCCTCGCCGCCGGCACGGCCTCCGCGGCCGACGAGCAGCGCGCGCGAGCCGAGCTGCAACGCTCTCTGGTCCGACTCCGCGTCAGCGAAGGTCGGCGCCGCCGCAGGTAGCCGCGCCGTAGAGTCGGCGCGTGCTCTTCCGATTACTCGCTCTTTTCTACAACGCCCTGCCGGTCCGCTGGCAGCGGCGCATCCTCGATCGCACCCAGTCCCGGTTCCTCGTCGGCGTCGTCGGACTCGGCGTTGAGCCGAACGGCCACGTGATCCTGGCGCGCCATCGTTTCGGCGCGCCCGAGTGGCGGTTCCTCGGCGGCTTCCTCTCTCCGCGCGAGCGGCTCGAGGACGCGCTCGCTCGTGAGGTCCGCGAGGAAACGGGGATCGAGATCGAGGTCGGCCCCATCCTCGAGGCGAATCAGGGCTTTCGCTGGCAGCGGGTCGAGCTCGTCTACGCGTACCGGCGGCTCGGCGGCACCGAGCGGTTGTCGGATGAGCTCGTCGAGGTCCGCGCCTTCGACCCGGCCGATCTTCCCGATGTGCGCGCCGATCAGCGCGGGATCATTGAACGGCGCGCGGCTCAGGCCGCGGAGTGGGCCCAACGCCAACGATGAGGCGCTTCGTCGCCATTCTCGTGATCCTCGCCCTTCTCTCGTGGCTGGCTCTCCCGGTCGTCCGCGCGTTCACGCTCGTCTCCGCGCGTCACACCGATCCGGTGGCGCCTGCAGACCTCGTCGTGGAGGAGCTGCGGTTTGTAGAGCTCGCCGCCTGGACGGTGCACACCGTACACGGCGCGCCGGCCGTCGTCCTCGTTCACGGATTCAAGACCTCGCGCGAAGAGATGGTCCCGTGGGCGCGCTTCCTCCACGACGGTGGCTACAACGTCCTGCTGCTCGACACGCGCGGTTGTGGAAAGAGCGGTGGGTCGACCGTCGGTCTAGGCGCGACCGAGCCCCACGACGTCGCTCTCGCTGTGGATGCGGCGCGCGCGGAGTTCGGAACCACCAAGGTCGCGGTTCTCGGTATTTCTCTCGGCCCTGGCGCCGTGATCCTGGCGGCGGCCAACGATCCGGACATCAGCGCGGTGATTGCGGACAGCGCCTGGACCGATCAGGACTTCCAGCTCGCACGGTTGTCGTTCGTTCAGGCAGGTCCTATTCGCGTTCCACTCCTGCCCTACGGAGTCGGAGCCGTGAATGCGCTCGTCGGCGCCGACGTCACGACGGCACGGCCGCTCGATGCCATCGGCCGGATATCGCCACGGCCGATCCTTCTCATCCACTCCGCGGATGACGAGAACGCGACGACGCCGGTCGACGGGGCACGCAGACTGTTCGCCGCGGCGGGTGAGCCGAAACAACTCTGGGTCGCGCCACGCGGCGGCCACGTCGGTGCGTTGAACGCGTTCCCTGCCGAATATCGCGCACGCGTGCTCGACTTCCTCGGTTTCAGCTTGCGCTAGATGACTTCGGCGGACGGTTCGCTCCGAGCGCTGCGACGATCTCCTTGATATGACCGAGATGCTCGAACTCGTGCTCGAGCATTCGGCGCATCACCTTGCGTGTCGTCCATCGCCGTCCCATCACCATGTGATCGAGCTCCGTGTCCGCGGGCTCCATCACGGTGAACCGCTGGAAGGCCATGCGATGGACCGCCTGCAGCGTGTTGAACGGGTCGGCCGGCCACTTCTCCAGCCGCGACAAAAGCGAAGCTTCGGTGAGCATCACGTGCTCGAGCGCTTCGCGAGCGCTCCACATCGTCTCGGTCGGCTTCCGCTCGATGTCCTCGGGTGAGATCTCGCGGACCACCGATATCAGTGCCGCGCGTGACGCTTCGAAATGGTGCAGGAAATCGCGGAGCTCGTGCTCCTCCATCGGCCCGATGTCCTCGGGCACGACGCGATCGGCAGGAAGGTCGCGAACGTCGAACGTTTCCGGGTCGAGGCCCTTCCAGTGCTCGATCGAGACGCCACGCGCATCGAGCAGCTCGAGATACGCGCGAAAGGCTCTGCGCGCGTTCGCGATTGCCTCGTCGCGGCTGGTCCCCGAGGCGATGCAGCCGCGGAGCACGGGTACGTGCCCGAGCCAGTAGCTGCCGTCGCCGACGACGTAGATGGCCGCTCTCTCGCTCACGCTCGTACCCACACCTTCTGTCCGCAGTCCGCGCGGATCGTCCGCTCGGTTCCGTCGACCGTGACGCGGATCGGTTGCCCTCGCTGCAGTTCGATGACCTGCACGGCGACGCCCGGTTTCAAGCCCTGCGAATCGAGGTATTCCAGGAACCCGGGCTCGTGCTCGAACTGGTCCGGAATGCGCTCCACCGTGGCCGTTGTCCCAGGCACCACTCGATCGAGCGGCTTCGTCGGCCGTGGCGTGACGCCCGGCATCGGGTTTCCGTGCGGGCAGGTCTGCGGATCGCCGAGCACCTTTTGGATGCGCTGCTCCATCTCCGGCGACATGGCGTGCTCGAGGCGCTCGGCCTCTTCGTGGGTCTTCCACCACTCGAATCCGAGGACTTCGACGAGGAATCGTTCGGCGAGACGATGGCGGCGGACGACCGAGTCCGCCTGCAGCTGGCCGGTCTTGGTCAGATGCACTTCCTTACGGTCATCCAGCTCGACAAGCTGCTCCCGCTCGAGGCGGTGGACCATCTCCGAGACGGCCGGCGCCGAGAAGCCCAGGAACTCCGCCAGACGAGCGGAAACGACACGGCCGCTCTCGTCCGCAAGCGTGTAGATCGCCTGGAGGTACTCCTCCACCGCGCTCGAAGCCATTGTTGACCCAATCCATCGGAATTTGTTAGGTTGACCTAAGTCGGTCCCAGGGCCGGCGTGGGGCACTCCCGGCGGCCGAGTATCGCACCGAGGGGGTCGGATGTCGGCGGCGGATCTCTCAGCGCTCGTCATTGCGATGCGCGAAGGCATCGAGATGGCGCTCGTGGTGGGAATCCTCCTCGCGTATCTCACGCAGGTCGGGGCGCGGGCCGCGCACCGCTGGGTTTGGCTCGGCGTCGGCAGCGCGGTCCTCGTCAGCCTCGGCGCGCTCGGTCTTCTCAACGTTCTCGACGCCGAGTTCGAAGGCCAGGGCGAGCAGCTCTTCGAAGGGACGACGATGGTGCTCGCCGCGATTTTCCTCACCTGGATGATCTTTTGGATGCTGCGGAACTCGCGCCATCTCAAAGGAGAGCTCCAGCGTTCGGTGCAGGGAGTGCTCGACCGCGGTGGGATGGCCTGGGGAATCTTCCTTCTGGCGTTCTTCGCCGTCGTCCGCGAAGGAGTGGAGCTGGCGCTCCTCCTATTTGCCGCGCCGGGCGAAGGAAAGCTCCTCGGAAGTGTTATCGGTCTCGCCGTCGCGATCGGGGTCGGGGTGCTCATCTACGCCTTCGGTCGGCGTATCGATCTGCGGACGTTCTTCAGGGTAACGACGATCATCCTGGTGCTCTTCGCCGCCGGACTTGTCGCGCACGCCGCGCACGAGTTCGCTGAGGCGGGCCTCCTCTCCGCGGTGGAAGGCCCGAAGCTTTGGAGCACGCGGGGTCTCCTGCCCGACGATGAGGGTCTCGGGGCGATCCTTCGGGCTCTCCTCGGATATCAAGATGAGCCCACCGTGATCGAGGTCGTGGCGTATCTCGGCTACTTCGTGGTCGTTTGGGTCCTCTCGCGGACGCGAATGGCGACCGCTCCGATAACAGCAAGGGCCTCACGACCCATCTGACGCGGCTTTCAGCCGATACACTCGCCTCTCCCGCACGTTACCCGCGATGAGAGAGGGATGAGTGTTCTCACGCCAAATCGGTATTGATCTCGGCACGGCCAACGTCATCGTGTACGTCCGCGGGAAGGGGATCGTCCTGACCGAGCCGTCGGTCGTTGCGCTCGCGAAGGAGGACGGCTCCAACCGTCCCCGGATCGTCGCGGTGGGCGAGGAGGCCAGGCTCATGCTCGGCCGGACACCGGGCACGATCACCGCGATTCGTCCCATGCGCGACGGCGTGATCGCGGACTACGTGATCACCGAGTACATGCTCAGATACTTCATCAACAAGGTGTGCGGCAATATCCGCATCTTCCAGCCTCAGCTCATGATCTGCGTCCCGTCCGGCGTGACGAGCGTCGAGCGGCGCGCGGTCAAGGACGCGGCCATACGCGCTGGCGCGCGCGTCGCCCACCTGATCGAGGAGCCGCTCGCCGCGGCGATCGGCGCGAACATCCCGATCTCGGGTCCGAGCGGGAACCTCATCATCGACATCGGCGGCGGCACCGCGGAGATCGCGGTGATCTCGCTCGGCGGCATCGTCGTGTCGCGTAGCGTTCGCGCTGCGGGCAACAGGCTCGACGAAGCGATCGCGAACTTCGTCCGCAAGCGCTACAACTTGATGATCGGTGAGCGCACCGCGGAAGACGTGAAGATCCAGATCGGAACGGCGCTGCCCATGGATCCCGAGCTCACGATGGAGGTCCGCGGCCGCGACCTCATCGCGGGTCTGCCGCGCACGATCACGATCGGCTCCAACGAGATCACGGAAGCGATGGACCCGGTCCTCCAGCAGATCATCGGCGCCGTGAAGGCCGTCCTCGAGGAAACGCCACCGGAGCTCGCCTCGGACGTCATCGACAAGGGCATGGTCCTCTCGGGCGGCGGCGCGCTTCTTCGCAACATGGACAAGCTCCTCACGCAGGTCACCGGGGTCGCCTGCTACGTCGCAGAGAACCCGCTCTACTGCGTGGCAAAGGGCACGGGGCTCGCGCTCGAGCACCTCGACTTCTTCCGCAGAAGCCTCGTCGCAGTCCACTAGCGAGCGAGGCTTGGCGCCGGGGCGCGTCGATATCCTCGGGGTCGGCTTCGATCGCGTCGACCTCGCCGCCGCCGCCGAGCGGATCATCGAACGCCACGCCGCGGGACAGCAGAGCTTCGTCATTACGGCCAATCCCGAGTTCGTGATGCTCGCCCGTGCCGATACCGAGCTGGCGGCGATCGCGCGCTCCGCCGACCTCGTCGTCGCCGACGGTACCGGCGTGCTCGTCGCCTCACGTGTTCTTCGCGATCCATTGCCTGGCCGGGTGCCGGGCCGTCTGCTGGTGCCGGCGGTCCTTCGCCTGATCAGCGGCCCGGTGTTCCTCCTCGGAGCCGCCCCGGGTGTCGCCGAACAGGCTGCCGCGACGCTGGTGCGCCAGGTGCCGTCGCTTAGCGTGGCTGGAACGTTCGCGGGCTCGCCGGCAGCCGAGGAGGACGAGGCCATCCGCCAGCGGATCCAGGCCGCCGGCGCGCGCGTGGTGCTGGTCGCGTACGGCATGCCGGCACAGGAACGTTGGATCGCGCGGAACCTCCCGCACCTCCCGTCGGTCCGGACCGCGATCGGCGTCGGTGGGGTCTTCGATCAGCTCGCCGGGCGGGTGCGGCTTCCACCTCGCGTCGTCCACGCGATCGGGCTCGAGTGGCTCTGGCGGCTCGCGGTCGAGCCCCGCCGCTGGCGGCGCCAGCGCGTCCTGCCGGTCTTTGCCGCCCTGGTCGCGCGACAGCGCATTCTCGGCCGATGAAGCTCGCGCTCGCGCACGAGTACTTCGTCGCCCACGGCGGCGCCGAGCGCGTCGTCGAGACCCTGCACGAGATGTGGCCCGACGCACCCGTCTACACGTTCTTCCACGATCGCCGCCGCTACGGGGATCTTGCCGGGTGGACGCTCCGCACCAGTTATCTCCAGTGGTTACTGCTCGGCGAGAGTCACCGCTTGCTCCTACCGCTCTACCCCAACGCGGCGCGCGCGTTGCGCGTGCCGCCCGAGACGGATGTCGCCCTCATCTCGACCAGCGCGTTCATCAAAGGGATCGGCCTCGCCGATCGCACCGTGGCCGTCGCGTATTGCCACTCGCCGACGCGGTACCTGTACGACTGGAGCGATCGGTACCTCGAGGAGGAAGTCCCCGCGCCGCTCGTGCCGCTCGTGCGGGATCTGCTTGGCCGCCTTCGCGAGGACGATCAGAGAGCGGCGCGTCGCATCGATCGGTGGATGGCGAACTCGACCGCCGTGCGCGGCCGCATCGAGACCTACTACGGCGTGCCAGCGGCGACGATCGATGTCGTGCACCCGCCGGTCGACGTCGACTCGTTCTCGGCAGGTGATGAGCGCGGCGACTTCTGGCTCTTCGTCGGGAGGCTCTCCGCGTACAAGCGCGCCGACCTCGCCGTGCGCGCCTTCAACGACATAGGGCTGCGGCTGCTTGTCGTGGGCCAAGGCCGCGAGCGTGCCGCCCTGGAACGCATCGCGAAGGAGAACGTCGTCTTCACCGGGCGCGCCGACGACGCCACCCTGCGCTCGTTGCTGGCGTCGGCGCGCGGCCTCGTCTTTCCGTCGGAGGACGACTTCGGGATCGTGTGCGCCGAAGCCCTCGCCTCCGGCGCTCCGGTCGTCGCCCTCGCGGCCGGCGGCGTTTTCGACATCATCCGCGACGGCGAAGAAGGCGTCCTCGTCGACGTTCCTGAAGTCCGAGCCTTCGCTGAAGGCGTCCTCCGCGCCGAGCGCACGCGCTTCGAACCGAAAGCGCTTCGCGACTCGGCGCGCCGGTTCGATGTGTCACGATTTCGCGAGCGTGTGCGCGGCGTCGTCGAGGACGCGCATGAAAAAGGAAGGGCCAGACCATGATTGAGCGAGGCCCGGCTCGGCCGAGCCGAGCGAAACCGTCAGCCCTGAGCCCGCGGCGAGGCGCGGAGGCAACGCCGACGGGACGAGCTGCTTGATAGGAACCGAAGAGAAGCGCATTCGCGTGGACATGCACACCCACTGCGAGGCTTCGCCGGACAGCCGCACCACGGTCGCCGATCAGGCACTGGCGGTGCGCAACGCGGGCATTGACGTCGTCTGCGCCACGGACCACAACACGATCGACGGGGCGCTCCGGTTGCGCGAGCTCGCCGACGGCTTTCGCGTGATCATCGGCGAGGAGATCAGCTCGCGCGACGGCGAGATCATCGGACTCTTTCTCGACCATGTCGTCCCGCGCGACCTGACCGGCGAGGAGACGATCGCGCGCATTCACGACCAGGGCGGCCTGGCTGTGGTGCCGCATCCGTTCAGCATCAATCGGCGGTACCACATGCGGCGCGCGTCGCTCGATCGCCTGCGCTCGCACATCGACGCGCTCGAGATCTTCAACGCGCGCGAGGCGATCTTTCTGAACAACCGGTCGGCCGCGGCCTACGCCAAGGAGCACGACATCGTCGGCACCGCCGGAAGCGATGCGCATCGCGCGTCCGAGATCGGCCGCGCCTTCGTCGAGATGCCCGACTTCGCCGGGCGGGGGGACTTCCTCGCGTCCCTTCGTCAGGGTGTCGCGCACGGACGACTCTCCGGCACCGGCGTCCATCTCTTCACCCGATACGACCGCTTTCGCAAGTGGCTGGGACGCAAGAGCACGAGCGCCGGTCGTTGAAGGAGCAGCGACCGGCGGCGACGCACGTCGAGGACCCGACGATCGAGCGGCTCGCCGAGGTAGCGGAGCGTACTGACGAGCGCGCCGTCCGGCGCCAGCTGTTCGGCTGGCGGGAGCTCATCTCGACCGCGATTCCTATCGCGCTCATCGCGTTCTTCGCGCGGAACGTGGACTGGTCGGAAGCGTTCGCCACGCTGCGACGAGCCGATCCGGTGTTCGTCGTCGCGGCCCTGGTCGTGTACTACCTCTCGTTCCCGGTCCGCGCGATCCGCTGGGCGCGCCTGCTCCGCGAAGGAGGCGCGCGGATCTTCGGCCGCGACCTGCTCGAGATCCTTCTCCTCGGCTGGTTCGTGAACTGTCTCGTGCCGGCAAAGCTCGGCGACCTCTACCGGAGCTATCTGGTGAAGCGCCGCTTCGGGATATCGCTGTCGCGCACGGTCGGGGTGGTCGTCGCGGAGCGCCTGCTGGACCTCTTCGTGGTCTTCGGGCTCCTGGTCGTCGACGGCTACGTTGCGTTCGGACGCACGATCCTGCCGGACCTGAACGTCCTCTACGTCACCGGCGGCGCGCTGGGCCTTGTCATCCTTCTCGGGCTGGTCGGGCTGTACGCGATCGGCCCGCGGCTCGGGCGATTCTTTCCGGCGGAGTTCCGCCGCATCGGTCGGCTCTTCCGCGAGGGCGTGCTCCACAGCTTCCGCGCGTTGCCCGTCGCCGGACCGCTGACCCTCCTGGTCTGGTCCCTCGAGACGAGCCGTCTTCTGCTCGTGCTCTTCGCGCTGGGTCTCTACCTGCCGCCGTCCCAGGTCATTTTCGTGGCGGTTGCCGCCTCGCTTCTCACGACCGTCCCGCTGACCCCCGCCGGCTTCGGGTTCGTCGAGATCGCGATGGTGTACGTCCTGACTTCGGGATTCGGTCTCGCCCAGAACGACGCCGTCGCGGTGGCGGTGCTTGACCGCGCGGTGAGCGTCTTCTCGGTCATCCTCGTCGGTGGCGTGCTCTACCTGCGCACGGAGCGCGCCGAGCGGATCGGCGCGCGCACGTGAGCCGCTGGCTCATCGGCATATCGCTCGGGCTCCTCGCGCTCCGCGTCCTCTCGGCCGCGTTCGTCGTGATCCAGCCGGGGTTCACCGATGCCTTCTATTACGTCGACGTCGCCCGACGATTCGCCCACGGCGAGGGCCTCACCGCGGACTTCATCTGGAACTTTCTCGAGGCGCCGCACCTTGACCCGCTTCCCGTACCGAGCCACCGCTTCTGGATGCCGCTCACCTCCGTCGTTCAGGGCACCGGCATCTGGCTTCTCGAGCCAATCCTCGGAACGTTCCGGTCCGCGCAGGCCGCGATCATCGCCGTCGCCGCCTTCGTGCCCGCCGCGGGCTATGCGGCGGCGCGCTCGATCGGCGCATCGCCAAGAGGCGCGCTCATCGCGGCGGCGCTCTCGGGCCTCGGGGCCGGTGCGTTCGCGCCGGCGTGGGTCACGCTCGACTCGTTCGCGATCGCCGCGCTCCTCGGCACGATGTTCTTCGTCGCGTTCGCACGCGCGGCGGCCGGCGATGTGCGCGCCGGCACGGCCTGCGGTCTCCTGGTCGGCCTTCTCTTCCTCGCGCGCGCCGAAGGCGCGCTGTTCGGTGTCGCGCTGCTCGCGCTCGCGATACGGCCGCAATCTCGAGCAGCCGGAATAGCGGGCAGCGCCGTCGCGCTGGCGATCGGCGCCGCCTGGCTCGCTCGCGGGATCGCACTCGGCGGCTCGCCGGATCTTCTCGCGCGCACGATCCTTCTGGCGCGCTACGAGGACTTCTTCGCCATCAACCCGACCGGCACCGCCGATCTCGCGACGATCGTCGTCACTCGACTTGCCGCGCTCTGGTCGGATCTCGTCGTCGCGCTGTTCGGCCTCATGGTGTTCCTCGCGTTCCCGCTCGCGCTTGGCGTACGCGACGGCTGGCGGCAGCCGGCGGCGCGTGCGTTTGCCGGGCTCGTACTCCTTATCTATGTGGCCGAGGGGGTGGTCTGGCCGCTCCATGCGACACGCGGCTCGTACTTTCACTCGCTCGCGGCCTTCTATCCGTTCGCGATGGCGCTCGTTGCGCTCGGCGGCGAGTCGTGGCTCGCGTCTCGCGACGTCCGCACGCGCCGCCTTGCCGTGAACGGAACGCTCGCTGCCGCACTCGGGCTCGCGCTCGTGGGCCTCACGACGTGGGATGGGGTGTTCAATGCGGGTTATCGGGTGCGGCTCGAGGCCGTCGACGCGATCCCCGCCGGACCGTTCCTCGCCATCGACGGCGCGGCATGGCGGTGGATCGCCGATCGGCCCGCATTGGTCACGCCGGCAGACGGCACGGACGAGGCTGCCTGTGTCGCCTCGCGCTATGGGGCAAAGAGCGTGGTCCTGGAGGCGGCGCACTTTTCCGCTTACGACGGGCTCTATCGCGGCGATCAGGTGCGATGGCTCGACCCGCCGATCGAGCGCGGCACGATCCGGATCTACGCGGTCCGCGGCGACGTCGAGATTCTCTGCCTAGTTCGCGCCTCCCCGGACACCGGGGACGCGGCTGCGGTGCCCTAGGGTGGCGCGATTCAGCTCTCGATCGTGATCCCTGCCCACAACGAGGAGGTCACGGTGGCCGGGGTCGTGAGAGGCCACCGCGAGGCCGCGCGCGCGCTCGCCTCGAGCTTCGAACTGATCGTCTGCGACGACGGCAGCACGGACGGCACGTGGGCCTACCGCGCTTCGCTCTGCTCCCGCCGCCTCGTCGTACGCGAGATCGACATTCCTCATCGGCCGCGGATCGCGGGTGTGGCCGAGGGTGTCACGCCGGCGGGGGCGTTGCTCGCGATGCGCGACGTCGCGGCGTTGACGGTCCGATGGCTACTGCGCCGCGATCGCTAGGCGCCATGCTCGCCCGGAACGGGTATCCCATCGCGGTGGCGAGCGCGGTCTTCATCATCGCTGTCGGTTTCCCGTCGACCGACTCGGACACCTACTGGCATCTCGCGATGGGGCAATGGATGCTCGACCACCGCGAGTTCCTGCGGCAGGACATCTATTCCTCGACGGTCAGCGGTGTCCACTTCGGGATAGGGGAGTGGCTGGGCCAGATCGCCTTCGCCGGCGCCTTTACGGCCTGGGGCTGGGCGGGTGTGGCGATCCTTCGCGCGGCGCTCGTCGCGGTGGGGTCCTTCTCTCTCGTGCGCCTCGCGCGTCGCGGTGGCGCGCCGTGGTGGATCTCGCTGCCGGTCGTCGTCGCGGCGCTGCTCGTTTCCATGATCACCTGGACCGACCGACCTCAGCTCTTCACGCTGGCGCTCTTCCCGGCGCTCCTGGAGCTGCTCCTTTCGCTACCGCCTGGTTTCTCTCGCCGCCTTCTCGTGCTGCCGCCGCTTCTCCTGTTGTGGGCCAACCTGCACGGTGGCTACCTTCTCGGTCTGGCGGTCATCGCGATCTTCGCGACCGAGAGCGTTCTGACGAGCGGACGGCGCGGGTTGCCCCTCGTTCTCGCGGCGATCGCCTGCGTGGCGGTCACATTTCTCAACCCGGCGCCGGTCGACTTTGCGGGCGCGGCACGGGAGGACTTCCTTCATCCACCGCGTTTCCTCACTGAATTCCTGCCACCTGACGTCGTGACTCCGGCTGGTGCCATCTTCGCCGGGTTCGTCATGCTCGTGATCGGGACCGCGCTTCTGCGAGGTGGCTCGCTCCGCGAGGCCATGCTTCTCGGGCCACTCCTGTATCTCGCCTTCACCGCGCAGCGCCAGATGCTCTTCTTCTGTTTCGCGGCGGCTCCCTTCGTCGCGACCCGCCTGAGCGAGCTTGCGCGTGCGGGTTGGACGACGCGGTGGCGCACCCGTGAGATTCCAGCGCCGTTGCGCGCACCCATCGCCCTCGTGCTCGTCATCGCAGCCATCGCGAGCGCGTTCACCGCTCCGACCCGTCCAGACGAACGCTCGTACCCGACCGGCGCGTTGGATGCGCTGCGCGCCGGCAACGGAGTCCTTCTCAATGAATACGAATGGGGCGGGTACCTCATCTTCAATCTCCGCGAGCGCCCGGTGTTCATCGATGGGCGCTACGTGCCGTACCTCGGCGGAGTCCTCGATGACTACCGCGCGCTCGTCGGGCTTCGACCGCGATGGCGGGAGCTCCTCGACAAGTACAACGTGAGCGAGCTGCTCCTCGAACCGCAGCGGCCACTCGCCGTTGCGTTGCGGGAGGACGGCTGGCGCGTCCGCTCGTCGGACAAAGGCGGTCAATGGATCGTCCTGACACGACCGTGACCAATCGGCTTTCGTGGTCGCTGCCGCTCTTCATGGGCGGTGTCTTCGGCGCGCTCTCGACACTCGCGACCATCGGCGACCCGGATCTTTTCTGGCATCTCGCGCAGGGACGTCAGACGGTGACGCAAGGGCTCGCTCGGGTCGACGTCTTCTCATGGTCGGTGAACGGAATGCCGGTGCTCACCGACCAATGGCTGGGTCAGGTGCTCTGGTACGAGGC
>JBBPIP010000005.1:5726-48734 GCA_038040265.1 Chloroflexota bacterium | reverse complement strand
ACGGAATGCCGGTGCTCACCGACCAATGGCTGGGTCAGGTGCTCTGGTACGAGGCGTACGCGGCGCTCGGATGGAACGGGGTCATCGTGCTTCGCGCGCTCCTCGTCGCCGCGGTCGTGACGCTCATCGTTGCCGCGGCATTCATGACGCAGCGCAGGCCGATCGTCGCGGTGGCCGCCGCGTTGCCGGCGATCGCGCTGACGCGCTTCGGCTGGACGGAGCGCCCGCAACTCATGGGCCTCGTCTGCTTCGCCGTTCTCATCCTTCTTCTGCGCGCGTCGGCGGAGCGGCCGCGCCTTCTCCTGGCGGTACCGGTGCTGATCGTCGTGTGGGCGAACCTGCACGCATCGTTCGCGCTCGGTCTCGGCGTGACCGCGATCGCGTGCGCCGAGCTGTGGCTCCGCCGGCCGGACGCGCGCCGCCTCGTGGCGGGTGTGGTCCTCGCCGGGGTCGCGGCAACGCTCCTCACGCCGTCGGGCGTCTCCATCTGGACATCGGCAGGCGGTCACTTCCTGTCGCCGCCACGCATCGTGCAGGAAGAGGGCGTGCCCGACGTGACGCAGTCCTACGGATTCATCTTCGTTGTTGTCGTGCTCGCCGTGCTCGTGACCGCTCAGCTCTCGCGCCCGACGGCGCTGCGCGAGGCCGCGCTCCTCGTGCCGGTCCTCTTCGTTTCGATGACGGCCGCGCGACACACGCCGTTCTTCGCGGTCGCCTCCACCGCGTATCTCGCCGCACACGCTCCCGCCGCGATCGCCGCGATCGCCGCGCGGTTTCGCGTCAACGTGCGCCTCCCGGCATTCGAGCCCCGGGTTCCGTCACTGCGTTTCGACCTCGCGACCGGTGTGATCGCGATTGCAGCGGTCATCGGCGCGGGCTTTCTTGCGCGAGGCGAGCCGAACCTCAGCCCGTATCCGACCGGCGCTTTGTCGTCGCTACCGCCCGGTCCGGGCCTCGTGAACGACTACGACTGGGGCGGATTCCTCATTTGGTACGCGCCTGCAACTCCGGTATTTATCGATGGCCGACTCTTCCCCTACACCGGGGATGCGCTCCGCGATTACGAGACAGTCGTGTCTCTGGGTCCAACTTGGCGCGATGTTCTCGCGCGACGAGGCGTCGGAGCCCTACTGGTCAAGCCTGCTTCGCCTCTCGCGGTGCGCGCACGCGATCTGCGGTGGCAGATCGTCACCGAGAGTCCGTCATATGTGCTGTTCATGATCCCGAATTCACGTTGAGCGCCATTAGACTGACCGCCGATGAGCGACCCAATGCGTGTTCCTCGAGCCTCTGATGATCTCGACGCGCAATTCGATGCGGTCGTCGATGCGCTCCGACGCGACGTTCGCGAATTGCGCCAGCAGCTCGAGAAATACGGGCGCACCTACCAGAAACAGGCTGAGGGCCGCTCGCGCCACACGACGCATGGCGAGCTCGACGAAGAGACACAGCGCGACTATCGACGTCTGAAGCAGCTGCAGCTCGTGGTGCAGCACATCGAGTCGAGCGCCGCGTACCTGCTCGGCTCGGGGATCGATCCATCGAGCGACAGCGACGATGTGTCGGTCGAGGTCGCCCAGCGCGTCCTCGGGAGCCTCGAAGCCGAACGGGAGCGGCTCTACCGCGACGTCCACGACGGGCCGGCCCAGGTGCTCGCGAACGCGATCTTCGAGGTCGAGTACCTCGAGCGCATCGCCGAGCGCGCTCCGGCCGAGGTGCGTCAGACGCTGAAGACCGAGCTCTCCAACCTCAAAGGCCAGTTCCGCGGGTCGCTCGACTCTGTCCGGGCCATGATCTACGACCTTCGACCGCCCGAGCTCACCGAGCTCGGTCTCGCCGAGGCCATGCGCAACTACGCGTCCGAGTGGGAGACGCGGTGCGGCATCAAGGTCGCGAGCCAGCTCGACCTGCAGGAAACGGGCATGAACCCCATGGAGGAGCTCGCGATCTACCGCGTCATGCAGGAGGCGCTGCAGAACGTTCACAAGCACGCGCACGCGAGCGGCGTCGGCATTGCGTGGTCCCGCGCGAACGACAATTGGGTTCTCCATGTGACCGACGACGGGATGGGCTTCGATCTCGTGAAGGCGGCCCGTCACAAGAAGTCGGTCGGACTTCTTTCCATGCGCGAGCGAGCCGAGCTCATCGGTGGCTCGCTTCAGATCCAGTCAACACCGGGCAAGGGAACTGCGGTCACGCTGCTCCTGCCCGTCGAAAAGAAGGTTGAGCCGCTTAGCGCGCTTCGCGACGAGCGGACTCGGGAGGAGCATTCATGAGCGAAAGGCCCGAACGCGCGATCCGGATCCTTCTCGCCGACGCGAGCCGTCTCACGACCATGGGCATCCGGCAGGTCATCGAGAAGGAGCCGGACATGGAGATCATCGCCGTCGCTTCCGATGGCGAAGAGGCTGTGGCGAAGACGAACGAGCTCGAGCCGGACGTCCTCGTCATCGAGGTGGATCTTCCGCGCCTATCCGGCATCAAGGCGACGCAGCGCGTGCGGCGGGAGCTTCCGGCCGTCGGCGTCATCATCCTGACCGCGCAGGATCAGGAGCAGATCCTCTTCGAGGCCATACGAGCGGGCGCCGCGGCATACCTCCACAAGGACTGCGAGCCAACCGAGCTCATCGACACGATCCGCAAGGTGCGGGCCGGCCAGTTCGTCATCAACGAGAAGATCTTCAGCCGGCCGGCGGTGGCGTCCAAGGTCCTCGCTGAGTTCCGCGAGCTTTCCGTGTATGGTCCAGGTTCGACCCACGTCTTCGCGCCGCTTTCGCCCCGAGAGGTGCAGATTCTGGACAACATCGCTCAAGGCATGACCAACAAGGAGGTCGCCTACGCCCTCGCCATCTCCGAGCAGACTGTGAAGAATCACATGTCGAGCATCCTTCGTAAGCTGTCGGTGAACGACCGCACGCAGGCGGTCGTCTACGCGATCCGGCAGGGCTGGATCAAAGGACCGGAGATCGGTAATTGACGATGGCACCCCCGAACGTTTTCGCGGAGATCGCAACCGAGCAGCAGAAGGTCACGGCCGAGATCCGCGAGCTCGACCTCCTCATCGAGTCCACGCAGACGGAGGTCAACCGCCTCAAGTCTCGTGAAGATCAGATGAAGGCGAAGGTCGAGGAGGTCCGGAGGAATCCCGGCAACTTCCAGCGTGAGGAGATCTTCGGCGCGACGGACGAGCACGCGTCGGCGATGGCGCGCCGCATGACGATGGAGGGTCAGCTCAACTCGCTCCAGTCCAAGCGCAAGCTCATCGACCGGAGCGCTCAGATCCTCGCGTCGGCGCAGCGTCAGCTCGCCGAATACAGCGCGCCGCCGCTTCCGCCCGACACCGCGCCGCTCATCGACGAGAGCCGTTTGCTCCAGGCCGTCGTCGATACGCAGGAAGAGGAGCGCAAGCGGATCGCGCGCCAGGTCCATGACGGACCCGCGCAGGCGATGGCGAACGTGGTTCTCCAGTCGGAGATCAGCGAGCGCCTCTTCGACGTCGACGCGCAGAAATCGCGCGGCGAGCTCGCGTCGCTCCGGCAGATGGTGAACAAGACGCTGCAGGAGCTGCGGGGGTTCATCTTCGAGCTCCGGCCGATGATCCTCGACGACCTCGGCCTCGTGCCGACGCTTCGACGCTATGTGCAGACGCTCATCGACAAGCACGGAGTGCGCATCGACTTCTCGAGCACCGGCCGGGACCGCCGCCTGCCCTCAGACGACGAGGTCGCGATCTTCCGGCTGATCCAGGACTCGCTCGTCGAGCGCATCGACAAGGCGCAGGCCAAGGACATCGTTCTCGGCCTCCAGTGGAAGGAAGACACGCTCGACGTCCTGCTGCAGAGCGACGGCAAAGAGCTGCCCCCCGACGGCGAGCTCCAGTCCGGCATCCGCCGCAGCGAGCGTCTGGAGCTCCTCCACGGAGACTCGACGCACGAGGCGCGCGCCGACGGCAACGTCGTCCTCAAGGTAAAGATCCCGATCCGGAGCGCACCGCAGCTCGTCTCATGACCGCGACGAGGGAGCTCACGACCGATCAGGTCGCGCAGTACCTCGAAGCGACGTGTGCCCTCGTCGAGTCGGAGCTCGAAGCCCTTGGCGATGACAGCGGCTGGCACTTCGACCCCAAGGAGTGGTGCGCCAACCAGGTCGTCGGGCATCTCGTCGAGGCCGAAAAGCGCGGTTTCGCCGGTCGCATTCGCGAGATCCTGGCAGGCAAAGAGAAGACGACGGGGTGGGACCAGGCCCAAGTCTCCAAGGAGCGGAACGACTGTGCGCGCATGGGCCAAAGCATGTGGATGGAGTTCATGGGCGTCCGAAACGACAGCATCGTGCTCGTGCGTTCGCTGAAGCCCGGCGATCTTGCCAAGAGGATCGCGCACCCAATGGCCGGGCAGCTCTCCATCCGCGACCTGCTCCATGAGTGGATACACCACGACCGAAATCACACAAAACAGTTGCTCGCGATCGCGCAGGAACGGGCGTGGCCGCATATGGGGAATTCACAGAAGTTCAAGGG
Organism: Chloroflexota bacterium; assembly: GCA_038040265.1. GTDB lineage: Bacteria > Chloroflexota > Limnocylindria > P2-11E > P2-11E > 3-1-20CM-2-70-9. The sequence continues at coordinate 44,218 of JBBPIP010000005.1, read as the reverse complement.
CGAGTAGCGGCAGCGCGCCGTGGGAACCACCAGATCGCGAGCAGCCAGAGCGGCGCGACCGGGACGCCCGCCTGTTGCACGAGCGCGGCGATGATTCCCGTCCCCACCCATAGAACAGTCGCGCCGGTGCTCGTTGCAGCTTGTGCCGCCGCGGGATAGGCCATCACGCCGTCATGCAGCAGTGCGTGCGGGGCTGCGAGAACTGACCAGATCGAGGCGTCGACTGTCCGCGTCGTGAACGTCCGCGACCGAATGAAGACAGCGAGCGCCGCAATCGCGTAGATCACGAGAGCCAACGCGGTATTGAGGACGAGGTCATCGCCCCCGACCGCGCGGCGTACAAGCGCGGCGAGGCCGAGCTCGCCGGGCCGAAGTTCCGTGGCGGCGCGGGTGAGCAGATCGGGGTAGCGCGCCATGCCCTCGAAGCCGACGGTCGCGAGCGAGACGAGCCCGACGAGGATCGTGGTCGCGAGAAGGCCGATCGCGCGCCGGCGCTCGGTCAGCGCGACAAGCGCGAAGAGCGGAAGGAGCTGGGGACGGAACGCCGCGAGACCGAGCAGGGCACCCGACCAGAACGGCGGAGCGCGAAGCGACGCGGCGACCGCGAGCAGCACGAACGGTGTCGTCTGTCCCTCGGCGAGTGCGATGAGCGACGGCGGCGCGAGGATGCCGAACGGAAGGAGCCGCATGCGCTGTCGCGGGTCCGCGAGGCGGCCGAGAAGGAACGCCGCGGCGGCAAGCGCGACCGCGCCGAGCGCGGCCCAGATCGCGTACGCGGGCACGATGGGAAGCGCGCCGAGCGGCGCCATCAAGAGCGCGAGCGCGGGAGGATTCGGATCGTTCAACAGGATCGTCCGCTCGGGCAGGGCCGCGTGCTCCATGGCGAGCAGGGCGTCCGCGTCGGTCACCGAAGATGCCGCGCCGGTCGCGACGAGGCGCGCTGCCGCGTAGAACGCGACGAAGTCATACCCGGCGGGTTCGGTTGACCAAGTGACGAACGCGATGAGCCAGGCAGCGGCCGCGAGAATGGCTGCGGCGGCGACGCGCGCTACACGCCGCCGAGGCTCGTGATCTCGATCCCGAGGTAGTAATGCTTGAGGATCTCCTCCGCCGACTTCCCGCCGAGTGCCATTCCCTGTGCGCCCCACTGCGACATTCCAACACCATGCCCGTATCCCTTGCCGGTGAAGACGAAACGCACCGGGAGCCGGTACTGCCATCCCAGGACGCGGAGCCTGTGGGCCGCACGGTCGGGGTCGCGAACACTCTGCGTGAAGGTCCGCTCGATGGTCGCGCCGAGGAGCTCCAGCTGCCTCACCCGTTCCGCGTTCGAGCCCTCGACGAACTCGGTCTCCTGCGGACGCGTGACCACGGTGAACAGGGTGCTGCGAAGGCCGAAGTAATACCGCGACTGGTCCTTGCCGATGTCACGGCTTCCGCTCGAGCCGATGATCCTCGCCGAGAGCACACGCCCCGTCCCGCTGAGCCTGGTCAGGTCGATCCGCTGCGGGTGGCCAACATCGATGCCGCGCACCTCGAGGTAGCTACGCAGCTGCGGAGCGGTGTACTCCTGTGTCCATTCCCAGCTCGTGCGGCCCCACGCGACACGGTTCGCTTGTTCGTCGCCGGGCGACGGGACGGCGCGGAGGTAAGGGAGCGCGTTCACGTACACGTTCTCGCTGTCCTCGGTGTATCCCCCGGCGTTGGCCGAGTAGAGCGCTTCGATCGGCCGTCCGTTGTAAGTGGCCACGAGCCCGGCCGTCCTCTCGACCGCTCGGATGGTCGAGTCGGCCTCGCCTGTCAGCCCGGCGTACTCCTGATCGCGAACGTCGCCCTCGATGTCGTAGTCCCCGTGGCGTCGGAGGTGGGTGACCAGGTATGTGCGCGCCGCGATCGCTTGGGCCGCCAGCGCCTCGGGCAGCCACGTCGTCGGCTCTTCGGAGCCGACGACCGAGGCGAGGTACTTGGAGGTCTCGACTTCGTTTACCAGGATGATGTCGCCCTCGTCATCGCGTGTGAGGTCGAAGGTGCCGCGGAAGATCCGTCCGTTGTAGGTGAGAAGCCCGTCGCTTGCCGAGAAGTGAAGCGGCACCATCTGCTGCGCGGCGAGAAGCGGAGGCGAAAGGGGATCGGCTCCAGGCTGCTCCACCGCGAACTCAAACGGCACCGTGACGATCGGGACCTCTTCGACGAGTGCGCGCAGGCGCGCCTCGCGGACCTGTTGCCGAAGCTCCTGACGTTCGCCATAGGATCCGCCGTCCGGGATGCGTGCCGCGGCGCGACTCGGGTCGGCGAGTCTCTTCACTTCGAGACGGATGTTCGTGCTGAGGTAACCCTGGTAGACGCGGTTCCCATCCGACCCGGTGACCGTGAGGAGGCCACTGAGCGATCCGATCCGCGCGTAGAGGACCCTGAGTCCCGCGATGTTCACGCGGACGACGGGCGGGAGTGCGGTGAGCGGTGCGGCCGCCGCGTCGCGCGGCATGGACGACACGAGGAGGATCGTCACGAGCGCGAGCGACAGGCGCGCCCTCACGATGGCCTTCCGTACACCTCCGGCTTGAGGACGCCAACGAACGGCAAGTTGCGGTACCGCTCGGCGTAGTCAAGCCCGTACCCGACGACGAACTTGTCGGGGATCTCGAAGCCGCGATAGTCGATGTCGATCGGGATCACGCGGCGTGCGGGTTTGTCCAGGAGCACGCAGAGGCGCACCGATTCGGGCCGCTGTGCGCGCAGATGACCGAATACGTAGGAGAGCGTGTGGCCGGTGTCCAGGATGTCCTCGACGACGAGCACGTGCCTCCCCTCGATGGGGTTCGCGAGGTCCTTCAGGATCCGGACCGCCCCGGTCGACTCGGTGCCGGCGCCGTATGAGGACACCTCGAGAAAGTCGAGCGCGAGGGGGATGGGTGTCGCCCGCATGAGATCGGCCAGGAAGGGCAGTGCGCCCTTGAGGATGGAGACCAGGACGACGTCCTTGCCCTGGTAGTCCGCCGCGATCTGGGCACCCAGTTCACGCACCTTCGCGGCGATCGCTTCCGCGCTGATGAGGACCTCCGCCACGTCGTCGGTCAGCTGGGGGCGTGCCAGGACGGTCATGAGCGACCAATTGTCGCAGGTCGTGTGCTAGTTCCGGCGAGCCCTCAGTCGAGCGGTTCGGTTACGACCGCCGCGCGAGAACGAACGCGATCGCGCCGAGGGCCACGACCGCGAGGGCGGCCGCCCCCACGACGAGCGGGCCGATCCCACCTCCGATCGGCTCCGGTGTGGGCGTGAGCTGCACCGCGACCGCGCTCGGTGACGCCGACACGGTCAAGGTCTCCACCGCCGCGGACGTCGGCGACGCAGTCGCGTTCGGCGTTGGCGTCGGAGGGGTCGTCGCGGCGTCGGTTGGCGCGACCGTCGGAGGGACGGTCGGTGCGGTCGTCGGCGGCGCTGTACGGACCGTGGGCAAGGGCGTCGCAGGCGGAGCCGTCGGTGGCGCGGTCGGAGGCGCCGTGGGTGGCGCCGTCGGCTGCGGTGTTGGGGCGGCCGTTGCGGCTTGGACGACGACCGTGCCCTGCATGGAGGATCCGTGGATGGCGCAGTCGTAGGGAAAGGTGCCGGCAGTCGTGAAAGTGATCGACCCGCTCTGACCCTGCGACAGGATCTGCGTGCTCGGCCTCCCGGCGAACCGAGCACTGTGCTGAGCGGCATCCTGATTCGTCCAGGTGACCGTGTCGCCGACGCGGATGGTCACAGAGTTCGGGGCGTAGGCGAATCCCTGGATGGTGACCGCGGAGGTGGCCGCGAACGCGACAATGGGCACCGCGAGCAGTCCGCTCGAGATGACGATGGCAGCGGCCCATCCGACCGCGGCTCGCCTCACGCCCATACTTGACGGCCCGTGCCGCCCCGCGAGTCCATTGACGCGCCCTTCGCGGCGCTCGCTCGCGACGCCGAGCATATCGGCGTGCATCTGGACGCCGCGACCCTCGCACTGTGCGCGCGCCTATCCGGCCTTCTCATCGAACGCAATACGACGACGAACCTCACGGCGATCACAGAACCCGCCGATATCGCGACCAAACACTTCCTCGACTCGTTCACGGCCTTGGCGGTGCGTACGTGGAACGGTCGCGAGCGGATCATCGACGTCGGGAGCGGCGCGGGATTCCCCGGGATCGCGCTGCGCCTCGCCCTTCCGAAAACGCGGGTGACGCTGGTCGAATCCATGGGCAAGAAGGCACGCTTCCTCGAAGAGGTCACGAGCACGCTGGGTATCGATGGCGTTGAGATCCGAAATGAACGCGCCGAAGTGCTCGCACACTCGCGACGCGAGCGGTACGACGTCGGAACGGCGCGGGCCGTCGGGTCGCTCGGCGCGATCGTCGAGTACCTGTTGCCGTTCCTGAGAATCGGCGGAGACGCGATCGCGTGGAAGGGCCGGCTCGACGCGGAGCTCGCCGGAGCGAAGAAGGCTTGCGCCGCGATCGGCGGGGAGATCGTCAAGATCACGCCGACCTCGGAGCTGGGTCTCGGTGCGGTCCTGCCGGGACGATCGCTTGTCGTGATCCGAAAGCTCCGCGCGACGCCCTCGCGCTACCCGCGTTCGCCCGCCGAGGCCAAGCGACGCCCGTGGTGATCGTCCCCTCGGTCGACCTCAGGGGAGAGCACGTCGCGAATGCGTCGGAGCAGACCGTCGTCGCGCGAGTCCGCGACCTCGTCGCGGAAGGGGCCGAGGAGCTCCATTTGGTCGACGTGGACCGAGCGGAGACCGGCGCGTCGGGCAACCTTGAGCTGCTGTCGGAGATCGCGCGCACCGCGGGCGTACCGTGCCGGCTCGCCGGCGGCATCTCGCGCATCGAGGAGGCGCGCCAAGCGGTCGACAGCGGATTCGCCGGCGTGCTCTTCTCGAGCGCCGTGTTCGGCGATGACGGTCTCCTCAAAGAGATCGCGTCGCTTGGCGATCGCGCCATCGTCGAGATCGAGGCGCGCGGCGGATTCCTCGCGCCGCGGGGCGGGGATCCGCACCTCGTCGCCGTCGCGACCGGCCGGGGCGCGCTGGCGTCTGCGCGGGCCGCACAGATCGCCGGCGTGCGTGCGCTGTACCTCATCGATCTGACCTCGGAAGGTCAGCTCGCCGGCCCACCTCTCGCTCTGATCGACACGATGCGACATGTCGTCGGACCACGCGTCGCCCTGCACGCCGGCGGCGGCGTCCGCGATCTCGAAGACATCCGCGCGCTCGCGGCGCGTGGAGTCGCGTCGGTCGTCATCGGTCGCGCGCTCGCCGAGCGGCGCTTCAGCATCCGCGCCGCGCAACAGGCTGCCGCATGAAGGTCGGCATCGTGAGCGACATCCACGCGAACCTCGTCGCGCTCGAGACCGTCCTCGTCGACATGGGCCCGGTCGACGCGCTGTGGGTCTGCGGCGACACGGTCGGGTACGGCCCCGATCCATCCGACGTTCTCGCTCTTCTGCTGGAGCGAAAGGCGACCATGGTCGCGGGAAACCACGACCGCGCCGTCTCGACGGGCGAGGATCTCGACCTGTTCAATGGCCCCGCGGCCGTCGCGGCGCGGATGCATCAGGGTTGGCTCTCCGCGGCGGAGCGCGACATGCTGGCGGCGTTGCCGCGCACGCTCGAGACGAACGACGTGACGCTCTGCCATGGAAGCCTGCGCGATCCCTTGTGGGAGTACGTGACCAATCCCGTGAGTGCCGCGGCCTCGCTCGCTCTCGCCAAAACGACGCACTGCTGCGCGGGCCATACCCACGTGCCGTCGCTCTTTCGCGCGCGCTCCCAGGGGTCGCAGCCAGGCCGGGTGCGCTACGACGCGCCCTACCCCCTTGCGCCGCGCGCCTTCCTCAACCCGGGCAGCGTCGGGCAGCCCCGCGACGGCGATCCCCGCGCCGCCTACGCGGTGCTGGACCTTGCGGCGGGCACCGTCACCTTTCATCGTTCAACTTATCGACTTGAAGAGACGCAACGCCGAATCCGCGAGCGTGGCCTCCCGACGATCTTCGCGGACCGTCTTGGGTTCGGCCTGTGAGCTTGTGCTCTCCGCCGCGCTGCTTGCGGCATGCGGAGGCGTCGGGAGTGGGTCGCTGACGCCGCAGACGGTCCCGTTCACCGATCACGGGCAGACCTCTCAGTCGCGCGTCGAGGACGGTCCCCAAATGGTGGTGGGGGCGGCACCGTCGGCGACCGGGCTCGCGGAGCTGGTCGCGACCGCGGATCCCGCGCGGCTGTACATCGGCGTGTTCGCTGGAGAGCGCCGGACCGGCGGTCATGCGGTGAAGATCGATCGGATCGAACGGACCGGCGACCTGTTGGCCGTGACCGTGAGATTCATCTCGCCCCCAACGGACGCGCTCACCATCCAGGTGATCACGACCCCCGCGCAGCTGGTCTCCATCGATCGGCGGAGCGCGTCGGGCGTCCGGGAGGCCGTCCTTCTCGATGGGTCCGGCACGGAGATGGCTCGGGCGGCCGTGCCACAATCCCAACCCTGACGTGACCGACGACAAACGGAACGACGACACTCCGACTGAACGCCGCCCTGATGCACCGAACGACAAGAACCGAGCGGAGCCGCCCTCACTCGAGAAGCGGGTAACGCAACCGGGAAGACATGTCGGCGACCGCTACGTGCGGATCGTGCGGCCAACCGGCAGCGGACTTCGCGGCCACGGCGGCACGTGGGTCGCGACTGAGGAGACCATGGAGCGCACCGGCCGCATCGGCCGGGCGTGGGACTCGACGCTGCGGGTCCTCATCGGCAAGCGCCTCGAGACCGAGGCGGAGGGCGAGGAACGCGTCGGTGTCGCGACGGGCCTGCCGATCCTTGCCTCGGACAACATCTCGTCGTCCGCTTACGCGACGGAAGAGGCCATGCGTGTGCTTGCGCTTGCCGGCGTCGCCGCGCTCTCCCTCACAATGCCGATCGCGATCGCCGTCGTGTTCGTCCTGGCGATCGTCATCCTTTCGGAGTCGCGCGTGATCCGCGCCTACCCCAACGGCGGCGGAAGCTACCTCGTCGCGCGCGAGAACCACGGCGTCATCGCGGGTCTCGTCGCGGCATCGGCGCTTCTCATCGACTACGTGCTCACGGTCGCCGTGTCGACGGCCGCGGGCGTCGCCGCGATCTCGAGCTTCATTCCCGAACTTCACGACCACCGCGTCGTCGCCGGTCTCGTCCTCATCGCCGTGCTGGTCATCGGAAACCTGCGCGGCGTGCGGGAGGCCGGCCTCCTGTTCGCCGCGCCGACCTACGCGTACATGGTCGCGATGTACGGATTGGTCGCCTTCGGTCTCTTTCGGGTCTTCACCGGCGACTCGCCGGCGCCGGTGACGCCGCCGAACCCGTTCCCGCCGGACGGGACCGTGCCCCTCAGCATCCTTCTCGTTCTTCGGGCATTCGCGTCAGGGTCGGTCGGCCTGACCGGTAGCGAGGCCGTCGCCAATGGCGTGCCGAGCTTCCGTCGGCCGGAAGTGGAGAACGCGGTCAAGACCCTTGTTCTCATGGGCACGATCTTCGCGACGATCTTCCTCGCGATCACGTATCTCACAACGACGATCGGGATATCGCCCGACGTGAACGAGGCCGAGACCGTGAACAGCATGATGACGCGGGCGATCGTCGGCGCGGGGACGCCGTTCTACTACATCGTCCAGGTCACGACGGCGATCATCCTGCTGCTCGCGGCCAATACGGGATTCACTGGTTTTCCGCGGCTCGCCTCGGTACTCGCCAACGATCGCTTCATGCCGCGGCACTTCGCCGACGTCGGGTCCCGTCTGGCCTTCAACACCGGGATCGTCGTGCTCGCGATCCTGGCGGGAGCCATCCTCGCGGCGTTCGGCGGCAGCGTCACGAACCTGGTCCCGCTGTACACGATCGGCGTATTCCTTGCGTTCACGCTCTCGCAATCAGGTCTCGTCCGGCGGTGGCGACGCCTCCGTAATCCAGGCTGGCGCCTCTCTATCGTGATCAACAGCTTCGGCGCGGTCGTGACGGGGACCGTCCTCGTGGTGGTCGCGGTAACGAAGTTCGAGCACGGTGCCTGGATGGTCCTCGTCCTGATCCCGATGATCTCCGCCGTTTTGTACGGCATCCACCGCCATTACCAGACCGTGCACGACGCGCTCGTCATTGCGGGGCCCGATCCGGAAAGAATCCCGGTACTCACCGCTCCCGTCGTGATCGTGCCTATCGCGCGGCTGGACCGAGCGGCGCTCCAGGCCCTCGCGTTCGCCCGATCGGTCTCGCCGACCGTCAAAGCCGTCCACATCTCGACCTCGAAGGCGAGCGCCGAGGAGTTTCGCAAACGGTGGGCGAAGCTCGACACCGACATCAAGCTCGACGTGGTCGAGTCGCCGTACCGATCCCTTCTCGCGCCCCTCCTCAAGTACATCGACGCGATGGACAAGTCGGACGACCGGCCGATCACGGTCGTGCTCGCCGAGTTCGTCCCGCATCACTGGTGGGAGTGGCTCCTGCACAGCCAGACCGCGTTCCGATTGAAGGCGGCGCTGCTGTTCCGCCCGAACACCATCGTTATCGACGTCCCCTACCACTTCGAGGACGCCGAGCACCACCCCAGACGGAACTAGACGTCGGGTTAGACTCGCGCACTCATGCAACCGAAGCGCGTCCTCGTGGCCCTTGCGGGGACGAGCGCGGATCCCGACATGCTCCGTCTCGTCGCCTCCATCGCAAAGCCTGCGAAGGCCGAAGTAATCGGGATCCACGTGATCGAGGTGCGGTGGAATCTTGCCCTCGACGCGGTGATGGAGCCCGAGCTCGACCGTGGTGAGGAGCTTCTGGCGAGCGCTAAGAAAATCGCGAGCCAGACGGGGCTCGACCTGGATACCGAGCTTCTCCAGGCGCGCGACGCCGCGGCGGCGATCGTCGACACGGCCGTGGAACGCAAGTGCGACCTCATCGTCGTTGCCATGCCCTACCGGAAGCGATTAGGAAGGGTGTACGTGGGAAGAACCGTGCAGAACGTGTATGTCAACGCGCCGTGTGCGGTGCTCGCGTATCGTCAGGAAGAGAGCAAGTGAACATCGTCATCGTGGGCTGTGGCCGAGTGGGTGGGTTCCTCGCGGGTCTTCTTGATTCCGAGGGCCATCGCGTCAGCGTGGTCGACATCGCGTCGACGAGCCCGGCGCGCGCGGAGCGCGCCTGGTTCCAGCATCTCCCCAGCTCCTTCAAAGGCGAGACGATCCTCGGAGACGGCACGGATCTCGAGGTGCTTCGCCAGGCGGGGATCGAGAAAGCCGACGCGTTCCTCGCCCTGACCGAGGGTGACAACCGCAACCTCATGGCCGCCCAGATCGCAAAAAAGATCTTTGGCCTGAAACAGGTCATCGCGAAGGTGAACGACCCGGTGCGAGCGCAGACGTACCGCGACATGGGGATCAACACCTTTTCCCGCACGACCATCCTCGGCACCCTCCTTCACGCGATGCTGCAGGACGATCGCGAGGTGGGGGAGGTCCTCATGCGGAAGGCCCTCGCGTACGAGGCCGACATGGTCCACGAGCCGGTGAAGGCCCGTTAGATGTATTTCGTCGTCGCGGGCGCGGGTGAGGTCGGATTCCATCTCGCGCAGGCCCTCCTGGAGTCCGGGCACGAGATCACCGTCATCGAGGCGGACCGGCGCCGCGCGAACTTCGTCCAGGAGAAGCTCGGGTCGATCGTGATGAACGCCGCCGCGGACGAGGGTCGCGCCCAGATGGAGGCGGGCTGCAGCCGGGCCGACGCCCTCATCGCGGTCACCGGCGACGACGCGAAGAACCTCGTGATCTGCCAGCTGGCGAAGCTGCGCTGCCACACGCCGCGCGTGATCGCTCGCGTCAACAACCCGAAGAACGAGATCGTCTTCAAGACCCTCGGCATCGACGAGACCATCTCGTCGACGCGGGTAATCATGAACGTCATCGAGCAGGAGCTCCCGTCCGGCGGTTTCATGCCGCTGATGTCGCTGGCCGGCAGCGCGAACGAGCTGATCGAGGCGGAGATCGCGATCGGAACGCCGCCCGCAGGCAAGAGTGTCGGCAGCTTGCGCCTGCCGACCGACGCCCTCGTCGGCGGGATCATCCGGAAGGGCAAGCTCCTCCACGCTGACGACGACACCAAGCTCGAGGTCGGCGACCGGGTCATGGTCTTCTCGCCCACTGTCTCCGAGAGCGAGGTCCGCAAAGCCCTCTTCGGCTAGCTCTCGCGCGGGTGGTACGGGACGTCGATGACGATGGTGTCGGACCGGAACAGGAGCGCGAGCTTCAGCCGGAACGCCGTCTGGCTGTGTAGGAAGAACTCCCACCAGTGTCGCGGCACGAACTGGCTCACCACGATCGTGAGCGGCCGATCCCGGTTTTGCCCGACCCGTTCGATGTACGTGAGGAGCGGTGGCACGAGCGATCGGTAGGGCGAGACGATCACCTCGAGCGGGACGTTCGCACTCGATGCCCAGGCGTCCCATCGCCGCTGGAACGCACCGGCGGTCTCGTGGCTCGTTGCGATGTGCACGGCCCGCACGTGGTCCGAGATCGACGACGCGAACGTCAGAGTCCGCACGGCGGTCCGGTCCAGTCGAGCCACCGGGACGATGACCATCGGCTGCGGGAGCTTCGGGAGGCTCTCGCGGAGGTCTTCGAGCACCGTTGAGTCCTGCGCCGCGGTGTAGTGCGTGCTGATCCCGTGCAGCAGCAGCACGAGCAGCGGCATGACGATCAAGACCATCCACGCGCCGTGTTCGAACTTCGTGATCGTGGTGATCGCCAGAACCACGCCGGTGACCACCGCGCCCACACCGTTGATGGCGATCGTGAGCCTCCAACCGCGCGGCCGGAGGCGGAGCCACCGGCGGACCAGTCCGGTCTGCGAAAGGGTGAATGCGAGGAAGACGCCGATCGTGTAGAGCGGGATGAGCGCCGTGACGCTTCCGCTGAACGCGACGAGCACGACGCTCGCCAACGCGGCGAGCACGAGGATCCCGAACGAGAACGCGAGCCGTTCGCCCCGATCGGCGAAGTGCCGCGGCATGAAGCGGTCGTTCGCCAGCACCGCGGCGAGGCGTGGGAAACCGGTGAACCCGGTGTTCGCGGCGAGCGCGAGGATGACGGCCGTCGAGACCTGGACCAGGTAGTAGGGGAGGCCGTCGCCGACCAGCGATCGCGTCACCAGGCTGTTCAGGGTTTCCTGCTCGCGCTGATCCGGCACCACGCCGATCGCCTGAGCGAGGAACGTGAGCCCGAGGAAGATCGTGCCGAAGGTGATCGCCATGAGGATGAGGGTCGTCGAGGCGTTGCGCGTCTCCGGCGGCTTCATGCTGGGAACGCCGTTCGCGACCGCCTCGGCGCCGGTGAGCGCCACCGAGCCTGACGCGAAGGCGCGGAGGATGAGAAGCACCGAGAGCACCGCGACTCCAGTCGCCGGCACCGGATCCGGCGGTATCGCCGGCGCCGGGATGTTGCCGGAGACCACTCGGAAGAGGCCGTACGCGATCAGCCCAGCGAGCGAGACGACGTAGATGTACGTCGGGATAGCGAAGATCATTCCCGCCTCGCGTATGCCGCGAAGATTCCCGATGGCCAGCAGGGCGATGAAGGCGAGTCCAAGCGGCACGCGCATGTCGTGCAGCGCCGGCGCGAACGAGGTGATGGCCGCGACGCCCGCCGCCGTCGAGACCGCGACCGTGAGCACGTAGTCGATGAGAAGTGAGGACGCCGCGACTAGGCCCGGCATGCGACCGAGGTTGTCGCTCGTGACGGTGTAGCTGCCACCGCCGTTGGGGTACGCCTTGATGACCTGAAGCTGCGAGAGGACCACGACGGCGAGGACAGCGACGATCGCGAGCGCGATCGGCATCGTGAGCGACAGGGCCGCCACGCCAGCGAGCGCGAGCACCCGCATCGCCTCTTCGGTCGCGTACGCGGAGGAGGAGATGTTGTCCGAGGCGAGAATGGCGTAACCGGTCCCGACCGAGAGTCGCTCGGACCCTTCTGCCTCCGTGGCGAGTGGCTTTCCGAACAGCGCATGCCGGATGCCGGCGAGGATGCGGCCGGTTTGGCCGGGCGGAAGGATCGCCGCGTCCGTCGCCACGTAGTGCCCGTCCGCGCGACTGAAGTCACGCCGGGGCGAGACGATCCGCACGTACCGGTCGCCTGGTCGTCGACCTTGCTTCGGAACGAGCAGTTCGAGGCCGGGCACGTCCGTGCGCTCGCGGTGAGGATCCATGCGTATCAGCGTCGCGCTGAACCGCTCAACAGCGTGTCAACAAATCCGGTCGCCGCCTCAACGGCGGCTCAAAGAGTCGCTAGATCTCGTCGGAACGAAAGCGGTAACCCACGCCCGGCTCGGTCATCAGATGCGCCGGGTCCTGCGGATCGCCTTCGATCTTGCGCCGCAGCCGCGCGACGTACACGTGCAGGTAGTGCGACTCATCGCCGTAGTCCGGTCCCCACACCTGTTGCAAAAGCATTCGGTCGGTGAGGACCTTGTTCGGATTCGTCACGAAGACCTTGAGGAGGTCGTACTCGGTGGGTGTCAGGTGGATCGTGCGGCCGGCCACGGCCACCTCTCTCCGCTCGAGGTCGACCACGAGGTCGCCGCTCGTGATGCGCGGCTCGGCGCCGGTCCCCGGGCGGGCGACGTGCCGCAGCGCGACGCGGATACGTGCCAGAAGCTCGTCAATCCCGAACGGCTTGGTCATGTAGTCATCTGCGCCGAGGTCGAGGGCATTCACTTTGTCGTGCTCACCGCCGCGCGCCGAGAGAACGATGATCGGCGTGCCCGAGTGCTCGCGGATGCGACGAACGACCTCGAACCCGTCGCCGTCCGGCAGGTTCAGATCGAGCACTACGAGATCGGGCTGACGCCGCTCATAGCTCGCGATCGCATCGCCCGCCGTCTCCGCGGTCTCGACCTGGAACCCATGGCCACGAAGGTTCGTGCGAAGGGTCCGCACCATCGAGGGCTCGTCGTCGACGACGAGGAGGCGTGCGCCGGTTGGCTCCGCGCGCACCGCGTTAGCTGACACCGGCACGTCCCGGAAGCGTGAATACAATCCGAGTCCCATCGGTGACGGTGCGATCGATCCAGATGGTCCCGGAATGCGCCTCGACAAGTCGTTTTGCGATCGCCAGGCCGAGGCCAACGCCGCGCGGGCCCTGTCCCGCGCGCGCCAAACGAACGAACGGCTCGAAGATGCGCTCGCTATCGGCGGCCGGGATGCCCGGACCGTGATCGCGCACCGCGAACCGAACGTCGCCGTTGTGGCGCGCGACGCTGATCCCGATCTCCGATCCAGCCGGCGAGAACTTCGCGGCGTTTTCGACCAGGTTCGACAGCACCTGATCTATTTCGACGTAGTCGAGCTCGATCGGTGGAAGATCTTCGGGGACGTCGATCCTCATAGGGTGGCCCGAGGTGACCGGCCGCATCCGGCCGGCGACGTCGTCCACGAGCGCGCCAACGTCATGCCAGGTCTTGTGCGGCACGAGCGTCCCGTTCTCGATCCGTGATAGGTCGAGGAGGTTGCCGACGACGCGGTCGAGTCGGACCGCTTCGTCCTGTATCGCACCGGCAAACTCCTCCCGCTCGCGGTCCGTCCACTCGACATCGCGTTGCCGCAGGCTCCCGGCCGACGCGAGGATCGACGCGAGCGGCGTCCGCAACTCGTGGGACACCGCGTGAAGCAGTTCCGTCTTGAGGTCGTCGGCGCGACGCAGTACCTCCGCCTCGGTAGCCTCCTTGCGAAAGCGCGCGCTCTCGATGGTCAGGCCCAATTGGGCTGCCGCGATCGCGAGCAATCGCTCGTCTGCAGGTCGCAGCTCGGAGACATCTCGGCGCGGAAGCACCCGAAGTGCCCCGATGCGTTTGGTCCCCGAGACGATCGGCACCACGCGCGCCCGCTTCTCGCGCGCGGCTCCGGGCTTCTGCGGGCCGACGAGGCGTATGCGCCGCGATACGCCACCAGGGTCCAGCAGGCGTAACTCCGTTCCGGTCGCTCGGAGCGAGTCGCGAGCGGCATCGTCGCGGGCAGCGACCGCGGGATGGGGAAGGATCTCGGAGTCCGCTTCGATCGACACGGCGTCGAGATCGAGAGCCGCGCGGAAGTGCTCGGCGACGGCGACGAGGGCGCGTTCGAGATCAGGCTCCGCCATCAGGAAGGCCGCTTCATAGAGGACCTTGGCGTCGTGCTCGCGATGCTCTGCCTCTTCCCTGCGTGCCCGTTCGCGTGCCGCGAGCGTCCCCGTGACCACCGCCGTCGTCAGGAACAGTGCGAGCGAGATCAGCTCCTCCGCGTCCGCCACGACGAGCTGATGCGTGGGCAGTACGAAGAACCAATCGAAGGTGAGAAACGCCAGGACGCTCGCCACGATTGCGGCCGCCCGGCCGAAGGCCACCGCGACGACGAGCACCGCGACGAGGTAGAGCATCGAGACGTTGGCGATCTCGGCATCGACGACAAGGTCGATGAGCACGGTCGTGATCGCCACAGCGGCCACCGCGGCAACGTACGGGATCAAACGTCGCATCAACTGTCGATTGTCGCTCAGCCGGTGATCGCGGCCTCCGTCACGCCCGGCATCGCGAGGCCTGCGGCGACGCTCGTGAACGCCGCAGCCTCGCGGACCACCGCATTCGGGAGGAGCTCGCGCATCAGCGTGCGGAATGCGGGAATGGCGCTCGACCCGCCCGTGTAGACCACCGCCGCCACGTCGGCCCCCGCCAGTCCGGCGTCGGCGGTCACTCCCCGAACGAGCGTGGCGGTTTCGTCGAGCATCGGCCGGATGAGGTGTTCGAACCGCCCCCGTGTGAGCCGCGCGTCGACGTCGACCTCGGCGTGGTGATAGGTGAGGATCGCGGCGGCGAGCCTCGAGAGGTCGATCTTTGTCGCGTCGGTCGTCTGAAAGATCTCGTAGCCCAGCTGCAGCTCAATCGCGCTTCGCAGCGCCGCGAGCTCACGTCGCGGCGCGCCCGCGCGGACGAGGTCGTCGAGCGAGTCGAGCAGCGGCTTTTCGTTGAGCGCGGAGAGCGCGTGCCAGTCGCGGAGGGCGTTCACGATGTAGCGGGGAAGCCGCAGACGCTTCGGTCCCCATTCCGCCCGCGATCCCAGACGCGGGGCGACCGCGTCCTCGATCAGGAGCTCGGTCGCGCGGTCGCCACCGATCGGGCCACCCTCGGTCGCGAGGACGGCCAGCCCGCCGCGGTCGTCGCGGCGCACCACGCAGAGGTCGAGCGTGCCGCCGCCGAAATCGAATACGAGGCTCGTTCCTGGTCCCACGTCGGCAGCGTGCGCCGCGGCGATCGGCTCGGGCACGAAGCGGACCTCGCGAAACCCGGCTAAGTCCGCGGCCGCGCGCAGGCGCCCCGTCGCGCGTTCCTCCGCGCCATCGTCGCCGATGAACCGGACGGGCCGTCCCAGGGTGATCGCGTCGGGCGCGTTTCCGGTGAGCTCCTCGGCGCGATTTCGAACGTTGACGAGGATCAGCGCGATGAGGTCCTCGAGGCCCTTCGCGTTTCCGAACACGTTCGTCTGCGTTTCGAGGGGGTCGCCGAGGAAGGTCTTGAGGGCTTGAAAGAGCCGACCGGGCGCGCTCGTGTCGGTGTAGATGTGCGCCTCCACGATCGGGTGGTCGGGGTTGGAGGACGCCATGAGGATGCCGAGCGACTTGAACTCGCGCGTAAGCGGCCCCCGGGAGCGGTTGTCCTCGAGATAGGCATCGATGGCTGCGCGCCCGACGATGGGAGTCCCATCTCTGCGTATGTAGAGAACCGTGGGCATGGTCTCCCCCACGACGGGATCTAAGGGCAGGACACGGGTCGACGTGCCGTCATGGACAGCCAAAGACGTATTTGACGTGCCGAAATCAAGGCCGAACCGCACGGGGAGACCAGACTAGCGGCCGGCTGGCTCGCCGCTGGCTGGTGGACCAAGTAGCGGCAACAACCTTGACAACGGCATTGATAGGTCTTTAGATAGTCACATGGCAGGCGCACGTCGACCCGTGTACGTCATCAGCATCGCGGCCGGTCTTGCGGGCTGCCACCCTCGCACGCTCCGCATTTACGAGGAGGAAGGGCTGCTCGACCCCGTCAGGACGGACACCAACATCCGCTTGTACTCGGACGAGGACCTCGAGCGCGTGCGCGCGATCCGGTATCTCACCCAGACCCGTGGCGTGAACCTCGCGGGGGTCAAGCTCCTGCTTCAGCTCCGCGACGCCGCGGATTTCCTGGACGAGATTGCCGAGCAGCTCGCTCGAGAGAACGCCGAGGCCGAGACGCCGCAACCGCTTCAAGTGACGAACGAGCCCGCGAACCGCAAGCCGCGAAGCCGCCAACGCCAAAAGGGCGTTGAGCTCTAACCACACCAGCTAGAAGGAAAGAAGAAGTGACCGACCCAGAGACAACAACTCCCCCAACGACCTCGCAGACGAGCCAGTTTCCGAAGGAGCTGCCACTTGTCCCACTCCGGGAGGCGGTCGTGTTCCCGAAGCTGGTGGTCCCGCTCGGGGTCGGTCGCGAGAAGAGCGTCGCCGCGATCAACGCGGCGATGAGCGAGGAAAAGCACTACATCGTCCTCGCCGCCCAGAAGGACGCCGAGGTCGATGACGTAGCGCCCGAACAGATCTACAGCGTGGGTACGGTCGCGGAGATCGTCCGCCTCCTTCGGATTCCCGACGGAAGCGCCCAGATCATCGTCCAGGGCATCAACCGCGTTCGGATCACGAACTACCTGCCCGAGCAGCGGTTCTTCCGCGTGAACTACGAGGTCATCCCCGACGAGATCGGTAACCCCGTCGAGCGGGAGGCGCTCCTGCGCAACGTGCGCGGACTTTTCGAGAAGTACGTCGACAACGGCGGCTCGATCCTTCCCGAGCTCGCCATGACCGCGAAAAACACCGAGGACCCCGCGCACTTCGCGGACCTCGTGGCGTCGAGCCCTGACCTCACGCTCGAGCAGCGCCAGCAGCTTCTCGAGATGCCTGCGGTCGTCGAGCGGCTCAAGTTCATCTCCGTTTTCCTCGCCAAGCAGAACGAGATCCTCGAGCTCAAGGCGAAGATCCAGAGCGAGGTTCAGCAGACCCTCGACAAGACGCAGCGCGAATACATCCTCCGCGAGCAGATGAAGGCCATCCAGAAGGAGCTCGGCGAGGACGAGGGTGGCGCGGAGCTTCGCGAGATCCGCGAGAAGATCGAACAGGCGGGGATGCCCGAGGTCGTGAAGGAGAAGGCCCTCAAGGAAGTCGGCCGTCTCGAGAAGATCCCGCAGGCCTCTCCGGAGACCGGCGTCATCCGCACATACGTGGACTGGCTCGTGTCGCTTCCGTGGAGCAAGTCCGCGAGCGACGACTGGGACATCCAGCAGGCCGCGAAGATCCTCGACGAGGATCACTACGGTCTGCCCAAGATCAAGGACCGGATCCTCGAGTACATGGCCGTGCGCAAGCTCGCCCCAGGGCTGCGCGCGCCGATCCTCTCGTTCGTGGGACCGCCCGGCGTGGGCAAGACCAGCCTCGGCAAGTCCATCGCTCGAGCGATGGGACGCAAGTTCATCCGCATGTCGCTCGGCGGCATCCGCGACGAGGCCGAGATCCGCGGCCACCGGCGCACCTACGTGGGCGCCCTACCCGGCCGCATCCTCCAGAACATGAAGACCGCGGGCGAGGTAAACCCCGTGTTCATGCTCGACGAGATCGACAAGGTCGGCGCGGACTTCCGCGGCGACCCGAGCTCGGCGCTCCTTGAGGTCCTCGACCCCGAGCAGAACAACTCGTTCAGCGACCACTACCTGGAGGTGCCCTACGACCTCTCGAAGGTGATCTTCATCACGACGGCGAACGTCGAGGACACCATCATCCCGCCGCTCCGCGACCGCATGGAGATCATCCGTCTCCCCGGTTACACGGAGGACGAGAAGATGCACATCGCGACGGGCTTCCTCCTGCCGAAGCAGCTGAAGCAGCATGGCCTCGAGGCGGGCAAGCTCGTGATGGGCGGCGACACGCTTCTCAAGCTCGTCCGCGAGTACACGCGCGAGGCCGGCGTCCGCAACCTCGAGCGGGAGATCGGCACGATCAACCGCAAGGTCGCACGAGCGATCGCCGAGGGCAAGGCCGAGACGGTCGAGGTCAAGCCAGAGGACCTCGACAAGTACTTGGGTCCCGAGCGCTACGAGTACGGACTCGCCGAGAAAGAGGACCAGGTCGGCGCGGCCACCGGCGTTTCGGTGTCCGAGCACGGCGGCGACGTCCTCACCGTCGAGGCGACGATCATGGACCAGGGATCGAAGCAGGAGGAGTTCGTCCTCACCGGCCAGATCCAGAAGGTCATGGAAGAGTCCGCCATCGCGGCTCTGAGCTACGTCCGTGCGCACTACGCGGAGCTCGGGGTGCCGAAGGGCTTCTTCAAGGACCACGCCATGCACATCCACGTTCCCGCGGGGGCGATCCCCAAGGACGGACCCTCGGCCGGCGTGACGATGGCTACGGCCATCGTGTCGGCGCTGACAGGCCGCAAGGTTCGCAAGGACGTCGCGATGACCGGCGAGATCACGCTCCGTGGCCTCGTCCTCCCCATCGGCGGCGTGAAGGAGAAGCTCCTCGCCGCGCACCGTGCCGGGATCAAGGTCTTCCTCATGCCGAAGAAGAACAAGAAGGATCTCGTGGACGTCCCGCAGGAGGTCGTCGACACGGTCGACATCAGGCTCATGGAGACCATCGACGAGGTGCTGAAGAACGCACTCTTGCCCGGACCGAACGTGACGCCGGCCCAGATCGAGGCGGCACGTCCGAGCATCGTACCGTCGGCGCCAGCGCACTAATTTCCGGGGGCGTAGTCGATGCCGGTCGAGTACAAGGATTACTACAAGACGCTTGGCGTTCCCAAGAACGCCTCGACCGACGACATCAAAAAGGCCTACCGAAAGCTTGCACGCCAGTACCACCCGGACGTCAACAAGAAACCGGACGCGGAGAAAAAGTTCAAAGAGGTCAATGAGGCCCACGAGGTCCTCAGCGACCCCGAGAAGCGCAAGCGCTACGACACCGTCGGCCCGGACTGGGAGCAGTTCGCGCAAGGGCGCGGACGTCCCTCCGGGACCGGCGGATTCCAATACGTCTACACAGGACAGCCCGGCGAGAGTCCGTTCGGCGAAGACGCCAGTGGGTTCTCGGACTTCTTCCGGACCCTCTTCGGCCAGGCCGCCAACGGTGGGTTCGGCGACGCGGACGATATGTTCGGTCGCGTACGCACACGGACGCGAACGCGCGCTAGACAAGGCGAAAATGTCGAGGGCGAAGTCGACGTGACGCTCCCCGAGGCCTACAAGGGCACCGAGCACGTCATCCAGATCAGTCGTGAGAACGGCGCGCCGCCGAGACGCCTAACGGTGAAGATTCCGCCCGGCGTACGTGACGGTCAGCGCATCCGTCTTGCAGGACAGGGGAACCCTGGTGCGAACGGGGGGCCGCCGGGCGACGCCTATCTTCGGGTGCGTGTGAAGCCGCATCCCTTCTTCACGCGCGATGGAGACGACCTCCGGGTCGAGCTGCCCGTCGCCATGCACGAGGCGATGCTCGGCGGTGAGGTCACCGTGCCCACGTTGAAGGGTCGGGTTGCGCTTCGGATCCCGCCCGAAACGCAAAATGGGCGCACCATCCGCCTCGCCGGGCAGGGGATGCCGCGGCAGGGCGGCGGTCATGGCGATCTCTACAGCACGGTCAAGGTCGTCATGCCGACGAAGCTCAGCGAGAAAGAACGCGAGCTCGCGCGCGAGGTGGCGACGTCACGCAGCGGGGAGAACGTTCGGAGCCATCTGCTCTAAGCGGGGCGGGCGGTTCCAGATTGAAGGTTTCGGAAGTGATTGACCCTAATAAGCTCACGGAGAAATCGCAGGAGGCGCTCGTCGCCGCGCAGCAGAAGGCGCGCGACGAGGGCCACGCGCAGCTCGACGTGGAGCATCTCGCCGCGGCGCTCGTCGATCAGCCGGGCGGCATCGTTTCGAGCGTCCTGACCGCGCTCGGTCTGCAGCCCGCGCAGCTGTCTTCGGCGCTCGCGACCGAGCTTCAGCGTCAGCCCAAGGTGAGCGGCAACGTCCAGCTCTCGGCTTCCGCACGGCTCGGGCGCGTTTTGCAGCAGGCGCAGAAGGAGGCGCAAGCCCTCGGCGACGAGTACGTCTCCACCGAGCACCTCCTCCTCGCCATGACCGAGGACCAGGGCTACACCGGCCAAGCGCTGAAGCGACTCGGGGCAACGCACGAGCGTGTCCTGAACGCGCTCAAGGACGTACGCGGCAACCAGCGCGTCACCGATCAGAACCCCGAGGGCAAGTACCAGGCGCTCGAGAAATACGGCCGAGACCTCACCGAGATGGCGCGGAAGAACAAGATCGATCCGGTCATCGGGCGCGACGAGGAGATCCGGCGGGTCATTCAGGTCCTATCGCGCCGCACGAAGAACAACCCGGTCCTCATCGGCGAGCCTGGGGTTGGCAAGACCGCGATTGTCGAGGGGCTCGCGCAGCGCATCGTGCGCGGCGATGTACCCGAGGGTCTGAAGGACAAACGCGTCTTCGCGCTCGACATCGGGTCGTTGCTCGCGGGCGCGAAGTACCGCGGCGAGTTCGAGGAGCGGCTCAAGGCCGTCCTCAAGGAGATTTCGTCCGCCAGCGGACAGATCATCCTCTTCATCGACGAGCTCCACACCGTCGTCGGCGCCGGCGCGGCCGAGGGCGCGGTCGATGCCGCGAACATGCTGAAGCCGATGCTCGCGCGCGGCGAACTCCACACCATCGGCGCGACCACGCTCGACGAGTACCGCAAGCACATCGAGAAAGACGCAGCGCTCGAGCGGCGCTTTCAGCCGGTCTACGTCGGCGAGCCGACTCTCGAGGACACGATCTCGATCCTTCGCGGACTCCGCGAGCGGTACGAGATCCACCACGGCGTCCGCATTCAGGATTCCGCGCTCGTCGCGGCCGCCACACTCTCGTCGCGGTACATCACTGACCGCTTTCTCCCGGACAAGGCGATCGACCTGGTGGACGAGGCCGCTTCAAAGCTCCGCATGGAGATCGACTCGATGCCCGCGGAACTCGACGAGGTCGAGCGGGCGGTGTCGCGTCTGGAGATCGAGCGCGAGGCGCTGAAGAGAGAAAGCGATCCGGCCAGCAAGGAGCGCCTGCAAAAGCTCGAGCGTGAGCTCGCGCACGCCAAGGAAGAGGCGAGCGTTCTCCGCGCGCACTGGCAGCAGGAGAAGGCGGCCATCACCGAAATCCGCGAGAAACGCCAGCAGCTCGAGGCGATCCGTGCGGAGGTCGAGCGCGCCGAGCGCGCCGCTGACTACGCCAAGGCGGCCGAGCTGAAATACAGCACCGTCGCGAACATCGAAAACGAGATCGCGCGCGCCGAGAAGCGGCTCGCGGATTTGCAGAAGAGCCAGAAGATGCTCACCGAGGAGGTGACGCCGGAGGACATCGCCGACGTCGTCGCCAAGTGGACCGGCATCCCGGTGACCAAGCTCGTCGAGGGCGAGATCTCCAAGCTCCTGCGCATGGAGCAGAACCTCCACGAGCGCGTGGTGGGGCAGGAGGAAGCGGTCACGGCGGTGGCGAACGCGGTGCGTCGCGCGCGCGCCGGGATGCAGGACCCGCAACGGCCGCTTGGCTCATTCCTGTTCCTCGGACCCACCGGCGTCGGCAAGACGCTCCTCGCGAAGGCGCTCGCCGAGTTCCTCTTCGACGACGAGAAGTCGCTCGTTCGCCTCGACATGTCCGAGTACATGGAGAAGCACACCGTGGCGCGGCTCATCGGCGCGCCCCCTGGCTACATCGGGTTCGACGAGGGCGGTCAGCTCACTGAGGCGATCCGCCGCCGGCCCTACTCGGTGCTCCTGCTCGACGAGATCGAGAAGGCGCACCCCGATGTGTTCAACGTGCTTCTTCAGATCCTCGACGACGGACGCCTCACCGACGGCAAGGGCCGCACGGTCGACTTCAAGAACGTGGTCATCATCATGACGAGCAACGTTGGCTCCACGTTCATCACCGAGCTCGCGGACCAGCAGGAGCTCCTCCGCAAGCGGGTCATGGACGCGCTCCGCGGCCAGTTCCGTCCGGAGTTCCTGAACCGGATCGACGAGATCGTCATCTTCAAGAACCTCGTGACCCAGCAGCTGGCGGAGATCGTGGAGAAGGAGACGAAGATCCTCGCGAAGCGGCTCCTCGAGCGGAAGATCACGCTCGACCTCTCCGCCAACGCGAAGTCGCTCATTGCGAAGGAGGGCTTCGACCCGGTCTACGGCGCGCGCCCGATCAAGCGGACCATCCAGCGGCTCATCATCGATCCGCTCGCGCAGAAGGTCCTCTCGGGCGAGTTCAAGGAGGGCGACACGGTTTTCGTGGACGCCCAGGACGGAAAGATCGTCTTCTGGAGCGAGCAGTACGCGCAGGAGAAGGCCGAAGAGAACTCTCCTAACGGCGGACGCGTGCCCGCGGGCGCCGGGGGCCGAGGCAGAAAGGCGAACTAACCGAGACCGCGCCGGCGCACTGCTCTGCGGCTTGCCGCGATATACAGAGGTGATGAGCCGCCTCGCGCTCCTGCTGGCGATCGTTCTGGCCTCCTGCGGCGGCGCCGGGTCCGCCGCGCCGAGCGCGCCATCCTCGGTTGCGCTCGCCACCGCGACGCCGACCGCGACCCCGACTCCGACGCCCACTCCATCGCCTGTCCCGACGGCGCGCCCGATAAGCGACGTCCTCGAACGGATCGACGAAGCCAAGCTGAACGACCACATGGTCGCGCTCGCGTCGTTCGGCTCGCGCGATCCGCGCCACCCGAATCACGCCAAGGCCGTCGCGTACCTCAAGGAGCAGCTCGGCGCGATTCCGGGCCTCGCTATGGAGTCGCACCGCGCCGCGTACAACGGCATTGCACTCGAGAACATCCTGGCGATCGTCGATCCCCTGACACCAGCGGCAGGATCGGGCGGGTGGGTGATGATCTGCGCCCACTACGACTCGATTTCGAACCGCAGTCCCGGTTGGAATCCGGTCACGAGCGCCGCGCCGGGCGCAGACGACAACGCAACGGGCACCGCCGCGCTCCTCGAGTACGCGCGCGTGCTGGCGCAGGAGCGCGCGTCGCTGCGGCAGCGCGTGGTGCTCGCGTTCTTCGACGGAGAGGAGCTCTTCTTCAAGGGAAGCGCCGCGTACCTCGGGTCGCTTGGAAAGCCGGCTCCGTACGCCGCGGTGATCAACATCGACATGGTCGGCTTCAACCCGCTCGCCGATCGCCTCGACCTCATCTACTACACGAATGGGTCCGCTGACCTTCGCGACCGGATGATCGCCGCGAACGATCGTTATCAGATCGGAGTGTCACCGCTGATCCCTCAGCTTGCGACGAGCGGAGCCACGATCCTCGACGCCGCACCCTTCGGCCTTGCCGGGATCCCGTCGATCGCGATCGTGCAGCGCTACGGCGAGAACGACGCGACTTTCCCCGGGAATTACTCCTTCCATACGGTGAACGACACGCCGGACAAGATCACTAATAAGAGGCTGTGGCTGAAGGCCGCGAAGCTCACGCTCGCGACCGCGCTCGAGCTCGCGCGCTAGGCGCGCACGGCCTCGCGGCGCGCACGCCAGGATCGCACGGTCCAGAGCGCGCCGGCGATCATGAGGATGGCCGACCCGATCCACGATGCGAACACGCCGACAGCGACGTCAGCTCGGACCGTGATGGTCGACTCGTCCTGCGTCGCCGCCCATCCGACCGCGGCCGCGCAATACGGCATACCGGCGGCGAGGACGAGCGCGCCGATCGAAGCCCAGAGCCGGATGGACAAGATCCGCATGCCCGCCGAGCGTAGGAAGCGTCGTCACGGCGCGAGGCTCAAAGCGGAGTAGATCCTGTGTAGGAACCGGCTCGGAACGGTCGCAAGCTTTCGCGTCTCCACGAAACCTGCATCGGTCGCAAGATCGCGCCACGTCTCGAAGGTGAGGGGATGCGGAACCCAGGTGTTTCCGCGATCGCTGTCGTATTCGACGAGGAGGAGCCGGCCACCGGGCTTGAGGTAACCGCGCACCAGCCCGAGGACCGCGGCCTTGTCCTCGACGAAGTGCAGCGAGTTCGCCATCACGACGCCGTCGAGATCAGCCAGGTCGAGTCGCCGCGTGAAGTCCGCCGTGCGAGCGCGCAGCTCGGCCTGCGGCACTGTAGACACGTACGCGCCCTGGAGCTCCGCGAGCGCGGCGCGGTCGCGATCGATCGCGTGAATGATCCCGTGCGGCCCGATGAGATCGGCGAGCGCGAGCGTGAACGCGCCCGTCCCCGCGCCGAGGTCCGCCCACGTGCCACCTTCTCCTTGCGCCACACCCGGCGCGAGGAGGGAGACATGGTCGGCGTGGTTCACCCCGCCCCGAGCTCGCTCTCCCGCCAGCCGTCGGTCGAGAGCGCGAGGGTCACCGGCCCGTCGGCCTCGAGGCTGACGAGCATCGTGGCGCCGAACCGGCCCTGCCGCACCTCGACACCGCTCCCGCGGAGGGCTCCGCAGAACGCCTCGAACAGGCGCTTCCCGAGCTCGGGCGGGGCGGCCGCGGTGAAATCGGGCCGGCGGCCATGGCGTGCGTCGCCGTAGAGCGTGAATTGCGGCACGGCGAGCACGGCGCCGCCGACATCGGCGAGCGCGCGTTGCATCTTGCCGCCCTCTTCGAAGATGCGGAGAGCGGCGATCTTCGCGGCCAGGCGCTCGCCGTCCTCCGGACGGTCGTGGGCGCCGACGCCAACCAAGACGACGACACCAGATTTGATCTCGGCGACGCGCTCGTCACCGACCTCGACGGACGCCGAGCGGACGCGCTGAACGATCGCGCGCGTCTAGCTCACTCCAGCATCCACGGGTTGTCGCCGCGCACGACCGCTTCCACCTCCGGCGCCGAGAGGTGGCCCGGCGTGAAGACGGTCATGCTCTTCCCGAGCGGGAGACGGGTGATGTAGGTCACCCTCCCGAAGCGGTACCCGTGCTGGAAGATGAAGGCTGTCCCGTCGATCTCGAGGCGCTGCCGATGGGCGGTCGACGTTGCCGGCACGCCTGCAGTATGCCGTTTGGCTAGTTAGCGCTCGTCCAGGGATCCTCGGGGAAGCTGTTGCGCGAAGCGGCCCATGGATCCTCGGGGAAACTGTTCCTGCTGGGGATTTGGGCGGCATTGGCGACGGTTCCGAGCATGCCGAGGACCAAGATCGCGAAGACGATCGCTGCCAGCGCGCGCGAGCGGAAGGGTCTCATCTCGTTCTCCCCACATTGTCCGCGCCGACAGCGGCCAGTATTCTCCGGCAAGTCTAGGGAACCCGAACGCGTAGGCGTGATGTCAGTTCGGTCTAGACAGGGGAGCGTCGGTGGCGAGTCTGCCTGAAGCAGTTCAGAAGCCGGTGACCTTGGGCGAGCGGGTACGAGCCGCTCGCAGGGAGCTTGGTCTCAGCCAGGCACAGTTGGCGGGCGAAGAACTCACCAAGGGCTTCATCAGTCAGGTCGAAGCCGGTCTGGTTCGACCCTCTCTCCGTTCTCTGCAGATCATCGCCTCGCGACTCGGGCGGAGCCTCGACTACTTCATCGGCGACGAGTCGCTGGCCGGCGCGAAGCGTCGGGTCTTCCACCGTCTTGCCGCCCAGGCCGCCGTCGAGCGCCGCGACTGGCCCACCGTGCGCCAGGAGGCGACGGCCTCCCTCGCGCAGCAGCCGCAGGGTCCCGAGCGCGCAACGCTGCTCCGCTTCCTCGCCGCGGCAGACACCGCCGAAGGCAAGCGGGAACAGGCGTTCGAACGAATTGCGGAGGCGATGGCGCTCGTCGACGCGAACAGCGACGCCACCGAGCTCGCCCATCTGCTGCACGCCCGCGGGGTCCTCTACGTCGAGCACGGTCAGCTGGCTGCAGGTGCCGAATCGCTCGAGTCGGCGCGGGACGTGATGGAACAGCACGAGATCACCGACCCGCGCCTCCGTGCGCGGACGCTCGTCCACCTCGGCACCGTCTACCGCCGGCTTCATCGCACGGCGAAGGCACTCGCCACGTACGAGCTCGCGCTCGCCGTCGCTTCGCGGTCGAGCGAGCTTCGTCTTGCGGCGCAGAGCTACATGGGAGTTGCGGTAGCGCTCTACGACGCGGGTGAGCTCGATGGCGCGATCGCGAACTACGAGCGCGCGCTCGGACTGTTCGAGCGCGTTTCCGACACTGCCGTCGAGCTCTCGGTCATGCAGTCCCTCGCGACGGTCCAGTTCGAGAACGGCGACCTGAACGCGGCGCGCGAAACGGTCGACCGCTGCAGCAAGCGCGCGGTCGTCGCCGGCGACGTCCGCGTTGGCGCGATCGTGGATGTCCTGCGCGCGCGCATCACCCTTCAGGAAGGCGACACCGAAGGCGCGTTGCGCTTGGCCCAGGCCGCGGAGGAGCGGCTCGCCGATCTTGGCGATCACCGCCAGCAGGCCGACGCGTTGCGCGTCGCGGCCGCGGCCGATCACGAGCGTGGCGAGTACGCCGCGTCTGACCGGGCCTACCGCAAAGCGATCGAGCTCGTGGCTTCCATCGAGGACCATCCGGATCTGTCGACGCTCGCGGCCGAATACGCGCAGAAGCTTCGCGCGCGCGGCGACCTCGAGTCGGCGTTCGCGTACCTCGAGCTCGCGCGCGATCCCGGCGCGTCGCGCCCGGCATCCTGATCCACTAGAGCGCCGTAGCATCGGGGCATGCCCCTCGATGCCCTCGCCGTCGGCAACGACGACATCGCGAAAGTTCTCGACGAGATCGGTGACCTGATCGAGCTCAAAGGCGAGAACGTGTTCCGTGCCGTGACCTACCGCGCGGCCGCTCGCTCGATCCGCGACCTCCGCGAGCCGCTCACGAAGCTCGTTCAGGAGAAGCGGCTCAAGGAGATCCCGAAGGTTGGGTCGTCCGTCGGCGAGGCGATCGAGCAGATCGTCGCGACCGGCCGGTCGAAGCGGCACGAGGAGCTACAGGCTGCGGTCGCACCCGGTCTGCTGACGCTGCTTCGCGTCCCAGGCGTCGGCCCGGCCACCGCACGCACGATCTACGAGCACCTCAAGATCACAACGGTCGAAGAGCTCGAGGAGGCGGCGAAAGACCACCGGCTCCAGCGGCTGCCGAAGATCCAAGCGAAGACCGAGGAGAACATCCTCCGTTCTATCGCCGCCCTGAAGCAGCGGACCGGCCGGTCACTGCTGCACGAGGCGCGAGCGTCCGCGACAAAGATGGCGGAGTACCTCCGCGCCGAGACCGTTGTGACGGAGCTGGCGATAGCCGGCAGCATTCGGCGGTACAAGGAGACGATCGGCGACGTCGACATCGTCGTGGCCGCAGACGATGCCGCGCCGATCTTCGAGATCTTCGCCCGCGCTCCCACCGTCGAGCGGGTGCTCGCGCGGGGCGACACGAAGTGTTCGGTCATCGTCGACCGCGGGCTGCAGATCGACCTTCGCGTCGTTCCGCCGCGTTCGTTCGGCGCCGCGCTCCTCTACTTCACCGGCTCGAAGGAGCACAACGTGCGGCTGCGCGGCCTGGCTCTGCGCCGAAAGCTTCTCCTCAACGAGTACGGCCTGTACCGCGTCGGCGCCGAAGAGCGCGGCCAGGAGATCGCATCGGCGACCGAAGAGGAGGTCTATGCCGCGCTCGAGATGGACTTCATCCCGCCCGAGCTCCGCGAGGACCGGGGCGAGATCGAGGCCGCGAAGGAGCGCGCCCTACCGAAACTGGTCGAGCTCGGTCGCGTGCGCGGCGACCTCCACACCCATACGAATCAGACCGACGGCCGGGACCCGCTGGCCGACATGGCACGGCGGGCACGTGCGAAGGGGTACGCCTACCTTGCCGTGACCGACCACTCGCCTGGCCTCGGCATGACCAACGGCCTGTCGCCGGCGCGGATCGAGGCGCGCCTCTTGGAAGCGGCGCGTCTGAACGCGGAGCTCGCGCCGTTCCGCGTCATCGTCGGCACGGAGGTCGACATCCGCGCGAACGGCGCGCTCGATTACGCGGATGACCTCCTGCGCAAGTTCGACATCGTCACCGCCTCAGTACATTCGTCGTTCGCGCAGACGCGCGAGCAGATGACCGCGCGAGTCGTCGGCGCGATGCGCCACCCGCTCGTCACCGGGCTGTCGCATCCGACGGGTCGCCTTCTGGAAAAACGCGAGCCGCACGCCGTGGACCTGGACGCGGTCATCGAGGCCGCGGCCGAGACCGGTACGTGGATCGAGGTGAACGGAGGGCCGGAACGGCTCGACCTCCCCGACACCTGGATCCGCAAGGCGGTCGACCGCGGCGCGACGCTCGTCACGAACTCAGATGCGCATGCGATCGAGGAGCTTGACTGGATGGACCTCGCCGTCGGTACGGCACGGCGTGGGTGGGCACCACAGGGCAGTCTCGCGAACGAGCGCGGCCTCGACGAAATGCTGGCAGCCCGGAAGAAGCGCTGATGCCGCGCGTCCGCTTCGTCGTACGCGGCGAGGTGCAGGGCGTGAACTTCCGGGCGACCGCGGTGCGAGAGGCGATGCGCCTCGCGATCACTGGCCGGGTCTGGAACACGGCGGACGGGGCGGTCGAGATCATCGCCGAAGGGAGCGGTGGTGCCGTTTCCTCGCTGCAGAGCTGGTTGAACGAAGGGCCGCCGGGCGCCGAGGTGATGGGGGTCGAGCGGATCGAGCTCGGCGGTAAGCCGCGTTACGAAGGATTCAAGATCACCTGGAGCGCGCCGAAGGACGACTAGCGGCGGCGCTTCCTCTTGCGTCCAGCCTTCGGAAAATAGGCCTGACGACGGCGCTCGCGCTCCCACGCGGCTTCCCGCGGCGGGAGGTACGCCCAGTACATGTAGACGACGAGCGCGATGTTCGCGGCGATCGACCCGGCGATCACCCAGAACGGCACGCCCTGCCGGAGTAGCACGAGATACCAGATGAGGAAGACGACGTTCGCCCAGAAGGCCCACGGTCGGACGCCCAGCTCGGGCGGAGGCGTCGTGCGGCTCCGCCAGTTGTACCAAACGATGTTCGCGATCAGAGAGAGGACGACCGCGATCACCGCCGGCCAAAAGAAACGGGATTCGCTGTTGAATGGTTGGAAGAATCGATCAATGAAGTGCTGGGGATCGAACGGCATGGACTGGCTATACTAGCCGCGCTGCGAGCCCTCCTCTCGGTCTCTGATCGCACCGGTCTCGATGCGTTCGCGCGCGGATTGCACGACCTCGGGTGGGAGCTCATCGCCACCGATGGAACCCGCGCCGCGCTCGCCGCCGAGGGCATCACCTCGCGCTCGGTGGAGGACGTGACCGGTCAGCCGGTGCTTCTCGGCGGACGCGTGAAGACGCTGCACCCCAAGATCCACGCCGCGCTGCTCGCACGCCGCGATGATCCGGCGCACCGCGAGGAGCTCAAGCGAGAGGGCATCGAGCCTATCGACCTTGTCGTCGTCAATCTCTATCCGTTCGCGGAGCATGCCGGGTCGGGGAAGAGCGGCGCCATGCTGCTCGATCAGATCGACATCGGCGGGGCGACGATCTTGAGGGCCGGCGCCAAGAACTACGAGCACGTCGTCGTCGTCGCGCGGCCGGAGCGGTACGCCGCCGTGCTCGACGAGTTGAAGCAGCGAGGCTCAGTGTCGCTCGAGACCCGGCGAGTGCTCGCTTCGGAGGCGTTCAGTCACACGGCGGCGTACGACGCGACGGTCGCCTCGCGCTTCGCGAGCGAGGCGGGGGTCCAGTTCCCCGACGAGCTGACCCTTTCGCTTCGCAAGGTCCGCGACCTGCGCTACGGCGAGAATCCGCATCAGCAAGCCGCGATGTACGCCGTGCGCGGCGAGGACGGCGCGATGACGACCATGCAGCAGCTGCACGGCAAAGCGACCAGCTTCAACAACATGCTCGACATCAACGCGGCCTGGCGCCTCGCGACCGACTTCGCGCAGCCGACCGTGTCGATCATCAAGCACCAGAACCCGTGCGGCGTCGCGTCGGACAACGACATCACGAAGGCCTACCGGCGCGCGTTCATGTGCGACTCGGTCTCGGCATTCGGCGGCATCGTCGGATCAAATCGGATCGTGACCCGCGAGCTCGCCGAGGCGATGGAAGGCACGTTCTACGAGGCGATCATCGCCCCCGGCTACGAGGATGAGGCTCTGCCGATCCTGCGCCAGCGCAAGAACCTCGAGATCCTGGCCGTGCCGGGCCACGCGATCGTCGGCGGAAGGCTCGCGCGCAAAGACGGCGTCGCCTTCGATTACAAGCGCATTGCCGGCGGCATGCTTGTCCAGACGCCCGACGAATCCGCCCTCGACGAGGGCAACTTCAAAGTGGCCACGGTGCGCACGCCGTCCCTCGAGGAGCTCACCGATCTGCTTTTCGCGTGGCGCTGCGTGAAGCACGTCACCTCGAACGCGATCGTCCTCGCAAAGGGGCTCGCGACCGTCGGAGTTGGCCCCGGTCAGCTGTCACGCGTGGTCGCGGTCGAAACTGCTGTGCGCAAGGCGGGGGAGAACGCGCGACTCGCGGTCATGGCGTCGGACGCGTACTTCCCGTTCCCCGACGGCATCGAAGTCGCGGCGCGCGCGGGCGTGACCGCGATCATCCAGCCCGGCGGCTCTTTGCGCGACGCGATGATGGTCGACACCGCCAACAAGAACCACATGGCGATGCTCTTCACGGGGCGGAGGCACTTCAAGCATTAGTCGAGCGCGCGCTCGAGCACGGTACGGTGCTCGTCCAGGTAGGCCGCATAGCGCTTCATCCGAGCCGGGACGTCCCAGTCGGCAAGCTTCATCGCGCCTTTGTCCCCGAGACGCGCCTGCTCTTCGATGAACTCGCCCACGAAGAGCGTGCGCTCCTTGAGCACATCAAGTAGCGACGATCGATCCGACAATCCATACGCATCGCAGAACAGCCGGACGCGCCGCGCCTGCTCTTCGATCCCGAGAGGACGGGCAGCTGAGTACAGCGGCACCCAGAAGGACGCGCTGTTCGCGATGTCCCAGAGCCGTGTCCCTGGACCGGCCATGTCCCAGTCGAGCATCACGGCAAGGCGATGCTCGCGAAAGAGCGCGTTTCCAGGTACCCAGTCGTTGTGACAGATGATCCGGTGGGCTGTCGGCGCGACGAACCTCCATTGCGCTCCAGCGGGTGGCTCGAAACCCTCGACGAGGTCGTGGTAGCGACGAAGGTGGCGCGCACCCTCGGCGAGGCGATCGTCGTCCATGACCCAGTCCGGGGCCGGATCGGGCCATCCGGGATGCACCTCGCCCTCGATGTACTCGAGTATTTCGCGGCTCTTCTCGTCCATACCGCGGGGGCGGGGCGCCTCGAATCCAGCGTTCTCGAGGAATCGCAGCAGCGCGTGGACCGCCGGAGTCCACGGGCCGGCGCGTCGCCTCACCGTGTCGCCGACGCGTGTTGCGTCGTTCATGTTCCCGCCGATGAAGGGCACTTCCTTCATGGCGACGACTTCAGGCGAGCTCGATGTAGCGGAACGCCTCCGCGGCCTCGAGGTTCCAGGTCGATCCGGTGTTCTTCGCCCACCACCGCATCCGCTCGGCAAATCCGCGACGACCGCCGACCTGGCTCTTGTGCGATTTGAGAGCCGCGATCTTCCCGTCGATCGAACCTGAAATGTCGAACCAGATGTTCGGGTCGCGCGTCCCGAACAGGAGCACTCGGGCCACGCGATGGTGTTTCAGGCCAGCGGTGAGCTGCTCGGGATAGAAGAGGTGGTCTCGCGCCGCGATCACGCCGTCGAGGCCGCTCCACCCGGCGACGCGATGGTCGGGATGCACCTGGTAGTGGCCCCACGGATCGTTGGTGAAGACCACCTCGGGCCGATGCTCGCGGATGACACGGCAGACCTCACCCCGCAGATCCATGCTGACTTCGAGCTCGCCGTCCTGATGGCCGAGGAAGACGAACTCCTGCACGCCGATCGCTTCGCCGGCCGCGCGCTGCTCGCGCTGTCTCGTTTCGGCCATCTGCTCGGCGGTCGTCTTCAGATCGTGCGTGCCCTTCTGCCCGCTCGTGATCACGCAGTAGGTCACGTGCGTGCCGGCCGCCTTGATCCACGACGCGAGGGTGCCCGAGCAGCCGAAGTCGACGTCGTCGGGGTGGGCGAAGACCGCCATAGCGCGCTTTGGAATCGTGAAGACGTCGGTCACGAGACCTTCACCTTCCGTTCGTCGAGCACGCGGTGGTATAGATCGACGATGCGATCGCCGACGCGACGCCAGGTGAAGTGCTCCGCGCGGTCGCGCGCGCCGTGCGCGAGGTGCATGCGGAGGCGGGCATCGGTGAGGACTTGAGCCATGGCCTCGGCGAGCGCCTCGTCGTCGCCTGCCGGAACGAGGAGCCCCGACTTTCCGTTCTCGATGATCGTCTGCAGCCCACCTACGCGCGTACCGACGACCGGCGTACCGCAGGCCATCGCCTCGAGCGCGACCAACCCGAACGATTCGGTCAGCGAGGGCACCGCGCAGAGATCCGCGGCCGCGTAGTAGAGGGCAAGATCCTCTTGCCCGCGCGACCCCACGAACGACACATTCGACTCAAGACGGTGCTCGTGAACGAGGCGACGGAGCTCCAGGATCTTCTCCGTCTCGGGCGCGTCGTCACCCGGATCCAGCGCGCCACCGACGACGAGGAGGCAGAGGTCGCTCCGCACCTCCGGGTGGCGTTGAAACAGAAGACCGAGCGCGCGCAGGAGGACGTCGATCCCTTTGATCTGCTCGATGCGACCGACGAACAGGATGAGTCGCTCGCACTGGTCGCGTCCAAGCTTCTCACGCGCATCGACCTGCCGCACCGGATGGAAGATGACGGGGTCCACGCCGCAGGGGATGACCGCGACGCGCGAGGTGTCTGCCTTGTAGAGACGGCGCAGCTCGCCGAGCTCGATCTCGCTGGCCGCAACGACGGCCGCTGACTTGCGGACTGCCTCAAGCTCGATCTCGACTCGAATGTCGCTCTCGCCGTCGATGTCTTCGTCCATGACCTCGCGCTTGACGAGGCCGAGGGTGTGGAACATCTGGACCACCGGCACGTTCCACTCCTGCTCGAGCGTTCGCGCGACCTTCGCCGAGAGCCAGTAGTGGGCGTGGATCAGGTCGTAGGTCTTTCCCTCTGAGGCCGCGTGCTCGAGAAGCTTGGCCGTGAACTCGTCGAGGTGCTCGTAGACGTCCATCTTCGGCCAGTAGCCGATCGGGCCGGACTGGATGTGGATCACGCGGGCGTTGGGTCCGAGCTGCTGGATCCGCGGGTCGTCCTTCTCGCGCCAGCGCGTGAAGACGTCGACCTCGATGCCTCGGGCGCCGAGGTCGCGCGCCAGCTCCCGCACGTAGACATTCATGCCGCCGGAATCGCGGCCGCCCAGCTTCGCGAGTGGGCACGCGTGCACGGACACCATGGCGATCCGTCGCGTCATCGCGTCGATGCCTCGAGCGACGCGGGATCGCGCGCGAAACGGACCGGGTCGGACCTCTTGAGGATCATCCGAGTCTAGGGGAGCGCACACTCCCGTGAGCGTGCGGGTGATCGTCGCTCCCCAGTCTTTTAAAGGGTCGGCCGATGCGGTCGCCGTCGCTTCGGCCATCGCGCGCGGCATTCGTCGTGTGTGGCCGGATGCGCGTGTCGAAGAGATGCCGCTCGCCGACGGCGGCGAGGGAACGGTGCGCGCGCTGGTCACCGCGACGAACGGCGGGCTGCGCCGATCAAGCGTGCACGATCCGCTCGGCCGCGAGATCGACGCCGAGTGGGGCGTGCTCGGTGATGGCACGACCGCGGTCGTCGAGATGGCCGCGGCGAGCGGACTTCCACTGCTCGAACCGAGCGAACGCGACGCGCGCATCACCAGCACCCGCGGCACCGGCGAGCTGATACTCGCGGCCGCCGCGAGTGGCGCTCATCGCATCGTCATCGGCATCGGCGGCAGCGCGACGAATGACGGCGGGGCGGGAATGGCGCGAGCCTTCGGTTACCGCTTTCTCGACCGTGAAGGCAATGACCTATCCGAGGGTGGCGCCGCGCTGGCGAAGCTCGGCCGCATCGACGGCCAGACCGATCCGCGACTGGTCCGTCCGTCGATCGAGGTCGCGTGCGATGTTCGCAATCCGCTCCTCGGCCCCGAGGGCGCCTCCGCCGTGTACGGGCCGCAGAAGGGCGCGACGCCGGAGATCGTCCGCGAGCTCGATGCCGCTCTCGCGCGATACGCGGACGTCGTGGAGGCGTTCGTGGGGAGGCCGATCCGCGACGTACCCGGCGCGGGAGCCGCGGGCGGCCTCGGCGCGGGACTCCTCGCGTTCCTCGATGCGCGTCTCGTCTCCGGTGCCGAGCTCGTGCTCCGCACCGTCGGGTTCGCAGACCGCATCGTCGGCGCCGACCTTGTCGTCACCGGAGAAGGGCGTATCGATCAGCAGAGCGGCTACGGGAAGTTGACTGGTGCGGTCACCGCGGCAGCGCGTCGTGCTGGTGTTCCTGTAGTCGCGGTGGCGGGCAGTCTCGGCGCGGGACACGAAACGCTCGGCCTCGACGCGATCGCGGTCGCGAGCGAAGGTGTGCCGATCGCGCAAGCATTGCGAGAACCCCTGCCGCTCATAGAGCACGCGGCGGAGCGCCTGGCTCGTGCGCGACCGCTGGCTACGGACTAGCGTTACGCCGCCGATGCAGGTCAAGGGGACACTGCCGCTCGAACGCATTCCGATGGACCGGACGCCGAGTCTCGAGCTCGTCCGGATCACGGAGGCTGCCGCTATCGCGGCGGCCCACTGGATGGGCCACGGGAACAACAACGAGGCCGATCAGGCCGCGGTTGAGGCGATGCGCAAGACGATGGAGGACGCGCGCTTCAACGGGCTGATCGTCATCGGCGAGGGCGAGCGCGATGAAGCTCCCATGCTCTTCATCGGCGAGCGGGTCGGTCGCGGGGACGGGCCGGAAGTGCACATCGCGGTCGATCCTCTCGAGGGCACGAACCCGGTGGCAAAGGGCCGCCCGAACGCGTGCGCGGTCATGGCCGTCTCGGAGCCGGGTGGTCTTCTGCACGCCCCCGACACGTACATGGAGAAGCTCGTCGTCGGTGCGCCCGCGCGCGGCAAGGTCGACCTTGACCGACCCGTCGCCGAGAATCTTCAGATCATCGCGCAGTCGTTGAGTCGCGATGTCAGCGACCTGACCATCGTCATCCTCGACCGGCCTCGCCACGAGAAGCTCATCAACGACGTGCGCGCCGCGGGTGCGCGGATCAAGCTCATCGAGGACGGCGACCTCATGGCGTCGCTCTCGGTCCCGATCGCCGGAACCGACGTGCATGCCGTCATGGGTACGGGCGGCGCACCCGAAGGCGTGCTCGCCGCCGCCGCGCTCCGCTGCTTAGGGGCGGAGATTCTCGGACGCCTTCGCTTCAGAAGCGAAGAGGAGCGGCAACGCGCGAAGAAGATGGGGATCGACGACGAGAGTCGCATCTACCGGACCGAAGATCTGGCGAGCGGCAACGACATCCGGTTCGTGGCCACGGGAGTGACCGACGGCGAGGTCCTGAAGGGCGTGCACTTCTTCGCGCGCGGCGCGCGAACGCATTCGCTGCTCCTCGATCGGCTGATGGGGAAGCTGCGGTTCATCGACACGACGCACTTCGAGGACATCGACCACCCGCCGCTGATCCGGCTCGAATAACAGGACAGGCGTGGCGCAAGAGGCGACGCTCGAGGGCGCCCGCAAGGCTCTCGACAAACACGCCTGGGACGATGCATTCGCCATTTTGAAGCGGATCGACGCGACGACGGGTCTCGATGCCAAGGGCCTCGAGGCTCTGGCCGAAGCCTCGTGGTGGACGGCGCAGCCGGCCGAGAATCTCGCCGCGCGCGAGCGCTCCTACAACGCGTTCCTCGCCGCCGGCGACAAGCCCGGCGCGGCACAAGCTGCTCTCTGGCTCGTCCGTGACTACGGGACAAGGGGCGCGGTCGCGCTCGCGCAGGCTTGGCTGGAGCGCGCGGAGAAGCTCGTCGCAGGAGACGAGGACTCCGTCGCGTTCGGCTACGTGCTGTTCATACGAAGCTTCGTCGGCCTCACGCCTGACCCGCATGAGGAACTCGACGTCGGCCGCCGCGTCAGCGCGCTCGGTGAACGGCACGGCGACCGCGATCTCACGGCATACGGCCTCATGCTCCAAGCGATCGCGCTCATCGGTACCGGTGACGTTACGAACGGGCTTGCGACGTTCGATCGCGCGACGATCGCCGCCGTCGCGGACGAGGTCGATCCCTGGACCACCGGGATGATCTACTGCGCCACCATCGCTGCGTGCCGGGATATCGGTGACTTCCGGCGGGCGGCCGACTGGACCGAAGCCACCTCGCGCTGGTGCGAGCGCCAATCGATCAACGGCTTCCCGGGGATCTGCCGGGTGCACCGCGCCGAGATTCTCGATCTTCGCGGCTCCTGGGCGCAGGCCGAGCAGGAGGCGCGTCACGCGTGCGACGAGCTACAGCGCTACGAGATCGGTCCGGTCCTCGCGCAGGGCTTCTACGAGATCGGGATGATCCGTTTGCGGATGGGGGATCTTCCGGCGGCCGAGAGTGCTTTCCGGCAGGCGCATGGCATGGGGATGACGCCCGAGCCGGGGCTCTCGCTCGTGCGGCTCGCGGAGGGTGATCCGGCCGCAGCGATGAACTCCTTACGGCGAGCACTCGCGAACGAGCTCTCGAAGCCTGGTCGCGCGCGTCTCCTGCCGGCGGTGGTCGAAGTGGCTCTCGCGGCGGGCGAGCCGGAGCGCGCGCGTGAGGCCGCCACGGAGATGCACGAGATCGCAAGCGGGTTCGGGACCGCCGCCATGAAAGCGACTGCCCATGTCGCGAACGCGTCCGTTCTCCTGGCCAACGGTCAGCGTGCCGATGCCGAGGTCGCGATCCGCTCGGCCATCCGCCTATGGCAGGAGGTGAATGCACCCTACGAGGTCGCGCGGGCGCGCGTCGTCTTGGCCGCCGTCCTCCGTGGCGAGGGCGATCCGGCGGCAGAACGTCTCGAGCTCGACGCCGCGCGCGCGACCTTCGAACGTCTCGGTGCGCGGCTCGAAGCGAAAAGGACCACTGATCTTCTGGGCGCTCCCGCCGGCGGGATCGCCCCAGAAGCAGATCGACTGACCAAGACCTTCCTCTTCACCGATATCGTCCGCTCGACGAAGCTCGTCGAGGCGATCGGCGACGAGGCGTGGCAGGACCTGATCCGGTGGCACGACGAGACACTGCGGTCGCTGATCGCCGAATTCCGCGGCGAGGAGATCCGCCATCAGGGTGACGGCTTCTTCGTCGCGTTCGCGAAAGCAACCGATGCGATCGAGTGCGCGATCGCGATCCAGCGCCGCCTCGCGGAGCAACGACGCGCGCAAGGTTTCGCGCTGCAGGTGCGGATCGGGATGCATACCGCTCCCGCGCACCGCCGAGGACTCGATTACGCGGGGTTTGGAATACACGAGGCTGCTCGGATCGGAGCTGTCGCCGAGGGTGGGGAGATAGTCGTGACCGGGGCGACGATCGAGTCCGCCGGGGCGACGTATCGCACGCAGAAGAGGAACGTTTCGCTCAAAGACATTCCGGATGTCACGGAGGTCCTCGCCGTCGAGTGGCGATGACGGTGGTTTAGCGCCCTAATACGTCTCGGCGGACCTCGGCAGCGACGCGGCCCCGTTCCGGACCGCCCGCACCAGCACGTCGTAGTTCGCGTCCTTCAGGACGCACCCCGCGCCCAGATGACGCGCGGCGTCGCAGACGTCGACGTCGAGCGTGTACATGACCACGCGGGTGTCCGGAAGCTCGCTCGCGATCCACTCGAGGACCTGGATGCCGCGTCCACCGGGCATCTCGTCGTCGAGGATGACCACGTCCGGCATGAGCTCCTGGCAGGCGCGGACGGCCTCCTGGGCATCCCGCGCCACGCCGACGCAATCCATGTCGCGCTCAGCGTTCACGAGGTAGCGGAGGTTCTCGCGAACCGACGGATGATCGTCGACGACGAGGACCCGGATCCTTCCCCCAAGCACGCTTGCGATTCTAGGCCGCCCGGAGGGCAAATGTGGCGATGGATAGGAGGTACAGAAGGAGCGGCGCGAGCACGATTCCAGCGAGAACGAACATGACTCCGCGTCCGACCCGTGTGCTTCCGACCAACAAGATCGCCGCGATAACGCTGGCAATCGCTGCGACCAGAAGCAACACGAGACCGATGGGTGAGCATGACGCCGGAAACGAATCGATAAGCGATGCGAATTCCGAGAACGCGGCGCAGCCCTGGCGGTTGACGTATGCGGTCCACGCTTCGATCGCGAATGCTCCGCACGCTGTCCCAAAGAGCATCGCCGCGGACATCCGTGGGACGCGCAGGACACCGGCGACCGCTCCGGCAGAGCCAAACGCAGCCACGAGTTGTCGATTCTTGATTGACATGCCGCGGGC
>JBBPIP010000005.1:0-5626 GCA_038040265.1 Chloroflexota bacterium | reverse complement strand
CGGCAGAGCCAAACGCAGCCACGAGTTGTCGATTCTTGATTGACATGCCGCGGGCGGAAGCCTACCGTCCCGCTCCGTGCCGGCCACACGTACCCGACGGCGCCGTCCCGCCCCGCTTTCCCCGGCTCTCAAGAAGCTCGGCGAGCGGTTGCGCGAGGCGCGGATCGCAGCAGGCATTTCTCAGGCGCAGCTCGGCGCTCCGTACTTCACGCGCGCGCACGTGAGCGCGGTCGAGCTTGGCAAGATCCGTCCGGCGATGCGCTCGCTCGAGCACATGGCCAGAAAGCTCGATCGGCCGGCCTCGTACTTCCTCGACGACGCGGATGTCGAGCGCGTGCGCGGCGAGCGGGAGCTCGAGATCAGCTCGATCGCCGGCCTTCTCACGCTCGCGTCGGCGGCAGAGGCCCTTCGCCGTGCGGAGAAGATCCTCGATGCGGGAAATCTCTCAGTGCGTGAGATCTGCCGGCTTCGGCTCCACGCGGGATCGGCGCTCAACCTCCTTCAGCGCGGCGCGGATGGGATCAGAACGCTGACCATCGCGCAGCGGCTCGCAGGCGAGCTCGGCGACGAGGCACTCACGCGCGCCGCCGATTACCAGCTCGCGGTCGCGACGCGGATCGCGGGGAATCCTCGCGGGGCGCGTCAGATGCTCGAGCTTCTCCTTCGGCGCATCGAAATCGCAAAGCCGCCGGATCAGCTGCTGCGACTACGAGTCCTGATCACTCTCGGCGGCTCGGCACAGGATCTGGGCGAGCCGCAGGCCGCGACGACCTACTACCAGCAGGCGCTCGAGTGGTCGAGCGAGATCGGCGATCTCGCGCGGATCGCGTTCATCCATCAGGGCCTCGGCAACGCCTACCGCGCCCTGGGGGACCAGGACTCCGCCGCGGGCCACTACCAGAAGGCTCTGGCCGCGGCCGAGCTCGGCAAGGATCTCGTCGCCGTCCTCGTCATGCGCAACGCGCTTGCGGTGATCGCGGCTGACGCCGGCCGCATCGAAGCGGCGTACGAGCACGTGGCGCGCGCTATCGAGATGGCCCGCGTGGCGGGGCCTACCGCCTACCTCGCTCATTGCTACACGACGAGAGCCGAGGTCGCGCTCAAGGCGAAGGACCCGACGCTCGCGCGTTCGAGCGCGGAAGCCGCGATTGCCGCGGTGCAGGAGCGTGGCGCGGATGCCGATCGCGCCGTGGCGGGCGCCACGCTGGTGCTCGCGGAGCTCGACCTCCGCGACGGCGACCCCGCGAAGGCGGAGCGACGGATGCGCGAGGTCGCCGCGACGTACAAGGCGCTCGACGCGAAGGCGGAGCTCGGCGAGGTCCTCATGCGCCTCTCGCGCGCGGCGAAGAAGCGCGGCGATCTGCCTTCGGCCGAGCGCTATTCCTCGCAGGCGTACGCCGTGAGCAAACCGCTGAGCGCGAACGTCGAGGGCTAAGCCTCAGTCCTTCTGCTGACGTTCGGCGGCGGTGAGGACGTTGCGGAGCAAGAGCTCGGTGGTCACGGCGCCGACGCCGCCCGGTACCGGGCTGAGAGCGCCGGCGACGGGCGAGACGCTTTCCACATCGACGTCGCCGACGACGCCTTTCGGCGTCACGTTGATGCCGGCGTCCACGACCGTCGCACCCGGCGAGATCATGTCGCCTCGCAGGAATCCAGCGCGTCCCACGCCGACGACCACGACGCTCGAATCCTTCGTGATTGCGCGCACGTCCCGTGTCTGGCGGTGCGCGATCGTCACCGTCGCGTCCTCCTTGAGGAGGAGGTACGCCGCCGGGCGGCCTATGACGGTGCTGCGCCCGATGACCGCGGCGCGCGCACCGCGCAGAGTCACGCCGTGGAACTTCAGGAGCTCGACGACGGCCTCTGCGGTCGATGGCACAAAGCGAGGCCGTCCATCCGCGAGTAGGCCGACATTGAAGGGGTTCATGCCTTCGACATCCTTGGCCGGCACGATGTGGTCGACGATGTGACCCTCGTCGAGCGCTCCGGGCAGGGGAGTAAGGAGAAGGATCCCGTGGATCCTTGGATCCGCGCCCAGTCGCTCGAGCGTCGTGACGACCTGTTGCTCGGGCGCGTCGCCGGACAGGTCGACCTCATCGACCGCGATGTCGAGCTTCTGCCCACGCGCCGCAAGGCGTTGCAGGTACGTGCTCGCGGCCGCATCGATCCCGACGGAGACCACCGCGAGCCGCGGCGCCACACCTCTGGCCGTGAGGGCGGAGCTGCGCTCGCGCGACCGCTCATGCAGTTTCTCCGCGAGCGGCTTGCCGTGAAGGAAGCGCACGGTGCTACCGCGCGATCCGGGATTCGACGAAGTCGGTGATGCGGCGGCGCTGTTCGTCGCTCCCGTCGACCGCGCGATCGAGATGCTCGGAGATCGCCTTCACCTGGGCCGGGTCCGTCACCGAGGCCAGGTTGATCATCACGTTCAGAGCGGCCCCGCGCAGCGCGGTCTCGGCCATGAGCGCGCCGACGCCGATGTCGCTCGCGGTCATCGGGCTCGCCTTTGCGACCCCACGTTCGCACGCATCCAGAAGGCGCCGCGCGGTCTCCGCGACCTCAAGCGGAACTCGTGACGCCGCGAGAAGCGCGGCCTGCATCCGCTCCTGGCGCTCCTTCTTCTCTTCGTCGGTCTTTCGCGGGAGCTTCATCGCTTCGGCAACGCGGGCGTATGCGGCGCTGTCGTCGTCGACGAGACGGAGGAAATCCGCGCGGAGGTTGTCGGTCTCCTCGATGTAGCTCTGGAGCTCTTCGGATTTCTCCTTCTTCAGTGTGATCCGAGCGACCATCGCGGCGAGGGCCGCGCCCATGGCGCCCGCGTACGCCGCCGCGCTCCCGCCGCCAGGAGTCGGCGCATCGGCGGAGAGATCGTCGCTGAACGCGCGCAATGTCCGTTCGATGAACCGATCAGGCATGGGAATGGGGGCGAAGTGTACGTGCTAGCATCGATCGAAACTTCATACGCGAGCCCTTTCATCTAGAGAGGCTGAGGGAACGGCCCGATGACGCCTCGGCAACCGGCGGAGACCCGCTGCGGTGCCAATTCCGTCCCGGTGGGGTAAGCCCCAGGGAAAGATGCGAGGGTCGACCGAACAGGGAGACCTCTCGTCACAGATAGAAGGAGAGGTCTTTTTCTTTGGGCGGACTGGCGAGCCTTCTCGGATCCGGCGAATTCGTCGTCACGGCGGAGCTCAATCCGCCGAAGAGTGCGGCCGCCGGTGTCGTGCGCCGCCGGGCCGAGGCCCTCCGCGGGGTCGTCGACGCGGTCAACATCACCGACAGCAACCGCGCGATGGTCTCCATGGCAGCGATCCCCGCCGCGACCATCGTCCACAGCGTCGGGCTCGAGCCGATCGTTCAAATGACCGGGCGGGACCGCAATCGAATCGCGTTGCAGGCGGACGTGCTGGGAGCGGCGGCCATCGGGATCGAGAACTTCGTGTTCATGAGTGGCGATGAC
This sequence comes from Chloroflexota bacterium, assembly GCA_038040265.1. GTDB lineage: Bacteria > Chloroflexota > Limnocylindria > P2-11E > P2-11E > 3-1-20CM-2-70-9. The sequence continues at coordinate 2,166 of JBBPIP010000005.1, read as the reverse complement.
CCAAAGCAGGGCAACCATCCCGACGCCGTGAACGTGAAGGACTTGGACGGCGTCGGACTCGTCAAGATGGCCGTCGGCATGCGCGATGGCCGTTTTCTCTCGGGCGACGAGATCAAACAGCCGCCGAAGCTCCTCATCGGCGCGACGGCCTCGCCGTTCACGAAACCGATGGAGGCCGACCTCACGAAGACCTTCGACAAGATCGCCGCGGGCGCGGACTTTCTGCAGACGCAGCCGGTCTTCGACCTCGCGACGTTCAGTCGCTGGCTCGTGGAGGTCCGTCGCGGCGCCTCGCGCGAGGCGCCGATCATCGCGGGCGTCCTGATCATCCGCTCGCGAGAACAGGCGGAGCGCCTCGCGAAGGTGCCGGGGCTCGATCTCGGCGCCCAGATCCTCGACCGCATGAAGAAGGCGACCGACGGCGAAGCCGAAGGCATCGCCATCGCGGTCGAGATGGCGAAGGCACTCAAGTCTCTGCCCGGCGTGGGCGGGGTACATCTCTACGCGATCGAGTGGCCGGAGGCGGTCGGGCGCGTCGTCGACGCGGCCGGACTGCTCCCGCGACCTGAAGCGAGGGTGGCTGTATGAAGACAACGGTGATCGGCGCATATCCAAAGATCGGCGACGGCCTCGAGGCGCAGGAGCTGCGGCGCGCTCTTCATCGCCGCGATCGCGGCGAGATCGACGACGCCGGTCTCGACAAGGTGTTCGACGAGGTGACGCGAAGCGCCATCGGGGAGATCGAAGCCGCGGGCATCGATGTCACGAACGACGGCAAGATCCGCTGGGACGACCTCCTCTCGCCATTCGCGCGCACGTGGTCCGGCGTCGAGCCCGGTCCGCTCGAGCGCTTCTACGACAACAACACGTATTTCCGCCAGCCGATCATCGATGGGCGGATCGAGACCCACGGGCGGTCTCTGGTCCGCGATTACACCTTCGCAGCCGGAGTCGCTAAGTCGAAGCTGAAGGCAGCGATCCCGGGGCCGCTCACGTTCGCGACCCTCGCCGCGCGCGACGAGCAGTACCACTCTCTGGAGGAACGGGTGCTCGCCGTCGCGGACGCCACGGCGAAGGAGATCAAGGGCCTGAAGGCGGCCGGGGCAACGATGATCGACATCGAGGATCCGGCGGTAGCCGCATCGCCGAAGCACATCGAGCTCGCGCGCGAGGCCTACGGTCGCTTTGCCGATCCGGATCTCGCGCTGACGCTCGTGACCTACTTCTTCCCGGCCGACGCGGTCCTCGAGTCGCTCGCGTCGTTCCCGGTCGCGGCGGTCGCGATTGACGTGCGCAGCCGCGACACGACAGCGTTCGATCGGCTCGACGCATTCCGAACGCAGCAGGTGGTGCTTGGGGTCGTCGACGCGCGCAACACCCGTCTCGAGACGGCCGACGAGGTCGCACGCTACGCGGAGCGCGCGCTCAAGCTCGTGCCGCAGGAACGGCTGGTCCTTGCGACGACGACGTCGCTCGAATATCTGCCGCGTGACGTGGCGCGGGCGAAGCTCGCCGCCCTCGTCGAAGGTGCGCGGCTCGTGAGTGGAGAGAAGGTGCCGGCATGAGCGAGAACGTTTTGCTGACGACCACGGTCGGGTCTTTTGGAAAGCCCGAGTACCTCACGAAGGCCCGCGGCCAGGCCGCCCGCGGCAAGCTCGGCGCGACTGAGCTCGAGGAGCTCGAGCGCAAGGCGACCGCCGAGTGGATCCGCCGGCAGGAGGACATCGGCCTCGACGTCCTGGTCGACGGCGAGATGTATCGGGGCGACATGGTCGCGTACTTCGCCGAAAGGCTCGAGGGATTCAAGATCGGTGGACTCGTCCGCTCCTACGGCAATCGCTACTACCACAAGCCCGTCATCGCGGGGAAGGTCTCGCGCCCGAAGCCGATGACGGTGAGCTGGTTCGAGTACACCCAGTCGCTCACGTCGAAGCCGGTGAAGGGAATGCTCACCGGCCCGTACACGCTGCTCGACTGGTCGTACAACGAGGCGTACCCGACGCGACGCGACGCGGTGCTCGCGCTCGCCGAGATCGTCCGCGACGAGGCGCGCGATCTGGAGCGAGCCGGCGCGAAATACATCCAGATCGACGAGCCCGCGATCCACGCACGGCCCGAGGAGATCGAGATCGCGATCGAGGCCATGGGCATCGTGACCGCGGGCCT
>JBBPIP010000004.1:0-229790 GCA_038040265.1 Chloroflexota bacterium | reverse complement strand
AAGCCTCGTTCATCAACGGGGCTGTGCTTTCCGTCGATGGGGGCGTGGTCGTCGGCACATAGCGCGGCGATCCCGCGCGGCGGGCTAGAGCTCGGCGAGCAGCTCCGCGAAGCGGTCGTGCGTCTCGCGCAGGCCGCCTTCCATCCCGCTCTGAATCATTCCGTCCCGATCTTCCTTCGACGCGAATAGCGTCCGGTTGGTGAGCAGCGTCCGGCCATCGTGCTCGGTGAACTCAGCCGTCTCCACCGAGATGTGCCCAGCCATCGGCTCCCACTCGAAGGTTTGGACGATCCGCTCGGGAGCGACGATCTCGCGGTACTCACCGCGGAAGCCGCTCTCGTTCCCATCGGGATCGCGCACGATGAAGCGCCAGGCGCCGCCGGGCCGAACGTCCATCTTGTCGACGCGAGTCGTGTCCTTCCGTGGACCCCACCATCGCGGGATGAGGTCCGGATCGGTCATCGCCTTGAACACGACGTCGCGCGGAGCGTCGAATTCTCTCGTGATCAGGATCTCGAGGTCCGAAGGCAGCGTGACCTTGGTCGTTCCCATCTTATTTGCGGTGGCCATTTTTCTTCCCCTTGTCTTTTTGCTTGAGGTCGCGAAGGACGTCGTCGAAGCGATCGAATCGCTCGTCCCACGTGCGGCGGTAGGGTTCCAGCCAGCCGTCAAGCTCCTTCAGGGCCTGCCCCCGCAGCCGGTAGATCCGCTGCTGGCCGACCGCCTGGACCTCGACGAGCCCGGCATCGCTCAGAACGCGAAGATGCTTGGAGACCTGCGGCTGTCGGAGCCGCAACCGCTCGACGATCTCTCCGACCGCAAGTGGCTTACGGCGGAGAAGCTCGACCATCTGCAGCCGGTTCGGTTCCGCGAGGGCACTCAGGATCTCCTGCATGGGGAATATATACCCCTAGAGGCATATACCTGTCAAGGCATATCTCGGCCTACCCCAGATTCGCCCGCTCGCGTCGCGCGAGCGCCGCGCCGATCGACTCCGGTGAGGCTTCCATCGCCAGCGCGAACGTCGCACGCGCGTCGTCGACGAGACCGGCCTCTCTCAATGCGACGCCCCCGAGGTAACCGAGGAACGCGCGGTCGCCCGGCCGCAGCGTTGCCGCGCCCGCCTCGGCGGCCCGGAGCTTGGTGCGAACGCCATCTCGGTCGCCTGCGCGACCGGCGACGATCGCCTCGAGCGCACGATGCATCGCGACGCGCTCGGCTGAGCGGGCGAGCTCCGGATCCTTCGCCGTCTCCGCGACGATCGCCGACCCGCGGCCGCGGTCCCCGCCGAGCGCCACGAGCTCGGCCCACGCGAGCGCGAGCCGCACGTCGATCTGCTGGGGCGACAGGGCGGCCGAACGTCGCGCGTCGCCGGCACGATTGAGCGCGGCATACGAGGCGACGAGGCCGACGGCGACCGCACGGTCCTCGGGAAGCCTCTTCGCCGCCTGCTCGAAGAGGGCCGCAGCCGACAGCGGATCGCCGCACGCGTAGAGGATTTCTGCCGCGATCTTGCGGACGAGAGTGACCGTCCCGAAGCGACCCAGGAGCGGCGCGACGAGTGTCCGGGCGGCCTGCATCTCGCCTCTGTTCAAGGCCCGCCGGGCCCTCCAAACCGCGAGCGGAACGCGCCAAACGTCAGCCATGGACGCTCGCGGTACAGGAGGGTTGTCCACAGAAACCGCCCCCGGAGGGCCTTTATCCACCGTATTCATGGGGTTATCCACAACTGACTCCAGAAATGGTGCTAGGTGTCCGCTAGCAGCCCCTGCGCAATGACCATCCGCTGGACCTCGCTGGTGCCTTCGTAAATCCGGTAGATACGGGCGTCGCGGTAGGCGCGCTCGATCCAGAGCTCGCGCATGTACCCCATGCCGCCGTGGATCTGGACAGCGGCATCCGCGATCCGTCCGAGCGCCTCCGTAGCGAAGAGTTTCGCCTTCGAGGCCTGGTCGGTGACTCGCTCGCCGCGGTCGGCCCGCGAGGCCGCGTCGTAGACCATCAGGCGTGCGGCGTGGACCTCGATCGCCGCGTCGGCGAGCGGCCACTGGATGCCCTGATTAGTGCCGATCGGCCGCCCGAACTGCTGGCGTGTTTTGGCGTAGGCGACGCAGGCCTCGAGCAGTCGCTGCGCAGCGCCGACCGCGTGCGCGGCCAGGCCCAGGCGGCCGTAATCGAGCGTCGCGAGGGCGATCGCGAACCCTTTGCCTTCCTCGCCGACGCGCTGGGATGCTGGAACGCGCATCTCCCGGAAGTACAGCTGCGCCGTGGTGGAGCCGTGCAGACCCATCTTGGCGTCGTTCGGGCCGACCTCGAAGCCCGGGGTCGCGCGATCGACGACGAAGGCGGTGATCCCTTTCGAGCCGAGCTTCGGGTCGAGCGTCGTGAATACCACGAACACATCCGCGATCGGCGCGTTCGTGATGAAGGTCTTCGCGCCGTCGATGACGTAGGCGTCACCGTCGCGGCGGGCGACCGTCTTGAGTCCCGCCGCGTCGCTTCCCGCTCCCGGCTCGGAGAGACCGTACGCGCCGATCTTTCGCGCCGAGAGGAGATCCGGCAGATAGCGCGACCGGAGCGCGTCGGGTCCCCCGATGTCGATCGCCGTCCCGCAGAGACCGGCCGAGCCGCCGATGACATTCCAGAGCGACGCGTTCGCGCGCGCAAGCTGCTCGACCGCGACGCAGTAGCCGAGCTTGCCGAAACCCTGTCCACCGACCTGCTCGCTGAATCCCAGACCGAACAGGCCCATGCCGGCCATCGCGTCGATCACATGACGCGGTATCTCGTCCTTCTCCTCGATCTCGCGCTCGTGGGGCGCGAGCTTCTCCTCGACGAACTCGCGGACGGAACGCTGGAGCATCACGAGCTCCTCGGGAAGGACGGGATCCATCAGGTGCCCTTCGCGCTTTCGAGGATGTTGCGAAGCCCAGCCGGTATCCGGGTTGCCCGCAAAGTCTTGCGGTCGATCATCACCTGAATCGTCGAAACGTCGGCGCAATGCGTCCCGTCGGCGCGATCGATCGCGTACTCGAACGTCCATGACGAGTGGCGGATCTCGCCGACGCGCACTTTGATGTCGTACTCATCGTCGAAGCGGAGCGGGGCCTGATAACGGACGCGCGCTTCGCCGATCGTGAAGTCGACGTCGTGCGCGAGCAGGTCCTGGTCGTACACGATGCCGAGCTCGCGCAGGTACGCGATGCGGCCGACCTCCGCGAACAGCAGGTAGTTCGCGTAGTAGACGACCCCTTGCAGGTCCGTCTCGCCAAATCGCACCCGCTGTCGGTACGCGAAAGGAAAGTCCACCGCTGCTTGGCAGGTTAACGATTTGGCATGCCACCTGCTGCCTCTTCTGGCATGGCTAGATCAGCACCACACAACGACCACGACACCACCGAACGCGTCGAGCGCTACGAGCGCGAGCGCATCGTCGAACGTCCCGCGTACACAACACCAACAGCGGGCCCGAACGTGAACGTCGGCCCGACGACCGCGGCGGTCGCTCGGAACGACGCGGTGTGGGCGGTGACCCGCATCGTCACGCTGCTCTTCACGGTCCTCGAGGTCCTCCTGCTGCTCCGCTTCATCCTGAAGCTCACCGGAGCGAACGCGCAGCAGCCGCTCGTGTCCGGCCTCTATCGCGTCACGGAGCCTTTGGTCCGGCCGTTCCAGGGGATCTTCCCCGAGCCGGCCGGTCCTCCGGTGCTCGACCTCGCAGCGCTTCTGGCAGTCGCGTTCTTCTTCCTCATCGCGGCGCTGATCGTCGCGGTCGTCCGCGCGATCACCTCACCCCGCACGGCCTAGCTCGGCGTTTCGAGGAGCGGCCGCCGCGAGGCGGCCGCTCCCGTGCCGACGTATCGTCGGCCGCTCGTGAGCACACTCTTCGGCAAGACAGCTGTCGTCACCGGCGGCGCGAGTGGCATCGGGCGCGCAATCGCGTCGGACTTCGCGGCGAATGGCGTGCGGGTGGTCGTCGCCGATCTCGACGAGGCCGAGGGCACGGCGTTCGCCTCGAGCATCGGTGGCAAGTTCCGCCGTACCGATGTCTCGTCTCGCGAGGACTGCCGGACGCTCGTCGAGTTCGCGGTGCGCGAGTACGGCGTTATCGACATCCTCGTGAACAACGCGGGGCTGCAGCACGTCGCGCCGATCGAGGACTTCCCGGAGGAGAAGTGGGAGTACATCGTCCGCGTGATGCTCGTCGGCGCTTTCTACCTCACGAAGTACGCGATCCCGCACATGTATGCCAAGGGGTGGGGTCGCGTCATCAACGTGTCATCCGTCCACGGCCTCGTGGCCTCACCGTTCAAGTCGGCGTACGTTGCCGCGAAGCACGGCCTCAACGGACTCACGAAGGCGGTCGCGCTCGAAGCCGCAGAGAAAGGCGTGACCGTGAACGCGATCTGTCCGAGCTACGTGCGTACGCCGCTCGTCGAGAAACAGATCTCCGACCAGGCGAGGGCGCACGGCATCTCGGAGGACGCCGTCATTCGCGACATCATGCTCGCGCCCGCAGCTCTGAAGCGGCTGCTCGAGCCGAGCGAGGTCGCGGCGTACGCGACGTTCCTGTGCTCCGACGCGGCCGCCGGCATCACGGGTTCGCTTCAGGTGATCGATTGCGGTTGGACGGCGCGCTGAGCGCGCGCAGTTCGTCGACCGCGGCCGGATTCTCGAGCGCGCTGAGATCGCCGAGGTCGTCCTTGCCGAGGTAGGCGCCGCGGATGACGCGGCGCAGGATCTTCGCGTTCCGTGTCTTCGGCAGCTGCGTGACGAAACGCACCGCCTCCGGCCGCAGCGGCTTGCCGAGTATTTCGGCGATCTTGTCCTGGACCGACCGCGCGAGCTCGTCGGTCGGATGGTGCAGCGGGCGCGGCACGATAAAGACAACGATGGCTTCTCCCTTGATTTCGTGCGGCACGCCGATCGCGGCCGCTTCCGACACCGCTGGATGCGCGACGGCCGCCGATTCGACCTCCGCCGGTCCGACGCGCTTGCCCGCGATCTTCAGCGTGTCGTCGCTCCGCCCTTCGATGTACCAGTAGCCCTCGTCGTCGATCCGCGCCCAGTCGCCGTGGACCCACGTGTCCTCGAAGCGCGACCAGTACGTCTGGAAGTAGCGGCCGTCCCTCGTTTGCCGATCGCCCCAGAATCCGCGCGTCATGCCAGGCCACGGTTTGCGGACGACGAGCTCGCCGACCGCGCCGCGCACCGGGCGCCCGTTCTCGTCGACGACATCAGCGTCCATCCCCGGACACGGGCCGATGAACGAGCTCGGCTGGATCGGCGTCCACGTCGTGCACCCGACGATCCCACCTGAGACTTCGGTGCCGCCCGAGTAGTTGATGATCGGACAGCGCGACTCGCCGACGTTGCGGAAGTACCACCACCACGGATCGGGGTTCCACGGCTCGCCGGTCGACCCGAGCACGAACAGCGAGGAGCGGTCCTTCGCGCGGACCGGGTCCTCTCCGGACCGCATGAGACCGCGGATCGCGGTCGGCGACATACCAAGATGCGTGACCTTGTGGCGCTCGACGAGCGACCACATCCGCGACGCGTCGGGGAAGTCCGGCGTGCCGTCGTACAGCACGATGGTCGCGCCGAGCATCAGCCCGCCCGCGATGAGCCAGGGACCCATCATCCAGCCGATGTCCGTCGACCACAGGATCACGTCGCCCGTTTGAAGATCGAAGCAGTGCGCGAGGTCCTGCGCCGCCTTTACCGGGAAGCCGCCGTGCACGTGCTGCGCGCCCTTGGGCTTGCCGGTCGTGCCCGACGTGTAGATGACCATGAACGGGTCTTCGGCGGACGTATCGGCGATGTCGAGCATCGCGCCCGCGTGCGTGACGTCCGACCACGGAACGTCGCGTCCGCGCTTGGGGTAGGCGCGGCCAACACGGTTGACGACGACGACCGCATCGATGGACGGCGCGCCGTCCGCCGCCTGGTCCGCGGTCTCCTTCATCGCGACGACCTGGCCGCGCCGGTAGAAGCCGTCGGCGCACACCAGGACCTTCGCGTGCGCGTCGCGTAGGCGCCCGGCGATCGCTTCCGCGCCGTATCCGGAGAAAATCGGTATGAGGACGGCGCCGATCGCGCCGATCCCGAGTACCGCCACGGCGCATTCCACGGTGAGCGGGAGATACACCGCAACGCGGTCGCCGCGCTTCACGCCGAGAGACCGCAGGCCCGAGGCGAAGCTCGCGACCTGGTCGGATAGCTCGCGGTAGGTCAACGTTCGAACGGTGCCCTCCTCGCCTTCGGCGACGATCGCGACGCGGTCCCCGTCGTGGCGCAGGGCGGTCGACACGTAATTCATCCGACCGCCGGTCCACCAGGTCGTCCACGGGATGCCGCGTGACGTGTCGAGCACGTGGGTGTACGGCGTTCGCCAGGCGATGCGCAGGTCGCGCTCGGTGGCTGCCCAGAACCCGTCGAGGTCTTCGGTTGACCAGCGCAGCAGCGAGGCGTAGTCGGCGCAGCCGTTCTTCAACGCGAACGCGCGGAGACGGCTCCGCTCGATGTACGACGCACTCGGCGTCCAGGCTGGCGCCACGCTCGTCACGTTAGCGTTATCGCGAAACGGGGACCGGGTCGATCAGCCAATCGAGATGGAGCCACACGATCCGCGAGTACCGCCAGACGAGCGGAACCACGGCGAGAAACAGCACATCTCCGACGACCAGGGCCGCGATGATGTCCCAGCCGGTCGCCTTCCAGAGAGCCAGGATGATGAGGGCGAGTATCGGTATGCCCAGTGCGTAGCTCGCGACCATCGCGCCGGTCCAGTACCCGGACTCCCGCTCGAAGCGCAGACCGCAAACCGGGCACGGCTCGTTCATCGAGAACACCCCACGCCATACCCGACCCTCGAGGCACCTCGGGCAGCGGCCACGGCAGATCGCCCACACCCTGCGCATGACTAGAAGTACTGGAGGACGGCCGCCGCCACGACAACCACGACGAGCAGTATCGCGATAAGGATGAGCGGGAGAAGATAAAAGACCAGGGCACCGACAAGGAAGATCCAGCGGGCCTCGTCACCGGGCACGCCGTAGTGCAGCTGGATCCCGCGGTGAACGACGAGCGCGAACCAGACCAGCATCACGATGCTCACCACGTCGGCGATCCCCGCGAAAGGTCCGCCGGCGAACGCGATGCCGGTGAGCGACGTCGGCACCTGGTAGGCGAGCTCGGCGTAGCCGAAGAGCACGAGCAGGGGACGGTACGGCCGGCCGCGCACCCCGCGAAAACGTGCCGCCGCATGAATGGCGCTCGAGCCAAGGAGCCAGAGAAAGATCGGCGTGAGCGCGGTCGCGACGACGAGCGCGTCGAAGGACCGCTGCAGCACGTAGACGAGCACCGCCGTGCGCTCGACGCCGATCGCGAGGAGGAGCGCGTCGACGATCGCGCTGCGCGTGGGGCCGAACACGATGTCGTCGACGTGCACGGTCTGCGAGAGGCGGTAGGCGCTGAGGGTGGAGAACACCATCGCGAGCGCGACGCACGCGAGACCCCAGAACGTGCCCGCCTGAAGTGCCCAGGCCGCGAACGCTCGCGGTCGCCAGCGCTCGGCGACCGTCGCGATCATTTGAACGCGGCGGCGAGCGCTTCTTGCGTGGCCTGGTCGGTCGCGGCGTCCACCGCGGTCCGCGCGCGCCCGCCGAGGACCGGCGGATCGTCGTCGTGGAGCGCCTCGGGCACGGGAGCGCCGAGCATGATGAGGTACTCCATCGACCAGGTCCGCCGCACCGCGTCGAGGTCGTAGCCGCCACCACCCATCGCGACCCACGGATATGGCGTGGACGCGAACCAGCTCACCACGTGCTCGCGCCCGTGCGTCGAGATCTGGAGATCGGTCAGCGGATCGGTGAAGTGCGGGTCGATGCCCTGCTGTGTCACCAGAACATCCGGGCGATAGCGCGCGAGGAGCGGCGGAACCACGGCGTCGAACGCGCGCATGTACGCGAGGTCGTCCGTATACGCCGGGAGCGCGACGTTGACGCTGTACCCGGCACCCTTCCCGGTCCCGCGCTCATCGGCGCTGCCCGTGCCGGGAAAGAACGGCCGGCCGAGCCGCGGGATCATGCCGAATTCGTGCAGCGAGATCGTGAGCACCTGGTCGGTCTCGTAGAACGCGCCTTGCACGCCGTCGCCGTGGTGCGCATCGATGTCGACGTACGCGACCTTCATCCCGCGGTCCGCGAGGAGGCCGCAGACGATCGCCGGATCGTTGTAGATGCAAAACCCCGAAGCGCTTCGCCGCATCGCGTGGTGCAGCCCGCCGGCCCCGTTGAAAGCGACGCGCGAGCGGCCGGCGATCACGTCCTCCATCGCGACGACCGATGCGCCGGTGGTCAGAAGCGACGCCTCGTGCATGCCGGCAAACGGAGGCGTGTCGCCCCACGCGGAGAGACCCCACTCTGAGTAGTCACCCTCGGGATCGGCCGAGGCCTTCGCGATCGCGTCCACATACGCGGGGTCGTGGATGCGCTCGAGCTCCGCGCGCGTCGCCATCCGCGGCGCCAGCACTCTTGCGTTCGGCAGCGCGAAGGCGCCGAGACGCTCCAGCGTGTCGTGCACACCCTGAAGGCGCCACGGCTTGAGCGGGTGGTCGGACCGGTAGACATGCGATGCGAGACGCGGATCCCAGACGAACCCGGCGGCCGCGCTCACCGAACGCGCTCGAGCGTCACGAACTCGAACGCGAACGGATGCCGTGCGTCCACCGAATGCCGCTGCCGATCGACCTCGCGCCACTCGGATGGATCGAACGGCGGGAAGTACGTGTCACCCACGGCCTCGGTGTCCACCTCGGTGAGGTAGATGCGATCGGCGCGCGGCAGGAAGTCCTTGAACACGCCGGCGCCGCCGAAAACGATCACCTCCGGCGCATCGCCGGCGAGCGCGAGCGCCTCGTCGGGTGTGCGGGCCACAAGGCAGCCGTCGCAGCGGAAGTCCGGATCGCGGGTCAGGACGATGCTCACGCGATCGGGCAGCGGCTTACCTATCGAGTCGAACGTCCGCCGACCCATGATCAGAGGCTTCCCCACGGTGAGGGCGCGCACGTGCTTCATGTCGTCGGGGAGCCGCCAGGGAAGGTGTCCATCCTTGCCGATGACCCCGCGGCGGTCGCGGGCCACGACGAATGCGATGCGGCTCAAACCGCCATCTTCGCTTTGATCGGCGGGTGATACTGGTAGTTCTGAAGCTTCGCGAACCCGTCGAGCAGCGGACCCGGCGCCTCGCCGCGTCCGACGCGCGCCAGGATGTCGCGATAGCGCGCCACCGCGTCGTCGACCCCGCGCATCTCCGGGTCGAGCCAGAGCGTCGGCGAAGGAAATGGTTCGCGCTCGAGCTGCTCGCGCGCCGCGTCGATGTGGTCGAGATAGACGTGCGCGTCCGCGAGCACGTGCACGAACTCGTGCGGCTCCATGTCGACCTCGCGCGCCACCAGATGCAGCAGAACGGCGTACTGCGCCATGTTGAACGGAACGCCGAGCACAAGGTCGCAGGACCGCTGGTACATCAGGAGCGAGAGGCGCGATCCGGCTACGAAGAACTGGAAGAGCGCGTGACATGCGGGAAGCGATGTCGCGTCGACCTCGCCGGGATTCCACGCCGTGACGATCATCCGGCGGCTCGCGGGCTGCTCGCGGATCGTGCTGATCACCTGTCTCAGCTGATCGAGGTGCTTTCCGTCGGGACCGATCCAGTCGCGCCACTGCTGTCCGTAGTTGCGGCCGGCGTCGCCGGGAAACCGCGCGCGCGGCCGCCAGTACTCGGCAAACGCGTTGCCGTCCCAGATGTGGACGCCAAGAGCGTTCAGCTCGTTCACGTCGGAGCTGCCGGCAAGGAACCAGAGGAGCTCCGCGATCACCGAGCGGAACGCGAGGCGCTTTGTGGTCACGGCCGGGAATCCAGCCGAGAGGTCGAACCGCATGACCTCGCCGAAGATCGCACGGGTGCCGACGCCGGTTCGGTCCGGGCGCTGGTCCCCTTCTTCCACGGCCTTGCGAAGGATGTCGAGGTATTGGCGCATCCCTACGCGTCGACCCGGCGATGGACACGGCCACCGCTGCGCAGCCACCGGACCGCACCGGTCTCGTCCCGAATCACCTCGCCGCGCACATCCTTGAGCGGGCCTTCAACGCACACGAACCGATCCTCGCTGATGAACGCAACGGGCGACGGTGGCGGATCGGTGGGCGCGGGAGTGATGCCAAGCAGGTTGTGATAAATGGAGCGATAGAGGAGCACGCCATCGCCCCCCGCGCGGAGCTCTATGTCCGATCCAGCTGCCGTGTAGCGGGCGACGAGCTCGTCACGCCGCGTCTTCGTCATCCGGACGTGCTGCGGCGGGGGCTCCTCCACCCCCACGAAGGTCTTCAGGGCCCACTTCGTGATCGCCTGATGCAGCAAAGCGCCGCGCGTTGAGTTCGTCTGCACCGCGATCGCGAAGCCGCGCTCGGGCGCGAGCATGAGCACCCCTTGCTGTCCGATGGCCGAGCCGCCGTGCTGCTGGAGGGTCACCCCTCCCACCTCCCGCAGGAACCACGCGACGCCGACCCCGCGGTCGTCGTCCGCCGGCGCGAGGCGAGTGCGCATCAGCTCCAACGACCCGACCGACAGAAGGCGGCCGCCGTCGGGCACGCGCCCGTCGCCCAGGTGGAATCTCGCGTAGGTGAGCAGGTCGCGCACGCTCGAAATCACGCCTCCCACGGGTGTCGTGGCGCGCGGGAAGGCATAGGGGCGCACGACTCGTGGCTGCTCGTCGACGACGGAGTGCCCCGCAGCGACCCGGTGCGTAATGGCCTCGTCGGCACTGAAGCAGCTCTTCGCCATGCCCAGCGGGATGAAGAGGAGCTCTCGGACCGCGGCCTCGTACGTCTTGCCCGTCACGACCTCGATGAGCCTGCCGAGCACCGCGAAGCTCGAGTTCGAGTAGTGCCAGATCTCGCCGATCGGCGTGAGCTGCTCGAGCTCGGCCATCGCGGCGACGTAGCGCGCCAGGGCGTCGTCACCCTGGCCAAAGTCGGCGAAGCAGTCGCCGAGCCAGCCTCCGGTGTGCGTGACGAGATGGCGGAGGGTCGCGCGCTTGGCGGCGTCGTCATCGCGAAGCTTGAACTCAGGGAGGTAGCGGCGGATCGGCGAATCAAGATCGAGCACGCCGCGCTCGACGAGGCGCATGACGACCGTTGCGGTGATCGTCTTGGTGATCGACGCGATCTGGAACAGCGTGTCGCCGTCGACCGGGAGCGGGTGCTCGAGGTTGGTGACTCCGTACGCGGCGATGTCCTCATCGCCGTCGTGGAGAATGCCTATCGCGACACCGGGGACGTGATGGCGGGACATGCCTTCCCGCACCAGCTTCTCGAGCTCAGGCCGCACGCCCGAATTGTGCGCGGCCCTTAGTTCGGCGTCACCCCACCGACCCAGAAGCAGCCGTTACGGAACGCGACCTGTTTGACCAGGAACGGGACCGTTCCCGAGATGTCCGCGGTGCTCGAGTCGACCAGGCCCTTCACCGCGTCGATGAGTCCTGGTGGCAGAGGGTCGGCCACAAGACGCGAGACCTTGAGCGTGAACTTGTCCCCGACCGGTCCGCCCACGACGTCGGCGCTCGCATTCACGGTGATGAACTGCGTCGCGGCCTTCGCCGTCCCGTGAATGCCTCCGGAGTCGATCCTGATCTTCGCGTCACTGAGGGTCACGCCCTGCGCGCCCGATGCGTTCTGGTTCACGGCCTGGTTCAGCTCGGCCTCGGTGAACACGAGCGAGACCGGGGTCGCCTTGTTCTCGCGCGCGAAGGCCCTGATCGAATCGGCACGGCCATCGATCGGCCCAGATGCGAAAACGCGGCCCGGTGCGGCGGCGGCGCACACGCTCGTCACGAGCGTCGGCGGCTCGAAGACGGAAAGGGCGAGCTGCGCTCCGGTCGTCAGCGTTATACCGGTCCGGATCACGTCGCCGGCGCCGTACGGACGGCCCGTCGAGCGCCCCGCGTTCCGGGTCGCTCCGAGGAACCCGTCGATGCTGAGGGTCCCGACCGGTAGCGCGGCGGCAGACGTCATGACGACTCCCCACCGACCCGGCGCGGGATCGCGGATGGTGACCTTCTCCGGGGTCACGACGCAACCGAAGATCTCCGCCTTGCTGCCGGTGGGGCCGCACGACTGGCCCGTCGGGGCGACGACAATGAAGCCAAGCCCGGCGGTGCTGTTTATCTCGAGACGCGGCGACGGCGGGATCGGCGTCGCGCTCGCGGGCGCCTGCGCGCCTTCGGCGATCGTGACCTGCGTTCCGGCCGGCACGTTCACGCTGCCGCCAGCGGTCGCACTCACTTGCAGCGCGCCCTCGTCGACCTGATAGGTGGTCTGCGTTCCACCTGTCGCGAGCGGCTGAACGAGGGTGAGGAATCCGGTGCCGCGCACGATCGCGGTGGTGCTCGGCGTCTTCACCTCGTAGCGCGAGTCGGGCGTCTTCAGCTTCTGCACCGACTGCCAGGACCGTCCGAGAGATTGCTCGATGGTGACCTGGATGCCGTCGGTCGCGACGCGATTCAGTGCGACGACCTTCACCTGCGAACCCGGATCGACCGAGAGCGACGATCCGTCGAAGAACGTGAGGACCGCGCGACCATCGACGTTCGCGCGCACCAGATCTCCGGTCGCGTAGAGCTCGCCGTCGAGTGCCGGCGAGAAGGCCGCGCCCGCGCGCGATCCCTCGATCGCCGTGTTGAGGATCGCGAGCGTCGCGGCGTTCTGCGCGGATGCTGTCGCTCCGCCGCGAGGGAAATAGAGGAACGCCCCTACGCCCACGGCGATCAACACAAGAACGACAAATACTTTCTTCAGAGGACCCTTCCCGCAGCGGGGAGGCTAGCACCGGAATGTGCGCGCGAAAGGTCGCAGGCGGGTGTCAGGCCTGCGTTTT
The DNA here is from genome assembly GCA_038040265.1 of Chloroflexota bacterium. GTDB lineage: Bacteria > Chloroflexota > Limnocylindria > P2-11E > P2-11E > 3-1-20CM-2-70-9. The sequence goes on along the minus strand of JBBPIP010000004.1, from coordinate 216,851 downwards.
CTCCCAATCGGAGCGGAGGACCTCGCCCAGCCAGCGGTCCTTCCACTCTCCTTCACGAAAGGTCTGCTCGCGATGGACCCCGACGGTCCGATAGCCGTTACGTTCGAGTGCCTTCCGGCTCGCTTGGTTCTCGGTGTCGACCTCGGTCACGAGCTTGTGGAGATTGAGCTCGCGAAACGCGTAACGGGTGCGGAGCTGCATCGCCTCGGTCGCGTAGCCCTTCCCCCACGAGGCCTTCTCGCCGATGACGATGCCGGTCGTGCCGTTCGCGTCGAGCCAGTTGATGCCGTGGACCCCGGTCGCACCGATCGCCTTGCTTTCGGCTTCGATGACCCACCACACGTCGTCCTTCGATTCGCCGATCTTCTTCAGGAACTCCTGCTCCTGTTCGAGCGTGATCGCCATGCGTCGCGCCAGAAAGCGCGTGACCTCCATATCGGCAAACCAGCGCACGAAATGCTGCGCGTCGTCCTCACGCGCGGGACGAAGCGTGACCTTGTCGCCTCGCAGCACGGGTCCGAACATGAAGTGGCCAGAATAGCGGCGCATGCAGCTTTCCTTCCTCGGTGGCGCGACGACGGTCACCGGCTCGCAATTCCTTCTCGATACGGGCGAGGCGCGCGTGCTCATCGACTGCGGGATGTTCCAAGGGAGTCCGAACGAGGTCGCGCGCAATCGCGTCCCGTTCGCGTACGACCCGCGCGACATCGACGCTCTTCTCCTCACCCACGCGCATCTCGACCACTGCGGGCTGATCCCGCTCCTCACCGCGAGCGGTTTCACCGGCCCGATCTACGCGACCGCGGGAACGACCGAGCTGGCGGGTCTGGTCCTGCTCGATTCGGCGAAGCTGCAGAGTGAGTTCGCGAGACGGGTGACTCGCCGTCAAGGGAGCGGAGGGCGGCCCCGAGGGATCGGACGGGGCGATCGAAATCCGCGCCGACCAGATCGGCGCGGCGTCCGCTGGTGGGACGCGATCCTGCGGCCGCGTCGCGACGTCGAGCAGGAGATCCGCAGAAAGGGTCCCGAGGTCAGGGCCGAGGTCGAAGAGCCGCTCTTCGATGAGGGCGACGCGATCGCTGCGCTGCGGCAGTTCAAGCAGGTGACCTACGGGAGCGAGATCACGGTTGCGAGTGGCGTAAGCGCGCGATTCGTCGACGCGGGCCACATCCTCGGCTCGGCGATCATCGTCGTCCGCGCGGGCGGCCTGACGATCGCCTTTTCCGGAGACCTCGGACAGAGGAACTCGCCGATCATCCGCGACCCCACGCTGATCACCGACGCCGACTACGTGGTCATCGAATCGACGTACGGCGGACGCGAACATGAGCCCATGGAACAGGCCGTTGCACTCCTCGCCGAGACGGTGAACACCGTGGCCAAGGCGAACGGAGTCCTGCTCGTGCCGGCGTTCGCCATCGGCCGGACGCAGGACATGGTGTGGCAGCTCGACCGGCTCCTCTCGGCGGACCGGATCCCGAGACTGCCGCTCTACCTCGACTCACCGATGGCCTCCAAAGCGACGGAGATCTACCGCCGGCATCCGGAGTACTTCGACGAAGAGATGCGCCAACTGCTCGCCCGTGAGGGCGATCCGCTGGACTATCCCGCATCCATCACCGTGAACGACGCGGCGGAGTCGCGCGCGATCAGGAACGCGCCACGGCCGTACATGATCGTCGCGTCGAACGGCATGCTGACCGGAGGCCGTGTGCTGAACCACCTCCGCAATCTGATCGACGACCCGAGCGCGACGCTCCTCTTTGTCGGCTATCAGGGCGAGGGCACGCTCGGGTCACATCTCCAGCGCGGTGTGAAGAAGGTGACGATCGACGGCAAGATGCGGGACGTGCGCTGTCGCGTGCGATCGATCGATGGGTTCTCGGCGCACGCCGACGAGCCACAGCTCCTCGACTGGCTCGCCTCCTTCGCGAAGGGCAAGCGCCCGGGCGATCCGGGTTTCCCGAAGAGGGTCTACGTCGTGCACGGCGATCCCGCCGCGGAGCTCGCCATCGCGCCGAAGATCGCGAACCTGGGATTCGTGACGAAGATCCCGACCTATCGCGAGAAGGTGACGCTCGATTGAGTGGAACCAAGCTCGAGGGGGCCGGACAACATAGAGAGCGGCGAACGTCGTGCCTTTAGGCTCTCGCGACCCTCGGGCCGGCGACCGCCGGCAGCGCGCTCATCAGGCGAAGTTGTGATCTCGCACGCCGAGAGCGAGATCGCCTCCGGACATCCAGCGGCCGGCGACGACTTGCTCGTCGACGACCTCGGGGACCCAGTTGCCGAAGAGCACCACGGCCTGGCGGTCGAAGGACTCGCGCTTTGTCTTGCCGGCGGGGTCGGTGGTGACGACGACACCCTGGATCCGAACGGTGGCGAGCCCGTCACGGATCTCCTTGAAGGTCTCGTATCGCTCGACCGTCGCGACGACGTCCGCAAAGGTCCGCAATGCGCTTTTGCCGCGGTCGAGCGCACCCAGGTATTCGTGTCGCGCGGCGAGGTAGGGTGTGTCGCCGCCGCCGCCGAAATTCGTTTGTAGGGCCGACCCGGGAACCCAGCTCTCCGCAAGAAGGAGGGACGAGATCGCGAAAGCGATGTCGGTTCGCAAACCTTCGGCCGACATCGTCTGAACGCCGTTGAACCACCGCCCGTTGGTGGTGTCCCAGCCGTCGATCACCATCGGGCTATCGCCGACGAGACGCAGTCCGCCGGTCTCGACCTGGTCGGGAACCGATCCGTCCACGGCCTGGTCGCGGATGGTCGCGGTGACTTCGGCCACCGCGCGCGTGCCCCATGTCTTCACGAGCAGCCGGTCCACTCGGAGCGAGCCGATCGCGAACTTCCGTTTGACCCCGTCGGTGCCCGAGGCCTGCATGCCCGCGACGACAGCGTCCCTGAACGGGCCGGTGATCCAGACGCCGAGCTCCGAGGGATCGTTGCTGCCGGATTCGCGGAACCTGTCGAGCGCTTCGAGATACCGCTCCAGGCCGATCCGGATGCGGCCGTTGTGCTCGTCGTTCGTCGGAACGGCCTGCAGCGCGAGGGTCGGGGATATCACGAAGGGCGCCACGGCGACCGTGACCTGGACTTCGGGAACGTGCACCGTCGGCCCGACGGACGGGGTCATCTCCGGTAGCGGGCGCGTGACCTCGGAGGGCCGTGCGGTCGGGGGCTCGGCCGAAGTGGGAAGCACCGCCTCCGGCTGCCGAGCAGCGCACGCCGAGGCGAGGAGCGCGCAGAATAGTGCGGCGATCAGGCGCATCTCAGGCCAAGGTAGCGGCGATGCCCGGACGCGACAATGCAAGATCGCGAGTCGGTTGTACTACGGGCGTCGTACGAGTTGCTGCGCGAGCGACCGTGAGCGCCCGTCTCACTCTAGGAAGCGAGCATCTCTAGGCCACCGGCCGCTGCGTGAGCGCCGCGGAGAGCAGTACTTCGTCGCCGCGCTTGTCGCCGACGTCGAGCTTCGCGCGGATCCGTGTGAGGTGAACGCGCAGCGTGTTCGGTGAGACGCCGAGGCGGTCCGCGAGCGACGCGCGGTCGAGCCGCTTCCCCTCACGCGACAGCAACTCCATCTCGCGAAGGATGCCGAGCTCGCGCCAGGTGAGACCGACCGTCCTGAGATAGAACGTTGCTTCGTCGAGTGCGGACGAGCCCACGGGCGCGGCGTTGTCCGACTTCGCGCGCCGCAGCGCGGCATCGGCATGCGCGCTGATCTTTCGCGCGAGCTCACGCGCCGCCGGATCGCGTTCGGCCGCGCGCCCGAGCCACGACGCGACCTCCGGCAGGTAATACGCGAACCCCTCGCCGCCGCGCGCACCGATGTCGCGCACCAGACCGGCAGCGCGCGACGCGCCGCCGCCGCGGACCAGCGTCTCGCGCCAGTACGCCGCATGGACCGAAGCACCCAGCGCCCAGTGGGCCATGCCGCGGGCCTCGAATTCCTTCGCGGCCTCGTCGAGCATGCGCACCCCACCGCGCGGGTCGCCTTTCTGCGCGCGCACGATCGCGCGGACGTTGTTGCGGAACTGCTCGTCCTCCGGGAAGCCGATCGGCGACCGTGTCAGGATGCGGTCCGCGACGTCGGTCTCGCCTCTGAGCAGCGCGAGGTGCCCGTGATCCTCCGCCGCGCCGGTCGCGCTCTGCCGAGCGAGGCGGTCACCATCGGCGATCTCGCCGCGCTCCATTCGCGCGCGAGCAAGGCAGAGGCACGTGTACCGCCAAACCGACGATCCGTAGGCGCGCAACCCCGCTTCGGCCTTCGTGAACTGGTCGACCGCCTGATCGATGCGGCCCGCCGCCCAATCGACGAAGCCCGTCGTGTAGGTGGCCCATGCGACTTCCCACGGATCCCCCACGCGCGCCGCGGTGCGCACCGTGGCCTCCGCCGCGATCGTCGCGTCCACGTAGTCGCCCGAGTGCGACAGCAGGTGCGCGAGCTGGCGCTGCACCCGCGTGACGACCAGATCGCGCGATCGTCCTTTCGGAACCGTTTGCAGAGCGTCCTCGGCGCGCCGGGCGTTCTGCAGCGCCTGGGTTATCTCGTTTTGCGCTGTGAGGACCGTCGAGTTCCCGAGATACAGCTCGGCGAGCATCAGCGGATCGGAGGCCGCGTGTTTCTCGGCGATCCGCGCGAGCTTCGGGGTCTCCTCGCGCCGGACGAGGTAGTACGACAGCTGGAGCAGGTCGATTGCGACGCGCGCCTCGAGCAGAGGATCTTTGACCTGCGGGAGAACCTCGTTCAGCTCGGCCCAAGCCAGGTCGAACGACTCGAAGTACTTGAGGCAGCGCGCACGTAGGACTCGGCGCTCGAGCGTTTGACGTCCGCTCGAGAGCGCGGGAAGGAGGCGCTCCGCGTCACCGCGGGAGAGCGGCGCTAGCGCCTGCTCGCGCAGGGTCGGCACACATGTATTACGCCATGACTAGGAGTTGAGTTCCTGCGCGATGGGCTAGGAGGTAGGCGGGAAAGCCTTTGCCAGCTCGCCTGTATGGCCGTGCGAGTGGTCCGCCTGGTATGCGCCGAAGTGGCCCGCGTCGACCTCGCCCCATTCGCCATGAATGCCCGGCCGGGCGGCGGCACCGGGCCTCTGCAGGAGCTGGACGATGCGGGAATGGGCGGCAGAGAGCCGCTTCGATAGCTCCATCGGGTCGCGCTCGTTGTTGCGCCGCTCCGCGGCTACCGCGTCCTGGTTGTAGGAGGCAATGGCGGGCCGGTCCTCGGCGATGCAGAGCTGCACGCGGTCCGCGAAAATCTCGGCCGCGTCCGCTAGGTGGCCGATGATCTCGACCGCGCTCCACTGGTCGAATTTCGTCGCCCGCAGGCGATCGGCCGGAACCGTCCGCACGATGCGGGCGATGGTCGACGCGTCGTCCGCGAGGAAGAACGCCTTGTCCTCGTCGTAGCGGAGCCTCTCCACGTCCTTTCTTCTACCACTTCGTGGAGAACCGTGGGACGAAACGACCGCGACCGGCCTTCGCGCTTATCGCGCCACCCTCGAAAACGATCGCACCACGGGCGATCACGAGTTCGGGCCAGCCGGTCACCTCCCACCCTTCGTACGGGTCGTAGTCGCAGGCCGAGTGCATGTCGGCCGCGCGGATCGTGCGGCGCGCTTGCGGATCGAACACGACGATGTCGGCATCTGAATCGATCGCGAGCGCGCCTTTGCGCGGGTACATCCCGGCGATCCGCGCCGGCCCGGTCGCCAGAACTTCGACCATGCGCGCGAGCGTGAGACGACCTTTGCGGACGCCTTCCGAATAGAGCATCGGGAGAAGCGTTTCGAGGTTCGAGACGCCCGGCGGGATCTTGTCGAACGTGAGGCCCGGCGCGAGCTTCGCCGCACGCGTGTGCGGGATGTGGTCCGTGCCCACGGTATCCAGGGTTCCGTCGGCGAGCGCAGACCAGACCGCGTCGACGTCGTCAGGCTCGCGCAGCGGCGGCTGGCCGACCCAGAGGGCCGCGTCGGGACGGTCGAACTGCGCGCGCGTCAGATACAGGTAGAGCGGGCGCGTCTCCCCGAACATCCGCGCGCGGCCCTTGCCCTCGCGGAGCGCATCGAGTGCGGCACGCGAGCTGAGGTGCACCAGATAGACGGCTGCGCCCGTCGCCGCAGCGAGATCGACCGCTTCCCGCACAGCTTTGACTTCGGCTTCGACCGGGCGACTTTCAGGAAAATGCTTGACGCCGGTGCGGCCGGAAGCGTGAAGCTCCGCCGTGCGCGCGGCGACGATGGCGTGATCCTCCGCGTGGACAGCGACGACCGCACCCGCCTCGGACGCCGCCTCCAATAGGAGGCGGTAGTCGTCCCGCCTCTCGACGAAGCGCGGCGAGACCATGAAGACCTTGAGCCCGGCATGGCCATCGCGCACGAGCGCCCCAATCTCGGCGCGCGCGGCCTCGCTCGGATCGATCACGACGATGTGGAAGGCGAAGTCGGCAAGAGATCGCTCCGCCTCGTGCATCCCGCGCTCGATCCCACGCCGCAGCGATCCGTCCTCCTGGTAGACCATCGACACGACCGTCGTCACGCCGCCGGCGATCGCGGCGCGCGTGCCGTGCTCGAAGTCGTCGAGAGGCGTGAACGTCGGCGTGGACGCGAGATGCGTGTGCAGGTCGACGCATCCCGGGAGCACGAGCTTGCCGCGAGCGTCGATCTCGCGAGAGGCTGCGCCTACATTGCCGATTCCACTGATGCGCTCGCCGTCGATCGCGATGTCCGCTCGGCGCTCGCCCTGCGGCGTGACGACGGTCCCGCCGCGGATGACCAGGTCGGTCAGTCGCCGTCCTCTTCGAGGCGCGACATTCGGTCGGCCTCGTCTTCTTCGGACAGCGCTTCGACCAGGTCATCGATGTCGCCGTCCATGCGGCGGTCCAGGTTCGAGAGGTTGTGTCCGAGGCGCCGGTCGGTCAGACGGTCCTGCGGGAAGTTGTATGTGCGCATCTTCTCGGAGCGCTCTCCTCGGCCGATCTGGGCGTTGCGCGCCAGCGACTCGCGCGCCTCCCGCTCCTCCGCCTCGCGCGCGAGAAGCCGCGAGCGGAGCACGGCCATCGCCTTCGCTTTGTTCTTGAGCTGGCTGCGCTCGTCCTGACAGGTCACGACCTCGCCGGTCGGCAAGTGCGTGATCCGCACGGCGGAGTCGGTCGTGTTCACACCCTGCCCGCCTTTGCCGCCGGCGCGATAGACGTCGATCTTGAGGTCGTCCTCGTTGATGACGAGGTCGGTCTCTTCGGCCTCCGGCAGCACCGCGACGGTCGCGGTCGACGTATGGATGCGACCCTGCGCCTCGGTCGCCGGTACGCGCTGGACTCGATGGACGCCGGACTCGAACTTCATCTTCGAGTACGCGCCTCGGCCCAAGACCTTGAAGATGATCTCTTTGAAGCCGCCCTTTTCGGATTGGCTCTGCGAGAGGATCTCGGTCTTCCAGCGATGACGCTCGGCGTAGCGCGCGTACATCCGGTAGAGGTCGGCCGCGAAAAGTGCGGCCTCTTCCCCACCCTCACCGGCTCGGACCTCGACGATGACGTTTTTCTCGTCGAGCGGGTCGCGCGGCACGAGCTGGGTGCGGAGCCGCGCAATGAGCTCCTGCGTCTTGTTCGAGAGCTCCGCGACCTCCTCGCGAGCGAGGTCGCGCATGTCGGCATCGTCGCCTTCGGTGAGCTGCTCGGCGTCCGTGAGTCGCCGCTCCGCCTCGCGAAGCGACCGGATCGTCTCGACGATCGGGGCGAGCGACGAGAGCTCCTGACCGACCTCGCGTATGCGGTTGCGGTCCGAGGTCGTCTCGGGATCGGAAACCTTCCGCTCGAGCTCCTCGTAGCGACCCTCGACACCCTCGAGGCGGCGGCGCAGTCCGGGCGTGAGCACGTCGGTCATGCCGCGGCCTCCGCTTCGCGGTCCCCAGCAAGGGCCTCCTCCATCGAGGCGATGGCCACCTCGATCATCCGCTCGTCCGGCCGCCGCGTGGTGATGCGCTGCAGCAAGAGCCCGGGCGCGACAAGAAGCCGCATGAGCGGATGCCGCTCATGCGCGGCACCGAGTCGCAGCACCTCGTACGAGATGGAAGCGACGGGGATGACCAGAGCAAGGCGGACCAGGAGGTCGACGAGCAGGTTGACCCGGGGCAGGAACGCGAAGATCACGATGGTGAGGACGACGACGAGCAGCAGGAACGCCGTGCCGCAGCGCGGATGCGCCGTGGGATACGGCGCGACCCGAGCGGGGATGAGCGGGTCGCCGTGCTCGAACGCGTGGATGGTCATGTGCTCGGCGCCGTGATACGCGAACACGCGCCGCACGTCCGGCATGAAGGAGATCGCGAAGAGATATCCGAGGAGCAGCGCGAGCCGCATCAGGCCCTCGGCGATGTTCAAAGCCACCGAGCTCTGGATCAGCGCGCGCGCCGCGCTCGTGGCGAGGTAGGGCACACCGATGAACAGGACGAGCGCACCGATCAGCGCGACGGCCAGGATGAGCGTGTTCCCGCCCTTGCCGAGCTGCTGCTCTTCGTCCTCAAGCTGCACGTCGGCCGACTTCATGAGCATGCGGATCCCGTAGCTGAGTGACTCCCACAGCACGACCACGCCGCGGATGAACGGAAACCTCGCGATGCGCGAACGCGTGAGCGGAGAGCGCAGCGGCTCGCGGTAGCGATAGATCTCGCCGTTCGGCTTGCGGCAGGCGAGCGCGATCGTCCGGCGGCCGCGGATCATGACGCCCTCGATGACCGCCTGTCCGCCATACAGGGCGGGCTGCTGTTTCTTCTCGGTCATGCGGGCCTGCGAGCGGTCAGCACCTAACGGTGCGGGGCGGCCTCCGCGGAGGCGGGTGCGTCGGCCGCTTTCTTTGCGTACCGCTTGGTGAACCGCTCGACGCGACCCTGGATGTCGAGGATGTGCTGCGTCCCCGTGTAGAACGGATGGCAGCCGGCACAGACCTCCACGTGGAGCTCCGGCTTCGTCGACCCGGTCACGTAGCTGCGACCGCAGGCGCAGATGATCTTCGCCTGCATGTACTTGGGGTGAATCTTTTCTTTCATGGAATGACCTCTAAACCGCGACGACGCTCGCGCGCCGGCGGTCGTCTCGTGCTGCTTTGAATTCCACGGTCCCCGCGACGAGCGCGAAGAGCGTGTGGTCCTTGCCGACTCCAACATTGCTGCCGGGAAGAATCTTCGTGCCGCGCTGACGGACGATGATGGCCCCCGCTTGGACGCGGGCGCCCGCGTATTCCTTCACGCCGAGCCGCTGGCCGGCGCTGTCTCGTCCGTTGCGGGTGGAACCCGCGCCTTTCTTGTGTGCCATCTCTTTATGCCTCGATCTTCGTGATTCGGAGAGTCGTTTCCTCTTGCCGGTGACCGCGTGTCTTCCGCGACCGTGTCTTGTTCTTGTACTTGAACACGCGGATCTTCGGTCCCCTTCCATGCCCGACGATCTGGGCCGTGACGATGGCGTCGGTCACGAACGGGGTCCCGGCGCGCACACGCACGCCGTCGGCGAAGACCAGCACCTGGTCGAGGACGACCGTCTCCCCGGCGTCGCCCGCCCGGCGATCGACGGTGATCGTGGCTCCCTCTTCGACCCGATAGCTTCGGGCGCCGCTACGGACGACGGCGTACACGGATTCCTGACCTCTCCGAACAGAAAAAGTCGCCGCGCGGCGTGCGCGACGTAAGAAAAGTATAGCGGACGTCCTGTGCGGACGGCCGTCCCGCGACGGCCGTCCGCCAGGTCACTCGCTAGGCCGGTGAGGGCGCACGTATGGGCGCGGGCGCGTTCGCGAGGCGCATGGAGAGCGTCGCGATTCCGAGAAGAGCGGCCAGACCCATGATCGGCGCGATGAACGAAACGGGGTGCGTGAACGGCTTCGCGCCCTCACCAGACCCGGCGACGATCAGGATGGCCAGGAACCCGACAACGCCGATGTTGAGCCCCCAGAAGATCAGCTGATCGGCCCACGGCCAGGCGCGCGGCCGGTCCGCGGTGAGCACAAGGATCGCACCGAACAGCATGTTGGTCATGAGGCCGATGAAGAACGCGTGATCGAGCGCGTGGAGCAGCCCGATCGAGATCTTCGTGAAGTCGCCCTGCGCTGAGATGAACTGCTGGACGAGGACGGCCTCGAGGATCTTGGCGAGCACGAGGAATCCGACGGCCATCGCGAGATAACGCTTCGCACCTGCGCCCCAGGACACGCTGACCGCGGCACGTCCGAGCCTTACGGCGGCGACGACGGCACCGACGAGCCCAAAGAGCGTCGCGATGCCGGCGATTGCCTGTGTCATTTCCGGCCCGATCTGGGCTGAAAGAAGCAGGCCGAAGGAGAGAAGCATTCCGCTGACGAAGAGCAGCCCGATCTGAACTAGCCCGGCCGTGGTACGTCTGCCGCCGCCGGTCAGCTGCCACTCGATGAAGCCTGCCGCAACGAGGATGAGGTAACCGCCCGTCTGAGCGGATGCATGCGCACCTACGAGGTCGGTATTCGTCGGAAGCTGATTGCCGGTGCCAAGGAGCACCTGAACGATCACACCGAGCGTCGAGCCAATGACGAGGGTTGTCAGACCGAAGACAACCGAGAGCTTTGGAACGTCGAGACGACCGAAACCTTCGGCCATGCCGCGCGACACCGCGAACCACCACCAGTAGAGGACGACGAGCAGCTCGATCGAACCGAAGATCGCGCGCGCTTGGAAGTTGCCGGACCAGAACGCCAGCACGTACGCCGCGGTCGCGACAGCGCTCACCATCACGTTCCGTGTGACGGTCGATCCGGAGGCACCGAAGATCCAGATCGAGAGGCCGATCACCCCCATCGTGATCCAACCGAGCGTGCCCGAGTGCAGGTGCGTGAGCAGCGTGTTGCGGTCCAGCGCTCCTAAGAGCTGTGTCGCGTTCGCTAGACCGAGAAGTGCGGTGAGCGTGAAGATGAACAGGCCGTACTGAAAGGCTCGTGCTGAAGCCGCCGGAGCTGTCATGAAAGTCCCTCCCCTTGCGGCGGGGAGATTAGCGCGCTCGGGAGTCGAGCGCGACGACCTGGATGTTCTCTGGGAGTGAACCCCGTGTGACCGAGAGCTTCGGGACCGGTGTGAGCTCCTTCACGCCGAGCTCGTGCAAGAGGCGATCGAATGCCGCGCGCGCATCTTTGCTCGCCTCAGGGTCGTACGACATCGGGATGACGACCTTGGGCTCGAGCTGATGAATGACCTCGGCAGCTTTCGCCGCGGTGAGGTTGACCTCGCCGCCGGAGATGGGGACGAGAACGATGTCGATGTCGCCTAGCCTCTCCAAATCGCCCGCGGAAAGCTCGTGGCCGAGGTCGCCGAGGTGGCAGATGACGAGCTCGTCGAGGCGGATCGCAAATACGGTGTTGCGTCCACGGGCGGAGCCCTTGGAATCGTCGTGAAAGGTTCCGATCCCGGTCACCAGGACCTCGTGCACCTCGTACTCGCCCGGGCCGCGGAGCACCACCGGCTCCCCGCCGACCGACTTGAGGCTCGAATGGCCGGCGTGCTCGTGCGAGATGGTCACGATGGCCGCGTCCGTCTTGGGGATGGCGTGTCCGGACTTCGGGTCGGGCGGGTCGGACAGCACGACCCCTTCGCGGCCGCGCATACGAAAACAAGCGTGACCGAGCCAGGTCAGGTCCATGGAACGGGCCGAGAATACGCGAAACACGGTGCCGGTAGGCACCTCTCATCGCCCTCTTAGCCGCGACCCTTATTAAAGGGCCAGAGAAGCCCACTATCCGGGGCGGAGGAAGTCAGCGATGAGCGTGTTCAGAGGAATCTTGATGACCTGGCCGGGTCGGATCTTCGCTCTTGCCCTGGTGGGAGTGATGGCGGGCGGTGCGGTCTTCGTGTCTCGCGCAAACGCTCCCGCCGCGAAGGCGGAGATCCGCACGCAGGCCGTGACGAAAGGCTCGGTGATCCAGAGCGTCGCCGTGTCCGGATCGGTCGCCGCGGTGAACCAGACGAAGATGAGCTTCAAGACCGCGGGCAAGATCGCGGCGCTGTATGTGACGGTCGGCCAGCAGGTGACGGCAGGCCAACCGCTCGCGAAGCTCGACACCACCGACCTCGAGACCGCACTCGCGCAAGCGCAGGCGAACCTCGTCACCGCGCAGAACAACTACAACCGCACCGCCTCGGGCACCGGCGACTCGCAGAAGGCGCTCGATCAAGCCCGGAAGCAGGCCGCACAGGACCTCGCGACAGCGCAGGCCGCTCTCAGCAAGATCACCAACAACTACGCCGCGGCCAAGTCGAACTTCACCTCGTTCACGGAGAGCGCGACGACCGGCATCTCGGGCTTCCAGAACAGCTTGAACACGATCCAGTCGCAGATCGACGCCCTCATCGCACTCATGAGCCAGATCGTCGGCGGCGGCGATACGGGCGATCTCCGCAACGCGCTGAACGCGATAAGCGGAGCGAACTCACCGGCGCTGCAGAACGCGCGGTCGAACTCGGTCAGTCTGCTGTCACCGGCGCTCGCGGAGTACCAGAGCGCGCGAAGCGCATGGCTATCGCTGGTGAACGACTTCGACGCGGCGGCCGCCGCGGGAAGCGACACGACCAGCATCGCGAACGCCTTGCAGCTCGCCCAGACCAACTACACCATCGCGACCTCGCGCCTTACGAGCGCGCTCGACACGACTTCGTCGGTGCTCGCGACGGTCCAAAGCAGCGTGACCACCGCCCAGGCCTCCCTGAACACCCAGGCGACGAAGGTCCTACACGACCCCTTCGACCAGTGGCGAGCCGATCTGGCCACGCTTTACACCCTGGTCGGCGGCCAGCAGCAGAACGTCTCGACGGTGAAGCTGAATATCTCGCAGGGAACGACGTACCTGGGCACGGTCAATGACGCCGTCGGCGGTTCGATAGCGAGCGCAACGCAGAACGTGACGACGACGGCGCAGCGTGGACAACAGTCGATCGATGCCGCGCTGACGTCGCTGAGCTCGAAGCCCTACGACCTCGCGAACTCCCAGACGACCGTCGACAACGCGGCTGCGGCAGTGGACACGGCGCAGAACAACATCGCGAACGCTGTGGTCACCGCGCCGACCGCGGGCGTGGTCGCCTCGGTCGCCTCGCAGGTCGGCGAGACCGCGGCGAACCCGTTCATGGTGCTCGCGAACACGACGTCGCTCGTCCTGCACGGGACTCTCGGCGAGAGCGAGGTCGCCAAGGTGAAGCTCGGGCTCGTCGCCAACGTCACGGTGGACGCGGTCGGGACGGGAACACGCATGACCGGCCGAGTCACGTCGCTCGACCCGGTCGCCACGATCCAGTCCGGCGTCCCGGTGTACGGCGTCGACATCACGATCGACATCGCGAACTCGGCGGTGAAAGCCGGCATGACCGGAACGGCGACGGTGATCATCGCGAGCAGGCAAGACGTGCTCACGGTGCCGAACCTGGCGATCCGTACGACCGCGGGCCGCCGATACCTGCAGATCTTCAAGGACGGCGAAACGGTCGACACCGACGTGGTCTTCGGTATCGCCAACGACACGACGACCGAGGTCGTGAGCGGCGTCGCCGCGGGCGACCTCGCTGTGCTACCGGCGGCCCGCACGACCGCAACCGCGCGCCCCGGCGTCGGAGGTGCCGGTGGTGGTCTCGGGGGCGGAGCCCCGGTGATCATCGGCCGATGATCCAAAGCGTCGTCCAGCTTCGCGGGATCACGAAGACATACCGCATCGGGCGAGAGATCACGGTCAACGCGCTGCGCGGGGTGGACCTTGACGTCCGACCCGCGGAATTCCTCGCGATCATGGGCCCTTCGGGCTCGGGCAAGTCCACGCTCATGAACGTGCTCGGCTGCCTCGACGTGGCGGACGGCGGCACCTACGTCCTCGCGGGTGAGAACGTGAACAAGCTCTCCGACGACAAGCTCGCCTCGATCCGCAACAAGCACGTCGGCTTTGTGTTTCAGACGTACAACCTGCTCTCGCGCCTCAACGCGATCGAAAACGTTGAGCTTCCGCTGATCTACGGTGGCGACCGTCGCGCTCGCCGAGAGCGCGCTCTGGCTGCGCTGGAGCAGGTGGGTCTGGGGGACCGGATCCATCACCGCCCCAGCGAGCTCTCCGGCGGCCAGCAGCAGCGGGTCGCGATCGCACGAGCACTTCTCAACGACCCGTCGATGATCCTGGCGGACGAGCCGACCGGGAACCTCGACTCACGCTCGAGCGCGGAGATCCTCGCGATCTTCCAGCGCCTCAACGACATCGGAAAGACCGTGGTCATGGTCACGCACGAGCCGGACGTCGCCGCGCATTGCAAGCGCGTCGTGCGGATGCGCGACGGGCTGATCGCCCACGACGAGCTCGTGCCGAACCCGCGCCGGGCGGAGGACGAGCTCACCGTCGGCATCGGCGCGTCCGGATGAAGCTCTACGACTCGTTCCGCTCGGCCCTGCAGTCGCTCGTCGTCAACAAGCTGCGCTCCGCGCTCACGATGCTCGGGGTCATCATCGGGGTGGCGGCGGTCATCGCGATGGTGAGCGTCGGCAACGGCGCCTCGCAGAGCGTCCAGAACACGATCCTGAACCTCGGCTCGAACCTCGTGACCGTCACACCGCAGAACGCGACCGATCAGGGTCTCCGCGGCGCCGGCGCACAGGCGCAGAGCCTGACGGTCGACGACATGCGCTCGATCCAGGAGCAGCTCGGCGACACGATCATCGCCGCAGAGGCGGAGCAGCAGGCGGGCCGCTGGCAGGTGACCGCGGCAGGACAGAACTGGAACACGACGGTCTCGGGCGTGACCGAGGACTACCCGATCGTGCGCGACTGGGGCGTCGACAGCGGTGAGTTCTTCTCGACGTCCGACCTCAACGTGAACGCGCAGGTCGCGGTCCTCGGTTCGACGACCGCTGTGAATCTCTTCGGTGACGTCGACCCCGTCGGCCAGACGATCCAGCTGCGCCAGGCCTTCGGCGGCGGTGGCGGTCAGGGTGCCGCCGCCCAGCGGGCCAGGATCCTGAATTTCCGGGTCCTGGGCGTGCTCGGCGTGAAGGGAAGCACCTTCGGGCAGATCCGCGACGACCAGATCCTCGTTCCCCTCACGACCGCGCAGCACGTGCTCACCGGTCAGCTGAATCGCGTCAATCAGATCGTGATCAAGGCGACGTCGAGCGAGACGATGGACATCACGACGAGCGACGTGAACAACATCCTGCTGCAGCGCCACGACATCGCCGACCCCGCTAGCGCGGACTTCGCGGTGACGAACCAGAACGACACGCTCGCCGCTCTCAGCTCGGTCACCGGCACGTTCACGTTGCTGCTCGGCGCGATAGGCGGGATCTCGCTCCTCGTTGGAGGCATCGGGATCATGAACATCATGCTCGTGTCCGTGAACGAGCGGACGCGTGAGATCGGCATCCGCAAGGCCGTCGGCGCGCGTCGCGCGGACATCCTGAATCAGTTCCTCATCGAGGCGGTCGCGCTCACCGGGCTCGGTGGGGTGATCGGCATCCTCCTCGGTTGGGCCATCACCGAGGTCGTCCATCGCATACCGCAGGCGGCGAGCCTGCCGCTTCTCATCACGAGCGGCACGGTGATCATCGCCGTCGGCGTTTCGGTCGCGATCGGTGTCGTGTTCGGGCTGTATCCAGCTATGCGCGCGGCGCGGCTCCATCCGATCCAGGCACTCAGATACGAGTAGCGAAACAAGGGGAATGAAATGAAGACACCACAGATCGTGATCGGGATCGTCGCGGCACTCGCGCTCGCCGGCGGCGGGTTCGCGGCCGGTATGACCTTCGATAGGGCGCAGAGCACGAGCGCGAATACGACGGGAGCGACGGGCGCCACCGGCGCACGCGGCGCAACCGGTGCGCGTGGTGGGCTCGGGGCTGGTGGCACGGGCGCGCTCGCCGGACAGCAGCCCGTGACCGGACGCATCCTCGCGATCAACGATGGCTCGATCACGGTCGCCGCGGTCGACCGCGCGCTCGGCGGAGCGAACGCGCAGGCCTCGGCGACGACGTCACAGATCGTCCTCGTCGGAACGAGCACACGCATCGTGAAGACGACCGAGGCTGATGTGAAGCTCAGCGACCTCAAGGTGAACGACCAGGTCACCGTGATCGGGACCACCGATACCGCGGGGATGGTCTCGGCAACGGCCATCGTGGTCGGCTCCACGAACATCCTAGGGCAGCTCTTCGGTTCGCAGACCGGCACCGCCGGACTTGGCGGCGGCGGCGCCCGACCGAGCGCGAGCCCGACCAGGGCGCCGTAGCCGCGCTCGACTAGCGTCATGGCGTGACGAGCGGATTTCGGCTCCCCGACCGGACCTACCTGCCCGCGATCTTCGAACGCCTCGCGATCGTCGAACAGGATCAGCAGGAGATCCTCGCTGCGTGGCCTTCACCCGAGGCGGACCCGGAAGTCTGGGGCGCGCTCGAACGCGCATACGAGGCGCTCGTCAAGGACATGGGCGGGGTCGCTTCGCTGGAGCTTCCGAGTCCAGCAGTCGAGTCCACTCCGATGGGCCGCTACTTCTTCGTCAACGTGTATCTGGCGGCGCTGGCCGACGTGCGCCGCTTTCACAAGCAGCGCGGCATACCCGACGACATCTCGTGGGCGACGCTCTCCGATCTCGGCCGCAACCTCGTGCGCGATCGACTCCTGTTCGGCGACGGAGGGTTGCGCACCAGCGACTGGCTGACGCTTCACTTCCGCGGCGCCCTCTATCAGCTCGGCCGTCTTCAGTTCAACCGCATGACCGTTCGGGCGGCGCACGTCGCGGACGCGTTTCGTGAGGGCGACCCCGTGCTCGGCGTTCACATACCCGAAAGCGGGCCACTCACCCACGAGGCGGTCGACGACTCGCTCGCGCGAGCGCAGCCATTCTTCGCGCGCCACTTCCCGGAAACGCCGACACGTATTGGGATCTGCACGTCGTGGTTACTCGATCCGCAGCTGGCCGAATACCTCGCGCCTGACTCGAACATCCTGCGGTTCCAGAACCGGTTCCAGCTCGTCGGCGACGGTCCCGATGGCAACGCCGAGATCTTGCGGTTCGTCTTCCACCGCATTGCTCAGAACATCGAAGACCTGCCGCAGCGCACGACGCTCGAGCGCGCGATCGTCGCGCACATAGGCGCGGGAAAGCGGTGGCGAAACCGAACCGGGTGGGTGACGCTCTAGCGGCGGCTCACGCGTCACGTCGACGGATCAGTCCGACCGTGAGCAACGTGCAGCCGGCGGCAAGTCCGGTGAAGAGGCCGAATTCGATCCATTGGAACTTCGCGTAGCGCTCCGCGGGCTGATAGACGACGCGCTGCCGCACGCCAAGAATTGCAAGGTACTCGCCCATATCCCTCGGCCCGCCCGCGTTCACCGACGGCCCGAAGCCGCGCATCAGCTGATCGATGGCCCTGTAGTCGATCGGCCGATCCGCTGCGTCGACCGTCGCCGAGCTGAGGACCCAAGCCTTCGGAGCCACGTCCGTCGGCGACGAGGACATCGCATTCTGGTAGGCGACGAGCGGCGGCTCATAGGACGGGCGCAGGTCGGTGGCGACGAGGACGCGCGCCGCAGCGAACACGAGTAGTCCGAGGAACATCCCAGTGAGCGCCCGCCGGGACAACGCGCCGAGCAGCGCACCGACGGTGAGCCCGAACAGCGCGTAACCGACGACGGGCGGTCCCTCCATCTCGAACGTGTCGAAGGCGGACCGGATTCCTCCACCGAGTCCATTCAGAGCGATCGCCGCCCATCCAAACTGCGCGAGGACGATCGCACAGGCGAAGACGATCGCGAGCACGACGCCGATCTTCGTAAGGCTCCAGCGGACACGGCTGATCGCCTGGGTGAGGGCAAGCCGATGAACTCCTAACTCGATCTCCGCGCCGAAAAGAGGTCCGCCGATGAATGAGGCCGCGAGCGCGGGGCCGAGAACGAGCCCAGCGAGCAGGAAGGGCGCGGGCCCGATGCGCCGCTGCCACTCCACGCTCAGGTCGACGCAGTTGGCGTTCGTGTTGGGGAGCGGCACGCATGTATCCACGCCGAGTGCGGCGCGCTGGGCGGCCGCGTAGGCCCCCATCACCGCCAGCCCGATTGCGAGCGCCGCAGTCGTGATCAGCATCGCGATCAACGGAGCGCGGTGTTGGCGCAGCGTGAGCCAAATCATGACCGTACCTCCTCTTGTTCGGATCGCAGATAGCCGACGACGATCTCCTCGAGTGTCGCCGGGCGGACCACGGTTCCGTCGTCGGACGGAGCGGCGGTTCCGCGAAGCAGCCGCGTCGTTTGGCGTTCGGCTTGACGCACCTCGATGACCTCACCGTTGTCGACGTGCTCGCCAGCCGCGCGTCGCGGACCGCTCACGAGAACGTGCGACCGCACAAGGTCGTCGGTATCGCCGGATATGCGCACGCGCCCGCCGACGAGGATCACGACGTGCTCGCAAATACGCTCGACGTCGGCGAGGACGTTGGACGAGAGAATGACGCTCGGGCCGTCTTCCGCGACGACCCCCATGAGCTCCTCGAGAAGCTCGAGGCGCGCGACCGGATCGAGATTTGCGACCGGCTCGTCGAGAAGAAGCACCTCAGGCCGTTTGCCGAGCGCGAGCGTGAGCGCCACCTGGGCGCGCTGGCCAGCCGAGAGCGAGCGCACGTGGCGGTCGAGGGGCAGTCCGAAATGCTTCACGCGCGCAAGGGCGTAGGCGTGATCCCACCGCGGATTGAGCCGTCGGCCGATCTCGAGCGTCTCGCCGACCGTGAAGCCCAGATGGAGCGGCCTGTCCTGCGCGACGAACCCGATGCGCGATAGGAGCGACACCGCGTCGCGCGACGGATCGAGCTCGAGGACGCGGATCCGTCCCGAGGTCGGCCGGTGGAGGCCGACCGCGATCTGCAGAAGCGTGGTCTTTCCGGCGCCGTTCGGCCCCACGAGGCCGGTGACCTTCCCGCCTGTCAGCGAGAGGTCGCACCCGCGCAGGGCTTCGGTCCTTCCATACCGCTTCGTGAGACCGGATGTCTCAAGCACGACGTTCATGAGCTGCCTCCTTCTCGGGAAACGCGTCGTTCAGGGCCAGCGTCATCAAGGCGATGACGCTCTCTCGGTCGAGGCCCGCCGCCCGCGCGGCCGCAAGCCAGCGATCCAGTGACCGGCGCAGCGGTTGATGCACCGTGCGCGCGAGCGGAGCGGGCGCGTCGTCGGCGACAAAGGTTCCCGCGCCCGGTCGGCTGTAGACGAATCCTTCACGCTCGAGCTCGCGGTATGCCTTCAAGACCGTGTTCGGGTTTATGGCCAGGTCTTCAACGACCTCGCGTGCCGGTGGTAGCCGATCGCCTGGCTTGAGCATTGCGTACTGCACCGCGTGCTTGACCTGATGGACGAGCTGTAGATAGGTGGGCACGCCCGAGCTCGGATCGAGGCGAAAACGGATCGTTGGCACTTTCACTACTACACTAGTGAAATAGGGAAAGCGTGTCAAACGACGCGGATCACCCTGTTGCGGACGACCGAGCGGTGACCGGGTACGAGTTAGGAGCGCTAGACGACGTAGGACTTGAACCAGTCGAAGTCGGCCGACAGACAGGTGTCGCGCGGGCAGACTCAATGACGAGCTCGTCATGACCTAAGCAAGCAGGCAACAGAGGATGGACAAACCAATGATGAAATTGCTCGCACTCTTCACGCTCGTTTTCGCGATCTCGTGCGGTACCGTCGGCACAGCGTCCCCATCGGCATCGCCGAGCACCGCACCAACGGCATCGGCGTCACCGAGCGCCAGCGCGATCGCGCTCGCAGGTTCGACGCTCTCGATGGCGGCCGAGCGCGAGATGGTGAGCTTCCATGCCGATCGAGGTGCGCTGATCGCATCGAGCACGAAGGACAGCCCGCCCCCGTATGACTCGAAGATCTGGCGGGCCGATCCCCCTGGTGGACCGTGGCGCACGATTTACGCGTCCGATGCGATGTTCCTGGTCGACCGCGTCTCTGCCGGACGCATCGGCTTTATCGAGTACCGCGAGCAATATCAGGGCGGCGGTGCGTATTCGAACATCTTCGTCGTACTTGACCTGACGACGGGCCGGAAGACCGAGATCGACCGATTCGCGCTCACTGCGGCGACCTATCACGGGGGCGGAGGCGGTCCCAGGCGCCCGACGGGAACGATGGCACTTGGTCCAGATTTCGTCGCATGGACGCGGCTTGTCGAAGGCCCGGGCGGCACCATGACCGGAGAGCTCCGCGTCGCGCCCGTGGCCGACCCGGCGGCGAGCCAGCTCGTCGCACGTTCAGCCGAGTGGCTTCGTCCCCTTGCGATCGACGCGCATCGACTCGTCTACGTGCTCGGCGGAACTACTGCAGACACGCTCCACGTTCGAGATGTCGAATCCGGGACCGACAAGGTCATAGCGACCGGCCCCGTTGGCAATACCTCCCTTGGAGCAGTCCCAGGCTGGGACTTCGCCGCGGTCTCGGGCGACTGGCTGGTCTGGCTCGAAAATGCGAAGGCACCGACGACGACAGCCCACGCAATGAGTCTCGTATCTGGGGACCAGCGCACTGTTGACGTGGGCGGTTCCGGATGCGTCGGCCCGAGCGCGGGCACGCGCTACTTCACGTGGACCTGCTCCAAGCAGTCAGCATCCGATCCGCAACCGCTCACGATCCTCGATGCGAAAACGCTCGACCTAGTCAAACCGATTCCGCTGGGCACCGGCGTGGGGACGATCGCAATGGATGACGGGCTTCTGTGGTTCAACGTCGTCGGAAGTGGCCGCACGGTCACGTTCTTCCGACCGAACTGAATTACCGAGCGCCCGAGCACTACTGCGGCCAGGCGCGAAGCGCACTGGCCGAGCAGCAAGGTGCAGACGCGAAGCGGCGAGCCTTACATCTTGTCGGGGGCGCTGACTCCAAGAAGACCCAGCGTCTGACGAAGCGCGACCTGCACCGCTTGAACGAGTCGTAAGCGCGCCTTCGATCGCGCGACATCAGCTTCGTCGACGACACGGTGATCGCGATAGAACCCATGGAACGCACCGGCGAGCTCGAGGGCGTAGGTCGTGAGCTGATGCACGCCGTAGTGCTGGCGGATGTCGTCGACGAGCTCGGGGAACCGTAGGACGAGGCGGACCAGATCGAGCTCGCCCTTGTCGGTGAGCAGCGATGTGTCCGCGCCGTCGGTGTTGATCCCACGCTCGGCGGCGGTCCGCAGGATGCTCGCGATGCGCGCGTGCGCGTACTGCACGTAATAGACGGGGTTCTCGTTCGATTGCTGTACCGCAAGCTCGAGGTCGAAGTCGAGCTGACGATCGGCGCTGGACTGGAGGAAGAAGTACCGCGTCGCGTCCTTCCCGACCGCCTCGATGACCTCCTCGAGCAGCAGAAACTGATTCGTGCGGCGCTGCATCCGCTTGAGGACGCCCTCGTGCAGGAAGCGAACGTACTGATAGAGGACGACCTCGAACTTCTCGAGCAGACCGAGCGTCTGCATCGCGGCCCGCATCTGGATCAAGTGGTAGTGCGTGTTCGATCCCCAGATGTCGACCTTCTTGTCGAACCTTCGATCCCTCAAGGACTGCACGTGGTAGGCGATGTCCTTGCCGAGATAGCCCGGCTCTCCATTCGAGCGAACGAGGACCCAGCCCTCTTTGTCGTCGACCGCCTCGCTCGCCTCGAGCCAGACCGCGCCGTCTTTGTCGTAGACCTTGCCGATCTTGCGGAGCTCGGCGAGGGTCTTCTCGAAGTAGCCCGACCGCATCATCTCGGCCTGCGAGAACCAGGTGTCGTAGCGGATGCCGAGCATCGCGGTCACGCGCTTCGCCTCGCCGAGGACCCACGCGACCCCCTCGGGTGCGAAGACCTTGGCCTGTTCCTCGAGCGGGAGCTTCATCCACTTGTCGCCGTCGCGTGCTTTGATCCCGGCGGCGATCTCCCTCACGTACTCGGCGGGATACGCGTCCGCAGGGATCTCGATGTCCTCGCCGTGGAGCTGCCGATAGCGGATCGCGATCGAGCGGCCGAACGTGTCGAACTGCGTCCCGGTGTCCTCCACGTAGTACTCGCGCTCGACCGTCGCTCCTGAGAACTCGAGGACCGAGGAGAGCACGTCGCCGAGCGGCCCGCCACGTGCGTTCGCGACGGTGAGCGGCCCCGTCGGATTTGCGGAGACGAACTCCACCTGCATGCGCTTGCCCGCGAGCGTCTTCGAGCGACCAAAGTCCGTGCCGGCCCGCACGATCTCGTCGACCTGAGCGGCAAGCCACTTCTCGTCCAAGCGCACGTTCACGAAACCGCTCAGATCCGCGACCGCCGCGATCGGCGGAGCGACACGGACCCGTTCGCTGATCGCCTTCGCGATCTCACGGGGTGGTTTTCGCGCTTGCTTCGCCAGCTTCAGCGCAACGCTCGATGCGTAGTCGCCGTGTTCCGGATTGCCGGGACGCTCGACGTCGACCGGAACGCCGTCAACGTCGGGCCAGCCCAGCTCGGTCGAAGCGCGCGCGAGGCCGTCCTTGATGGCGGCGGCGATCTGATCGCGCAGCAGCGTGCTCACCCTCGCGAGTCTGGGCCAGCGACGGGCATCACGCGACTGTCACCGCCTGTCAACGTCGCCGCTTGGCTCGTGGCTCGCGAACAGGCGCCAGGTGAGGAGAGCCGCGAGCCCGTACGCAATCACGAGCGTGACGATGTTCACGGTGAAGCCGTCCGGCCCGAGCCGCACGCGGATCGCGCCCGATAGGACGGCGCCGGCCGCGTTCGCGGCACTCCACGCGAGAGCCATGACGGCGTTCGCTCCCGCGCGCTCGGCCGGCGTGAACGATGAGAGCTGGAACGCGTTGACCGTCCCGCTGGCGCCGAACATCAGAAAGTGCCGGACGGCAAGCGCGCCGAGGGCGATGGGAAGCACGCCGGTAAAGCCCGCGATGAGTGCGAAGGGGAGTGAGAGCGTCTCGACGAGGACGATGGATGGGATGGCGCCCAGACGCGCGGCGACGAATCGACCGTGGAGGAGCGCGCCGATGCTGCCGGCGACCGCGAGCACGCCGAGAAGCAGACCGAGGGCCGAGAAGGGCACGCCGTAGCGATCGACGAAGAAGAGATTGACGAACGGAAGGAAGCTGCCGGCTCCGAAGCCGAAGAGGATCTCGATCGCCAGAAAACGCCGCACGAGGTCGTTGCGCGTCGGTGCCGCGAGCGTGTGCCGCGCAACGGGAACCGCGCGGATCGCGAGGATCGGAACGATGGAGGCGGCCGCGATGAGGCCGCCGCTGCCGACGAGCGCTCGGAGCACGAGCGCGCTGTCAGGTCGAGCGCCGAGCACCGAGGCCACGGGCGTCGCGAGCGCGCCGGCGATGACGCTCGAGAGGAACGCGGCGGTCGTGCCGAGCGCGACCTGCTGACCGAAGCGCGTCGCGCGCCGGGTCGCTTCGGTCGCGTCGGCGAGGAGTGCGGCGCCCGACGAGCTCGCGATGATGCCGCCGAAGCCGACGAGCATCGCCGAGAGGAAGACGGCGACGAACGCGTTGGAGACGAGGATCCCGAAGATGCCGACCCCTGTTATCGCGCCGCCGACCAGGATCGCCGCGCGCCGCGAGCGGCCTCTCGTGAAGATCGCGGCCGGGATCGCGCCGCCGACGACGCCAAGCGCCTCCGCGCCGGCGAGGAGCCCGATCGCGAAATCGTCGAAGCCGAGCGATCGGTACAGGAAGTTCAGGTAGAACTGCGCGACGCCGAGCCCGAAGCTGCCCAGCCCCGCGGCCACGAGGTACAGGACCGCATCGCGCCGGCCGACGTTCGCGGCTATTGGGGCTGGCCGAGAGTCACGTCGACCGTCTGGTCCTTGCCGTCACGTATGAACGTGAGCTTCACCCTGTCGCCCGGGCGGAATTTGACCATCACGCTCGGCAGCGGGTGTTCCGCGTCGAGTACCTGGTCGTTCACTTTAGTGATGATGTCGTTCGGACGGACCCCGACCTGGTCCGCGGGAGACCCGGGCACCACTTGCGTCACGATGATCCCGGTCGTGCCGCTCGGCAATCCGAGCTGAGCCGCCTGCCGTGTCGTGAGCTGCTGGTACTGGATCCCAATAAACCCACGGAGGATCTTGCCGTTCTTGATGAGCTCGTCGGCGATCTGCCGCACAGTGTTGCTCGACACAGCGAACCCGAGACCGGTCGCGTTGCTCGCGACGAGCGTGTTGACGCCGACGATCTGATGCGTGGCCGCCCAGATAAGCGGGCCACCGGAGTTGCCGGGGTTGATCGCGGCGTCTGTTTGGATCAGGTCCTCGAGCACGACGGTGGCGGATTCCGCCACGCGTCGTCCCTTCGCTGAAACGATGCCCTGGGTGACGGTGTTCTGAAATTCGCCGAGCGGGCTTCCGATCGCGACGACGACCGAGCCGATCGGGACGTCGTCGCTGTTCGCGAGCACTGCGGCCTTGAGCCCTTGAGCCGGCACCTGCAGGATGGCGACGTCCGTCGACGGGTCGCGGCCGACGAGCTTCGCCGACACCTTCTTGTCGTCGGAGAAGACGACGTCGAATGCGGCGCCAGCGCTCGCCGTCCGGGCGTCTTCGACGACGTGATTGTTCGTGACGATGTAGCCCTGCTGCGCGTCCACGACGAAACCCGAGCCGCTCGACTGCGGCTGACCGTTCGAGGCGTAGTTGATGACGGTCACGACGCTCGGCAGGAGGTCTTTGACGACACCGACCACGACTTGATCGAGCGCCGTAATGCTGACGGGTGCGCCAGTCGCCACGGGCAGACCGGACGTGGGAGCTGGCGTCTGGGACACCAGCGGCGCCGGGCGGGAAGTGAGGTAGGTCGCCGCGGCGCCACCGGAGACCCCGCCAATGAGAACGCCAACGAGGAGAAGCGCCGCCGCCCGTCCGCCGCTCACGCCGGGCCTACCTGCGAGGTGCCCTCGCTGTTTCCCCGTTCGCGCCTGCGGCCGCCTTTCGGCGCCGAGCGGTCGGGCGAACCGCGTCGGGCTCGACCATCTGGCCAACCGCGGTGGCGCGTACCTCGAGGTCCACGTGGGCATCCGGCTCGATCGTCACGTTCCACGTCGAAGCGATCTCCAGCTGCTGGTATACGCGCTCGAAGCCCTGCTCGGAGTTGGTGATCGAGTAGATCGGCCGCGTCGTGACCTCGCACGGGGGATCGATAGCAATCGCTATGTCAAAGTGCCGCGATTCGGAGTGAACGGCGATTTCTGACACATGCCGTGCATCGATCGGTTTCCCCGCGGTCGTCTTGCGCGTCCCGACCATGATCACGTCGGCGGGGTTATGTTCCGAGAGCAGGCCAACGTTCGACGTGCTGGTGAACTGAAGAGTTATCGCTTCCTCGCCGTCGTTGCGCAGGCGGTAGCGAACGCCGGCGGCCAGGCCTTCGTCGGCAATGCGGATGTCCTTTCGGATCCCAAGCCCGGGAACGCTCGCCAGAGAACGCGGCGGCGGCTCGAGGATGAGGCTCACGGTGCGCGCCTCGCGCTGCGGGGTCAGCTGGTAGAAGTACGCGTGCAGCGATACCGGCTCACCCTTGCCGACGCGGAAACTGTCCTGGAAGAACGCGCGCCGCGCGTCGTCGTACTCGAGGAGCTTGGAGAGCCCGCGCTCTCGCGCGCGCACCGCCTCGTGGATGGACCTGGTCTCTTTCTCCGCGGCCTTGCCGACGAGCACCTTCCCCGACTTCTCGGCGCGGCGGAGCGCTTCGTGCTCGGCCTCCGGCCGGCGCGCAAGCGTGTCGACGAGGTTGGTCGCGGATGCGTAGATGTCCCACTCGATCACGGCGCCGCCCTGAACATGCACGAACACCGCCCCCGCGTTGCCGCGGAAGATGTACTCGTCGTAGCCGTCGACGTCGTAGTCGCGCTGCTCTCCAGCCGCGGTGCGACGCTCGGACAGGATCCGTTCGGCCTTCAGGAGAGAGGCATAGGCGTCGGCGCGCAGGTGCGGGAAGTAGATGCCACCGAAGACGCCGTGCCAGTACACGTCGTTCCCCTGGGCGCGCCACAGGTTTTGCTGCGCCTGACGGACCTCGGCGGACGCGTCGAGGATGCTGCGACGCGCGAGCTCCTCGCTCACGATCAGCATCCGCTTCTGCAGTCCGTTGGACTCCGGATATTTCGCGAAGAAGTTCCGCCAGAGCGGCGCGACCACGAGCGCTGAGAGATCGTCGCCGAGCTTGTTGCGCGCCTGCGAGTAGCGCTTCGCCGCGTTTGGCTCGAGTGCCCATTCCGCCATCTCGGGGTACGACCCGCCGGGGATGTAGATGCGCTTCGCGGGTTTCTGGAAGATCCACGCATCCTCGAGCGTCGTCGTCTGGATGAAGTCGGCCGCCGCGATCGCGGAGAAGAACTGCTCGAGCCAGCCATCCTTGTGGACGCGCTGATAGGTGCCGGGCCACGCGCCGAACTTTTCGCCGTCGTCCGCATAGACGACCAGGCGCGCACCCTCGTCGGCGCGGGAGCGAAGCTCCTTCATGGTTGCGCTCACGTCGCGGAACGGGATGAGGTAGCGGAGCTTCACGCTCCCAGGGAACACGATCAGCGGAAGGCCCTGGTCCTCGGTGACGTACGACTCGCCGAGCTCCTGCGGGCGGAGGCCCGCCTGAAGGAAGTGCTCGTCGTCTAGGACCGTGTAGGCGACCCCGGCTTCAGCGAGGAGCGACGGAAGGTGTGGCTCCCACACCCGTTCGGTCAGCCACGCGCCGAGCGGGCGCTGTCCGAAGATCGCGTGAACCCGGTCGGAAAGCGCCCGAATCTGGCCGACGCCGTCTCGGCGAGGCACTCCGACCAAAACCGGCTCGTAGTAGCCGCCAGAGAGGAGCTCGATCTGGCCCCGTCGGACGAGATCCGCGATGTCCCCGACCACGTCCGGGCGGTTGGCTTCCAGCCAGTCGAGGAGCGGCCCGGAGAAGTGGAGAGTGGCTTTTACTTCGGGATGCCGATAGAGGGTGGCCACCAGCGGGGCATACGCCCGCTCGGTCACATCCTGGAAGACTGACGGGAAATTCCCGGCTGGCTGGTGCTGGTGAAACACCAGCGCCAATCGCAGGCGATCGGCCACTAAGACGCATTTTACCAAAAATGGTGTCCCGTACGGACTCCGTACGGAATGCTCGCCTGCTTGTCGACGAACTCGACAGCGATCCGTTAGTCACTCAGGCTTGGGGCAGTTGTTCGGTCGTCTCATCCTCTACGGGGCGCTTGCCCTGGCCCTCGGCATCGTCGTGGTGAGCGCGTGCGGTCCCCAGCCGGAAGCCGGGTCCTCACCGACGCCCACCCCGACGCCGTCCGCTTCCCGTTCAGCGAGCCCGACCACAGCGGCCTCGCCGACAGCGACGGTGCCGCCGACCACCACAGCCACGAGCGTTCCGACGGCTACCGCAGTCGCCAGCCCGGGGTCCACGCCCGCCACGGCCTGCCCGCGCACGGCCGGCGGCGGCGCGAGCAACCAAGCCCAGCTGGTGGCGGTCCGCGTGGCCCACCAGCCCGGCTTCGATCGGCTTGTCTTCGAGTTCGGTCAGAGCACCGCACCCGGACCGTTCGGGATGCCCGCCTACGCCGTCGAAACGGCGACCTCGCTCTCAGGACCGAGCGGGCAACCGGTGACGATCACGGGCAACGCGCTCTTCGGCGTGCGGTTCCAGAACGCCTCGACCCAGAACCCGACCGGCGGTCCGAGCTACACCGGCAGCACCGATATCAAGCCGGCGACGACGCTCGTCAAGAACGTCAAGCTCGTCGAGGACTTCGAGCGGGTGCT
Source organism: Chloroflexota bacterium (assembly GCA_038040265.1). GTDB lineage: Bacteria > Chloroflexota > Limnocylindria > P2-11E > P2-11E > 3-1-20CM-2-70-9. The sequence continues at coordinate 189,083 of JBBPIP010000004.1, read as the reverse complement.
GGTATGGGGCGTCGGCCTGGACCACCTCGCGTGCCCGAAGGCGCTCGAGCTCGCCGGCCCGTTCCGGCTCGTTCTCGACTTCCCCAACCCCCCTTAAGCCATAATTAGGTCTCCGCAAGAACTTTCAGGGGAGCGATCAACCGTGGCCGAAGCTCAAAAGCTCACCGTAAGCCCGCGCCAGGTCCTTGGTAAGAAGGTCAACACCCTTCGTCGCAAGGGTCTGCTCCCCGGCGTCGTTTATGGCGGCCACCTCGACTCGACGCCCGTCGAGATGGACCAGCACACCTTCGAGCTCTCCTACCGTCGCTGGGGGAACACGACCCTCCTTTCTTTGACCGGACTGGATGGCGGCGAGGTGCCCGCGCTGATCTACGACGTCAGCCGCGATCCCGTGAGCGGTCGCATGCTCCACGTCGACTTCGCCCGCGTGTCGCTCACCGAGAAGACGAACGCCGATGTGCCACTTCACTTCGTGAACGAGTCGCCCGCCGTGAAGACGCTGGGCGCCGTACTGCTGCACGCGCGCAGTGAGGTCACCGTCGAAGCCTTCCCGCAGGACATCCCGCACGCGATCGAGGTGGATCTCTCTGGTCTTCTCGAGATCGACGACGCCATCTTCGTCCGCGACCTTGTGGTCGATGCCACCTTGATCAAGATCGAGAACGACCCGGACGAGCTCGTCGTCAAGGCTGTCCCCGTAAAGGTCGAGGCGGAGCCGACGCCGGCCGAGGTTGCCGCACCCGTCGAGGGCGAAGCCGCCGCGGAGGGCGAAGAGGGCGAAGCTGCCGCACCGGCGGCCGGCGCCGAAGGTGCGAAGCCCGCAGCGGCGGGCGCCAAGCCTGCCGCAGCCGGAGCGAAGCCTGCCGCAGAAGGCGCAGCCAAGGGCGGTGCCCCGAAGGCGCCTGCTGGTGGAGCTCCGAAGAAGGGCTAGCTCTCGAAGTCCTTCAGCGACGCATCCGGGAACGGGTTGTCAGCGTGCTCAAGGCTTCGCAGTTCCGTTTCGTCCTCTGTCGCATCGCCCGAGTGCGCCAGCGCGACCGCTCTTCGGAAGCGATGCGCGTGCGAGCGGAAGCGCTCCATGGCGTAGTCCGCCGCCTGACCTGTCGTGACGAGGAATGGCCAGTCGCTCGACTGCGCGAGCAAGAGCTCACGCGTCGCCTGTCGCGCGGCGCGCTCGCGAAAAGCCCCACGAGGCGGCAAGGCACGAAGGGCGTCCATCTCGCTCGCGAGACGCTTGAGCTCGTCCCACATCCACGCCGTGCCCTCGTTCAGCCACGTCGAGTGATCGTTGTTCTTTCCCCACGATCCTTCGGAGAGCGCGATGCGCTCCTTCGGTGGCTCGCGGTCGAGGTACTCCGCGGCCGTGGCAACGCGCACGCCGGAGTCGGTCAGCTCGCGAAGGACGAGTCCGAGCCAATCCACGCCTTCGAACCACCAGTGACCAAAGAGCTCGCTGTCGAAGGTCACCGCGAGCATCGGGTCGCGGCCGTCCGAGCTCCGACCGGACAACTCCTGCCGGACGACCTGCACGAAATGGTTGGCATGCTCGCGCGCTCTCTCCGCCGCGCGGTTCGGTGAGTACTCCTCTTTTTCTCCGAGTCCTTTATGCACCGACGTCACGCGCCAGTACCGCAGCCCGCTGATCGTGTCCTTGCGATGGAACTCGCGGTACTGCCCGTCGCCGGGATAGCCCGTGAACGCGGACCAGACCTGGCTCGAGACGCGGTCATGCCGCGCGATCGCGACCACATCCGAATCGCCCACGTAGTACGGACGCAGGAGATCGACGTCGCTCGACGCGTTGGAGTCGGTCATCACCTGAACGCGCTCCTCGTGCGGTGCCCATCGGCCGAGCTCGCTCTGCCCGCGACGGCGCCGCATATCGCCGGCGGGACGCGCGTGTCCCGGCAGTAAAGCGGCGTCGGTGAAGAAGTGCGTGATGCCGTGTGCCGCGAGCGCCTTCTCGAGTCCGGGCGCGTACGCGCACTCGGGTAACCAGATCCCTGTGGGATCGAGCCCGGTCAAACGGCGCGACGAGCGGCGGCCGATGCGCAGCTGCGCTTCGACCGATGGGCGATCGAGGAGCGGGAGGTAGCCGTGCGTCGCGGCGGAGGTGAGGATTTCGACGTGTCCACTCTTCGCGAGGTCGGCGAACGCAACAACGAGGTCGCGACCGAAGCGCTCTCGGTACGCCACGCGGAGACGGCGGTACGAGCCGACATAGAAGTTGGCGATCTCGGCGCGGCCCTGATCCGGCGCATCGGTGAACCGCCGAAGATCCCTCTCGGCACGTAGCACCTGATCGTCGATGTACTCGAGAGTGCGGACATTGATGTCACGGTCGGCGAGCTGCTCGATGAGGATCGGGGTCAGCCCGATAACGATGCGGAACGGCACGCCCGCGTCGCGAAGATCGTGAAGGAGCACGAGCAACGGGAGGTACGTGCCGAGCACGGCTTCGTGGATCCACTCCTCGCCATGCGGCCAGCGCCCCGCACCGCGGCAATAGGGCAGATGCGAGTGCAGCGCGAGAACGAAGGTCCCCATCGTTACGTACTGTCCCCCAGGGCGCTGGTCCTAGCCAGCGACCTCGCTCCCCAGCCACCACCGGGCGGGAGCGGTACTGTAGGTGTCCTCACGGGGAGGTGTGTCATGGTGCGATCCACGAGGCCAATCGCCATCGTCGCGCTCGTTGCGCTACTCGTTATGACCGCGTGTTCTGGGACAGCGACGCCAGGGGCGTCGTCAGGGACGTTGGCACCCGGCACCACGATCACCGTCATGTCGCTCTGGGGCGGCAGCGAGCAGGAGGCCTTCCAAAAGGTGCTCGACGCCTTCAAGACGAAGACGGGCGTGACCGCGAACTTCGAGTCGCAGCGGACGAACTACTCGACGATCCTTCAGACACGAATCTCCGGCGGCAACCCGCCGGATGTCGCGATCATCCCGGGGATCGGGTTCCTCCGGCAATTCGCGCGACAGAACTCTCTGAAGAAGATCTCCGACCTCGGCATCGACCTGAACGCGATCAAGGGAAACTACCCACCGGGAATTCTCGAGATCGGTCAGGTCGACGGAACCCAGTACGGAATCATGGTGAAGTTCAACAGCAAGAGCACCATGTGGTATCGGCCAGACCGATTCAAGACGGCCGGCGTTTCGCCGGCGACAGACTTCACCGGCTTTGTGAAGCTGCTTGGCGACATCAAGGCGAAAGGCATCCCGCCTATGGGCCTCGGCGCGAGTGACTCCTGGACTCTCACCGACTGGTTCGAGAACATCTACGCGAAACAGGCCGGACCCGAGAAGTACGACCAGCTCTTCAGCGGAAAGCTGGCCTGGACCGACGCATCCGTCGCGACAGCGGTGGACACGATGAAGCAAGCGATCAAGGAAGACTTCGTCGCGGGCGGCATCACCGCCGCGCTCGGACGTAGCTTCACCGACGGGATCGGCCAGGCTTTCGCGGCGAATGGAACGGCCGCGATGTACTACGAGGGTGGTTTCGTCGGCGACATCGCGACGAAGCAGACGAACACCGCTCTCAAGGTCGGCGAGTCGATCGACTGGTTCGACTTTCCGGCCGTCGGCAGCGGCAAGGCAGTGACCATCGGCGGCGACGTCATCGCCGCATTCACGACCAAGCCGGGGGTCAAGGAATTCCTCAACTACATGACCACCGCTGACTCGGGGGCCGTGTGGGCTGGCACCGGCGCGATCATCTCGCCCATCAAGTCCGTTCCCGCGAGCGCGTACCCGAACGATCTCGCGAAGCGCGAGGCGGCACAGGTCGCAAACGCCAGTGCCGTGCGTTTCGACGGCTCAGACCTGCTGCCTTCTGGCGGCGGAGACCAGCTCGGCGCGGCCCTCCAGACCGCGATCCAGAACAAGACCGTCGACTGGGCAGCGTTCGAAACGCAGATGCAGACCAAGTGGAAAGCGGAAAAGTAAGGACCCGCTCGGACTGAATCCACGGAGCGGGCGGGCGACGAAGCCCGCCCGCTCCTTAACGAACGGAGACAGATGGGGCTCGCGCCAACACCACTAGCACCAGCTGGCGAATTCCCCGCACGAGCGGGTCTGACGGCTGCGCGCGCCGCGCGTGGCCCGGAGAAGCCGAAGTGGGGCACGACGATCCTCTTCCTCGCCCCCGCCGGTGTCTTGCTCCTCGTCTTCCTCATATATCCAGCGATCTATACGGTGCTCCTCAGCTTCAACCGTGGCCGTAACGGGATCTTCAACGAGTGGGTCGGCCTCGATAACTACGCCCGACTTTTCGCAGATCCGGATTTCCTCAACTTCTCGACGTTCCCGCCCTCAGGCGCGCTCTGGAACAACGTCCTGTGGCTCGTCTTGTACGTCAGCATCGTCATCTTCTTCGGGCTCATCCTCGCGGTGGTCGCGGCTCGAGTGCGATACGAGGCTGTGCTCAAGGCGATCGTCTTCATTCCCATGGCGATCTCGGCAACGGCGCTCGCCGTCATCTGGAAATTCGTCTATTCGCCGGACAACATCGGCCTGCTCAACGCGATCCTCGGCGGCGTGGGGATCGCTCCGGTCGCCTGGCTGGGCGACCAGGGGATCGTCAACTTCGCGTTGATCGCCGTCGGGATCTGGGGTTCGGTCGGATTCGCAACGGTGATCCTCTCGGCTGCGGTGAAGAGCATCCCGGCAGAGGTCATCGAGTCAGCACGGGTGGAAGGCGCGAACGAGCGGCAGATCTTCTTCCGGATGATCCTGCCGATGGTGAGCCTGCCGGTGTCGGTCCTCGCGGTCACGCTCGTCGTCAACGTCATCAAGCTCTTCGACCTCATCTTCGTGATGACCGGCGGCGGACCTGGCACCGCCAGTCAGGTGATCGCGTTCACGATGTACCAACAGGCGTTCGGAGCGGGACAGTGGGGCTACGGGGCCGCCGTCGCGGTCGTCATGCTCGTCCTGCTGACCCCGGTCATGATCTTCAACGTGCGGCGCTTCCGCGCCGGGTCGGTCACATGACCGTCCTCGCCGAAGGGATGGCTGGGTCGCGCCCGCGGACCCCGGCCGGACGCGCGGTCGCGGCCCTGAACCGCACCGCGATCCACGTCTTCCTCGCCCTCATCGGGCTCATCTGGCTGGTGCCGACGCTCGGGCTGCTCGTGACGTCCTTCCGGCCGCGCGCGGACATCCAGTCGACGGGTTGGTGGGACATCTTCAACCTGCACCTCACCCTCGAGAACTACAGCCAGGTCCTCCAGGCGCAAGGGATGCTTCAGGCGTTCCTGAACACGGTCTTCATCGCGGTCCCCTCGACACTGCTCCCGCTCGCGATCTGCGCCATGGCCGCGTACGCCTTCTCGTGGATGAAATTCCCATTCCGGGACACCCTCTTCCTCATCGTGGTGGGGCTCCTCATGATTCCCGTGCAGGTCGCGTTCATCCCGGTGCTCACCGGCATGCGCGAATTGCTACCTGACCTCCAGCTCTTGCGCGGCTACGGCGCGGTATGGCTCGCGCACACGGCCTTCGCGCTGCCCTTTGGGATCTTCCTGCTGCGCAACTTCTTCATCACGCTGCCGCCCGACATGATCGAAGCGGCGCGCATCGACGGCGCGTCGGATGTGCGGATCTTCCGGATGATCGTCGTACCCGTGTCGGTCCCGGCGATCGCGGCGTACGGGATCTTCCAGTTCCTCTGGGTCTGGAACGACCTGCTCATGGCCCTCGTCTTCGTGCAGGACTCGACCAAGTACCCGATGACGCGCGCGATCCAGAGCCTGCTCAGCCAGTACGGCACCGAGTGGCACCTGCTGGCCGCGGGCGCGTTCCTCCTGATGATCGTCCCGCTGATCGTCTTCTTCAGCCTGCAGCGCTACTTCGTGCAAGGCCTCCTCGCCGGCTCGATCAAGTAATTGCACGAAGTACCGATCACCGCCAAGAAGGAGCTCGCCGACTACGCGGAGGTGATCGGCGAGAAGCGGTACGAGCACCTACGCACCCTCGCGAAAGCGGCGAAGGGCCGCAGCATGCTGCACATCAACGCGACCGCGTACGGCGGCGGGGTCGCCGAGATTCTGCAGAACCTCGTCCCACTCCTCCGCGATGCGGGCGTCGACGCGCACTGGGCCGTCCTCGACGCGCCGCCCGCCTTCTACGACATCACCAAGAAGATTCACAACGCGCTCCAGGGGATGACGCTCGACCTCTCGGACGCCGAGAAGAAGCTCTTCCTCGATGTCGCGCGCGAGAACGCCGCACAGCTCACGGACGCCGACGTGGTCCTAGCGCACGACCCGCAGGCGGTCGCGCTGCGTCACTTCGCGAAGGATCCTGACCGCGCCGGGTGGGTTTGGCGCTGCCACATCGATCTCACGAACGCGCACCAGCCGGTGTGGTCGTTCCTACGACCGTTCGTCGAGGAGCACGACGCCTCGATCTGGACGATGCCGCAGTTCGTCCGACCGGATCTGAAGCAGAAGGTCCTCATTCAGGCGCCGACGATCGATCCCTTCTCCGAGAAGAACCGCGAAATGCCGATCGACGAGGCCCGCGAGGTCGTGCGCCGGTTCAAAGTCGATCCTGGTCGGCCGATCCTCCTTCAGGTCTCGCGCTTTGATCCGTGGAAGGACCCGCTCGGGGTGATCGACGCGTATCGCCTCGTGAAGAAAGAAGTTCCGGGCATACAGCTCGTCATGATCGGGTCGCTTGCCGACGACGATCCCGAGGGTCAGGAGTACTTCGATCGAACGAAGAAGCATGCGGGCGGCGACGCGGACGTCTTCCTCTTCACGAATCTCGACGGCGTCAAGGACCGCGAGGTCAACGCGTTCCAGCGCGCGTCGACGGTCGTCGTTCAGAAGTCGCTTCGCGAAGGATTCGGCCTCGTCGTCGCGGAAGGGCTGTGGAAGGGCATCCCGGTGGTCGCCGGAAAGGTCGGCGGCATCGTCATCCAGATCCAGGACGGGGTCTCGGGATATCTGGTCTCGAGCCCCGAAGAGTGCGCCGCTCGCTGTCTCGATCTGCTGCGCGATCCGGCGCTTCGTAAGCGCATGGCCCTGGCCGGGCGCGAGCACGTCCGCGATAACTTCCTGATCACCCGCGACCTGCGGGACCAGCTCGAGCTCGTGACGACACTCGCGAAGGTGGCCTCGGCCGGTAGCTAGCATCGGCCGCGATGGCCGATGCGCCCTTCGACATAAACCCCGATATCCGCGTCGCGCGAACGCTTCCCGCGCGCGTCTACTCCGATCCGGGGATCTTCCGCCTCCAGCGCGAGCGTCTGTTCGCGCGGACATGGCAGTACGCGGGGCACGACGACCTCGTCAAGGTCGTCGGGCAGGTGTACCCGTTCACGCTGCTGCCGGGCGCGCTCGACGAACCGCTCCTGCTAACCCGCGATCAGAAGGACGAACTCCACTGTCTCTCGAACGTGTGCACGCATCGCGGCACGCTCGTCGTCGAAGGCGCGGGCCCCGAGCAGCAGCTGCGCTGCCGGTACCACGGGCGACGCTTCGCGCTCGACGGACGCTTCCAGTCGATGCCTGAATTCGAGGGAACTGCGAACTTCCCGTCGCCGTCCGACGACCTCACGCGCGTCGCGCTCGGCACCTGGACGCGATTCCTTTTGGTCGCGCTCGCGCCCGCGATGCCGTTCGACGATCTCGTGGCGCCCATGCGCGCGCGCCTCGAAGGGCTTCCGTTCCACGAGCTCGCGTTCGACGCGGCGGGTGTGCGGGACTATTTCGTGAACGCGAACTGGGCCCTCTACCTCGACAACTATCTCGAGGGCTTCCACATCCCGTACGTGCACTCGAGCCTCGCGACGACGCTCGACTACGGCGAGTACGCCGTGGAGCTCGAGCGCTTCTCGGTACTGCAGCTCGGCATCGCGAAGCCGGGCGAGCCGGCGTTCTCGCTCCCTCCGAAGCACCGCGATCACGGACGCGCCGTCGCCGCGTACTACTTCTGGCTCTTCCCGACGACGATGTTCAACGTGTACCCGTGGGGCGTGTCGGTCAACGTCGTGACTCCGCTCGCTGTGGATCGCACGCGCGTCTCGTTCATCCCGTTCGTGTGGGACGCGACCAAGCGTGACGCCGGCGCCGGTGCGGGACTGGATCGGGTCGAGCGCGAGGACGAAGCGATCGTCGAGTCGGTGCAGCGTGGGGTTCGCTCGCGGCTCTATGACCGCGGTCGCTACTCACCCACCCGTGAGGCCGGCGTGCATCACTTCCACAGACTTCTTGCGGAGTTCATGTCAACGTAATAGCGCGTTCGGGAAGGGGAGGTTCGAGATGGGCGCAGTGATCCCAGGACGATTCACCGCGGCGGTCGAGGGCCCGTTCGTCGTTTTCATCATCGGTTTCCGCGTGAACCAGTTCTTCGCGTTCCGCAAGTGGTGGCCGGTCGCGAGCGCGATGCAGCCGATGGTAGAAAGCCTGTATCGGGATCCGGGAAAGGGATTTCTCGCGGCCGAGACGTTCGTGTACTGGCCGGGCGCGGCGCTGGTCCAGTACTGGCGCAGCTTCGAGGACCTCGACCGTTTCTCGCGCGACCCGGGTGATCCACACCTCGAGGCCTGGCGGCGCTTCAATCGCGCCATCGGGACGGACGGCTCGGTCGGGATCTGGCACGAGACCTATCTCGTCGAGGCCGGCCGGTACGAGTCCGTCTACAACAACATGCCGCGCTTCGGCTTGGCGCGGGCCGGCGAGCACGTGCCCGCAACCGGACGCCACGAGACCGCGCGGCGACGTCTCGGCCAGGAGGGCGAAGCGACCGTACCCACGCCTGCACCGCCCGCTTAGGGAAGGACACCAGACGGATGGAACGAAAGATCCGATTCTCGACGCAGAGCGGCGGCCAGCCGACGGGCGAGGAGTGGGTGGCTCGCGCGAAGCGCCTGGAGGCGATCGGCTACGCGACGCTCTCCATGCCCGATCACATGGTCGGCGGCGCGTGGAGCAACATGCCCGCGCTCGGCGCCGCGGCCGCAGTGACGACCCGGCTCCGCCTCGGCAACCTCGTCCTCGACAACGACTTCCGCAACCCGGTGGTCCTCGCGCGCGAGTTCGCGACGCTGGACGTGATCTCGAACGGCCGCGTCGAGATCGGGCTCGGCGCGGGCTGGTTCGATCGCGACTACCAGGGCACGGGAATCCCGTTCGATCGCGGCCGGGTCCGCGTCGCCCGCCTCGCCGAGGCAGTCACGCTCATGAAGCGCCTGCTCACCGAGGACGAGGTGAGCTTCGAGGGCACCTACTACCGGACCATCAAATCTGAGTGCCGGCCGAAGACGGTGCAACAGCCGCGGCCTCCGATCCTGATCGCGGCAGGCGGTCCGCAGATCCTGGAGCTCGCCGGCCGCGAGGCGGAGATCGTCGCGATCATCCCGCCGGCCGCGGGAGTCAAACCGTCCGCGCCGGGCGATGTAACGGCCGCGGGCGTGCGCAGGCAGATCGACATCGTTCGGCGGGCCGCCGGCTCGCGCTTCGGTGACATCGAGCTCAGCTGCTTCCTCGACGTCGTTCTCACCGACGATCGGGAAAAGACGGTGGCCGAGCTCGCCGAGAAGGCGAAGGTGGACCCCGCGGTTGTCGGATCGTCGATCTATCGGGGGATCGGGACGCTCGATTCGGTCCGCGAGCACATCATTCGAGTGCGGCGCGAGACAGGCATCTCGTACTTCTGCCTGCGCGGGCCGCACGCCGAGGAGCTTGCTCCGGTGGTCAAGGACCTATCCGGAGCCTGAGCGCTCGCTCGGCAGCCTAGACTTCGACCGTGGCAGACATCGTGATCGTGGCCTTCATCCTCCTAGGCGCCCTCATCGGGTTCTCCAGAGGGTTCGTGCTCCCCCTCGTCGCTGTCGGTGGCGCGCTCTTCGGGATCGCGCTCCTCTTCGCCGGCCCATTCAGCGGGTCGATTCCGTCCGGCACAGCGGGACTTGGGGCCGGCGCGATCGCGCTCGGCGTGAGCGCGATGCTGTTCACCCGCGTCGGAATGTTCCTGGTCGGCCTCATCCACCGTTTCGGTCTTCTAAAGAAAGTCGACAAGGTGCTCGGCATCCCGATCGGCATGGCAACGGCCGCGGTTGCGCTTTACGTCGCCTTGCTCGGAACGCTGACCGTGGACGCATGGCTCGACCCAATTCACGGGAAGGCGGCGATCGGAACTCAGGAGATCGCCGCGCTTCAGGTGCTGGCCAAGGCGAATCCGACCCTTTCCGTTTTCGCCAGTCCGACCATGCTGCAGGCCCTGCTCGAGAGCGCCTCGAAGGGTGCGGTGTCGGGCGATCAGATCTCGCAGGCCGACGCGGCGCTCGGCTTCTACGAGCAGAAGGTCCGGCCCGAGCTCCTGCAGAGTCGGATCGTTCCCGTCGTGCTCACGATCGGGGAAAAGCTGCCGTTCATCGGACGTCCCGCAACGCTCCCGGCGCGCTAGCGCTCGGTCTCGAACTCCCACTCATCGACGACATCCGTCCCCGCGACCGAGAGCTCGAGGCGCACCCGATAACGCGCTCCTGACGCGAGCGGCGCCACCGGCACGATCGCCGCGTAATCCCGCTCGTAGATCTGCGTCACGACCGTGATCGCGACCTCCCGGCCGCTCGCGTCGCTCAGCTTCGCGCTCTTCAGATCGACGGGGCGGGCACGCGAATACACGACCATCACCGGATATCCCACCGGTCGCGCGGCGCCGGCCGGCAACGCGTCGGGAGACTCGTTTCCAGCCCACGAAGCAGCCACGCGCTGTCCGACAGTTGGCGAGAGCACGCGCTCGGGCGTGGCCGCGGCGAAGTCGAACACGATGACTCCGACGGTCGCGGTATGCCCGCCGATCTCGGCGTGGCCCCAGCCCGCGACGATCGCATGCGGGTGCATGAGCCCGAGGCGGTGATACGGAAGATCCCACAGGAAGCGCACGTCCTCCGTCCCGGAATCCGATGACGCGGCCACCTCGCTCGCCGTCGCGTCCGTGTAGCCCTGGGCCGCGAGCCGCTCCTGGACGGAAACACCGGTGAATCCAGGGGCTCCCGGCGTTTCGTCATGTCCGACCGCGCCCGCCTGGGCGAGGTACTCGGCGTGGTGCTGCGCGGCCGCGGTCACGCGGTCGTCGGAACGCACGGCCGGCGCGCCCACCGCGGCCCGGAGTTCGTTGTGCGCGCGCAGCATCGCCGCGGCGTCGTTCGAGCGTGTCGCGTTGGTCGCTGCCGGCGTCGACGCCGCCGAGCTTGCCGACGCTGTCGCCTCGGGAGTTGCCGATGCGGCGACCGCGGTTTGGTCCGCCGTCGCGGCCGGCTCGGGTCTGTTCGTCGATGTCGAAGCGGCAGGCACTTGCGGGCTCGCGATGAATCCCGCGAGCGCAATCCCCGCGGCAAGCGCAACGACAAGTGCGAACGGCGCGAGCGTGAAGAGCGTTGTTCGTGGCATCAACCGCATTTTCATCGCACCCGGCGTGCCGCTGGAATCAAACGGCGCGCAAAGACGATGCAGAGACACAACCGGCGTTTGACGAGCGACCCCACGCGCCCCGATGCTGATGTTCCCCAGCACGCGTCGGTACATCTCGCGCGCAACAAAGTCGAGGTGAGTGCGATCAGGGAGCCAAGGGCGGCCAAGTCGTTCCGCGCCGCTGCTGACCGCATCGTTCGACAGGAATCGGCGATGCCGTCGATCGTCAGCCGTTTGCTCACACCGACGATCGTTGCGAAACGCCAGATCGTCACCGACAGCGACGAGTGGGCCATACGACTCGCTGCGCTTGCGACGCTCGGGCAATACGACGGTGTGACGTTCCTCGTCGATGGGCCGGAGCGCACGCGCTACGCGCACAACATCACCCCGGATGCGATCGGCGATGCCGCGATCCAGTCGGCGATCGACGAGACGCGACGAACCGGCGCGACTGTCCAAGCGCAAACGACGGTTCGGCTGGCCGATGACCGCACCGCCGGGTCTGCCATGGTCGCTCCGCTCGTGTCGACGGAAAACGTGAGCGGCGTTCTCATCGCGCTACGCGTCGGACGATCGTTCGCCGCGGCTGATGCGCTGATCGCGTCGGGAGTATCCGACCTCGTCTCGCTGGAGCTTGCTCGCGAGATGCTGGCGCGCCGCGACGAGGCGCATCGGCGGCAGGCTTTCGCGCTCTACGAGCTCGCGCGGCTCGCGCTTTTCGGCGAGCACCTCCTGGAAACGCTCCAGGACGTGACCGCACTCCTCACCAGCGCGCTCGATCACGACCTCGCGCAGATCTGGTTGCTCGACCCGGAAGGCGCTCTGGAGCTCAGCGCCGCCAGGCCGAACGAGACCCTCCGTTTCGAGCACATGCGACCTTCCGACCATGACGCGCTCGCCGAGGCACTCCACCAGCAGAGGCTCGTCCGGATAGGACAGGGCGCGCTCCGACCGTGGGTCTCGGCCGAGACGAGAGAGGTCATCGTCGTACCGCTCGCGGATAGGGCCCGCAGCATCGGTGTCCTCGTCTTGGGACGCGCCCAGGGGCGTTACGCCGAGGCGGACGAGGAGCTCGCGAGCGTGCTCGGCAGGTTCGTCAGCCGGCTCATCTCGCGGTCAGCCGGTCGGGAGAGCGCGAAACGAGCGGATGCCGACCTGGCCGAGCATGAAGCGGAACGCGAGTGGGAGAACGAGCCGCAGCTCCTCGGGAGCTGACCTACCGCGTCAATATCTCCGGCCCCAAGTCGGGCGCCGCCAGAAATCGCGCTCGACCGCTCCGCCCTACGAATCGATCAAAGCCGAGGAGATCATCGCCGCGGACCACCTCGAAGTCGGCGGATCCGCTGCGGTGGGGCGAGAAGGTGCTCGACTCGATGTGGATGCCGCACACGGCGACCCTAGGCCGCGTTCGATGGCCCCTTGGCGGCTCCAGTCTTTTCGCCCTCGGCGGCGGCGACGACCGTCAAACGGCAGAGACCGATGTCGATGGTCTGACCCGTTTCGACGCGACGTGGTGCGGCGAGCTTGGCTCCGTCAATCCAGGTTCCGCCCATGCTCCCAAGGTCGCTGAGCCAGTACGCGCCCTGCTTGTAGGCGATCTTCGCGTGCTTGCGCGACACGGAAAGGTCCGCGAGCTGGATCGTGCTCTCGGGTCCGCGACCGATGGTCGCACCGGATTTGGAGACCTCGAAGGTGGATCGGGGCCCGCGCTCGCTCTCGAGTCGCAGCGTGACGCCGCCGGCCGGGGCGACCACCGGGGGTCCGATGAGCGCCGGCGGGGCTTCTTCGGCCACGGTCGGGGACTCTTCGACGACAGGCGGGGCCTCTTCAACTTCAAGGAGTGGGGCCTCCTCGAGGACGGGCTGAGCCTCCTCGACCACGGCGGGGGCCTCTCTGACGAGGGTCGGAGCTTCCGCCACCAGCGTCGGAGCCTCCACGGCTGGCGTCGGCTCGGGGGCGGCGATCGGCTCCGGAAATTGCTGCTGCGCCTGCTCCGTACCGGTCGGAGCCGGTTTCGGCTCGAAGAGAGCCTTGATCCTCGAGAGGAGCCTCAGGGTCACGGGCGCACCTCCTCGGTCCCCCACCTTAGCCCTGGACTTAACGCCGAACAAGAGTTTGAAGTACGCGGTATAGAGGCCAGGAGACCCGCGGAACGGAACATAATGCGAACACTCGCGCCAGCCGGCGCAAGCACACGCGCGGGGGGAGGCCGACGCGAACTCAACACGATCATCCGCATCAGCTTGTTGGAGGGAGAGGTTTTGATGTTCTTACAGAAGGCACGATGGCCGGTCATAGCCGCAGCCATCACGGGGCTGCTCCTGAGCGCCTGCGCTCCGACCACGACGGGTACGGGATCCCCGACTCCAGGTGCGAGCCCCGCGTCGAAAGTCCTGAGAATGGCGCGAAACGCCGAGCCGTTCAGCCCATTCGTTCCTTGGCAGATCGACGACAACCCGGCGCTGTTCATCTCGGTCAACGTCTACGACACGCTTCTGCGCACGACCAAGGACGGCCTCGGCGTCGAGGCGGGTCTCGCGACAAAGTGGGAACCGTCCGCTGATGGGCTGACCTGGACCTTCACGCTCGCCAACAACCTCAAGTTCTCCGACGGCTCGGCGATGAAGGGCAGCGACGTGAAAGCCTCGCTCGACGTCGCCCGCGCGGGTGAGAAGAGTGCGTGGAAAGACGTCTACGCAGCGATCAAAGAGGTCACCGCGCCCGACGACAAGACCGTCAAGATCACGTTGTCGCAGCCATACGCGCCGCTTCTCTCGGTGCTTGCGATGTTCTCGAGCGGCGTCCTTCCCGCCGACATGGCGAAGGCCACCGACGCGAAGGACTACGACAACACCCTGGCGTGGAAGACCAAAGGAACGGGCGCCTACTACAGCGAGGGCTGGAAGAAGGGTGACCCGATCGTCCTGAAGCGGAACACGAACTACTGGAGGACGGCGCCTTCAGTGGACGAAGTGCGCATCGAATACATCCCCGACGACAACACGCGCGTGTTGAAGCTGCAGGGCGGAGAGACCGACGTGATCGACTTCGTGCCCTTCAGCCAGATCACCGCCCTGAACGGAAACGGGGGCGTGAAGGCGCAGACCTTCACGATCCAGCAGACCGCGTTCATCATGCTCAACAACTCGAAGCCTCCGCTCAACGACGTCAAGGTGCGGCAGGCACTGAACTACGCGACGGACAAGGAAGCGATCATCAAGAACGTGTACTTCGGTCAGGCGAGCGTCATGAACGCGCCGATCCCGAAGGGCACCTACTACGACAAGACCCTGACCGGATATCCCTACGACCTCGAGAAGGCCAAGGCGCTGATGGCGCAATCGTCCGGTGCTGGTGGATTCAAGATGGACATGCAGGTGCAGTCCGGCAATACCAACTACGCAAATACGGCTGTCATCCTGAAGGAAGCGTGGGCGAAGATCGGCGTGACGGTCGACATCCAGACACTCGATAACGCCGTCGTCCGCACGAACTACCGCGAGGGCAACTACATGTCCGTGCCGAGGCAATGGACAAATGACATGAACGACCCGACCGAGATCGTGAACTACGCCATGCGCGGGGGCGCGAGCCCGTTCGCGTATTGGACTCGCTACAACAATCCAGACCTGAACGACAAGATCACCAAGGCCGACCTCGAGCAGGACGCGAAGAAGCGTGAGGCGCTGTACTCCGAGATCCAGAAGATCTACATGGACGCCGCGCCGCTTGACTTCATCGCACACCTCGGCGCGACGGCCGGCTGGCGGAACAACATCGACGGATTCTTCATCGACGGACTGTCCTACTACCGATTCGAAGACGTGAAGATCAACAAGTAGCTGATAGCGGATGGCTGATGACCCACACCGGGCCATCAGCCATCCGGCTGCCTGATTTATTGATGACCGACTGATATGGGTCGCGCCGCCTACATCCGCCGACGTCTCGTCCTGATGGTCTTCGTCCTGTTCGGAGTCACCGTCGTCATCTTCGGCATGGTGCGGATCCTGCCAGGCGATCCCGCGTTCCTCATCCTCGGCGATCGCGCAACGGACCAGAAGGCGGCGGCGCTTCGCGAGCAGCTCGGTCTGAACAGACCCGTGCTCGAGCAGTACTGGATGTTCGTGTCGGGGTTCGTCCGGGGTGACATGGGCCAGTCGCTGCTTTATCGGCAACCCGTCGGTGACCTCGTGCTGACACGGGTGCCGGTGACACTCGCACTGGCCGGCTACGCCATGGCTCTCGCCGCAGTCATCACCCTCACGTTCGGGATCCTCGCCGCCATCAACAAGGGCCGCTGGCCCGACCAGCTGATCCGGATCGGGTTCCTGTTCGCGCTCACCACGCCCAACTTCTGGTTCGGCATCCTCCTGATCCTTCTCTTCGGGCTCACCCTGCACTGGTTCCCAGTCGCGGGATATGGGGAGACGCTGGCCCAGCACGTCTGGTACCTGTTCCTCCCGGCGCTGACCCTTGCGCTGCAGCTCTCGGCCGTGCTCATCCGCAACCTGCGGGGCCAGATCATCCAGACGATGCGGTCGGACTACGTGCGCACCGCGCACGCGAAGGGACTGTCCGAGTCTCTGGTGCTCCTGCGCCACGTGCTCCGGAACGCGCTGCTGTCGACCGTGACCATCTTCGGCCTGCAGTTCGGGTTCCTGGTGGGAGGCGCCATCGTCATCGAAACCGTGTTCGCCCTCCCCGGGACGGGGCAGCTCCTGATCCAGTCGATCACGGCGCGCGACTATCCGGTCGTGCAGGCCATCACCGTGGTCAGTGCGGTGCTGGTGATCGTCGTCAATCTCATCGTCGACCTGTCCTACTCGGTCCTCGATCCGAGGGTCACGTATGACTGAGAAGACGCTCGGCGTGCGGCCCATGCCGGTGGCGCAGCTCACGCTCGCCACGCGGGCGCGGGAGATCCGGCTCAACTCGACGCTTCTCATCGGCCTAGTGCTCCTCGGCGTTGTCGTGCTCGTGGCGATCGCCGCGCCGCTGCTCACCCCATACGACCCGATCGAGCAGCGGTTCGCCGAGGCGTTCCTACCGCCGTTCAGCCCGGGTCACATCCTCGGGACCGACAACTTCGGGCGCGACATCTGGAGCCGGATCGCGTTCAGCACACGGCTCGATCTGCAGATCGGTCTCGTCTCCGTGCTGTTCCCGTTCATCTTCGGTGGCCTGATGGGCATCGCGACGGGGTACCTGGGCGGCACGCTCGACACGCTCCTCATGCGCGTCGTGGACGTCCTGATGGCCTTCCCGTTCCTGATCCTGGTGATCGCGATCATGAGCATCCTCGGTCCGGGGCTCACCAACCTCTACATCGCCGTCGGCGTCGTCGGCTGGATCCCATACGCGCGCATCACGCGCGGCGAAACGCTCGCGACGCGGCATCTCGAGTACGTCCTGGCCGCGCGCACGATCGGCTGCTCCTCTGGGCGGATCATGCTTCGCCACATCCTGCCGAACGTGATCGCGCCGGCGCTCATCTACGTGTTCACGGGAATGGTGCTTGCGATCCTGACCGGGGCGACGCTCAGCTTCCTCGGCCTGGGCCCGCAGCCCCCCACGCCGGAGTGGGGCGCGATGATCGCCGAGGGGCGCCAGTTCCTGTTGCTCGCGTGGTGGATGACGACCCTGCCGGGCCTGGCGCTCCTCGTCGTCGGCGTCGCGCTCAGCTTGATCAGCGACGGACTCGCGGAAAACCGAGGAGGCTGACACATATGAAGTTCCTGGTGTGGGGCGCCGGCGCGATCGGCGGAACGATCGGTGCGTATCTCGCGCGCGCGAAGCACGACGTCACGTTCGTGGATCGGGCGGAGGAGCACGTTGACGCGATCAACCGCTCGGGGCTACGGATCGAGGGCCCTGTTGCGCAGTTCGTGTCGCGAACGCCCGCCTTCACCCCGGACGGCCTGAGCGGCGAGTTCGAGCACGTCGTGCTCGCCGTGAAAGCGCAGGACACCGATGCGGCAACGCGCGAGCTGGCACCGCACCTGAGGTCGGACGGCTACGTCGTTTCGGCGCAGAACGGCCTGAATGAGCTCGTCATTAAAGCGATCGTCGGCGACGCGCGGACGATGGGCTGCTTCGTCAACTTCGGATCGGACTACCTCGAGCCCGGCGTGATCCAGTACGCCGGGCGCGGCGCGGTGGTGCTCGGCGAGATCGATGGCCGGCTCACGCCGCGCATCAAAGAGCTCCAGCGCGCGTTTCTGGACTTCGACGACCGCGCGATCGTGACCACGAACATCTGGGGCTACCTGTGGGGGAAATTGGGCTATGGAGCGCAATTGTTCGCCACCGCCCTGACGAACGACTCCATAGCCGACGCCCTCGCTGACCCGAGCTACCGCAACGTGTACATCGACATCGCGCGCGAGGTGATGCGCGTGGCCCAGGCTCGAGGCATCACGCCTGAAGGATTCAATGGATTCGATCCATCCGCGTTCGCCCCCGACGCCGACCGGGCGGTCGCCATAAGGTCGCTCGACGAGATGGTCGCCCACAACCGCAAGTCGGCAAAGACTCACAGCGGGATCTGGCGCGACATCGCGGTTCGCAAGCGCCGCACGGAGACCGACGCCCAGCTTGGCCCGATCGTTTCGTTTGGCGCCGAAGCGGGCGTCGCGACACCGCTCGTGTCGCGTTTGATCGCGCTCATGCACGAGGTCGAAGACGGCCGTCGACCGCAGAGCCACGAGACGCTCGACGAGCTACGCGTCGCGCTACGGACGTGACCCCGCTCGAGTACCTGTCGGCACACCACGACCGCAGCCTCGAGGAGCTCATCGAGTTCGCCCGCATCCCGAGCGTGAGCACCGACCCTCGGTACCGGGCGGACATGACGCGCGCCGCCGACTGGGTCGTCACCCACATACGTGACGCCGGTCCCATCGAAGTCCGCATCATCCCGACGGCGGGCAATCCCGTCATCTATGGCGAGTGGCTCGGCGCGCCGGACGCGCCAACGCTGCTTGTGTACGGCCACTACGACGTGCAGCCGCCCGACCCACTCGACCGATGGCAGAGCGATCCATTTCAGCCCGAGGTGCGCGGCGGGCGCCTGTACGGCCGCGGGGTGTCGGACAACAAGGGTCCGATGCTCATCCCGATCAAGGTCGCGCAGGCGTTCTTCGCCACGACCGGCGCGTTGCCCCTGAACGTGAAGTTCGTCTTTGAAGGCGAAGAGGAGATCGGCAGCCGCAACCTCGAGCCGTTCCTCGCTGCCAGCACGTCGCTCTTGCGAGCCGACTCGGTCCTATCGGCGGACGGCGCGATGTGGCGGAGCGACGAGCCGTCCATCACGGTCGGCAGTCGCGGCGTGGTCGCGTTGGAATTCACGATCAAAGGTGCGAACAGGAACCTTCACTCGGGGCGCTACGGCGGGTCGATCGCGAACGCGCTTCACGCCATGGCCGAGCTTGTCGCGAGCCTGCACCGACCGGACGGCCGCATCGCGGTCGATGGGTTCTACGACGACGTCGTGCCGCTCGCGGAAGAGGAACGGCGGGCCATTGCCGATTTGCCGTTCGACGATGCGCGATTCCTGAAGGAGGTCGGCGTGCCTGCGGCATTCGGCGAGCCGGGGTACAGCACCCTGGAGCGGCAATGGACGCGCCCCACGCTCGAGGTCAACGGGATGTGGGGCGGCTACCAGGGGCAGGGCAGCCAAACGGTGACCCCGAACGAGGCGCACGCCAAGATCAGCTGCCGTTTGGTGCCCAATCAGCATCCGGACAAGATCCGCTCCCTCATCGTTCGGCATCTCGAAAGACATCTGCCTCAAGGCGTCACCCTTTCGACGGGCGGCGAGCGGCACGCCGCGATGCCATACCGCATCCCGGACGATCATCTGGGCCTTCTGACCGCGGAGCGCGTGCTCGAGCAGGTCTATGGCAAGAAGGCGCTGCGGGTTCGCATGGGGTCGACGCTGCCGGTGTCGGAGCTCTTCAAACGGTTGCTCGGCATCGACACCGTGTTCTTCTCATTCTCGACAGCCGACGAGGACTTTCATTCGCCGAACGAGTTCTTCCGCGTGAACCGCCTGCACGAGGGCCTGGAGGCTTGGGCCCGGTACTGGGAGACCTACCCAGAAACGATCAGAACAGCGAGCGGCCACCGTCGATCGAAAGCACCTGTCCCGTGATCCACGACGCCCTCGAGGAGACGAAGAAACGCACTCCGTTCGCGATGTCTTCGGCACGACCCAACCGGCGCAGCGCGATCCCTTCGATGAGCCGCCGCTGGCCTTCCTCGCCATAGCTCTCCCACTGCTTCTCGGTCGTCGGATTGGACCGCACGAAGCCGGGGGCGATGCAGTTCACGGTGATGCCGAAGGGCCCGAGCTCGTGTGCCATCTGACGTGTGAACCCGATCTGGCCAGCTTTCGCGCTCGCGTACGCCTGAATTCCAGTGAGGCTGACGCTCCGCCCGGCGCCGGACGAGATGTTCACGATCGCACCCGCGCGCGCGGCCTTCATCCCCGGAATCACGGCGCGAGTGCAGAGGAATGCGCTGGTCAGGTTCGCGTCGACGATCGCGCGCCACTCTTCGTCGCTGACCTGGTCCAGCGGCTTACCGACTTGGCCGACGACACCACCGGCGTTGTTGACGAGGATGTCGATGCGCCCGAGGCGCGCGATCAGCTGCGCGACCTGGGCCGGGTCCGTCAGGTCGGCGGTGTCGCGGTCGACGCGATGGACCTTCGCGCCGTCCTCTCCCAGCCCATCCGCGATCGCGGTACCGATGCCGTGCGCTGTTCCCGTGACGAGCGCGACCTTGCCGCTCAGCTCACCCATCGTTGCTCCACCCGTTCTCGATGACGTCTCGGACCTCCGCCACGCCCGTGCGCCAGACCTCGAGCACTTCCTCGTCCGACCGTTGATAGGAGCCTCCGAAGCTGCCGTCGACGGTCAATCGACGAAGCTCGGCCGGCGGAGCCTGTCGGATGACGCGCTGTGGGATGAGCGGCTTGATCCCATCGGGCATCTTCACGCCCGGGAGCCGCGTCCACGGGAAGTTCTCCATCCAGGAGCCGTGCGATGAGTCCTTCTCGTAGCGCTGCACGACCGCCCATACGCGCGGGGCGTTCCACCAGTCGTGGAAGAGGAGCTGCACCCGTGCCTTCCGCGGCTCCGTCATCCACTCGCGAAGGAGACCGGCCGCCGGTGAGTTGCCGCCGTGCCCGTTCACCACGGCGATGCGACGGAAGCCCTGACCGAAGAGCGAATCGAGCAGATCCCGAATGACGGAGATGTACGTGCTCGTTCGGAGCGACGGACTGCCCGGAAACGCGGCGAAGTACGGAGTCACGCCGAACGGCAGGGCCGGCAGGACTGGGACCCCAAGCGGTTCGGCCGCTTCGACGGCAACGCGCTCGGCGAGGATCGCGTCGGTCCCGACAGAAAGGTAGCCGTGCTGTTCGGTGGATCCGATCGGCAGCACGATCCGGTCATCGTGCTTGAGGTATTCCTCGAGCATCTGCCAGTTGCAGTCATGAACTCTCACGAGCACCTCCCCGACCGCCCGCCGAACTACCGCCGATAGCCTACGTCCAGCACGAAAAAAGGCCCCGACCGCAGCGTGCCGTCGGGGCCTTTACTTGACTCCCAGCTATGGATTCGGCGACACCGTGACCGTCGCGTAGATGCCGAGGTCCGGCAGCGACCCGCGGCCGTCGATCCGAGGACGAAGGCCGATTTTGGACACACCGGGCTGCGATGGCGCCGGAAAGTGGACGATGAACCAACCGACCTGACCCGGTCCGACGTATTCCGTCGTCTGCACTCCCGCCATGGTCCCGTCCGCGAGAGCGAGCGACGCCTGCGCGCCATCGATCCCGCGGTACCACCCGGCCGAGCCGGTGTTCCGAAGCGCAACGACCCACTCGACCGTCGCATTGGGACGCGCGGTCGGGTTCGGAGCCTGCGCTTCGAATGTGGCGCCGTAGGCGCTCAGCGGAGGAACCTCAAAGCTCGCGCGAGCAAGTGTCGGAGCTGCCTGCGCTGCCGCGAGCTTTTCGCCGATCGCCGAGGTCACGTCGTTCGCGGCCTTGCCGATGGCCGGTCCGACCTCGTTGGCGATGTTGCCGATAGCCGGGCCGACCTGATTCGCGACGTTGGCGATAACTGGGCCAACTTGATTCGCGACGTTCTCGTATTGCTCCGGCGGCAAGGAGATCAAGGTCGCCGCGAGCACGCCGGCGAGAAGACCTCGTGTCACGACGCGGCGCCAGCGCACGCGGCCGCCGAGGCGACGTGGAGCGCGCGGCGCGGCCGGCTTCGCCGAGACCGTCGGCGTGACGCGAATCTTGCGTACGTGAGTCGGCATCGCCGCGTCCGGAGCCGGCGCGCGTGGGGGCCGCGCGGCCGTCAAACCGCGAGCGGCGCCTCCGACCGTCGATGTCAGCGCCGACAAATCGAAACGTCCAAGGAGGGATCGAGCTGCACCCGCGGTGTCCTCGCGCAGGTCCTCGAAGTGAAGGTCCTGGAACCAACCGCGCACGGCGGCCACGAGCTCCACGGCGGATTCCTTCACGATCGTCGAGTCGATCAGTGCGAACTCGCGCGCCTGCAACGCGCTGACGAGAGCGGTCAAGCCGTGATCGTTCGGCGAATCGGTTGTGACGCCGACCGGCGCAACTGTTGGCGCAGGCAGAGTCGCGACGGTGGCCTCGACTTTAGTGGGGTCCTCGAATGTCAGAGGACGCGCGGTCTCGGTGCTTTCCATGCCTCACTAACGGCGTAATCGGCGCGCGGCTTCGGGTCCCGGACGAACAGGGGGTACGGCCGTACTAACGAGAGGCGACAACGACCGGCGGCGCGTCAGATCGGGGTCAGCTTGCTTTGGGAAGGGCTCCCTTGGACTGAGGCATTGCGCGACCAGTGTGTCGAGACGCGACGAACGCCCGCCGTCGGGCGTTGTGCTCACGACTCCAAGATTGGCGGCGAACGCTGTCCGAGCCGCGATCGAAGGACCCGATTGCGCAGAAGCCCGTGACGATCGTGCCGAGCGCGATTCCTGCGACGAACCAAATGTCTGGCATGCGTCGACAGTAGTGCGGCGAGGCCACGGTTACATGACCGTTCCGTCATAGCAGCCAGGGTTGATCGATCCACACTCAGGACGTGGAACCCATCACTGAGCTCTTCAGTTCGGACCTCACCTTGATCGGCGCGGTTCTCGCGGGTCTTGCGCTGACGTCCCTGGGGATCGTTCGTGACCTGAACCCGTTCCGTTTGCGCCTGAGCCCGACGGCGAAGGTGGATCTCTAGGAAGTCACACCGAAGGCGCGGACCGGCGGAGACCCGAAGGTCTCCACCGAGCCCGTGCTCTTTAGACGGTGACCCGTCGGCCTTGCGTGTAGCGGTAGATCGCGAGGACGATGATCGCGCCGATGATCGAGCCGAGCCAACCGGCTGACTGCGGAGGTAGCGCGGCGTTGCCTTGGAAGATGATCTGGGCGAGATAGCCACCAACGAATGAACCGACGATGCCGAGAACGATGGTCGCGATCCAGCCCATGGAGTCCCGGCCAGGCATCAGGAACCGCGCGATGACACCGACGATCGCGCCAAAGATGATCCAGGTGATGAGGTCCATGTTGTTTCCCCCTTTCCGAGGTGTTCCGCGCTTGTAACGCGGGGCCTACCGCACAAGGGGGTTGTAACCGCAGGGGCCGTGCCAAAGCCCTCCGGCTAGTCCTGAGGCGCTCGTTCTTCCGAGATCTGCGCTTGAATCCGCTCACGGTTCGCGCCGCCGTGGTTCTTGGAGACCTTCTCCCTGAGGCGGGCGGTCGTTTCGTCTGGGTCGTCGTCGCAGGCTCGCCGAGCTGGTTTAGCGGTCGTGGGGATTTGCGCTCCCCCGTCACGGAGTCGATTCAGCGCGTCTGCCGGTGTAGGCGCGGACCAGAGCGACGATCAGAGCGGCGACGAGAACGAAGAAGACGATCGAGAGAAGCGCGGCGATCTCGACCACCGGTGTGCCGGCGGGTTGCGCGAAGATGCCGCGGAACGGGGCGACAAGCGGCTCGGTGATCCCGTAGATGGCGGAGGAGAACGGCTGATCCGCGTTCGCTCCAAGGAGCTTGAACGTGAATCGAACGAGCAGCAGCACCTCGATGACCGTGAACACGAGAGCGATGACGCGGCTCGCTGTCCACATCGAAGAGCTTCTTGCGGGACCGGCCGAGACATTGACGCTTGACGAGCTGCGAGCCGGGGTGGTGGTGTTTGTCGGTTGGGTGGGAGTAGGTGTCATTGGTCGATCGTGAGCCACGGATCGCGGCCGGTCATGACCGGACCGTCATGCAGGACCGCCAAGCCAAGTGCCCGGAGCCGGGTCTTGGCCTGGCGGTCGACAGCGCGAGACTCGCTAAAGGTGCCCGAGCGGTCTACGCACCAGCAGGAGGATTCCCATGCCGGTCAGCGCAATGCCGAGCATCGTGAGTGGACCCCACGGGTCGCCTGTGCTCGTCGCGGGCAGGTTTTGCGTTCCGGCGACTGCCGCAGGCCTAACGGTCGGAACAGCGGCTACCGGCGCAGCTGTGGGTGCGGTTGTTGGCGTGACGCTTGAAGCGGCCGTCCCGATTGGAGTCGCTGTAGCCACAGGAGCCGGAGTGAACGTGGTGATAGGCGCCGGCACGGGTGTCGCCGTGCCAGGCGCGACTGTAAACCCTGGCAGCGACGGTGAGGTCGACCCCGTCCGGCACGTCGACCTTGTGATGACGTTGGTGTCTAGAGTGACCGCGCCATTTTGTGCGAGGGCGCGGCCATCGATCGTCGCGCCGGTCTTTACTGAGATCGAGGTCAGCGCGAGGATCGTGCCTATGAAGTCTGTCCCTACTTCGATCGTGGCGGAACTGCCGACCTGCCAGAAGATGTTGCAGGACTGCGCGCCGCCGGTGAGGACCACACTGCTTCCGACGCCGGTGATGAGCGTCGAGACGGCCTGGAAGATCCAGACATCGCTCGGCCCGCCCGAAAGCGTCAGCGGCACCGGTCCCGTCAGTGATAGTGAGGAAGTGGACTTGTATACGCCCGCCACGAGGTTCTGGCCCCCGAGGTCGGCGCTGACCGTGCCGGTCGGCGGCCCGCTTGACTCCGCTTGGCCGTAGGCAGTGACGAGATGCGCCTTGGCTCCCTGCGTGACCCCGTCACCCGCGTGGTTCGTCCCATTCACGATTCCGGGCGGGAAGTTGGTGATCGCCGTCGTCGAACCAAAAGACCCGATGTCCCCGTTGATCACGCTCGGTCCAGTGTTCATGATCCCGGCTCCGGCAAGGACAGCGAAGCTGCTCGCCGTCCGGAGAATGACCGTCGGTGGGCCCGCGGCGATTGCGGCGCTCCCTGCCATGGCCCCGATCGCGATAACGAACGCGATGCTGACTATCGCTACGAATGCCCTCGGGTTCTTCATTGCCAGATGCTCCCTTGCGCGCGCCCACTGCGCGTCGCCTGTGTCTGCGTTGGATAATCGACCGTGTGGTCGTCCATGTCATGACCGTTCGGTCACCCAACTGCGACCGAGCGCGCAGGGTTCTACTGGACCGCGATCAGGTTCCGAAGGGCGTCCACAGGAGCCACTGCGCGCGGGTCAACAGCGGATCGCCACCGCGCGTCGGGCGCGTTTCGGCCCAGTCGTCGTGTTTCGCGTCATGAGCTAGCGATGTAGCCATCGAAAGCGACCGTCCGCTGGCTGCTTGCGCGAGTCATGACGGATCGGTCATCCGTGACGACAAGGTCATGACAAGGGGACCGCCGAGCGTCATGGTTCAAGACATGTCCACCGCCAAACCCATACAACTCCTCGTCCTCGAAGAGTTCCGGCTCCGCGCCGAGGACTTCGATGGCGCGGTGGCGCAGATGGTCGCGGCGTCGCCACACGGGATCGAACCCGCAATTCCCCTCCTGACGAGCATCGAAGACCGACGCGACGTCGCGATGCTCAGGGCTGTGCACGCCGGCGAGCCGACGGAGGCCGATGCGGCCCAGCACGCCGCTCTCGATCCCTTGGTGTCGAGCTGGGCCGTGCCGAAGCTCTACGGGCCGAGGATCACCGCGCAATCGAAGAGTCCGCCTTCGTCGTTCAGGCTCGCCGTAACCGAATCTGGTATCAACGACGCTGGGGTCGCACCGGTGACCCTCGGGGACGGGGCGGTGGCGGACGAAACGACGAGCCGAGCTGTAGGCATGGTGTGGATCGGAGCACCCGTCGGTACGCACGCGGGCCTCCTGGTCCTCCTCGGGAGCTATGAGGAGGATCCGCCAGGGGCCAGGGACCAGCCTTCCGGCTGGCCACTTCCACTGAGCCGAGACCTTGGAGTCCGTATTTACGAGAACAGCCGGGTCTAACATGTGGTCATGGCGGAGGCTAGGGCGGCCGAGCCGGCTACAAAACGACCCGACCGCACGATTCGCGTGCTCTTGGTCTTGGGTGACAAGCCGCTCGCGAATACGGTCGACCTCACGTTGCGGCATGGGCGTTACGAGCGCCGGATCGCAGCGACAGTCGACGACGCCAAGGCTGCGCTTGCGGACTGGAAGCCCCAGCTCCTCATCGTCGACATCGACACGGAGGTGGGCAGCGGGATCCAGCTCATCGACGAGGCGCGAAACCTGGGTTCGATGGGCGTGATCGCGCTGACCCGGCGCAGCGATCTGCGCGGAAAGCTCGACGCCTTCGAGCGCGGCGCGGACGACTACATCGGCATCCCGTTCGTGCCGGATGACCTGGTCGCTCGCGCCCGCGCGGTGATTCGCCGCACCCATGGCAGTGCCGGAGAGCTGGTCCCGCGGCTGCGCATCGGCGACCTCGAGATCGACGTGCTCAACCGGAAGGTGCTCGCGGGCGACCACGAGCTGCATCTCACCTCGCTCGAGCAGGCGCTGCTGTATCTCCTCGCCGCGAACGCCGGGTCTGTTCTGACTCGCGAGCAGATCCTCGACGCTCTCTGGGGCACCGACTTCGTGATCGAAAGCAACGTGGTGGACCGGCACGTGCGCGCGCTGCGGGCGAAGCTCCAGAACGACTGGCACAAGCCCCGGTACATCGAGACCGTCCCCGGCGCCGGGTACCGGTTTGTCAGCGCGTCCGACACCGAGGACCACTAGGCCCGACTGACCCCGTCGGGGCCCAAAAGAGGCCCAAATAGGGCCCCTCTTCCGGCGTTACGAAATCGTCATGCGGAGTTTGTCGCCTCCGGCGACTATGGCCGGCTGAGGGGAGGAGGGGGCGAAGCTCGCCGCTCTCCTGGAGGGCCAGCCGAAGGTCGGCTGCCGGAGGAACGAGATGGACACGCTGAACAACGTGCTGGTCGTCGAGGACGACCCCGCGCTCAGCAAGCTCGTAGGCGGGCTGCTCGATGAGGCCGGGTACAGCCCTGTCACGATCGCCGACCACGCGCTCATCGGCGAAGCCGTCGAGCGTTGGCATCCGCGCCTGGTGATCCTTGACGGCGAGATCGTCGGAACCGGCGAGGGCCGCTCGTGGGACGATGCGGTCGCGATCCGTCGGGCGCATCCGAGGCTTCCCGTGCTGATGTTCAGTGCCGACGGCAGCGCTTTAGATGAAGCGCGGGCGGGCAAATCCGAGCGGAGTCGCGCCGCGAGCTTCGCGGGGATCGTGGGCAAACCGTTCGTCGTCGAAGAATTCCTCGCGACGGTCAAGAGCGCGGTGGAGCGGCCGGTTCCACCGAAGCGAGAAGTCGCTCTGAAAACGGAAGACGCGACGGCGGAGGCGATCACCGTGTTCCCGGACATCGGGCAGCACCTCGTCGCTGATTGGCCCGCAACCGACCTCTTCGCCACTGTCGTTCACGAGCTGCGCGCGCCACTGACCGTGATGCGTGGCCAAGCCCAACTGGCGCGCCGCTACGTGGAGCAAAGCCCGGAACGCGCGCGATCGGCCATCGACAGAGCGGTCGCGCAGATGGACCGAATGGCGCGATTGATCTCGGAGCTCCTGAACGAGTCGCGCCTCTCGTCAAACGCGCTGACCCTCAACGTCGTGGCGTTCGACCTCGCCGGCGCCGTCGCCGGAGCCAAGACCAGGCACGAGTACGGAGAGATCGCGCGAATCAGATTCGAAGAGCCGGAGGCCGCGATCGTGCGCGGAGATCCCATGCGGATCGCACAGATCCTGGACAACCTCCTGGACAACGCGGTCAAGTACAGCCCAGCGGGCTCTCCGATCACGATCTCGCTCACGGTGCAGGGTGGCGAGGCGCAGGTTCGCGTCGCGGACGAGGGGGTCGGCGTGCCGACCGATGAACAGGCCAGGCTGTTCACGCCTTTCTATCGAACATCGCGGACGGCCGACGTGCCCGGTACAGGGCTCGGCCTACATATCAGCCAGCGACTCGCCGCGCGTCACGGCGGGCGCCTTTGGCTCGAGGCCAGCTCGGATGCCGGCAGCGTGTTCGCGCTCGCGCTTCCCGTGAAGAAGTGAGGCGTTCCTAGGGGATCGGGCGCGGCATCTCTGGCGATGTCATCCGGGACTCCGCTCCGTAGACTTGGCTAATGCGAGTGCGGATCGGGTGCGAGTTCGGCTGGGAGACGACGGCTCCCGTGCCCATGTTCATGCTCGTGCGGCCGCGGATGGACGCGGAGCACATCGCTGTCTACGAATCAAAGTGGATCGAGCCGTCCGAGATCCCGCTCCGCGAGTACCACGACATGTTCGGCAATGTCTGCTGGCGCTTCGTCGCGCCGGCCGGCCTGACGACGGTCCGCTATGACGCCGTCGTCGAGATCCCAGAGACGGCCGACCCCGTCGTTCCCGACGCGCCCCTACACGCGGTGGAGGATCTTCCCGACGAGGCGATCGTCTTCACGCTTCCCAGTCGCTACGTCGAGTCGGACCAGTTGCTCGACGATGCCTGGAGGCTGTTCGGTGATACACCGCCCACGTGGGCAAGGATTCAGGCCGTGTGCGACTGGGTCCATCACAACATCACGTTTCGGAACGGCTCATCCACCCCGAGCACTACCGCGCTCGACATCTACAGGCAGCGCGCGGGAGTCTGCCGCGACTTCGCCCTGCTTGCGGTGGCGTTCTGCCGAGCCCTGAACATTCCGGCCCGCTACACGTTCGGATATCTCCCCGACATCGCCATCGAGCCACCCGATGTACCGATGGACTTTCACACGTGGTTCGAGGCATACGTCGGTGGCCGCTGGTACACGTTCGACGCGCGCCACAACACACCACGCGTCGGGAGGGTCGTGATCGGACGCGGCCGCGACGCCGTGGACTGCGCGCTCTCGACCGCGTTCGGCGCGGCGAAGCTGGCGAAGTTCGTGGTGTGGTCCGACGAGATCACCGCTGAGCGGCCGGGCGGTCCGCCGACGGAAGAGGATGCGGACCGCCAGGAGGCAGCCGCTCGGATCGACCCGTGACCGACTGGTCGCGCGTGGCACGCGCGGTCTATCGCGTCCGTCAGCACTATCGCTATACCTACACCGGCCCGGTGTGGGATATGAAGCAGCGACTGATCATGATCCCGGGCGACCAGGACGGAGATCAGCGTGTCCTCCAGACCGATCTCGCCATCCGGGGCATGGAGAACGGGGCCGAAGTGACGTGGACCAAAGATCAGTTCGGCAACCGCGTGGCGAACGTGGTTGTGCCGCGGGTGCCGAATGCGGTCGACTTCGAGGCCGTATTCCAGGTGGAGCGCGACGCCAGCCGGACGAGCGCGCGGCGCGCCGCGCCCTGGCCGGCCGAGCTTGGTCCCCTCCAATATCTGCGGGCAACAGCACTCACGGCACCGGACGCGAAACTGCTCGATGCCGCGGTTCAGATCGTTCGTTCGGCGGACGACGCGCGCGAGCGCGCCGAGCGCGCCCATGACTGGGCATCGGGCAGCATCACCTATCAATACGGCGTGACCGGCTACACCACACCAGCCGCAATGGCGCTCCACTTTCAGAAAGGCGTGTGCCAGGACTTCGCGCACATCCTCTTGGCGGTCCTGCGTCTCGTGAACGTCCCCTGCCGATATGTGTCCGGACACATGCTCGGCGAGGGCGCTCCGCACGCGTGGGTGGAGGCTCTGATCGCGGACGCGACCTCTCCCAGCGAGGTCGAGGTGATCGCCTACGACCCGACGCATCACCGGCGCGCCCGCATGGACTACATCACCGTCGCGACCGGCCGCGACTTCGCCGACGTCACGCCGACCTCAGGCACATACGGCGGCCCGGCGCTCGGGCGACTCGCCTACACGAAGCAGGCGGAGATCGTCGAGCTACACGAATTCGCTGGCGTGGCGTGATCTCGCAGCGCTCGCCCCTCGCGGCCTATGACCCGACGGCCTTCTGGGACGAGATGTTCTCCGCACCGGGCGTCGTCAGACCGCATTACGCGGCGCTCGCGGGGCGGCTCGAGACGCTCTCGGCACAGGAGGTCACACGCCGGCAGCGCGCGGCGGATCTCAGCTTCCAAGCGCGGGGCATTACCTTCGCCGTGAATCAGGATCCGAGCGGTCTCGAGAAGATCATGCCGTTCGATCTGGTGCCGCGGATCATCCTGGCGGACGAGTGGGAGCGCATCGAGCGTGGCCTCGAGCAACGGGTCCGAGCGCTCAACCTCTTTCTTCACGACGTCTATCACGAGCAGAAGATCCTCACGAGCGGTCTCATCCCGCCCGAGCTGGTCCTTGGCTCACATGGCTACCGCCGCGAGGTCCGTTCGGTCGAGCCGCCGCTTGGGGTCTACACCCATGTCGTCGGCAGCGATCTCGTCCGCGACCACCGCGGTGACTTCTACGTGCTCGAGGACAATCTGCGCGTTCCCTCAGGCGTCTCGTACGTCGTCGAGAACCGCCGTGTGCTCAAGCGGGTGTGGCCTCAGATCTTCGCCGACTATCCGATCCGGCCGGTCGAGGGCTATCCGCAGGATCTGCTCAGCGTCCTGCGCGAGATCGCGCCTCCCATCGCCGACGACGCGACCGTCGTGCTGCTGACGCCCGGCGTCCACAATTCCGCGTTCTTCGAGCACGCCTTCC
Source organism: Chloroflexota bacterium (assembly GCA_038040265.1). GTDB lineage: Bacteria > Chloroflexota > Limnocylindria > P2-11E > P2-11E > 3-1-20CM-2-70-9. The sequence goes on along the minus strand of JBBPIP010000004.1, from coordinate 158,636 downwards.
TCGCGAAAGCGATGGGCATCGAGATGGTGCAGGGGTCCGACCTCTTCGTGGACGACGCGATGGTGTACATGCGCACGACGAGCGGGCGGCGGCGGGTCGACGTGATCTATCGGCGCGTCGACGATGACTTCATGGACCCGCTCGCATTCCGGCCTGACTCGTTCCTCGGCGTCCCCGGACTCCTCGCGACCTACCGGATGGGTCGGGTGAGCCTCGCGAACGCGCTCGGCACGGGCGTCGCGGACGACAAGGCGATCTACGCCTACGTCCCGACGATCATCAAGTACTACCTCGGCGAGGACGAGATCCTTCCAAACGTGAAGACGTACGTCGCGGCGGACCCGAAGGAGCGCGCGTACATCCTCGAGCACATCGCGGAGCTCGTCGTGAAGTCGGTGAACGCGAGCGGCGGATACGGGATGCTCATCGGACCGCACGCGCCCAAAGCGGATCGCGAGGAGTACCGCCGCAGGATCGAGGCCGACCCCCGCGGCTACATCGCCCAGCCGACCCTCGCCCTTTCACGTCATCCGAGCTGGAGCAACGGATCACTCGAGGGTCGTCACGTCGACCTGCGCCCGTACGTGCTCTTCGGCAAAGAGATCCGGGTGACGCCGGGCGGACTCACGCGAGTCGCGCTCCGGGCCGGCTCGCTCGTCGTGAACTCGTCGCAAGGCGGCGGCGCGAAGGACACCTGGGTGCTCGGCTGATGCTCTGCCGGGTGGCCGACGATCTCTTCTGGACGGCGCGCTACGTCGAGCGTGGCATCGCAGTGTCGCGCCTGATCGACGTGACGCGGCATCTCGAGCTGGACGTCGGCACCGAAGAGAGCGACTTCTGGGGCCCGCTCGTCGGCGCGATCGGCCTCTCGGCCGAAGACGTGTCCTTCTTCCTCCTGACGGACGAGAAGAACCCCGACTCGCTGGTCTCGTGCGTCCGTCACGCGCGCGAGCTCGCCCGCGGGATTCGCGAGTCGATCTCGAGCGAGATGTGGGAGGAGCTCAACACGCTGCAGCAATCGCTGGCCCTTCCGGGCTCGCAACGTCGCGCCCAGGGCGAGAGCGCTTCGTTCCAGCGTCTCGTTCGCGAGCGCCTTCAATACGTCCAGGGCCTCGCCGGATCAACCCTCGCGCACGACGAGCCCTGGCACTTCCTCAACCTGGGCACGTACCTCGAGCGCGCCGACGGTGTGGTCCGTCTTCTCAGCCGCCAGGCGCACCTCCTCGCCCCGCGCGTCGAAGAGGAAACGACCGACGCCGACATGGTCCGGTGGCTCGCGGTCCTCCGTTCGTGTGGATCGGCCGAGGCGTACGCGCGCTTCTATTCCCTTCGCGTCGAACCCATTCGGATCGTCGAGTTCCTGCTCCTCAATCCGGTCTTCCCTCAGTCCGTCCGCTTCGCGCTCGGTGCGGCTGACGAAGCCCTGAGCGCCGTCGCAGCGCTCCGGACCGCGGCGGCGAACGAACCGGGACCCGGAGTGCGGACGCTCGGGCGCGTCCGCGGCGATGTCGAGCACGCCGCGATCGATGAGGTGTTCGAGGCTGGACTCGAGGAGTTTCTTCTGGACGTGCAGCGGGCGATCGCTCAGGTGAGCGACGAGATCACCGCGACGTACCTTCGAGACGAGCCGCAGCCCAGCCGCCTTGTGGGGGTGGCGCGCGCCGCCATGCTCATGGCCGCACAGCAGCAGCAACAGTGAAGGTCCGTATTCAGCACACCACGCGTTTCGACTACGACTCGGACGTCGTCGAGAGCGTCATCGACGTTCGACTCGGTCCTCGGAGCGACTCGCATCAACGCTGGGGTCGATTCGATATCCGCGTCGACCCCGCGGGCGCGGTCCGCCGGTACGGGGACGGATTCGGCAACACCGCGTTCCTCGTGACACTTGCGCGTGCACACAAGCACCTGGAGCTCAAAACCACGGGGGAAATAGAGACTCTCCTTGCGGATCCCTTCGCCATGCCGGCGCAACCGCCCGAGCCGCTGGGGCCGTCCGCCCTCGCCGACTTTCTCGACCCCTCGCCGCTCGTTCCGCTTGTTCCCGAGTTGAAGGCGCTCGCCGGGCCGGTGCGTCCGACCTCAGCGGAAGACACGTTCGCCTCCGTGCAGCGGCTGATGCATCTGGTCAACGAGCGCCTCGACTATGTGCCCGGCGTCACCACGGTCGAGACAACCATCGTCGAGGTCCTGCATGAGCCGCGTGGCGTATGCCAGGACTTCGCGCATCTCCTGCTTGGCCTGTGCCGCTCGGTCGGGATCCCCGCGCGGTATGTGAGCGGCTACACGGTGGCCGCCGCGAGCGGCCCTCCCCGCGGCGCGGGCGCATCTCACGCGTGGATCGAAGCGTTCACACCGACGCACGGCTGGCGCGGATTCGATCCGACGAACGACCTCGTCGCGAGCGCTTATCACGTCAAGGTGGCGACCGGGCGGGATTACGGCGACGTGCGCCCGCATCAGGGAACATTTCGCGGGAGGGCGGCGGAGCTTCTGTCGGTCGAGGTGGCGACCGCGATTGCGTAGGATCTAGAGCCGGATCTCGACCCGGGTCTTGTTCTGATTCCGCGACTTCACCTTGAGCCGGTTCTTCGGATCCACGACGCATTCCAACCAGTACGCACCCGTTGGCAGTCCTTTGACCTCGATGTATTGCTCCTGCACGCCGGACCAGTAGACATCGCCCCAACCCGGCGTGATGCCCATCACGCCGGTCTTCATCCGGAGGTTCGGGCAGAGCGCGAAGAGCCGGCGGCCGACCGTCTTGTCGATCTTTGCGATGTCCTCGAGGCAGAAGGATTGCTTCAAGCCTTCTTTGACAACCCGCCCCGTCTTGACCCGTCGAAGTCGGTACTCGAGGAAGTTCGCAAAGTGCCAGTGGTTGTGATCTGGATTCTTGTCGAACACGGCAGAACCAGCCGCTCTGCGTTTCCAATCGACGCGCGGTTTTGCGTCGTCCTCGATGCATTGTTCGACCTTCGCGCGACCGGGTCGCGCGGTCTTCGTGATCTCAAGAAGCATCACGCCCTCGCCGATGTTGGCGACACAGTTGGAGAAGATCAGATGTTCGTGCCCGCGGTGGGTCTTTCCCTCCGTCTCTTCGAGCTCGTCGGGATCAGTCATGACCTCGTAGTCGGTGAGGAACTCTTTGTAGCGAAGTCCATCTTCCTCGCCGTAATACTTGAATGTCCTGTGCCGGCCCTTGAGCGGTTTGAGCTGCGCAAGCTTCTCCGCCATCGAGTCGAGGTATACCACCGAGCCAGGGTCGAGATCCTCATTCGACTCGCAGAAGACGCCTCACGGCACGGTATTAGAGAGGGCTTTCGCGAGATCGGCCGGGAGCGGATGGCGCGCCCACGGATTACGCCACAGGGCGATCTCGCGCGCGCTGGACTCATGGGCGAGCCACAGAGCACCGCTCAGTCGCTGGTAGTGGCGCAGAAAATCGCGCGCTCCAGTGAAGCCCCGCTGCTGGAACACAAGCTCATCCTTGTTCGTCGCGCGATCCTGCAGCCAGAGCATGGCCTGGGCGAGAGCGTCGGCGGATGATGCACCGTCCGCGGCGAGGACCAGGACGTTGATCATCGCGGGCGGAAGCTGGCCGAGCTTGTCGCAGATGGCGCGGATCAGGCGGGCCTGATCGACGGGCGCGTCGGACGTCGGCGCTGGGCGCAGGCGGCGAACCTCAACGTTGAAGCGCACCTGGGTGCGGAAGGTCACGCGAAAGTCAGGCGCACGTTTGGCACGCCGTACGACTCGTATTCGAGCGCGAAGCGTCGCTCCTCGAGCAGGCGCAGCGCGATCCCCAGCTCGAACAACAGGTCGCGCCGACCCTCGTCGTCTCGCAGACCGCGGGCCTTTTTTCGAATCTTGTCGCGATAGGTTTCGGCGAACGCCCGAAACCGTGGCGAGGCGACGAGCCAAGCGCCGACCTCGGTGGCGAGCGGCGAGCTATCCGCGCCGAAGAGGTACGCGGTCAGAGCCAGGATCCCGAGCCCTAGCTAGGAGCGCGGGCGATGCTTGGCCATGTATGCCGCCGCCTCGGCCCGACGGGAGAGGCCGAGCTTGTCGAGGATCCGGCTCACATAGTTCTTCACCGTCTTCTCGGAGAGGAACAGGGTCGCGCTGATCTCGCGGTTGGTGTGTCCCTCGGCCAGTCCGGCGAGAACCTTGCGCTCCTGTTCGGTGAGAGAAGCGAGCGCGGGATCATCGCCACGGCCCTGGCGCACGCGCTCGAGCACCTTTTCGGTCACGTCTGGGTCGAGCAGAGATCGGCCGGAGGCGACCGCGATGATGGCGTCGACGACGGCCTGACCACGAGTCTGTTTGAGGAGATACCCCGAGGCGCCGGCGATGATCGACGCGAAGAGCGCCTCGTCGTCCGCGTACGACGTCAACATGATGACCTTGGTCTCTGGCCGCGCCTCGCGGATGGTCCGACAGGCTTCGACGCCCGACCCATCGGGAAGACGCACGTCCATGATCACGATGTCCGGCTTCGTCCGCGCCGCGGCTTCGACGACCTCGGCCATGGTGCCAGCCTCACCGACCACGCTCATGCCTTCTTGGCGTGCCACGAGGCCCCGCAAGCCTTCGCGCACGACCTCGTGGTCATCGCAGAGCAGGATGCGGGTCTTCTCCGACGTCATCTCGCGACCTCCGAGCGGACTGGGGTCTCGAAGCGTAGCCGCGAGCCGCTTCCCGGAGCCGCAACAACGTGCAGCTGACCACCTACAGCGAACGCGCGCTCACGCATGTTGCGCAGACCGTGGCCTTCGGTCGCGTTCGCATAGTCGAAGCCGACGCCATCGTCCGTGACTTCCAACACAACGTCGGTGCCCTGGAGGAACAGCCGAAGCGAGGCGCGCTTCGCGCGTGCGTGTCGCGCGACGTTGCCAAGCGCATCGGCGGCGATGTAGAAGGTCGCCTCGCGAGCAGCGCGGTCGAGCGCGGCCGCGGCTGCCTCCGAGACCGCCACCTCCACGTCGAGCAAGGCGTTGCTGCGCGCCTGCTCGGCGAGCGTGCGCAGGGATTCGGTGAGCGGACGGTCGCTGCCCCGGACGGGACGCAGGCCAAGGACGTAGCTGCGCAGGTCGGCGATCGCAGCGTTGAGGCGGTCGACGGCGCGCAAGACCACTTCGCGCGCCGCGGCCGGCTCGCGCTCGATGCGCGCAGCCGCGTCCTCCAGCAGCAGCCCGAATCCGTAGAGCGACTGGATCGCGCCGTCATGGAGGTCCATGCCGATGCGGTGCCGCTCCTCGAGGACCGAGACGCGCTCGGTCTGCTCATAGAGTCGAGCGTTCTCGATCGCGATCGCTGCTTGAGCTGCAAGGGTCGCCACGGCTTGCTCGTCCTCCTCGCTGAATCCCGCTTTGCCCTGCTTCTCCGTCAGATACAGATTACCGAGGGCCGTGCCGCGCCAGCGGATCGGAGTCCCGAGGAAACTGCGCATCGGCGGGTGGTTGGCCGGAAATCCAACCGAGGCTGGGTGGTCCTTGATCTCGCGCAGCCGCAGCGCGTGAGGCTCACGCTGAAGGAGTCCCAACAAGCCCAGGCCGTGGGGCAGGGGGCCGATGAGCGCCCGTTCCTCCGCGGTGATTCCCGAGGTGATGAACTGTTCCACCGTTCCGGTCTGATCGAACACGCCGAGCGCCGCGTACCGCGCGCTCCCGATCTCGCGGGCCTGATCCACGACCCGCTGAAGTACCGCCGCTCCGTCGAGCTCGGACGAGAGTGACATGCCCGCGGCGTTGAGCGCGCGAAGCCGTCGAGTCTGCTCGCGGTCTCGCGTCTGCAAGACGGAGAGGCGACCGAACAAGACGGTGGAGAAGCCGAGCACGCCGGCGATGCCAACGGCAAGCATCACCAGCTGCGAGATTCCCGACGGCAAGAGCGGCTCCAGGACGAAGTAGTCGAGACCGACCAGAGCGGCTATCAGCACGGACGGCAGGACGAAGGCGGCGAGGCGCAGGCGCCCCGGCAGCGTGGCCGAAGGCTCCCGAAGTTTCATCAGGAGTCTGATTATCGGCAGGATGCGGCGAAAGCCGCGCCGGTGGGCAACGCGAAAGGAGCGGATCCCTCCGCTCCTTCTTGTTCGCGATTAGGAAAGGACCGTCATGTGAGCTGCGGGACGTTGACGTGCTTTGCGGGAGTCTCGGTCTTTGATCCCTTCCAGGGGGTGCCCGAGGATCGGGAGCAGGAAGCGGTCAAGTCCGAACGGGGTTGCTGCCGGCGCTCCCAGCGAGCATGAAGCTTGTTCATGAACCCACTCGCGAGGGCGGCAACGCCGACGAACGCTCCGAGGATGGGGCAAATTGCGACGGCGGTCTCGCCGAAGGCGACGACCTTACCCAGAGATACCCGTCACAGGCCGCCGATCCCTTCCGCCGGCCCAGGAGTCCCGTCCTCTAGGGCCGTTCGGCCCTCTCGTGCTCGAACCGGGTGGCGCAGGCTCAAGGCGTGCCAAACGACCTCGCGCAGCTCGTGTTCGGACTGGCAGTGCTGATCCTCTTAGCGGCCGGCTTCGGGGTGTTCAGCGCACGCCTCTTCATGTGGGCAACCCGCGGATCAGGCGACGGCTAATCGGCCCACGCTGTGACTGATTTCGACGACGTCTACTAACAACCCGCGCTACGGGTGGTCGTACACGTAGAAGATGAGGTCCTTGTCCTCCCCCTCTAACGGCTTCTCGGAGAGCATGTCGTCCCGCAGCTTCGCCAGATAGTCGCGAATGCGTTGCTCAGCGGCGTCCCAGCGCTTCCGAATGCTGTCCCGATCCACGAGGGTGGCGGGATCGAGCGAGTCTTGGATCTCGACGCCTCGCAATCCGCTGAACCACGCGTCATCAACGCTCATGAGATGCACGATCTGGTTTCGGACCGATCCATGGGAGTAGCTCGGGTTCTGGGTGAACTGTTCATCGGAGAGCGGCGTGATGTACGTATCCCAGATTTTGCGGTTCTCACTGAAGTGATAGTTGTAGAGATGGCGGAAGGCATCGGCATTCATGGAGCGTCGCGTCGCAGAGGCTTCAGGAGGTGCCGCCGAAGTCGACGTCCTTGGTCTCGACCGTCCCGGCCGTTCGCCCCGGGGCCGTCTGGTACTTCCAGTACAGGTTCGTGTGCGCGATGACCTGGTTCGGCGGCGGCGCCCCCCATGCCGTCTGGTCCTCCGTCGTGTGGGCGTCGCTGACAAGGGTCGCGTCGTACCCCCTGACGAACGCGCCGTGGAGCGTCGAGCGGATGCACGCATCGGTCTGTGCGCCGACGACGACGAGTCGCCCGACTCCGAGGCCCGACAGCACGGTCTCGAGGGTGGTGTCCTCGAAGGAGTCGCCGTAGTTCTTCTCGACGAGCGGCTCGGCGTCTCCCCGGGTCAGCTCGGGGACGATCCGCCAGTTGTCGCTTCCCCTCGCAAGCTGCTCGTCGGAGTGCTGGACCCAGACAACGGGGACCCGCTCCCGCCGCGCCTTCTCGACAAGGCTGCCGACGTTCGCGACGACCGCGTCGCGCTCGTGAGCCCCCCCGACGACGCCGTTCTGCACGTCGATGACGAGGAGTGCGGTGTTCGGCCGGTTCTTGAGTGTGCTCATGGTCTCCCCCTACTCGGGATTTCCTGAGCCGACGGGCAGACTCGAACTGCCGACCGGCGGTTTACGAAGACGCACCGAGCCGTTCGGCCGCGTCCGGCCTCGTTCATTCTCTCGTGACTTCGTCTGGCCCAGTCCGTCGCGCTCCGCCGCAGTCCACTGTAACTGCGGTCAAAACTGCGGTCATGCCCTTCCACCGAGCACCGCATCGAGAACGTTCACGGCTTCACGCTGCATTGTCGGCGTGACGTGCGAGTAGAGGTCCAGCGTGATCGCGATCTGCGCGTGGCCAAGCTGCTCGCTCACGATCTTCGGGTTGACGCCTCGGCCGAGCAGCAGCGTCGCCGCTGTGTGCCGGAGGTCGTGGAACCGGATGCGTTTCAGGCCGGCTCGCTCCAGAATCCGCCGGTAGGAACGCTCGGCTAGATTCGTGCCGTCTATCGGGCGACCCACTTCGTTCGCGAACACGAGGTCGAGGTCTTCCCATCCGCGGGCGGCAGCGAGGCGCTCCTCGAGCTGGCCCGCGCGGTGTCGACGGAGCGCGGCCACGGCGACTTTCGTGAGTTCGACTTTGCGCCGTGACTTCGCGGTCTTCGGGGCGGTGAACACAAATCCGCCGCCCCCGATGAATTGGACGCTCTGGCGCACTTGCAGCGAGGCGCGGTCAATGTCGACGTCGGCCCAGCGCAGAGCGAGAAGCTCGCCCTGGCGCATTCCGGTCGTGACCGCGAGCACGTAGAGCCCTTCGAGTCGCTCGCCGGCTGCCGCGTGGAGGAAGGCGCGGGTTTGCTCCTCGGTAAGTGTCACCATCTCGTGCCGCGAAGCACGCGGCGGTGAGACTAACGAGACCACGTTCCGTGCGACGAGTCCCCTTCGGGCGGCCTGCCCCAGCGCCTTGTGCAAACGCGCGTGTAAATGGCGGACAGTCATGGGGCCTACGCCGGCTGCGATGCGGTCGGCGTAGAGGCGCTCGACATGCTCCGGCCCGAGCTTCGCAAGCGGTAACCGCGAGATTGCTTGGCCGTGCACGCGAACGAGCTGCTCATACCGGGTCCACGTCCGGGGCCGAAGCGTCGGCCGCATCGTCTCGAGCCACGAGCTCAGGTAGGCACCCACGCTCTGACGATCCGTTGCGATGGGGATGCCCTGATCCTGCGCGCGCTGGACTGCTCGCTTTTTCCCCAGGGCATCACGCTGCGTCCTCGCATAGACCGACTTGCGACGGCCATCGCCCAGAACGATCTGGCACTCCCAGCGTCCGTCCTTGCGCTGCTTGACCGTGCCCTCGCCGTTCGCCCTACGTCTCATCTCTGACCTCCTGCCGGAGACCGGGCCCCATGCCCTCTGCTGTTCCTGGCACAACACAAGGCCAGCCGTTGAAACAAAGCAAGTGTGCTGAAATCGGCGGAACCGGGTCGTCTCATTCGAGCTCAGCCTCGAGCTGCCCGACGAAAGCTTCGAGCGCCGCGACCGGGATCCGGCGCGACTTCCCGATCTTCAGGCTCCGGAGCTCCCCCTCCCGCATGAGCTGATAGACCCGCGTGCGCCCGATGCCGAGCGCGTCCGCTGCCTCCTCCGGCTTGAGGAGGAGCGGCGCGACACGAGGCGGTTCTCGCTGTCGAACAGCTTCTGGCGCTGGTCGACGACTCCGTGGCCGCCTTGTGCAGTTCCATGTCATTCCATTAGGTGCCAAACGAACCGTCGGCTCCCGGGAGGTAGCGCGCAATGTCGACGGTCGCCGCGCGCTGCGCCGCCTCCTCAGACATGCCAAGCGTCTTCGCGTAGGCGACCGTATCCGCGTGCCAGCGCTGGTAGTCCAGCGGCCATGCCGACACCTCGCCGTGTCCATTAGAAGAAGCGGGTGCGGAGGCGTCCGCAGCGTCCGCATCGTCCGCTTCGTGCTCTGACAGCGGCGCGGCAAAGGAACGGTCAGCGTCCGCCTCGCCGTCGCGAGCGTCCGCGCGGGGTTGCTGAGCGTCCGTCTTGCTGCGCTCGGCGTTGTCGTCGCGGCCGGTGCGGACGACGCGGACGGCGTTTGCAACACCTTCTCGCATGCGTAGCAGCACCCGACGCTTCCGGCTCCTGCCGACTCGGTCGAAGTCGAGCTCTACGCCGACGCCGCGCAAGTTCGGCGCGAGCCGCCGCAGAGCATTGCCGAGGTGCTGCGCGCTCTTCGGCCAGCCCCGCTGCCGAACGGCTTCAGGCCCGGCTGTTTCGGCGAGCCGGGCGAGCAACTCCGTCGCCGTACCGTCGAAGCTTCCGTCGGCGATGAGGCTGAGGATCGCCTGTGCAGTTGGCGATGCCTCGAGTGTGTACTCGTTCGCGTCGTCACGATTTCCGGCGTAGGCGTCGAAGAACTTGCCCCTCGGGAATGGCAGCGCTGCCTCGGCCGCGACGACCCAGGTGGCGAAGTCCGCCATCCGCGGCGGGTGCGCCAGCCTGGTGGTCGGCAGGTTGCGCAGCGCGCAGGCCACGGCGTCGTAAAGCGCGCCGAGGAGCTGAGGGCGCGCCGCCTCGAACTCAGCCCAGAACTCCCGCTCCGTCCGCCGATGGTCTTCGGCGATCGGAGGAAGAGTGAGCATGAGCGCTCGGTCGGCGAGGTCACCGCGTTCGATGACCTGCGCAATGCCGTTGATCATCAGTGGGCGCATCGACTCGAAGATCGTCTCGTCGCGGTCGGAGTAGAGCTCTCGTGTTGCGAGACCGCCGCCGGTGGCAAGGCGACAGAGCGCATCGGAGCGCCACTGCTGCAGGTGCGAGACGTTGTCGAACGCGGGCAGCCAGCAGTTGCTTGCGGCGATCGCGAGGTCGCGCTCGTCACGCGGCTCCGCGCGGAGGGGCGCGGCGGAGGGATCGATGAGCGCCTTCAAGACGCGCTGCGTTGTGCTCTTCGCAGATCCCTGCTCGCCGACCACGTTCAGCACGGGATAGGGCCCGCGCGGACGCAGCGCGCCGACCAGGAAGCCAATGACCAGCACCAGCTGGTCGTCGTGGGGCAGGTTTGCGAAGCGCCGCAGCTCACGGAGGTCGCCACCGAGTGCCGGGCGCGGGAGGGCGAGCATCCCGGTGGGCCGGCGGAAGCGGATCTCTGGTGGCACCTCGTCAGAGCGGAGCACCTCCCAGCCACCGGGTGCGATGCGCACCACGCTCCACTCCGGATCGGCGAGATGCACATAAATGCGGCCATCCGCGCCTTCCGCGACGCGCACCGAGACGCTGTGCTCGGCGCCCTCGAAGCGTGCCTTGCCCTCGAGCACACCGAGCGCGTCCTGGACGGCCTGGGCCGAGGCTGCGCGCCTGTGCGCGCGGAAGTAGCGGTGCTGCAGCCAGCGTCGCATCCCCGCGGACCTCGCGGCGTGCGTCTCGAGGTGCTTCATGTCCTGCCGCACGACGGGGACCGTTGCGTACGCCTCGCCGTCCGGCGCGTGCCACAGTTCGGCGTCCTCCGCCAGTCGCACAAGCTGTGTCGCCTGCGATTCTCGCCGCGATTCGGGCTCCTTCTTCGAGATGCTCGCGGCGATTCGCCGGACCTCGTCTTCCGGCAGCGGGGGATCGCACCGCCCGGCGTTCGCGACAAGCAGGGCTGCGCCGATCTCGTCCTCAGTCATGCCGGGCCGACGCATCGTGCCGGCGAGGCTTGTGAGTCTCTCGTTCCGCTTGCCCTCAGGGATCCGGTCGCTCAGAGGCACCGCGCTCGCGGGCCGGGCCGCCCGAAGGAGAGCCTCGGGGAACGGCGCGGTCGGAGCGCTCTGGTCGAGCCACTCGTAACGCGCTCCTGAGGAGTGCCGACTGGGCGGCAACACGATGTAGCCGTTGTCCTTCTCGGGGTCGCCGCCCTTCGTGTCGATGCCGGTGCCGACCTTGCCCACTGCGATGCCCGGGTGCCTGAAGATGAGATGGAATCCGCCACCGCCTGTCCGCGTCGTCCTGGTCTGGGTCAGCTCGGGACACTTCGCGACGAGCTCGCGGAGCGTCGCGGCTCCGCCGTTGCGGGGGTCGACGTCGAGCACGATCGTTCCCGACTGCGCGCCAACTAAGCCACCGACGTTCGCGTAGGGCCACCGCTCCCACCAGTCGCGAATCGTGGCCTGTTCAGTCGTCGCATCGTGAAAGCCGTTCGGCGAGCGCGGATGCTTTCCGGGACTGTCGCAATTCCGTCCGCAGTCGCACCGACCGTGATCATCGACGGAGTGCAGCGGCAACACGGGCCAGCCCCGTGCGGCGTACCGCAGGGCGGCGCTCCGCATCGGGCTGTCCTCTGACCGCGCGGGAGTGGTCACCCTCCGCGATCCCTCTTCCGCCGCGCTCCTCGCGGAGGCACCGCCGAATGTCGGAGGCGCCGACTACTCATGTGCGCGGTGCAGCTGCGTCAGCCGCGAGCCGGGAGACGAACTCCTCGACCGCCTGGCGCGTGACACGTCGCGAGCGGCCAATCTCCACACTCGGCAGCGTGCCCTTGGTGATCAGCTCGTAGACCTTGCTCCGGCCGATGCCGAGCGTCTTGGCGACCTCTTCGGGGCGCATGAGCAGTGCCTCCAAGTCATTCCCTCCATACCGTTCTGGGAGGACAAGATGGACGAGGGCAGCCGCGGAACGCTACCGTCTATTGGTGAGTTCACCTCAACGCAGGCTCGACTTGCACGACGCAACCGCGGTGATCGAGGTGGCGGGCATGCGCACAGACCCTCGCGGGCCGTGGGCTCTCGGATCCCTTTCGGTCCCGGCCGACCTACGCCTCGAGGGAGCCATGCTCCGATATCGAGCCGGCGCCCGGCCGGCCGCCGCGCGGTCGGAAGGGATGCTCGACCGCTTCCGCAGGATCGAGGATGGCCGAGGAATCCTCGCCTTCGCGAGGCTCCACGGCGTTCTCGGGATATGTGCCAAGCATGGTCTCCCCTCAACGCACGGGCCGCTACCCCGGGAGACAGTCGACGCGCGGCGATCTGCGCGGCAATCTCTATCGCAGAAAGTGGAAGCCCCGCTTTATCGCTGCCTTCCGCGTGGCTGGCCGGATGTCGCCGAGCCGGTGGAGCGATGGCTCCACTTTGCTCGCCAGACGCGGGCAATCCTCTCCATCGCGGCAGCGCTCCATCAGGGGAAGCAACCGAACGTGAAGGACTGGGCCACCGCCCTCGAAGACATCAAGCCCGCTGAGGCTCGTGTAGCGTCGGCGAGCAAGTACGCGAAGGATGCCGACTGGTCTCGATACGCCCTCGGTGCGTTTGTGGACCAGCGGCTCCTGCTCGCCGGCGCTCGCCCCGCGTTCCGTTGGCCCAACCTCGCGACGCAGCCGACGCTCGAACTTCAGCTCGGGACCTTCGGCGCGCTATCGATGCAGCTCGCGATAGCGATCACAAAAACCCATGACCTTGTCTTATGTAGTGGCTGCGGTCAGGCGTACACGCGAGAGAAGCGAAAGGCGCAGTCGGGGCGGCGGAACTACTGCCCGACCTGTCACGAGAGAGGAATCCCTGAGCGCGACCGCAAACGTAGTGAGGCGATCAGGCTCCGGGAGAAGCGCGCGAAGATCGGGGGACACGCGCAGCCGGGCCGAACTAGAGATGGCTAAGCGCGGAACAACGAGGGTGTCGTAACGGCTACTTCGCCCGTTCCAGCAGTGACCGCACGGTAGACACGTGCCATCGCGCTCCGCCATGCGCAGTCGGGACGGCTCCGGCATTGAGTGAGTCAGCGATTGCAGCAAGGGTCTTTCCCCGTTGTCGCTGCCGGCGTATTCGCCGCACGAGGTCCGCGGACACCACTTGTGGCCGTCCAAGTCGAACGCCCTGACTACGACGGACGGCGAGCGCCTCGCGAGTGCGCTGGCCGATGAGCCGGCGCTCGAATTGCGCGAACACCGCGAGTACGTTGGCCATCATCTCGCCCGAAGGCGTTGTCGTATCCACGCCCAGGTCCAGCGCGACGAGAGCCCAACCCTTCTTCCGACTCCGTTCCATCAGCGCCGAGAAGTCGAGGAGAGAACGGCTCAGGCGATCGAGCTTGGCGACTACCAGAGCGCCCGCCACCCCGGCATCTAGGTCCGCCAGCGCCCTGGTCAGCCCCGGCCGCTTCGCAAGGCTCCGCGCCGACGCTGTGTCCTCGTGGAGGGTCATGAGCTCCCACGAGCGTCGCGTGCACTGATCCCGGATCGCGCTGCGTTGAGCCTCGAGCCCAGCGCCGGAATCCGCCTGATCGTCGGTCGAGACTCGGATGTAGCCGATAACCGGGAGCGCCATCGACTCAACACAACTACCACACGACCCGGGGTTGCGGTATGTCCGCCCTGAGGCGGCAGGGCCGGAATTTGGGCCGAACTGGCCGAAACACGCTTCGAAAGGGCCTGTTAGCGGGCGCTACCCTCGGCCCGACATGCCAAGCTGGCCGCCTGATTATTGGGAAAACGTCGTTCGGCACTGGCCGCAGTGCCCGACCTGTGGGCGTCACATCAAGGGGATCGACAAGCACTTCTCCGAGCATCCCGACCACCGGCGTCCCGCCGCTGGGTCGAGAGCGAGGAGGATCAACAGGCCGGCTCGAGGCAAGCGATGACGATTGGGCGGAGACCGCGATCGATACAGAGCCCCAAACGGCTCGCGCTGCTCCAATGCGCTTAGTCCTTAGCCGCAAAGGCTTCGACTCTTCTGCGGGTGGACACGATAGCCCCGTGCTGCCGGATGGTCGGATCGTCTCGCTGCCGATTCCCGGGCCGCCTGGACCGCTCTATCGCGAACTCAAAGTCGACGACGAGAACTCGTATGCCGACCTGATGCTTCGCCTCGGCATCAACTCGGTCAACCACGTTCCAGTGTCCGAGGCGCAAGCCCACGCCGATCCTGACCTCGACCGCTCTCGCAGTCACAGAGTCGCCGGGTGGCTCCCAATGTTCGGCCAGGCCGATGCGGCGCAGACCCATCTGAGAAATCAGGGTGTGGCGGAGGGCGACGTGTTCCTTTTCTTCGGGCGCTTCCGCCATACAGAGGAGACCGGCTCACGACGGCTCCGCTACAAGGGCGATCCGTTTCATCTCATCTGGGGCTACCTCGAGGTTGGTGCGGTGATCGACGTTGCCAGCGCTGGGACCTTCGAGCCGTGGATGCTGGAACACGTCCACGTCAGTTCCCGCAATGACATCGGCTGGCGCTCCAACACGGTCTACGTGGCGAAGGAGGTGTCATCGCTTGGGAGGGACCTTCCGGGTGGGGGAACCTTCCGTTCCTACAGACCGGAACTACGCCTCACGAAGACTGGTGGGCCGTTATCGAGCTGGCGGTTGCCCCTTGCCCTCCACCCGAGTCGAACGACGCATGCGCTTACCTATAACCCTCCCGCTCGCTGGGCGGTCGACGGCCTCGACGCCGTCGTTTCGGTCGCATCGCGCGGACAGGAGTTCGTCGTCGACGTTAACGACGGCGTCCGCGAGTGGCTGGGGCAGCTACAGCGAAGTCAACCGGATCCTTAGCGGGCGGCCTGCCCAGTGGCGTCTAAGTGCGTGTTCGCCGGCTCGACGCCCAAGACGCCGTGACTAGGATGGCCGGCGTGGACGAGTGGGAGCAGATCATCGGGAACCCGGCCATCGAGAAAGCCGCGATCGCCTACGTCATCGAGTGTGAACGGCGGCACGGGCGTACCGCGAGGGACGCGCGCGGCAGCGGCCTGGGAGGCGTGGGCGACGTCGAGAGCGACGGCCGGATCATCGAGGTCAAGGCGGACGGCGGATGGTGGCGTACCGGCCGGCTGTATTTCACACCTCCTCAGCTGCGCGAGGGCGAGCAGAACCCGAACTACTACGTGTACATCGTCGAGAACGTCGCGCAGGGCGACCCCTCGAAGTTCGAACTGCGCGTGCTCCACGGCGAGGATCTTCAGCGGCTGTTCGCGGGCGCAAAGGTGCACAGGCTCTACGTGCCGGTGCGCGCCGCCGACTACGCGCGGCTGACGCGCCTTTGCACCGAGTCCGAGCCGCTGCGCGCGGAGGGAGGTGACACCCCGATGCCGATCAGTCCGCCGAAGGAACGTCGGGTGGTGGGCGGCAGAAAGGCACACCCCATCCGCGACATAGAGACGGACAAGGAGTACCGCTCCAAGTACCAGGCGGGCAAGGATCTGTACTGGCTCGTGGGAGGCGACGTCACGGACCTTCACGTGTGGTTCAAGATCGCTAGGAAATTCCCGGACCGTTTCCAGACGAAGAGCGCGCACGGTGACTGGGTCGGCCTGAACGACCCGAGCGCCCCGATAGGCACGACCCGGCCGGACTCGTAGAGACCGATCACCGAACATCTGATGGGGTGTGAACGCCCGTGATGGTCCCGTGCGCCGAGCTACGCGCGATCCTCGCGCCGGCGTTCGCGCCATGCGTCGCATTCGGCGGCGCGTGCCAGACCGCGCGGTGGGCTCCAGCCGATGGTCAAATACCGCGGGGCTTCATCGGCGCGATCGCGGCGTCGATCGGCGGCTTGTTGCACCGCGCGCCGTAGTGACTACCGTGGCGCGGGTGGCGGACGAGGTCCCCCGGCCCGCGGCGGCCGCGACCGACAACGACGCACTGTTCGCGGCGAAGGCCGCGCTGAAACTGGCGGCCCGTCAACGCAAGGACGCCGACGCGCAGTTCCATCACCTGCGACAACTGATCGACCGCCTGGAAAAGTCGCGACACACCGGCCGCGAAAGTGACCGCCGCGCGGATCCTCGGCGCCCTCGCACGCTTTCGTCGGTGGCTACTATCCGCCCAACGAGATGAAGTGGTGGAACGCGCGCTCGAAGCGGACAAAGGCCATCCTCGTCATCCTCGGATTGTTTGTGCTGTACGTGATCGTGGCGCCGAGATCGCCCTCGACAACGGCGACTGCGAGCCCCACCCCGACATCCCTCGTGGGTGCGGCGGCGACGACGACTGGGACCCCGGCGCCGACGACCGCAGCGCCTACCCCGACACCCGCTCCGACACCGACCCCGGCGCCGAGTCCAGTCGTGCTGCGCGGTACCGGACAGACCGCCACAGAAGCGATTCGGCTGCCATCGGCGCTAAGCATGGGGACGTTCACGCACCAGGGACGCTCAAACTTCGCGGTCTATGTCTTCCGTGGCGACCAAAAGGATCTGCTGATAAACGACATCGGCAACTACGCCGGGATCCGGCCGCTCTTCTACACCGAGCCGATTCGTCTGCAGATCGAGGCGGATGGGCCCTGGACCGTCACCATCGCCGCCGTCGAGGGTGGCGGCACGGTCACAGCGAACGCCCAGGGTGACTGGGTCGGCAAGTTCTTCACTCCTCCAGCGACCGGGGCCTATCGCTTTACACACGATGGTCAGTCGAACTTCGCCGTGTACCTTCACTGCGCCGATCGGAGGCAGCTCATCCAGAACGAGATCGGGGCTTTCAACGGCAGCAAGATCATTCAGTTCGGCCGCGCACCGTGCCTTTGGGAGGTCGTCGCCGACGGCACCTGGGCGATCACCGCCGGGTAGCCTTCCTGTTCGCCCTCACGCGGTTTGACGGCAACGTGCGGGCCGGTCGTGAGAAACCCCTAAATCTTGGGCACGTACACCGGGCTGTTACCGTAAATAGGCCCTAGATCCCCCGGTCAGCCATTGCGGTCCCTGCCTGGTAGCGTTGTAGTATCTGGCGGCCGAGGGCCACGGCGCGCACCCGAGGCGCACTCTTCTGGAACAGGGAGGCGGCGGCGGGATTCGAACCCGCGACCCGGTGGTCTAAGCACCGGGCTAGGACACTTGCGATGAGTCCTGCCTTGCCACTTGGCTACGCCGCCCTGGATCGATCAAGCGAAGGGGTCGCTCGAGAGAGCGACCTTCTTCGTGCCCGGCATTCTATCTCTCGTCAAGACCCACTAGTAGGTGTACCGGCCCACTAGCCTGCCCCAAGAGAGGCCCTATGTGGACAGACTGTGGATAAGGTGCCTCATCCGTGGATAAGTCGGTGCGAATAAATGGCCGAACGGCGCATAAACGTGCCGGGATCCCCCGTGCCCGGCCCCAATAAAAAGGATCGAGTGCATGTCGTTCGATCAGGAGCAGTGGATTCGTCCTCTCGCGCTCGATCTTGTTCTCCCAACCACGTCCGTGGCGCCGCGGCACGCTAGCCGGATCGGGGCCGTGTTCCCAAGAGCAGCAGGTCCCAGAACGACGCCGCGAATTTACGACGTGACCATGTGACCGGCGGTAGGGTGGCGACCGCCGCAGCGTCGGCGGCGCCACGCAGATCCGCGAACAGGATGTCGGGGTACAGGCGGACGAGGACGACGTCGTGCCCGGTCTCGTCCAACGACCCGAGTGTCCCGTGCGCCTGCAACGGGGTTAGGTAGTCGGCCGGGCGCGGATCGCCCGCACGATAGATCGGGCGCGTCGGCCCGGTGATCTGAACGCGCATCCGCATGTCGGTCAGATCCACGTCGACCTGAACGTAGCGATGCGCGAGGCTGTGCCGGACCATGTTGAACACGACCCAGAGGAATTCGCGGCCGGTCGGGAACATCGGCGTCGGCCCCTCCCCCGGCCACGGCGCAGGTAGTTGCGCGAAATAGATCCGGTCGGCCGTGGCTAGCGCGTCGACGAACCGGGTCCGCGCGTCCGGATTCGCGTCGGTGACCCGGCCGCACCATTCGAGGAAGTCCATCGCCAGCAGGGCGAACATGAAATTGCCCCGACCGGCGGGCCGACAACGCTCAACGGATTCCCACGCGCCCTCGAAGTCCGCGACGAATGCGCGGTACACGTGCTCGCTGGGGAGATCGCCCAGGTCGATCTTCATGCGGCTAGTGTGCGACGTCTTTCTGATGCCAACGCTGATGCCAACGTCCGTGCCGCGCGGTGCCGATCGGTGCCGCGCGGCGGTCACGATCGTCCGGATCTAAGGCGTGGATGCGCGTCGGTGCCGGTCGGTGCAGACTCGGGCTTGGTTTCGTAAACCACACCTCACGCCCGGCCCATCGGGCACCACAAATCGTCCGTTTCGTGTACGGCCGGTTGCGCAGACGCGCGGCGCCGAGACCTGGCCGACCGACTAGTCTCTGTTTTGATCCTGGGAAAAACGTGGGGAGCTCGCGTGATGTGCTCCTGCATGGCTATTCGTGACTGAGTTCGCGGAGGGAGATTACGGGGACCGGAGACTCCGCGAGGTGATGCGTTAGAAGCTCGCGGCTCGTGACCATAAGCGGTTCCACGGTCCACGGGCGTCCGTCTTCAGCGATGCGCATGTCGGCCAGGAGTTCCGGAAGGTGTGCCCGCAGATACTCCGTGCGCTCTAGGTGAACGGCAGCCCGCGCCAGGCGGCCAGCGCGCGTGACAAAGATCTCTTCCAGTTGTCGATCCAGTTCGATCGGGGTGCGCGCGACCGCCAAGTCCTTCACCTCGATGCTCAGGATCTTGTGTTCGCCCGGCCACATGACGAGAACGTCGATGTCGCCCAGCGGCTCGGCGGGTGATCGGGCGATCAGCCGGCCGGCGATCTTTTCGACTTCAGTATCGACGACGGTTCCGGGCATCGCCCTAAAGTGGTCCGCAACTTGTTGAACAAACGCGTGGGTCTGCCTCTCGCGGATCGAGCTGATCGCCTGCTGCATCGCGCGCGTTCTTGCCCCTCGAAGCCGGGCGGACGTGCAAAGCTCGTAGAAGTACTCGGCTGACTCGACTGCCTGACGCATGCCGAAGACAACCCGTAGCCCCTCAGGGACCTCCCGGATGAGCAGCGGTCTGCGAGCGTATGACAACTGGCGATTGAACCGCCAAGGAAAAACGTCGTAGTCCTTGTAGCCGGGCGGGGCCTTGAGGAACTCGGCCCGCGGTCGCAGACCAAAGAAGTCGACCGCTCGCGCGACGCGCTCCTTTGGCCAGTCGAGTCGTTCCGCGAGTGTCCCGACCAAATCATCCAAGGCGATGACCTTGGCCGCACCGGGAAGATCAAGGCCTAGTGCACTCGTCTCGAAAAGGAACGTCGCAAGCTCCGTAATAGAGAAGCCGAACTCCTCGGTTGCCGCAGGATCGAGCTCAGCGAGAGCCGCGCGCGTCGCCTCGCTCTGGCCGGCGTCCCAATGCTTCGCGAAACCCTGCACGGTGCGCTCCACCTCCGCCGCGGCGTAGATGGGCGCGAAGCGATCGCGCGCGGTCTCCATCGCACCACCGCGGGACATCCCAAGCCGACCACTGGGCAGGATAGAAACTCTCAGGTCGTGCAGTCCGTACTTGATCCCGTCGTACGCGTACGCACGTTTGAGCGCCTCGTTCGCGAGCGCCAGCGAACGGTCGTGCACCTCAAGGGTCATCGGCCGGATGCCTTGCGGCGGCCGCGCGGCGAGGTGCTCGATCACCGTGCGTAACGCCACGGCGGTGTGCACGTAATCGTCGGCCTTGCGGTTGATTCGCTCACGCACGGCGGGCGTGTCGCCGAAACAGGCCAGCTGCGCTGGCGCCCGAAGGCGGTCGTGCGCTTGGGTTTGGATCAGTCGCTCGTACTGCGCGACAAACCACGCCAGCGCATCAGGCGACAGGGCGGCCAGCTCCCGACCCAACTGTTCCAGTGCCCAGCTGACCGCGGAACCTAAAAGAGCTAGTCGCCGCTCCGCGGTTACGGGACCGATTGGTAAGGCATTGGCTTCCGCCACCGCTGGACCCAAGGCATCGAGCACGACAGCGTCGTCGGCGTCTTGGAGCAGCCGCAGCCTCGGCAGGTTCTCAGTGAACAGTGCGGGATTCTGTCGCGCGTCGACCTGCAGTAGATGCTTCTTCGTGCCTAGCGGGGCGTGTTCTTCAACGCAGGCATCGACCATCGAACTGTCCTCGCTGGTGCCACCACCCGCGCGTGCCGTCGCCAGGTCTTTCAAGCCGCGCGCAAGCGCCCGTACGAGTTCCCGCTCGCCACTGTTGTCTGGACGCATGAGGGCCGCGCGAAAGCTCGGATGCATGACGATCTCGACGTGGCCGTCCACCAGCCGCGACCCGGGCACCTGCAGGGCTTCAGTGACCTCGTTGAACCACTCCTCGCCAGGGATTACGAGCCGGACTTCAATCGGAGCCTGACCGACCGCCTCCAACGTGGTCGCTTTCGCGATCCACGGATGGATCTGCCAGGTCCAGTAGGCCATCGATTCCGCTGCGGTGATGGCAAGATTGAAGACGCGTTCGCTCGCACCCGCGATCGAGACGGTCATCCAAAAGCCGGGCCTGAGGTCGACGTAGCTCCGCACGAAGTCATCGAGCACTCGAATGGGTCCGTAGACAGGAAAATCGGTGTCGGGCTGCAGCCGAGCGACCTCCATCCACCCCCCGTCATCAGGAAGCGCGGCACCGTGCAAGTCGACCTGCCGCGCGACCTCCGCATGAAGAGGACTAATGCCACCGAGTGCGAACCCCATGCCGTTGGGCAGCTCGGTGTCGTCGAAGTAGAAGCTGTGGCTGCCGCGATAAACCGCGTACTCCGCGAGCACGTCGTGGCTAATCACGCGCGTGCGCCGGCGGAGCTCCTCTCCCGCCTGCGCGAATTTCAGAAGCGCGAGTGTCTCGCCGTGCTCCAAATACGAAAGCAGTTCAAGGTCAGCGGCCGGGAGCATCAGGCGCGTTGACCGTAGCGGTGGGGTAGGTTCGCCGAGGCCGGTCGAGTACGGCCTGAAGCCTTGAGTCACGTAGAGATGGAAGATCGCGTTGGGCATCGGTTCGTGGCCGCACACGGTGGCCTCAATCTCGCGCTGCCGCTGACTCGCGATCTCAACGAGCGCATCGGCTCCCTCCCAGTCTGCGAATGGAGTCGCCATGTGATAGCCCTCGAGATTGTCCGCGATGACAAATGCTGACAGCCGCTTGTCGGTGTCCAACTCCCACATCGACGCGAGGGGCCCAGCCGGCGCGTTCCACGAATCCTCGACCAGACGCGGCCGTATACGCATTCTCTCCAACGCATCGCCGACGCGACGGTTCACCGCCGCGCGAACGCGCTTCGCTAGTACCTCCGTCTGTCCTTGCTCTGCAGCGAGACCGAGGACGGTATGAATCGCAGCCAGTACCAGCTCGTGCGGTGCCGCGACGACGTACTCGCCGGCCTGGACGAGGATCGGGTGCACTCGCAGTTCGGGGTTTGCGGGATCCCTCATGGGCGTGTCGAACGTCGACAACAGTCGGCCGAGCACGATCGGCGGATTTCCAGCAAGCACTGCGGTCATCTCGTCCGTGCTAAACCGCACTGCGGCCTTCAGCCGCGTGAGCTCAGCCGAGTCAGGTAGGACAACGCCTCGATCGTACGAACGCACGGGAGCCATCCCTCGGTGCAGCCCCGCGCGGCCCACAACAGCGTCTGCGACGCGCAGTCCTGCCCACAGCGCGATGCGGGCAAGTTGCGCGAAATCTTCATCGGGATAGGCCGGGCCACCGAAAAGAGCCCCAGCGAGCACTCGGAAGTTGAAAGTTGTCGCGCGGTCCATCCCGGGGAAGACCGTGGAGGCGCCGCCACTGAAGAGGATCGAGTCGGTGAACAACCCTTCGTGCGCATCCTCAAGAAGCGTGAACGGAGGCGTGCCAAGCGCGCTTCGGTGAACAACTGCATCGAGATCGTCGCGAGACGCTTTGCGCTGGTGTGGCGCTGGGGTGAGCGAGGCCGCGAGGCCAGCGCCAGCCTCAAGGCGCAGCAGCCGATCAGCGTTCGCCGGGAGCAGTTGCAACGCGGCCATCCCCGCGGCGAGATCGAGCGGGTCGATGCCGCGCACGAGGCGCCGCAACTCCTCGGCGCCCGCAGTCTTTTTCTTGCGATCCTGTCGACCGGATCGGCGCGATCTCTTCGCCACGACCAACAGTGTTGCGCGGAGGTAGGGCAACGCTAAATCGTTCTTGACGAGACAAAGCACGTCCGGAGCTGTCCGGCCTGATCCGGCCCGACGGGCTCCTTCGTTCGGGGATTTGAACAATGACGGGCAACAACCCCGACCTCGATCGAACAACGTCGACTTCGATCCCAAGCGTCTCGTGCAGAAGGTCGATGTCGGGTTGAGCCGGGGCGTACACAAAACGTGCGTTTCGTGGTCGTCATCGACACACGTAAGAGGCCGACGGAGCTAAGGTGGCAAAACGGCCGTTTCGTAACTTCTACCCCTTCGGCAACGGGCACCCGTCGTTCTTCGGCTGGGTGAACTCGCCCCCGGCCGTGATGTCCGTGTTCGCGGAGGCGCTCGCGGCGGCTATCGCGCGCACCGCCTTAGGCGACCTCGGCGATGAGCTCGATCTCGACGCATGAGCCGAACGGCAGTTGCACGACGCCGAACGCGCTGCGTGCGTGCGCCCCACGCTCAGCGAGCACCTCGACGAGCAGTTCGGAGGCACCGTTGGCGATTAAGGGTTGATCGGTGAACGTTGAGGTGCTGTTCACGAGCACGAGTAACTTGACGACGCGACGGACCTTCTCGAGGTCGCCGGTCGCGACATGCAGGGTCGCCAGCAGATCGATCGCGACCTGACGGGCGGCCGCTCGCCCCTCGTCGACCGCAATGCGCCCGCCCAATTGCCCACTCCACGGCTTGCCCGCACGCCGCGCGATGTGCCCGGCGACGAAGAGCAGGCCGCCCGAGCGCACCCACGGCACATACGCTCCCACCGCGGGCGTCGGTGGCGCAAGCTCGATCCCCAACTGTGCAAGTCGTGCGTAGGCTGTGGTCATACGACGCTCCCCTCACTCACGCGTTGATGCCGATCACCAATCCAAACGGAGGCCGCGCTCCAACCGCCGTACTAGCGCCGGAGGGTCAGCGTTTCACACGTCAAGCCAGCCGCCACCCATGCCGACGACGTTGCCGCCGACGTGGACCGCCGTGACAGCCGCGCCCGACATCGCGAGCCGCGTGTCCAGGATGCTCCGCCGCCCCATCTCGAACCCCTGCTCGGTCCGGACGCGCACCTCAGCCGCGGCTGGGACGATCCCGTGCTTCACGAGGTACGCCGTGAGCAATCCTTGCGCGCCGCCCGTCGCCGGATCCTCGGTGACGCCAAGCCATGGGGCGAACATCCGCGCGTGGACGGTCGATCCCGGCTCGACTACCTCAGTCGTGAACACGTACAGCGGCTCCTCGATCGGTCCGGGTACCGTGCGGATCCTTCGCATCGCGTCGAGGTCACGCACGCGTACGACGAGGAGCGGCACGCCGCTCGATACGCGCTCGATCGGTGCGGTCGTGACGATGTCGTCGACCGCGAGCGAGAGCGCGCGAGCGACGGCCGCCACGTCGGCGAAGGCGCCGCCGAATGACGGCAGCGGCTGCTCCATCTCGACAAACCCCTGCTTCACGGTCACCGCGAGCGTGCCAACTTCAAGCTCAAGGCGAAGCGTCCCTTCGCGCCCCTCACTCAGCACCCAGGCGGTGCCGATGGTCGGATGACCCGCAAACGGGAGCTCGCGCCCGGGCGTGAAGATCCGCACACGGTGATCGCCGCCCCTCTCGGGCGGGAGGACGAAGGTCGTCTCCGAGAGAAGCAACTCCTTCGCGATCGCCTGCATCGTCTCGCTCGGGATCCCGCGCCCATCGCGGAAAACCGCGAGTTGGTTGCCAGCGAATCGCCGGTCGGTGAACACGTCGAGGAGGCGGTACTCGTGTCTGGTCATGTGCGGCCGGCCGTCGCGCTGCGCCGGTTGTAGACGGACACGTTGAGCAGCACGTCGTTCGCCGCCCGATGAGGGAAACGCACATCCACTATGGAGAACATAATCCTCTATAGTGGACAGTGGTGCAAGTGCCGACCTTGACCATGCCGACGCTCGGTGAACGCGTGCGGGCACAGCGGCTGGCGCGGCAATGGTCGCTCGAGGCGCTCGCTGAGGCGAGTGGCGTGAGCCGCAGCATGCTCTCCGAGATTGAGCGCGCGGCGAAGGTGCCCACGGTGCTCGTCCTTGATCGCATCGCGACCGCGCTCGGAACGACGATCTCGCGATTGGTCGAAACAGAAGTGACCCATCCAGTCACCCTGCTACGCCGGGACGACCAGCAGGTCATGCGCGATCCGGGTGGCTGGCAGCGGCGCATCCTCTCGCCGGTAATACCCGGCGTGGAGTTCGAGTTCATGCGCACGACGTTGGGCCCACACGTGGACGCCGGGGTGTTCCCCGCGCACCGAGCCGGCTCGCGTGAGTACATCGCCGTCGAAGCAGGCCGGCTGGAGCTCACGCTCAACGGCACGCCGTACGTACTGCGTGCGCTCGACAGCATCTACTTCGCCGGCGACTGCCTGCACGGTTTCCGTAACCCCGGACGTAGCGAGACGACCTACTACCTCGCGATGGACGTTACCCCGGGGCTTCACGCTCTCCGCGGATCGCACTCGGGAAGGGCCAAGTCTCGGATGTGAGCCATTCAGGGACTGCGTCCGCGGCGGAGTGGACAGCGGAGGAAATTCGCCGCGTCGGCCATGAAGTGGTCGACCTCATCGCGTACCACCTGACGTCGCTGCCCATGCGCCCGGTATTCCGGCCCGTTCCCGAGGATACCCGCGCCTGGTTTGCGTCGGGTTCAAATCCTCCAGAGCATGGCCAAACGCCTGCCGAGATCCTCGCTGACTTCCGAGCGCACGTGGAGCCGTATCCCTTGGGCAACGGGCACCCGTCGTTCTTCGGCTGGGTGAACTCGCCCCCGGCCGTGATGTCCGTGTTCGCGGAGGCGCTCGCGGCGGCTATGAACCCCTCCGTGGCGGGAGGGAACCACGCCGCGGTCCATCTCGAGCGCCAAGTCGTCGAGTGGTTCCGCGGTCTCCTGCGACTGCCAGAGGGCTCGATGGGGATGTTCGTCAGCGGTGGATCAATGGCTAGCCTGACCGCGCTGGCCGTCGCGCGTCACGTCGCCGCGCGCAAGGTCGGAGTGGACGTTCGTGCGCAGGGTCTCCAAGGCCTGGCTAAGCGTTTCGTGCTCGTGACCGGCGAGGGAGGGCATAGCTGCCTACGGAAGTCAGCCGAGCTACTCGGGATAGGGTCGGACCAGATCATCGTGATCGGATCCGATGAACACCGTCGCATGCGCGTGGCTGAGCTCGAGGAGGCGCTTGGGCGTGCCAAGCGCGAGGGGCACGTGCCGATCGCGGTTGCCGCGACCGCCGGTACGGTTAACACGGGGGCGATCGATCCCCTGGATGCGCTCGCCGACGTGTGCGCTCGCCATGATGTCTGGCTGCACGTCGACGCTGCTTACGGCGGTCCCGCGCTCCTGTCTACGACCTACGCCGAAGAACTGCATCCGCTCGCGCGCGCACATAGCGTTGCGCTGGATCCACACAAGTGGCTCTACGTTCCGGTTGAGGCCGGACTGGTCTTGGTGTCCGATGCAGCGGCCATGCGCGATACGTTCAGCCTCGTTCCGCCCTACCTGCGGACTGACGGTAGCGCCACAGGTGTCGGTGGACCGCCGTGGTTCAGCGAGTACGGGTTCCAGCAGACCCGTGGCTTCCATGCGCTCAAGGTCTGGATCGCGCTCAAGTTCTTCGGCATCGAGGGCTACCGCACGCTGATCGACCACGACATCGCGATGGCGGATCGCCTCGCTCAACGCATCTCAGGCCAGAGCGACCTCGACCTTGTCGCCCATGGCTTGAGTATCGTCTGCTTCCGTTACGCGCCGGCGGGGCTCCGTTCGGACCCCGGACGGCTTGACGACCTAAACAAACGGATCGTCGAGGGCATCCAGCTCGGTGGGCGCGCCTTCCTCACCAGCACCATGCTCGAAGGCCGCTTCGTTCTGCGCGCGTGCGTGATCAACCTGCGCACCACCGAGGCCGAGATCGATGCACTTGTGGACCTGGTTCGATCGACCGGCGCCGAGCTCGCATGATCTTTCCCGACCTCACCGCAACAGTCGGCCGCACTCCCCTGGTCGACCTCGCACGGATCGCTCGCGGCCTTCCTGGGCGCGTTGTCGGGAAACTCGAAATGCGCAATCCCCTTGGGAGCGTGAAGGATCGTGTGGCGGTCGCGCTGATCGACGACGCGGAGCGCCGCGGGGTCCTGCGCGCCGGCATGACGATCGTCGAGGCAACCGGCGGCAACACGGGCATCGGGCTTGCCTTCGTTGCCGCCATCCGTGGCTACCGGCTCGTGCTGACGATGCCGTCGACCATGTCGCGGGAGCGCGTCGCGCTGCTTCGGCAGCTGGGCGCTGACGTGGTCCTCACGCCGGGGATCCTCATGACCGACGCGGTAGTCCGCGCAGAGCAGCTGATCCGGGAGATCCCGGGTGCCGTCGGCCTCTATCAGTTCCGCAACCCCGCCAACCCTGAGATCCATCGCCGCACGACCGCGATCGAAATCTGGGATGACTCGGGCGGAGCCGTCGACGTGCTCGTGTCCGCCTTTGGCACCGGCGGAACATTCACGGGTGTCGGAGAGGTCCTGAAGGTGCGCAAACCGTCCGTTCGGGTTGTCGCGGTCGAGCCGGTGAACGCTGCTCTCCTTTCGGGCCGGGCAGCGGGCGAGCACCGCATCCCGGGAATTGGCGTCGGCTTCATCGCCGACGTGCTGAACAGAAAGATCGTCGACGAAGTGATTGCCGTTAGCGATGAAGACGCGTTCGCGACCGCCCGGAGACTGGCGCGCACCGAGGGCATTCTCGCCGGTGCCTCGTCGGGTGCCGCGCTGCATGCGGCTCTTGCGATTGCAGAGCGCGCGGAATCACTGGATCAGATGATCGTCGTCATCTTGCCAGACACGGGGGAGCGGTACATCACGACCGCACTCTTCCAGCAGGCGGACGACGCGCAGTGACTAAGTCGACGTGGCGTGCACGCGCCGTAAAGGAGATGACCATCTCGGACGTCGTCGTCATTCGCCTAGTGGCTCCTGGTGATCGAGCCAATTGGGAGCCGCTGTGGCAGGGCTACAACGCGTTCTACAGACGGAGCGTCGAACCCAGGATCACGGATACGACGTGGTCTCGCTTCTTCGATGGCTATGAGCCAGTGCATGCGTTGGTGGCGGAACGAGCTGGCGACCTTGTTGGCATAGCCCACTACCTATTTCATCGGAGCACCACGATGATCGGACCGACCTGCTACCTGCAGGATCTGTTCACAGCAGAGTTTGCCCGCGGTCAAGGAGTTGGACGGGCCTTGATCGAGGGGGTGTACGAGCGTGCACGTGCCGCGGGGGCAGAGCGCGTGTACTGGCAGACCCACGAGACGAACGTCGTCGCGATGAAGCTGTACGTCCTGGTGGCCGAACGATCCGGTTTCGTCGTCTACCGCAAGCAGCTGTGATCCCGCGACCGGCTCGCGTCGTCGTTCCCGACTTAGGGTTCATCGAGACCGTCAGCGTGCTCGCACTGCTTTGGCTGATGGCGAGCGCGTCCTGGATCGCCAGCCCCGCGCGCGTCAAGGGGTGAGCCGGCGCGGCTGGGTGCTCTTCGCGGCGATGGCGGTGATCTGGGGTGTTCCGTACCTGCTCATCAAGGTCGCGGTCGCCGAGGTCACTCCGGTTACGCTCGTTCTGCTCCGGACGACGGTGGCAGCCGCGATCCTCCTGCCGCTCGCCGCCGTCCGCGGCGACTTTCGGCCGCTGCTTCCGCGTTGGCGATGGATCCTCGCGTACACGTTCGCGGAGGTGGCGGTGCCATGGGTCTTCCTGGCCGACGCAGAACGCCGGCTCTCGAGCTCGCTGGCCGGGCTGCTCATCGCGGGCGTGCCGCTCGTGGGCTCCCTGCTGGTGTGGCTCGTCGGTGGCGATGACCGGCCCGATGCCCGGCGAGTCACCGGACTCATTGTTGGCTTCGTCGGCGTCGCGCTCGTCGTGGGCCTCGACGTGGCGACGGACGACCTCGTCGCCGTCGGCAAGGTGGGGCTCGTGGTGGTCGGCTACGCGATCGGCCCGATGATCATCGCGCAACGACTGCGCGATGCGCCCACGGTCGGCGTCGTTGCTGCGTCACTCGGCATCACAGCGCTCGTTTACGCGCCGATCGGCATCGCGCAACTCCCGGCACATGTGCCGTCCACACAGGTAGTCCTGTCGATCACATTCCTTGGTGTCGTCTGCACCGCCCTCGCGTTTCTTCTTTTCTTCGCGCTCATCGCCGAGGTCGGTCCGATCCGCGCGACGATCATCGCCTACATCAATCCCGCGGTCGCGCTCGTGCTCGGGGTTCTGTTCCTGCAAGAGCCTTTCACCGTGGGCATCGCGCTTGGCTTCGCGCTTATCGCGCTGGGCTCATTCGTCGCAACCCGACGCGGCCGCGGACGGCCACGGCCCGAAGACGCGCTGTCGGAAAGGTCGACGTGAACGACAGGAGCCGCGCTCGAAAACCGCAACAGCTTGAACTGTTGGGCGCGGACGCGGAACAGTTGCTTAACCGCTCATAGGGAAATCAAGAGCGGCGTGATCATGGACAATCCGGTTACCGATAAGTCGGCATCGAGCGCGAGGAGTCGTGGCGCGACGGCGGCCCGCGCGACTAGTGGCTGTGTGAGGTCTTGCGCGCGACGGGAGCGGGAACACCAGACGCTGTCCTGCTGACACTGGATCAGTTGCTGGTGGAGCCGATCCGCCTCGGCGGAGACGCCATCGGGAGACGACGCAATGGCGTCGGCGTCTACGCGCCAAGCAGCGTTACACAAAAGGGTCGATTACTGGTCGAACCTTCTCGGCGGTGACGGCAGGTTCCGGCATCGCGCACAATCGTCACGCCGAGGAGGGTCGATGGCGCTACGACAACAGGCACTGTTCGCGCACCAGGCCCGTCCACACCGCAACAGAACGGCGGCGGACGTCGCCTTCCTCGAGCGGCCTACGGCGAGCATCGTCAGTCCGTTGCGGTATCCCGGCTCGAAGCGCCGCTTCGCCAGTTACATCGCCCATACGCTCGAACTGAACGACCTCGATCCCGCGTCGCTCTTCGTCGAGGCCTTCGCAGGCGGGGCGAGCGTTGCGCTGCAACTGCTTAACGACGAAAAGGTTGAGGAGATCGGCCTCGCCGACGCCGATCCCCTAGTTGCCTCGTTCTGGCAGACCGTGTTCTGGGACGCGGAGTGGCTCGTGCGTCGGGTCGAGACGATGCAGGTGACGCTCCGCCAGTGGCACCACTTCCGCCGGTATGTATGGACCGATCGGCGCGATCGCGCGATCGCGTGCCTGTTCCTCAACAGAACCAGCTACTCCGGCATCCTCGCACCCGACGCGGGTCCAATCGGCGGCCAGGCGCAGACGTCCAACTACTCGATCGACTGTCGGTTCCCGCGCGAGACTCTTGTCCGTCGGATCCGCCAAGCCGCGGCTCTGCGGGATCGCGTCGCCTTCGTTTGGAACTGCACATGGTCGGAGACCCTCGCGCGCATGAAGCGCATGGAACGCCACGGGACGCTTCCCAGACGCAAGACCTTCCTGTATTTCGACCCGCCGTTCTTCGAGAAGGCTGACGCGCTCTACGCGCACTGCTTCGACGACGCCGAGCACAGGAACTTCCGCGACGCCGTCCTGAGGATCGGACGTCCCTGGCTAATCAGCTATGACGCTGCGCCGATGGCCGAGCGGCTCTACGGCAAGCGTGCTCGCCACGTGAAGGTCGAGCAGCTCTACAGCACCTCGGGATGGACGGGGCAGAAGGCTCAGCACGAGGTCATCATCACGAACCTCGACGTGGTGCCCTCGGCGACGCGGGTCTGGCGGCGCAGCGAGGACTGGTAGACCTGGTCCGTCAACAGGCGTAGGACTCGAACGAGTCAGGTAATGCTTGACAGGTTGCTGACCATAGGCGGACCGCCTGGAAATGCTGGCGCAAGGGGATGAGCGGCATGGACAAGATCGATGCGATCTTCCGCGACGACCCGCTGGTCCGGCTGGTCCAGCCGGAGAACTTCGTCGGCTGGATCTACGGCATCGACTACGGCAAGGCGCTCGTCATGACCAATGACCTCTGGAAGTCGAGGGCGCTCGGCGTGCCCCACAACGGGTTCCTAGTCGCGGCCTCCTTCGACCCCGAGCACTACGGCAAGACGCCGGTGTCCGAGCGCGAGGTCATCCTGCTCCGCGTCATCGGATCCTCGCGGCTCCCGCAGGACGACGAGCTCGTGCAAACCCGGATCGATCACTACCAGCAGCAGAAGGGTGCGGAGGCTTCACGTGACTACGACGATCTCACCCGCAATCAGCTGCAGTTCGGCGGGCTCGAGTGCAGGGTCCTGGGAACCTTCTACCTCGGCGACAAGGGCGAGCTCTCGCTCGGCAGCGACATCGAGTCGTTCGCGCTCGCCGCGAGCCTCAAGGTCTACCGCCCCCGCGGCAAGGCGCTCGGGGCGATCGTGAACCACCAAGACCCGATGCGGCGCGCTGCCGCCCGTGAAGATGCCGAGCGGATGGGGCTCAAGGCCGCCGAGATCCCATTCCGCATCGGCACCGTGCGCTACACGTCGACCGCGCGGATGCATCGCGGCGCGGAGGCCGAGCTGGTCCCGGTGTTCATCCAGCCCTCGGACCTGCTCGCTCGGCGGACCGCCGTGCTTGGTATGACACGCACCGGCAAGTCGAACATGGTCAAGCAGACAGTCTCGGTCGTGAAGCGCGTCGCGGACGAGAGCGGCGTGAAGATTGGCCAAGTCATCTATGACGTCAACGGCGAGTATGCGAACGCGAATCAGCAGGACAAGGGCGCCATCGCCGACGTCTACCCCGACCAGACGACCCGCTACCGGCTGTTACCAGCGCCGGGGTTCGAGGAGCTGCGGACCAACTTCTACGAGCAGCTGAGCGAGGGCTTCGGGATCATCCTCCGCGAGCTGGAAGACACAGGCCAGCTCAAGGGCGGGGACTACAAGCAGACCTTCGCGAACCTGACCTTCGACGAGCCGGACAAGCAGGAGTTCGGCGAGCACACCTCCTGGGAGGTCCGCGTCGCGGCGTATCGCGTCGTCCTCTACAAGGCGGGCTTCGCCGCGCCCGCCGGTTACAAGGTTAAGTTCACCGCGAACCAGAAGGTGCGGGAGGCGATCGACGCGGCAGCCAAGAAGACGCTTACGGATCCGAAAGACGGCCTGACCCTCGCCGAGGCGGCGGACTGGTTCACGTGGTGCCGCGTCGCGAACAACGCTACCGCGCTCAGGTCGAGCGGCGGCGGCGACTGGGTGGACGATCAGCTCAAGGTGTTGATGGACATGATCGTGCAGAAGCGCGCGGGCGACGCCTTCATCTCCGGCTACCGCATCCTCGCCGCGGCGACGAAGTACCACACCCCCGGCCGGGTGACCGACGTCGCGGACGAGATCTACAAGCTGCTCGTGGCCGGGCGCATCGTCATCCTCGACCTCTCGGTCGGACCCGCGGAGATCCGGGAGCGGATCGCCCGTGACGTCGCGCGCAAGATCTTCGACGCCTCGATGGGCATCTTCGTCGACGGCAAAGCCCCGCCGAACATCGTCGTGTACATCGAGGAGGCGCACAATCTCATCGGCAAGGACCAGGAGTTGACCGACACGTGGCCGCGACTCGCCAAAGAGGGCGCGAAGTACCGCATCGCGCTCGTGTACGCAACCCAGGAGGTCACCTCGGTCCACGCGAGCATCCTTGCGAACACCGAGAACTGGTTCATCTCACACCTGAACAACGAGCGGGAGGTGAAGGAGCTCACCCGGTTCTACGACTTCGGCGACTTCGCCGACTCGATCATCCGCGCTCAGGACGTCGGCTTCACTCGGGTCAAGACCCTGTCCAGCCCCTACGTGATCCCGGTGCAGATCGACAAGTTCGACCCGGAGACCGCGAGGCAGTCCCTGAGCGCGGCGGCCGCGAAGGCGAAGCCGATCGTCATCGACGAGGCCTCCCCGCCTTCGAAGGCGGGCGCCTAATGCCTTTCGAGGGTGAGGTCGCCAACAAGGCATCGCACTACGACATCATCCGCAATCCCGAGGTGACGAAGTTCCTTGACGGGTGCGAGTACCTCAAGATCCCCTCGCAGAGTGAAGCACAAGGGATGGCCGCGAAGTTCGAAGTGCCCCCGCATGCCAACATAGCGCAGGCACCCAAGACCGTCATGGCCATCGACGGTAGTTACTACGAGGCGAGCATCAGTAGGCAGTTTCCGAGCACCCGCGTCGGCTACGTGAAGGTCGGCGCGGTGTTCATCGACATGACGAAGATGGGGGCGCTTCGCGTTGAGGGCGGTCGCTTCGTCGATCCGTTCCGCGTCGCCGCCCTCCAGGACGACAACAGCGCGCTCACTTTCCCGCTGCCGAGCGCAAATATCCGTACTGCCGGCAAGACCAGTGTGCGGGATAGTTTCCGCGCGGAAGTCGATGCCCAACTGCTGGCGCCGAAGACCCGGTTCCGGGACACCGATTACAAGACAAGCCTCCGGACGACGTTGTTCCACCTTGCGTCGTCCCGAACCGGCCCGCTCGCGACCGGGACCCAGGACCGGCTCAAGCTACACCGGTGTCCGGCCTGCGGCGTCGGGCCCGTCGAGTTGGAGGACATCCCGGACCAACAGCACTGCCCGACCTGCAAGGCCGAGGTCTACCCGAGCGACGTGTTGCGTCTATGGGAGGTCGTCGCCGACTTCCAGTCCAACGTCGAGCCAATGACCCGGTTCATGCTCCAGGTCGAGCACATGCTGCCCGTCCATTACGTCCGGCACCTCGTAGAGACCTCGCCCGCGGTGCTCGGCTCACTCGCCGTGTTCGTGGACGGCCCGCTGGCCGTCTTCGGCCAGGGCGCCTGGCTCCACGCGCCGATCCTTCGCTTCTTCGGCGGCGTCAACGCGAAGCTCGCGGCGATCGGTGCCCCGCCGCTGCTCGTCATCGGCATCCAGAAGACCGGCCAGGTCGTCGAGCACGTCCTCGCCATTGAGCGGTTCCTGCCGGACAACCGCGTGTACGCCATCGATGACGATTACCGCTACGAACACATCCTCGCCGGGCGCGAGGCCTCGACCGACGGGTTCGGCTCGGAGACCTACTACGGCCAAGACTTCATCTACAAGACGCCAACCGGCAAGGTATTCGTCTTCGCGCTCCCGTATCCGGTCACGCAGAAGACAGACTGGCCGAAATTCGCCGAGGAGAAGATCAAGATCGCGAACTACGCGAACCTCGGCCGCGCGGTGGACCTCGTCACGAAGCTGGAGACCGATCTTTACGAGAACGCTGTGATCCCGATCGCGCTCGCGCACCGCTTCACCGCCATCAGCATGCGTCCCGGTGGCCGCGTGCTAGATGTCCTCACCGAGACGGCGCTGAGCGACATCAAGGTCTAGCCCGCCGAGCCACACAACCGGCCCCGCGCTTGGCGGGATTACGACGGAGCTACACGAAAGGACCGTTTTGTGTACGTGCGCGCGGCACGGACCGCGCAGGCGTGCGCCGGGCAGCGATCTTACCCATGTCCTTCGATGCAACGTCTATCTCTCGGACATCGCGACCTTCAAGCAGATGAACCAGGTCTATGGCCAGATCTTCGTGTCAGAGCACCCCGCGCGGACAACTGTCGAGCTTAAGGGGTCAGGGGTCCCCCGACGTTTGTGAACAGCTGCGTGGAGACGGGAATGATGATGGCCACGGTCAGCAAGATACCGACTGCGATGCCGATGGCGAGCAACAGGATCGAGCTTCGATTAGTTCGACTGACGACGGTGGACAGCTCCGACCTGATGAATTGCCCCACGTCCGACCAGCTTGCGACAGGCTGGGGCGGAGATTGGATTTGGGTTCGGCTCATCCGTACTACCTCCACTTCTGCGGTGAAAAAGCGGGTGGATAGTACATTCAACGGGACCTCGGAGACGGTTCACAACCGCGCGACGGCCCGTGCTGGTGGGGGTCAGCGTGGGGGTCAACGCACGAAGCGCGCCGCCAAAACCTCGTATTTCCTGTGGGCTGTGCTGGAAACGGCGCAACGGAGACGACCGCCCACGGAATCACGGTAGAGGGCGCGGCTTCTTGGCGGATCTTCGAGGGCGTGGCAGGCGCGTAGCCGGGCCACTCGAAATCCGCGCGTTGATTTCATAGAGGCGGCTGAAGTAGTCGACAGTTTCCGCGAGGAGCGTGCCGACAAGTGGTCTGGCGACGCGCGTGTCCTGAAACGCTTCGTCGGGCTTATGAACCGCGTAGTTACGAAGATCGCGGTACGCCTGCTCGACGGCGTCCAGCGCGGCGACCTCGATCCCCCGCAGCTTCAGGCCCCGAATGAGTGCCATAGCGGAGCGCTGGATCGCCGCGGCGCCTGCATATGGATCGTTCAAGAGGGTACCGAGATCTGGGTCCTTGGTCTTTCGGAAGACCGTTCGCGCAACCTGCCCCCATGCGGCCTCCGAGGCAACTCCAATAAGCACAGCAGCAGCGAAATACAGCGACGCGCGGTATGCATCGACCGCTTCCAGCAAGACCCGTTTCACCTTCGGGCCCATCGAGCCGGGCAGATTTTCGAGGAAGACAGCAGGCGAGTCGATCAAAGGCGCACGAAATGATGACCACGGCAGTTTGTAGGCTGCGGCGACCGCGAAGTTGAACGGACCATCAATGTTGTACCCACCCCTTGAATGCGAAGTGATGTAGGGAACGCTCCAGGACGTGTGGTGATATGTCGATCCGCCTAACGGCAGAATCGCGCCGCGAGCTTGAAGGTGCGCTAGCGAAGTCATCGTTGTCGCCGCCGCCCGCACCTGCCGAATGTCAGCCTCGCTGACGCCTTCAATCGTTCGCGCGACATCGGGTATCGGCTCCTCTGCCAGCCGTGCTGCAACTGGGTCAAACATCAGGCTCGTGTTGAGCGTGCCACTCTCGAGTTGGCGAAGAATCACATCGCTTGCAACCGCGATGTCGTGACTACTAGGGGTAACCGCAATCTCGACCTTGTCCCGCTCGTGGTTCGACACGGAGTACCCCTCCCGCCTTCCGAGGAGGGCATGCTAGTGGCCTCTGCTACCGAGGCGTGTCAGCGATCCGGCCACGGTCCGAACGTGACGCCGCACTCGCACTCAAGCTCGTAGGCGGGGGCCTTCTCGTCGCCTCCTGATCGCACCTTCCCCCGGTGCGTGAGGTGCGCGCGCTTCTCAGGACGGGAGCCGAACCGCTCGAGGAGCCGGCGAAAGCGGAGGGTGTCGTCGTCCATGAGCTCAGGTTCCTTCACCGTAGGAATACTCAGGCTACGCAGATGGGGAGTACGCCACCCGAAGGTTGGTACGTCGCCACCTATGTTGGCAACGCACCACCCACGGATGGGAACTTCACCGCCTTGACGGGACCGAGATCGCGCGCAGACTCGTCGCAGAAAAAGAGACCGGGGCGACGGCGCGAACCGTCCCCCGGAATGGCATGAAGGAGTTAGCTCCATGCGCGCTCAATCTACCTTTGACGAGTCCGAGGTCCGTCCCCTTCCGCTCACGCTTGCCGCGAGCGTTTCCCGAGAGGTTCTACCGAAGCGCATCGCCGCCTTCGCGGCCCGAACCGATGGTGGCGACCGGGTGATCGTCGTCGCCCATCAGCTCTCGTCCCGTCCTCTTCTCGAGGCCGTGACTCGATGCAAGCTCGCCCTGGACCAGGGGAAGGTCTTCCAACTCCTCATGCACGACGAGCTGCTTTGGGGGAGCGACGACCAGTGAGTAAGCAGCGCGCGGTCTCCCCCAATCCCCCCGGACGAATCGAACGGCCGCCCTCATCGGGCGGTCGTCGTGTGTCGCTAGGAGAGCCGGTCCACTCCCCAAACGTTCGGAATCCAATCCGAACGCCGAGACCCGTCTGGCTCGACAACCGTTCGCAGTGCCCGGCCCTGGACCCGCACAACATCGCGAGCCCGAACCACAACGCATACGAGCGGCGCTAAAGGCTCGCCCGGTACCTCGAGGTAGACGCGGAATTCGTGTTCCATGCGCCCAAAGGATACTGTATCAACCTAGGCGACGGGATAGTGTTGGCGGCGGTGCAAGCCAAGCGCCGCCGTCCGAGTCCGGTCCCGAAAGTACGCGCGAGCTTGTACGAACCGCTGACGCTCGCCGAGCATCGCGCCCAGCTCAGGGCTGCGGCCAGGGCACGGCCACCTGCGCCGCTGTATCTCGCGCTCAGGCGAGACTCGATTACTAGCTAGGAGCGTCGGGACCAATAGTCACGTCCGGTGGATGCCCTTCCAGCCGCAACGCGGCTGGTGCAGGCGTGACGACGATCGATTTCTTCTCCACGAAGGCGACCTCGACGGCTCGGCAGTCTCGTGTGTTCAGAAGAACTACATCGTCTGGGGGGAGTTCGGCGCGTTTCTCATCCGGGCCGTAGTAGCTCGCGCGCCAAATCGCAAAGTCTTTGTCGGCAGCCGTGTCGTCGACGATCGGGAAATGGAGCAGGACGCCGGTGTACCTTCCTCCAGTTAGGAGCACATTCAGAAAGACCTCGACTTCCGTCCAGCCGTGTTGCTTCATGTGGTTCCGGGCTCGCGCCTCCAACACGGTCCACCAGATGGTCTCGTCGGTGATGTCGATCTTTGACCAGTCGAGCAGTTTGCTCCGTATTCGGGTTCCCAGGCGAGTGACGCCCACCAGTTCCGCCAGCACGAGCGAGCCGAAAACGTATGCAAGAAATGCCAGCAGCGTCGGAACCCGAACGCGATCCCAGACGCCCGCGATGCCAAGGCTGAGTAAGTCCAAGAGTCCGTAAGCACCCGAAGTCGCAGCCCAGAGCGCCAAAACAGCGAGAAGCCCCGCGAGAGGGACTAGGAACGCGCTGTACACGAGGGCGTCGGCGAGTTCGCGAACAGCGCTCCTCGGGACGGTTTCGGTTGGGAGCGGGCCGACGCGGTCAGCCTCCGACCGAGCAACGACCCCCGGAAGGATGATGAAGACAAAGAGCAGCAGACCCTCTATGCCGAGGGGCATGCGCTCCTACTTCTTGGGGCTTAGCGGCTGGGTGGTGTTCGGGCTCGACGGTCGGCTTGCGTACTCGAAGGGGTCTCTAACGCGCGTACCGGGCTCGAACTCCGACCGCCTCGGGTGTAGCGCCCAGTCGAGGCGCTCGGAAGAACTCGGCGATTGCACTTTCTTGTCGGCCATCTGAGCCTTCACGCTAGCACGGCCGGTGCCTCCGCTGGCGGCTACCCGAGTGCCGCGCGGGAACCTGAGAAGATCCGCGACACCTGTCTTGGCCTGAGACCAATGCATCCGAGCGAACCTCATCCCTGTGCCTCCTGTGGGACGGTGAGCACAGCGGCGCGAGTGCGCTTTGTGCGCTCGTACTCGTCGAGCGAACGCTGAAACGCCGCTTCCTCTTCGGCCTTCACGCGACGACACGCCTCGAGGAGCCCCAGCTCCAACGTTGTGAGCACCCCGAGGCGTTCAAGCGTCTCGGCCTCGTCAGCGCCCGGGCCTTGGAGATCGTGCCCCACTCGCGGACGACCGCGGCGTCGCCTCTCCCCCACGCCCTTAGGTCAGCGCGACGGAGGAGAGGCGTGAGCCTGAGGTAGCAAATCGCTAGATCCCACCAGCTTTGACAAGGATCGGGCTTTCTGCGGCAGTAGGTGCGGATGGGAAGTTGAGGCCTAGGGCGCACACAAATAAGCCGCTGCGGAAGTTGACCAAGGCCTTGCCGGTCTTGTCATCGAGCACCACATCGCACGCGGTGCCCCAAGTCGGCGTCTGGACTGCGACGCGCCATTTTCCAAGTTGAAGGTCATCGCGAGATACCTGGAGCACGCAGCCGTCGTCGTCTTGGTCGTACGTCCTCACGATGTTGATGGGTTGATCGAGGGCCGGAAAGTTCGGGTCGTCGTAGCGTGAGGGCGTCAGTTGGAGGGGCGTGATGGCCCAGTGGACCTCAACCTTCCCTTGGCACCCGTACCTCGAGATGTTTTCGTCGCTCGCCATCTTGAGTGCGAGGTCTATGTCTGCAGTCGCATACACCATGAACTCCCGCTCACGACCCTGTCGGTGATCCCTGACGTAGATACGCCTCGCCATTGCCGTTCCTCCACTTAATGAGTTGAGAAGCTCCGGCGAACGCTAGTCAGCAAACGGGACGCGATGCGTCACCAGCGGGACGGCGTCCCTGTCGGGTAGGACACGTACAGGACCGCAGCGGGGGGCAGCTGAGCCGGTTCGCCCCGAAGAACGTCTGAGACTGTCTGAGAACGCCGGAGAATGTCCGCCTTTCAATTCTTGCAACCTGCGAGTACTCGGATGCCACTGCCCAAGACTCAGTTTTTGAACGCGATAGCCTTTTTCACCCGCCCCCGGTCTCTGCATGGGTACGGGCTTGCCGAAGCGCATCGTGGCCTCACGCATGGTGCGTGAGTTGTGATGCGACCTGCACATAGAGCGAAGGTCGCTGTGGTCATCACTACCCCCCTGGGTACGGGGGAGGATGTGGTCGACCACCTGCCCTGCCCTGCCGCAGTCAGGGACTACACACATGGGCTCCATGGCTAGGTGGGCCTTGCTGATCTTG
The DNA here is from genome assembly GCA_038040265.1 of Chloroflexota bacterium. Lineage (GTDB taxonomy): Bacteria > Chloroflexota > Limnocylindria > P2-11E > P2-11E > 3-1-20CM-2-70-9. The sequence goes on along the minus strand of JBBPIP010000004.1, from coordinate 119,680 downwards.
CTCCAAGCATGGCCGTAACCTCTCTGGCTACTACTCGTCTGGTAGTTCATCACGACTTGGGCCGTTCCGCAAGCCAAAGGGACAGAAGCCAAAACGAGGAGGCCGACGATGAAGAGCAGAGATTCGCGACGGACGAGCGGGCGGGCGCGCGGGTACGTCCGGGAGTCGACGGTTGGGCAGGGCGACAAGTTCGGCCCCGATGCCCAGCGCGAGGCGATCCGCCGCTCCGCTGCGGACCTCGGACTAGCGCTCGATGAGTCTCGGTGGTACGTCGACCTGGTCAGCGGGACGGGCCGCGTCGTTCGCAACGAGCTCGCCGCGGCGATCGCCGACGCAGGTGCCGGCCCGTTCTCCACAGAGCTTCTCGTCCATTACACGCCACCGGAGTCACGTCGTTATGCGGGGCGTCCGCAGCACGTCATGGCCTGTCGAGCTCGGCTTCTTCTCCGCTATCGCGCGCGTCGCGGTCGCTCGGCTCGAGCATGATGATTAGAGGCGGCCCGGTCGCTCCGCCGCCTCCGCCGAGGCCGGGCTCGATCCGCAGCGTTCGCGTCTCGCCCCACTCCTCCGGCGCGATCTGCCGCAGGATCGCGAGCGCCGCGGTCGCGTTGCCAGCCTTCGCGGCGTCGCCGAGCCTGCCGACGAGGAGGAGCTGCGCCTCGGCCTTCGCACGCACGACGGCATCGCGAAACTCGCGAAATTGGTGGAGCCCGCTGTTGCAGCGGTGACGTACAGATCCGTCCGGCGCGAGCTCGTCCATTCCGCGGCATGGCGGCTCGGCTGCGCTCTCGGCCGCGCCGACATCACGCTGCGCCTTCGTGAGCTCGCCGTTAGCGTGTGCCTCGCCGTCCTGCATCCACCGAGCGGCCGTGGCGTAGCTCACCCCGAACGCCTCGGTGCTCGCTCTGACCGTGTTGCCAGCGCGAAGCGCGCGACTGATGTTCTCCTGCAGCTCCGGCGTCAGAAGCGTCGGACGGCCGACACGAGCCTCACGACGCGCGCTCTCGGGCCCAGGCGGCCGTAGCGTCCTCTGCGGAACGAGAGCCCGTGACACCGGCTCACGGCGCGCTTCGCGGCGTGGCGCCGCGTTTACCTTCTGCCCCTTCCGAGAGGGTGGTGGGCGCAATCCCGGACTACCGAGTCGACGCCGAGGTTCGACTGCGGTCAAAACTGCGGTCAACGCGGGCGGCGGCGAGCGCGAACCCCTGAAAACGCTGAGCCGACGGGCAGACTCGAACTGCCGACCGGCGGTTTACGAAACCGCTGCTCTACCGGCTGAGCTACGTCGGCGCGATTTTCCTAATGATTCTCGCACCTGGCGAATCAGTGCGCGAGTGTTCTCCAAACCCCCGCTCACTCGGCCCATCCGGACTCCGCGGTTTTCCGCCTAGTTTCCCTTCAGATGAGCAGGAAGACGGGTGTTCGGCATTTCGTACGTGGGTGTTCGCGTCCGGGAGTTTTTCGAACCCTGAGCTCTTTCTTGAAAGGGAAGCGGTCAAGAGAAGAGGCCCAGCGAGTTCGTCGAGCACGAATCGATACCGGCATCGAAGCTAAACACGCGTAAGAGAAGCGGCCCAGCGAAGACGGATGAGGCGGGCAGCAGGCCGCCTCAGATGGGCTAGGGAGCACCCTGTGTGCTTCACCGGTGTTCTTGCATCTCGGCTGGGGTTTCGAGCGCGTAGGCGATCGCGCTCTCGATAGACATCTCGCGCCCGGCGGTCGCCGCCGCGTGTGCGACTTCAGGCGCGAGCGACATGCGCGCCGCATCCAACGACGGACCGATCATCTTGAAGACGAAGTCGGGCAGTCCGATGCCGGACCTCGCGGCCTGCGCCTCGGCGGCGGCCGCGATGCCGACCGCGCGCTCGGCCCCACCCTGCTCGGCGGTCGCCATCGCGAAAGCGAGGAGGGCGAACAAGAGCGAGAAACGGTCGCCCAGGGCGCCGAGCAGCACGATCGCTTCCCGGAAATGCTCCGCCGCACGCCGCGGGTCGCGCTCGTCGAGGGCGCCCCAGCCGAGGATGAGGTGCGCCTGCGCCGACGCCCAGACCTTGCCTGACGCGCGCCCCTCCGTGAGCAACTCGTCGGCCATCGCCCGAGCCCCCGCAATATCGCCGGCAAAGCGCGCGTTCATCGCGAGATGGATCCGCGTCGCGTCGAAGGTGAAGATGTGGCCGCTCGCGCGCGCGAGCTCCTTGGCTTCGCGGAAGAGCGCCAAACCCTCCGCCGGTCCGCGATCGACCACGGTCAGGTCGCCGAGCCAGTGCAGCGCATCCGCGACGAGGCCATCCTCATGGAGCTCGCGGCCCAGTGCGACAGCCTCCTCGAGCCAGCCGCGGCCGGTCGCGACGTCCTTCTGGGGGAAGGCGATCATCCCTCCCGTGCGGAGCGCGCGGACACGCGCGGTCGTCCGCACTGACGACCCGGGTAGCGCGAGGATGCGGTCGATCCATGACCGTCCCTCCGATGCGTAGCCTCGGATCCACCAGAAGAGACCGATCGCCGAGGCCATCCCGGCCGCGCGCTCGAAGTCGTTTCGTTCGATGTACCAGGACAACGCAGCTCGGACGTTCTCGCGCTCCTGTTCCAAAGAATGGATTGCCGCAACGGCATCCGCTGTTTCGAGCTGTCGTTCCGTGACAACGACGAAGCGAAGGAAGTGATCGGCGTGCGCGGCATGGATGTTGTCAGCCTCGCCGCTAGCGTGGAGCTGTTCCTCGGCGAACTCGCGCATCGTCTGGAGCATGCCGAAGCGCGTGGATCCGTCGAGTTCGCTCCGTCTCAGCAGGCTCTTGCCGACGAGTGAGTCCAGAACATCGACGAGCGCACGCGAAGGGATCGCGCACACCTCATCGGCCGCGGCAGTCGAACATCCGCCCGCGAACGCCGAGAGGCGGCGGAACACGAGCTGTTCCGTGGGCTGCAGCAGCTCGTAGCTCCACGCGAGGGTGTCCCGCAGCGTTCGGTGCCTCGCCTGCGCGTCTCGCGCGCTGCTCGTCAGCAAACCCAGGCTCTGTTCGAGCCGCGCGGCGAGCTCCTGCGGCGAGAGAGTGCGGATCCGGGCGGCCGCGAGCTCGATCGCAAGCGGAAGCCCATCGAGGCGGGCGCAGATCGAGGCGATTGCCGCGGCGTTCTTCGGATTGAGGGTCAGCTCAGGGCGCAACGCGCGCGCCCGATCCATGAACAGCGCCACTGACTCGAACTCCGCAAGCTGCTCCAACGGCGGCAGGCTGCTGGGATCCGGAGCGGACAGCGGTTCGACCGCGAGCTCGCGCTCCCCGGATACACGAAGTGCCGATCGGCTCGTCACCAGCACGCTCAGATGCCCGCAGGCGGCCACCAGCTCCGCGACCGCCGGAGCGGCGTCAATGACCTGCTCGAAATTGTCGAGTACGAGCAGACGATGGGCGTCCTGCAGCTCGGCGACGAGGCTGTCGAAGATCGGGCGACTGGCTGCCTCGTGCACCGAAAGGGTCCGCGCGATCGTCGATAGCACAAGGCCCGCGTCTCGCAGCGAGACGAGCGGGACGAAGACCGCGCCGTCATCGAACTTCTCCGCCGCCCGCGACCCGAGCTCGATAGCGAGGCGCGACTTTCCGGTCCCACCCGGGCCGACGAGGGTGAGGAGGCGAGTCTTCTTGAGCAGCTCTTCGATCTGACCGAGTTCTCGCTCGCGCCCGATGAAGCTGGTCACCTGCGGCGGGAAGTTGCGCAGGGGAGCACCCATGGTGCGGAGCGGTGGGAACGCGTCGGGCAGTCGCTCGATGACGAGCTGGTAAATGCGCTCGGGCTGCGAGATGTCCTTGAGCCGATGCTCTCCGAGGTCACGCACGGTCACGCCTTCGGGCAGCACATCGCCCAGCAGGGCCCTAGTCACGTAAGAGAGGAGCACCTGGCCACCGTGGCCGGCGGCGGCGACCCGCGCGGCGCGGTTCACGTCGTAGCCGACGTAGTCCATGCCGGTGTCCGCCCGCCCCGCCACCGCGTCGCCCGTGTGCATCCCCATGCGCACGCGGATCCGTGCGTCGTCCGGCCACGCATGAGCCGTGAGCGCGCGTTGGGCGTCGGCGGCGAACGCTACGGCATCATGGGCAGTGCGGAACGCGAGGAAGAAGGCGTCGCCTTCCGTACGCACCTCGACACCGTGATGCCGGCCAGCGGCCTCGCGAATGATCGGGCCATGCTGGGAGAGCAGCTCATGCCAGCGGTCCGTCCCGAGTTCGCGTCCAAGTCGAGTCGAGGTCTCGATATCCGTGAACAGGAACGTGACCGTCCCGGTCGGTAGCTCGCCCATGGCCCCTCCGAGCGCGTCATGGCGCAGTATGTGGCCGCCGAGCGACCGACCGCTCATCCTGACCGCCTGTGGGCCCCTCTAGCAGCAGCGCGCGCGGCTCCGCTTCGGATCCGAGTTCGAGATCTTTCGAGGCTCGCGAGATCTCGCGGAGAGAGCATCTAAGTGTGCTTCCCTCGCGTATATCCTGCAGAACGAGATCGACGTTTTCTCGGGCAGCAAGCACGAAAGCGACGCGAGGGACTTCGACACACGCTGGGGCACCGTCTATGCGCGTAAGCCCGCTTGAGCGGGTCAGGTGCGCCTTAGGACGGCGTAGTCGAAGCGCTTCTCGACCTCGATCGTCGAAGACGCACCAGCCGAGCGCCGCGCGGCGGTGAGACGCGCGCGGAAACCGCGCGGCAATGACCAGTTGGTGTTGTCCGCGAGCTCGCGCTCGAAGCTCGCGACGTTATGCCGCGCGCGGAAGATCGCGCCGCCGCGGGCGACGAGACGGAAGCGACCGTCCGCGAGAACGCGGTCGCGCGCCAAGTGCGCCGCGAGGATGTCCTCGTCAACCGCGCGGGTCACGGCACCCACGAAGACGCGACGCGATCCAGCCCGGACGGACACCGCCGGCTGATACGTGAGATCAGGCTGGATGTCGACGACGATGCCGCGTCGGCGAAGGCGCTTCCTGACCGCTTCGAGGGCATCGACCATGCCCTTTCGCGCGAGTCATCAGAGCGACCACGTGAAGAGCGCAACGTCGAACCTCCCGTTCGGAGGCCGTTGCGCCGTACCGACGACAAAGCGGACGTGCTCGAGTTGGAGCGCGCGGGCGCGCATTGTCGCGCGCTGGATTTGCTCCTCGTTCGGGTCGAGCGCTACTACCGAGCGGGCACGCGATGCGTACTGGAACGTGAGGCGACCGTCGCCGCAGCCGACCTCGAGCACGTCGCGTTTGTCGAGCCGCGCCAGGCTTCGAATGAGGCGGAGCTCGAGGCCAGGCGATGGATAGCCGCCCGGGTCCTCGCCCTCGCGCTCTCCCGCTGGCCGGACACGGCCTGCGTCCGTCTCGCGCCAGCCGCCACAGCACCTCCCGCTCATGCCGCGCGAGATGCTACTCGCGACGCACGGGGAAGAGCACGGTACGCGCGTAATCGCGCCGGACGAAAGAATCTGTCTACCCCAGCGGGGGCTCGCGCGACACGGCGGGCGGCCATCCTTTCCTAGCGCTGATGCAAGCGGTGGATGGCCGCCTGTGACCGACGCGTGGTTACCGGTCCTTTGCCATGCCGATGAGCTGCTCGCGCGTGATCTTCATTGCTGGGTGGTACTGCTTCACGTGCGCCTGGCCCGCCTTTACGAGCTCGTCTTCGGTCTCCCCACGGACTTGCATCCCTGATGCGTGCCCTGGCTCGGTGCAGTCAATTACCTTGGCCATCGTTCTCCTCCTTTCGCATGAAACTGAAGCTTGACGATGCAAAGGGGGTCCGGTTCGCTTCGTGCGCGTCGATTCGGAAAGGCGGCAGCAGGCTTGACCTTCCGCTGGACCCCCCGTGACCCTATGGGTGTGAACATACACCGCCCAGGCACATAGAGCTCCGCCGAAACGACGCTCACAGAGTATTTCCGACGTATGTCCCATGCGGCTCGGAGCACGCGTCCGTAAGCATGTGGCGGACGCGCCGGTCATCGCGCGCCCGCTCGGTTCCTCACACCTCAAGCAACGCCCACCGATGTTCCTCCAGTAGGAGGTGCATTCACGTCTGGCCTCTCCCGTCGTCGCCGCTGGCTCACCGGTCATACCCCTCGTCAGATGTACGAAGGACATCACCAAGCCAGAAGAAGCCGCGATCCGTTCGCGCAGCGTATGCATAGAGGTGCACGGGAGTTCGGGGTGACGGATTCGCTGCCTGCCGCCCGTCGATGCGCCGTTTCGCTTGATTTCTTGTGACCATCGGCCGGATCGGACGCGGAAGTTTACGAAACCGCTGCTCTACCGGCTGAGCTACGTCGGCGAGGAACGCCGCAGGGCAAGTTTACCGGGTCGTGTAGGTCACCTGGCTCCGCGCCTCTTCGTGCCTGAAGGAGCCCAGCCAATTGGCTGAGACTCGCACCGTGACCTCGACGCCTCCGCGCCAGGACAACGACTTCATCAAGCTCTGGACCGGCTTCACGATCGCGCGGGTCGGAAGCCAGATCACGGTGCTCGCGCTGCCTCTGACGGCGGTGCTGCTGCTCGGCGCGGGCGCCACCGAGACCGGCCTCCTCGTCGCGGCGCAGATGCTGCCTTCGATCGTCGCGGGTCTTTTCATCGGCGTGTGGGTCGACCGTCTACCGCGCCGGCCGATCATGATCTGGTCGGACATCGGGAGCGCGATCGTCATCGCGAGTGTTCCGCTCGCCGCCGCGCTGGGCGCGCTGAGCCTCGCACAGCTCTACGTCGTCTCATTCCTGGGGGGCGCGTTCGCGGTCTCGACAGACCTTGCCCGCGCGGCGATGGTCCCCTCGCTCGTCGGACGCGCACGGTTGGTCACCGCGAACAGCCGGCTCCAGGCCTCGAGCGCCGTCGCGCAGGTCGCCGGCCCGTCCCTCGGCGGCATCCTCGTGCAAACGCTCACCGCGCCGATCGCGATGCTCTGGGACGCGCTGGGTTTCATCGTGTCGGCGCTCTTCATCGCAACGATCCGCTCGCCAGAGGCGCCGCGTTCGCGCGAGACCGAGCGAAGCGTCTGGCACGAGGTGACCGATGGCCTGCGCTGGGTGCGTCAGCAGCCGATCGTCTTTCGCTGTATCACCGCGATCGCGCTCGCGAACATCGAGTGGTTCGCTGTGCAGGGTGTGCTCGTGGTTTACGCCACCCGCGAGCTTGGGCTCTCACCCGCGCTCCTCGGCATCTCGCTCGCGGCGATCGGCCCCCTGAGCCTCCTGGGCGCAGGTCTGGCGGGTCCGCTCACGAAGCGATGGGGACTTGGGCCGGTGATGATCGCCGCGCTCTTCCTCGAGACCCTGAGCCGGCTGCTGCTCCCCTTCGCGAGCGGAACGCCGGTGCAAGCCGCCATCGTGCTTGGCCTATCGCAGGCGCTCCTCGGGCTCACGGTGCCGCTCTGGGTCGTGGGTTCGGCCACCCTCGTCCAAGCCTTGACTCCGGACCACCTGCTCGGTCGCGTGAGCTCCGCGACGCGATTCGTCGGGTTCGCCGTGGCACCGCCCGCCGCATTCGCCGCAGGCATCGTCGGTGACCTGGTCGGGTTGCGGCCGACGCTTTTCGCGGCCGCGGTCATCGCGGCCCTTGCCTTCCTGTATCTCCTGCTTTCGCCCGTCCGCCGGTTTCAGCATCCACCGATGTAGCGCAGACTTTGGCGATGCCGCAGGCGCTTTGCGCTCACCTCCGCCGCGCGCGGGATCACCGCCCGAATACCCCGGACGGCTGCGAGGAATGTCTCGCGACCGGTGATTCGTGGGTCCATCTCCGGCTCTGTCTCGAGTGCGGCCACGTCGGCTGCTGCGACGACTCCCCGAACAAGCACGCGACGAAGCACTACCGCGCGACAACGCATCCGGTGATCCGCTCCTTCGAACCGGGCGAGCGGTGGCGTTACTGCTACCCGGACGATCTCTTCGTCGAGTAACACGTCAGCGCGAGCTCGTGACTCCGGTCCGCGGACAGAGATCGCGCAGGACGCACTCGGAACATCGCGGGCGCTGAGCGACGCACACCTCGCGGCCGTGCCGGATCAAGTTCATGTGGAGCGCGTACATCTGGTCATCGGGGACGCTCTCCTGGAACGCGGCCTGCGTTACGACGGCGTTCGACCGGGGCGGAACGAGGCCGAGCCTGATCGCGACGCGATGGACGTGGGTATCGACCGGGAAATACGGACGGTCCAGCGAGAACAGGAGCACGCATGCCGCGGTCTTCGGCCCCACGCCTGGAAGGGCCACGAGCGTGTCCCAGAGATCCGTATCGGCCATGGCCGTGAACGCCCGCTCATCCAGCGGCACGCCACTCTCGCGGATCCCCCGCAGCATCGCGCGAATGCGTACCGCCTTCGTCGGGCCGAGACCACCGCGGCGGATCGCGCGGGCGAGCGCGGGCAGCGGCGCATCGGCGACCTCGTCCCACCCATCGAACCGTCGACGGAGATCGGCATACGCCCGATCGCGGTTTGTATCGCTCGTGTGCTGCGAGAGCACTGTGAGGACGAGCTCCTCGAGCGGCGGCAGGTGTCGGGGTGGTGGCGGTGTGCCGTAGGCACGAGCGAGACGACGCGCGATGGCGCGGAGACGCCGCCGGTCCACTCATCGGAGCGTATCGGGAATGGCAGGGACGCAGACAACGTTGGGATAAAGTGACCGGATGGCCGAGGACGCGTTCGAAAGCGAGGCGCTCTCCTACATTGACGCGCTGTACCGGACGGCACTCCGGATGACGCGATCGGAGGCGGACGCAGAGGATCTCGTGCAGGAAACCTATATCCGCGCGCTCCGTTTTCGCGAGCAGTTCACGCCGGGCACCAACCTCAAGGCATGGCTCTTCCGCATCCTCACAAATACCTTCATCAACGCGTACCGGAAGCGCACCCGACAGCCACAGACATCGGAGCTGGACGATGTCGACGAGTTCTCGCTCTACCGGCGGATGTCCCAGAACACCCCTGGGTCGAATTCCTCTAATCCGGAGCAGGAATTTTTGGATGGAATCGTTTCGACCGAGGTGAAAGAGGCGCTTGCGGTCCTTCCCGAGAAGTTCCGGACCACGGTGCTGCTCGACGTCGAGGGCTTCTCCTATAAGGAGATCGCCGAGTTGGTCGGCGTTCCGATCGGCACGGTGATGTCGCGGCTCCACCGCGGACGCAAGTTCCTGCAACAGCGGCTCTATGACCTTGCCCGCGAGCGCGGGATCGCCGCGCTGCGCACCAGCGGACCACGACCGGACTAGGGAGGGCGGGATGGACTGCGACGACTGTCTCGAGAAGCTGTACGCGTTCCTCGACCAGGAGCTTGGGTCAAGCGAACGTAAACAGGTCGCGAGTCACCTCGAGGGATGCACCGACTGCGGGGACAATCTCGCGTTCGAGGAGCGCTTCCTGAAGGTGATCCGCGACTGCGGAACCTCCGATGTCGCCCCTGCGGAGCTCCGACGACGTGTCGCGGAGCGGCTACGGAGTGACGTTCCACCGACGACAGCGTGACCTCTTTCCGGTCACGTCTGTTGACATCTGCAACGCGAGTGTGTCTATATAACAGGGCAATGCGTGGCCAGAAGGAGGTGATTCCCTAATGCCAGCAAAGAAGAAGGCGAAGAAGTCCTCGAAGAAGAAGCACTAAGGTTGTCCTGAGCGACGATGCGAGTCGTCGCTTTTTTGATTTCGCGTCTGGCACCTTTCGCGAACCCGCCGATCCGCGTAGGCCTCGCGGATCGGTTTCTTTTTGTCCGAGTACGCTCCATGGCATCGCCCAGCAGCGGGCACTCCCGGCCATCAACCAGGTCGCCGTCGTCGTCGGTCTCGTCGTTGCGGCGATTGGTGCGGCGCTGATCCACCTCGTGTCTCTGCCGAACGCATCGATTCCTGGTATCGCCGCGCCGCTTTGTGGTATCGCCCTTGGCGCCTATTTATCCGGAAAACTGGCCAAAAACGGGGGCCTGTACCACGGCGCGCTCGTCGGTGTGGGCTACGTGCTCGTCGAGGCACTCGGTCTCGCACCCGCGCCGTTCGTGCCTCCGGGGGACGGCCTCGGCGACAGTCTTTCGATCATCGCGGGCGACGCGATGGTGCTCGCGTTGGGAGCTCTCGCTGGTTGGATCGCAGCGCCGCGGGCAGGGTCTTCGTCTTCTTCGGGTACGGGCAGAGGTCGTTGATCGGACAGATCGGACAGAGCGGAGTCGGCCTGCAGATGCGTCGTCCATGGAGAACCAAGCACCACGTCGCCTTGATCCAATCCTTCTTCGGGTAGATCGCCTGCAGGCTCGCCTCGATGTCCGGGCCGGCTCGGTCGACCCGGAGACGCTCGGCGACGCGCTCCACATGGCGGTCGACGGCCACCGCAGGGACCCCAAACGCCGCGCCAAGGACGATCGATGCCGTCTTGCGACCGACTCCACTCAGCCGCGTGAGCCCGTCCATGTCGGACGGGACCTCTCCGCCGAACTCGTCGAGGAGCCCGTGGGCCATCGCACGAAGCCTTTTCGCTTTCAGGTTGAAGAAGCCCGTCGCTTTGATGTCCCGCTCGAGGACGCCCGCCGGCGCCGCCGCGTAGTCCGCTGGGCTCCGGTACTTGGTGAAGAGGACCCGCGTCACATGGTTGATGCGCTCGTCCTGTGCCTGCGCGGCCAGGATCGTCGCGACGAGGAGCTCGAGCGGAGATGAGAAGAGGAGCGTTGGTCCCCAGTCGGGGTAGGCCTTCGCGAGCCGGGTCAAGATCTTCCGGGCCCGCGACCGAAGGGCGGGATCCGGCGGCTTGGTGGCGCGAGGCTTCGGTCGTTTAGGGCCCGGCAAGATCTGCCCACGTGATGAGGACGCGGAAGGCGCGGCACCAGACGACGACGCTCCGGTAGCTCGCCGGATCGGTCCCTGCGGGGACCTCGTAGTTAAAGGAGCCGTTGGTCGCTTTCAACCCGCCGAGGTAGAGGCTGGTCGCTTCGCTCCACTTCCCGCCGGTCTCGCGCGAGAGGTAGACATGCACGTCGGGAGCGTTGGTGATCGCGACATCGTCAAAGCGGATCACGGACGATCCGCCCAGGTCGACCAGCCGGACTACCCCGTTCCCGTTGTGTAGCGCGTCGACGTAGCCGAGCTCGCCTGATCGGACTGGCCGCGGGGAGACGGGCGATGTTGCGCTGGGGGACCCCGTGGACGCGCTCAGCGAGGGAGCGGCCGACGGAAGCGGGTCACTCCTATAGGTACGAACGAAGAGGGGCGAGCCCAGGTACCACCCAATGATGGAGAGCGCTGCGACGGTCAAGAACGCGCCTGCGAGCCACGCCGGGTGGGCGGAGAAGGAGCGCCCGATCTGTTTCACGGTCACATGCTGGCATGGCCCTTTATTGACGCCTGCTCGGCCGCCTCCTACGCTCGACCGTCAAACGCGGGTCCTTTGAATGCGTCGGGGAAACGCAGCGGGGCCCGACCAATGAAATCGCGAAGTTGGAGGAACTCATGCAGAGACGCTGGCTCTCGGCGGCTGCGATCCTCGCCGGGTTCACGATCGTCGTGGGCGCCTGCAGCGCGGCACCATCAGCAGGCGGCACCGGCGGCGCGACGGACAAAGGCGAGATCATCATCGCAAGCAACTTCCCGACATCCGGCGCGGACCGCGCGAGCGGCCGGGGTCCCGAGGCGGGTGTTGCGTACGCGGTGCAGCTGAACTCGGCGATTAAGGGCTTCAAGATCACGCACAAGCCGTACGACGACTCGGTGAACGGCGTCCACGATCCCCAGAAGGGTGCGCAGAACTTCAACGACATGGTCGGCAATGCCAAAATCCTGGGCGTCGTCGGGCCGTTCAACTCGAACGTCGCGCGCGCGACCATCCCCGTCGCGAACCGCGCGAGCCTCGTCATGATCAGCCCCGCGAACACCAACGAATGCCTCACGCAGACCTTCTCGTACTGCGACCCGCAGCCCGCGGCGCTCCGGCCGACCGGTAAGAACAACTACTTCCGCATCGCGGCTCCTGACACCGTGCAGGGCCCGGCGATGGCGGACTTCGCGATCGACACCCTGAAGGCGACGAAGATCGCAATCTGGTCGGACAACGAGACGTTCGGCAAGGGCGTCGCCGACAACTTCGGCAAGCGCGTCGTCGCAAAGGGCGGCACCGTCGTCGTCCGTCAGGACTTCGACTGGAAGACCACGAACGACTTCCGAGCCTTCCTGCAGCGGGCCAAGGAAGGTGGTGCTCAGGCGATCTACGCCGGCGCCACTTCGGCCACGAAGGGCTGCATCCCGCGCGCGCAGATGAAGAGCATCTTCACAACGGACATCCCGTACCTCGGACCCGATGGCATCGGCACTTCCGACTGCATCACGGACGCCGGTGACAACGCGAACCCCAACCTGTACTTCACCAACGCCGCGGCCGAGGCCGCACAGGACCCGAACAACAAGGCGCTGATCGACGACTTCAAGTCGAAGTTCACGGCGAAGGAAGACAGCGCGGCCTACACCTTCCCGGGCTACGACTGCGCCAAGATCCTCTTGGACGCGATCAGCAGGGCGATCGACACCGCTGGCGGCAAGATGCCGACCCGCGAGCAGGTCGTCCAGGCAGTCCAGGACACCAAGGCCCTGAAGCTCTCCACCGGTACGTACAGCTTCGACAAGAACGGCGACCCGACCTCAGCGACGATGGCCTTCTACCAGTACCAGACGGCCGCCAAGGACTGGGTATTCGTGAAACAGTTCTCGGTCGGCGGTTGATACAGCTCTAAGAAGCGAAGCCCGGAGGGGGCGCGAAAGCGCCCCCTCCCTTTTCGCGCGAGGGGGAAGTGGGGACGATCGGCGATACGGTCCGGCGGCGCCGAAGCGATCTTCGTACCGGCCTTGCCGGCCGCATTCTCGACTTCGGACTCATCGCGATCGTCGCCGGATTCCTCATTCTTCTCGGGACGCGGGTCGTCGACCATGGCGGTTCCTTCTTCCTCCAGATCCTCACCTTCGCGATCGCGAACGGCGGGATCTACGCGCTCCTCGCCCTCGGGTACACGATGGTCTACGGGATCATCGAGCTCATCAATTTCGCGCACGGAGACGTCTTCGCCTTCGGCGCGTTCCTCTCAGCGTCCCTCCTGCCCATCTTCGGCCTGAGCGAAGGTGGAGCTTTCACGCCGATCTCTGCCGTGGCACTCCTGGGAGTGTTCGGCCTCACGATGCTCGCGTGCGGGTTCCTCAACATCAGCATCGAGCGGATCGCGTACCGCCCTCTCCGACACGCACCGCGGCTTGCCCCACTGATCACGGCGGTCGGAATGTCCTTCTTCCTCGAGGGAGCACTCTTCCTTTGGAAGGGACCGTCGAACGTGCACTATCCGAACGTCATTCCCGACGCCGGGTTCCAGCTCTTCGGCGCGACGATCGGCGCCAAGGACCTGCTGGTGATCGGCGTTTCGCTCATGCTCATGGTGGGCCTTGGTCTCTTCGTGGAGCGGACGCGCCTCGGGAAGGCGATGCGCGCGACGGCTCAGGACCGTGACGCCGCGCTCCTCATGGGCATCGACATCGACCGGACGATCGCGGCGACCTTCTTCATCGGAGCGATCCTGGCCGGGGCGGGCGGGACGATGTACGGCCTCTACTACAACACGTCGGTGTTCGACCTTGGCTTCAGCGCGGGCCTCGTGGCATTCACGGCCGCCGTCTTCGGGGGGATCGGCAACATCTACGGCGCCGCCATCGGCGGGATGGTCATCGGCATGATCCGAACGTTCTGGGACGGTTACTTCGACTCGGCCTGGACCGACGTCATGATCTTCACCATCCTCATCCTGGTCTTGATCTTCCGTCCGACGGGGCTTCTCGGGATGCGAGTGCCGGAGAAGTGAGGATGCTGCGGCAGTTCTGGGAAGGTGGCCCGCGCCGCGATCCCAACACGGTCGCCTACGCCGTCCTCCTGGTGGGGGCCCTTGCCTTTCCGATCCTGATCAATGTGCTGACCGGCGGAAACTCGTCCGCGATCATGACCATCGCTGCGGACGCCGGCGTCTATGTGCTCCTCGCGATCGGACTCAATGTGGTCGTCGGCTTCGCTGGGCTTCTCGACCTGGGTTACGCAGCTTTCTTCGCGATCGGCGCGTACACCTACGCGTTCCTGGCTTCGGACCACATGCGCGTGACGCCCCTCGGGGAGCCGATCCACCTCTCGTTCTGGATCGTGCTGCTCATCTCGATGTTCACTGCGGCGTCCTTCGGGGTGATCCTCGGCGCGCCGACCCTCCGGCTGCGCGGGGATTACCTCGCCATCGTCACCCTGGGGTTCGGAGAGATCGTTCCGCGGGTCTTCCGGAACGCGTCCGGGTGGACGAGCGGTGTGAACGGCATCTCGGCTCTGGACGTCCCCTCGCTTCCGCTGTGGATCCAGGGTCCGTGGTCGGGAGACGCGCTCGCGTTGGTCCCGGACTTCAAGATCATTTCGTCGCTCGCGTACTACGTGATCATGGTGATCCTGGTCATCGTCTGCGTGATCCTCGTGCGCAACCTCCAGCGCTCGCGCCTCGGCCGCGCGTGGATGGCGGTCCGCGAGGACGAGGTCGCGGCGGCCGCTATGGGTGTGAACACCGTGGCGGTCAAGCTTCTCGCGTTCTCGATCGGCGCGGCGTTCAGCGGATTCGCCGGGACGTACTACGCCGGGAAGCTGTCCCTCGTCTCGCCAGAGAACTTTGGATTCTCTGTGTCGATCACCATCCTGGTGATGGTCGTCCTCGGGGGCATGGGCAACATCCCAGGCGTGATCGCAGGCTCGCTGCTCGTGTACTACGTGATCTTCGTCCTGCTGCAGCAGCTGCCGGAGTACGCCGTGAACTTGGCCAACTCGATCGGCCTCTCCGGCATCGTGAGGGCGAGTGGCGACTACCCCGGGATCGCCGAGTTCATCTCGCGGCTCAAGTTCCTCGTCTTCGGACTGATCCTGGTGGTGGTCATGCTCGTGCGACCGCAGGGCCTCCTGCCCAGTCGGCAGCGCGAGCAGGAGCTGACCAAGGGCGTCCACGAGGACACCACGATCGTCGACGTGACAGCGGAGACGACATGACGGTCGAGACCGCGCCACCGATCCTGCGCGTCGACCACGTGACGAAGCGCTTCGGCGGCTTGGTCGCCGTCGACGACGTCACGTTCGATGTAAAAAAGGGCGAGATCTTCGCGCTCATCGGGCCGAACGGCGCGGGGAAAACGACGCTCTTCAACGGGATCACCGGGATCTTCCCGCCCACCACCGGCCGGGTCATCTTCCAGGATCGCGAGATCACCGGAGCGAAGCCCCATCAGGTCGCGGCCCTGGGTATCGCGCGAACGTTCCAGAACATCCGTCTCTTCGAGTACATGTCGGCGCTCGACAACGTCCGTCTGGGCCAGCACTGCCGAATGACCGCGAAGCTCTGGGACTCGCTGTTCAAGACGCCTCGCGAACGTCGCGAGGAGCGTCGGGTGACCGAGCGCGCGATCGAGCTCCTGACGTTCGTTGGCATCGAGCGCTATACGCACACCTACGCCCGGAACCTTCCGTACGGCTCCCAGCGCCGGCTGGAAATCGCGCGTGCCCTCGCCACGAACCCGGCGCTCCTTCTCCTGGACGAGCCGGCCGCCGGGTTCACGCCGCAGGAGAAGGTCGAGCTCATGGGGCTCGTACACAAGATCGTCGACAACGGCGTGACCGTTTTCCTGATCGAGCACGACATGAAAGTGGTCATGGGCGTGTCGCGGCGCATCGTCGTGCTCGACCACGGAGAGAAGATCGCCGAGGGAACGCCCGAGCAGGTCCGCAACAACGAAAGCGTCATCGAGGCGTACCTCGGGAAGCAGCACTAGCGGTGGCGCTCCTCGAGATCTCCAAGATCGACGTGTTCTACGGCCGCGTGCAGGCCCTTCGCGCGGTGACGCTCTCGGTGGATGCCGGCGAGATCGTTGCGCTGATCGGCTCGAACGGGGCCGGCAAGACGACGACCCTCCGCACCGTCTCCGGTCTGATGCATCCAACGGGCGGCAAGATCGTGTTCGACGGGCGCGAGCTGCAGCAGACCAAAGCGCACCAGATCGTCCAGTTCGGGATCTGCCAATCACCTGAAGGGCGGCGGCTGTTCCCTCGAATGACGGTGTTCGACAACCTCATGATGGGGACGTACGCCCGAAAAGATCTGAGCGGGCTGCAGGACGACATCGCACATGTCTACGACCTCTTCCCCCGCCTCAAGGAGCGCACCAAGCAGCTCGCCGGGACGCTGTCGGGCGGCGAGCAGCAAATGCTCGCGATCGGCCGCGCGCTGATGGCCCGCCCAAAGCTCCTGATGCTTGATGAGCCCTCGCTCGGCCTTGCGCCGATCCTCGTCGAGACGATCTTCAAAGTCTGCACCGACATCAACGCGCAGGGCATGCCGATCCTCCTCGTGGAGCAGAACGCGAGCAAGGCGCTCGAGATCGCGCATCGCGCGTACGTCCTTGAGACCGGCTCGATCGTGCAAACAGGAACGGGCAAGGAGCTTCTTTCTTCGCCCGACGTGCAGCGCGCGTACCTCGGGATGTGACACTCCGCGCTCTCTAGACTTCGCGGGTGGCCGGCGTCCCTTCGCTGCGAGTTCCTGCCGACGTCGAGCGTGTCCTCGCGCGCCTCGAGCAGGCGGGATACGAGGCCTACGTCGTGGGCGGCAAGGTCCGGGACGCGGTGCGGGGGATCGATTCACCGGGAAAATGGGACCTGACGACAAGCGCGACGCCCGAGGAGATCCAGGGCCTCTTCCGACGGACCTATTACCTGAACCACTTCGGCACCGTGACCGTCCGATCCGGAGATGAAGAGGTCGAGGTCACGACCTACCGGACCGAGGCTGAGTACTCCGACCACCGGCGTCCGGATCACGTGACCTTCACGCGGTCGCTTCACGACGATCTGTCGCGCCGCGACTTCACGATGAACGCGATGGCCTGGCGTCCACCGATGGACGGCAAGCCGGGCGAGCTCGTGGACCCCTTCGGCGGCCAGCGCGACCTCGACGCGCGGACCGTTCGCGCGGTCGGCGAACCGCGCGACCGCTTCAAGGAGGACGCGCTGCGGATGCTGAGGGCCGTGCGGTTCGCGACGACGCTGGACTTCACGATCGACCCACGGACCGCCGACGCGATTCGCGAATCCGCTCCGCTCGCCAAGACGCTGTCGGGGGAGCGCATCCAGCAGGAAATGGTGAAGATCCTCTCGGCCCCCAGGCCGTCGGTCGCATTCCGGACGCTGAGCGACCTCGGGCTGCTCGCCGTGTTCTTTCCGGAACTCGAGATCGCGAAGACGATCCCGCAGGACAAGGCCGTCGCGCAGGATGTGTTCGAACACTCGATCGTCACGGCCGACGCGACGCCGCCAGAGGACCTCGTGCTCCGCCTAGCCGGGCTCCTGCACGACGTCGGGAAGCCCGAGACATTCGCCGACGGACATTTCCATCAGCACGAGTTCGTCGGCGAAGCGAAGGCTCGCGCCATCCTGCGGCGTTGGCGGTTCGACAAAGAGACGATCACGCAGGTGACGCACCTCATCCGACACCACATGTTCTGGTACCAGACCGACTGGACCGGTTCGGCGGTCCGTCGCTTCGTTCGCAAAGTTGGGCTCGAGAACATTCCCGCTCTATTCGCGCTCCGCAAGGCCGACAACATCGGAAGCGGCGCGCGATCGCCGCGCATGTACGCCCTCGAGTCTCTGTGGGAACGCGTGCAGGAAGAGATCCGCGCGGCGTCAGCCTTCTCGCTGAAGGATCTCGCGATCGACGGCAATGACGTCATGAAAGAGCTCGGCATTCCGCCGAGCCCAAAGGTGGGAACGATCCTGAACGAACTCTTCGAGCGCGTGACCGACGACCCCAAACTAAATACGCGCGAGGACCTTCTCGAGGCCGTGCGCCAACTCCGACCGAGCTAGCGCAACAATCGCACGACTCGGCCGAGGGGCTGACGGCGCAGCGGGACCCGAGACCCTACTGCCCGCAGGCCGAAGGCCTCTGCGGAAGCAGCGAGGGAGGGACCCGCGAGCACGGCAGACCTTCGGCCGAGTCGAGTCGTGTGAGCGGTGCTAGCTCGTTGGGTAGGTGCTGCTGCCGACCGACGAGACCGGGCGCGTCGAACCGTTGCCTGCCTTGGTGGCGGGATCGTTCGGGCGGACCTTCTCAACGTTCTCGGCGAGCCGGCGCCGCGCTTCGTCACCTGTGAACGGTGCGAAGAGCAAGGCTAGGCCCGCACCGACGATCGCGCCGAGCAACAGCCCGAGCGCCAGCGTCCCGAATAGCGCTCCGTCGGAGTGGCCCCCGACGGCGTGGCGCACTTCGCTCTTTCCTTCGCCAAAGAGATCATTCGCGCGCTTGGTTCCCTCGCCAAGCAGCTCGTTCGCGCGCTTGCTCGCCTGACCCTTCAGTTCGTCAACGACGTCCTGCAGGTCCTTAACAGTGACCATGACAGCCTCCTCTCGCGCTCGAGGCGCTAACTATGACTATGCAGGGCCGGTGCCACCGTCGCCTGTCGATGAGCCTGGCGGGCGAGAAAGCGCCGCCTCGATGAAGGGATCGATGTCGCCGCCAAGCACGCGGGTGGGGTCGCCAATCTCGATACCGGTCCGGTGATCCTTCACCAGCGTGTAGGGATGGAGGATGTAGGAGCGGATCTGGCTTCCCCAATCGGCTGAGCGCATCTCACCGCGTTCCTTCGCCTGCGCCTCCTCCTGTTCGCGCACCTGTCGCTCGAGCAGCCGCGCGCGCATGATCTTCATGGCGGTCTCCTTGTTCTGGAGCTGCGAGCGTTCGTTCTGGCAGGCCACCACGATGCCGGTCGGCAGGTGCGTGATGCGGACGGCGGTCTCGGTCTTGTTGACGTTCTGCCCGCCCGCACCCGTCGCTCGGTACGTGTCGATCCGCAGGTCATCCGGACGAACCTCGACCTCGGCCTCGCTCTCGACCTCGGGTGTGGGGTCGACGAGAGCGAACGATGTCTGGCGCCGCTTCTGGAAGTCGAACGGCGAAATACGAACGAGGCGATGCGTACCGCGCTCGGTCTTGAGGTAGCCGTAGGCGTAGGGGCCTTCGACGGTGAGCGTCGCGCTTCGGAAACCGGCCTCGTCGCCGGGCGTCGATTCCAGGAGCTCGGCCTTGTAGCCCCGGCGCTCGGCCCAGCGCAGGTACATGCGGACCAGCATTTCGGCCCAATCGGCGGCATCCGTGCCACCGACCCCGGCGGATATCGCGAGGACGGCGCTGCGCTCGTCGTACGGTCCGGAAAGCTGAGCCTCGAGGCTCGCGCGGGCGACCTCCTGGGTCAGCTCCGCGGTGTCGTGGGCGATGTCGGCTTCCATCTTGGAATCCCCGTCGGCCATCGACGCGAGCTCGCTCAGGTCTTTGGCGCGCGAGCGAAAACGCTCCCACCGTTCCAGACGATCACGCTGTCCGCCGAGGCGTTTGAGGATCTTTTGCGCGCGCTGCCGGTCCTGCCAGAGGTCCGGCTTCGAGGACTCGGCCTCTAGCTCGGTGATCTCACGGGATAGAGCAGGCAGGTCAAAGGAACACCGCCATGCGTTCGATGCGGTCACGCAGCGAGGTGAGGGCCGCCTGGTCGATCGTCACGAAGGTGCTAGCGCTTGCGTGAGCGCTCGAACGTGATCGCGACGGGCTGGACGACCGGGGCCAGTTTGCCGGCCGCGAACGAGACGAATGTCACGCACGGGCAATAGGTGTTGCGCGGGCAGCGGGGACAATCCCCATCACAGTCGAGGGTCGCTCCGTAGGAGCACTTGAGACAGTTGTCCTCGCAGACGATCCATTCCTTCATGGCGCGGATGTCCTCTCTAGGGCGTGCCGGGTAATCACTGAATGTCCAGAAGGCCCGCCCACGCTCTCCCCACTAACTGCGAATGTGTGTCGGTTTGCGTGCGAATCTTATCCGCGGAATTGGGGCTTGAGAAGAGGGCAAAACGGGAAAATCGCGCCCGAAAATCTGTTCTTTTTCAACTGTCGCGCCGGCTCCGCAGGTAGTCGAGAGCACCCTTGAATGGGCGCGGATGCACTCCAAAAACGGACTCGAGCGCGTTGAGGCGGGGCGTGTTGTCGACGGCGAGAAGATCCAGCTGGGCGACGGTGACCGGCGGGTCCGCCATTACGAGGCCCATAAGCACGGCAGGCGGCTTCATCAGCGGCACTGGGACGTGTACGGTGGCCCTGCGTTTGCCGGTGCCGCGCATCGTCTCGGCCAGCATCTCGTCGTAGGTGACGGGCTCGGCACCGCCGATCTCGTAGACACCGGAAATCTCCCGGCGTTCGACGGCCGCTACCAGAGCCTGTGCCATGTCGTCGACGTGAATCGGCTGAAACCGCGCCTTGCCATCGCCCGGGACGGGCACTACCGGGAAAATCAAGCTGAACGCCAGGCGCGGGAAGAAGTCGTCCCCTTCACCGAAGAGGAGCGACGGCTGGAGCACGACGTGCGCGATCCCCGATCCGATCACGAGCGCTTCCCCCTCACCCTTGCTCCTGAGGTAGGGATACGGCGAAGCGGGATCCGCGCCGAGTGCGCCCATGTGCACGATCCGCCCGACGCCGGCCCGCCGCGCCTCAGCCACGACATGTGCGACGCCGGCGACGTTGACCTCCGCGAATTTCTGCTTGCGCTCGGTAGGGACCGCGACCGTGTGGATGACAGCGTCGATGCCATCGAAGGCTCCGCCAAGCGATTCGGGCTTGCGCACGTCGGCGCGGCGCACGTCCACCTTGCCCCTGCCGGACTCCGGAAGCTCGGCCTCGGCGCCGGGTCGTTCGCTGATCAGTGCCCGGACGACGTGCCCTCCGAGAAGCAGCCGGGCGACGACGTGGCGCCCCACGAAGCCGTTCGCGCCGGTCACCGCGACTCGCATTCAGCTCACCACCTTGTACTACGTGACTGTAGTAGTAGCACTCTGTCGGCTCGAGTCAAGACGTCCGCGTGCGGTCAAAATCGGGAGCATGATCCCGCCCCCGATCGCATAGATGAGGCCGAGAAGCTGGGCCTGCTGGAGGCCGTCAATGAACAGCGGGTCCAGACGCAGGAATGACGTCAGGAACCGAAAGCCACCGAAGAGCAAAAGGTAGGCGCACCACACCCGGCTCTCAGGCGGCCGGCCACGGACGCGCCGCCAGTACGCGACCAGCGCGATGAAGATCGCGGCCATGATGAGGCTGTCGTACGCCGCGACGGGATGAACGAACTCCGTCTGGCCGAGCGTCGCCGGGTTCGTGTAGCGCACACACCAGGGGAGCCCCGAGCACGCGATCGCGTGGTGCTCGCCGTTGATGATGTCGCCGATCCGGCCGATCGCCTCGCCGAGGGCGATCCCGATCACCGAGACGTCGAACATGAAACCGACCGGAAGGCGCAGCGCGCGCGCCGCGATGAACCCCGCGATCGTCGACCCGATCGGTGCCCCCATCGTTCCGATCCCACCGCTCCAGAACGCGAGCACCTCGAGCGGACGGGTCGCGTAGATCTCCCAGTTGTCCGTGACATGGGCCGCACGCGCTCCGAGGAGGCCGCCGAGCACGACGGCGATCGCGAAGGGATAGACCCGATCGTCTTTGACGAGGTACCGCGCGCAGCGGAACGAGACGATGCTCCCGAAAACCATGCCGACCAGCGAGAAGATCGAATGCCAGGCGAAGCTGAACGACCCGACGTGAAGGTTCGGGTCGAAGGGGAGGTCGATCAGACGGCGAAACTACGCGAGTGGGCCAGGCCGCGCGAGGTCAGCCGGATGATCATCGGCACGGCCACCGCGGCGACGAGGATACCGATGACCTGATCCTGCCGCAGCCGGAAGGCGTACGACGGATCGTCGATGCGCAGGAAGCCGAGGAAGAAGCGGCCGATCGCGTACTGCAGCGCCCAGATCCAGAAGATGAGCCCATCTGGCCATCTCCCGATGTAGCGGCGGAGCCAGAGCGTGAGGGCCACCCCCAGGAGGTTCCAGACCATGTCGTATGCGACCACCAGATGCACCGGCCCGGGCTGGCCCAGCGTGTCCGGATGGGTGAAGCCGACGCAGAGCCCTTCGGGCGGCGTGCAGGGGGTCGCGTGGTGCTCGCCGTTGATGATGTCGCCGATCCGCCCGATGGCGAACCCGAGCGCGATCCCCGGTGCGGCGGCATCCGCGCCGTAGCCGATGGGCACGCCGCGCCGCACGGCCGCGAAAACTCCACCGAGCACACCACCGATGGCGGCTCCCCAGATCGCTATACCGCCGGTCCAGATGAGGAGGATCTGCTCGGGGTGCGCGATGTAATACGGCAGCTGATCGATGACGTGAACGAGTCGGGCGCCCAAGATGCCGCCGACAACACCCCAGGTGGCAACGGCCCACCCGTCCTCCTCGCTGACCTTTCCTCTAAGGAGTCGCAGCGGGAGCGTGACACCGAAGAAGATGCCGACCGCCGTGAAAATGCCGTGCCACGCAATCGTCAGCGGGCCGATATGAACGTTGGGGTCGAAGGGGATTTGAATCATGGCGAGCGAGGGCACGAAGCGGCGCGGGTGGCACGAGGCGCGGGGTGAGCGGCGTCGGGGTCTTCTGAGCGAGCGGCCCCTGGCCGGCGGTCCATCGCGATCCCACGAGGGGCCGAGCGAAGAGGACCCCGGCGGCGCTCACCGCCCCGAAGCCTCGGCAGGACCCGCGGCGCGTCGAAGCTCAGCGAGATCACTTGCCGTGACACTTTTTGAATTTCTTGCCCGATCCGCACCAGCACGGTTCATTTCGGCCCGGGAGCTTGCTCGGCGCGGATTTGGATGAGGGCTTCCCATTTCCGCTGCTTCGAGTGGTCGCCGTCGTGCTGCTCGCGCCCGTGTGGGTGTGGCCCTCGTGCGCCTTCTCTTCCTCTTCGGCCTGGGCCGCGGTCCGGACCGTCACTCGCAGGATGGTTTGCGCGACTCCGCTGGCGATACGCGTCTCCATGTCTTCGAAGAAGCCGTGCGCCTCTCGCTTGTACGCGACGAGCGGGTCCTGCTGGCCGTAGCCGCGTAGGTAGATGCCCTCGCGGAGCTCTTCCATCGCCGTGAGGTGCTCGATCCAGTGCGTATCGATCGTGCGCAGAAGGACCCACCGCTCGACGGCGCGCGTCAGCTCCTCGCCGAGATCCTTCTCGCGGGCTTCGTACGTTTCCTCGACGAGCTCGGCGACGCGATCGCGCAGCTCGTTCACGTTGCGGAGCTCACCGAAGCTCGAGGCTGTGAAGTCTGAACGATTGAGCATTGGACCGAGCGCCGCGGCGAGCTTTTCGCGGTCCCAGTCTTCGGGATCGGGCGTCGGCGCGGCCGTGTCGACGAGACCGTCCGCTTCCTGCCGCAGGAACTCGAGGACGGTCTCGCGGACGTCGCCTTTTTCGAGGATGAGCCGGCGCTGCCCGTAGATGACGTTTCGCTGGTTGTTCAGCACATCGTCGAACTCGAGCGCGCGCTTGCGTATGTCGAAGTTGCGACCCTCGACCTTGATCTGCGCCTGCGTGATGGCGCCTGTGACCATCCCGGACTCGATCGGTGTCGCGTCGTCGAAGCCGAGCCGCGCCATGAGCCCGGCGACACGCTCGGAGGCGAAGATCCGGATGAGGTCGTCCTCGAGCGAGCTGAAGAAACGCGAGCTGCCGGGGTCGCCCTGGCGTCCGGAACGTCCGCGGAGCTGGTTGTCGATGCGCCGCGCCTCGTGGCGCTCGGTGCCGACGACGTGCAGCCCGCCGAGGTCGGTGATCCCCGACCCCAACAGGATGTCAACACCGCGGCCGGCCATGTTCGTCGAGAGCGTCACGGCGCCGCGCTGGCCGGCATCCGCGATGATCAGCGCCTCGCGCTCGTGATTCTTGGCGTTCAGCACCTCGTGCTTGATCCCGTGTCGGCGAAGCTCATCCGAAAGGCGCTCGCTCTTCTCGACGCTGGTCGTTCCGATGAGGACCGGCTGCCCCGCATCGTTCCGCTCCTTGACCTCGGCCACGACCGCGTCCCACTTGCCCTGCTCGGTCTTGTAGACGAGGTCGGCATTGTCCTTCCGGACCATCGGCTTATTTGTCGGGATCTGCGTGACCTCGAGCTTGTAGACCTTGAAGAGCTCCTCAGCCTCGGTCGCCGCCGTACCCGTCATCCCTGCGAGCTTCTTGTACATGCGGAAGTAGTTCTGGATCGTGATCGTCGCGAAGGTCCGAGTCTCGCGCTGGATCTTGAGACCTTCTTTGGCCTCGACGGCCTGGTGAAGCCCGTCGCTCCAGCGCCGGCCCGGCATGAGGCGGCCGGTGAACTCATCGACGATGACGACCTCGCCGTCCTTGACGACGTATTCCTTGTCCTTGTGATAGATGGCCCTCGCCTTTACGGCGTTGTCGAGGTAGTGAACTGCGGTGACGTCACCCTCGTACAGGTTCTTCACGTGGAGGAGCTTCTCTGCGCGCGCGATGCCCTCCTCGGTAAGCACGACCGCGTGGTACTTCTCCTCGAGGACGTAGTCGGTGTCGGGCTGCAGCTGTGCGGCGACGCGGGCGAACGTGTAGTAGGTCTCGCTCGCATCTTCGGCCGGTGAGCTGATGATGAGCGGGGTCCGGGCCTCGTCGATGAGGATCGAGTCGGCTTCGTCGACGATGCCGTAGAAGAGGCCGCGCTGCTGGACCTGGTCGTTCAGGTCCATGGCCATGTTGTCCCTGAGGTAGTCGAAGCCGAATTCGCTGTTCTGGCCGTACGTGATGTCCGCTGCGTACGCCTCTTTCCGGGTGACCTCTCGCCAGTGGCGGTGGCGTGGGTCGACCGCGTCCAACTCGACCGCTGGGTCATACACGGCGCTCTTCTCGTGCGCGACATACGCGACGGTCGCGCCAAGCGCGTGGTAAATGGGTGCCATCCAGCCAGCGCCGGTCTTGGCCAGGTAATCGTTGGTCGTGATGAGATGAGCGCCCTTTCCCTCGAGCGCATTCGCGTACAGAGCGAGCGATGCGACGAGAGTCTTGCCCTCTCCGGTCCTCATCTCGGCGATGTGCCCTTTGTGGAGCGCGAGACCACCCATGAGCTGCACGTCGAAATGCCGCTGCCCGAGCGTCCGCTTTGCGGCCTCACGCACCGAAGCGAAGACCTCGGGAAGCATGTCGTCGAGCGTTTCGCCCTTCGCGAGCCGCTCTCGGAAGCGCGCCGTGCTCTCCGCGAGCTCCGCGTCGCTTTTCTTTTGGACGTCAGGCTCGAGCTGGTTGACGCGGACAGCGATTTTCCGAAGCTTCCGAAGCTCGCCCTCGTTCGAGTCGAACAAACCGCCGATGAAACCCACGGGACTGCGAGTTGCGATCGCTAGGTGACCTGCAGCGGCAGCTGCAACCCCGGTGGGTTGAAGAGCGCCCCGACGGACTCGCCCTCGTGGATGCGGCGGATCGCCTCGGCGAAGAGCGGCGCCACGGTGAGGACCTCGATCTTGCCTGTGTTGGCAGCCGAAGGCCGGAGGGGCACGCTATCGGTGGTGATGAGCTTCTCGATCCCGCTGCTGGAAAGTTTTTCGATGGCGTTACCGGACAGCACGGCATGGGTGCAGCCCACATAGATCTCGTTCACGCCGCGCTCTTGCAGGATGCGGACAGCGTTGATGATGGTCGCGCCGGTGTCGATCTCGTCGTCGATGATGATCGCGCGCTGCTTGTCGATGTCCCCGATGACCGCGACGACCTCGCTCCTGCCGCTGTTGTCGCGATGCGTCTTCTGCATGAAGACGAGGGGGATCTGAAGGGATTCGGCGATGCGGCGCGCGGCATTGGCGTAGCCGAGGTCAGGGACGACGAGGGCAACGCCGTTCGGGTCCTTCTCGACGATCGAGCGGAAAGCCTCCACGAGCAGGTTGCGCGCGGAGAGCTCGTCGCCCGGGATCGAGAAGAATCCCTGGATCTGCATCTGGTGCATGTCCATCGTCAGGAAGCGGTCTGCGCCCGCGACCCCGATCAGGTCCGCCAGGAGGCGCGCCGTGATCGGCACGCGGGGCTGGTCCTTTTTGTCGCTGCGGCCGTAGGCGTAATACGGCATGACGGCGGTAATGCGCCCCGCCGAGGCGCGCTTGAAAGCGTCGAGCATGATGAGAAGCTCCATGATCGCGTCGCTGACCGACGGCCCGACGAGCGATTGCACGACGTAGACGTCGTGCTCGCGCGCGTTCTCGTTGATCTTGACGAAGATGTTGTCGTTGGCGAATTTCGTGACGTCGGCGTCCCCGAGCGGGACCTCCAGGTGAGCGGCAATGTCTCTCGCGAACTTGGGGTGGGCGTTTCCGGTGTAGACGGACAGTCCTCGGAACACGGCTCCCCTCCTGCCGCGGATCGCAGGTCGTCCTGCATGAAAAGTATACGGGCGGTAGCCTGCGAAACGTGACCATGGCGAGGGGACATCGGCTCCGCTGGACGGGGGTCTGGCTGCTCGTTGTCGCGTGGTTCGTGGCCCAGGCCGCGAACATCGGCGGGAACGCGGTGCACCTGCTGCTGCTGGCCGCAATCGGGCTCTTGGTCTACGAGCTGCTTGCGGAGGACGCGCCCGCGACGACCTGATACCGGACTATCGGGGGGCGAGGCGACTCCCCGCCATGAATCGACCCCGGTCGAGTGCTGCCGCGGCGATCATGGCGTCGGTCTTCTCGAGCGGCTTGATCTCGAAGTGCGTATCCGTGCCGACCGAGAAAAGCGCGCCCGCGCGGGCCGCACGGACGAGGAATTCCCGATGCGGCACGCCGTAGCTCTCGTTTATCTCGATGGCGATCCGGCCCTGTACGCAGAGGTCGATCAGCCGCTCCTGCCACTCCTCGGGATAGACGCGCTCCGGGTCGCCGAGTGCCTGAAGGGCGGAGAACGTCGGGTGCCCAAGGATGTCGATGTGCTCGCGGTCGATGCCCTCCGCGACGACCTCGAGCGTCCGCTCGAGAATGCGCCGCTGCAGGTCGGGGTCCCTAAAGCGCTCGGCCTCCTTGAATGACTTGATCCTCCCCTTCACGAAGGCGCCGGCATCGTCGTAGCCGATGCGCACGCCGTCGACCGTGATCTGATGGATAGCGCCGATGAGGTAGTGCAGCGACTCGCGCGTGTCCGCGCTAAGTGGCGGGGCGACCCCGAGGTCGTACTCGAGGCCCACTCGAAGGCCCAGCCTCGATGCGTCGTCGATGTAGCGCTTCACGGCGTCTTCGTCCGGGAGCTTGTCGCGCCACGGATAGTGATCCGACACGCCGTGGGGACGCAGAGCGACGCTCTTCGCCCTGTCCGCGAGCGAGACCGTCCCGTCGGAGCGGTCGCTATGGACGTGGTGGTCGAAGAGCGCGCTCATACCTCTGGGTGCCCCGCCCATGCCGCCTCGACCATCGTCCAGAGCACGCCCGAGACGAGCGTGTGTCCCCCGAGGAGCAGCGGAAACGGAGCCTCGCGGGCGGCCTCGGTGAACTCGCGAAGGGGCTTCGACTGAATCCGTTCGGCCATGAAGAGATACGACGCGAAGCGCTCCGCCGCGCCGGGCCGCCAGCCCAGGTGTGCAAAGAGGACGAGCGTGTCGAAGAGCATCCCATCGCAGAGCTCCTGCATCCGGGCGAAGAACTCGCGCGGCCCGATCTTCTCGTAGAGGAAGCCGAGCGCGCTGCGAGCTTCGCCAGACGCGTCGCGTCCCGCGGCCTGCATGCCGCGCTCTTCGGCGAGCATGCGGACACGACACGCGGTCTGCGTCTCGATGAAGGTCCACACCGGTGCGCCGACGCGCCCCGCGACGAGGAGCTCCTTGTCGGGCGTCGTCACCAGGCGCATGAGCGCCTCGATGCGATCGCCGAGGATTTCCTGCCAGGCGGGGAGCGAGCGCAGCTCGGGCGGGCACTTGGGATGACGAGCGAGGAGGGCGGCATCCGTCGGGGTGTCCACGTCAAGCAGCGTTGCCGCCGACTTCGCGAGCTGCCGAGACGAGAGTCCCGCCTGCTGATGCAGTCGGCGCGGCAACGGGTTGTCGGTCGCGGGCAGATCGATCGCGTCGAGCGCCGAGGCCGGCGTGAAAGCGACCAGGTCAGCGGAGTACGAGTTGTTCGAGAGAACGACCGCCTCGCTCGACTCGAGGTCTTCTCGCAGCGCGCGCAGCTCGCTCGCCTGGAGCAGCGCGCCGGCGCCTGCGCCGATGGTGCACACGCGATCGAGCTTCTTCTCGTGGACGATCCGCGATAGCTCCTGGCCGAAGTGAAACGGATCGGTCCGCGCCGGAAGGATCGCCGCCCCCTTGGCGCGAAAGACGGCCGCCGCGTCCTCGTCGTTCGTGACCGCGTAGAGGCGCGAGAAGCCGGCTTCGGCGGCGCGCCCGAGCACGACGCCACCGATGGCGAGCTTCACGGTGTCCAGCTGTCGCTCTATGTCGCTCGAGCCCCCGCGGCCGAAGAAGATCAGAAACGCGCTCACACCTGCGACGCTAGCTCACTCCCGCGATCAGCACGCAGCTCGAGCCGCACGAGCAACAGGAGCACGACCGCGCTCAGGGCGGCACCGGCGATGACGCGTTCGTCCGCCGAGGGCACCTGGCGCAGGACGGCGAGCCACTGGGGGTCGCTCCAGTTGAAGAGCTTCGAGGGGTCGTCGTTCACGTTCACCGGGAACGTATCCCAGGACTTGTCGTACACGAACGCGGCCGCCTGGAAGAGGACGAACGACCATGCCGCCATGAGCCCGAAGACGACGCGCGCGAAGCGCGAACCAAGCATGCCCACCGACGTGCCCCAGGCGATCGCGGCGAATAGGACGGGCGCGAAGTCGTCCAGGAAACGCGAGCCGAACACGCGGCCGCCCCACCACTCGGAGTACATCGCGTAGAGCACGAGCGCGGCTATCCAGGCGAGGGAAAGCCCGCGAAGGCGTCCCGCGACCTCACCCGGCCATCGCCACGCGCGTAAGAAGGCGAGGAGCGCGAAGATCAGGTAGGGCGTGTAGACGAAGAGGCCACGCGATGGAGAAGCCAGAAGGCCGTAGAGGCCGGTCTGGATCGGCGTGGCGAACGTCTTCGATCCGTAGCCCTGCTCCAGCGGCGAGCCGAACGCCAGATCGTTATAGGCAAGGAGCGGAGCGAGACCGATCGCGGCCCCGACGATCATCGCAAGAAGTCGAGTCGGGCGGAACCCATGGAGTCCGAGTACCGCAAGCGCCGTCGTCTGGCGGACCACGGCTCCCAGCCCGAGCACGACGCCGGCGGCGAAGTCACGGGAGAGCGGAATGGCTTCCTCTCGCATTACGAGCCAGAGCGCGGATGCCATCGCCAGGTGCACCCCCGAGTGCTGCCACAGCGCTTGGCTCGCGACGGTTCGGACGCTCGTCGCGAGGAAGTAAAGGAGCACGAGTGTGAGCGACCACCGTGCCGTCGCGAAGCGACGAAGCACTGACCAGAGGATGAGCGTGGCGAGTATTTCGACGATCGCGGCGACCACGTGACCGCCGTGCACCAGCAGTCCGAGGTCGAACGGGTCCCAACCGTTCAGGACGAACGGCGCAAAGAAAGGCAGCGCGAGGACGCCCATGCCCGGCGGGAACACCGAGCAGACGTGATCGTTCGGTCCGGGGGCCGGAGGCCCGCCGACACTTCGCTTAGCCGTCGGTGGCGCCGTAGCCGTTGATACGCCACACGCGCGAAAGAAGTAGGCCTCGCGATCGAGCTTCTTGCTGGCCGCGGTCTCGCCGCCGGGCGCGGTGAACTCGTCGTAGTCCACGTCGTGCTCGTTGATCACCGTCCACGCGAAGAGCGCATTCGGCAGCACGTCCGGCGACCAGAGACCCGGTGCTTCACCGCCCGGAGGCAGCTCGCCGCTGCGGATGTCGTTCAGATTGGCGAACGCCAGCACGAAGAGCAGAAGACCGCGCGCGAACCAGCGGTAGCGGGTCACTCCTCGACCGCCACGACGTACGCGCGCACCCCGCGGGCACCGGCCGCCCGCGCGGCCGCGGCCGCGTCCAGAAGAGTGGCGCCGGTCGTCGCCACGTCGTCGACGAGCGCGATACGCAGCCGTGAGAGCGAGCGCGCCTCGGCGACGAACGCTCCCCGGATGTTCGCGGCGCGAGCGGCGCGATCGAGCTCGACCTGGGGACGGCCTTCGCGGATGCGATGCAGCGCCGGCCGCAGCGGTAACGCGGTGCGAGCCGCGACAGCCTGAGCGAGCAGCGCAGCCTGGTCGTAGCCGCGAGTCCGCGCACGCGAACGGTGGAGCGGCACGGGGACGATCGCATCGACGGTCACACCACGAGCGAGATCGCGGGCGAGCTCGAGGGCGACGAGCGCACCGAGGTCCTGGGCCAAGCCGGGCTCGCCACCGTACTTCAGCCGCCGCACGGCGGCGCGGAGAGGGCCGGCGTGGGCGCCTGCCGCGCGAATGGCGAGGCGACCGTCGTGCGTGACCGGCTCGCACTCGTCACGGCAAGCGACGCAGAACCAGCTCCCGGGCTCGCCGCAGCCGGCACACCGCGGTACGAGGAGGACGTCCCGTACCGCGAGCGCGAGCTCCATCACCTGGCGGTCGACTCCGACGAGATGAGTTCGTCACCGGCTTGCGTGCCGGTCCGGGCAGCCGTGCCCGCCGGAAGCTCGAGCACCCCGTCGGTGCCCCGTGGCGCGCCCACCGCGGGAACCCATGGCCGCAGATTCTCGGCGACCCGCAGAACGCGCATCGACCGGTCTACGAAGAGCGCGTCGATCGCGAAGCGCATGAAGAACATCGTGATGGAACCGGTCTTGGTGATGAGGAGGCCCTCTCCCTCCGCGAGTCCTGACCGGGGGATGAGCCCGAAGCCGCGGGTCAGAAAGCTGTTGGCGACATCGCAGCGCGTGGCGAGCACGGTACCGCGCGTGCGGTTCGTGATCGTGAGGGGACCGCGGAGCGTTCTAGACCGAACCGCAGGACTTCATCGCTGAGAGCGCGGCGGGCGCGAGGATCACGATGAAGAGCGAGGGGAAGATGCACCCGACGGTCGGGAGCATGATCAGGATCGGGGCACGCGCCGCCTTCTCTTCCGCGCGCTGGCGGCGGTCGGTGCGCATCTGCTCGGACTGGATCCGCAGCACCTTGGACATTGAAACACCGAGCTGATCGGCCTGGATGATGGCCGAGATGAGGTTCTGCAGCTCCTTCACCTCGACACGTTCGTTGATGCCGCGGAGCGCCTCCTGACGCGACTTGCCCACGCGCTGCTCCGCAGCGGCGCGCCTGAGCTCTTCGGTCAGCGGACCCTTCATCTTCTCGGTGACCTTGATGATCGCGGCGTCGAACCCGAGACCGGCCTCCACCGAGATCGTGAGCAGGTCGAGGGCGTCGGGGAGCTGGTCGAGGATCGCGTTCGCGCGCCCACCAGCCCGGCTATTGAGATAGAAGTCCGGGATGAGGAAGCCAAGGAGCAGGCCACCGATCAGACCACCGACCGTGTAGAGCGAGTCGCCGGTGATCAGGTTCAGTAGCGAAGACGCGGCGATGCCGGCGACGATCGCGACGAACGCCTTGACGCCGAGGAAGAACTCGACGCTCGTCGTCTCCATGGCTGCGCGCTTGAGGCGGATCTGGAGAGACCGCGCGGTGTTGGCCGGGTAAAAGCGCGAGATGACGGCGGCGAGGCCTTGGACGATCGGCTTCAGGGTCCGCTCTGCGATCGGCCGCTGTAGCTCGAGCTCTTCCAGCGTCCTCGGACGGACGGAGATCTGCTGCAGTCGAGCCTGCACCGGGTCGAGCTGCTGGCCGACGAGGAACGACGCGAAGACGAGGAAGACCCCGAACCCGACGACTCCGGCGAGGATGAGGAGTTCCACGGTTAGACCTTGATGTCCGTGATCTTCCTGATCGCGAAGAAGCCGATCAACATCATGATGCCGCCGACAACGAGCAGGATCTGCCCGATGAGTTCGGTGAACAGCGGCTGCATGAACTCAGGGTTGATGAAGTTGAGCGTGATCATGATCGCGATCGGCAGGAAGGCGACGAGGTAACCCGAGTAGCGTCCCTGCGCGGTCAGCGTGCGGATCTCGCCCTTGATGCGGACCCGCTCGCGGATCGTGAAGGCGATCGTGTCGAGGATCTCGGCGAGGTTTCCACCGACCTGCTGCTGAACTCCGATGGCGGTGACCATCAGGTCCAGGTCGTCGCTCTTGATGCGCCGGACCATGTTGGAGAGCGCCTCCTCCATGCTCAAGCCAAGGTTGACCTCACGCACGACACGCCCCATCTCCGAGCCCATAGGCGCGGGCGTCTCACGCGAGACGAGCTCGATCGACTGGAGGAAGCTCGAGCCCGCCCGGAGGGAGTTCGAGAGAAGCGTGATCGTGTCGGGGAGCTGCTTGTTGAAGGCGTTGAGGCGGCTTCCGATCCGCCGGCCGACCCACATCCGCGGCAGGAAGTAGCCGAGGAGCGCACCGACCAGAGCGGAAAGCGGATCGCGCAGCAGCAGAAGGACCGCGGCCAGGCCGAGCGCCAGACCAATCCGGATGTAGTAGTACTCCGCGACCCGCAGGCGAAGGTCGGCACGCGCGAGGTCGCGCTGAACGCGAGAGGAGAAGCGTTTGTCCTGGACATCCCCGGACAGTGTTGCGAATGGATCGATGTCCCGGCGAGAGCGCTTCTTGTCCTTCTTCGCCTCGGGAGCCGAGGTCTGCGTGCCACCGGCGTAGCGCTGCATGCGCGCGCCGAGCGACTCGGGGGAGCCCCCGCCAAGCATCGACGAGATTCCCCAGAAGAACAGCAACACGCCGATGAAGGCGGTCGCTGGGATGATGTACTCGAGTCCGATCAACGAAGACCCGCGGACATGTCGCCGAAGACGTTCTGCGGGAGCTTGATGCCGGCCGCGTCGAACTTCTCGGAGAACTTCGGACGGATGCCCGTCGGCCGGAGGCGGCCCTGGACCTTTCCTTCGACGAAGCCGGTCTGCTCGAAGACGAACACGTCCTGAAGAACAATCGTGTCGCCCTCCATGCCCTGGACCTCGGTGATGTTCGTGATCTTGCGCGACCCGTCCTTGAGCCGCGAGATCTGGATGATGAGGTCGAGGGCGCTCGCGATCTGCTCGCGGATTGCGCGTGCGGGCAGGTCGACGCCGGCCATGAGGCACATCGTCTCGAGCCGGGCGAGGATGTCGCGGGGGGAGTTGGCGTGGCCCGTCGACAGTGACCCGTCGTGGCCGGTGTTCATGGCTTGCAGCATCGAGAGGGCCTCACCACCACGCGTCTCACCAACGACGATGCGCTCGGGGCGCATACGGAGGGCGTTGCGGACGAGGTCCATGATCGTGACCGCGCCTTTGCCTTCGATGTTGGCGGCGCGGGATTCCAGACGGACGACGTGGTCCTGGACAAGCTTGAGCTCGGCGGCGTCCTCGATCGTGATGATGCGCTCGTCCTCCGGAATGAAGCCTGAGAGGATGTTGAGGAGCGTCGTCTTTCCTGAGCCGGTGCCACCGGAGATGAACATGTTGAGGCGCGCTTCGACGCACGCGCGGAGGAACTCCATCATCTCGGCCGTCGCGGTGCCGAACTTGATGTAGTCCTCGACGGTGATGCGGTACTTGGGGAACTTTCGGATCGTGACGACTGGGCCATTGAGCGCGAGCGGCGGGATGATGATGTTCACGCGCGAGCCATCCGGAAGACGTGCGTCCTCGAAGGGCTTCGCTTCGTCAACACGACGGCCGATCGGGGCGATGATCCGCTCGATCACGCGCGAGACGTGCTCGTCGCTCACGAACGTCACGTCGGAGAGCTGGAGCTTGCCCTTGCGCTCAACGTAGGTGCGGAAGGGCCCGTTGACCATGATCTCGGTGATGGTGTCGTCGTTCAGGAGCGGCTGGATCGGACCGAAGCCGAGGATCTCGTCCATGATCTGCTCGAGCATTCGCTGACGCTCGACGCGCGTGACGACGATGCCTTCCTCGTCGATGAACTTGTTGAACATTTCCTCGATCGACGACTTGACGGCCTTTGCGTCGGAGAGATCAAGGCGCGGGTCGAGGTTGTTGATGATCCGGCTCTGCAGGCGCGAGCGAACGTCGCGCTGTGCGTCGCGTGCCGGTGCCGCGGACTGCGAGAGCGGGCCCTCGGCGGGCGGCTTCGGGGGCTGCTGTCCGGTGGGTGTCCCGGGCTGCTGCGGTTGCTCGGGCTGACCCGGGCGGGCGCCTTCGATGCGTCTTAGAAGCGACATCTGTGCGTGTTTAACCCTGCCTTCCGGCGCCCGTTATCGGCGGCGCCTGCTCCCTCGACAGCGAAATGTATTGCCGGAAAACGCTTGTAAAGGGTTCAGACGGGGATCAGGCGCTAGCGAGCGAAGAGACGCATACCGCCGGAACGCGCGGCGGCCTTGGTGGTGCCCGCCGCCGCGGCCTCGGGGGCCTCGGCCGTGATGCGTTGCGCGAGTGTGAAGATGTCTTTTGCAACCTGACTCTCACGATGGCTGATGACGAACGGCACCCCGCGGTTCACCGCAAGTACCAGTGTTCGCCCGTCGGAAACGATGGTGTGCGGGATCTTCCGGCCGAGGCTCGCCTCGACATCAGATGCCTTGATCCCACCCGAGCTGTCGTTGCGGTTGGCTACGAGCTGCACCTTGTCGCTCCCGTACCCGAGCTTCTCGGCGATCTCCATGAAAACGCGCACATTCTTGAGACTCGTGATCTCGAGCGTCATGAGGGTGAGGATCACGTCGGCCACGTCGAGCATCGTGATCACCTGCTCCTGGAACGACGGCCACGTGTCGACGACGATGTAGGCATAGCGCTCGCGCAGGAGCTCGAGGATGTGCTTCATGTTCGCGCCGGTGATGAGCTCGGCCGACTCCGGTGTCGGCGGCGCGAGAAGGACCTTGATGCCGGTCGAATGCGAGACCAGGACGGACTCCAGCACGTCGGAGTCCGTGTTCTCGAACGACCCGATGAGGTCCGCGATGGTCTTGGCCTTCGGGCTCATGTTGAGGATGACGGCGATATCGCCAAAGGGGAGGCTGCCGTCGACGAGCACGACCGGCTTCTGGGTGAGCTGGTGAAGCGCTACGGCCAGATTGGTCGCGATCGTGGTGCGGCCAACGCCGCCCTTGGGCGAGAAGAACGTGATGATCTGGCCCGTCTGGCGGGCGCCGGGCGCCGCCGCGAGAGGGTTCGCCGGAACGGCCGCCGCGGGTGCTGCCGCGGCGTAGCGGGCGCGCTTCACTTTCTCGAGCTCGTGAACGTGGCGGATCGCGTTGATCAGCTCGTCCGCGGAGAACGGCTTCACCAGGAACTCGCGCGCGCCGGCGAGCATCGAGCGGCGCAGGTAATCCTGCTCGCCCTGGACGCTCATCATGATGATCGGCGACTCGGGGACTGTGTTCGAGATGATCTCGGTGGCCGTGATCCCGTCCATGTCGGGCATGTTGATGTCCATGAGGATCACGTGAGGCCGCTCTTTCTTTGCGAGATTGACCGCAGCCTGACCACCATCGGCGGTGCCGGCAACTTCCATATCCGGCTCAAAGCCGATCAACTTCGCGAGGTTATCGCGAGTGTCGGCGATGTCGTCGACGATCAGGATGCGTATCTTCTCGGCTTCGGCCATAACTCCCCTGACTAACGCTTGGTCGCAGATGCACGTTGTTCGCGCGTTTCGCCCGATCGGCAATATACAGGCAAGCGGTCGCCGCGAGAGACGAGTGTCTCAGGGCGGATCACAGCATTGCTCCCGGTAGGCGACCGGAAAGCTCGAGCGCGAGCGCGATCAGCGTGCCGAGGCCGAGCGCGACGCCGTACGGGATCCAGGTCTTCATGACTCCGCCCATCGTCGCGGTCGCCCCATCCGCAGGTCTGAGCCGGCGGACCGCAATGAAGCCGAGCGCGATGACGCCTCCGAGAAGCGCGCCGTAGATAGCGCCTGTCAGGAGGAGCCCGACGCCGCGCATTGCACCGACCGCCATGAGGTACTTGCCGTCGCCGGCCTTGAGTCCCCCCATCGCGTAGAACGGATACGCGACGAGGAATCCGACGACGAGGCCGGCCGCGTGATCGAAGAGACCCTTGCCGAAGACTTCGCCGGGGACGGTTTCGAATGCACCGAGCACGAGCCCCACGGCCATGACCGGATAGGTGAAGGCGTTGGGGATCCGTCGGTAGCGCCAGTCCGTGTAGATGACGGCAATAACGAAGGCCACAAGGATCGCGTCCTCGACCGCTCGTACTGCGTCTATCTCGAGGTCCCCTTAGAAGACGAACCGGGCGGCGTTTTTGAGGCGCCGCCCGGTTGTCGTATTCAGCAATTCGCGATGGACTAGGTGAGGTTGTTGCCGATGTTGCTGAAGATGTTCGTAATCTGGCCGCGGAGGAAGATCATCGCGACGATAACGGCAATGGCGATGACGGCGATGATGAGTGCGTATTCGACCAGACCCTGGCCTTCGTCGTCGCGCAGGAATGCGAGCATTTTTCGGGACCCCCTTTCCTGTCGATCTGTGTGCAAGCCTGCCCGCCAGGCGGAGCTCCGACAACTAGGAAGGTCGTACCTCCGTCGTTTGGGCTAGGCCCAATTCTGCCTTCCGGAACAAAGCTCGCACCGCAAATTGGTTAGTTGTCTCCCGTTTTGACACCATCCAGCCGTACTAGGCCAAAAATGACAGAAGCGGAGGTCCAAGAAAGACACACAGAAGCGCGGGCAGTACGCATATCGCCAGCGGAAAGAGCATCAGTATCGGCAAACGGCGCGCCTGGGCTTCCGCCCGTCGGCGGTCGCTCGTACGAAGCGCATCCGCCTGCGTCACCAGAAGGTTCGCGAGAGGCGAGCCGAACCGCGTCGCTGCGCGCACCAACGCCGCGACGCGCGCCTCCGTCGGTCCGGCGCTGCCGAACGCGGCGAACGCCTCGCTCGCCCCGCGACCGAGAGCGAGATCGGCCAGCAGACGCCGCGCCTCGGGAAGTCGCGCGACCATCGGGGCGCGCGCCACCAGCGCCGCGAGAGCGAGCTCGAAGGTGAGACCCGCCTCCAGGCCGACGATCACCGCGTCAAGAAGCGTCGCGAGATCGGCGGCCGGTGAGGAGAGTCGGAGGATTCTCCAGAGCCAGAGTCCGCCGATAATCTCGAGAGCAACGGCGACGACGAGAAGCCATCGGCCCCGATCGAACATCACCGCGACGTACTCGGGAGTCATGACCGCGAAGAACGCGCCACCAAGCGGCGCGAGCGCAACGAGGACGATCGCAGACGCTCGCCCCTGCGCGGTGAGGGCGTTGCGCTCGTCCTCGAGTGCGATACGCCCGCGCAGAAGCGTCGCGACGCGCGCCAGGCTTCGGCCGATCTTTCCACCACTTCGGGCGAAAGCACCGAGAACGATCGCGAATGGCGCAAGGTCCTCGTCACCGACCACACCGACGTACGCACCGACCGCCTCGTCGACGGATGCGCCGAGTGCCATCGAAGCCGCCGCGCGCTCGGTCGGCAGCGCCAGCGCGCGGGGCAAGGTCGGGGCGACCTCGGAGAGGGCCAACTGAACCGACAGGCCGCTCGACAGGGCCGCGGCGACCGCATCGACAAGACCTGGCAGTGCGAGACGACATTCCCGCAGTCCCGAGCGCGCGCGAGGATCGAGCCGCGCCGCAGCCGCACGGACGGCGCTGGCACGTTTCTCGTCGAGGAGGAGCAGCGTCACGCCCGCGATCGCGAGGAGGATCGCGATCATGGGTAGACCTGACTGAGGGTGTACGGATCTCCTCGCTCGGTTGAGAGCTCGGCGATCTCAATGATCCTTCGGACACCAGACGCGTCACGCTCTTGATGGACGACGACATCGATGCCGTGACGGATCTGCTCGCGGATCGCCTCGAGCGGTAAGTCGATTCCCCCCATGAGAGCCATCGTCTCGATGCGCATCAGCGCGTGCGGCGCTCCGTTCGCGTGAGCCGTGGTCAACGAGCCGCGGTGTCCGGTGTTCATCGCCTGCAACATGTCGAGGGCTTCTCCGCCGCGCACCTCTCCGACGACGATCCGATCTGGACGCATGCGAAGCGCGGCCCGCAGCAGGGCGCGCACGTCGACCCCGCCGGAGCCTTCCACGCTCGGCGCGCGCGTCTCGAGCGCGACGACATTGGGCTGTGGCAGCCGGAGCTCGGCGGCGTCTTCGATGGTCACGATCCTTTCGCGATCGCCCACAGCGAAGGCGAGCGCGTTCAGCGTCGTGGTCTTGCCGCTCGAGGTGCCCCCAGAAACGAGAATGCTTCGTCGCTCGCGCACCGCGGCGATGAGATAGTCCATGGAGTCCGGAGGTAGGGTGCCGTTCCGGACGAGATCGTCCGGACTCAGCGCCTGCTGCCCGAACCGGCGAATCGTAAGCACGGGGCCCACGAGCGATATCGGTGGGATCACCGCATGGACGCGTGAACCATCAGGAAGGCGTGCGTCGACGAGCGGGCTCGCGAGATCGATCCGTCGTCCGAGCGGCGCGACCAACCGCTCGATGAGCACGAGGATCTCCTCCTGGTCCGCGAAACGGATGGCCGTCTCCTCGAGCCTGCCTTCACGCTCGACCCAGACACCTCGTGTGCCGTTGACCATCACCTCGGTCACGCGGTCGTCGCGCAGCAACGGTGCGAGCTCTCCGAGACCGAACAGCCGATCCTCGAGCCAGCGCTCGAGCACACGAAGCTCGCCTGCGGGCACGACCAGCCGCTCATCGACCAGCGTGTCGCGCAACGCGGCAGGAAGGTGCTCGCGTCGCGGCCGGCCGTCAGGAGCCTCGCGGAGACGCGCGACGACACCGCGCTCGATGCGGGCGCGGGCTGCAACCGTCATGTGGAGTCGATCGCTATGAGCTCGGCCAAGTCGTCGTACGCCTTGCCGAGTGCTCCGCCCAGCGCGCCCGGGCGCGATGTAGCCGCCGCGATCGCGCTTTCTGCTCGAGGAAGCGCACGGAAGACATCGCGGCCGCAGAGGGACGTGGCGATCGACTGCGATGCGATCAGCCACGCTCCCTCAGGGACATCCGCTGACGCGAGCGCGGCCGTCGAGATCGGGTCGTCGTAGCTCAGGACGAGCACGCGGTCGACGGAGCCGACGAGCCGTCGCGTGCGCTCATCGGCAAGATTCGGCGCGTCGACGAGAACGATCTCCGACAGTCCGAGCGCGGCCCGGAATGCGGACTGCGCGAGTCGAACGCTGGGCGCGTACGGGGGACCTCCAACGATGCGAAGGCCCGGCGCGGCCTCGGTCGCCACCACACCCAGGTGCTCAGCGGTCAACTCGTCGGTCAGATCTTCGAGGTCGGACCAGCTGCCGGTGGTTGCGCCGAGCCACCAGCTGAGCGTCCCGTCCCCGGTGAGGTCGAGACAGAGCGTGGCGCGAAGTAGCGCGACACGCCGCGCGAGATTCGCGACGAGGAGTGACCTGCCGGCGCCACCGCGGGCCGATGTCACGAGGATGGAGCGAGTTGAGCCGCGACTCGCCGGAGGCAGCGTCGCCGCGATGAGCGGCCCGAGCACGGCAGCCTCGCAAGACGTCGCGACGGAGCGGCGCGGGACGCCAAGCGCTTCCGCCAGCCCAACCTGGTCGTCGCTCAGGACGACGACGCGCGGAAGCTCAGGCGCGAGCGTCGCCGCACGCGCGAGAGATTCGGGATCGCGGAGGTCAACGAGGGCGAGATCGGCTTTCGAGGCATCGACCGTGATCAAGCCGAGGACTTCGGCGGCCGACACGAGCTCGGACCCTCCGTAGAGAGCGACGCGGAGCGTCAATGCAGCGAGCGCAGGAGGGGAACGATGAGCATTCCGGACGCGCGCGCTGTCGCGATGGCCGTCGCACTCTCTTCGTCGACCTCGAAGACGATGGCGCGCTCATCCGCGCTCATGACGCGCAGATCGGCCGCTATGGCGACGGCGAACGGTCGATCGCCACTCCGCACGGCGAGGAGGTCGACGCTATCCCCACTCCGAATCTCGGCGAGAGGGGCGGCGAGCCACGCCGTCGGTACCGCGATGGCCCACGTGGACATCGAGAGGCGCTGGGCCAATGAACTACTCGGAGCCGACTCCTCGGCGAATCGCATTGGCGAGAGCACCGTCGAGAGCATCGATGCGACTAGAAGAACCCCTCCCCCGGCCGCGAGAAGGAGTCGGCGTCGAGGGACCGCGATCCGTCGCCGTGTGAATGTCAGGGCGGGGAGCATTCGGGGGCGCTGAACCCAGCGCGGTGGGAGTAGCCGGCCAATACGAGTCGCGCCTCGATCCGCGGACCGTTGCACATGAGCCGGACCTGCTCGACGCCGCGGCCTCCGTTTTCCCGAGCGAGTTCTTCGGCCGCGACTCGTGCGCTCTCGAGGACGCGCGGGTCGGCGACAAGCTCCCTTGCGGAGGCGGGGCGCGCCGCGTAGAGGTCCGCGACCGACTGCGCCGCCGCCTCTACCGCGGCCTCGCCCGCACGCTGAGACCGCGCGCCAACGACGATGCGGTCCTGAGCGGCGCGAAGCCCGATCACGGCAGTCGCCGCGATGGCGAGCGCGAGCACAACGGCCAAAGCGGCTTGGCCCCGTTCGTCGCCTAGGGCGTCCACTCGACCCGACGCGCAGCCGCGCCCTCGACGTAGAGCCGCGGAAGACCAACGAAGCCGAGCGGAACGGGGATCGCATAACGAAGTCGGATACGGAGAAGCGAACCTCGGGGCGTTGTCGAGCGCGAACCTTCGTTCTCCGTCGGCTCGATGATCACCTTCACCAGGGACGCGTCGAGTGGCGTCACGGCCGCGGCGGCGGTGCTGCGGATGAGTTCGTCGTCGTTGGTGAGGGCACCCGTCCGCGCCGCCTCTGCCGCCGCGTGCTCGAGCGCGAGACGCGCAACGCCGATCTCGGCGACGAGGACAACGCCCAGGATGAGAACGAGCAGGAGCGGCACCACCAAAGCGAATTCGACAATCGCTTGGCCCCGATCGCCGTTCATCGACCGCGCGCACGAAGGAATCGACCGCACCAGGCGTTGAGCTGATCGATAGCGCCGCGGCAGAAGGGGATGCATCGGACCACGTACAGACAGAGGGCGGTCATCGTGATCAGCCCCAGGAGCTGCCGCCAGATCAGCGTCTCCTTGTCCCAGAGGATCGGCGCAACCAGCCGGGTGACCAGATCGCGACGGTCCGGCGGGACCTGGTGCGTCCGAATGGTCTCGACGACGAGGTCCGCGATCTGGCGGTTCACGAGGCTTCCGCCGTGTCCATCGAGGAGCTCGCGCGGTGTCGCCGGAAGAAAGAGGCGCTGCGGCACGCCAGGGTCAAGAGCGTCGAACTCGTTGACGAATCCGTCCGTCGCCAGACTTACGTCGACGCGCGCCACACCTGCCGGCGGGCGAATGGGGCGGGCGGTGGCGAGGTCTCGGATAGCCGCGCTTTCGGGATCACGCGCGGCGGCGACCGCCCCGGCTCGGACGATGTCTTTCACCGGTCCGATGATCGGGAGGACCAAAGCGGGAGCGCGCGCGTAGTCCGCGCCGCTGTGAGGTCCGGCGATCGCGACGTAGGTCCGAACACCATCCGCCGACGAGAGGCCGTTCGTGAAGGCCCGGTCGGTGACGGCACCGCCCATCGAATGCGTTACCACGTTCACGGCCGAGTAGTCCGTGCCGATGGTGCGGATCTCGTCTGTCAGGACTTGGGCGTTCGCATCGAGGCCGCCGTAGGTGTCGTACGGAAAGCGGGGATCGTCGCCGAGTCTTCGCACGTCATAACGATCTGAAGGAAAGTGGGCCGCGAGGTCGTCGAACGCGCCATCGTTGGCCTGGGAGCCGTAGCCGCCGACAAACAAGACGAGCTCCTTCTTCTGTGCGGGCGCTCGAAGGATCTCGACGAACAGATCCGAGCCGGGCGCGAACGAAGGCGCGGGCGAGCTCCGGATCTCGCCCGGCCGCAGCTCGGTGAGTGGTGGCCGGCCATCGTCTGCGCGCGCCGCGAACCCTCCGGCCGAGAGGAGGGCGAGCGCGATGACGGAGCCACGAAGCAGGACACCCAGGAACATGCGGCGGAGTCAACACCGCGTCGCGCTCACGTCGCATAGGAGATGCGGCTGGTACTGCGGTACCGGTCTAGGTCCTTGTGCGAGCCACCTCACTGGCTTGTACGCGAGCCGCCTGCTCGTCGGCATCGTCGAGTGGATCGAGCTTCACGACTTCATGGCGACGACCAAGTGCCCACGCGAGCAGCCGATCCGCGACCCACGGATTCTTCGGGAGACACGATCCGTGCAGATAGCAGCCGATCACTTTTCCCTGCACGGCACCCTCGGTCTTGTCCTCGCCGTTGTTGCCGTTTCCGGCCAGGACGGTCCCCAGAGGCTTGGCCTTGGAGCCGAGGTAGGTCCGTCCGGAGTGGTTCTCGAAGCCGATGAGCTGCCCATCCGGTGAGTCCGCGAGCAGATTTCCGACGAACCGTTTCTTCCCGGCGCGCGTCGTGACGTCAAGGATGCCCACGCCCGGGATCGACGGCCCCGTCTCTGGAACGTACTCATGACCGAGAAGCTGGTAGCCGCCACAGACCGAGAAGATCGCGGCACCATCCTCGACCGACTTCCGCAGCGCGGCGCCGTTCTTTCCGGCGAGGTCCGCGCCGACGATGTCCTGCCCCTGATCCTGCCCGCCGCCGAAGAACCAGACGTCCGGCCACTCGGGGTCGGCCCACTCACCGACGCTGTACGAGCGGACCTCCGCCGCGATGCCACGCCACTTCGCCCGCTGCGCGAGCGCGATGACGTTGCCGCGATCGCCGTAGATGTTCATGAGGTCGGGGTAAAGGTGAGCGATGCGGAGATCCATCAGCTCAATCCTCCCAGAACGGCACGGCCGCGCCCGCCCGCGCCAGCACAGCTCGCAGTGACTGCATCGCCGTGTAGGTGGCGAGCAGGACGACCTCGCCGCCCTCGGGCGCGAGCGTCACGGCTCGATCGATCGCGGCGCTCCACTCCTCGACCACTTCCATTCGTTCGTTCGCGAGGCCGGCGTACTTGAAGCGCAGGGCGAGGTCCCTCCCGCGCAGGCCAGTGATGACGGCGTGCTCGACGGACGGCGCCAGAGCCTCGAAGTCGGCGTCCCAGATCCACGAGACATCGCGCCCGTCGGCGTCGCGATCGCTGAGTGCGGCGAGGAGGCGCGGCTTGCGCCCCGTCTCCAGAAGCGCGCCGATCGCAGCATTGAAGCCGGCGGGATTCTTGACCAGAACCAGCCGCAGGGTCCGACCCTTGTACTCGATCGTCTCGAGACGTCCGAACGCGGGACGGAAATTGGCAAGTGCCCGGATCGCCTCCGCGAGGCCAAGGTCGAGCGCGCGCGCAGCTGCGAGCGCGGCGAGCGCGTTGTAGGCGTTGTAGAGACCCGGAATGGGAACACGAACGGACTCGAAAACGTTGCCGACGGTCCCCGCAAGCACGATCTCGCTCCCGCTTGGCTCGAGCACGACCTTCGTCGCCGAGACATCGCGCGCGGGGCGCGCGAGACCGCACGAGGGGCACGACCAGTCGCCGACGTGCGCGAGGACGACGCGCGAGTACTTGAGCGGCCCCTTGCAGCGTGGGCAGCGCGTCGCGTCGCTGATGGACTGCGGGATCACGCCGCCCACATCGGGGTCGTCGACGCCAAAGAAGATCGTGTTCGCATCGCGTCTGAGCGCGAGGTTCGCGACAAGCGGATCGTCCGCATTCAGCACGAGCTTCGTATCCGCGGGAAGACCGGCGAGCGCGTCGCCGATCTTTTTCGCGAGCGTGTCCAGCTCGAAGTAGCGGTCCATCTGATCGCGAAAGAGGTTCGTCACTACGACGACGCGAGGCTGAAGTCGACCGACCGCGCTCGGAAGCGATGCCTCGTCGATCTCAAAGAGCCCGAAGTTGCCGCGCGGCTCGGCCGACCACGAGGTGTCAGCGAGAAGGGCCGCGGCGACGCCGCGATCGAGATTGGATCCGGAGCGGTTGTGAATCGGATCCCATCCCGCCGTGCGCGAGATGTCCGCGAGCATCCGTGCGGTCGTGGTCTTCCCATTCGTCCCGGAGACGCATGCGACGCCGTGCTCGAGCTCCGCCGCGAGCGCGCCGATGAAGTTGGGGTCCACGGTGAGGGCGACGAGTCCCGGAAGGGCCGTGCCGCCGCGGCCGGTCGCGCGGAGGCCTTCTCGGGTGAGCTTCCCGGCGGCGTTGGCGATAAGGGCGAGGGTGTCAGGCACGAACGAAGCGTACCGGCGCGTTATGCCCCGCTTGGCTGGACCTCACGAAGAAGCAGCTCCAGCTCGTCGATCGCCCGGCCAAGCCGGAGCGCGACGGCCTTCGCCGAGTCGCCGTTGGCTCCGTGGGAGCCGTCCAGCGCGCCCTGGGCGTCGAGCCGGGTGAGCACCGCGACGGCCTTCCGCAGGCGTGCGACGGTGAGCGACGCAGGAAGGGCGCGGCGCAGCTCGTTGATGCGCGACTCGAGCCGTTCGAGGCGCGTGCGCAGCTCGTCCTCGAGTGCGTCCGGAAGCATTTCGTCGAGCCGCTTTGCCTCTGCCTGCAGAGTACCCATGTCGCGCTGCACGAGCTGCGCGGCTTTCTCGAGAGAGTG
This sequence comes from Chloroflexota bacterium, assembly GCA_038040265.1. Taxonomy (GTDB): domain Bacteria; phylum Chloroflexota; class Limnocylindria; order P2-11E; family P2-11E; genus 3-1-20CM-2-70-9. Next base: position 75,170 of record JBBPIP010000004.1, on the reverse strand, counting down.
CCCCTTCTCGAGTGCTTGCCGGATGCGAATGACTTTCTCCATCGCGAAGACGTCGTAATCGTGGTCGCCTTCGGTCGACGGCTTCACGAGGCCCTTCTTCGTCCAGTAGATGAGCTGACGTGGAGTGACGTTGCACACTCGCGCGGCCTCGGCCGCTGACAAGCGCAGACGTGCGAGCACCTCGCCGTCGTTGGCGATGAGCACCTGCGTGAGCGCGTCGTGCGTTTGAGCCTCCGCCACCGGACTGTTGCTCCCCTGACGTCGTATTCCAATGGCGATAGTTGTTGGCGCGCAAATCACGTGTCAATGACCCGAACAGATATCGAGACTTGGCTGTTAGCGCGAAGGTCGAATCGTCGTGCGCTGAGCCTCCCGATACGCCACCTTGACCGCCGCGTGATACCTGGAGAGCTTTTGGCGGTCGAGTTCGGCCCAGAGCCGGCCGACTTCTACGCCGACCGGCGTCTTCACCTTCGCCGCCTTCACCGCCGCGAGCACGGCCGCGTCCCAGCTCTTGGTCGAGTTTCCCGTCGCCTCGACGAGGCGCACGACGATCGGTCCCGCGACGGTCCTCTTAGGACGACGAGCGGGCATTCGTTCCGCGCGTGCCGGTCCGTCGCGCTTGACCTTCACTCTTCGCGGCGGTTCGCGATTCGATCGGCGGAAGCGCAGCCACCTCGAGAAGTTGGTTCGCCACGATCGTGAGCTTCTCGCCGAGCATGCGGCGCGTCTCCGCGCCGGAGCGCGGCGCGAAGAGCGTTCCCACGACGAAGCCAATGACGAAGAAGCGCAGCGACGTGCGAAGCAGAGCGAACATCAGGCTGGCCTCCCCTTCGGCGGGTAGCCTTCGAGGCCGTATTCCTTGATCTTCGCGTAGAGCAATCGGCGGTAAATACCCAGCATTTCCGCGGCTTTTGAGCGGTTTCCGTTGGCGTCACGGAGGGCTTTCATGATCAGATCCTTCTCAAACTGGGCCACCGACTTCTTGAAAAAGGATTTCTCCACGGAGACCTCGTCGCCGCCCTCTTCCTCGTGCCCATCGGCCTCGTGATCGCCGAACGGGAGCTCGCGACTGGTGATGATCTGGCCGCGCGAGAGCACGACCGCGCGCTCGACGACGTTCTCGAGCTCGCGCACGTTGCCCGGCCACGCGTACTCCATGAGGCGCTTCAATGCTTCCTCGCTGATCGCCGCGGGCTGCGCGGTGGCGCTGTAACGGTGCTTGGCAAGGAAGTGCTCGACCAGCGCCGGGATGTCCTCCTTGCGGTCGCGGAGCGGCGGCATGTGGATGTTTATGACGTTGAGCCGGTAAAACAGGTCGTCGCGGAACTTCTGCTGCTCGACCTGTCTTTGCAGGTCTTTGTTGGTCGCGCAGATGATTCGGATATCGACCTTGATAGGCAACGAGGAGCCGACGCGCTCGATCTTGCGCTCCTGTAACACGCGAAGGAGCTTCGTCTGCATCGGGAGGCTCATCTCGCCGATCTCGTCCAGGAAGATCGTCCCTTTGTCTGCCATTTCGAAGCGGCCGCGGCGCTGCGTCATCGCGCCTGTGAATGAGCCTTTCTCGTGGCCGAAGAGCTCCGCTTCGAGGAGCGTTTCGGGAAGTGCCGCGCAGGACACCTTCACGATCGGGCCGGATCGGCGATTCGAGTTGTAGTGAAGCGCCTCGGCGACGATCTCCTTACCGGTGCCCGACTCGCCGGTGATCAGCACGGTCGCGTCGGCCTTGGCGACCTTTCCGACGGTCTTGTAGACCTCTTGCATCGCGGGCGAGTTGCCGACGATGCGCTCGGTCTGGACGAGCGAGCTGATCTCGTCACGCAGCACTTGGACTTCACTCGTCAGATCGCGGTACTCGATCACGCGTTTGACCGTGTGGCTGATCTTGTCGAGCTCAAACGGCTTGGTTATGTAGTCGAAGGCGCCGAGCTCCATGGCGCGGATCGCGTTATTGGAGGAGCCGAACGCCGTCATGATCAGGACGCTCGTTTTGGGGGAGCTCACCTTGAGCTTGGAGAGGGCCTCGATGCCGTCGAGCTCCGGCATCCGTACGTCCATGATCACGAGGTCGGGATTGACGTCTTTGACCTTCTCCACGACCTCGGAGCCGGTGGTCGCCTCGACGACGTTGTACCCCTCATCGGACAGCAGCTGCTTCAGGAGCGAGCGAATCGAGGCGTCGTCGTCCGCGACAAGAATGGTCCTCTGCGCCACTTTCCGTACGTTTCCTTCCCCCGAGGGCTAAAGATCGGCTACCGGAGACCATCCCTCGTGCTGCTGGACCATTTTGTGTGCCGCAGACCGTACATGTCAACCCGCCCTGGTCAGGGCGGGCCCCGTACGGTCGGCGGTCAGGTGACGTCGCGGACGATCGGGACGAACGCACCAACGAGGGCGGTCACCAGGGTGATGGCGCCGGCGATCGCGATCAGGAGGGAGACGCCAACAACATCGGCGAGAGCTCCACTCAAAACAATGACCGGTAGCCAGGTGAGGTTGAGAAGGGCGATGCGGGCCCCGAAGACTCGCGCGCGAAGATCCGGCGGCGTCAACTCCTGCGAGATGGTCACGTTGCTTACGTAGAAGAGGACGTTGACTACACCGCCGATTGCGAAGAGCACGACCGCGATTTCGAAGGTCGGCGCGAACGCGAGCGCGATCAGGACAGCTCCGTAGATCGCAAACCCAATGAGTAGCAGGCGGCCCTTCGTGAGGCGTGTGAGCTGTGGCGCAAGGACCACGCCGCTTACGACTGCGCCAGCAGCAATCGCACCCTCCGCTATTCCAAACTGCGACGCACCTAACTCGGCGTTCCCTTCGGCGAAGCGCTGGAAGATGAGTGAAGGCGCAAGACTCGAGACGACCGGTAGTGATAACTGGCACACCAAGGAGAACACAGTGTTCGCGCGTAGAACGGTGTGACGCCACAAGAACCGAAGCCCTTCAAGAGCCTCGTGGCCGAGCGTGCCCAGGACGAGCGGCCGACGTTGCTCGTCCACTTGAACGCGGGTGAGGAGTGCCGCGGAGACGAGAAATGTCAGCGCGTCGACATAGAACGCGCGCTCTCCGATGGTCGCTACGAGCAGGCCCGCGGCAAGCGCGCCGAGCACTTCAACCGCCCGGTCGCTCGAGTAGGTGAGGGCGTTCGCACTTGGAAGCTCGTGGGGGGTGACGATGCGCGGCACAAGGGCGAGACGGGCAGGGTTGAAGATTGCTCCGCAGGCCGCCGCAGCAAACACCAATACGTAGGGCACCACGAGTGGAAGGCCCAGGGCTAGCGTGATCGGAACCAAGCCGACCAGCACAACCCGCGCGAGATCGCAAGCGATCATCGCTCGTCGGTGGCCGGCGGCGTCGGCGATGACTCCGCCGAATACGCCGAAGAGCGCGTTCGGGATGGTCGCCATCACCACGGCGAGCGCGGTGATCAACGCTGAGTGTGTCCGGGTGTAGCTCGCGTAGGCGAGCGCGATAAGTGTGATCGGATCGCCGAACCGACTGGCGACCTGTGCCAGCCAGAGCGCCCCGAAGTTAGGAGAGCGAAGCAGCTTCATCGCAGGTACGCCTGTGGTTGTCGTCATCTTGGCTTTAGGAGACGAAAGGCCATCCAAAAACCGCCGACCGCAAGTACAACGTCTCCAACGCTGTAGATGTTGTTCACGACCGGAACCAGCAGAACGTCAGCCAAGAACGGAAGTCGTGTCTCAGGCCCGAGGATCACGTGCAGACCATCAGAGGGCGCTGGCTTACCAGACGACGCCAATGCGCTCGGGTCGATCGGCATGCCGGCATTGGCGACCGTGACCACCGCGTTAAGGAGCGAGCCCAGAGCGATCAACCAAGCCCCCGACAACGCTCGATTGACGAGTGCCACGAGGGTCACAAGCAGTAGGCCTGCGACCGAAGCACCGAGGGCGAATCCACCGAGGAGCGGCGCCGCCGCTCGCGAGATCACCCCAATAAGAAGGCCGGACCACAGCTTCAAATCAAATGTTTGAAGGTTGCGCCAGTTGCCGCCAAGCGCGAGGCCGAGAACGAAGCCTGCTACGAGCCCACTAACCAGCATGGGCATCGCGAGCCACGGGCTCGCGCGCCAGCCGCTTACGGAGTTCGGCGAGGGTCTCGTAGTTGATGGGAGGCAGCTCGCTGACTTCGAAGGCCTCCGCACCACGCTTGTCGATCAACGTTCCGAGCGCTCGAACGACCTGCGGGTCGAATTGGATCCCCTTGTAGCGGTTGAGCTGGTCCATCGCACGCTCATGACCAATCGCTTTTCGATAGATGCGGTCTGAGGTCATGGCTTCGTACGCATCAGCGACGATGATGATTCGGGATCCGAGCGGAATCTCCTCTCCTTTGCGACCATCGGGGTAGCCGCTCCCGTCAAAGTTCTCGTGATGGTGATATACGAGCGGGACAAGTGGCCTCAGAGACTCCGAGGGCTCGAGGATCTTGGCGCCATAGATCGGATGCCGCCGCATTAACTCCTGCTCGTGTGGGTCCAGACGGGCGGGCTTCATCAGGATTTGGTCTTCCACCCCGATCTTTCCGATGTCATGGAGCATCCCAGCCAACTCAATCTCTTCGATGTTTCGCTCCGATAGGCCCATCTCCCGCGCGATAGCACCGGCGATCCGGGAAACACGGTCGGCATGGCCGCGAGTGAATCCATCTTTCGCGTCGATCGCTTGCGAGAGAGCGCTTACAGTGCCAAAAAACAGAGCTCGAGTTTCGGCGTACTTCGTAAACGAATAACGCGCGAGAAGCAGCGGCACCATAAAGAGTGAGGTCGCCCACAGGCCGACCTTGATGCCAACCTCCGCCATTAGCCATCCGATGAATACTTGAGCGATAGCGCCGAACAAACTGTTCCGGATGCTCCCCGCCCATATCCGAGCCAACGGAGAGCGCGTGCGGATGCTGACCGCTAGAACAGCGAGGGACATGTTCACGAGGATGAAGGCGGAGCCTGCAACGAGAATCAGAACAACAGTCGCCAGAGGGCCATCCGCTGAAGTTGCCTGTCTTACAAGAAAGGTCGCGACCCACGCTGCGAAAGCAGCGAGCACATACGAAAACTTGTTGTAGAGAGTTCCGTACCAGGGAATTTCCCGACGGAGATCGCGGATCTCGACCGTTCCCAGCAGCGCGACCCAACAAACAGCAAACGGGTTCGCCATCTGCGGATCGAAAACCGCCGCCAGTAGCGGCGCAGTAGTGATGTGCGCAACGACATCCCCGGGGAGTCGCACCGATAGAGAGGCCGCAACGAGAGTGACGCCAATCCAAAAGAGAATCCGAATGAGGTCTAGTTGCTCGGGGATCGGGACGCTGACCCGGACAAGCACAAGAGCACCAGCTGCAACGACTGCAATAACTAGCGCCCTTACTTCTGTCGGTATGGCCTGGGGACGCACGGCGGGAGGATACGGGAGGGCGCGACCTGAGAAAGGTCGTAAGGGCAACAGAAACAGGCCCGGTCGGGCCTTCTCCCACGCGCTCTTATTGCGCTCCTAGAGGTAGATGAAAGTCGAAATTACCAGCCAGTCCAGCCGGCGCCGCCGCCGAGGACGAGTGCTACTAGTGCAGAGATCGCTGCGATTACACGACGCATATCCACGTACCTCCATTCCAGCCCGGGTTGTCGACAGATAAGTCGGCTGGAAAGAGCGGTCGCTTAAGCGCTCCCCGATACCGATACCTGGCCGATACCTTCGGCCGGCGCCGATGCGTTTCTGGCCGTATTTCGTGCCTTCCCACCCGCCGCAAGAAGAGAACTAGCATCCGCGGCTGAAGTGGGGAGTGGGGCGGCGCTTCCGCCGACCGTGGACCTCTGGGCGCCAGTGCCATTCGATGACCTCCCAGAGTCACTTCGTGGTGCCTCGGAACGAAACGACTGGACAGCAGTCAAGACAGAGATCCAGGGACTACTCGACGCAGTGACAACGGACGGTCCTCTTGGGCGTGAACTCCTCCAATTTGTGATGCAGGTCCCCCTTCCCCGCGACCCTCTCCTGGACCGCTACAGAGCATCAATTTGCGTCGACCATGGCGAATGGGACGGCCTTCGACAGCACCTCTCCGGGACCCCTATCGAGGCCGCGGAGCCAGTAGGAGTCCGTGACGCGATCCTCGCGCCATTGGATCGCCAGGAAATCCCGCGTCATGTGGGCGCACATCAGAGGATCCTGTTTGAGGCTTACGAATTTCAGTTTCAGCGCGCAGTCGGCCGGTGGCGGCATTGGGCGCAGCGACTCTCCGGATTCCATGCTGACGTAATCTGGACGCGCCCCGACATTCCTGCCGGACGGCACCTGAGGTTTCGTCGGCTGCATGACGCCCTCGCACTTACTTACGGAGAGGCACTGGGCGGCCGCCTACCTGTGGCGCACGCGCTCGCGCGGGAGGCCCAGTCTTTGGGCGACTTCGGCGAGCCCGGCAAGGAAAGCGCTGCTGACATGGAATACCTCATCGATCTAGCAATGGGCTCAAGTGCCGAGATGGAACTGAGGATTCCTCTAAGGATCGCAGCGCCCACCGGACCTTCGCCCCTGGGCAGCTGGGAGTTGATCTTCCATGCGATTCCGTTCTACGCGTTGGGTCGCGAGGGGTTACTTCAGTGGGCAGCCGAGCTCGGTCAACGGACGGCAGTGGGACTCGGTTCGCCGCGCGCCCAGTTGCAAGCACAGACATGGCGAGTCGCGGCTTGGATGTTGGAGGGTCGAAGCCCACACGCGGCGGGTCTCCCCGGGCTCCTCGCTGAGGCTCAGCGCGCAGCCCCCGGACTTCGGGTTGTTCCTCTCCTTCTACGCGGGATTGCAAGCCACCGGCCGGAGGACCTTCACGCGGCCGAGCAGATCGCTCGGCAAGTGGGAAATGTCTGGGCCCAAGTCAGCGCGCTCACCTGGCTCGTCGCGTTAGATCCACAACCGGTTACGGCGCGATGGCTGCACCGGCTTATCGAGACGACCGGTTGGCGCCGGCCGATCCTCGTCCCGGCAACCGTTGCCGCGGACGCCGCGCTCGGCCTCGCCGCGGCTGGTAAACGTGGCGTCTCGACAGTCGAGCTCGCCGCGGTCGCAGGCAGAGCAAACGTCACTGTCGAAGTGGCGATGCGCCACATCGATGACGCGGCGGCGCCGCGGCAAGCTCGCATCGCTGCGGTCGAAGCACTCGGCAAGTTGGGTACGACCCATTCCCGCGAGATTCTCCATCGCGTTTCCCGGAGAGCGGACGAGCTCGGCGCCGTCGCGCGACGAATCGTGACGAGTCGCGCAACCGGAACGACGCTAAGCGAGCGGGAGCTCGAGGTCCTCAATCTGGCGCGACACGGCCTCACGAACAGGGACATCGCCGAGAGCCTCAGCCTGAGCCCTCACACGATCGCACGCCACCTCTCTAACGCCCGTGCGAAGCTCGGCGCCGCGAACCGTACAGAAGCCGCCGTCAAGTTCGAGGAAATGAAGGTCTAACCGAGATGGTTGCCATCGCGACTGGGCCACACGGTGAGATCGACCTCTGGGCTCCGGTCGCGCGCGAGGCACTCCCGAAATCGCTCGTGGACGCGATGGAACACCGCGACTGGGCGACCGTGCGCACGCAGCTCGCGACGGTCATGGACGGGATCACCACCGACGGCGTTTATGGGCGAGCCCTCTTGCAACTCGCCTTGGAGCTTCCAATCGGAGTCGATCCGGTCTTCGACAGCTACCGCGCCGCGGCATCGATCGACCACGGCGACTGGGACGGACTTCGCAAGTGTCTCGCCGGCAGCCCTATCGACCCCAGCCAGCTTCTCGGAATGCGAGATGTTCTCCTGGCGCCGCTTAACCAGGTCGCGCCAAAGGCCCGGGGCTCCCCTTACGCAATGCTCTTCGCTCCCTACGAGTACCAGCTCAGCCAGATGCACGGCGGCTACCGGCGCTGGGCACGCGCGATGCTGAGCTTCCAGGCGATCGAGTTGGTCTGGGGGCGACCCGACGTTCCCGCAGGGCGCCACATTCGCCAACGTCGACTCCAGGACGCGGTGAGCCTGGCATTCGCAGAAGTCGAGGCGGGACGACTGCCGACGGCGATGGCATTCGCCCTCGAGGCACAACATCTTGGCGGCGACCCCAACGAACCGCTGCGACTGTGCGCGCCTGACATGGAGGAGCTGATTGCGGTCGCGCTGGGCGATGAGCGCAACCCTGAACCTCGACTTCTCCTGGATCTCGCGAAGCCGACCGGGCTATCGCCACTCGGCGCCTGGCAGGTCCTTCTTCACTTCCTTCCGCTCCTCCCACTTCTCGGAGGAGACACGTTCCTCCGATCCGCACGGATCGCCGAGCAGATAGCCGCGAGGCTCGGATCGGCGCGCGCACAGTTCGGTTCGCACGCGTGGCGCGTCACCGCGGAGTACCTCAACAAGCCCGGAGAAAGCCCTCCCGAGCTGCCCGGGCTGCGCGCACAGGCGGATCGGGCCGGCGTCGGCCTGCGCGTGTTACCGCAGCTTCTCGCCGGCATCGTTTCGAAGAGACCAGCCGACCTCGCCGCGGCGGAGGCTCTCGCGCGTAGAGCCGGCAACCGGTGGGCGCAGGTCACCGCTCTGACCTGGATGGCGGCGCACAACCCGAACGCCCGAGTCGCGCGGTGGCTAGCGGTCCTCCTCGAGACGACCGGATGGCGGCGACCGGTCCTCGTGCCGGCCGAAGTCGCCGCGGACGCGGCGCTCGGCGTGGCGTCGCTGGGCGTGCGCAGTCAGGCGATCGTCGAGCTTGCCTCGGCTGCGGGCCGTCCCAACATCCTGCTTGAAGTCTCGGTGCGGCATGTCGATGACACGGCAGCGCCGCTTTCCGCCCGACTCGCCGCAGTCGAGGCGCTCGGAACGCTCGGCACCACTCGGGCCGATGAGCTGCTCGCTCGGCTTGCCCGACGCAACGACGAGCTCGGGAAGCGCGCTCGGGTTGTGTCTCAGCGTCGCCGGCGGACGGGCCTGAGCGAACGGGAAGTCGAGGTCTTGCACTTTGCTGGGACCGGCCTGACGAATCGAGACATCGCGGCCCGTCTTAACCTCAGTCAGCACACCATCGCGCGCCACCTCGCGAACGCGCGCGCGAAGCTGGGCGCGGCTAATCGGACGGAAGCCGCGGTGAAGCTCGAGGAGCTCGAGGGGACTAGCCCGAGACTGAGCTAATCACGCCAATAGCAACGGTGACCGCGACGCAGACCCGAGACCGCATGGACAGCGAAGATCGGGACTGTCCGCCGTCGAGGCATCGCCGAAATCGGCCAAACCGTGCGGGCTATTTAGCGGGCTGGTTATCCACGACGCCGATGGTCAGTACTAGATCCGCTCGTACCTCGCGACGTCCATAACGAACACAGTCGCTCCGCCGAAGGTGACTTCGACCGGATACGGCATGTAGAACTCGCCCGGTTCCATGATCGGAGGCATCGGATTGATGAACTGGCTCCGGGCGTGGCAGGTCTCCCGAATCGTCGCGATGACGTCGTCGACCTGCGCCTCCTCGACTCCAGTCAGGATGGTGGCGTGGGACTGCTTCAGGAAGCCGCCCTGCGACTGCAAACGAGTCACCCGGAACTCCTTGTCGGTGAGCGCGTCGACAAGCGCTCCCGCGTCCTCCGGATGGACGATCGCTACCACCAACTTCATCGGGCGGCGACTATACCCCGCACCTCTGCGGATGCCCTCATGGTCAACCGAGATTGGTCATTTCTGGCGATGTCAGCACCGCGCTCTTCCGGCAATGTTCGGGTCACCCTTCGCCACGCGGCATCCGTCGCTAGGCCGGGAGGCCGAGAAGCTGATCGACCTGGCGGCGGATGTCCGCGGCCACCGTCTCCTCGGGGCGGTCGCCGTCCACGACCACGAAGCGCCTCGGCTCGGCCGCGGCGAGCCGCAGATACCCATCACGCACGCGCTCGTAGAACGCCCGGTCGTCACCATGGAAACGATCCCAACGCGCCGTCCCCGACCGCTTGGCGAGACGCGAGAGCGTCACCGCGACAGGCACGTCGATGAGAAATGTGCGCTGGGGCACGAGCGCGCCGACCGCAAAGCGCGTCATCGCGCGGAGACCCTCGAGGTCGGCCCCGAGCCCGTAACCCTGGTACGCGAGGGTCGAGTCGAAATAGCGGTCGGCGATGACGACCTTACCGGCGGCGAGTCCCGGACGAATCACATCACGGGTGTGCTGCGCGCGCGCCGCGGAAAAGAGCAAGGCCTGCGCCTCGGGCGTGAGGTCCACCTCGCGTGCGTGCAGCAGGACGTCGCGGATGCGCTCGGCGAAGGGCGTACCGCCCGGCTCCCGCGTCAGGAGCACATCGCGCCCGCCGGCGGCGAGACTCTCGTAAAGGCGAGCCGCTTGAACGGACTTCCCGGCAGCCTCTCCGCCCTCGAACGAGAGGAAAGGGCCGCTCACCGATAGATCTGAACGCGGCGGAACGGCTCGTGCCCAGCGCTGCGCGAGCTCAGATTCGCGCGCTCAACGAGCTCGTGTTGGAGCTTGCGGACGTAGGCGTTCTGCGACGAGAGCTCGACCTCGTCGGATTGGCCGCCGGCGACCTGCTCGATGCCGTCCCGCGCTTCATCGAGCGCCTTGTCCTCGGGTCCCCGACGCAGCTCGATCACCGACGCGAGGGCGGTCGCGATCTGCGTCGATGAGTTGGAACGCGCGATATAGATGGGAATGCCCTGCGACTCGGCGTTGCGAAGGCGCGGCGTCTTGCGGCGGTAGTAGTTCTTCAGCGTGATAACGACGTCCGCATCGTCGGGCTCGCGCACGATCGCCACGGGGAGGCCGAGCCCGCGCGCCGCCTCCTCGACCCGAGTCCAGGAAAGTCCGAATGGGTAGACCTTCACCGTCTCGCGCCCGCCGTTGGCTGCGATGCGCGGCGTGCTGCGGTGCTCGATGACCTCTGACGGCGGGCGCGTCGGCGCGGATGTCGAGACCGACAGCTCACCCGATTCGTCGCGCGAGCGGATCTCCGGCGCGACAGGGCTCCCAAGGAGGATCGCGTCGACCGTTTGCGCAACATCCTGGTAGAGAGCGACCCGCTGGTACGCCTGGATCTCGACGAGCGTGTGGAACGTCGGGGGCGCCTTGCGCTCGAGGACGCTCTTCTGGGTCCCGCGCCGCCGCGCCTCCTCGTCACCGAGCGTCACCGTCTGTACTCCACCGACGAGGTCTGAAAGAGTCGGGTTCAGCATGAGGTTCTCGAGGGTTTGGCCGTGCGCGGTCGCGATGAGCTGCACCCCGCGCTCGGCGATGGTGCGCGCGGCCGCGGCCTCCTGCTCGGTTCCGATCTCGTCGATTACGACCACCTCGGGCATGTGGTTCTCAACCGCTTCGATCATCACCGCGTGCTGAAGGGATGGTGTCGCGACCTGCATCCGCCTCGCGCGGCCGATCCCCGGGTGCGGGATGTCGCCGTCACCGCCGATCTCGTTCGAGGTGTCCACGATGACGACGCGCTTCCCCATTTCTTCTGCGAGCACGCGCGCGACCTCACGCAGCAGCGTCGTCTTCCCGACACCGGGCTTTCCAAGAAGAAGGATCGAACGGCCAGCCTCGACGACGTCGCGGATGATCTCCATCGTCCCGTAGACGGCGCGGCCGACCCGCAACGTGAGTCCGACCACCTTTCCGGCGCGGTTGCGAAGGGCGCTGATCCGGTGGAGGGTCCGCTCGATGCCCGCCCGGTTGTCCCCGCCGAACTGTCCGATGCGGGAGATCACAAAGGCGAGGTCCTCGGCGGTCACTTCGCGTTGGGAAAGGATCTCCTCCCGACCGGCGAAGCGCGCCTCGGGCAAGCGTCCGAGGTCCATCACGATCTCGAGGAGCCCGTCCAGTCTTTCGAGGCCGCGAACCCTCTGGACGAGTTCCGGGGGAAGGGCGTGAAGGATGGCCTCGAGCTCGTCAGTCGCGAGCAACTGTTCTCTGGTCATGTCATCGACCGTCGAAGCGGACGGCCACGCCTGAAACTCGTAACCCAACAGAGCATACCCGCGGAGGCCACTCCGATTGTGTCTAGCGGGGGCGCAGCGCCGCACGAACAGGTAGATGACGGTCACGAATGGGACGCCAGGGACAGTTGACCATTCGGACCGGCCGAACGGACCCCGAAGTGGCTCTCCCGCGATGGTTAATTCGCGCGATGCGTCAGGCACGGACGGTGCCTACCGTCGCGGCGTGCGCCGGGCGGAGGGTGGGTCGGCGTCAGACGTAGCGGCGGCGGTGCCGCCGCACTTCTCCGCGCGCGAGTCTGAGATCGTGGGGCTCATCGCACTCGGCCTTGAAGACAAACAAATCGCCGCGAGGCTCGGCATCTCCCGGCGGACAGTTCGAACACACCTCGAACGTCTCTTCGACGACTTGCAGGTCCACTCCCGTGCGGCCGCAGTGGCTCTCTGGATGACCGACCACCGCCTGTAGCTGTCGGTCATACGTCCGACTGGTGCCGGCTGAGAAATGAGTGACGATGCGTCGCGTTCGGAGGTGATGGTGGTGGAAGCGATGGGGACCGTTTCTCTCGCGGTGGAGCTCTTCGTCGGAGCCCTCTTGCTCGCCACAGGCGTCCTGAAGATCCGCGCCGGGGAGAGCGCGGTCATCTCCGCGGTCAGTGGCTACGAGATCGGGAACGACGACCAGAAGCGGCTGGCCGCGCGACTTCTGCCGTGGCTCGAGATCGGTCTCGGCGTCGGTTTGATCCTCGGTTTCGCGAGAGATCTCACCGCGCTCGGTGCGGGCGGGTTGCTTGCCGGGTTCGGAGTCGCGATGGCGCGCTCTCTTTCGGAGGGCAGACGGCATCCCTGCGGTTGTCGCGGCGACCGCCGATCGAGCTTCGTCTCGTGGACGCTCGTCACGCGCAATGGCGTTCTTGTCGCAGCCCTGACGGCGGCTGAGCTCGCGCGGACCGCGCCCGCTGCCTGGTCGCTGGCGAACGTCGCTCTCGCGGCGTTACTCCTCACCACCGTGCTGGCGTCGGTCACCCTTCGGATCCGGTCGCGCGTCCGGAATACGCCCGCGCTCTCTGTCGCTCAGGCGACCAGCGGAACCTGAAAGAGGAGGAGAACGTGACGAGCATCTCAAGACGAAAGGTCCTATCGATCGTCGCTGCCAGTGCGGGGGGCCTGGTCGCAAAGGCAAGCGGGCTCATGCCTGAGATCGCGCTCGCCGGAGAGGCGCCGAGCTCGGCCGCGGCGACCACGACCGAGGGCAACATGGTTCTCGAGCAGTTCGATTCGGCCGCAATCGGTCGAGCGATAGGCGACGCGCGCGCAGATAAGGAGGGACGCCTGCTCTGGGCGGCGCTCGAAAGGGACGGGATGCGCGCCCAGCCGAATTTTGCCTACGGATCGCGAGCGCATCTCGCGTCCGATCCACAGGTGCGCGGGCACTTCGTCGCCGTGCCGTTCTCAGATGGGTTTGGGCGCTCGGCCAAGCTCTATCACGGACTCGAGGCACAGGGAGGCCTCAAGTCATTCGTCATGCGGTGGAACGATGTGGATCAGAAGACCGTCGATTTCTTCGATGTCCAGACCGGCGCCGCGCGCCAGCGGTCCACGGTGTTCCGCGGCACCGCCGAGTCAACGATCGTCTTGGCTGACGGCTCGCGACATGTCATACGGACGCCTGGGCGAGGACGAACGCCGGGCCTTGCCGCGCCTTCCGCGGCTTGCCCCGTCGAGGGCGTCATCTGCGCAATCGTGTGCGGCGTCACGGTGGGATTTGCGTGCTGGTACGAGACAGCGGTCGTCTGCGTTGGACTCGGGATCCTGTGCCCACCGTGCGGAGTGATCTGCGAGGTCGTCTCATTCGTCATGTGCGGCGTGGTTACCGCGACGTCTTGCTACTACGTTTGCAGGCCGTGCGGATAATCAGGTGAGCACGGAGGTGAACCAATGATCTCGCCGATCTTGACGGCGATCGTGGTCGGGCTCGTGTTCATCGGAATGAGGATGCTTCAGGCAACCGCAGGCTCACCGAGATGGCTTCGAGGGGTGACGCCGAGCATCTCCCTCGGCTGGACCGTCGCGGCGGCGATCATCGGCGTTGTTGTGATCGCCGCCCTCGACTCTACCGGAGCGTTTCGCGCGGCGATCGGCGCGCCGGAGACGCCCATCCTCTTGATCGTGGCGGTCCTTGTGCTTCAAGTCGCGGTGCTGCTGTCGGTCGTCGTCATCCTTCGCCGTCAGGGTCGAGCCTCGCACTAGCGCGGACGTAGTTCCATCACGAAGAGCGCTGGCCAGCCGAGGAGCTTGCCCGACCGCTCGTAGCGCTCGACCAACGCCTGGTCGACGGGACGCTCCGCGAGCGCGGAGATCTCGAGCCCGGCATCGATCGCGCCCATCACGTACTCGGACAGTGTCGCGACGTAGGAGCGCGGGCGGATCTCGCGGTCCTCGTCGTGGAAGTTCGCCGAGATCCCCTTGAGAAACATCGCCGGATGCATCGCCGTGACGACGATGCGCCCGTCGGGTCGAGTCACGCGGCCAAGCTCGCGAAAGAACGGCACCAGCCGCGCGGGCGGGATGTGCTCGAGCACGAGCGCGGAGAGCACCCGGTCGAAGGAACGATCGGCGAATGGCAACAACGCGTCGGCATCGTGCGTCATCCAGCGCACGCGCTCGGCGCCGGGCTTCGCGTGCGCCTTCGCGAGCATCGCGTCCGAGAAGTCGAGCGCAGTGACACGAGCGCCCGCGGCGGCTAGGCGGATCGCGTGTCGCCCGGTCCCTGTGCCCACATCCAGGAGGTCGAGCTCCGCGGCGCCGCCGAGCGCGCGATCCACTTCGGGTTCCTCCAGGTCGAGAAGCCAGTTCTCCATCGTGTCGTAGGTCGCGGCCCAGCGGTCGTAGCCCTCGCGCGTCGGGAGCACCTTCGGTTCGCTCATCGCACGACCGCCGGAGCGAACGCGCGCTCCTCCACGCGTTCGGCGAGCTCTTTCGTGAAGAGCATCGACGTGGCGACCTCACGAAACCCCTCCGCGAGAAGGGCCCGCGCGACGTGCTCCTCATACGAGCGGACCGGCGACGTCACCGGCTTTCCGGCGGGGAGGCCCCGGGCTGTCGCGCGGAGCATGTCGCGCGCGAGATCGACATCCCCGTCCGCCGTCCGCACCTTGCAGATGTGCGGGTGGCGTTCGAGTCCGCGGAAGGCGAGCGCGAAGGCGCGAAGGCGCGATTCCTCGCCCTGGATCAGGGCGGAGTGCCGGCGCATGGCGAGGGGATTCCCCCCGACCAGATGCGGCGGGTCATATGCGCCGCCGCGACGGGTCACGTCGAAGTCGGAGAACGAGAGCTGCTCGGCGCGCTGCACCGCGTGAGGCGTGGTCATCGCGTAGAAGCGGAAGAGGTCGTGCGCGTCACGTCCGGTTGCCTCGCGCGCGGCGAGCTGCGGTACTGGCGCCATGACGTTCGTTCGCGCGGCGACGAACCAGGTCTCCCGTGTATATGAGTAGAAGCCCGCCTGGAAGAACGTTTCGCGTGCGAGCGCTTCGTCCGGCACCGCGGCGAAGATCCGATGCATGCCCGCCCGCGCGGCGGCGCCGCTGATCCCGGACAGGAGACGAAACGCGCTGTCGGCGCCACCCGGTTGCTGGAGCGCGGCCAGGATAAGAACGACCCACTCGGGGCGACTCCCGTCGTACACGAGCGCGCTCGATCGCAGCTGCCCGCGGTACTCCTCGAGGAACACGCGAAGCCGTCCGTGCATCCCGATCAGCCCAGGCAGCAGACGCATCCAACTCGAGACCGCCCCCGCCGCAAGCGGAACCGGAAGCGCCGAAGCCATGATCCCGCTGGGCTCGCGGAGCGAGCTCGCGAGCAAGGCGGACACGCGCCGAAGGTCGAGCGGTGTCGCCGCTCTCGCCGGCATCAGCTCTTACCGAGCGAAAGAAAGTACCGATGGAAACGATCGTCGTGCGTGAGCTCGGGATGGAAGCTCGTTGCGAGGAGCCGCCCCTGTCGTGCCGCGACGACGGTCCCGTCGTGGAGGCGAGCGAGGATCTCGACGCCCTGACCGACGCGACTGATCCGCGGCGCGCGGATGAACACCGCGTGGAACGGCTCCGGACCAAGCTGCTTCACGTCGAGGTCGGCCTCGAACGAGTCGATCTGGCGACCGAACGCGTTGCGTTCCACGGTCATGTCCATGAGGGACGCGAGCGGATGCGGATGGCCGGGCACGTCTCTCGCGATGAAGATGGCCCCGGCGCACGTTCCCCACACGGGCATGCCCGCGGCAACGCGGTCCTTGAGCTTGTCGATGATCCCGTACTGGCTCGCGAGCTTCCCGATCGTCGTGCTCTCGCCGCCGGGGATGATCAACGCATCGATCTCGTCCAGCTGCTCGGGCCGGCGGACGTCGACGCCTTCGACACCGAGCCGATCGAGCGTGGCGAGATGTTCAGCGAAGTCGCCCTGGAGACCGAGAACGCCGGCGCGCGCGGTCAGCGGGCGGCGATCACCAACCGCGGACTGCAAGTCGTTCTTGCGCCGGGATCGACTCCAGCGAAAGGCCGCGCATCGCCTCGCCGAGTCCACGCGAGACCTCGGCCACGAGCTTCGCGTCGCGGAAGTGCGTCGTGGCTTCGACGATCGCCTTCGCGCGACGCGCGGGATCGGCTGACTTGAAAATACCCGAGCCGACGAAGTTTCCCTCCGCGCCGAGCTGCATCATCAGTGCGGCGTCGGCCGGCGTGGCGATCCCCCCGGCGCAGAAGAGCACGACCGGAAGCTTGCCGTCCTTCGCGACCTGGCGAACGAGTTCGACCGGCACGCGGTATTCCTCGGCCTTGGCCTCGAGCTTCTTCTCGAGACCGATCTTCTCGAGGTCGTGAAGCTCTTTCAGCCCCTCGGTGATCGCGCGGATGTGACGCACGGCCTCGACGATGTTCCCGGTACCCGCCTCGCCTTTGCTCCGGATCATCGCTGCGCCTTCGTTGATCCGGCGGAGTGCCTCACCGAGCTCGCGCGCGCCGCAAACGAACGGCACTTTGAACGCGTGCTTTTCAATGTGATATTTCTCGTCGGCCGGTGTGAGGACCTCGCTCTCGTCCACGTAGTCGACGCCGATCGCCTCGAGGACCTGCGCTTCGACGAAGTGGCCGATGCGCGCCTTGGCCATCACCGGGATCGTGACCGCTTCCATGATGGCGTAGATCATCGCGGGGTCGCTCATTCGCGCGACACCACCGGCCGCGCGGATGTCGGCCGGGACGCGCTCGAGCGCCATGACCGCGACCGCTCCCGCCTCCTCGGCGATCTTGGCGTGCTCAGCGGTGACGACATCCATGATCACGCCGCCCTTGAGCATCTGGGCGAGCCCTGTTTTCAGGGTCCAAGTGCTCTTGGAGCCGTTCTTGTCGGGTGTGGACTGAGAGGCCATCGGAACGCCAATCGTACCGCGCTGACCCTAGAATCGGAACATGGGCGTAGTAGACGCGAACGTCCTTGTACTGAACCTCGACTTTCAGCCGCTCAACGTGTGCAACGTGCGCCGAGCGGTAGTCCTCCTCGCCAAGGAGAAGGCAAGCGTCGTGGAGCAGAACGGTCACCTTGTGACCAGCGAGCGTCTGTCGTTCCCTTCACCCTCGGTCATCCGCCTTGCGTACCACGTGAAGCGTCCCCGGCCGGTCGTGAAGATGACGCGCAAGGAAGTCCTCGTCCGGGACGACCACACCTGCCAGTACTGCGGCCGGCGCGGCCACGATCTGACGCTCGATCACGTGATGCCTCGCCATCGCGGCGGCCAGCACGTATGGGAGAACGTCGTGGCCGCCTGCAAGTCGTGCAATCACCGAAAGGGCGGTCGCACGCTGGCCGAAGCACGAATGACGCTCCTGCGCCTGCCGGTGCGGCCTCCGGCGACACCTCAGTACCTGTACGCCTCCTACGTGCGCGCGGGCGAGCGCACGTGGTCGAAGTTCGTCGGTCTAGGCGAAGGCGCCGTCGCGTCTTAGCACGCGGCTTGCCCTGAACGCACGGCGATGAAGCTCCTGTTTACAAAGCGTGCGTATGCACGCGTCGGCGGATCAGAAAGCCTCGCGTACCAGTTCGCAACGCGGCTCGCCGCTCGCGGTCACGACGTCCGGGTCGTCTGCGGCCAGGCGTTCGACGATCGGCGCGTCTTCACGAACGAAGGCGTCGAGGTCGTTCAGGTCAAGCCGCGGGGCGGCTTTCTCGGGAGCGTCGCCGACGCCTCCACTCTGATCGACCTCATGCGCACCGACGTCCTCGAGTGGTACGCGGAGGATCGGGACGTCATCCACAACATCGGCCGCGAATACCTCGACAGCTCTCTCGAGGTGGCCGAGACGCTCGGCACTCCGATCGTGTTGACGCCGCTCGCGCATCCCGGTCAGTTCCACGGTGGCGACACGCCGAGCGACTTCGCTCGCTATCGCCGTGCGGACGCGATCACGACGATGACCGACTGGGAAAAAGGATGGTTCGCGAGCGAGGGGGTTGACGAGGCGCGGATCGTCACGACGGGCATGGGACCGAACGCGGTGCGCTCGCGCGATGGACTCGCGTTCCGTGCGGCGCACGGTATTCCGGCGGACGCACCGCTCGTCCTCTACATCGGACGGAAGGAACGCTACAAGGGCTATATCCACGTCCTCGACGCGGCCGAGCTCGTTTGGCGAAAGCATCCGGATACCCGTTTCGTGTTCATCGGAATCCCTGGGTTTTACTCGAGCTTCTTCGACGAGTTCGCGCGCTACGCCGACGAGCGGATCGTCGACATCGAGCGCGCGAGCGGCACCGAGAAATCCGCGGCGCTCGACGCCTGCGACGTGTTCGCGATGCCGTCGCTGCACGAGACCTTCGGGCTCGGCTACCTGGAGGCGTGGCTGCACGAGCGTCCAGTCGTCGGCGGCGACATCCCGCCGCTCCGCGAGGTGATCGCCGACGGCGTCGACGGTTTTTGCGTGCGGCAGCGCGTCGAGGACGTGGCGGGCGCGATCGGGAAGCTGCTCGACGACCCCGTGCTCCGTTCCACGATGGGGCGTGCGGGGTCGGCAAAGCTGCGGGAAAAGTGGGATTGGGACCGCGTCATCGACCGTGTCGAGAAGGCGTACGCCCGAGCGCTCGCTCACACCCACACTGACGTCGGCGAGGCGCTCGCCTAGATTTCCCGACGCCATGCGCGTCGTCATCGCGAAGAAGCTCCTATCGACCGTCGGAGGCTCCGAGGCGCAGGCGCGCGCCCTGGCCCGAGCCCTCGCGAAACGCCATCACGACGTCACGCTCGTCGGGATGCGGCCCGCGTGGCGGCGGCCGGGGATACCCCTCGACGTCTACGCCGCTCCGCCCGGGCCCGTCGAGCTGCGTCATGAGGGCGTCCGCTTTCTCTTCCTTCCGGTCCGCGGCGGACGCGTCGGAGCCGCCCTGGACGGGATCCTCCCGACCTCGCTCGTGGCCAGCGCCGATCTCGACGGTGCGATCGCCGGCGCGCACCTCGTGCACTCCATCGCGCGCGAGTGGTCCGGACCGCTCGAGCGTGCGGCGCGTGCGGCCGGCGCCGCTTTCGTCGAGACGCCGCTCGTGCATCCGGGGCAACGCTTCTCCGGCACATCTGCGACCGACGTCGCGCGTTACCGGCGCGACGACGCGGTCATCGCGCTTACCAAGTGGGAGTCCGAGTGGTACGCCTCGCGTCGGGTCCGCCACGTCCATGTCACGGGCGTTGGGCCGATCATCGACTTTCTTCCAGAAGTGCCGATGGACCCTGCGACGGTCTTGTTCGTCGGACGCAAGGAGCGATACAAGGGGTACCACGCGTTGCGCGACGCGGCCAAGATCGTGTGGCGCTCGCGCCCCGAGGCGCGGTTCGTCGCGATAGGCCAGAACGCGTGGACCGCTCGCTTCGAGCGGCGCTGGAAGGACGACCGCTGGGTCGACCGCGGGGTCGTGAGCGAGGCCGCGAAGGCCGAGGCCTACGCACGCGCGACGATCTTCGCCATGCCGTCGGTACACGAGACGTTCGGGCATGCGTACCTCGAGGCGTGGTACGCGTGGCGACCAGTCATCGCCGGCGACATCCCGCCGCTCCGCGAGGTCGTGCGCGACGGTATCGACGGGCTCGTCGTGGCGCAGGAGCCGGACGCGATCGCTCGCGCGATCCTCACCCTCCTCGGCGATACGACTCGCGCGCGCCGCATGGGCGAGTCGGGCCGGTTTCGGCTTCAGGAGAAGTGGACCTGGGACCTCGTCGGGGAGCGGACGGAGCGCGCGTATGAGGCCGCTATCGAGCGCGCGAAGGAGCGCGCCGAACCCTAGCCGATGGCCTCGAGAATGCGCCGCGCGGCGACGGGGAGATCCGGCGCGAGCCGATAGAAGGACCAGATCCCCTGCTTTGTGACGTCGACGAGGCCGGCGTCCCGAAGCTTGGCCATGTGATGCGAAACGGTCGGCTGGGAAATGTCGAAGGTCGCCGTGAAGTCGCAGATGCAGACCGGCTCCTTGGCGTCACGAAGGCAGAGCGCTATCTGCAGGCGAGTCGGGTCGGCCAGCGCCTTCAGGACCTCGGTCGTCTGTTCGATCTTCTGGGGGCGCGCCTTGAAGGTTGGCGGGCAGCAGACCCCGCGCTCGCGCTCGGGGAGCACCGTGAGCTTTTCCACGGGTTCGAGTCTGGCAGACGTATTGACGAACGTCAATGGATTGGGGTAGCGTCGCATCGACGCTCGTCTATGCGTCGGAGGTGTCGGTGTGAGTGACATTCAGGAAGCCGTTCGGGAGCGGTACGCGGCCAAGGCGCTTGGAATGGCCGAAAGCTCGAGCTGTTGCGACACGAGCTGCTGCAGCGATGGCACGAGCTGCGGGGACGCGTACTCCGCGGACGAGCTCGCATCGGTCGGCGTCGTTCCGACAGCCAGCCTCGGCTGCGGGAATCCGACGCTCCTCGCCGACCTTCGCCCGGGAGAGCGTGTCCTCGATCTCGGCAGCGGCGCCGGACTCGATGTCCTGCTGTCGGCGCGGCGTGTGGCGCCGGGCGGGCACGCCTACGGCGTGGACATGACCGACGAGATGCTCGCGGTCGCGCGGACGAACCAGGCCAAGGCCGCCGTCACGAACGCGACGTTCCTGAAGGGGACGATCGAGGAGATCCCGCTGTCCGACTCGAGCGTCGACGTCGTCATATCGAACTGCGTGATCAACCTCGCGGCCGACAAACGCGCCGTCCTGCGCGAGGCGCACCGCGTCCTCCGGCCGGGCGGCCGGTTCGCGGTCTCGGACATGGTCGCCCTCGCGGAGCTGCCGGCGGAGGTCAAGCGCTCGCTCGACCAGTGGGCCGGTTGCGTGGCCGGCACGATCTCGATCGACGAGTACACGACGGCGCTCCGCGACGTTGGTTTCAAGGACGTCGACGTCGAGATCACACGCGAGACCCGGCTCGAGGGGGTCGATGGCGCGATCGCGAGCGCGTACATCCGCGCGCGAAAGGCCGGTCAGGAGCCTTTGCCGCTCGCCAACTAGAATCCGTCGCACCCGAGTGCGAGATGTGATCGGGCAGCGTCGCCTCCTTGCCCGTCTGGGCGAGAAAGCACTCGAAGGCGACGTGGCCCATGCATACGAACTGAGCGGCCCGCGGTCGATCGGCAAGCGAACGGTGGCGATCCGGCTGGCGCAGACGCTTCTCTGCACCGGCGAGCCACGCATCGCCGGCGGCTGCGGGATTTGCCTTGCCTGCCGCAAGGTCGAGCACTTCACGCACCCGGACATGCGACTCGTTACACGACTCATCGACGTCGATAAGGATCCCGACAAGAAGTTCATCGCGATCGAGCAGATCCGCGAGATGCAGCGGGATCTGGCGCTCCGGCCGCTCGAGGGGAGCTGGCGGGTGGTCATCATCGACGACGCGGCGGAGCTGTCCGAGCACGCGGAGGTCGCCCTCCTCAAGACGCTCGAGGAGCCGCCGGTCCATGCGGTCCTTCTCCTCCTCACGCCGACCCCAGCGCGGCTGCTCGAGACCATCCGCTCCCGCATGGCGCCGCTGCCACTGCGACTGGTGGCGACGGCCGAGATCGCCGAAGGTCTGAGCAAGCGGTTTGGCGCCGACGCGCGACGTCACGCCGCGGCAGGCGCGGGTCGGCCGGGCCTCGCGATCGCCCTCGCGAGTGACGAGGCCGCGCGGAAAGCGCGGCGGACGCTCGAGGCCGAGTTCTACAGGCTGATCGGGAGCGGTCTGACCGACCGGTTCGCGTGGGCCGTCGACCTCGCCGAGTCCGAGCGCGACACGCAAAAACGCAACGACCTGATCCAGTCACGCCTCGGCGGGTGGAGCGAGCTGGCGCGCGACGCCGCCGTCGTCGCGCACGGGGCGGAGCGCACGCTCCGACCGGATCGGGCGCGCGAATCGGCGGCCCTCGCGAATGCGGTCGGTCAGCGCGAACTCGTAGACCTCGCGCTCTCGCTCGATCGCTGGCGCCGCGACGTCATCGAGTCGAACGTGAACGCGCGAATGTTGCTCGAGCTCCTGGTGCTGCGGTTGCCGTACGCCGCGGCGTTCGCCAGAGCGGCCGCATGATCACGCCCCGCACCGTGATCGGCGCGCGGTTCATGAAGGCCGGGCGAATGTACTTCTTCGAGACCGGCGGCGTGAGCGATGTCGATCTGAACGAGTTCGTGATCGTGCGCACCGAGCTCGGCGAGGATGCGGCGCGCGTCGCGATCCTGCCGACGGATTCGCCACTCGTGATGGTGGACCCGCCCCTGGGGAAAGTGGTCCGTAGGGCGACCGCCAGCGACCTGTTCGCGATGAACAAGCACAAGCGCATGGAGGAGGACGCCACCAGGGCGGCGGCCGAGATGGTCCGCGCGCGCAACCTGCCCGTGAAGATCCTGGGAGCCGATTGGCAATTCGACGGCTCGAGCGTCGTCTTTTTCTTTTCGAGCGCCGAACGTCCGGATCTCAGTGAGCTGAACGCCGCGCTCGCCGCGCACTTCGGCACGCGCATCGAGTTCCGGCGGATGGCCGCACGCGACGAGACAAAGGTGATGACCGGCGTCGGCACCTGCGGCCGCGAGCTCTGCTGCTCGTCGTGGCTCGACAAGTTCTCGAACATCTCGATCCGCATGGCCAAGGACCAGGACCTTCCGCTGAATCAGGCGAAGCTCACCGGGGTGTGCGGCCGGCTCAAGTGCTGCCTCATCTACGAGCTCGAGACCTATCAGGAGGTGAAGGGCAAGCTGCCGAAGCTCGGCGACACCTTCCACATCCCGTCCTGCGTGAGCGGCTCGTGCGGCACGAGCGGCTGCGCCACGACGCAGGGCGTCAACGTGGTCAAGGAGTCGATCGTGGTCGGGATGGTCGATGGATCGCGCAAGGTCTTGACCGCGGAGGAGCTCGGCGTGTCGTTCGACCCGATCCCCGCGCACACCAAAGGCGTCGGGACCTACGGTAGCGACGAGGTGCCGCGCCAGGAGAGACCCACGCCCATCGCGCCTCCGGGCGAAGGCGGTCGGAAGAAGCGTCGCCGGCGCGGCCGCCGGCGCGGAGGCCGTCCGCCGGGTCCGTGACCACCATCCGCGCGCTCGCGATCCTCTGCACGCTCTTCCTCACCGCGTGCGTCTGCGGTCCCGTCGCCACTCAGCCCTCGCCGTCGCCCTCGGCCTCGGCGTCAGCCACGCTTTCATCGTCGCCGAGCCCATCTCCGGCGCCGGCCTCCCCGACCGCCGCCCCGAGCTCCGACCCGACCGCCGCCGCGTTCTTCACCACGCATACGACAGGTTGGCGTCCCACCACGGTGACTCTGGTCGTCTCGGAGATGAAGTTCACAGGATCCGGTCCGAACGATTCGACGATCGTTGCCGTGCCAGCTGACGGCAGCGCGCCGACGCGCCTGGTGACCATGCGCGAGAACCCGCTGCCCGCCATGCGTCCGGACGGTGGCGCCCTCGCGGTCGCGGTCGGTCGTGGCCTTGCTCTATGGGAGACGAGCGGCGCCGTGCGTTGGATGGTCCCTCCCGATGCGGCGGTCGCGAGCGGCAATCCGGTGTGGTCTCCGGACGGCGCCTACGTCTACTTCGGTCGGTGGAAGATGAGCGCGGCCGGTGACTTTGGTGAAGACCTCGGCATCTTCCGGGTGAGGCCGGACGGATCCGATCTTCGCAACGTGGTCGCCGGCCAGCCGCCTGGACAATCTCCGCCGCTCGTCTCCGTGCCGCGGATGGTGACGAAGCAGAACATCCTCATCTGGGGACGCGCGTACGAGGGAGCCTCTGTCGAGGTCCTCGACCTCGCCACGGGCCGCCAACGCACCTACGACGGCGGAGTCGCCGACGTCGCAGCGTGGCGCGACACGCAGCCGCGCGCACTCATCCAGCACTGCACGAACACCGGTTGTCGCGGCCTGGTCCTATGGAACGACGAGACCGGCGCGAAACAGCAGGTCCTGAGCAACGACGCACAGGTGGACGGCGCCGACTACGCACCGTCGGGAGGCAGGATCGTCGTCGCACAGCGCACCACTGAGTGGGGCCTGGACGTCATCGACGGGACTTCGGTCGCACGCATCGCGGGAAGCACGAATGCGCAGTGGCCGCGATGGGTTGATGCCGGCATCGCGTACCTCTGGGGACCGACGGACAACGGGATCGGGGTCATCGCGAGCCAGGTCCGCATGATCGCCGCGACCGGCGGAGCGGCGCCGCGCACGCTCTACCGGTCATCGTCGAACGAGTACGCGCTCTTCTTCAGGGACATCGTCGGCCGGTAGGCCCTAGATCGCGCGCATCCGATTGTTCTTCGGGTTGTGCTCAACCTCAGCGAGGCCGAGCGCTTCGAGAAGCGGCGGCATGTACATACCAAACCGGCCGCGCAAACCCTTCTTCAAACCGTACCAGCCTTTGACCGGGTTCTTCGGCGAGCGGCCCCACGCCTCGACAGTGCCCTCGGCCGCTGGCTTCTGCTCGTCGGCGCTGCCAAGGAGCATCCAGTCACCGTGCTTCTTGAGCATCGCGTGAAGGTCCTCTATCGCGCGGAGGTGATAGCGCAGCTCGGTCTTTCCGACCACGCACACGATGGCCGGCGGATCGGCGTCCGCTGCGCGGTACATCTGGTATTCGGACGAGCCGCTCGGCGTCTTCAGTTTCCAGGGCTTCGCTTTCGTTCCGTCGCCCGCGACCGTGGCCTTCATCTCTTCCCCCTTTGCGCAATGTAGAGATCGCGGGTGAGCTCCGCGTGACCGGCGTGTTCGGCGGTGTGCGCGATCGAATTCACGAGCGTGTCGCGCGCGGTCCAGGTCCCCGGCCAATTTTCGAACGACGGTTCCCGCTCTTCGCCGAGCCGCCCGTCGAGCTCGCCGAGGGTCTCATCGATCCGCCGCCTCACTTCCCCGGCCCGCGCCGCCAAACGCGAGGCGTCCCCCTTCGCCGCGAACTCGGCATCGCGCGAGCGGACGACCGACTTTCCACCAGCCCGACGGACGACGTGATCTTCCGCAGAGGCGAGGGCGTGGGTCACGAGAACGAGGATGGAGTTCGCGCTGGGAGCCGCGAGTTTCCAGTTCACGGCTTCCTCGTCGAGGCCCTCGAGCGTTCGCAGCAGCCGATCGAATTCGTGCGCGAAGCGGTTGCGGAACGAGTCGATCTCCGCTGACGCCATCAGCGCACCCGGCTCACGACGAAATCAGCCGCATCGCGCAGGGCATCGCGCTCGGGCCGATCCGGTAGGCGGTCGAGCGCCCGCACAGCAGCGTCGTGGAAGGCGAGCGCACGCTGGCGCGCCCGTTCTGGACCGCTCGAGCTCCGGATCTCCGCGAGCAGCTGACGCATGTCGTCCTCGGTCTTCGCGGGAGCGAGGATGCGCGCCGCGAGCTCGCTGCCGGAGCCGTCGCGGTCTTCCACGGCATAGATCATCGGCAGGGTCGGCATACCTTCCAGCAGATCGCGCCCGACGGTCTTCCCGAACTCGGCTTCGTCGCCGACGAGGTCGAGGACATCGTCCGTGATCTGGAAAGCCATGCCCAGGTTCGTCCCGAACGCGCCGAGCGCGGCGACGTGATCGGGCTCGGCATCCGCGAGCAGCGCCGCGCCCTGGCTCGAGGCCGCGTACAGCGACGCGGTCTTGAGCTCGATCCGGTCGAGGTAGGCGGCCTCGCTCGGTAGCGAGCGCGTCGCCGTGATCTCGCCGAGCTCGCCGTCGCAGAGCGCGAACACCGTCTGCGCGACGATCGCGATGACCTCCGGCTTCGGCAGCACGGCTGCGAGCGCGTAGGCCTTCGCGAAAAGATAGTCGCCGACGATGAGCGCAACGTCGTCGTTCCACTTCGCATTGACGGTTGGAACATTCCGGCGCATCTCGGCACGATCGACGACGTCGTCGTGGACGAGCGACGCGGTGTGCACGAGCTCGAGGGACTCCGCGAGATTCAAGACGACCTCGCGGTCCTGTCCTGGGCCGAACCGGGATGAGAGAAAAACGAGCGTCGGCCGAAGCAGCTTGCCCGGCGTCGTGAAGAGGTGCGCCACCGCGTCGCGGAATACCGGATGGCCGCCGCGTCCGACCTCGAGCAGCCGGCGCTCGAGCTCGCGGAGCTCGCCCTCAACGGGTGCATAGAACGAAGCGCTCGTGACCGCCCTCACCCGGGCGAGTCTAGGGACGAATCCGGGCTTTGCTTTACGGCTTCTTCGTTGGCCTTGGCGTGGGTTGTGGCGGGTTCGTGCGACCGGGCGGCTGAGTGGAGTTCCCCCCGCCTTGACCATCTTGTCCCGGTGAAGGCGACGGCGACTCGCTCGGTTTCGGTGCGAACCCACAGATCCGCCAGCTGAAGCGGCCGTAACTGTAAGAGCCCGAAACCGCGCCGGATGCCCACTTGTTGTAGTCCGCCTGCCAGTCGAGGAACGGCGCTCGGAGGTTGATCCCGCACGAGGTGTAGAAGTTGCGGTCGTCGCTCGTCGGCTCGGTGCCCTGCACGTAGTGCTCGGTGAATTTGTAGCCGGGGCAGTTCGGTCCGGGCAGGAGGCCCGAGCCGTTCCCGCCGGTCTTGATCGGGTTCACGCACACGACCTTGTCGACGATCCCCTCCGGGCGCGCGTACCAGTCGTCCGCGGGTAGCCCGCCCACAACCGTCTTCATGTAGTCGCGCCACAGGATTCCTGGACCGAGGGCCGATGAGATGCCACGCATCTCCGTGTTGTTCGAGTTCCCCATCCAGACCGCGGTGAGTCGCTTGGGCACCCAGCCGATCGCGAGCACGTCCTTCTGGTCGTCGGTCGTTCCCGTCTTGAGCCCGGCCGGGCGGCCAATCGATGTGAAAGGCGCGAACACGAAGGAGCCGTTCGGACCGGTGTCGGTGTTGTCCTTCAGGATGTCGGCCATGATCCAAGCCTGGCGCTGGTCGAGGACTCGGCGGCCCTCCACCTTCGAATAGTCCTTCACCACGTTGCCCGCGGGGTCGACGATCTTGAGGATGTACGTCGGCTCGACGCGCATTCCCATGTTCGCGACAACCTGGTACGCGCTTGCCATGTCGATGAGCCGCATCTCGCCCGCGCCGATCCCGAACGAGAGGCCCAGACGCGAGCGGTCCCAATCGCGGTTGATGCCCAGCTGGTGGACCGTGTCGATGATCGCATCGACCCCGACGGTCCGCGTGACCTGCAGCGCCGGGAGGTTGAGGGACTCGCGGAGCGCCTGCCGGATGGTGACCGGGCCGTGCTGCTCCTTGGTCGCGTCCTTGGGGCTGTAGGTCTTGCCGCTTCCGTCGGGCATGTTGAACTCGATGTCCCAGAGCTGCGTGGAGGCGGTCATGTTCGCCTTGAGCATCCCGGTGAGATACGTGAAGAGCTTGAACGTCGAGCCCGGCTGACGGAACGCGATGCCGGCGTGGTCGTAGTCGCCCTGCACCTCCGGCGTGTGCATGTAGTAGTCGTAGCTGCCGACGTACGCGAGGACCTCCCCGGTCGTCGGGTCCATCGTGATGAGCGCCGCGTTGTGCACGTTGAAGCCCTTGAGGGTATCGACGTGCTGCCGGACCTCTTTCTCGGCGAGCTGCTGCATGTTCCAGTCGAGCGACGTGTAGACGTCGTAACCGCCGCGATACGCCGCCTTCTCACCGAGCACTTGCACGAGCTGCTCGCGGACGCGGAACGTGAAGTGCGGCGCGTAGAGCGACGTCGTCACGGGCTTGACGACAATCTCCTCGACCTTGGCGGCGTCGGCCTCGGCCGCCGTGGCGTATCCGTTCTCGACCATGGCATTGAGCACGTCCGCGCGGCGCGCCATCGCACCTTCCATGTTCTGGCTCGGGTCGTAGTCGGAGGGCGCCTGGGGGAGGCCGGCGAGGAGCGCCATCTGTCCGAGGGTCAGCTTGGTCAGGTCAGTGACGCCGAAGTACGTGGCCGCCGCGGCCTTCAGGCCGTAGGCCTGGTTTCCGTAGTAGATCTGGTTGAAGTACATCTCGAGGATCTGTGCCTTGCTGAACGTCCGCGTCGCCTCGACGGCGAGGATCGCCTCTTTGATCTTCCGGGTGATGGTGGGCTCGTCGCTGAGGAGGCGAAGCTTGATCAGCTGCTGCGTGATGGTGGAGCCGCCCTGCGCGATCGAGCCGCTCGCGCTGTTGGCTTGCATCGCGCGGATGATCCCGCCGACGTCGAAACCAGGATTGGTCCAAAAGGTCTTGTCCTCGATCGCGATCGTCGCGTCCTGCATGCGCTTCGGAACGGCGTCGATCGAGATCAGGTCGCGCCGCTCGTCAGCGAGCGTGTAGAGAAGGTGCTCGCCCGAGCGGTCGTAGATGTGCGTGGTGAGAGGCACCGGAACCGTCGCGAGATCGCTCGCCGACGGAAGGTCCGAGGCAAAGTAGCCAAAGGTCGCGGCCGCCGCGACCCCGACGAAGCCGACTCCAGCCAGGAGAACGGCCATGAGAACGCCGGCGAACGTGCCAACCGGCCGCACCCCGCTGGCGCGCCTCGAAAGGCGACCACCCGCACGGTTCGGGAAGCGGTAGGCACGGTAAGCCCGGCCAGGAGTGATCCCCTTGATGGACATCTGGCTGTCTAACGCTCTGGATGCACGGTTCGTGCCATTAGCCAAGACAGGGGTCGCCTAGTGCCGCGCAAAGCGTCCATACAAGCGAGCGCTGAGCGCGCGCCAGCCCATGAGGGGCCTCGCCATCAGCGAGCTCCGCAGCGACCGCTGCACCTCGCGCGCGTCGCCTTCCCACCCCTCGATCAGCTGCCGGTCTGCCGGTCGGAGCGAGTTCGCCGGCCCGCGGCGCTCCATCGCTGACTCAGCCTCGGACATCCGGTCGTAGAGGGCGGCCATCGCAGCCGCGACGGGGGGCGCGTTTCGCGCGAGGGTCGCGCTGTGCCGGGCGAACTCGCCGTTCTCGAGCGTCACTGCCTGCTTGGTCTGGTCGAACATCGTCGTGAGCTCGAGATTCGCCGCGAGCTCCCGGTCGACTGCGTTGACAGCGTCAGTGAATTGGGCGCGGTCGCGTGGATCGGGCGACAGCGGGCGCGCGAGCCAGCCGACCGCCGCGGCCGCCGCTGCGACGATCGCGGCAAGGAGATAGAGCACGGCGTTCATCGTCCCATGGCTGGGCTGTATCCATCGGCGGGATGCGGTTGATACATCAGATGTATGATACACGGCGATGCTCCGCCCGCGGGACCGAACGCTCGCGACGCCCTACTTCCCCATAGGCGGTCCCGTGCCAGCCGCCGACCTCGTCGGCCGCGAGACCTACCTGCGACGCCTGACCGAACGGCTCGGGGACGGTCAGCACGTGCTCATCTCCGGTCCACGCAGGATCGGGAAGACGTCCATCATCGTCGAGGCGCTGCGCAGGATGCGCCGCCACGGTGCATACACCGCCTACGTCGACTGCCTCGGCGCGACAGATATCCGCGGGCTCGGCGAACGGCTCGCCGACGCCATCCTGCAAAACCTCTCGGGAGTCGAGCGCAGCTTCGAGCACGCAAAGGCGATCGCGGCAGGGCTGCAGCCGACGGTCAAGGTGAAATACGAGCACGTCGAGCTCGCGCTGCAGCTCGCTCGGGAGACAAACGCGCAACGTTTCTTCGAGGGCGCCCTTGACCTCCCGCAGGGCCTCGCGAAGCGCTCCGGCAAGCGGGTCGTGGTGGTGCTGGACGAGTTCCAGGCCGCGGGGCGGCTCGGCCCGCGGGTCTTCGACGTGATGCGGACCCGCTTCCAGGCGCACCGTGGAGTGAGCTACGCGTTTCTCGGATCCGAGCAGGGCATTCTCGAAGAGCTCTTCAGTGCGAAGGGCCACGCCTTTTACCGCTTCGCCGTGCCGCTCGATCTCACCGACGCGGGCGGGCACCGGTTCGGGATCGACCCCGACGATTGGCTCGAATATTTGAAGTCGAAGTTCGCCGCAAGAAAGATGACCATCGACGACGCGAGCATCGATCGCCTTCTCGATGCGACCGGCGGCCACCCGCAAGACACGATGCAGGTGTGTGCGGCCCTCTACTACGTCATGCGCGATGCCGGCGCACGAAGCGTCAGCTCGGACCTCCTCGAGGTCGCCTACGAACAGGCGATGCGCGAGCTGGAGCGGCCATTCGCGCTGCATTGGACCGAGCTGGGCTCGCACAAATACCTGCAGCAGGTCGCCAAACGGATCGCCCACCACGCCGTGCTGTACGCCGCCGATGCGGCGGGCGGCGCCGTGCCGCGACCCGAGGTCCTGCGCGCACTTGCCGCCCTGCAGGAGCGTGGACTGGTCGTGCGTCTGGGCCGGGGGCGCTACGACTTCGTGGAGCCGATGTTCGGCGAGTACGTACGTCGCCTCGACGAAGGACTCATCGCAGCGGCTAGAGTTCCGACGCGATGAGTCCCCGACCCCCGCTCGATCTCCGCCGTGGCACGAAGGTCATCTTTGGGGCGGATCACCGCATCGGCGAGCTCGTCCGCCCGTCGCCGAACGGCGAAGAGTGGCTCGTGAAGGATCGCTTCGGGAAGTTCTGGGTCGCGACCAACCACATAGTTCTGCAGGACGAAGAGACCGCGACGCACTAGGCGCCGCGGTCTCTCACGTTCGCGTCATGCCGCGCGTCGCGTCAGGCGACTACGCCGCGCCGGCCGCCCATGGCCCGCCAGATCAGGAGCACGATGATCGCGCCGACGATCGAGCCAACGATGCCCGATGGGGACAGGTCGAGGTTCCCGCCAAAGACGAGAGCCGCGAGCGTCCCGCCGACGAACGATCCAACGATGCCCAGGATCATGGTGCCGAGCCAACCCATCGGGTCCGGACCCGGGACGAGAGCGCGCGCGATGAAGCCCGCGATCAGTCCGATGATCAGGAAAGCGATGATGCCCATGTAGACACCTCCGTTTTAGTCACGGGCCGTTTGTCTGCACCAACCGTGCCGTCCCTGTAGCAGCCGCCGCCAGCGAGTTTCGCCGCGCGTACACCCATATTCGCGATCTTGAAGAGAGTGGCGGTGTCCGCCGCATCTCGCGGGTACGCGGACACGCCGATGCTGCAACCGATCGTGCGCGACTCTCCGGCGGCTCGATAGGGCTGCGCGAGGGCGAGGAGCAGCCGAACCGCGACGATCGAACCGTCGCCTGGGAGTCCCATCGCGGTGAGAACGACCGAGAACTCGTCGCCGGCGGTGCGCGCGGCCGAGTCGCTGCCACGGATCGAACGAGCGATCCGCTCTCCGACCTGCCGCAGGACCTGGTCACCCGCCTCGTTGCCGAGACGATGGTTGAGCCGCGTGAACCCATCGATGTCGATGCACAGAAGCCCGACCGGCCGCAGGTCACGTTTAGCGAGCGCAATGGCGCGGGTGATCTGCCCGAGCGCCAGCTTGCGGTTCGGCAAACCGGTCACGGCTTCGGTGAGGGCAAGATCGTCGAGCTGTTGATTCGCGTCCCGGAGCGAGACCTGCGCGGTGACGTCGGTGAAGAGAACGGCAGTGCCTTCCTCGATCTGGAGATGACGGGCGTCAGCCCACTTGCCATCGCGAATCTGGATCACACCGGGCGGGAGCGCGGCGAGCCCGCGCCGCCCTGCCTCCCCCGGCGTCCACCCGGTGATGGCGCGTGCCGACGAGTTCCACCGCAAGAGGTTGCCTGCCGGATCGAAGATCGCGAGGCCGTCCCGCATCGCGTCAACGAGCTGAGACTCGAGGGGCAAGGTGTCGTTCGAAATCGTGGTCATCGGCTAATCCTGGCGTCGGAGGCGCCCCGCTACGACCGGCGGCTGAGGGGGGCCGATCGTCCTAGGTCGGTACCCCCGAGGCGAATCGAACGCCTGTCTACGGCTTCGGAGGCCGTCGCTCTATCCGCTGAGCTACGGGGGCGTGGCGAGGGGCAATTCTAGGTTGGCGCAACTGCTAGCGTGACGACCGAGATATGAGCTCCGGAACGGCCACTCGCGAGCGCGACAAAGAGCTCTCGCTGGTCCAGCACCTCGGCGAGCTGCGCGACCGGCTGATGTTCACGGCCGTCGCGCTGGTGGCGACGACCGCGGTCGCGTTCTTCTTCGCGACTCAGCTCATCCGCATCCTCATCGTCCCTGTGGATTGCACGTTCATTCCCGCATACACGTGCCACGAGCCGCCGACGACCCTCATCTCACTTAGCCCGACCGAGAACTTCGCAACCTACTTTCGCGTCTCGCTGTTCGCCGGGATCGCGCTCGCCATGCCGGTGATCCTCTACGAGATCTACGCCTACGTCGATCCGGCGCTGCTCCCGAAGGAGCGGAGATTCATTCGCTTCATGGGCCTGCCGGTCATCGGACTCTTCGTCACCGGAATGCTCTTTTGCTACTTCGTGCTCCTGCCGAATGCGATCAAGTTCCTCATCAACTTCGGCGGAGAGGTGATCCACAACGAGCTTCGAGCGGCCGACTACATCTCGTTCGTCACCATCTTCATCCTCGGGATGGGGCTCATCTTCGAGGTGCCTGTCGCAATTTTCGCCCTCGTGAAGATCCACGTGATCACGCGGCAGTGGCTCGCGAAACAGCGCCGCTACGCGGTCCTCGTGGCCTTCCTCGTTGCCGCGGTGATGACGCCGACCCCGGATCCGTTCAACCAGACGCTGGTCGCTATTCCGATGTATCTCCTGTTCGAGCTGGGCCTTTTCGTCGCACGCTTCGCCTGAGCTCTTCCACTCGCGCTTTCAGCTTCGCCTCAGCGCCGAGATCGGTCGGCACGTAATACCGCCTGCCCTCCAGCGACTCAGGTAGGTATGTTTCTTCTGGTGCGACGTGCCCTTCGAAGTCGTGCGCGTACTTGTAGCCCCGGCCATATCCCTGCTCGGCCATGAGCCGCGTGGGCGCGTTGCGGAGGTGCAGTGGCACAGGATCCACGCGCGTCTCTGCGAGATCGCGCTGCAGCTCGCCGAGGCCGCGCTTCAGGGAGTCCGACTTTGGCGCGAGCGCGAGGTACACGGTCGCCTCGGCGAGCGGGTAGTACGCCTCGGGCATACCGATGAGGTGCGTCGCCTGCTGAGCGGCGCTCGCGATGACGAGCGCCTGCGGGTCGGCGAGCCCGACATCCTCGCCGGCGAGGATGACGATGCGGCGCGCGATGAACATGGGATCCTCGCCGGCGTCGATCATCCGCATGAGCCAGTAGAGCGCTGCATCCGGGTCGGACCCGCGGACGCTCTTGATGAACGCAGAGATCGTGTCGTAGTGCTGGTCGCCCGCGCGGTCGTATAGCAGCGACCGCCGCTGGAGCGCTTCCTTGACCTCCTCGAGCCCGACCGGTTTCTTCCCGTCAGCGCCAGGCACCGCCGCATCCGCGGCGAGCTCGAGCGCGTTCAACGCGACGCGCGCGTCTCCGTTGCTCACGGCGACGAGGCCGTCTTCGGCTTGCGTGGTGAGCGCGACCGAGCCGCCGAGGCCGCGCTCCTCCTCGAGTGCTCGGTGAACGATGAGCCGGACCTCATCTTCGGTGAGCGGCTTCAAAGTGAAGACGCGCGATCGCGACAGAAGCGCCGAGTTCACCTCGAACGACGGGTTCTCCGTTGTCGCGCCGAGCAGCGTCACGTCGCCGTTCTCGACGTACGGCAGAACGACGTCCTGCTGCGCTTTGTTGAAGCGGTGGATCTCGTCGATGAAGAGGACCGTGCCCTGGTTGGTGAGGCCCCGGAGCTTTCGCGATTCGTCGATGATCTTCCTGAGCTCGGCGACACCGGACGCGACCGCTGAGATCGCCACGAAGCGCGACTTCGTGCGCTTGGCCCCGATCGCAGCCAGCGTCGTCTTGCCCGTACCGGGCGGTCCCCAGAGGATCATCGAGGGCAGCTGCCCGGCCTCCATCGCCCTGCGCAACACGCGGCCCTTGCCGACCAGGTGAGCCTGGCCGACGAATTCATCGAGATCGCGGGGCCGCATGCGCGCCGCGAGCGGTTGGGCCTGGGCCATCAGGCGATTGTCCCACCGCGACCGTACGCGCCGTCTGGATGAAGGCAACACCAGCCCATTGGAAGTCGAGCGAGATTAGGCACGCTCTCGGCATGAACCTGCGCCCGACAGATTTGTCGAGGACGGCTCTTCCTCCAATCCATCGAGCTTCCCGCGATCGCCCACGCTAGGTAGGTGTCGTTTATGGGACCAAGACGGGCTTCCTCGCGTGACGAGTTGCCCGTCACTTAAAGATTCGTTAAACTTCGGAGTCTACTGAGGGAAACGGCCAGGCCTCGATGGAGGTCCTGGATTGGGCGGACGACGGAAGCACCCTCCGCGGATACTTCAAGCTACGGAGCTGGCGTACATCGCCGGTGTCATCGACGGAGAGGGAACTATCGGAATCTATCGACAGCGATCGACGCAGTACCAGATGAAAGCCTGTATCAGCAACTCGTCGTGGCCACTGTTGGAGTGGATCCGCGAACGTGTTCGCGGGGCACTAGTCCTCGTTGCCAGGGAAACGCCGAAACACCGGAAGGGCTGGCAGCTCGTCGTGTCGCAGTACCAGGCGGCTCCCCTGCTGCTCGCCTGCCGGGAATACCTCCAACTGAAGCGACCACAAGCCGACCTCGCATTGAGCTACATGAATGAGTACTCGCCTGCGCGAGGCAGCGTCACTGAGGAGCAAATCACTCGGCGGCAGTGGTACTGGGATGAGACCCGAAAACTGAACCGTCGAGGTCCGACCAAGTGAGTACGTCGTCACTTCGCGAATTGCGTCTCTACTACCGTGCTCTTGGTGACGTCACCCGACTACGTATCGTCCAAATTCTGGCAACAGAGGGTGAGGTGCCCGTCTCGTATCTTGCGAAACGACTGCGCGTCAGCGCCCCCCTGATGACGTGGCATCTTCATCGCCTGAGACGGGCCGGAATCGTCCGTACTGAAAGGGTCGGTCGCGAAGTTCGATGCTCCTTTGACCGGCAACGCTTCGTCGACCTTCAGGATCGCGGCTATCGCACTGTGATGAACCGCGCCGAGTCGCAAGCATGAGCCACGGAGTCGTCCCGGACCGAGTCGCCGAGGGCGCGCGCGCCGGGATCGGCCCGCTGGCGCGAGCGCTCGCCGGCATGGGCATCTCGGCGAACGTGGTAACGATCGCCGGCGGCGTGCTGAGCGTCATCGGCGCCGGATTACTCGCGGCGGGCATGCCGCTCGCGGCGTTGCTCGTGCTGCTGATCGGGACGATCGCCGACACGCTCGACGGACAGATCGCGAAGGCTTCGGGCGGCGGGACACGCCTCGGGGCGTTCCTCGACTCCACCGTCGACCGCGTCGCTGACGGCGCGCTGTTCGTGGGTGCGGCGGCGTCGGGGGCAAACCTCGGCCAGCCGGTCCTCCTCTGGTCGTCGCTCGTCGCGCTCGTCGCGTCGTTCCTGGTCCCCTACGTTCGCGCGAAGGCCGAGTCCCTTGGGGTCGGGGCGAGCGTCGGCCCGGCGCCCCGGGAGGCGCGCATCGTCATCTTCCTCGTCGGCCTGGCGGCGTGGGCCCTGTTCAACCTTCAGGCACTCTTCGTCGTCGCGGTCGTCGCGCTGGCGGCGCTCTCGTCGATCACATTCGTCCTGCGGGTGGTCCACGTGGGCCGCCAACTCTCGATCAAAGAAAGGTAGACATCGAACCTATGGCGACTCCAACCAAGAAGAGGAAAACGTCAACGGCG
The DNA here is from genome assembly GCA_038040265.1 of Chloroflexota bacterium. Classification (GTDB taxonomy): domain Bacteria; phylum Chloroflexota; class Limnocylindria; order P2-11E; family P2-11E; genus 3-1-20CM-2-70-9. Next base: position 39,088 of record JBBPIP010000004.1, on the reverse strand, counting down.
CGACGCGTCACCAAGAGAAAGAGGATCCGCGTCGCGATCATCGGTGTCGGCAACTGCGCGAGCTCGCTCGTGCAGGGCGTGCACTACTACCGCAACGCGAAGGCCGGCGACCGCATCCCGGGGATCATGCACGTCGACCTCGGTGGATATCACATCAACGACGTCGACTTCGTCGCCGCGATCGACGTCGACCGCAACAAGGTCGGCAAGGACCTCGCCGACGCGATCTATCAGGCGCCGAACAACACCTATCGCTTCGCAGACGTCCCGCGCACCGGCGTGAAGGTCTCGCGCGGCATGACTCACGACGGGATCGGCAAGTACCTCTCCCAGATCGTGAAGAAGGCGCCGGGCGCCACCGACGACATCGTCGGGATCCTTCGCGATCGCAAGGTCGACGTCGTCGTGAGCTACCTGCCGGTGGGAAGTGAAGAGGCGACGAAGTGGTACGTCGAGCAGACGCTCGAAGCTGGCTGCGCCTTCATCAACTGCATCCCGGTGTTCATCGCGCGGGAGCCGTACTGGCAGAAGCGCTTCGCCCAGAAGAAGCTGCCGATCATCGGCGACGACATCAAGTCACAGGTCGGGGCAACGATCACGCATCGCGTCCTCACACGGCTCTTCATGGACCGCGGCGTGCGACTCGACCGGACGTACCAGCTCAACTTCGGAGGCAACACCGACTTCCTCAACATGCTCGAGCGCGAGCGCCTCGAGTCGAAGAAGATCAGCAAGACGAACGCGGTGACGAGCATGCTGGACTACCCACTCGACGAAAAGGACGTCCACGTCGGACCGTCCGACTACGTGCCGTGGCTCCTGGACCGAAAGTGGTGCTACATCCGCATGGAGGGGACGACGTTCGGTGACGTTCCCCTGAACGCGGAGGTCAAGCTCGAGGTCTGGGACTCCCCGAACAGCGCCGGCGTCGTCATCGACGCAATACGCTGCTGCAAGCTCGCGCTCGATCGAGGGCTCGGCGGGACCATCGTGGCGCCTTCCGCGTACTTCATGAAGTCGCCGCCGCGCCAGATCCACGACGACAAGGCGCGCGAAGGCGTGGAGGAATACATCAAAGGACGCTCCGGTCAGCAGACTCTTGGCGGCGCGTCTTAGGTGCTCGACCGCCTGTTCCACGGTTCCGCCTTCTGGGGATGGCGAGCGGGCGCCACGCTCGCTCAGCGCTTGCCGTCGTGGATCACGTATCCGGCCGCTGTGATCGGCGGCGAGATCGCGTATCTGGTGTGGAGCACGCGCAGGCGCATCGCGAAGGAGAATTTCGCGATCGTCCTCGCTCTGCCGAGCGGCCACCGCGACGTCGCGAATGTGGCGCGCCGCTCGTTTCGCAACTTCGCGAAGTACCTCGTCGAGATCATGCGGTTCCCCAGCCTCGACACCGCGGACTTCGAACGGTTGGTGTCGGTCGATCCGCGATCGTGGTCGTACTTCCGCGCCGCGCGCGATCACGGACGGGGCCTGATCTTCGTGTCGATGCACTTCGGTAACTTCGAGATCGGCGGAGCCCGCATCGCCGACGAGATGCCGCTCAACGTGATCGCCGACGAGATGGAGAACCAGCGGCTGATGGATCTGCTCGTCTCGAACCGCGCGCACAAGAACGTGAAGCTGCTGCCACCCGAGGGCGCGGTCCGCCAGGTGCTCCAGGCTCTCCGCCGCAACGAGATGGTGGGACTGATGATGGATCTCGGGCCGCGCGCCAAGGAGCTCGACAATGTCGAAGTGATGTTCTTCGGCGAGCTCACGGCGTTCCCGACGATCGCGGCGAACCTCGCCCGGGTATCAGGCGCGCCGATCGTGGTCGCGGCCGTCACCCGCGAACGCGACAACACGTTCCGCGGCGTCGCTTTGCCGCCGATCTTCGTCGAGAGGACCAAGCAGGCGGCCCACGACATCGAGCACACGACGCAGGCGATCGTGCGCGGGCTCGAGCAGCTCGTCCGCAGCGATCCCGACCAGTGGTACATATTCCGCCCCATGTGGACCCGGCCCGAAGGCACCGCTTAGCGCATGGGCGCTGCGCGGGCGCTCGCGAATGCGGCGGAGTGGGTCCTGCCGAGAGTCCCGCCGGCCTGGCAGGGTCCGATCTCCGAGGTCGTCGGCACGCTCGCCTATCTGGCGACTCCGAAAGGACGCGCCGCGGTCCGCGCGAACCTGGCGATCGTCGCGCCCGAACGTTCCTTGAGCGTCCGCCGCGTATTCGTGAACCAGGTGCGGCAGTACCTCGAGGTGTTCCACATTCCCCGCCTCGACCGGGCGCGCTTCGACGCGATCGTCCGCTTGGAGGGCTGGGACAACTTCGTTTGCGCGCACCGCCAAGAGAAGGGCGTGATCTTCGGCAGTGCTCATCTCGGTCCGGTGGCGCTCGTGGGCCAGCTACTCATGCAGCGCGGCTTCACGCTCACCCTGCCGGCGGAGAAGACAAACTCCGAGCTCATGCTCGCGGTGAACCGAGCCCGGCAGGCCCAGGGCCTCGTGCTCGTCCCGATCGATTCCGGTCGTGGCATCCACCGCGTGATCCGCGACGGCGGGGCGCTCGGCATCATCGCGGATCGCGCCGTCACGGGCGTGGGCGAAACGGTCGAGTTCTTTGGACGCCCGGCCCTGCTGCCATCGGCGCACGTGGCCCTCGCCCTCCGCACCGGCGCCGCCCTCCTTCCGGCCTTCGCGTGGCGCGAGAAGGGACTCCTCTGCGCGCGGATCGAACCGCCGCTGGAGCTCGTGTCAACTGGCGACCGCGACGCTGATGTGCGCGCCGGCGTTCGGCAGTTCGCCGCGATCCTCGAGCGCTACATCAAGGAGCATCCCGAGCAATGGACGGTCTTCGAGCCAGTGTGGGGCGACCGTGGGTCGAGCTGACCTTCACCTGCACAGCGATCTGGGCGACGGGCTCTCGTCGATCGAAGAGATCCTCGACTCCGCCGAGCGGGCCGGCCTCGATGTGATCGCCCTGACGGACCACGACGACATCCGCGGCGCGTTCGCGCTGCGCGAGCTCGCGCTGCGTCGCTCGAGCCCGGTCGAGGTCGTTCCGGGCATGGAGGTCACGACGCGGTCCGGCCACCTTCTCGCGCTCTGGATCGAGGAGGAAGTGCCGATGTTCTGCTCGCTCGCGCAGGCGCTCGTGCAGATCCACGAGGCCGGCGGCGTTGCCATCGTCCCCCATCCCCTCTCGTACCTCACCTTTTCCATCGGTGAGGGCGCCCTGCGGCAGCTCGCGGGATACGGGGACAACGTGCGGATGGTCGACGGGATCGAGGTCCGCAATCCTTCGTACGCCGGTCGGGTCCGCGCGTCGCGCGCGGCCTGGCTGAACACCCACGTCCTGCGGATCGCGGAGACCGGGTCCAGCGATGCCCACCACGCGGCACTCGTCGGAACGTGCTGGACCGAATTCTCCGGACGCACGTCCGACGATCTCCGCAGAGCGCTGCGAGAGCGCGCGACCACCGCGCACGGGCGCGGGTGGACGCTCGGCGAGCACCTTGACGGCGCGGCCAAGCAGCAGTGGCGGTCGATGGTCCGCGACCCCATAAAGCGCGCTGGCCGCAGAATGCGCTCGGGGGGCGCCAAGAAGACCAAATCATGAAAATCGGGATCGTCTCGCCTTACGCGTATCCGCGACCGGGGGGCGCCAACTCGTACATCCGCGAGAGCTACTCGGAGCTGCGCCGCCTGGGTCATGACGTGCGGATCATCACCGCGCCGTGGGGCGACGACCCGCCGGCGCAGGACGTGATCCAGATCGGCCGGGCGATCGCGGTTCCGTACAACGGAGCGATCGGCAGGGTCACGCTCTCGCTTCGTCTCGAGTGGCTCGTCTCACACATGTTGGAGCGCGAGCGGTTCGACATCATCCACCACCACGAGCCGCTCGTCCCTTTCCTCTCGATGCAGATCCTCGACTCCGCGCGCTGCCCGCAGGTGGCCACGTTCCACGCGTTTGGGGGTTTCTCGTTCTCCTACTGGGCCGGGCGGCCGATCGGCAATCGCTACCTGGGCAAGCTCGACGCGCGGATCGCCGTGTCGAGCGCGGCACGCCACTTCATCTCGGCGTATTTCCCGGGCGACTACAAAATCATCCCGAACGGGGTGGACGTCCAGTTCTATTCGACGGCCAAGCCCTTTCCCGAATACCACGACGGCAAGGTCAACATCCTGTTCGTCGGCCGCCTCGAGCCGCGCAAGGGCGCGATGTACCTCATGGAGGCGTACGCCAAGCTGAAGCCGAAGCATCCCGAGCTCCGGCTCATCCTCTGCAGCGTCGGTCCGCTCCTCGGGCGCCTCCGCCGCTTCGTGCGTGAGAACCGCCTCGAGGACGTGCTCTTCGCCGGCCGCGTGTCGGAGGCCGACAAGGCGCGCTTCTACAAGACCGCGCACATCTTCTGCGCGCCGTCGACCGGCCAGGAGTCCTTCGGAATTGTCCTTCTCGAAGCCATGGCCGCTGGGCTACCGGTCGTGGCGAGCGATATCCACGGCTACAAGCGTGTCGTACAGCGAAACGTCACGGGGCTCCTCGTCGAGCCGAAGGATCCCGACGCCATCGCCGGCGCGCTTGAACGGCTGCTCTGCGAGCCCGCCCTGCGCGACCGCCTGGGCCAGGCCGGCGCCCGGCGCGCCCCCGAATACGACTGGACCCACGTCACCGCCCAGCTGGTTGAACTCTATGAGGAAGTCATTCGTAAGAGGGGCGTGCGCTAGAGTCTCGCCCGAGGGGGTGGTCCTCGTGTTCAACCGTCAAATCGCAGCATTTTCAGTCGCGCTCGCGCTCGTGTTCGCGGCCTGCACGCCGGCGCCGAAGACCGGAGCGCCGACGCAATCCGGATCCGCCGCCGAGCAGCCGCAGCCGGGCGGAACCCTGACCTTCATCGTGAACGCCGAGCCGCCGTCTTTCGACGGCCACCGCGAGACGACCTTCGCGCTCCTGCATCCGATCGCACCGCACTACAGCACCCTCTACAAGTTCGACCCGAATGACCTCTCAAAGATCGTCCCGGACGTCGCCGCCGCGATGCCCGAGATCTCGGCCGACAAGCTGACGTACACGATCAAGCTCCGCACCGATGTGAAGTTCCACGACGGGACCCAGATGACGAGCGAGGACATCCTCGCCACCTACCAGAAGATCATCTTCCCGCCGACGGGCGTGCTTTCGCCACGAGCCGGGACGTACAGCGCCGTCCAGTCGATCAGCGCTCCAAGCGCTGACACCGTGGCCTTCAAGATGAAGTACGCCTCGGCTTCGTTCGGCACCAACCTCGCGTCGCCATGGAACTTCATCTACAGCGCGGCGAAGCTGAAGCAGGACATCAAGTTCTACGAGAAGAACATCATGGGGACCGGCCCCTTCGCCTACGTGTCGAACACCAAAGGACAGGACTGGGTCGGCAAGAAGAACGCGAGCTACTTCGCCAAGGACAAGAACGGCGTACAGCTGCCGTACCTCGACGGGTACAAGGCCCTGATCATCACCGACGCGACCGCGGGCGTGAACGCCATCCGCTCGAAGCAGGCGATGATCGAGTTCCGCGGGTTCACTCCGCAGCAGCGCGACACTCTCTCGAGCGCCCTAGGGACGAGCCTCGCCATCCAGGAAGGCCCCTGGGTGTGCGTCAACTACATCGTCGCGAACAGCAAGAAGGCGCCCTTCAACGACGTGCGTGTCCGCCGCGCCCTGTCACTCGCGGTCGACCGCTACGCGGGTGGCGACGCGCTCTCCAAGATCACGATCGTCAAGGATGTCGGCGGCCTTCTGCGGCCGAAGAGTGCGTTCGCGATGAGCGACGCCGACCTTCAGAAAATCAAGGGGTTCAGCAGAGACGGAGCCGCGGCGAAGGAGGAGGCAAAGAAGCTCCTCGCGGATGCTGGCGTGCCGAACCTCAGCTTCAAGTTCCTCAACCGCAACATCACCACGCCCTATGAGCCCGTGGCCCTCTTCATCATCGACCAGTGGAGCAAGGTAGGGATCAAGGCGACACATGATCCGAAGGAGACCTCGGCGTACCAGGGCGACTTCCGCAGCGGAAACTTCGAGGTCGGCCTGGACTTCAACTGTCAGGAGTTCGACGAGCCTGATCTGCAGCTCCAGAAATTCCTGTCGGCGAGCAAGGGCGGCGCGGGACTCAACTTCGCCGGCTACGACGACCCGAAGCTCGACGGGCTGATCGACGCGCAGAGCCGCGAGCAGGATCCGGCGAAGCGCCTGACCCTCGTCGGTGACATCGAGCGCTACGCGATGGACGAGATGGCGTACCAATACCCCGTTCTCTGGTGGGCTCGGATCGTCCCGTACCTGAACATCGTGCGCGGCTGGAAGATCGGCTCGAACCACTACTACAACCAGCAGCTCGAGACGGTCTGGCTGGCCCAGAAGTAAGCGAACTAGCGGCTTAGCGGGAGCCGTCCGAGACTAGCCGGATGCGCCGGTACATCGTGGGACGGCTCCTGCTAATGATCCCGACGCTCGTCGGGGTCGCGATCCTCACGTTCGTGATCATGCGCGCCGTCCCAGGGGACATCGTCGCGCTCAAGTACGCGGGCTCTCCGGTACCGCAGTCGGTGATCGATGAGGAGCGCCAACTCCTCGGGCTCGACAAGCCACTGTGGGAACAGTTCGTCGTTTGGATGGGCGACATCGCGCGATTCGATCTGGGCACCTCACTCTGGACCGGGAACTCCGTGGTCGACGAGATCCAGGTACGGTTCCCGCTCTCGCTCGAGCTTGCCTTCCTCGCGACCCTCCTCGCCATCGCGATCGCGTTACCCCTCGGCGTCCTCGCCGCGGTACGCCAGGACAGCTGGGTCGACTACGCGATTCGCGTTTTCTCCATCGGCGGTCTCGCGATGCCCAGCTTCTGGATCGGGATCCTCATGATCCTCACGACCCTCACCCTCTGGGGATGGGCACCACCGCTCGTGTTCACGCCCTTCACCGAGGACCCCGTGGCGAACCTCGCGCAGCTGATCCTTCCGGCGATCGCGGTCGGCTACCGCTACTCGGCGGTCTCCATGCGGATGACTCGCTCCACCGTGCTAGAGGTGCTCCGCGAGGACTACGTTCGGACCGCACGCGCCAAAGGACTGCGTGAGACCGTCGTCGTGATGCGCCACGCGCTCCGAAACGCGCTGCTCCCGGTCGTAACCGTGATCAGCCTCGAGTTCGCGTTCCTCATCGGCGGCCTCGTCGTGACGGAGCAGGTGTTCAACTTGAACGGGATCGGCAAGCTGCTCGTGGATGCGGTCGCGCACCGGGACTACACGCTCATCCAGGCCATCGTGCTGTTGCTCGCGGCGGTCTTCGTACTCATCAACTTCCTCGTGGACATGGTGTACGTCGTCCTCGATCCCCGGATCAGGTACTCGTGACCGATCTGGCACGACACGCCCCCGCAGAGGCCGACGATATCGCCCGCCAGCGCTTCATGGAGTCGACCGGCAACCGGCGCTTCTGGCGTTTCTGGCGCGACTTCCTCACCCAGCGCCCGCTCGGCACGGCCGGCGCGGTCCTGATCATCCTCATGCTCCTTGCGGCGGCGTTCGCGGGTCTGATCGCGCCGTACGAGAAGGCGGTGGAGATCAACTTCGCGGACCTGCTGCTGCCTCCTTCGCCCGACCACATCCTGGGTACCGACCACCTGGGCAGGGACGTCTTCGTCCGCATCGTCTATGGCTCACGTACTGCGCTGCTCGTCGGATTCACCGCGTCCTTCGTCGGCTGCACCCTCGGGCTTGTCCTCGGAGTGGTCGGCGCCTACTTCGGCGGGCGCGCCGATCAGCTGATCCAGCGCCTCATGGACGTCCTGATCAGCTTTCCGCTCATCGTCATCGCCATCGCGGTCGTCGCGGCGCTGGGCACCGGCGAGGACAAGATCGGCAACGTCATCGCGGCGATCACCGTTCCGATCATCCCCCGCGTTGCGCGCGTGGTCCGCTCGAGTGCGCTCAGCATCGTGAACATGCCCTACATCGAAGCGACGCGCTCCGTCGGCTCGGGCGCCGTGCGCATCATGTTCCGCCACGTCGTGCCGAACGTCTTCGCTCCGTATCTGATCATGCTTACGGCGTTCCTGGCGCAGGCCATCCTGCTCGAGGCATCGCTCTCGTTCCTCGGGCTCGGCGTGTTCGAGCCGACTCCCTCCTGGGGGCTCATGCTCCGCGGCGCCGGCACGCAGTTCCTCGAGCAGGCCCCATGGATCGCGATCGCGCCCGGTGTCGCGATCAGCCTGGCCGTGTTCGGGTTCAACCTGTTCGGCGACTCGCTCCGTGACGCGCTCGATCCGCGACTGCGGACCGCCTAGGTCGCCGGCTTCTCCCGCGCGCTTTGCGCCGCCCGCGGCGTCGGTATCTGGGCCTCGACGCCTGCGCGGATCGCGGCCTCAAGCTCTCGCGGCCGGCTGGATCCGATGAGCACCGGCAGCCCCTTCCGTAGACGGAGCTGCACGCCCTCGTTCCCGCTCGTCATGTAGCCCCAGCCCTTCGGGCCGAGCCGCACGCCCCAACCGCCGTACTCGAGGAGAGGGTTGTAGCGACGGACCTCGACGCCGACGATCTCGGCGAACCGGATGCGGCGCGTCGGCCAGAGATAGCGGAATGCGATGCTCACGTCGTTCTCGGTCACATCGATGTCGAGGTGCGACAGCGAGATCAGCGACGCGACCAGAACGACGACGACCGGCGCGATCGCCAGCAGCAGGGCATCGCCGGGACGCGAGAAGAAGACGGCGACGACGGTGACCACGACGACGAAGATCATGGCGAGGAGCAGGAGGCCCATCAGGGCGCCGTGAAAATGCTGCTCCTCGTGGTATCGACTCACCGTCCCTTCCACACCGGCTTGCGCCGCTCGATGAACGCAGTCACGCCCTCCCGGAAGTCGGCGCTCGTGTAGCAGAGCGCGACCAGGTCGGCAGCCTCCTCGGGCATCATCCGCTCGCGGATCCGCCGCGCCATTTCCTTCGTCGCGAACAAGGTCAATGGCGCGTAGGAGGCGAGCTGCTGCACGAGCTCGTCGACACGCGAGTCGAGCGCGTCCTCGGCCGCAACCACTTCCGAAACGAGCCCGATCGCGCGGGCCTCCTGCGCATCGATGAGCCGCGCGGTCAGCACGAGCTCCTTCACCCGCCCGAGGCCGACGAGCGCGGCGAGCCGGACGAGGTTCGCGGCCGAGAAGCAATTCCCCAGCGTGCGCGCGACGGGGACTCCGAAGCGCGCCGAGGGTGCCGCGACGCGAAGATCGCACGCCGCGGCGATCGCGAGGCCGCCACCGACGACAGGACCGCGGAGCGCCGCGATCGTGGGGACGCGCACGTCCTCGATGGCTCCGAGCCAATCATCCATACGGTGTTCGTAGTCGAGCGCCTGCGAGGCTTCCTTGAAGTCGACGAACTGCGCGATGTCGGTGCCGGCGACGAACGCATCGCCCGATCCGGTCAGGACCACCGCACGTATCGATGCATCGGCGTTGGCTTCGCGGCAGGCGCTGGCGATGCGGTCGTACATCGCGAAAGTCAACGCGTTGCGGGCCTCCGGGCGATGGACGCGAATCCAGAGCGCGCCGCCGCGGCGCTCGGTGCGGATCTCATCGCTCATGCGTGCGCGATGATGCCTTCTCTCGCGAGGCGATCGACGTCGGCGTCGCTGCAGCCGATCTCGCGGAGCACCTCGGCGCTGTGCTCCCCGAGGCGCGGGCCTGCGCGCCGATGCCGCACCGGCGTACGTTCGAGCCGCATCGGCGACCCCAGCCCACGGAGCGTGCCGAGCACGGGGTGCTCGAGGTCGACGAAGAACTTTCGGGCGAGAAGGTGCGGGTCGGTGAAAACATCGCCGTAGTCCGCGATGTCGCCGCACGGAACGCCGGCCTTGCGGAGAAGCTCGAGCCAATGCGCGGATGGCTTCGTGCGGGTGATCCGCTCGATCTCCGCAATGAGGTCCACTCGGTTGCGGCGCCGCGCGTTCGCGTCGGCAAAGCGCGAATCTGACTCGAGCGCGCCCAGACCGAGCACCCGACAGAAGGCCGTCCAGTTCGGCGGTGTGGTCGCACCGACGATGAAGTGGCCGTCGGACGAGGCGACCGCCTGGTACGGGGCGAGCATCTTGTGCGCGGACCCCGCGGCTCTCGGGACCTCGCCGCCCCCGAAGTACACGCCGGCCTCCCAGACGGCGAGCGAGACCGCGGACTCGAACATCGAGATGTCCACGAGCTGTCCCCGGCCGTCGCGGTCGCGCGCCCGCAGCGCCGCGAGGGTCGCGACCGTGGCGTAGAGGGCAGCGGTCAGATCAGCGATCGACACGCCCACCTTCACCGGCGCGCCGTCCTCCTCGCCTGTGATGCTCATGAGCCCGCTCTGTCCCTGGACGATGATGTCGAGCGCGGGCCGATCGGCATAGGGCCCGTTCTGGCCCCAGCCGGTCACGGCGACGTAGATGAGCCGTGGAGATGCCTCGAGCAGCGAGCGCGGCGAGAGGCCGAGATCGTCCATCGTGCCCGGACGAAGGTTCTCGACGATGACGTCCGCGCCCATCGCGAGACGCCGGAACACCGCGCGGCTCTCGTCGCGCTTGAGATCGATCGCGAGACTTCGCTTGTCGCGATTGAGCCGGGCGAAGTTGCCGCTCTCGCCCGAGGCGAGCGGCTCGAGGAGGCGCGCGAGATCGCCCACTTTGGGATGCTCGACCTTTACGACGTCGGCGCCGAGGTCGGCGAGCTGCATCCCACAGAACGGCCCGGCCATGTAGTTACCGATCTCGATCACGCGGATGCCCGCGAGGGTCGGGGCGCCTAGCACGTGCCCCAGCGGTCGACCCTATCTGGGGTCTGTCGCCAGACTCCCGCAAGGGTTCCTTCGGAGCCGACGAACCACACTTCGTTGCCGCGGACGAACACTCCACGCAGAGCGCAGGTCGTGGTGATGTTGGCGACGGGACGAACCGCGTTGCCCTCGACGGCGAGGGCGGTCCCGCGATCGCCGACCACATAGGTGATCGGGCCGACGCGAGCGGACGCCCGAAGCTCCTGCTGCACGCCGCTTTCGAGTTGACGCCAGCGGCCGTCGAACCGAAGGATCACGCCGTCATCGCCGGCGGCGATCGCTTCTGTGGGCGACGTGGCGGCGACGGTCCGGAGCGAGGACGTCGTTCCGGTCTCGTACTGCTTCCATCCGAGGGATTCGAGCCGAAAGGTGACGCCTCCAGCTCCGACGGTCCACGCGGACCCGCCCGAGAACCCGACCACGCCGTAGAGATCCTCGACGATCCCCTTCGCGTACTGCATCCAGCCGGCCGCGGTCTGCCGCTGCACGTTGCCGTCGGAACCGACGACCAGCGCGCCGTCCGGCACGAGCGAGACCGCGTACGGGTTGAAGAGACCGATATCGTCGGCGCGGATCGTCTTCGCGAGGTCGTCGATGCTCAGCACGCGGCCGAACGGGCCGACGGCGAGCACCGTATCCGGAGTGCATGCGACGGCGACGAGCGAGCGGAGCGTCTGATCGATGAGCTCCCAGCGCTGCCGCACCCGGTCGAAGCGGCCGATCCCTCCGCCGTCCGACACGACCCACACCGCGTCGTCCGTCGCGCATCCGGCGACGAGGGGCTGCTTGAACACGAGCGGCCCGGTGTCGGGCTCGGGCGTCGCCGTCGGCGTCGGCGACGGCGGTGCGGGCGCCGGGGTCGGTCGCGTGAACACCCCAACAGCCGCCCCGGCACCGATCGCGACGACGAGCATGACGGCGGCGGCCACGAGCGCAGTGGTCGTGCGGAGCGCTCCGACCGGAATCAATTCATTGCCTCGAGTCTCTTTATGCGCTCCTCAATCGGCGGATGTGTGTCGAAGAGGTGGTCAAAGAATGCCGGCGCGTCCTTCAGCGGATTGGCGAAATAGAGGGACGCGGTGGCCTTGTTCGCCACCTCGAGCGGCTCCTTGTCTGCCGCGATCTTGCGGAGCGCCGAGGCGAGACCCGGCGGGTAACGGGTGAGGAGCGCGCCGGACGCGTCCGCGAGGTATTCGCGCTGACGCGACACGGCAAGTCGGATGAGCATCGCAATGATCGGCGTGAGCACGGCGAGGACGATCGCGATGACGGCGATGATCGATCCGCCGCCACCCCTATCGCGATCGCGGCGACCGCCCTGCGTCCAGAACATCGATCGCCACAACCCGTCGGCGAGAAGCGCGACGGTGCCGACCAGCACGGTGACGAGGACCATCACGCGGATGTCGCGGTTGCCGACGTGCGACAGCTCGTGCGCGAGAACGCCTTCGAGCTCGGTGCGATCGAGTTTCTGGAGAAGGCCGCTCGTCACGGCGACAGACGCGTGCTGCGGGTCGCGCCCGGTGGCGAAGGCGTTCGGTGCGGAATCGTCGATCAGGTAGATCTTCGGCGGCGGGATCCCCAGCCCGAGCGCGAGCGCCTCCACGACGTTCCGCAGCTGCGGCTCCTCATCGGGCCCGAGCTCCCGCGCCTTGCTCTGCGCGAGGATCAGCTTGTCTCCCGCGAAGTAGGAGACGAGTGAGCCGCCCGTCGAGAGCGCGAGGGCGAACGGCAAAGCCGCGATGCCGCCTCCGGGAAAGAAGTACTCGCCGACGAAATAGGCGAGCAGGGCGACGAGCGCGGTGAACACCGCAATAAGGAGCACCGTGCGCCAACGGTTCGCGGAGGCCGCTTCGTAGATGGACACGCGCGCGGGCGAGGTTTCGGGCGATGACACTCTACGAAGAGGCTAGAGCCTCGCTAGAACTTCACCTGCGGCACGGCGCGCTCGGTCGCATCGGTGAGCTCGAAGTACTGCTCCGCCTTGAAGCCGAACATCCCAGCGAACACGTTCGTCGGGAAGGTCTGGAGCGACGTGTTGTAGTCGCGCACGTTCCCGTTGTAGAAGCGGCGCGCGAACGCGATCTTGTCCTCGGTCGCGGTGAGGTTCTCGGAAAGATCCTTGAACTCCTGGACCGCCTGCAGCTGCGGGTAGTTCTCGGCGACGGCGAACACCGAGCGAAGGGCGCCGGTCAGCACGTTCTCCGCCTGCGCGCGCTGCTCCGGTGTTCCGGAGGCACCGGCGGACACCGCGGCGGCGCGGGCCTCGGTCACCTTCTGGAAGACCGACGACTCGTGCGTCGCGTATCCCTTGACAGTCTCGACGAGGTTCGGGATGAGGTCCCACCGTCGCTTGAGCTGGACATCAATGTCCGCCCAGGCCTCTTTCACGCGCTGGCGCAGCGTGACGAGGCGGTTGTAGAGCGCGATGAAGAAGAGGGCGATCGCGCCGAGGATGACCAGGACGACGATGATCTCCACGAAACCCTCCCCTGGGGGCCTACCCCATTAGGTGCCCCTGCCCCAGAGCGAGGCTAACAGAAGGCTCGCCCCTAGCCGAGCAGCGCCTTTACCGCGCGGACGATGTGCACCGTGCTGAGGCCGGCGTCGTCCAGCATCTCCGCCGGCTTTCCGGAGCCCGGCATCTTGCGAACCGCGAGGTGCCGGTAGCGCACGTCGCCGATGCCACGGTCCGCGAGCGCCGCCAGGACCGCGTCGCCGATGCCGCCCTCGAGCCAGTGATCCTCCACCACCACGATCCGGCCGCCGGTGGCGCGGACCGCGTCGGCGAGCGTGTCCGCGTCGATCGGTTTCACCGTGTAGAGGTCGATGACACGGACCGCGATGTCCTCGTGCGCGAGAACGTCGACAGCTTTGAGCGCCTCGTGCAGGGTTATGCCCGCTGCGACGATCGTCACCCGGTCTTTGCTCGAGCCGCCGCGCACGACCTTGCTGCCGCCGATCGGAAAGCTCTCGCCCTTGTCGTAGATGATCGGCGTCTTCTCTCGGGTTGTGCGGAGATACGTGATCCCCTGGCGATCGGCCATCTGAGCGACGAGCTTCGCGGTCTGGTTTCCGTCCGAGGGGTACAGCACGGTGCTGCCGTGCACCGCGCGCATCATCGCGAGGTCCTCGAGGCCCATTTGCGAGGGGCCGTCCTCGCCGATCGAAACGCCCGCATGCGACCCGACGAGCCGGATCTGCGCGCGCGAGATCGCCGCCATGCGGATGAAGTCGTAGGCGCGCGTGAAGAACGCCGCGAACGTCGAGGCGAACGGAACCAGGTCGACGACCTGCATCCCGACGGCGGCCGCGACCATCTGCTGCTCGGCGATGTACATCTCGAAGAACCGGTCGGGTGCGGTCTTCTTGAAGTCCTCGGCATGGGTCGAGTTGGAGACCTCGGCGTCGAGCACGACCACGTCCTTGCGCGCGGCTCCGAGCGCGGCGAGCGCCTCGCCGTACGCCTTTCGCGTGGCGATCGGCTCGCCGTAGGTCCTGAGCGCGATCGATCCGGTCCGCTGCATCGAAGGCCGCTCCCAGCGCTCGGGCTTTTGAACGGGGAACGTGCGCGATCGCGCCTCGCCGAGCTCGGCGAGCGCCTGCTTCGCCTGCTCCGGATCGAGGGACTTTCCGTGCCAGCCTTCCTTATTCTCGAGGAACGAGACGCCTTTCCCCTTCACGGTGCGAGCGAGCACCGCGGTCGGCCGAGACGCCGTTCGAGCGCGGGCGTATGCGTCGTCGATCTCGGGGAGATCGTGGCCGTCGATGACGATGGGGTCGACGCCGAACGCGCGAACGCGCGCCGCGTAGGCTCCCATGTCCCACTCGAGCTCGGTCGGTCCTCTCTGCCCGAGGCGGTTCACGTCGACGATCGCGGTGAGATTCGCGAGCCCTTCATGGCCAGCGCGATCGAAGGCCTCCCAGATCGAACCCTCCGCGGTCTCGCTGTCGCCCACCAGCACCCACACGTGATACGGCGCTTCGAGGACGCGCTTGCCGGCGAGAGCGATGCCCACGCCGATCGGCAGCCCCTGGCCGAGCGAGCCGGTCGCGACGTCGACCCACGGAAGGATCGGCGTAGGGTGCCCTTCGAGACGGCTGCCGAACCTGCGGAAGGTCAAGAGCTCGTCGTCGTTGATGGCGCCCGCCGCCTTGAACATCGCGTAGACGAGCGGAGAGGCGTGGCCCTTCGAGAAGATGAGGTGATCGTTCGCGGGGTTCTCGGGCTGCCCGAAGTCGTAGCGCAGGTGACCTGCGAGGAGCACGGCGATGAGGTCCGCCGCGGAGAGCGACGATGTCGGGTGACCGGAGCCTGCCGCAGTGGAGGAGCGAATGCTGTCAATGCGCAGCTGGCGGGCTAACTCGCGATAGAGGTCGAGTTTGGTGCCGGTTTCGGCGACCGTCGCCACGCACTAACCCTACCGCACAATGCAGACCTCACCGGGCGCGGTGATCGCGGAACAAAACCTCGGCCGTCAGGCCGAAAAGAAGGCTGGCGAGCGATGGAACTAGGTCTGTACGGCCTCGGACGCATGGGCGGGAACATGGTGACGCGCCTCGCGCGCGGCGGGCATCGGGTCATCGCCGGGAACCGCAGCCCCGAGCCCGTGCAGGAGGCGACGAAGCACGGCGCCGTGGCGTCGAGCTCGGTCGAAGACATGGTCAAGAAGATGAAGCCGCCTCGCGCGCTCTGGGCGATGGTCCCGGCCGGCGATGCGACCGAGCACGCGCTCGATGAGTTCGCGCGATTCGCCTCGCCCGGCGACGTGCTCGTCGACGGAGGCAACAGCTACTTCCGCGATTCGATGAGGCGCGCCGAAAAGTACGGCGCGATGGGGTTCCGCTTTCTCGACGTCGGCGTCTCGGGCGGCATCTGGGGACTCGAGAACGGCTACTGCATGATGGTGGGCGGTCCCGCCGACGCGGTCGCGATCGCGAAACCCGCGCTCGACACGCTCGCGCCACCGAACGGATGGGCTCACTTCGGAAAAAACGGCGCCGGCCACTTCGTGAAGATGGTCCACAACGGGATCGAGTACGGGATGATGCAGGCCTACGGCGAAGGGTTCGAGCTCCTACATGCCAGCGAATTCGAGCTCGACCTGCGGAAAGTGTCCACGGTGTGGCTCCAGGGCAGCGTGGTGCGCTCGTGGCTCCTCGAGCTCGCCGAGCGCGCCTTCGCGCAGGAGGGCAGCGACCTGAAGAACATCAAAGGCTGGGTCGAGGACTCGGGCGAAGGCCGGTGGACCGTCCTCGAGGCCGTGACGCACGGCGTGCCCATGACGGCCATCGCCCACTCGCTCTTCGCGCGCTTCGTCTCGCGGCAGGAAGACAGCTACGCGATGAAGGTCGCGGCCGCCCTCCGCAATCAGTTCGGCGGTCACGCCGTCAAGAAAGAGTAAGAGGCCTGGCTACCTCGACCCTCAACCCGCTACGCGGGGGGCTCCGGCTCTTACGCATACCGGAGCCCTCGACGATCGTGATCTTCGGCGGCTTCGGCGATCTCGCGCAGCGCAAGCTCATCCCCGCGCTCTACAACCTCGCCCGGGAGCGCCTGCTGCCGGCGACCTTCTCCGTCGTCGGCACCGCGCGGAAGCCGCTCAGCCACGAGCAGTACCGCGAGGAGCTGCACGGGGCCGTCGCTCAGTACAGCCGGACAAAGCCGCTGAACGAAGAGGTCTGGCGCAGCTTCGCCGAGCACCTTCATTTCGTGGCGACGTCGGACGACGCCGGGTACGAAGAGCTTCGGCGCACGCTCGACCAGCTCGACTTCGCGCTCGGCACGCACGCGAACCGGCTCTTCTACCTCGCGACTCCGCCGGCCGCCTACGAGCCGATCGTCAAAGCCATCGGCGAGCATCGCCTGCGAGGCGAGACCGGATGGGCCCGCATCGTCGTCGAGAAACCGTTCGGCCACGACCGCGAGTCCGCGTTCGCGCTCAACGAGGTCGTGCACACTGTCTTCCGCGAGGACGAGGTGTTTCGCATCGATCACTACCTCGGCAAGGAGACCGTTCAGAACATCCTCGTCATGCGCTTCTCGAACGGGATCTTCGAGCCGATCTGGAACCGCCAGTACGTCGACCATGTCCAGATCACAGTGGCCGAGACGATCGGGATCGAGGAGCGCGCCGGCTACTACGAGCAGGCGGGCGCGATGCGCGACATCGTCCAGAACCACCTGCTTCAGCTGCTGGCGCTCGTCTCGATGGAGCCGCCGGCCGCGTTCGACGACAAGGCGGTGCGCGACGAGAAGGTGAAGGTGATGCGCGCGCTGCGCCGGATCGCGGGCGACGACCTGGCGACGAACGCGGTCCGCGGGCAATACACGCGCGGCTTCATCGAGGGTGTGCCGGTGCCCGGATATCGCGAGGAACCGGGCGTCGCGGCGGACTCGCGGACCGAGACGTACGTGGCGCTGAAGCTCTGGGTCGACAACTGGCGCTGGGAGGGGACGCCCTTCTACCTCCGCACCGGGAAGCGACTGCCGAAGCAGTCGACCGAGATCGCCATCCAGTTCCGCGTCGCGCCGCATCAGCTCTTCTCCCGCGAAGCGCTCGCGGGCCTCGAACCGAACGCCCTCGTCCTACGCATTCAGCCCGACGAAGGCATCTCGCTCAGGTTCGGCGCGAAGGTCCCGGTCCAGGGAATCCGCATCCGCGCGGTGAACATGGACTTCGACTACGGAGCGTCGTTCATGGTCGACGCCCCGGATGCGTACGAGACGCTCATCCTCGACGCGCTCCGCGGCGACGCGACCCTCTTCACACGACACGACGAGGTCGACCAGCAGTGGGCCTTCGTCGACCCGATCATCAACGGCTGGGCATCGAGCGACGCACCGGGCGGTCCCGCGCCGTACGAGGCGGGGACCTGGGGGCCGACCGAGGCGGACGAGCTTATCGAGCGAGACGGACGGAAGTGGCGGAAGGCGTAGTGATCGACACGACGTTTTGGGGTGCACGCGCCGAGGGCGTCGCGGCTCTCGAGCGAGAGCTCGCGCGGCTACGCCGCGTTCAGAGCGCGCACGCGCGCGAGCTGGTCCGCCCGATCGCTCGCGCATCGGTCCTCAACCTCATCGTGTATGCCGACCGCGAGGAGCACGCACGCCGCGCCGCTCGAAGCATCTCCGACCTTGCCCTTCGTCATCCGTCACGCGCGATCGTCGTGCTCGCCGACCGCGGTTCGCGGGAGGGCACCGAGAAGCGGATCCAGATGCACTGCCAGCTTCCGATCCCGGACGGCGCGCGACAGGTCTGCTACGAGCAGATCCTCGTCCGTGCGAGCGGCGACGTGGACGATCGGCTCGCATCAGCGGTCATCCCGCTCCTCGTGCCCGATCTCCCGGTCTTTCTCTG
This sequence comes from Chloroflexota bacterium, assembly GCA_038040265.1. GTDB lineage: Bacteria > Chloroflexota > Limnocylindria > P2-11E > P2-11E > 3-1-20CM-2-70-9. The sequence continues at coordinate 20,901 of JBBPIP010000004.1, read as the reverse complement.
GTGGACCGGGACGCCGCCACTCGGCTCGCGGTCGTTCGCGGATCTCCTGCGTCTGACCGACCGGCTCATCGTCGACTCGGCGGACTTCGCGCGGCCCGAGATCACGTTGCCGATCATCGCGCGCATCTCGGAGGCGGCACGCGGACGGTTCGGGGTCACCGACCTGAATTGGACGCGCCTCACGCCGTGGCGCGAGATCGCGACTGCGTTCTTCGACGTGCCGTCGTGGCGGCTCTTTCTGGACGGTATCACCGGACTTCGTGTCGGTTTCGCCGTGGGCATGGATGGACGTGACATCCACCCGTCGCAGGCGTTGCTCCTCGTGGGATGGCTCGCGTCGCGTCTCGGCTGGCGACCGCTCGAGACCCTCGCTCCTTCAGAGGCCGGCGGACTGCTCTTCGCTATCGCGCGCCCCGACGGCGCGCGGATCATGGTCCGCGTGCGGCCGCGCTTCGAGCGGGGCCTCGACGATGGCGATATCCGGGGGATCCGGATCCAGGCCACGGACGGGCGACAACAGGCCGAGTTCGTGGTGAGACGCGAGCCCTCTCCGCGCCATCAGACCGCGACGGTCTTCCTCGATGGCGAGCGGCGCTGGGAGCGCACGATGCCGATGCCGTCGCCGGCGGTCGTCGAGCTCATCGGTGAGGAGCTCTCGATCCTCGGAAGCGACCGAACCTACGAAAAGGCCCTCGACACCCTCGTCGAGCTCGCCTAATTGGTTAGCACATAAGTTGCGGACAAACGACGGCATGGCCAGCGAGAAGACCGGCGAACTCCGCACGCCCGGAGGGGGGCGCCTGCTCGCCGAGCGGTACCGCCTGATCGAGCGGATCGACGAGGGCGGCGCGGGCGAGGTCTGGCGCGCGCGGGATGAGAAGCTCGACCGCGACGTCGCGATCAAGCTGCTCGGCCCCGACGCCGACGACGCGTTCCGCGCGCGTTTCGCGGATGAAGCACGCCGCGCCGCCGCGGTCGTTCACCCGAACGTGGTCGTGGTGTTCGACGAAGGCCGCGACGGCGTGGACGCGTTCATGGTCATGGAGCTCGTGCACGGGAAGACGCTCCGCGAGATCGTCGCCGAGCGCGGCCCGCTGCCGGCGCACGAGGTGGCTCGGCTCGTCAGGCAGGTCGCCGCAGCACTCGACGCGGCGCACGCCGCGGGGGTCATCCACTGCGACGTGAAACCCGCGAACGTCATCGTCGATCGCGAGGGCGTCGCGAAGCTCACCGATTTTGGTATCGCTCGCGCCGCGCGCGATCGTGACGAGCAGGAGCTGCTCGGTACGGCGCGGTACATCGCGCCCGAGCGCGTCGAAGGCGGACCGGTCACGGCTCGCACCGACGTGTACGGCCTCGGCCTCGTCGCCTACGAGCTGCTCACCGGGAGACCCACCTTCGATGGCGGGACGAGCGAAGAGCTCGTCCGCGAGCGGCTCATCGGGCCGCCGCCGTCGCTTCGGCACGCCCGCGTCGGCATCGACGAGCGGCTCGACGCGATCGTCGGACGCGCGCTCGCGACTCTGCCCGATCGTCGCTACGCGAGCGCGGGCGCGTTCGCTCGGGCGTTCTCCGACGTGGCGGATCGCGACAGCGACCTCACTTCAGCGCTCCCCGCGATCGGCGGGGCGCGCGGCAGACGTGTCGCGTGGTCGCTTCCGCGCTTCGACAGCAGCGTCGCGATCCTCGCGGTGCTCGCGATCCTGTTCGCGCTCTTCCTCTTTTTCTCGTCCTTTCCGAGGGGCGCCGCGGCTCCAGCCGGTCCCGCGACCGCGGCGCCGACTGCGGCCGGAGCGCAAACCCCGAACGTCATCGGCACGAAGCTCGGGGAGGCGGTAGGCGTGATGCAGGCTGCGGGGTTCGCCCGGGTCGCGTGGGACGTCGGGCAGGGCTCGGGTGGAGCGTGCGCGGTGGTCCGGCAGGAGCCCGCCGCCGGGACGACCGTCACGCGCGGAGCGACGGCAATGCTGTTTTACGTCGCGGGGAAGGACTGCACGAAGAAGGGGGACTAAGCCTGGCAGCGAGAACGGCGGCACGCACCGACACCGGGCGCGTGCGCGAGAACAACGAAGATCGCTACCTCGTCCGCGAAGGAGGCACCACGACGCTCCTTGCGGTGGCCGATGGCGTGGGCGGCGAGGCCGGCGGCGAGATGGCGAGTGCCGCAGCGATCGACGCGCTCGCCGCGGGCTTCTTTGGCGCAGCACCGGACCGGCCTCCAGCGGAAGCACTAGCGGCCGCGATCCGCGGCGCCAACGACGCGGTGCTCGGCGCCGCGGGCAAGAGCGGCCAGCAGGGCGCCGCGTCGACCCTTGTCGTGGCGGCGATCGAAGGTACCTCGGCCGTGATCGGCAACCTCGGCGATAGCCGCGCCTATCTCATTCGTGACGGCGAGATCCGTCTCGTGACCGCCGATCACGCCGGTGAGTTCCAGAGTTCGATCACGAGGTTCGTCGGCGATCCGCGTGGTGTGCAACCCGACGTGTTCGTCGAGGCCCTCCAGCCCGGGGACAGACTCCTCCTGTGCTCCGACGGCCTCACGCGCCATGTGCCCGATCCCGAGATCGCGTCGACGATGCGGAGCGCGAGTCTCGAACGGGCGGCGACCGCGCTCGTGGACCTCGCCAAGGAGCGGGGCGGCGAGGACAACATCACGGTCGTGCTCTACGCGGTGCGCCGGACGCTCGGGCTCGCGGACGTGCGGCGCAACGTCGTGAATCTCGTCCTCGCGCTTCTCGTCGTGATCGTCGTCGTCGGCGCGATCGCCGCTCTGCTCTTCGCTAACGGCGTGTACCCGATCGCACGGTAGCGAGCAGTCGGGAGAATCCCGGCGATCTGCTCCAGACGACCAGGGCCGCTATGGAACCCGCGACCGCGATCGAGAGCGTGAGTCGGCCGAAGAGCGCGGCGGCCGAGAAGGACGAACCGATCGTGGGATTGCAAACGAAGGTCGGATAGAACTGGCAGTCGTATGCCCACGTCGGAAGGATGAAGAACATGCCGGCCTGGGCGCCCGGGAATGGCTGCGCCGAGATGAACGGATAGAAGTACGCGAACGCCGCGACGGCGGTCGCGAGGTAGCCGACGACCCACCGCGCGCGGCCGGTCTCCCAGAGATACGCGAGCCCGGCAGCGAGCGCGAGCAGATAGAACGGCAACGAGGTGAAGAAATGGTAGAAGAAGAGGACTCGGCTGATCGGGATCCACGCGACGTACTGCACGAGCCCCGCGAACACGACGAACGCGAGCGGCAGCGATCGCGCACGTACGGCCGCGACCGCGCACCAGCAGAACGCGACGAGGCCGGCCCAGAACAGCACGATGTTCCCCGCGTCGTAGATGTACGCGTTGTCGCCGCCGGTCGACGCGCCGAAGTACCAGTACACGGGCTTCAACACGAGGGGCCAGGTCCACCAGGGTGATCCCGCGGGATGCGGCGCGGTCAGGCCCGAGTGGTACCAGTACATCTGCTGCGTGAGCTCGGTGAAGCTCCAACCGTACGGGATGGTCGGACCCCCGAACCACGGCAGGTAGATCGCGGCGTAGATCGCGGCGGGGATGAGCGCGAATGGGATGAGGAGCCGCATCGCGTTCCGCAGGAGCACGAGCATCGACGCAACCAGTGCAGGGGTAGGGGCCCCTGATGGGGTAGGGGCCCCAGAGCTCTGCTCTCCGCGAACTCCGGCGAGCAGGTCCAGCGGTCCGCCGCCGCCAGCGCGGGCGCGCTCGTACGAGCGGGCGGTGACGGCGATCGTGGCGACGGCGAGACCGGCGAGGGCATAAGCCGCGGCCCACTTCGACGCGAGTGCGAGCCCGAAGCACACGCCGGCGATGAGGAGATCCAGGAAGGCCGATCGTCGCGGCCGGTGCGCGGCGAGGACGAAGTACCAGCCGGCGACGATCAAGGGCGCGACGTAGATGTCGTTCATACCGATCCGCGCCTGCGCGAACATCGAGCCGTCCACGAGGACGGCAAGACCGACCAGCGCGGGTACCACCGCCGACGCGAAGAGGCGGCGCGCCATCAGCACGAGAAGGAAGGCGAGAACGGCGGCGAAGAGCACGCCGGGGAGCCGCCACGCGAGAGCGTGACGGCCGGTCTCGATGAGATCGGCCCCGCTCGCGCCGGCGACCACGAGCTTGTCGCCTTCGCCGTCGACGCCGAGGAATCGTCCGTCGCCGACCGGGATGGCAGCGAACGCGGACGTCCCGTGCGTCTCGACCACGACAACGCGGCCTTCATCGAGCGCGTACAGGAAATCGGTGCGCGGGACGACCGCGAGCGCGGTCGCGCCGGACGAGAACGTGCCCGTGCGCGGGTTCGCCAGCGGGACCGCGTCATGCGATCCCGTCTCGAGCTCGTAGACGTCGAGGATCGCGGCATCGGCGCGCGCGACGAAGAGACGATTGGGGCCGAGCGCGTACGCGATCGCCGTCCCAGGCCGCCCGCCGGTGAGAGCGCGCGTCTCCTGCCCGGTCTCGGCTGAGATGACGTGCACGATCCCCTGCGGATCGAGCGCGTAGATCTCGCTTCCGTCCGGCTTCGCGGTGATCGCGGTGACTGCACCCGCGTACACGACCGGCGCGGAGCCGAGGTCGGTCCAGATAGCGACACCGCGCGCGGTCGCGGCGAAGACGCGGCCCCCGCCGAGAGAAAGCCCGATGGCGCGCGCTGGATCGAACGGCGACGTCGCGCACCGGTCGAAGGGCAGCGGGTCGGGCAGCCCGGCTCTCGGGCCGGACGGAAGAGCGATCTCGCAAACCTCGTGGTCGGTCACCACGACCAGCCTCCCGTCGCGCGTGGCGATCGCGCGCGGACTGCCGAGCGCCCGCGTCAACGGAACGTCTGCTCCGGCGGCGTTGCGCACGAGAATGCTGCCGTCGTCGCCCGCGGTGATCCGCGTGCCGTCGTTAGTTACCGTGAAGACGGTCTCGGCACCGAGGCCCGTCTCGTGTCCGACTACGCGATCGTCGCCGAACGCGAGGATGCCGAGCGCCATGATCTCTTTCGCGAGGTGCGGGTGCGTCCACTCGTACGGCTCGCGCTGCGCGAGAAGCTCGAAAGCCGTTCTCGCGTGGTAGACCTCGTCGAAGTACATCTCGCGTGGCCAGTCGAGCCGATAGCCGCGGGTCCCGAGCACCGCGAGCGCGACGAGCGCCGCGACCGCGACGTCGCGGCGCGTTGGCAGGCGACCGGGACCGAGGCCGGCCGGTAGGACCCAGAAGCCGCGCGTGAGAGTCGCGATGCCGGGGAAGCTGCGCGCCTGGCCGGTTTCGAGCCGAGCATCGCCACGAACGAGACGCCACGCCAGGTACGCGGCGGCGACGATCATCACGACGGCTATCGCGATCTGCCCGTTACGGCTGAAGAGGGTCGCCTCGAGGATGTCCGGCACGCGCAGGTCGACGTACTGCTGGTAACGCGTGAAGGCGTAGTAGAGCGTCATGAAGAAACCGATCGCGAGGACCGCGTACGCCGCGAAGACCCGCCCGCGCGATGCAGCGAACGGCAGCGCGAGCGCGAACACCGGGAAGAGGTAGCGCTCGTGGGCGCGCGTCGGTAGGAAGTAGAAGGCGAGCGCGGCAAGCGTCGCGCACGCGAGGAGCGCTGCAGTGTCCCTGCGCCACCAGAGCGGCGCGACCGCCGCCAGTAAGCCGGCGGCGAGCAGGATCGCGCCGATCGTGACGAGCTGGTCATCAGGCTTCCAGAAGTCGAAGAAGATCGACCAGCCGTTGAACGCGTAAAGCGACGTGTACTTGTAGGTGCTTGCGGCGCTCTGGACGAGCCCGACGAGCTCGCGCGTGATCCGCAGCGGATCGAGCCCCCAGAACGGCACGCATATGACGTAGGCGGTCGCCACCGCCGCACCAAGCGTGGCGAGGATCGGTCGCGGCCGCGCATCCCGGATGAACTCGATCGCCGCGGCGGCCACGATGACGACGAGCCCTATGCCGAACTGCGGTTTAACCAGAGCGGCCACGGCCGCGAGCGCCCCCGCGAGCCACCAGCGGCGCGATCCCGCCGCGAGGACCGACGCGAACAGCGGCAGCGTCCCGACGGCATCGACCTGTCCCCAATACGGCCCGGCGAAAATGACCCCTGGCTGCAGCGACCAGACCGCGGCTGCCGCCGTCGCGACCGCGCGCCCGGCGGTGCGCCAGAGCACTCCGGCCGCGAGGAGCGCGATCGCGATGTCGGGAGGGATGCTGATCGCTTTGACCGCGAGTCGAAGCAGGTCGCCGTCGAACAGGGCGCCGAGGATCCAGAGGACATACAGGAACGCCGGCGGGTAGTCGCTGAAGTACCCCGGCTCGTAGAAACGGCCGGGACCGATCTGTGCGAGTCGCTCCGCCCACGCCTGGAAGGTGACGACGTCGGTCGGAAAACCCTGCGCGCGCACGGCAATAAGCCGGACGATCACGCCGAGCGCGATGATGCCGGCTACAAGGAGTCGCGCGCGCCGCTCGTTACGCGCGAGGTCGTCGTTCATTGCCAGTAATCGAAGCGCGTGATCGCGATCGTCGCGTAGATGTTGACGGCGAGCGATAGGACGATCGCGAACACGAAGAGGATCGTGGGCCAGCGTCGCCAGACTCCACGGAAGAGTCCGTCCCCCGAGAGCGCGAGGGCGACGAGGAACGGCTGCGCATCGATGCTGAAGCGGTAACCGAACTGCTGGAAGCCGACGGTGCCATGGAACAGGTCGGGCAGGAGCGCGAGCAGGGCCGCCGCCGCGGTGGCCGCGACGGCGACGTCGCGGCGGACCCCGCGGAGCGCGGCGAAGATCCAGATGAACGCCGGCGTCGTGAGAAAGAGACTCATGCCGATGTAGCGAGGGCGTAGGAAGAACAGCGTATCCGGGACGATCTCGGGCGTCTGAAGAAAGATCGCGTTGAGCTGCCTGACGAGGTACAGCGGCGAGAAGAGCCCGTGATTGAAGAACACGTCGCCCTGCGTGAGGCGCGCGTAGCCCTCATCGAGCGGCGTGCCCCAGCGCAGCAGGTTGTAGCCGAAATACACGATCGCGAACGGCGCACCGCCGGCGATCACGCCGCCGAACGTTCGCCCGTAGGTGACGCCCGCGCGGCGGGCGCAGAGGAGCGCGAGCGCCGGCGCCGCGAGCGCGACCGGCAACCGGGCGAGAGCTGAGATTCCGATCAGCGCGCCAATTGCGAGCGCGTTGCCGCCGCGCGCCGCGACGGCGAAGGCGCCGGCGAGAAAGAACATCGAAGCGGAGTGGGCCGCGTACCACGCGCGGCCATCGACGCTCGAAAAGAAGAGCGTCGTTCCGAACGCCGAGAGAAGAGCCCCCGCCACCGCGTACGTGCGCGGAGCCCCGTATGCCCGCAGCCCGTAATAGAGAAGGCCGGCCGACGCGCCGCCGGCAATCCGCGACACGACGACCTGCGCGACCGCCGTCGGAACGAACGGCACGAGCGGGATCGACAGGATCGCGGGCAGCGGCGGATAGACCACGCAGTACCGCCCGTCCCCGCACTGCAGAAGCTCGTTCAGCCACGGTGGCGCCTCGTCGAGCCACCACCGGCCATGGACGAACGCCGCCGCGAGGCGGCCGTAATAGTCGTAGTCGGTGGAAAGACCGAAGCCGGCGGCCACGTAGATCGCAGCTGCGATCACACCGATCCATATCGCTGCTGCTCGGTCCGACACGGTCATGCGACATCAACACGCTAACCTTGCGGGCCTGTGCCCGCACGGCTAGACGGCCTCTCGTTCTTCTTCCCCGCTCTTAACGAAGAGGACAACGTCGCGCCGATCGTCGAAGAGGCCCTCTCGGTGCTGCCCCGCTTCGCCGACGATCTCGAGATCACCGTCGTGGATGACGGGAGCAGCGACCGCACCGGCGCGATCGCCGACGAGCTCGCGACCAGGGACCCGCGGGTCCGCGTGATCCACCACCAGGCTCGCCGCGGGTACGGCGGCGCGGTCCGCTCGGGCCTGGTCGCCGCGACAAAGCCCTGGATTTTCTTCACGGACGGAGACCGCCAGTTCGCGCTCGAGGACCTCGGCCGGCTGATCGAGGCAACCGATGGCGCCGACGCGGTCGTCGGCTACCGGATAAAGCGCGCCGATCCTGCGCGACGCCTATTCGTGGCCTGGGTCTACAACCGCCTGATCCGCCTCTTGTTCGGTGGCGGCTGGCGTGACGTCGACTGCGCGTTCAAGCTCTTCCGCCGAGAGGTGTTTGAGCGCGTGCCGCTCGAGCGCGTGCGGTCGAACGGCGCGTTCTTCTCACCGGAGCTTCTCATCACGCTGCGGCGTGCGGGCGTGCGCGTCCGCCAGGTTGGCGTGCGTCACTTTCCCAGGACGGCCCACGAACCGAAGGGCGCATCGCCGCGAGTGATCGTCCGCGCGATCCGCGATCTCCTGCGGCTGCGCGCTCGTCTCTGGCTCCACCCGCGGGATTAGCGCCGCTCGAGCCGCCAGATGTCCGCGACGCTCTCGCGCTGGCGGATGACCCGCGCTCGTCGCCCATCGAGCATCACCACGGCCGGCCGGGGGGTCTCGTTGTAGTTGGATGACATCGCGACGCTGTACGCGCCCGCCGCCGGGATCGCCAGGACGTCGCCCGGATGGGCGGTCGGCAAACGCGCCGAGCGGATGAGGACGTCGCCGGACTCGCAATATCTCCCCGCCACGGTCACCTCCTCGGTGTCCCGTTCGTTCGCGCGTGCCGCCAGGACCGCGGTGTACTCCGCGCCGTAGAGCGCGGGCCGGATGTTGTCGCCCATTCCTCCGTCGACCGCGACGAACGTGCGGACGTCGGGCACGCGTTTGGTGCCCACGACCCGATACAGCGCGACCGCCGCGCGACCCACGAGCCCGCGCCCGGGCTCGACGTACACGGTCGCGCCGCGGAGCGTGCGGTCCTTTCGCACCGGCTCCGTGACGGCGCGCGCGTAGTCGTCCAGCTCTGGCGCCTCCTCGGTCGAGCGAAGACGCACCGCCACCCCACCGCCCATGCCAAGCTCGGTGATCGGGGCGCCGGTCGCGGCGCGCACCTCGTTCGCGAACGCGACGAGGGCGCGTGCGAGCTCGCCGTAGGGACGGGCGTCGCGGACCTGGGCACCGAGGTGGGCGTGGATGCCGACCAGGACGAGGCCTCTCGCCCGCGCGATCTCGCGCGCCTGTGCCATCGCCTCGCCGGTGCTGATGGGCGCGCCGAACTTGCTGTCGATCGTTCCGGTGACCAGATGCGGGTGCGTGTCGACCTTGATGCCCGGGGCGACGCGCAGCCACACCGCCTGCGGGCGGCGCCGGCCGTGCGTGAGGCGCGCGAGCCGCTCGACATCGTGGGCCCCGTCCACGACGAAGCGCCCGACGCGCGCCTTCAGGGCCTCGGCCACCTCGTCGTCGGGCTTGGCGTTGCCGTGCAGCTCCATGCGCGACACGGGGAAGCCCGCCCGCCGCGCGGCCTGCAGCTCGCCCAGGGACGCGACGCTCGCGTCGACGCCCTCTTTGGCGATGACCCCACCGATCCCGATCAAGGCGCACGCCTTTACGGAGTAGGCGACGCGAACCGGCCGGTAGCGGAAGAACGCGTCGACGTACTCGCGCAGGCTCGCGCGAACCGTCTCGGCGTCGTACACGTAGAGAGGCGTGCCGTACGTATCGGCCAGCTCGGCGAGGTCGTGCGTCCGAATGCGGACGTGCCCGTCGCGGCCCACGGCCGTGCCGAGGGGCCAGATCGCACGGTCGCTCGCCGTCAGGAGTTCTGTTGAGGGTCGTCGGGCAGCGATTCGATGAACTCCTTGAAGATCGACAGCTGGTCGTCGTCGTTCGACTCAGCCGTGATAGCGGACCGATCGAGGACGGTCTCGCTCACGAGGATGCGTGCCGAGCAGCGCACCGCGAGCGCGATGGCGTCGGAGGGGCGGCAGTCGACCTCTATCTCGCGATCGGCGATCTGCACGAACACGCTGCCGTGGAAGACTCCGCCGCCGGACTCGTCGGCGACCAGATCCTTCACGACGACCCGGGTGATCTCGGCGCCGATCTTCGTGAGCAAGTCGACGATGAGGTCGTGCGTGAGGGGACGCTCGCTGGCGATGCCCGCAATGCGGGTCGCGATGCTGTAGGCCTGATCAGGTCCGATCCAGATCGGCAGTAGCCGGCGCACGCCCTCGGCCTGCAGAAGGACGACATGTTGGTTCGTGAGTACGTGGACGCGCACCGACTCGACCGAACACGGCACGAGCATCGTCACAAGCCTACCCGGTCGAAGCGCCGCGCAACCCTCGCACCGACCGTGCGTGCGCTAGCCGAAACGGAATCGACCCTGCTCGCGCCGCTGCCTGAAGAGCAGCAGGAGCAGCACCCCCGCGACGAATCCGAAGATGTGCGCGAAGTACGCGATGTTCGCGGTCGCCTGATGCGCGGTGAGACGTAGCTCGGCCAGAGCATCGATCACCTGAAGCACGATGAAGAAGCCGATGACGATCAGCGCCGGCAGGTGAACGATCGTGATGAAGATCCCGAGGAAGACGAGTGTCGAGATCCGAGCGGCGGGGAACATGACGACGTACGCGCCGAGGACTCCGGCGATCGCGCCGGACGCGCCGACCATCGGCTCGGGCTGCACCAGGCCTTGACCGATCGCCGCCGCGATCCCGCAGAGGATGTAAAAGACGAAGTACGGACCGCTCCCGAGACGATCCTCGACGTTATCGCCAAAGACCCAGAGGTAGACCATGTTCCCGATCACGTGGAGCCAGCCGCCGTGCACGAACATGTGGGTGATGAGTGGCGCGAACGTCTCGAGCGCGATGTGCCCTTGGGTGATCTGCGTCACGAACTCACGCCAGTCGAACGAGTAGCGATCGTAAAATGCCGCGATCGCACCCGGCTCCCGCATCAGAGTGAGGACATAGATCCAGACGAGGATGTTCGCCGCGAGCAGCACACGGTTGACGATCGGGGTCTTCGTCGTGGGGTTCTGGTCGCGAAGCGGGATCACGCGCGGAGCTCCGTTGCCACCACCTTCGATCCATGGACTGTGTAGATCGTCCGCGATCCCTCGGAGACGTAGAACGCGCTCGGCTCGGGAAGGTTGGGCGGAAGCGCGAAACGCGCGATCTCGCCGCCGTCACGATTCACCTGCACGACCAGCTTGTTCGCCGCATCGAGGAAGTAAACCGCGCGCTGTACGTCGATGGCCTGCACCGCGGTCGGCTTCACCGGCGTTCCCCTCCACCGTGGGACGAACTCGACGCGAGAGGCGGTGAAGGACGTGGTCAAGCGGCGAAAGCGGAGGATCTCGCCCTGCGTCGTGACGATCCAGATGTCCTGATCGACCGCGATCGAACGGCCGGTCCCGGCCGGGATCGGCTCGGTCAGATAACCCACTGCGCGGAGGAACGACGTCCCCGGAAATGACTCGTGCTTCCAGACCTGCCCGCTCGTGGCATCGAGGACATAGAGGTTTGCGACGAACACCGCGAAGGCGGCGACGCTCTTCCACGTTGCCGCGTCCTCGGGCGTCACGTCCGCGACGCCGGTGCCCTCCGCCCGCCAGAGATGTTTCTGGTCGTCGAACGAGTAGACCACCTCGTTCAAATTCGCGACCATGCCGGGCGCGCCGACGCCGACCACCCCCTTCGTGAGCACGGCAGCGACCTGGGTGGGGTCGCCGAAGATCCTCCAGAGCCGGCCCGCGGCGGGGTCGGCCGCATAGAGCCCGTTCGCGGTCCCGACGAGCGCGGTCGGTTTCGCCCCCGGAGCGATCGGACGCCCGTCCGGCCCCGTCACGCGTGCGAGATCGACCACGACCCCCGTGATCTGATCGTCGAGCGCGTCGACCTGCTGGCGGAGGGCCGCGATCTGGGTCTGGTTGGCCGCCGGCGAGAGCGCGGCCTCCTCGAGCGCCACCCGCGCTTCATCGATCTTCTTCCGCGCCGACTCGGTGTCGGGCGGCTTGCGGTCGGCGAATCGCTGCGCCGACGAGATGCTGCTCTCGATGCCCTGAACGGCGAGCGTGTAGTCGCCGGTGACGCGGTTCGCCTGATAGTCCCGAAACGCGATGAACCCGATCCCCCCGGCGACGACGAGCAACATGACCGCGAGCAACGAAGCAGCGCGGCGCTGGCGTCGCGAACGCTCGCGGGCCGTGTCCGGCCGGCGCGGAAGCACAGGCGCACGCCGCGGCATCAGCTCGAAGCCGACGGCCACGGTCTTTCCCATCGCCTTCGCCGCAGGGACGGCCGCAGCGCTGATGGCCTGCGCGACCTTCGGGCGACGCCGCCAGACCGATTCGACTCGCGAGCGGATACCGTCCGCGATCAGCACCTCGGTCGGCTCCGTGGCCTCGGGCCTGGGAACGACCCGGCCCGCTGACGCGGTCGCCGCGGAGAGCTCGATGAAGATCGCGGCGGCGCTGCCGACAACTCCATCCGCCACCGCGCGGTTGTTGATATGTTCGGCGGCCGCGCGCGGGTGGAGCGTGATCGCCGCGTTCTTGAGCGCTTCCGCGCCGAGCCCGTCCACGAGCGCACCGGACGCGAGGACGAGCGTGTCGCCGGGCTCGATGCTCTGGCGCCACACGTCCGGAAGCACGTCCGCGATCCCGCCGAGCGAATCGGCCTCGCGCGTCGTGGTCCGATGCACGAAGTCCGCGAGCTCACCGGGTTCGTCGCCCGGAAGGAAGAGCCGCGCGCGCCTGACGAGGAAGATCTGCGTGGCGCCGATCCGCGCCGCGTAGAGCTCGTTGTTCACGACGACGGCGCACGCGCAGTGAAGCGTGACCCGTCCGCGCTGATCGCGAAGACGCTGCGCGGCGCGCCGATTAGCCTGACGCAGCGCTTTGCGGAGGGAGACCTCAATACCGGCGGAAAGGTCGTAGTAGTACTCCTGACGAGCGAGGTCGGCGACCTCCTTCGCGATATCGCCGCCGGCGTTCCCATGCTCGCGCGCGACCTCGCACAGGAAGTAGAACCGCCCCTTCGTTCGAAGGGTCGCGCCGAGAGTGGGTTCGCTCGCGACGATCACGTCCGGTGCGCCGGGTCGCACCTCCGCGGTCGTTCCGATCTTCGTGGCGAGACTTGCTTGCCGCATCGATAGGCGAGTTTAGGTGCGACCCGCGGGCACGGAGCGGACCTTCGCGATGCCGCTCCGCGGTGCGCGCGTGGCAAGCTCGGCGACGAGCTCTTCTTCGCGCAGTCGGATCTCCGCCGCCCACTGCGCGGTCGGGACCGCCACCACGAGAGTGCCTTCGTCCATGCGAAGCGCGGTCGTCCGCGTCGCGTCGGGACCGATGACCGAGGAGGCGACGCCGGTCCAGGCGCGCAGCGCGTCGGCCTTCGCGACGTCGCTGTCGAGGCGAAGAGTGCGGAGGGCTCGGGCGATCGCGGCGGCGAGCGGCCTCATCCCGTTCGGACCACCTCCGCTACCGTCGCCCGCGCCCGCAGTGCCTCTGGGATGCTCGAGAGGACGGCAGCTGTCAGGAGCGCCTGTGATCCCTCCGGGAGCGCCTGGCACAGGGCTTCGCGGTGTGCGGTGTCCAGCTCGGAGAGCACGTCGTCGAGCAGGAAGATCGGAGGCTCCCCAATGTGGGTGTGGATCCATGTGGCCTCGGCCAGCTTCAGGGCGAGGACCGCCGACCGCTGCTCTCCGCGGGAGGCGAACGTCGGGAGTGGGCGCTCCCCCATCGCGACCGCGAGATCCTCCCGGTGCGGGCCGACGAGCGTGGTCGCCTGCCAGCGTTCGCGATCGCGCTTCTCGACGATGAGACGCCGATAACCCTCAGCGCGCTCCTCCGCGGTCGAGCCGTGCACCTGCCCGGCGTATGCCACATCCGGGGTCGGATTCGCGCCGAGGGCCGCCGCGGCTGCTCGGAATGCCGGGCGAAGCTCGCGAACAGCCGCCTCACGCCGAAGAGAGATCGCGGTCGCGAGGCGCACGAGCTCGTTGTCCCAGAAGGCGATCTCGCTCTCGGATACCGGCTCGTCGTCACGACCGGCGCGCAGCAGAGCGTTGCGCTGGGTGAGGACATTCGCGTACGCGCGGGTGTCGGCTCGATGCGAGCGATCCACCTGCGCGACCATCGCATCCAGATAGCGGCGTCGTGCCGATGGCGCCGACGCGAGGAGATCCGTGTCCTCGGGAAAGAACGCCACGACCGCAAGCCTGCCCACGACGTCGTCGGCCCGACGCGGCGCGCCATCCGCGGTGTAGCGGCGCGGGCGCCGACGGACGTCGGCGGCCGGCGCGAACAGCGTCACCTCCAAACGGGTGCGGTCGTCGGCCAGGCACGCCTCGACCGCAACTCGCGCCAGCGGTGCGCCCCACCGGACCATCTCGGTGTCGTCGCCCGCGCGCGACGAGTCGCCACGGGCGATGAGATGCACGGCCTCGAGGATGTTCGTCTTGCCGGCGCCATTCGGGCCGACGAACGCCGTGACGCCTGGCGCGATTTCAAGCCTCCGGTCCTCGTAGCACCGAAAGTCCTCCAGCCCGATCGCGGCGACACGCATAACGGCGGCCTCTGGTGGTCAGGCCGGAATGCGAAGCGGCATCACCACGTGAAGATAACTGTCGTCGCCCACGATCCGAACGACGCCCGGCGCGAGCGGCCCGCCGAGCTCGAGCGCGATCTCCGGCGCGGTGAGGCTGGAGAGGGCGTCGGCGACGAACCGAGAATTGAACGCGATCGTCGTGGCCTGGCCTTCGACCGTGGCATCGATCCGTCCGGTGTTGTCGCCGACCTCGGCCGCGTTGGCCGTGATCACGAGCGGTGGGTCGTTGGCCGGATCCACCTGGAACCGCAGCATGTTCGCGGCGTCCCGCGCAAAGTACGACGCCAGGCGTGTTGCCTTGAGCAGCTCTTCACGTTGCGCCAGCACCCGCGTCGAGTGGCTTGTCGGGATGACCTGACGATAATTGGGGAACTGACCCTCGATGATCCGCGAGACGAGGTCCGCCTCGTCGGTATGGAAGATCACCTGGCTCTTGTTCGGCGTGACCAGGATGTCAACTGTGGCGTCCTCGCTGTCCTCGAGGATCCGCGCCACCTCGAAGAGGCTCTTCGCGGGAATGATCACTTCGATCTGCGGATCGACCCGGTCGAGTAGGCGGGCGTGCCGCACCGACAAGCGATATGGATCGGCGGCCGCCATCGTGACGAGGTCGCCAGCGAGGGTGGTCAGCACGCCGGTGAGCACCGGCCGGCTGTCATCGGTCGCCGCGACGAACGCGACTTCTCCAATCATGCGTCGCAGGACTCCCTGTGACATTCGGGTCGTCGGCTTTTCGGGGATCTGCGGGATGATCGGGAACTCCTCAGCGTCCATGCCTTTGATGTTGGCTTCGTACGGTCCCGACTTCAGATGCACGGTCTTGGTCCGCACGTTCAGGGAGAGCTCCACATTGCCGGGCGGGAGTGAATTCACGAAATCGATGAAGAGCTTCGCCGGCACCGTGATCGCCCCTTCGTCTTCGACCTTGGCGGGGACCCAGCAGTTGATGCCCACCTCCAGATTGGTGGCGGTCAGGCGAAGGCGTCCCGCGTCGGTGCGGAGCAAGACGTTGCCGAGGATCGGCAGGCTCCCCCGGGTCGAGACACCGCGACCGGCGATCCCGAGCCCGTGGGTCAGGTTCTCTTGTAGACAAACGACCTTCACGCAGGCCTCCCCGCTCGTACCTAGGAAAGATTCATACAACTAGTAGTGGCGGTAGTAGTGGTGTGGACTATGGGGCTTTCCTCACGGATCGTGCTCAGCCTGTCTTGGGACGGGGTGTGGACGGCTTGAGGAGGCCCGTGGACGGCCAAAACAGGCGTGTCGCATGGCGCAACCTACGTAACATAACCGAACACCCACACGGTCGGCCTGTCCACAAACCGAGGTTCTTATCCACACCGCAGGCCCTCTTATCCACACTTTCCCGTCGCCGGGAAGAGGCCTTCGGCTAGCCGGAGACGCCGGAACGCCGGTCAGTCGGCGTACAAGAGCTCGCGAAGCGCCCCGACGTCCCGGCGGAAGTCATCGTTTTCCGCCATCTCACGCTCGATCTTCTCGCAGCCATGCAGGACCGTTGAATGGTCTCGGCCGCCCAGAGCTTCGCCGATCCGCATGAGCGGCGCCTCGGTCTCCTCGCGCATCAGGTACATCGCGATCTGGCGCGGGAGGACCACCTGCCTGTCTCGCGCCTTGCCTTTTATCTGGTCGAGCGGCACTCCGTAGTACCGCGCGACGGTCTCGACGATGCGGTCGGGCGAGAGGCTCTTGCGGTGCGGGTTGTACAGGAGGTTTTGGAGCATCTCCTGAGCGAGCTGCGTCGTTACCGGGACGGCCTGGAGCGCCGCGAACGCGGCGATCCGTGTGAGCGCGCCTTCGAGCTCGCGGATGTTCGAGACGATCCGCTGCGCCAGGAAGTCGATCACCGGCGGCGGGACCGCGACGTTCTGGGCCTCGGCTTTCGCGCGAAGGATCGCGATCCGCGTTTCGAGATCCGGAGCCGAGATGTCCGCGATGAGGCCCCACTCGAAACGAGAGCGGAGCCGATCCTCGAGCTGAGTGATCGCTTTGGGCGGGCGGTCGCTCGACATGACGATCTGCTTGCCCTCTTCGTGGATCGCGTTGAAGGTGTGGAAGAACTCTTCCTGCGTTCCCTCTTTGCCGGCGATGAACTGGATGTCGTCGATGAGGAGCACGTCGATGCGCCGATAGCGCTCGCGGAACTCCTCTCCTTTTTGCGCGCGGATCGAGTTGATGAACTCGTTCGTGAACTTTTCACTCGTCGCGTACGCGACGCGCTTCTTGGGGTGACGCGCGATGACCGCGTGCCCGATCGCGTGCATGAGGTGGGTCTTTCCGAGTCCCGAGCCGCCGTAGACGAAGAGTGGGTTGTAGCTGTGGCCCGGCCGCTCCGCGACCGACAGCGCGGCGGCGTGGGCGAGACGGTTGTTCGAGCCGACCACGAAGGTCGAGAACGTGTAGCGCGCGTTCAAAAGGGCACCGGCTTCGCGCCGCTCCTGCCCGCCTGCCTGCTGGCCCGCCCCGGCGGGCGCTGGAGAGGTCATCCCCGGGGCGGCGCTCGTGCGGGCCGGTGTCGGCGGACCGCCCGCGGAGGTCACAAATCGCACGTCGACGGTGCGGCCAAGCAGGTGCTGAAGCGCGGCGCGCACCTGGGGTCTGAATTTGCTCTCGAGCCACTCGCGCGCGAACGCGTTTGGCACGCCGATGAGGAAGACGTCGTCCTCTTCGGAGACAACCTGCGTGTCTTTGAACCAGGTGTCGTACTGCGCGCGCGAAAGACCGACCTGAAGCTCACCGAGGGCGGCCGTCCAAAGCTGCCTGAGATTCAACGGCTCCCCTTCTCTACGTCCGTGCAACAAAAACGCTCCCCACAACCATCACGCGATCACCGCCCGACGCCACACCGAAGGGAAACACCGAGGATCCGACCGCCCGTTTCGGAAGCCCGCGAACTATACCCCAAGGAGATGGACACCACGCTACTGCTATGCTCGTGTGCGCACACCGACGTTTTTGATCGTTTTGTTTCACCGGGAGAAGGGACTCGACCTTGAAGCGCACCTATCAGCCAAAGACCCGTCGCCGTGCCCGCGTGCACGGGTTTCGCTCGCGCATGAGAACAACCGGCGGTCGTCGAGTGCTCGCCGCGCGTCGTGCGCGTGGCCGTAAGCGCCTCACCGTCGTCTAGCGCCCCGTCATTCGTGGACGCCGCGCGTCTGCGGCGCGACGCCGACATCGCCGCCGTCTGGAGCGAGGGGATGAGGATTCAGCATTCGATGTTCGCCCTTCGCGCTCGTCCCAATGGACTCGCCGTGATCCGCATGGCCGTTGCCGCGCCGCGCTCACTCGGACGCGCCGTCCTGCGCAATCGCTCCCGCCGGCGTCTTCGCGAGGCTTTTCGTCTATCCATCCACGATCTCGACCGCGGACCCGGGTCGGATCTTGTGATCGTGGCCCGTTCGCAGGCGGGGTCTGCCGCCTTTGCTGATCTGCGGAAAGCCGCGGCGACCGCCCTTGGCTCGCTGGCCCAGCGCGTGGCGGCATCGTGAAAACCGCGGTTTTGGCCGCCCTGCGCTTCTACAAGGCCGCGGTGAGCCCGATGCTGCCGCCGGCCTGCCGGTACACGCCCACCTGTTCCGAATACGCGATGGAAGCCGTCGACCGCTACGGCGTCGTGCGTGGTGGGTGGCTCGCCACAAAACGCCTTTTCTCGTGTCACCCCTGGAGTCGCGGCGGGTACGACCCCGTGCCTGAGGCGAGGCGGTAATGCTCGACTTCCTTCTGCCGATCTGGAACACGTTCCTCGTCTACCCGCTGGTCAACCTTCTCGTACTCGCCGATTACTTCGTCCACGACTTCGGGCTCGCGGTCGTCATCGTCACCGTCGCGATCCGCCTCGCACTCTTCCCGGTCTTCCGCGCTCAGGTTCGCTCGTCGCGCGCGATGCAAGAGCTCGCGCCCGCGATGAACGACATCAAGAAGAAGTACGGAAGCGATCGCGCGAAGCTCCAGCAGGAGCAGATGAAGCTCTACAAGGAGCGAGGCATCAATCCGGTCGGCGGCTGCCTCCCGATGCTCGTGTTCTTTCCCGTTCTCTTCGCGATGTACGCGGCATTCCAGCAGGTGGGCGGCCTCGGAACCCACGCCCTCACGATCCAGGAGCTCAACGATCGGGTGCTGTGGCCCTTCATAAAGCCGCTCTTCGCCGACCGGCCACCGACCGACACCATCGACCTGGCGGCGCACTGGCTCCCATGGCTCACCAACCTTGCCCAGCCCGACCACGTCTTCACCCTGCCGTTCATCGGCGGGATCGGCCCGCTTCCGATCATTTCGGCGCTGACGCAGCTGATCGCTTCGATCCAGGCGCTGCCGCGGAATCCAACGCAGACCGACGACCCGACCCAGCGGACCATGCAGTCGATGACCTATTACCTGCCGCTCATCACCATCGTCTTCTTCAAGGATCTCGCGGCTGGGGTCTTCATCTACTACATCACCACGACGATCTTCCAGATCATCCAGCAATACTTCGTCATGGGATGGGGTCAGCTGTCGCGCTGGATCCCCGCGCTGGACAACATTCCGACACCGGCCGACAGGCAGATGCGAGCCCGCGAGAAAGAGGCCATCGCGGAGGCCGAGCACGACATGGAGCAGCCTGAGGTCGCGGCGGTACCGCGACGCAATGGGGACGGCGGCGGGCGCCGCCGCGGCAGGAGGAGGAAGCGATGAGTCCGCTTCGTGGGGAGGAGTTCACGGGCCGGTCGGTGGAAGAGGCGATCGAGCGCGGTTTGCGCAGCCTCGGTAAGAAGCGCACCGACGTCGAGTACGAAGTCCTGGAGAAAGGCAAGCCGGCGAACGTGCTTGGCATCGGGGGCGAGGACGCCCGGGTGCTCATCACCTTCGTCGAGGAGGACGCGCCGCCGGAGCCGGAGCCGGTGATCGATGAGGCGGAGGTCCCGCGCCGCCCCGACGCGATCCGCGAGCGCGAGGAACGGCGCGAGGACCGCGAGGAAGCCGAGCGTGAGGAGGCGGCGCCGGCACTGGCCGAGGATCTCGAAGCCGGCGTGGGTGTCCTTCGCGATCTGCTGGCGCTCATGGGTGTCGACGCGGAGGTCGCGCTCGACAGTGGCCCGCGACCGGAGGGAGTGGAGGTCCTCGGCCAGGACCTCGGCGCCCTCATCGGGCGCGGCGGCGAGAATCTCGTCGCGTTGCAGCAGATCACTTCGGCGATCACGTCGCGCCGCGTCGGACGAACCGTTCACATCCCGCTCGACATCGAGGGCTATCGGCGGCGCCGCGAGGAGCAGCTCCGCGAGATCGCTCGCCGCGTGGCGTCGCGCGTGAAGGCGAGCGGCCAGGCCGTGACGCTCGAGCCGATGCTGGCCTACGAGCGGCGGATCGTGCACCTCGCGGTCCAGGACTCCCCGGGAGTGAAGACCGAGTCAGTAGGGGTCGATCCGAACCGCCGCGTCGTCATCAGCTCGACCGCGCCCGGCGCGCGCGGCCCTGCGCAGTTCCGGCCGCGAGCTCCAGGCGGGTTCCGTGGGCCGGGCGCACCGGGTGGGCCCGGTTCCTACGGTCCTCGCCGCGGCTTCGGTCCGAGACCGGGTGGATACCGGCCGGGGTCGAACTTCGGCGGCAAAGATCGACCCTAAATAGCCCCCTCGGGGGCCTTCCGTAGGCGTCAGTTGGGGCGCTAGCGTTCGATCCCTCGCATGGATGTCAACTGGGCGCCCTCGCGCGTTCGCCGTAACTTCCGGATCGACACGTTCAGCGCGATCGCCGGTGGCGTGTACATCGCCGTCCTCATCACGTTCATGCCGATCGTCGTTCGCCGCCTCGGCGGATCCACGACCGATGTGGCGATCGTGATCGCCGCCCCCTTCGTCGGGCACCTGCTGTCGCCGATCTCGGCGTACCTGCTCATGGGCTTTCCACCGGTGAGAGTCGTGGCCGGCACGGTGACCGTGGCGCGGGCGACATTCCTCGCCGGGGTGCTCGTCGCCGCGACGCCGCTCATGCTCGCGATGACCACCGTCGTTTCCTTTGTGATCGGCGTCGCGAACATCAGCGCGTACACGGCGCTCATGCGCGGGATCTATCCCGATCAGGAGAGGGCGTCGGCGATGGCGAACGTCCGCATCGGCGGTGCGATCGCAGGCATCGCGGCCGCGGCCGTCGCCGGAACGTTCATCGACGTGATCCCGGCATCCTGGGTGTTCGCGGCGGCAGCGCTCATCGGACTTCCCGGCGCGATCGCGTTCTTCTGGGTCCGCTATGACGGCTCGGCCCAGGTCGCGCCCCGCAGGTCACTGCCCGCGATCGCCCGGACCGTGTGGGCCGACCATAAGTACCGGCGGCTGCTGTTGTCGTTCACCGTGTTCGGAATCGGCAACCTGATAA
>JBBPIP010000003.1:1494-245790 GCA_038040265.1 Chloroflexota bacterium | reverse complement strand
TGAAGACGACGAAGGCCTTGAAGCGCTTGCGCTCGGCGAACGCGCCGGTGATGAGTGCCGGCGTGATCACCGCGAACATCATCTGGAAGACCATGAACGCCTGATGCGGAACGGTCGCCGCATAGGGACCGGGCTCCTGGCCGACGCCCTTCAGCGTGAGCCAGTCGAGGCCACCGATCAGCCCGCCCTTGTCCGGACCGAACGCGAGCGTGTAGCCCCAGAGGACCCACTGCACGCTGATGAGGCAGAGGATGAAGAAGCTGTGCATGATCGTCGCAAGGACGTTCTTTCTCCGGACGAGACCGCCGTAGAAGAAACCGAGCGCGGGCGTCATGAGCATGACGAGGGCCGCGGATAGAAGGAGCCAGGCGGTGTCGCCAGCGGAAATGGTTGACGGCATTCGTACCTCCCGCCGACAAGCCTGAGCGACCGGGATGCCGCGGTCAGCGACGGGAGGGCACTCTGAGGGTTGCGGTTCGGTCGTGGCCGGGGCGTCGGCATAGAATCGAGAAGCACACAACTGAATACGACGGGGGAGCGCCCGACGAAAGGGGCGCTGAGAGTGCGGACGGCCGCAGACCCCAGAACCTGATCTGAGTAATGTCAGCGTAGGGAGTCGAGACGCGTGAAACCCCTTACGAGCGGCGCTCAGGCGCCGCTCTTGTTTTTCCGGCCATGAGGGCCGTCGTCGTCGCACACGGTGACGTCCTGCCGTCCGACCGCGGGGTCATCGGCCCGAAGGACTACGTCGTCGCGGCCGACGGCGGTGCGCTCGCACTCGAACAGTGGAAGCTCCTTCCCCACCTCGTGGTCGGTGACATGGACTCGCTCGGCGATGCCGGCGTCGAGCGCTTCGCACGGCTGGGCGTCCCCGTCGCGAAGTTCCCGGCGACGAAGGACGAATCCGACCTCGAGCTCGCGGTCGCCCAGGCGATCGCGGCGGGCGCGACCGAGATCGTGCTGCTCGGCGCACTCGGCGGCGAGCGGCTCGACCACGAGACGGCGAACCTCCTGCTCCTCGCGGATCCGAGCTACGACGGCGTCCGGCTCGAAGCGCGTCGCGGGGCGCTTCGGGTCCGTGCGGTTCGCGGCAAAGGATCGCTGTCACTCGCGGGGCCGGTCGGCGGCCTCGTCACGCTGCTTCCCGTCAACGGCCACGCCGAAGGCGTCACCACGGAGGGTCTGCGCTACGCACTGCGCGGCGAGGAGCTCGGCTTCGGCCGCGCACGCGGCCTCAGCAACGAGGTCGTCTCGTTGCCCGCGAAGGTCTCGCTCGACAAAGGAACGTTGCTCGTCTTCGAAGGACCACAGGGAGGTACATGACATGAATAGGACTGACTGGACCTGGCGCACGGTCGACATCGTCGTCGCCGCGGCGATCGCGATCGCCTTCGGCGTCGTCTTCTGGGCCTGGAACCAGGTGTGGGCGGCCGCGACCCCTGTGTTCGTCGCGATCCCGCCCGCGCAGAACCTGCTCTACGGGGTCTGGCTCGTTCCGGCGGTGCTCGCAGGGCTAATCATCCGCAAGCCCGGCGCGGCTCTCTTCACCGAGCTCGTCGCCGCGAGCGTTTCGGCGATCCTCGGATCCCAGTGGGGCCTCGACGCCGTGGTCTCGGGAGCGCTCCAGGGACTCGGCGCGGAGATCGTGTTCCTGGTCGTGGGCTATCGCCGATGGACGATCGCAGTCGCCCTCATCGCGGCCATCGGGACCGCGATAGCCGCCTGGGTGCACGACACACCTCTTTACTACGCGGACATCGGCCTCGGCCCGCAGCTCGTGATCCTCGCCCTCATGGTCGTCAGCGCGATCGTCATCGCGGGTATTGGCTCGTGGCTTCTCATGCGGTCGCTCGTGCAGACCGGAGTGCTCGCGCAGTTCCCGGCCGGGCGCGCGCAGCAACGCGTGTGAGCGAACCGGCCGTCCTCGCGCGCGGCTGGGGCTGGCGTCACCCCGGCCGCAAGGCGTGGGCGTTACGCGGAGTGGACCTCCGGGTGGAGCCTGGCGAGCGCGTCCTCTTATTAGGAGCGTCCGGCGCGGGGAAGAGCACGCTGCTCCAGGCACTCGCCGGATTGCTCGACCGAAGCGGAGGCGGCGAAGAGGAAGGCGAGCTCGCGGTCCGCGGGGACGCCGGCCTCGTGCTTCAGGACCCGGAGACGCAGCTCGTCATGGCGCGCGCCGGCGACGACGTGGCGTTCGGCCTCGAGAACCACTGCGTCCCGACCGCGGAGATCTGGCCACGAGTCCACCGCGTCCTCGCTGACGTCGGCTTCCCGTACAGCGAGGATCGGGCGACCGCAGCCCTCTCGGGCGGCGAGAAGCAGCGACTCGCGATCGCCGGGATCCTCGCGCTCCGACCGCGCGTGCTGCTCCTCGACGAGCCGACCGCGAACCTCGACCCCGACGGCGCGCGCGCGGTCCGTGAGGTCCTCGCCCGCGTCGCAGCGGGGCGCGATGTAACGATGGTCGTGGTCGAGCACCGCGTCGCCGACGTGCTGCCGCTCATCGACCGGGTGGTCGTGATCGAGGCGGGCGGCGGAGTCGTGGCCGACGGTCTTCCCGACGCCGTTTTCGCGCGCGAGGGCGAGCGGCTCGGGCAGCTCGGCGTGTGGGTGCCTGGCGCACCTCCGGCCGCACCGACTCGCCGATCGGCACCGGGCGAGGCCGCCATCGTCGCGCGCTCGCTGTCCTATCTATATCCACGTGGCGACGTGCCCGCCCTGGAAGACGTCGCGGCGACCGTTCGACGCGGCAGTGCCCTCGCGATCACCGGGCCGAACGGCAGCGGAAAGTCGACGCTCGCCATGCTCCTCGCCGGGTTGCTCCGGCCCCAGGGCGGCGAGGTCCGAGCGTTCGGCGAAGAGCCGTGGCGCTGGTCCCCGCGCGCGCTCGTGCGGCGGATCGGCACGGTGTTCCAGGATCCGGAGCATCAGCTCGTCGCCGCACGAGTAGACGACGAGCTGCGGATCGGCCCACGTGCGGTCGGTCTTCCGAACAACGAGATCGAATCGCGCGTGCGGGAGCTGCTCGAACGGCTGGATCTCCAAAAGCTCGCGGCTGCGAACCCGTTCACGCTCTCCGGCGGCGAGAAGCGGCGGCTTTCCGTCGGCACGGCGCTCGCGACATCGCCCGACGCGCTCGTGCTCGACGAGCCGACGTTCGGACAGGACCGCCGCACCTTCGCCGAGCTCCTGACCCTTCTCGCCGAGTTTCGCGACGGTGGCGGTGCGATCGCGTTCGCAAGCCACGACGAGATGTTCGTCGACGCCTTCGCAGACGAGCGCCTCCGCCTTCAGGGAGGACGCGCCGCGTGAGATTGCTCGAGCCGCTGACGCCCGACCCGCGCGCGCCTCTCGCGACCGCGCACCCGCTCGCGAAGATCGCCGCGGCTCTCGTGCTCATGTTCGCCCTCTTCCTGACGATCGATCCCCTCACGCCAGCGCTCGTGCTCGTTGCGGAGCTCGCCGCGGTGCCCCTTGTCGGCATCCGCCCGGGTGCGTTGCTTCGTCGCGCGTTCCCGGTCCTCATCGCCGCGATCGGGATCGCGTTCTTCAACGCGCTCGTGAGCGGGGACGTTCCGGCCGGCGTCTCCATCGGGCTGCGCGTCGTCGGCATCGCGCTCGCCGGGATCGTCGCCATCGCGAGCATCGACCCGACCGATCTATCCGACGCCCTGGTCGAGCACCTTCATACTCCGCGCCGATTCACGGTCGGCGCGCTCGCCGCTTTCCGGCTCATGCCGCTCTTTGCCGACGAGTGGCAGACGATCGCGCTCGCGCGCCGTGCGCGCGGGATCGACAGCCGGCGAGTCGCCGGATTCTTCCCGATGACCCGCTCGCTCCTCGTCGCGGCGATCCGTCGTGCGACTCGTCTCGCCGTCGCGATGGACGGTCGGGGTTTTGCGCGCGGCGGATGCCGGACGCTCGCGCGTCCGCGAGCCATCACCGCGCGCGATTGGTTGCTCATCGCGGCGTCCGTTGCTATCGCGGCGCTCGCGACGTCGGCGAGCATCGCAGCGGGCAGCTGGCGATTCTTTCTCGAGGCCCGCTAGCGCTTATCTGACGATTGCTCCCGTCCCGACAGCTTGCGGGACGGGTCCGTCGATAGCGTTCCCCGGGTGCCGCGCTTAGGCCTGCTCTGCGGCGTCTTTCTCGTGTCGGCGGCCGGGCTGCTTTTCCAGTTCGCGCAGACGCGGCTCTTCAGCGCGACCCTCGGCTACCACCTGAGCTTCCTGGTCGTGAGCGGAGCGCTCATGGGCGTTGCGATCGGCGCGACCGCCGCCGCGACGCTCGATCGTGATCGGCCGGTCGGCACCGGCAAGCTCGCCGTCGCTGCGGCGCTCAGCGTGCTCGCCGCGCTCGTGGTCGAGACGCAGATCGATCCGCTCGTCGTCGGAATGTTCCCCACAGCAGCCGCGGCGTACCTGCTCGGAGTCCCTCCGGTCCTCCTCGCGAGCTGGATCATCGTCCGGTCGCTTCGTCTGGCGCCTGCCCAAAGCGGGACGATCTACGCATTCGATCTCGCGGGTGCGGCGACGGGCGGGCTGGTCGGATATCTCACGATCGGCATCCTCGGCGACCAAGCGCTCTACGGCGTCGCGTGCGCGCTCTGCCTTGTCGCGGCGACCCTGTTCGCGACGCCATCACTGTCACGCCGCGCCTTCGCCGTCGCGGCCGCGGTGGCGCTCGTAACGGGCCTCACCGTATGGGGCGAGGTGCTGGCGCCGCCGCGGCCGGGACCGCTCAAGTCCACGGGCAGCGATTTCGCGGAGGGCATGACCCGCGATACCGCCCGCTGGGACCCGCTCGCGCGCGTCGACGTGATGCGCTTCGGTTCGAACGGCGCCCCCGTGCACTACGCGTTCCTCATCGACCCGAGCTATCCGACGGAGTCCCGCCCGCCGTCGCTCGCGATGGAGCTCGACATGGGCGCGCTCACCCCGATCATCTCGGCGACCTCGCCGGGCGATGTCGCGGTGCTCGATGCGAGCATCCTCGGCGCGCCATACGAGGTCGCGCCGCGGTCGAGCGTCCTGGTCATCGGTCCCGGCGGAGGCATCGACGTGATGACCGCACTTCGTCACGGCGCGCGTTCGGTGACCGCCGTCGAGGTCAACCGCGCCGTCGTGTCGCTGATGCGTGGCCCCTATGCCGAGTACAGCGGAGGCCTCTACTTCGATCCGCGCGTGCACCTGGTCGAGGACGAGGCGCGCAGCTTCGTGCGCCGCTCCCCCGACCGGTACGACCTCGTGGTGATGACGGTCGTCGATAGCTTCGCGGCGCTTTCGAGCGGCGCCTATGCGCTCACCGAGAGCTACCTCTACACGGAGGAGGCAATGGCCGACTACCTCGATCATCTCGCCGCCGGTGGCACCCTCGCGGTCGGCCGCTGGTATCGCGATCCGCCGGTAGAGATCGTGCGCACATTCCACATCGCGGTCGCTGGACTGAGCGCCCTTGGTCGGAGCGACCCGGAACGTCACATCGCAGTTCTGCGCTACGGGAACTTCGGACTTCTGCTCATCGGGGATCGCGCGTACGGAGCGGCGGACGTGGCGCGCCTGCAGGACTTCGCCGCGTCTCACGGCTTCGAGCTCGCGTACGACCCGCTCCGTCCGGGCGGGCCTTTCACGTCGTCGGCCGAAGAGTCGCCGGCAACGGACGATCGCCCGTTCTTTTTCGACACCGTTCCGCTGAGCGCGGTCCTGAGCGGTCACGCGGATCTGCCCTACGGCTACGGCATCCTCCTTTCCGCGCTCCTCCTCGCCTTGGCGCTTGGGATCGGCTTCGCGGTGCTGCCGCTCTACGCGGGAGCGCGCCGGGCCGGTGGGCGCGCGGTGCCGCCCGGGACGCTGACGTCGATCGCGATCGGGTTGGGCTTCATCGCGACGGAGCTCGTCCTCTTACAACGGCTCACGCTGTATCTGGGGCAGCCGAGCCTCGCGCTCGCGGTCGGCATCGCGGCGCTGCTCGGTGGCGCGGCAGTCGGGAGCGCGGTCTCGTCGCGGATCCGCGGTGGCGCCCGGCTGCCGGCTCTGCTCAGTGCCGTCGGGCTGCTGCTGACGCTCGCGCTGCTGCCGGTACTCACCGACGCGACGCTTGCGGCGCCGCTTGCGGTTCGCGTCGCGGTCGCGCTTGGCGCCGCAACACTCGTCGGGCTACCGCTGGGCTCGGTCTTTCCGAATGTTGTCGCCGAAGTGGGTGCGAAGGACGCGAAGCTCGTGAACTGGGTCTGGGCGGTCAACGGCACGGCCTCCGTGGTCGGTGCCGTCCTTGCCACCGGACTCGCGCTCGCCGTCGGGTTCACCGGCCTCGGTGCGGCTGCAGTGATCTGCTACGGACTCGCCGCACTCTCCAGCGCTGACTTCACACGCTTTCGGGTTCGCCGGGATGCGCTCGCTGACCTCTCCGCATCGACGAGCTGATCTACCCGAGCCGGTACCCGACCCCCCGGACGTTCGCGAGCGTCGGCGCGCCGGCCGCATCCAGCTTCGAGCGAAGGCGTGCGAGGTGGGCCTTTAACCACTCGGGGTCGGGATCGCGTTCCTCGGGCCAACCCGCGCGCAGCAACGCGCGCCGCTCGAGCACCTCGCCCGCTCGCGAGACGAGCGCGGCGAGAAGGCGGAATTCCGTGGGCGTGAGATCGAGCGCGCCGCCGTCCACGCTCGCGACGTGCGTCTTCGGATCGACGCGCAAGCGGCCAACGGTCGTGGCCGTCTGGCTGGACGCGGTGGGACTCGCGCGCCGGAGGAGAGCACGAACGCGCGAGCGCAGCTCGCGTGCGCTGAATGGCTTTTCGAGATAGTCGTCGGCGCCGAGGTCGAGCAGCTTCGCGCGCTCGTCGGCGCCGCGCTCGCCGGTCAGCATGAGGATCGGCGTCGAGGACGCCGCGCGGATCCGTTTGCACACCTCGTCGCCAGAGAGCTTCGGAAGCTTGCGATCGAGGATCACGAGATCCGGTGATTCCTCGGCGTGGCGCCGGAGCGCGGTCTCGCCGTCGTACGCCGTGACGACCTCGTAGCCATCCTCGCCGAGGAGCGACGCGACCATACCGACGAGCGCGCGCTCGTCGTCAACGACGAGGACGCTGCTCAACGTGACGCCGCATCTGCGGTAGCGCGGCCGAGTGGCACGGTGAAAGCGAAGATCGCGCCCCCCTCGGGAGCGTCCTCGACCCAGATGTCGCCGCCCTGACCCTCGACGACCCGACGCGACGCGAACAGCCCGATGCCCGAGCCGGGCACCTCGTCATTGCCGGCGCCGCGCGCGTACGGCTCGAAGATCTTTGAGCGCTCGTTCGGCGGGACGCCGCGGCCCTGATCTTGGACCCGCACGGTCGCGCGATCGTCGCCCCGCTCGATGCGGACCGTGATGCGCGTGCCTTCCGGCGTGTACTTCGTGGCGTTGTGCACGAGCCCGGCGACGACCTCGGCCGTCCGGCGTCGATCGCCGCGCACGAAGAGCGGTTGGCCGGAGCGCGGTCCGCTCAGCTTGTGCCGTCGCGCCATCGGGGCGACATCCTTCACGGCGGCCATCACGGTCGCGCGCAGGTCGAAGCGCGTCCGCCGCAGGGAAAGCTCCGGACGATCGGTGCGCACCCCCGCGAGGATCCGGTCGACGAGCTGGTCGAGGCGCAGCACCTGGGTGGTCGCCTCGGAGATGGGGAGCTTCGACTTCCCGTCCTTCTCCGCGAGCATCTCAAGGTGCCCTCGGATCACCGAGAGCGGAGTGCGGAGGTCGTGCGTCACGACGGCCACGAAGTCAGCGCGCGCCCGCTCGAGTTCGCGGAGCCTTTCGGTGGTCTTGCGCTCGAGCGCGTAGAGGGACGCCTTGTCGATCGCGAGCGCCGCCTGGTTCGCAAGCGCGCCGACAAAACGCACCTCCTCCTCGAGGAACTCCTTGTAATCGGGGACCTGCAGGACAGCGGCGCCGAGAAGGCGGTCATTGGCGATGAGCGGCACCGCGATGTGGTCGAAGGCGACGATTGGGCGGCGCTCGTCGAGCGCTCGCTGCGCCGCGGCGCTCGCGGTTTTGCCGAGCTCGCCGCTGCGCGCCCGCTCGCGGACGGCCTCGCCTTCCTCGCGAAGGAGGATCGCTCCGGACGCGCCGGGGTAGACGCGGACGAGGCGGTCGACGATCAGCGAGAGCACCTCGTCTAGGTCGAGCGTCGACGTCAGGACGTTTGAGACCTCGAAGAGCGCGGACACCTCGCGCAGCTTTCGGTCGGACTCCCGCTGGAGCCGTCCCTTCTCGATGATCCCGGCGACCTGGTTCGCGATCGTCTGGAGGAAGTCGATCTCCTCGCGGCCGAAGTCCCGAGGCTGCACGGTTTGCACGTTCATCACACCGATGACCTCGTCGCGCGCGACGACGGGCACCGAGAGCATCGACGTGAACCGTTTCTCGTCGACCTCCGGAACCCACTTCCAGCGCGGGTCGCTCCGAACGTCGCGCGCAGCCAGCGGCACGCGTGCGTTGGCGACCCAGCCGACGATCCCCTCGCCCACGCGCAGCGTCGCCCGCCCGATGCCGCCGCGATTGAGGCCGTTTGTCGCCACCAGGCGGAGCAGTCCGTCGGGGCGCTCGAGGAGATACAGAGATGACACTTCGGCGCCCATCGCATCGGTGGTTCGGCCGATAACCACGCGAAGCATCTCGTCCCAGTCGCGCGCGGACGAAGCGAGTCGCGCGACCTCGTGAAGAAATGACAGCTCACCGAGCTTTCGCTCCGCGTCAGATGCGCTCATCGGTGAATTCTAGAAATAGACTCCGAATCCGATGAAGAGCGTCGTCCGCACCGAGAAACTGACCAAGCGGTTCGGCGACTTAGTAGCGGTGGACGGCATCGATCTCGACGTTCATGAGGGCGAGGTCTTTGGCTTCCTCGGACCCAACGGCGCCGGCAAAACGACGACCCTCCGGCTCCTGTGCGCGCTCATCGCACCCACATCCGGCACCGCCGAAATAGCCGGATTCCGCCTCGGCCGCGACGACGCCAAGATCCGCGCTGCGGTCGGGATCCTCACGGAGCTGCCCGGCCTCTACGAGCGGCAGTCGGCCTGGGACAACCTCGTCTTTTTCGCCACGCTGTACGGGCTGCCGACGCCGGTCGCGAACGCGCAGGCCGAGAAATACCTGCGGCTCATGGGCCTCTGGGAAAGACGGAAGGAACCGGTGGTGACGTTCTCGCGCGGCATGAAACAGAAGATGGCCATCGCGCGTGCCGCGCTGCATGAGCCGCGCGTCATCTTTCTCGACGAGCCGACCACGGGCCTCGACCCCGATGCCGCAAAGACCGTGCGCGAGTTCATCGTCGCGCTGCGCGGCGAAGGGCGGACCGTATTTCTGTGCACGCACAACATGGACGAGGCGGACCGTCTCTGCGACCGCATCGCGTTCTTTCGGCATCGCGTGCTCCGTATCGCCAAACCGGACGAGCTGCGGGCCGAGCTCTACGGCCGGGCCACCGAGATCCGCCTCATGCCCAAGCCGCGTGCCGAAGACCTCGCCCGCGTGCAGGCCGTGCCCGGTGTGCGCGAGGCGCACTTCGAGAATGGGTCGATCGTCGTGGCGTCCGCGGATCCATTGCTGACGAACCCGCTTCTCGTGAAAGCTCTCGTCGACGGCGGCGCGGATATCGCCTTCGTCACCGAGCGCAAGGCACACCTCGAGGATGTCTATTTGAAAATAGTGGAGCCCATCGAATGACCGCCGCCGTGCTCGCCGCGAGCCCCGCCCGGCCGACGCTCGTGCGCGCGGTCTGCGTGCGCGAGTGGCGCGAGGCCCTCGGCAACAAGCTCCTCGTCGGCATGACCCTTCTACCGCCGGTCGTCATCCTCATCGCCGGCATCGGAGCGGTCGCCGCGGCGGCCGTCAACCCGCCGAGCGATCGGGACGTGCAGGCCCTCTACGCGTCGGCGCCGGCGGTCGCGGGCCTCGATCCGAAGGAAGCGGTGCAGGGTTTCATCGCGACGTACTTCCTGATCCTGTTCATGCTCATCCCGACGGTCGTGCCGCTCACGATGGCGATCTACTCGGTCATCGGCGAAAAGGCGGCGCGCACACTCGAGCCTCTGCTCGCGACGCCGGTTGGCGTCGGCGACCTTCTGTTCGCGAAGAGCCTCGCCTCGACGATCCCGAGCGTGATCGTGACCTGGGCCGCGTACGGGATCTACCTCGCGACGGTGATCGCGATCGGCTCGCGCGCCGCGGTGAACGCCGTGACCGCGCCGCGGTGGATCCTCGCGATCGTCGTCCTCGTTCCGCTCCTCACGCTGCTCTCGGTGAACCTGGGGATCCTCATCTCGACCCGAGTGAACGACGTGCGTGTGGCGCAGCAGATCGGTGGTCTCGTCGTGGTGCCCGTGGTCGGGCTCGGGATCGCGCAGGTGACGGGCCGCGTGATCCTCGACAACGGCGCGTTTCTGGAGATGACGATCGTTCTGATCATCCTCGACATCGCGGTGTTTTGGTTCGCGCGGCTCGCGTTCCAGCGGGAGAACATCCTCGTCCGCTGGCGGTAGCCGGTCCTTCAGCTCGCGAACCTGATTACTTGCCAGGCACCGCTCGATCCGGTCGAGCCCCGCCGCGGGCTTCGGCGGCACGGAGCGCGTGCCTCAGCTCTTCAATTTCACCTCATTGCAGGAGCTGCCGCCCGATTCTCGATCTCGACTGGCTCGACGTTCTCACCCAGCGGGAAACCGAGCACTTCGCCGTAGAAGAAGAGCTCGGCCCCGAAGCAACGCTTGATCGTCTCGGCCTTCCGGAACCCGTGGCCCTCACCTTCAAACGAGAGATAGGCGAAGGGGATGCCCTTGCGCTTGAGCGCGGCGACCATCATCTCCGCCTGAGCCGGAGGAACGGCCTTGTCGTCGAGGCCTTGGAAGATGATCAGAGGACTTTCAAGGCGATCGAAGAAGTTCACCGGCGAGCGAGCCCGATAAGTCTCTTCAGCTCCCGGCAAGGGACCAACGAGCTTGTCGAAGTAGTGAGCTTCGAGCTTGTGCGTGTCGCGCGCGAGGCTCCCGAGGTCCGCGACGCCGAAGTAGCTGGCACCCGCAGCGAACACGTCGGTGAACACAAGCGCGCAGAGCGTCGTGTAGCCGCCGGCGCTCCCGCCCCGGATCGCGAGCCTCTGGCCATCCACTGCGCCGCTGTCCGCGAGGTAGCGGGCCGCGTTGACACAGTCGGCGACGTCGACCACACCCCATTGGCCGTTGAGGCGTTCCCGGTACTCGCGCCCGTATCCCGTGCTGCCGCCGTAGTTGACCTCCACGACCGCGAACCCGCGGCTCGTCCAGAACTGCAACTCGAGACTGAGAGAGGCGAGGAACATCGCCGTAGGACCCCCGTGGCTCATCACGAGAAGCGGGGGACGCTCCTCTTTCGGGCCGACGAACTCCGGGTTCCGCGGCTCGTAGAAGAGCGCGTGGGCGGTGCGCCCACCCTCGGTGGGGAACTCGACCGAGCGCGCCTCCGAGATGTACCTCGGATCGATCTCGTCGGTGACGCTAGATCGGATCACTTCGCTTGACCCCGTGACCGGATCGAGCGCGATGACCGCTTGAGCGCGCGCGTCGCCCCCACCGATGAACGCGAGGCGCTTGCCGAGCGACGCGGGGTGCGACACGTTGGTGAACTCAGGGGCGAAGTCGACGACCTGCTTGCTCGAGGCATCGACTAGTGCGAGGTGGTGGCGGCCGTCGCGCGTGTAAAAACACGCGATGCGCCCGTCGCTAAGGAAGGTGTATGTGGACTGACCGAAGACCCACGGCGCAAGTCCGAACTCGGCGTTCATCGGCGCGAGCGGCTCCACCTCACCGTCCCGGGCCCGATAGAGGTTCCACCATCCCGTGCGATCGGACACGAAATACAGCATGCCGTCGGGACTCCAGGACGGCTGGAAGATCGACTCGTCCCGACCGCCCGCGATCTGGCGCACCTCGGAGAGCGTCGCGTCTCGCCGTAGCTCGGCCACGTAGAGCTGCGTCCCGTCGAACGCCATGTTCGGGTAGTCCCACGCGAGCCAGGTCAGGTGCCGGCCATCTGCCGAGAGCCGGGGTGTCGAGAAGAAGTCGTGGCCCGATGCGAGGGTGTGTGGCGGAGCGGATCCATCTAGCGGGAGGAAGACGATTTCGTTCACGACGCCGTCGGACTCGTGCCGCTCGCGGACGCAGACGAAAGCGGTGCCGTCCGGCGTGATAACGCCATCGGCGTAACGATGAGACGCCGGAGTCGGCGGCTCGGGCGTGATCGCCGTGGGCGCGCCGTCGCCTGACACGCGATAGAGGCGCTGGTCCTTGGAGTTCGAGAAGACTGCCGTCTTCCCGCGGACCGCAACGGCGCCGCCGCCGTACTCGTGCACTCGGGTGCGGGTATTGAACTCGCGTGGGATAGCGTCCGCGACGCGGCCATCTGACCCGCGTCTGACGAGGACAGCCCGCCCGTCCTCATGCGGGCGGTTCTCGACCCAATACAGCGTGCCGTCCGTCGCGGTCAGATAGCTGAAGGAGATCTGCCCGCGCGTCAGGAGCTCGGCCGTGATCGGCGACCGCCAGGAGCCGTATCTCGCCGTCGCTGGCACGACGGCGATGATAGACGTCGACTGCCTACGAGCGTTCACTTCGGGACGTACTGCGCCTCGCCGTTGCCGAACGACCATTTGGCGCGATCCACCTCGGTGAGCTGAATCACGACGTTCTGGCGACGGATGCCCGGGTTCTGCTCGAACAGCTCGGCGATCCGCCTGTGGAGCAGCTGCTTCTTCTCGACCGGGCGGCCGACGCTGAACGTGATCTGGATGAACGCGACATCGTCGTCACGCTCGATGTCGAGGAACTTCGGGTCGTAGATGAGGCTGTCGCTAGCGTGATCTTGGCGGCAGTGTGCGCGGTCGCTGCGTCGGCCATCTTCCGCCGGCGAGGTTGATGATCGTTCCTACGGATACCTGGCGACGATCGTCGTAAGCCGGTAACTCCTACCGGCTTGCGACTACGGCGCGAGCGACGGGGTAGGCGTCTTTCCGCGGAGGAATGGGATCTCGATCGAGGGCTTCGGGATCGTGATCGTCGGCACGTCGAATCGCGGAGCGGGCGCCACGCGGGCCTGCGAGGGTGGAAGCGGGATGCCCTCGTCGGGATAGGTACGCGGACCGACGATCTCCACCGTCGTCGTGACCGGCTCGCTCACCGAGACCGACCCGTCGCGAAGCTCGTAGGTGAGCCGGTACGTGCCCAGCGCGTTCGGTGCTACGAATGCCGCGAAGAACGTCCCGCTCACACCGGTCTTGAAGGTTCCCACCGGACTCGAGCCCTGCTGCACCGTGCGGCTGTTGTTGCGGTCGACGATGCGCCAACCGACTGAGAGCGGACGATCCACCTCACCGGCAAGCGCGCCGTAGTTCACCACGAGGAGCGAGGCCTCGCCCCGGTGGAGCGTGCGCGGCATTTCGATTTGCGCCGATATCACGTACGGCAGGTGAGCGCGGATGCTGAATGTCGCTGTCGCGGCGCCGGCGGAGGTGAGGGACGCGCCACTCGCGTCGGTCAGGCCGAGGACCACCGCGTACGTTCCCGGCTCCTTCGGAACGGAGATCGCGATGCCGACGCTCTGTGTCTGGTTCGGCTGCAGCGCGGGGAGCGGCTGCGGCTTCGCGGAGCTCGCGAGCACGGTGCCCTGGCTATCGCGCAGCTCCCAGATGAGACCGATAGCGGCCGCGCCGGTGGAGGTCCACGCGCGCGTGCCGGTGTTCGTGATGGGCACGGTCACGCGACTGTCGGTACCAACGTCCGCGGCGATCGCCGTCCTCGAGACCTGGTAGCGCGCATTCGCGGCCGGTTCGAGGTTCGCGCTGTACACAAGCGAGCCGATCGACGAGATGAAGCTCGCGGCGTCTTCGTCGAAGGCGTCCCAGGTCATCGCGACGACGACGCGCGGGCCGCTCTTCGTGTAGATGATCCCCGCGTCGTGCACGATGCCTACGAGATTGCCGGTCTTGTGGGCGACGACGACCCCAGGTGGGAGCTGTGCGGGGAGACGGTCGCTGATCTGCTGGCGCTCGAGTCGCGCGAGCATCCGATCGGACGCCGCCCCAGAGATGAGCTGGCGCTTCGCGAGAAGCGTGAAGAACGTGCCGATCCCGTGCGGCGTCGCCCAGTTGTCCTCGGTGTCGTCGAAGGCCACGTGAAAGTCGCCGACGCCGGCCTTCACGAGGGTGGCGTCGATGTTCGCGCCGCCGAGGATGCGCCACAGCGCCATTGCCGCGCCGTTGTCCGAGATCGTGATCATGACCTCGAGCGCCTCGTCGAGCGTGAGCTGCGTGCCCGCGTCCTCGAACGACCCGTCGGCGGTGATGTCCTCGGGCTCGATGGTGATCGTGTCGTTGTAATGGAGCTCGCCCGCGTCGACTCGCCGTTCCGCCTCCGCGAGCACGCCAAGCTTGTAAAGCGACGCGGCGATCACCGGCTCGTCCGGGTCGTGCGTGTAGAGGGGTTTTGCAACGGCCGGATCGGCTATCCAGATGCCCGCGCCGCCGGGGAAGGACGAGATCAGACCATCGAGCTGCTGGACGAGCTCCGCCGTGCTCGCCCGGGCCGGGGCAGGCAGCGAGAGGGCGATGACGAGGCAGACGGCGATGGCGAGGCCAACCGTGCGCACCCACCAGAGGTAACGGTTGACCGTTGCGCTTGGTTCATCACTTAGCCGACTTCTTACTCGCCGCATCCTGCCCGAGCCTCCGCATCTCGCGGTAGCCAGCCGGTGTCTCGTCCTCATAACCCAATAGATGAAGCACGCCGTGGGCCGCCAGGAAAGCAACTTCCTCCACCACCGGCTTCCGGCGGCGCCTGGCTTGCTTTGCCGCCTGCTCCGGGCTGATGAGGAGGTCGCCAAGGTCGAAACGCCCGCCGTTTTCCGGCCTGCGCCGCTCGATGTGGGCGACCGCCGGGGCGCCGCGGTCGCGGACCGGGATGGCCTCACCGAAGGAGAGCACGTCGGTCGTTTTGTCGATCCGGCGGAAGCGCTTGTTGAGTTTGCGCATCTCCTCGTCCGAGATAAATGCAACCTGCACTTCGGCATCGCGCGGAAGTCTGTACGGCGCCACTGCGCGACGGATCGCTCTGCGGATGGGGGCGAGATGGCAGGGCGCCTCGCCGGCGATGGCGATGCGCACGCCGCTAGCCGCTCGCGGCGGGCTTGATGCGGGTGATGCGGTCCTCAGGGTACGGAATGCGCTCGTGGTACACGCCGAGGAGGAGCTCGCAGAACGCGTCCTTGATGCGCTGGACGTCGCGAAAGGTAAGGTCGCATTCGTCGAGCTGCCCGTCGGCGACGCGCTCGTCGATGATGCGGTCGACCATCCCGCGGATCGTCTCGGGATTCTTCTCGCTGAGCGATCGCACCGAGGCCTCGGTTCCGTCGGCGAGCATGACGATCCCGGCCTCCTTGCTCTGCGCGCGCGGACCGGGATAGCGGTACGAGCGCTCGTCGGGCGCCTGTCCGCGCTGCTGCGCGAGCTGGAAGAAGTACTTCACGAGGCTCGTGCCGTGGTGCCCCGGGATCATCTCGCGGATGCGAGCTGGCAGCCGGTAGCGATCCGCGAGCGCGAGGCCGTCCTTGATATGCGCAACGACGATGCCCGCCGAGACGAGCGGATCGAGCTCGTCGTGCGGGTTGTGGCCCGCGGTCTGGTTTTCGATGAACGCCGTCGGGTTCCGCATCTTGCCGATGTCGTGGTAGTACGCCCCGACGCGCGCGACGAGCGGGTCCGCGCCGATCACCTCGGCCGCGCGCTCCGCGAGGTTCCCGACGAGGAGCGAGTGGTGATACGTGCCGGGCGTCCGCAACAGGAGCTGACGGAGGAGCGGATGGTTCGGGTCGCCGAGCTCGCGCAGCTCGAACACCGTCGAAATCCCGAAGACGTGACCGAGGATCGCCATCCCGGCGAACGCGAGCAGTCCCGAACCGAGCCCGCTGACCAGCGCCCCCGACAGAAGCTGCGCGATGCCGAGCGGATCCGCCGCGCGATTTACGAGGACGAAAGAGAGGATCACGCCGACGGCTCCCGCCGCGACCGCGACCGCACCCACGGCGAACTCCCGCGCGGTGGTCGCGCGACGGACAGCGGCCATACCGAGCAGCGCGGGCACGAGGACGTAGGCAACGAGCTCGACCTGGCTCGACATGATCCCGACGTGGAGCGCGCCCGCTATCTGCGTCGCGAGCGCGGTCCGGCCCCCGACGAGGACGGTGAGCATCATCGCGATCGCCGCGAAGGGCGCGAAGTACACCGCGACGGTGTGCCCCGGAACGAGCGCGCGCCCTGCGGCGGTCAGCGCGACGAGCGAAAGGATGACGAGGATCATCTTGCGGTCTTCGAGCCACGCCTCCGGCGCATGGCGCTCGAAGAAGAGCGCGAGCACACCGGCGATGAGGAACGACCAGAGGATGAGCCCCATCGCCGCCCGCCAGTCGTTGCCTTCATTGGCGAGCCCGAGCGCGCGAAGCTTCTCGACCTCGAGGCCACTCACGACCTCGCCGTCGCGGACGACCACCTCGCCGGCGGTCACCTGGACCTGCACGGGCGTGACGCCGCTTCGAGCGTCCTGCCGTGCGAGGCTCGTGGCGAGCTCGTCGACCTTCACGTTGACGTCGAGGTTCTGCTTAAGGATCTCGGCGCCGGCGCGCTTCTGCCGCTCGGTCCAACCGGTGGGCAGGGCCTTCACCGCATCGACCTTGACCGCGTCGAGCTGCTCGGCCCGTATGCCTTGTGCGTACAGCGTTCGGAGCGCGCTGTCGAGGCCCGCGGCCACCATGTCCCATTCGGGCTGAGTCATGTCCGCGATGTCGGTCGCGATCGCCGTCGACAGCGCGACGTCCGGAAGACGCGCGAGGGCGGTGATCTTCTGGTCGCGGCCCAGCGCGGCTTCGGCGCGGATTCGACCGATCGCGCTCGTCACGTTCGCGATCCGCGTGCTCGCGGTTGCGACGATGGCCGGGTCCGTCGTGAATTGCTTCTGGACGGCAGCCTCGGACTTGTTGCGCTCGGCCTCGGTGAGGGACTCCGAGACGAACGACACGCTCCGGGGCGCGCGGATCGCGCGATCGGCGACCGCGCCGACGTTGTACGTGACCGTCGCCGGCGGCGCGATGAGTAGCGCGATGGCGGTGAGGACGCCCGCGATCACGACGAAGGCCGTCGCTCGCGCGCGCGGGTCGGTACGCACGGCCGCTCGCAGCCGTGCGAACCTCGGGTCGCTTACCTGCAGCCGCCTGATCATTTCGGGGCGTTCCCCTTTTCGAAGCGATCGTACGCCCGGACGATCCGTGCGACGAGCTCGTGGCGGACGACATCGCGCTCGTCGAAGTCGACGAACTCGAGCCCCTCGACGTCCTTCAGGATCTCGCGTGCCACGACCAGGCCGCTGCGGTCGCCGGCGAGGTCGATCTGCGTGACGTCGCCGGTGATGACGGCCTGGGAGCCGAACCCGAGTCGCGTGAGGAACATCTTCATCTGTGCCGCGGTCGTGTTCTGGGCCTCATCCAAGATGATGAATGCCTCATTAAGGCTTCTGCCACGCATGTACGCCAGCGGCGCGACCTCGATCTCGCCGCGCTCCGTCGCCCGCGCGAAGCGCTCCGGCGGCATGAGCTCGTACAGCGCGTCGTACAACGGGCGGAGGTACGGGTCGATCTTCTCCTGCAGATCGCCGGGAAGGAACCCGAGGCGCTCCCCGGCCTCCACGGCGGGGCGCGTGAGAATGAGCCGGCTCACTTTTCGATCGCGCAGGGCGGCGACGCCCATCGCGACAGCCAAATACGACTTCCCGGTGCCGGCGACACCTATAGCGAACACCAGGTCATGCTTGCGGATCGCTTCGATGTAGCGACGCTGGTTCTCAGACTGCGGCACGATGCGCTTACCACGGACCGACGTCGCGACGACGTCGCGCATCTCCGACGGGGGCGCGACCGGCGCCTCTTTCGCGTCCCCGATGAGCCGCTCGAGCGCGGGCTTGCGGAGCGACTGATCGCGCCCGGAAAGAGTGCGCATCGCGCCGACGAGATCGCCGACACGCGCCACCGCCGGCGCCTCGCCGCTGATGCGAAGCTCTGCGCCGCGCGAGATGATCTTCACGCCGAACTCCCGCTCGATGCGGTCGATATTCGCCTCGTTGTCTCCCGCGACGAACATCATCTCGTCGGGATCGGGAATGAGGATCGTGATCTGCGAGCCCGCCGCGGTCACGACGCCCGCTCCTTCAGGAGCGCGGCGACGACGCCGGACACGACCTTGCCGTCGGCGCGGCCCTTCGTCTCGGCGATGACCTTCGGCATCACGATCTTCGTGTCCTGCGGACCCTTCGCACCGGTCTCGCTGATGACACGCGTCGCGATCTCCCGGATCTTCGCCTCGTCGAGCTGCGCGGGTAGATACGCGCTGATGAGCGCCAGTTCTTTCTCCTCTTTCTGCACGAGATCGGGCCGTTCGCCTTTGCGAAATGCTTCGATCGAATCGCGGCGCATCTTCGCCTGCTTCGTGAGCACGTCGGTAACCGCGACATCGTCGAGGCCACTCGGTTTGTTTTGCGCGAGCCACGCCTGGCGCGCGGTCTCGTCCTTGCCCTCGGCCACGAGCTTGTCCACCGCAGAGCCGAGCCGTGCCTTCTCCTCGGTCTGTATCGCGGCGAGGAGAAAGCGCACGGTGTCACGGCGAAGGGTCTCGCCCGAACGCATAGCGGCCTTGAGATCGCTCTCGAGCCGCTGCTTCAATTGCGCGCCTACGCGCTTAGCTCCGCGTCAGCGCTTGCGGCGCTTCGCTTCCTTGCGCTTGCGACGTGCTGCAGGCCTCTCGTAGAACTCGCGGCGGCGGGCCTCCGCGAGAATCCCGGCCTGCTGGATCTTCTTGTTGAATCGGCGAAGCGCTGCCTCAAAAGACTCGCCTTCACCAATGATCACTTCCGACAACGGTTACTGTTCACCCCGCCTTCTTTTCAAAAGGAAACCGGCCCCGCAGAGGCCGGACACTCGAATAATAGATGGAATCGCCTCTCGGTAAAGATGCGCATGTTTACCGAACGGCCCAGCCAGTCTGCGACGCCCACTCCTCCGCGGCGATGAAGATCAGGTCGCACGCCGGGTCTTTCACGTCCGCGTAGACGCCGCGATCGATGTTGAGGGCGGCGAGTGCCTGCTTGAGCGTCGCGTACGCGGCCGCGGAGTCCGGATGGGCTCGCAGGTAGTCGCGGAAGAGCAGGGGGTACCGCTGATTTGGCCGGCCTGCGACGCGGACGTGCAGATTCACCGGCCGCCCTGACTGCGGTTGAAAGAAGAGCTTCCGCCAGTCGTCATCCGAGCCCGTCGCGCCTGGCGGGCGATGATCCGCTCCGATCGGTTGCTCCACGAACCCCGCGCGCCCGAGCGCCGGAACGAGCCGATCGCGGTCGAGCGCGGCGACGGTGAGCTGAACGTCGATGACGTCCTTGGCAGGCAGGCCCGGGACCGATGTCGAGCCGATGTGGTCGACACGGAGCGCCAGCGCTCCGAGCGCGGCTCGTATGGCGCTCGAGATCGCGTCGAACTCGGTGGGCCAGCTCGCCTTCGGCTCGACGATGGTGACCCGCCGATCCATGTCCGTACATTACCGGCGTGCTCGACGCCGTGGCCATCGTGGCCTCTTACGTCCTCGCGTCGATCTCGTTCCCGTACTGGATCGCGCGAGCGAAGGGCGTCGACCTGCGCGCTTTCGGCGCGCACAAGCTGGGCGGGTCGAACCTCGCAAAGGCGATCACGCCGTTGCACGGCATCGCGGGCGGCCTGCTCGACGGCGCCAAGGGTTTCGCCGCGGTCGTCATCACGCGCCAGCTCGGATTCCCGGTCGAGACGCAGCTCCTCTGCGGCCTCGCGGCGATCGCGGGACAGATGTGGCCAATCTTCCATCAGTTCGATGGTGGTCGCGCCAACGCAACGGCATGGGGGTTTGAGCTTGCCGCCGATTTCATCGCGTTCTTCATCGCGTGGATTCCGGTGATCGTCGCCGCTGTCTTTCGCATCACGGTGCGGCCTAAGCCACGGCGTCTTCTGCCGGTGGCGAATCTCCTCTCGTACGGAGTGTTCTCAGCGGTGATCTGGGAGCAGGAGGGGGTGACGCCAACGGTCCTCGCCGGCCTGGGCGCTCTTGGCCTCGTTGTGCTGCGTCGCCTGACTGCGGGTATCCGAGAGGACCTCGCGACGGGCGCGCCGGCCATCAAGGTGATCGTCAATCGCGCGCTGTTCGATCGAAGTGAGCTCCAGGAGCGCGGCCTGGTGGCGATCTGATTCCCCTCGCCCTTCGCTAGCTGTCGAGGATCGCCATCACCTGCGCGACTGCGGCGATCGCCGCGATCTCGCTCCGCAGATTGCGCGGACCCAGGGATACGGTGACCGCCTCGTGCTCCTTTGCCAGCGCGACTTCCTCCATCGAGAGACCGCCTTCTGGACCGATCACCAGCGATAGCTGCGCCGTGTTCGGCACGGCGTCGTGCAGCTTCACGAGCACCTCGCTCTCCCACGCGACGAGCACCGGGGCGTCGAGCGCGTCGAAGAGTTGGTCCCATTTGCGCGGCTCATCGATCGTGGGGATGCGGCCGCGACGCGCGGTCTCGGCAGCCTCGCGGGCGACTCGGGCCCAACGCTCGCGCTTCGAGTCGGCGAGCGACCGCACCACGGAGCGCTCAGACACGAATGGCACGATCCGCGAGACCCCGAGCTGCGTCACGGCCTCGATCACTTCTTCGGTTCGGTCTCCGCGCAAGATCGGGAGGGCGACCGAGAGGCGAACGCGCGGCTCCGTGCCGACCGCGCGCTTCGAGAGGCAGCGCCCTCGCACCTGACCGGCGTCAACGCTCTGGATGGCGACGAGCGACTCGACGTCGTTTCGGACCAGCATGATCTGATCGCCGGGTCCGAGGCGCAGGACGTTCGCGATCTGGTGGGCCTGCTCTCCACCGACCACGACCTCCTCGGCAACGTCCTCGTCAACGAAGAAGCGGTGAGTCACGCGGTCATGACGAGCCGGACCCAATCGGCGCGCTCGTCACGGTCGACGACGCCGAGCCCCTCCGCGACGAACGCCGAGAGCACGTCGCGCTCCGCCTGCGTTGTGATGCCGGCAGCGACGAGGGAACCGGACGTCTGAAGCCGCGCGCGCAGATGCGGCGCGACCTGCACGAGGACCGGACCGACGAGGTTCGCGAGCACCACGTCGAAGGTTCCATCGACGTCCGCGGCGGAGCCGATTCGCGCGTCGATCGCGACTCCGTTGGCGTCGGCGTTCTCTCGCGCGGCGCGGACCGCGAGCGGGTCGGTGTCGACGCCTACGACCTCTCGCGCACCGCGCTTCGCGGCCGCGATCCCGAGAATTCCCGAACCCGTACCGACGTCGAGAACGCGCAGCCCTTCGAGATCGAGGTACGAGACCGCCTCCAGGCACTGCTGCGTCGTGGGGTGCAGCCCGGTGCCGAAGGCCATACCGGGATCGAGCGCGATCGTGATCGCGCCGTCCTGCTGCGCGTCGGACCACGTCGGCCGGACGAGAAATCTGCCGATGCGGATCGGCGTGACCGTCGCCTTCCATGCCTCGAGCCAGTCCTCGTCCTCGACGACGCGGACCGCGAGCTCCCCGATCGGTCCGAGACCGAACGCCTGCAGGTGGCCGAGCGCGTCACGCGCGTCCGCGACCTTCGCCGCTGCATCCACGTCTTCGACGAGGTACGCCTTCACGATGTGATCGGCGCCCCCGCGCGGCGCGACGGGAACCTCGACCGCGATGCCGTTGTGCCCGTATCGGCTGAGGATCTCGCTCACCGCTTCGACCGCCTCCGCGTGCGCGGGAACGGCGATCTCGAGCCAGCGGATATGAGCGCGCGCCGTGCTAGCTGCCGCCCATCGCATCTTTGATGCGTCCGAAGAGATCCGGCGAATCGCCGTCCTGCGACGTGGGGCCTTCCGTGTCCCTCAGCTGACCGTACAGACGGCGCTGCTCCTTCGTCAGGGTGCGTGGGACGACCACGTCCAGGTACACGAGCTCATCGCCGCGGCCGGTGCCGCCGAGGTGCGGCACGCCCTTGCCGCGGACACGGACCATCTGCCCGTGCTGCGCTCCGGCGGGGACGCGCAGCTTCGCTTCGCCGCCTTCGATCGTCGGGACGGTGATCTCGTCGCCGAGCGCGGCCTGCGCGGGCGAGACCCGCGCGAGGTGCACGAGATCGTCACCCTCTCGCCGGAACAGCTGGTGCTCCTTGAGACGGATGAGTACGTAGAGGTCGCCGGTCGGGCCGCCGCGCATGCCGGCCTCGCCCTCGCCGGCGACTCGCAGCTGCTGGCCGTCGTCGATGCCCGCCGGGATCGTGAGCCCGATCTCGCGATCCTTGCGCTCTCGGCCTTCACCGCGGCAGCGAGTGCACTGCTGGTCGACGGTCTTGCCCGCGCCGCCACAGCGCGGACAGGTCGAGACGTTCACGAAGCGCCCGAACACCGACTGTTGGACCTGGCGAACCTCGCCGCGACCGTTGCATGTCGAGCACGTCGACGTCGATGTGCCCGGCTCCGCGCCGTTCCCGTTGCAGCGCTCGCAGACCTCGAGACGCGGCACCGTGATGACTCGCTCGCGTCCCTGGACGGCGTCGAGAAGATCGATCTCGATCTCCATACGCAGGTCGGCGCCGCGCATCGGGCCGCGCGGCTCGCGCCGGCGGAGGTCTCCCCCGAAAAAGGTCTCGAAGAGATCGCCGATCCCGAAGTCGCCGAGCCCGCCGGTCGCGGAGCCGAACATGTCGTAGCGCTGGCGCCGCTGCGGGTCGGTCAGCACCTCGTACGCCTCGGTGATCGCCTTGAAGCGCTCGGGTGCGTCGGACGCGCTGTTCACGTCGGGGTGGTACTGCCGCGCCAGCTTGCGGTAGGCGCTGCGGATCTGCTCGTCCGTCGCCGAGCGCGCGACCCCGAGGAGCGCGTAGTAGTCGGTCTGTGTGGCCATCACCTGTCATTATCCGGTGCGATGGAGGCGGTCTTCC
Source organism: Chloroflexota bacterium (assembly GCA_038040265.1). GTDB lineage: Bacteria > Chloroflexota > Limnocylindria > P2-11E > P2-11E > 3-1-20CM-2-70-9. The sequence goes on along the minus strand of JBBPIP010000003.1, from coordinate 222,748 downwards.
GCATCGGCGTGCAGTGGCTACACGTAACCGCCGGTGTTCTATGGATCGGGGGCGGGTTCTACACGATCCTGGTACAGCTCCCGGCGCTTCTCGCCTCCCCGCCGGCCGCGCGCGGCGCGATCATGCCGAACCTCGTCCCGCGGCAGTTCACGTACATCTTCCGGGTCGCCGAGCTCACCATGCTCACCGGACTGCTCAATCTGTTCGTCTCCGGACGCGCGCAGGAGCTGAGCCGCCTGGACACGCGGTGGTCGTGGGTGATGATCGCCGGGATCATCCTCGCGGTCGGCGTCTATGCGATGACGCGTGCGACCATCGCGCGCTGGGCCTATCAGCTGGTCGAGATCGGACCGCGTGCCGCGAGCGGTGACGCCGAGGCCGCCGCCCAGATGCCCCAGCTGGGCGCGCGTATCCGCCGTTTTGGGTACATCCAGCTCGCGATCGGTGCCCTGATCCTCCTCGCGATGGTTACAGCCCGCTTCAGCTAGGGAACCGCCGGGAGCGGCCGGCGTCTTACCAGCATCCCGGCCCAGGCCGGAGAGGAGGCTGGTATGCGACGGTTCCTCGCGGGTTTCGCCGCGGTCGCCGCGGCACTCATCGCCACGACGCAGCCGGCCGCGGCCTGCGCGGGCCTAATCGGCCCGAACGGCGCAGTCAACCTGTTACGGACTACGACGTTCGCCGGTTATCACAACGGAGTCGAGCACTACGTCACTTCGTTCCAGTTCGCGGGCGGCTCGGGCCAGTTCGGATCGCTCATCCCGCTCCCGGGCATCCCGGACAAGGTCGAAAAGGGCGGCGCCTGGACGCTCCAGCGCCTCATCCGCGAGACGACTCCGGTTCGTCGTGACATCGCCCTCCTTTCGGCGAACGCGGCCGGGTCCGCAGACAAGGCCATCGTCCTCTTGGAAGTGCGCATCGATGCGCTGGACATCACCGTCCTGCAAGGCGGCGGCGCCCAGGTGGGCCAGTGGGCCACCGATCACGGCTTCCGTCTTCCGCCGGCCGCACCTGAGGTTCTCGACTTCTACGCGAATCGCAGCCCGATCTTCCTCGCAGCGGTCTTTGACGCCGACGCGGCGAAGGCTCGCGGGCAGCAGATCGGCGACGGCACGCCGGTCCACGTGACGATCCCCACCGCGAACCCGTGGGTGCCGCTCCGCATCCTCGGTCTCGGCAAGAGCGCCGACGACCGCATCGATGCCGACGTGTATCTCCTCACGGACTCGCGCCCCGCGCTCCTGCCCTACCCATTCGCGAACGGCATGCGTCTCGACCACAGCGCGGTCGCGACGACCTCGCTCCTCGACGACCTCCGCTCGGACAAGGGCATGGAATGGGTCCCGCAGTCGGGATGGCTTTCGAAGATCGCGATCGACGCATCCGCGAGCCAGCTCACGTACGACCTCGCCGTAGACGCGAAGGGCACCAGCCCATCCCGCGTCGCAGCCGGCCTGCAGGCGCCCGCGAACGTGACCGGTTCCTCAGGCCAACCCACGAGCGATCAGATCGCGCTCATCGGACTTGCCCTCGCTGCCTTCGGCGCGATCTTCCTCCTCCGCAAGTCGCAGCCGGTGATCGGGTGATCATCCGCATCCTCGTCGTAATGGCGCTCGCCGCGTTCGCGGCGAGCGCCTGCACGACGGCGAACGGGGCGCAGCTCTCGACGCACGTCGGGATCCGCATCCACTACTCACACTTCGACCAGACGAAGATCGAGGTCCCGCTGGGCGTGCCGATCACCTTCACGTTGATCAACGACGACCCCATCGAGCACGAGTGGCTCATCGGCGACGAGGCGTTCCACGCACGTCATCGGGCAGGCACCGAGGCTGTGCATGGCGACCGACCGAACGAAGTCTCGCTGCCTGCCATGAGCATGAAGACGACGACGCTCACATTCGACACGCCCGGACCGCTCACGTTCATCTGCCACTTCCCGCAGCACGAGGCCTACGGGATGGTCGGGGTCGTGGTGGTTCGGTCCTAGCTCCGCGAGTCCTCGGGCGCCGTCTCTCGCGGGCGAGCGATCTCGATCAGCTTCAGGTCTGAGAGTGTCACTGGCTCGATCGCTTCCCACACGTGATCGTTCCGGGCACCAGCCGGGCAGTAGGCCCAAGCACCTTCGTTGATCGTGACGGGGCTCCCGACCGCAACTGTCGCGTTCCGACTGGCGTCGACGTGGACCTTCGCCCGGCAAATGAATTGGACGAGATTGCTATTCATGCCCCACACGCCCCCAACTACCCATACCTGTCGCTTGCTCGTCGAGCATACGTCCAGGCGCCCCCTAGGCAATTTGCACCATCACGAAAGTAAAGACGGCGCGGCTTACACCACGCCGTCTTCAACGTTAGAGGCGCCGCTCTGTTAGTTCTGCTCTTTAAATTCGCCTTCGATGGTGTCGCCGTCGTGCTTTGCACCAGCGCCTGCAGGCTCGCCCTCGGGCTGCTCAGCGGCGGGCTGACCCGGTTGCTCGGCCTGCTGCTTCGCCTGCTCCTGCTGGTACATGATCTCGCCGATCTTCGTAGAGGAAGCACGGAGTGCCTCCGTCGCGGACTTGATGCGCTCGACATCGTCCGTCTTGAGAGCATCGCGTAGCGCCGCGAGCTTCTCCTCGACGTCCTTCTTCGTGTCCGCGGGCACTTTCTCGCCGAGATCCTGGAGCGTCTTCTCGATGGAGTACGCCATCGTGTCGCCCTGGTTCCGGGCTTCGATCTTCTCGCGGTTGCGGCGATCTTCCTCGGCGTGCGTTTCGGCGTCCTTGACGAGGCGCTGTACCTCGTCCTTTGAAAGACCGCTCGATGCCGTGATGGTGACGTGCTGCTCACGACCGGTGGCCTTGTCGCGCGCCTTCACGTTGACGATGCCGTTCGCGTCGATGTCGAACGACACCTCGACCTGCGGGATCCCGCGCGGTGCGGGGAGGATCCCGTCGAGGATGAACCGCGCCAGGCTCTTGTTGTCCCCGGCGAGCTCACGCTCGCCTTGCGTCACGTGGATCTCCACCTGCGTCTGCGCGTCCGAAGCCGTCGTGAAGACCTGCGACTTCGACGTTGGGATGGTCGTGTTCCGCTCGATCAGCTTGGTGGCGACACCACCGAGCGTCTCGATGCCGAGGGAGAGCGGCGTGACGTCCAAGAGAAGGACGTCCTTGACCTCGCCCTTGAGAACGCCGGCCTGGATCGCGGCGCCAACGGCCACGACCTCATCCGGGTTCACGCTCTGGTTCGGCTGCTTGCCGCCAAAGAGCTTCTTGACGGTCTCGACGACGAGCGGCATGCGCGTCTGTCCGCCGACGAGCACGACCTCGTTGACCTGATCCGGTGTGACGCCGGCATCCTTGAGCGCCTGCCGCACCGGCCCCGTGGTCTTCTCGACCAGATCTCCGACGAGCTGCTCGAGCTTGGACCGCGTGAGGGTGATGACGAGGTGCTTCGGACCGGACTGGTCCGCGGTGATGAACGGGAGGTTGATCTCCGTCTGCTGCGTCGAGCTGAGCTCGATCTTCGCCTTCTCCGCGGCCTCCTTGAGGCGCTGCAGGGCCTGACGATCGTTGCGCAGGTCGATGCCCTGATCCTTTTTGAACTCCTCGACGAGCCAATCCATGATCCGCTGGTCGAAGTCGTCGCCGCCGAGGTGCGTGTCGCCGTTCGTGGCCTTCACCTCGAAGACGCCTTCACCGAGCTGCAGCACCGAGATGTCGAACGTTCCGCCGCCTAGGTCGTACACGGCAACGAGCTCGTCCGTCTTCTTGTCGAGGCCGTACGCGAGCGCCGCCGCTGTCGGCTCGTTGATGATCCGTAGGACCTCGAGCCCCGCGATCTGACCCGCGTCCTTCGTGGCTTGGCGCTGCTGGTCGTCGAAGTACGCCGGAACGGTGATGACCGCCTGGGTCACCTTCTCGCCGAGATAGGCCTCGGCGTCGGTCTTCAGCTTCTGAAGGATCATCGCCGATACCTCGGGCGGCGTGAGCTTCTTGCCGATGCCGAGGCCGATGAGCACGCCGCCGTTCGGGGCCGGCTCGATCTTGTACGAGACCATCTTCATGGTCCGCTGGACCTCGGGATCGGTGAAGCGCCGGCCCATGAGGCGCTTGACCGAGTAGATCGTGTTGTCGGGGTTCGTGATCGACTGCCGCTTCGCGACCTGGCCGACGAGACGCTCCCCGCTCTTGCTGAACGCCACAACGGACGGTGTGATCCGTCCGCCTTCGGCGTTCGGGATGATCGTGGGCTCGCCGCCCTCCATGTACGCCATGGCGGAGTTCGTCGTGCCCAGGTCGATGCCTATGACTTTTGCCATTTCAGTTCTTCTCCTTGCCTTCGCTCCCACTGGATACCGTGACCAAAGCGGGGCGGATGACCTTGTCGTGTAGTCGATATGCCTTCTGGTGCTCTTCGATGACCGTGCCCTCGGGCTGGTCCGATGGGATGTGCGCGACCGCCTCGTGCTGATACGGATCGAACGGCAGCCCGAGCGATTCCACGGGCTTCAAGCCCTCGGCCTCGAGGATCCCACGCAGCTTCCGCTCGAGGAGCCACATCCCCTCGACCCACGGCGTGCGCTTGAGCTCCTCGGGGATGGTCGCGAGCGCGCGATCGAATCCGTCGAGGATGTCGAGGATCTTCGAGATGAGATCCGACTTCGCGAACTTCGCAAACTCGGTCCGCTCGGCCTCATTGCGCTTGCGGTAGTTGGCGAAATCGGCGGCCATCCGCTTCAGATCGTTCGTGAGCTCTTCCGTTCGCTGATCGCCGGTGGTCCCGGCCGGCTGTTGCTCGGCGGCCTGGGGCCCCTGCCCCATCAGGGGCCCCTCCCCCTGGGCCTCCGTATCCACGTTCGTGTGGCCGTTTCCAGCCCGCTCGCGCGAGCGCTGCTGTAGCAGCTCCTCGGCGCGGCGAATCTTGTCGTCCATTACCGACCCTCCATGACTCGAACGAGATCGCTCATGAGCGACCCCACGTAGCGGACCGCGCCGATCGAGCGCGCGTAGTCCATTCGCGTGGGCCCGACGACGCCCACGAAGCCGACGACGTCGCCGGTCGCGCCGTAGCGGCCGATGACGAGGCTGCAGTCCCGGAGCGACTCGTGGCGGTGCTCGCGGCCGATCGTGATATGGACCTCGCCGTCGCCGAGGTCGAGCGGCAGGATCTCCGCGAGGCGCGTGTGGTCCTCGAAGAGGCTGAGCATCGCGCGGCTTCGGTCGCTCTCCGCGAACTCAGGCTGCGCCATGATGTTCTGGAACCCGTCCACGTACAGCTCACGCGCGCCGGACGTGTCGTACTCCTCGAGGATCCGGGCCAGCGCTCTCGCGATGTCCGCGTCGGCGCCTTTCTCGGCCGCGACCGCAGCGTGCACTTTTGTCGCGGTCGCGCCGCCGAGCGACTCGGTCAGCCTTGTCGAGAGGGTCCGAAGCTGGTCGGCCGTCGTCGCCGTCCCGAGCTCGAGGACCTGTTGGCGCACGGCGCCGCCGTCCACGACCGCGACGAGCAGCGCGCGCCGCTCGTGGATCGGAACAACCTCGACGTGGCGAAGCGTTGTGCGCTTGCTCGCCGGGGGCGTCACGATGGAGGCCTCGGAGGTGAGGCGAGCGAGGCTCGACGCGGCGACGCGCAGCCACGCGGCGGTGTCCTGTAGCGCCTGCTGGAACTGGTGCGAGACGGTGACCTGCTCGTCTGTCCTTAGCGACGGGCTCGGCATCAGTGTCTCGATGAAATACCGGTAGCCGAGATCAGTCGGTACCCGCCCCGCGGACGTGTGCGGGTGCGTGAGGAGTCCCGCGTCCTCGAGCGCCGCGAGCTCGTTCCGGACGGTGGCCGGCGAAACGTCGAGCTTGTACCCGCGGACGAGCTGGGTGGACGCCACAGGCTCGGCGGTCGCGATGTACTCGCGTATGACCGCGCCGAGCACCTGTTGGGCGCGCGGATCGAGCTCCGGAAATTGCGCAGAATCGGGTCTATTGGTCAATTAGCACTCTCCCGTTGAGAGTGCTAAGAGCCTATCAGGGCCGGTCGGAGGGCGTCAAGACACGTTCCTCCGCCTGCCCGCTCGGGGGGCTGGCACGGCCCCTGCCGTTACCTTCTTTCAGCCGGCGCAGGAGGCTCCTTCGATGCTGTCCGAGTTCAAGCAGTTCCTACTCAAGGCAAACGTCCTCGCCCTGGCACTCGCGTTCATCCTCGGCGTGGCACTGGCCGCGGTGGTCAACTCGCTGGTCAAAGACATCCTCTTACCGCCGGTCGGGCTGCTCTTCGGAGGGGTCGATTTCAACAACCTCTTCATCGACCTATCGGGAAAGCACCCCGCGAGCCTCAAGGCGGCGCAGGACGCGGGCCTGGCGACGATCAACTACGGCGTGTTCATCAACACGGTGGTCACGTTCATCATCGTCGCCTTCGTCGTATTCCTCATCGCGCGATCGATGATCCCAAAGGCCGCGCCAACGAAGTCCTGCCCGCGGTGCCTTGCGGATGACCTGCCGCTCGGGGCGACGCGCTGCCCGCACTGCACGAGCGATATCGTCCCCGCGCGCGCGTAGAGCTACGCGGCGGTCGGTGAGAGAAGCGCGCGGACGCGTGAGACGAGGTCGTCGAGCTCGAACGGCTTGGTGACGTAGTCCGCCGCGCCGAGCTCGGTCGCGTACAGGCGCTCGGACATGCCGAAGATCGCGGTCACGACGATCACCGGAAGGTTTGAAATCCGGCCGTCCGCGCGGAGCTCGCGGAGTACCGAGAAGCCGTCGCGCTTCGGCATCATCAGGTCGAGGACCATGAGCGACGGCGAGAGATCGTCCACGTCGCGCATAGCCTCGTCGCCATCGTGGGCGAGCTTCGCGTCGAGGCCCTCGTCCTTGAGCGCGGTCAGCATCACGTCGCCGAGCGTGGGGTCGTCCTCGACCACCAGGATGAGCGGCCGCTTCCGGGCCGTTGCCACTAGATCAATCTCCGGCTTCGCCGGAGACACGCCTCCGGCAGGATCGACTCACTCGTCGCGGCAAAGCCGCTCCTCGCTCGTTCCTCACCTAAAAGCGAACCTCCTTCGCGAGGCGATCGGAGTCCTTGATCGCGATGCGCCTGCGGCGGATCGAGATGATCTCGCGACGCTCGAGATCGCCGAGCACCCGGTTCACCGACACCCTCGATGCGCCGATGAACGCAGCAAGCTCGTCCTGCGTTAGGGTCAGCTCGTTCCCCCCGTCGCCATTCGAGCGGACCAGGTCGAGCAGGTACTTGGCGACACGGCTCGGCACGTCGAGAAAGATCAGGTCCTCCACCCGATCGGACAGCCGGCGGATGGTCTTGGCGAGGGTCTCCAGGACGACTCGAAACGAGGCCGGGTGCGACTCCAGATACGCCAGGAAGTCGTCCCCCGCGAGCAGCGCCGCCCGGGTGTCTTCCATCGCGGTCGCGCTGGCGGATCGCGGGCTGCGATCGAACAGCGCGAGCTCGCCGAAGAACTCGCCCGGGCGCATGATCGCGACCAGGGCCTCCTGGCCAAACTCGCCGGGCAGCGCGATCTTCACCCCGCCCTCGAGAACCATGTACAGGTGCGTCCCGGGGTCGTCCTTGCGGAAGATCATTTCGCCGCGCTTGAAGCTCTTCGTGCGGACGCGGTCGGCAAGCTCCGCGAGCTCGCTGTCTGGGAGCCGTGAGAAGAGCGGTAGGCGCCGAAGGTGCTCGGACACGCGCTGCTCGGGCATCCGCCGGATTCTACGTGCGCAACTTGACGCGCCAAGCATCATGAGCGGCCCATGGACGAATCCACGGACAAGACTCAGGTCGCTTCCGGCGAGGCCTACATCTCGGGCGCCCTGACCGCCCTCGAGGATGCGCCGCGAACAAAGCTGTTCTACGAGCTGTTGGCCGAGATCGCCGGAGCCGCCGGACTGCGCCCCTATCTTCCACACCGCGTCACCGATCCGGTCGCGGCAGCGCATCTCGATCCGCGCGCCGTCTATGAGATCGACCGCACGCACGTGACGAACGCGGCGGTCCTTATCGCGTACGCCGGCATTCCGTCGTTCGGTGTCGGCATAGAGGTGGAGCTGGCTCGCGAGCACGCCGTCCCGGTCATCATCGTCGCCGAGCGCGATCGGCCGATCTCCCGTCTTCTGCTCGGAAATCCCGCGGTCGTCGAGGTCGTCAAGTTCGCGGACCTCGATGGTCTGCGGCGCGCGCTCGCCGCGGCGCTTGCCGCGGCGGGATCGCTGACGCGTGAGGGAACGCGTCCGATCGTCGCCGACGACGTCGTCGTCCAGAGGTTCATCGCGAGCCTCGAGAACGCCCGCCGGCTTCCGACCGCGGAGGTCACCGCGCTCCTGCGGATCGGCGAGCTCGACGGCGAGACCGCGAACGCCATCCGAGACGCGGTCCAGAGCGGCCGGCTCTTCGCGGCAGGTCTCCGCGACCTGGTCGGTCGGTACGCGCTCCGCGGTACGGACCTCGGCTCGTTCGTCCTCCGCGACGTGCTGGAACGTTCGCTCGTCGAAACGGCCGCGACGCTCGGCGTGGACGCACGTACGGTCCGCCGTCATGTCGGGACCGCTCGGATCCGCGTCGGACTTCCCGAGGACGCCGCATCGGATTCGGTCGCACAATGGCTTGTGACCGAGCTCATCGCGCCGCCGACGCGCGCGCTGCAGCTCCATTTATTCACTGGAGGGCAGACGCGTGGGTAAGGGGCAGAAAAAGCAGAAAACCATCGGAAAGCTGGGCTGGCGAAGCAAGAAGGCAAATCACGGGCGCAAACCTGGGATGGGCCGAGGGAAGCGCAACTAGAAGGAAGGGCACGCCGCACGGCGTGCCCTTCCTCTTTCAGACCTTCACGCCTCTTCTAGCGGCGCTTCTTGCGTGTCGAAGAGCGCGTCGCGCGCTTCGCGGTCGAGCGCCCGGCGGTGCGGCGGCGCGTCGTGGTCTTTCGTTTCGCCGTGCCGCGCTTTGCCGTGCTGCGCTTCGCGGTAGCGCGCTTCGCGGTGCTCCGCTTGGCGGTGGTGCGCTTCGCCGTCGTCTTGCGACGCGCGGTCGGGCGCTTCGCGGTGGTCTTCCGTCCGGCCGCGCTCGTCGTCTTGCGACGCGCGGTCGTCTTGCGACCGCCGCCGCTGGACGATGAGCCGCTCATCGGCGAGGGCGGAGGTGGCGTGGGGCTCGCTGGCATCGGTGCGGGCCAGACCGAGCCGGGCTCTTTCTGCGCGGACCAATCGGTGCCTTCGTCTTCCTTCATGGTTCCTCCCCAAAAATCGGTGGAGCTGTCGCGTGATGCATATCGAATTCCGCGCGGCATAGCAAGCACGCGTGTCGCGCTAGGGAAGCAGGCGGACGAAGACCTCGCTCGCAAGCAACCGGCCACGTGCGGTGAGGCGCGCGTGACGACCCCTCATCTGGACGAGGTGCGCAGGTTCGACCTCTCGTAACGCGCTTCGCACCCGCGTGGCGGCACTCGCGCCAAAGCGCCCCTCGTAGCGCTCGAGATCGAGGCCCGAGTCGAGACGCAGAGCGAGCATGGCGGCCTCGGTCGATGGATCGGCGTCTTCGTCCACGGCTCGCTCCGCTCCGGACTCGACGCGCAAGATGTATGACCGCAGGTCAGCGGGGTTCGCCGAGCGCGCGCCCGCGAGGTGCGTGTGCGCCCCGGCCCCGACACCGAGCCAGTCGCGGTCGCGCCAGTAGCCAAGGTTGTGGAGCGAGCCCTTCCCCGGCCGCGCCCAGTTCGCGATCTCGTAGTGCCGGTAGCCGGCACGACCGAGCGAGCGCTCTGCCACCCGGTACATCCGGGCGATACCCGCGTCATCGGGCTGTGCGGCACCCGCAGCCCGGCGCCAGCGCTCGAGGACCGCCCATCCACCTCCCGGCCAATTCGGGATCGACCCGTCGGGGTCGAGCCGCAGCTCGAGCGGATAGCAGGAGACGTGATCGGGCTCTAGAGCGATAGCCGTCGCCAGATCGCGCTCCCACGCGGCGATCGTCTGCCCCGGCCAGCCGAAGATGAGATCGAGATTGAGGTCGAGCCCGGCCTCCCTGGCCACGCGGACCGCGGCCGCGGAGTCCTCCGGCTGGTGCGTCCGCCCGAGCGCCCGCAGGCCGGTCGCGTCGAAGCTCTGCGCGCCGAGCGAGAGGCGCGTCAGACCGAGCGCCAGCCAGGCCTCCAGGCGCGCGCGGTCGAGCGTCGCCGGGTTCGCTTCGAGCGTCACCTCTCGCGGGCGGAGAGCGAATGCGCGCCGGAGCGCGTCGGCGAGGGCCAGGGTCTCGGCGGGCTCGAGCAGGCTCGGCGTCCCGCCACCGAAGAAGAGGGTCCGCACCCGCGGACGGCCGAGGAGCGCGCCCTCGCGCGCGATCTCGCGATTCAGGGCGTCGAGATAGCGGCCACGGAGCGCGGTCGTGGCCGGCGCGGTCGCGAAGTCGCAGTAGGGGCAGCGCGACGCGCAGAAGGGGATGTGCACGTAGAGGCCGATCCCGGCGGTCACCGCGTCACCCCGAGCGGACTCGGCAGCTCGGCCTCGGCCGAGAGCTCCGCGGTGCGACCCAGATCGATGAGCCACTCGCGCGACTCGTAGACGAACGCGAGGAGGTGGCTCGGTCGCCAGTCGTTCTCAGTGACGATCCGCTCCTCGCCGAAGTCGGGCAGCAGCAGCACGTACGCGGTGACGCGGTCCACCAGGCGCGCTCCCGAAACGCCGAACGCGCCCACGCGCTCCGCGCCGCCGAGCGCCGCGACGATCGATACACGAAGCGGCGCCAGCACCTCCGCGAGGCGCGCGTCCTCGCCGGACGACGCCACGCCCGCCGCGTGTTGGAGCGCCACAGCGGACCGCGCCGCGTAGAGGCCCTCGAGCAGACCGCGCGTCTCGCGCGAGAGCTTCTCCCACATCGCGGCCGCGTCGTTCTCGGAGGCGGCGCGCAGGAACGTCGACGCGGCGATCTGCGTCGGGTGCTCGAACTGGATCTTCGGGTACTTCACGTGTCGTCACCGATGCGAAGGACGGCGAGGAAGGCCTCCTGCGGGATCTCGACCGATCCCACCATCTTCATCCGCTTCTTGCCTTCCTTTTGCTTCTCGAGGAGCTTCCGCTTCCGCGTGATGTCGCCGCCGTAGCACTTCGCGAGCACGTCCTTCCGTTTCGCTTTGACGGTCTCGCTCGCCACGATCTTCCCGCCGATCGCCGCCTGGATGCGGACGTCGAACATCTGCTTCGGGATGAGGCCGCGCAGCTTGTTCACGAGCACGCGCCCTGTCTGTGGCGCGCGCTCACGGTGCGTGATGATCGAGAGCGCGTCGACGATCGCGCCCGCGACGAGTATGTCGAGGCGCACGAGATCCGCTGGGCGGTACTCCGCGAACTCGTAGTCGAGCGACGCATAGCCGCGCGAGCTCGATTTCAGCTGGTCGTAGAAGTCGACGATCACATCGGAGAGCGGCATGTCGTACTTCAACATCGCGCGCGTCGGATCCACGTAGCTCATGTCGGCGAGTGACGCGCGTTTGGTCTGCGCGAGCTCCATGACCGGTCCTACATGCGCGGTCGGCACGATGACCGTCACCTTCATCCAGGGCTCGCGGATCTCGACGATCGTCCCCGGGTCGGGCAGGAGGGCCGGGTTGTCGATCGCGACCTCGGCGCCTTTCTGCGTGATCACGCGGTACTCGACGGAGGGCGACGTGGCGATGAGGTCGAGGTCGTACTCGCGCTCGAGGCGCTCCTGCACGATCTCGAGGTGGAGGAGGCCGAGAAAGCCGGCGCGGAAACCGAAACCGAGCGCCTGCGAGGTCTCCGGCTCGTAGACGAGCGACGCGTCGTTCAGGCGGAGCTTCTCCATCGCGTCCTTCAGGAGCGGGTAGTCCTGCGCGCTCGAGGGGTAGAACCCCGCGAAGACCATCGGCTTCGCCGGCCGGTAGCCAGGAAGCGGCACGGTCGCGGGCCGCGAGGCGAGGGTGAGGGTGTCGCCGACGCGGCAGTCGGCGACCGCCTTCAGCCCCGTCGCGACGTAGCCGGTCTCGCCGGTCTCGAGGCGCGCGATCGGGCGCGGGTCCGGCCCGAAGACGCCGAGCTCGAGCAGCTCGCTCTCCTTCTCCGTCGCGAAGAGCCGGATACGGTCGTGATCGCCGAGCGAGCCGTCGACGACCCGGACGTGCGCGACCACGCCTTTGTACGTGTCGTAGTGCGAGTCGAAGATGAGCGCCCGCAGCGGTGCGCCCACGTCGCCGACCGGCGGCGGCACCCGTTCGACGATCGCGTCGAGGAGCTCGGTCACCCCCGCCCCAGTCTTTCCCGACACGAGGAGGATCTCCTCGTCGCGGAAGCCGAGCGTCGTCCGGAGCTCCTCCCGAATGACGTCGATGTCGATGTTCGGCAGGTCGATCTTGTTGATGACCGGAATGACTTCCAGGCCCTGCTCGACCGCGAGATATGCGTTCGCGAGGGTCTGCGCCTCGATGCCCTGCGACGCGTCGACGAGCAGGACCGCGCCCTCGCACGCAGCGAGCGAGCGGCTCACCTCGTAGGTGAAGTCGACGTGGCCGGGAGTGTCGATGAGGTTGAGCTCGTTCTCGCGCCAGGTCATACGAACCGCGCGCGCCTTGATGGTGATGCCGTGCTCGCGCTCGAGCTCCATCGAGTCGAGCATCTGGTCGCGCATCTCGCGCAGCGGCACGGTGCCGGTCGTCTCGAGCAAGCGATCCGACAGGGTGGTCTTGCCGTGATCGACGTGCGCGATGACGCAGAAGTTGCGGATGCGCGCGAGCTCAGCCATCGCGCCTCAGATTAGGGTCAGACGGCCGCGATCACCCTCCGCCGGTCGCGCCCTGAACGTCGCGGCGCTCGAAGAGCCAAAAGGCGACGCCGCCGAGGACGAGCGTGTACACAGCGAGGACGATGAGCGCCTGGGTTTGGTCGGGAAGAGCCCCAGCGGCGAGGCCGCCCGTTGCGCCGGTCCACCCCGAGATATTCCGGACGAGGAAGAAATTGGCGACGTTCTGGAACCAGCTGAACAGGTTCGAGAAGAGCGCGACGATGAGCTGCTCCGTGAAGTAGTAGCCGAGCCCGATGGCCATACCGGCGGCGGACGATCGCGCGAACACCGTGACGAATGTCGTGAGCGCGAGGTACGGGAGGGTCGAGCTCCACGCCTTCCAGAGGGCGATCCCCGCGTCGGACCACGTCGCCGTGCCCGCGCCTTCGGGCGCGGCGCCCGCGAGGCCAGCGGCGACGAGGCTGCTGATCGCGACCGTCGCGAGCGCCGCGACGAGGCCGCAGAGGGCGATGACGGCGAGCGTGATGATCTTGGCCGTCAAGTAAGGCCACCGCCCGACGCCCTGCGTGAGCACGGATCGCAGCGTCCCCGCTCCGTAGTCGATCCCGATCGCCGACGCGGTGAGGATCGCGATGAGGATGAGGGCGAGGGTCTGGACGATGCCAAGCGCCGTGGGAATGCTGCCCGGCAACGTGAACCCCTGGTACGCGCGCACCAGGCGGGCCGGCAACGTGGCCTGCTGTTGGCGGCACTGCGCCGCGAGCCCCGCGACGACCTGCGCGTCGAGATCCGCCGGCTGCCTGGCCGGGTCGCCCGAGATGAGGTCGTTGCAGGCGACGGTCCGCGGCGCCCGGCCCTGCTGCTGCTGCAGGGACGCCGGCACGGTCAGCTCACCGCCGGTCGTCTGCAGATTCCGATACGAGAAGAACTGACCCCAGACCGCGAGCTGCGCGAACAGGATCGCGAACACGAGCAGGATCCACAGCATCCAGCGCCGGCGGAGCTTGAACCACTCCCATCGCGACAGGTTCGCGATGTCCGGGATCACAGCTTCTCCTTGCCGGTCGCCGGATCGGTCCCGGTGATCTCCATGAAGAATTCCTCAAGCGAGCGGTGCACTGGCATGAGCTCGGTGACGTAGACCTCGCGCTGCGCGAGGGCGCGCGAGATCTCCCAGGCGCGGGACGGCGGAGCGGTGACCATCAGGCCGCCGTCCTGATGCTCGACGTGTTGCACCCAACGCATGTCGGCGAGCGCCGCGCGGGCCTTCGCATCGTCGGTCGTGCGCAGGCGAAACCCGTCGTGCTGACGCAGCAGCTCCTGGATCGAGCCCTCTGCGATCAGCTTCCCGCGCGAGAGCACGGCGACGTTGTCGCACACGAGCTCGGTCTCCGCGAGCAGGTGGCTCGAGAGAACGACGGTCCGCCCGCCCCTTCCGAGATCGCGGATAAGCTCGCGCACCTCGACGACTCCCGCCGGATCGAGCCCGTTCGTCGGTTCGTCGAGGAAGACGAGCTCGGGATCGCCGAGGAGGGCGCACGCGATGCCGAGGCGCTGCTTCATTCCGAGTGAGTAGGTCGCGTACTTGCTGCCGGCGCGCTTTCCGAGATCAACGAGATCGAGGAGCCGATCGACGTCGGCCGGCACGCCGCGCCGTCCGATGCCCTGGAAATAGAGCAGGTTCGCCCGTCCCGACAGGTACGGATAGAACGTCGGTGTCTCGACCATCGCGCCGACCCGCCGGAGCGTCGCGGGGTGGCGAGCGGGATCCCCGAAGATGCGCGCGTCTCCGGAGGTTGGGTGCACGAGCCCGAGGAGCATGCCCATCGTCGTCGTCTTGCCGGAACCGTTGGGTCCGAGAAATCCGAAGACGCCGCCTTTGGGCACTCGGAGCGTCAGCTGGTCCACCGCGACGACCTCGCCGTACTGCTTCGTGAGGTCGGTCGTCTCGATCACGTACTCGTTCGTGGGGGTCACACCAATAACCCTATGCGCCATCGACCATCGATAACAGTCGAACATTCGGTTCGCGGCGCAGAACCGCGGAACGCGGGCGACTTCAGGCGGGTGACTGTGGCCCCGATCTGCGCCTGAGTCGCGCGCGGACTACCGCGATGATCTCCTGGAGCTCCCCGATCTGCAGCGAATAGGCGGCCGCGAGATAGACGAGCCCGCCGACCGCCGCCGCGAGGATCGTCTGCAATGCCAGGACGAGCTTCGGCGGATCGACGAAGAGATCGAACGGCAGGTTCGTGGCGCGGATGAATCCGAACATCGCAACGCCCATGAGAAGGCTCGCGCTGATCTGCTTGAGCGTCGAGACGCCCAGACCGACAAGGCGCAGACGAGCGCGTGTCGCGAGCAGGATGAAGAGGAGCGCGGCTTCGATGAGCGTCGCGATCGAGTTCGCGAGGGCGAGGCCGTTGATGCCCATCTGCAGCCCCGAAGCGAGCGTGACGCTGAGCACGACGTTCAAGCCGATCGAGATGAGCGTGAGAGCGAGCGGCGTCTGGGTGTCGCGCGTCGCGAAGTAGACGCGCGCGAGGATCTGCACAAGCGCGTGGCCCGCGAGGCCGAGCGAGTAGAAGAGGAAGGCGGCCTGGGTGAGCTCACGTGCCTCGGGGCCGAAGCTCCCGTACTGGAAGAGGAGGTTCACGATCGGGCGACGGAGAACGATCATGACGATCGCCGTCGGCAGAGTGAGGAAAAGGATCCAGCGGATGGCTTGCTGCACCGTGTCGCGCATGCGTCCCACCTGCCCCAGCGACGCGTAGTGCGAGAGCGTGGGGAAGACCGCAGCGCTGATCGCGATCGAGAAGACACCGAGCGGGAGTAGCAGCAGCTGGTTCGCGTAGACGAGCGCGGTCAGCGACCCTGAGGCCATGCCCGACGCGAGGTACGTGTCAACGAAGAACACGATCTGCACGGCTCCGAGCGCGAGGGTGCGCGGGCCGGCCAGGCGCAGGACGTCGCGTACACCGGAGTGCGAGAGATCGAGCGAGAACGAATAGCGGGTACGACGGAACGTGAGCTCGGGAAGCTGGACCAGCCACATCACCAGGGCGCCAACGACGACGCCAATCGCGACCGCATGAATGCCCAAGAACGGGTACCCGAACTGTGTGAACAGGATGATCACGAGGTTGTAGACGAGGGGGGCGGTCGCACTCGAAAGAAATTGGCGGTACGAGTTCAGGATGCCGGTCGTGAGCGACGAGAGGCCCATGAAGATGGGCGACAGCAGCATGATGCGGGTCAGGTCCACGGTGAGCGCGATCTGCTGCGGGTCGTGGAACGGCGCGACGAACGTCGGCACGACGTAGGGCGCCGCGATCCACATGACGATCGAGAAGCCGATGAGCAGAAGCAGAACCGCGTTCATGACGCTCGAGGCGACGTGCCAGGCCTCGTCCTCGCGCTCCCGCGCGAGATAGCTCGTGAACACCGGGATGAAGGCGGACGCGAGGGCGCCCGCGACCACCAGCCCAAAGATGGCGTCGGGGATCTTGAAGGCCGCCCAGAAAGCGTCGAGCTCGGGCGTCTCGCCGAAATGCGCGCCGATGACCGACAGGCGCAGCCAGCCGAGGACCCGGCTCGCTACGAGGGTGACGATCATGATCGCGGACGCCCGCGCGATCGACATCGGCAACACGAAGATATTGAGGCATCGGGTATCGTTCGCACGTATGCCAGCCAAAAAACGCAAGCGCTCCGCCCTGAAGCGCATCCGCCAGACGCAGCGCCGCACGTCCATGCGGACGATCGGCCGCTCCGCCGCGCGGACCGCCGTCCGTACGGCGCGCGACGCCATCAGCAAGGGTAGCGAGAAGGCCAGTGAGATGATCTCCGCCGCGGCGAGCGCCCTCGACAAGGCCGCAAAACGCGGCTCGATTCACAAGAACAGCGCGCGCCGGCGCCGCAGCCGGATCGCAAAAGCCGCGACGAAGGCGAAGAAGAAGACCTAGCTCGGAAGGTCCGCGAACACAGGGTCGGCGTTGACGCAGATTCTGGACCTCCGCCGCCTGTCCCCTTCCGCTGTCATCCGTCCAGGCGGATCACCCTGAAAACTGACGCCGGCGAATCCCGCCGGAAGCCACGAACGCCGAACGACCGCGCTCCGTGCCTCAGCCGGTCAAGAACCTCCACAGGGGACGCGAGGCGACGAGCGCCGCTGTTAAGAGCGTCGAGAGGACCAACGCGGCGAACAACGCGAACCAGAGGTCGGGCGTCCGCGCCTGAGGCTCGGCGAGAACCGCTCTCGAGGGCCGTGTGGGGTCGTAGTAGACGGTGACCGTGTCTCCTGCGCGCACCGCGGCGAAATCAGGATTCGGCGGACCGATGAACGAGTCGGCGATCTCGTAACTCTCGCCGCCGACTTGGTACACGGCGCGCACGATCGCGTGGTTAGTTGGTTCTGTAGCCGTCACCGTTCCGGGTGCCGTTCGCGCGTGCCTCGCGAACTCCGCGACGACGTATTGGTTGACGACCACGAAGGCAACGAGAGCGGCAGGAAGCAACCACACAAGTACCCAGGGGAGGATTCGCTGAGGTTCGCGCGCCCGAACGGACCCAAATCGACGGGCGACAGCTTGTGCCGACGCCGGACGTTCAGATCGGAACGAAGTACGTCTCGCAAGCCAGCTCGACCAGTTCGGGAGTGAGCTCCGCTGGCTTCAGCAGGAAGCGCGATGCGGCGCCGAGATGCTGCATCAGGTCCCGCGGGTGGCACGAGCGGAGCGGGATGTTGCGCTCGCGGGCGTACGCCGCGATCCACTCGGCGGCCTTCGGATAGAACGTGATCTTCTGCTGCTCGCAGACGCGGCGCAGGATCTCCGAGAACTCCTGCTCGGTCGGCGGCTTGACCTCGATCTTGTACTGGATCCGCCGCAGGAAGGCCTCGTCGACCAGCGATGACGGCGTGCGGTTCGTCGCGAAGACGAGGAGCACGTCGAACGGCACCTCGATCTTGCGACCGTCGGAGAGCGTGAGGAAGTCGACGTCGCGGTCGAGCGGCACGATCCACCGGTTGAGGAGCATCTCGGGCGACGCGCGCTGGCGGCCGAAGTCGTCGATGAGGAGCACGCCGCCGCTCGCCTTCATCTGGAACGGCGCCTCGTGGACCTTGGAGTTGGGATCGAAGGTCAGGTCCAGGTCCTCCAGCGTGAGCTCGCCACCGACCTCGACGAACGGCCGTGCGACGGGGACCCACCGGCGGTCGAATCGAGCATCGAGTGCGACGAGGGGACGGTGACGCGACGGGTCGAAGACACGGATGATCTGCTGGCCGACGAGGATGGCGTAGGGCAGGACGATGCTTCCGCGGAGCATCGTGGCGAGGGTTTCCGCGATCGAGGACTTTCCCGTGCCCGGAGGGCCGAAGAGGAAGATCGAGCGACCGCTGTTGATCGCCGGGCCGAGCTGCCGGAGGGTCTTCTCGGGGAGCACGAGGTGCGCGAGGGCCTTGCGGATCTCCTCGAACGTGACCTGCATGCTGCCGATGGACTGCGCGCGAACGCGGTTCACGTACGCGGGGAGCGGGACCGGCGCGGCGCCGACGTAGCCGTTCTTGGCGAACGCTTCGCGGGCGCGCTCCTGGCCCTTTGCCGAGATGACGTAGATGTACGTCGCGGCGGCCATGCCCGAGCTGCCCTTTACCTCGACGAGGTGCTCGGTCTTCAGGAACTCGAGGATGCCGAGGAGGATCTTGGGGAGCGGCAGGCAGATCGTGTCGGCCAGGTCGGCCGCCGTGGCCTGCCCCTTCTGGTAGAGGATCTTGAGGACGAGATCGGAGATGAATTGCTGGGTGAGGCCGGTCTCCTCTATGGCGACCGGGGCGATGGGGGCGGGAGCCTCCGCGGATGAGGTCGCGGCGGGTGCCATCTGGGGCACGCGTTCGAGTAACGCCATTCTTTACTCACTCCCGCTGGACTGTTTCGCGTCCGCGTGAGTTTACGGGCGTCAAGTCTCCCCTCCATGGGGGAAATCGTCTCAATCAGTATCGGGCGATGCGGTGGCCGAAAATCGGCCCCGCTACCATCGGCCTAGGCCTAATCCACCTGGAGCGGGGAAACCACCACCGGGGCGAAACCTGCGCACGCAGGACGGGCGCTAAGCACGCCGCCCGAGCCCGACAGCTAACCTCGCCGGCTCTGCGTGATCACCGCGGAGGTCCACCCATGCTCGGAGCCCTGGAGCGAATCTTCTTCTATCAGTGCGCGTGCTGCGACAAGACGGTCCCCTTTGCGCGTTACACGGACGGTGCCTACCAGTGCCTCGAGTGCTCTCGTGGCGAGCACCGCCACGCCGGCTGGGGCAGCAAAGTCGCCTAGGGGCGGAAACGCGGAAAGGCCGCGCGGCCCGGATAGCGGGCTGCGCCGCCCAGCTCCCGTTCGATCTCCATCAGGCGGTTGTACTTGGCGACGCGGTCGGTGCGAGACAGGGAGCCGGTCTTGATCTGGCCCGTATCGAGCGCGACCGCGAGGTCGGCGATCGTCGTGTCCTCGGTCTCCCCCGACCGATGGGAGATCACCGAGGCGAACCCCGCGCGCTTGGCGACCGTCACGGCGTCGATCGTCTCGGTGAGCGTGCCGATCTGGTTGACCTTGATCAGGATCGCGTTCGCCGCCTTCTCCTTGATGCCGCGCTCTAGGCGCGCGACGCTGGTGACGAAAAGGTCGTCGCCGACCAGCTGCACCCGATCGCCGAGCGCGGCGGTCAGCCTCTTCCAGCCATCCCAGTCGTCCTCGGCGAGACCGTCCTCGATCGAAACGATGGGATAGCGCTTCGACCAGTCGTCGTAGAGAGCGACCATGCCTTTCGGCTCGAGCGAACGGTTCTCGCGGGCGAGCGAGTATGTCCCGTCCTTGTAGAGCTCCGTCGCGGCGGGGTCGAGCGCGATGGCCGCATCCACGCCGGGTCGATAGCCGGCCCGCTCGATCGCGATGAGCATGAGCTCGAGGGGCTGCTCGTTGTTCGCGAGTCCGGAGGGCGCGAACCCGCCCTCGTCCCCGACTCCCGTCGACATCCCGCGCGCGTGCAGCACGTCCTTGAGCTCGTGAAAGATCTCCGACCCCATTCGTATCGCCTCGCTGAACGTGGGCGCGCCGATCGGCACCACCATGAACTCCTGCATGTCGGCGGAGTCGGTCGCGTGCTTGCCGCCGTTCAGGATGTTCATGAGCGGGACCGGCAACGTGGTCGCGCCGTCGGTCGCGAGGTGGCGATACAGCGGGATGCCCTTCGCGGCCGCCGCGGCGCGCGCGGCCGCAAGCGAGACGCCAAGGATCGCGTTCGCACCGAGCTTCGACTTGTTCGGCGTCCCGTCGAGCTTGATCAACGCCTCGTCGAGGCCGCGCTGGTCGGCCGCGTCACGGCCCTTGATCGCGGGCGCGATCGCCTGCTCGACGTTTTGGACGGCCTTTCGGACGCCCTTGCCGCGATAGCGCTTCTTGTCGCCGTCGCGCAGCTCGACTGCCTCGTGCGCGCCGGTCGACGCGCCCGACGGCACCATGGCGGTCGCCCGCGCTCCGCCGCCTAGCTCGATGTCGACGGCGACGGTGGGATCGCCCCGCGAATCGAGGATCTCCCGGGCGGTGACTGACGCGATCGTCGTGTCGGTCATCGGTCGGGGATCGCCGCGACTCCGGGCAGGACCTTGCCCTCGATGAGCTCGAGCGACGCACCGCCTCCGGTGGAGACGTGCGTCATCTTGTCAGCGAGCCCGGCCTCCTCGACCGCCTGGACCGACTCGCCTCCCCCGACGACCGTCGTCGCGCCGCTTTCCGCCATGAGCTCGGCGATGCGGCGGGTGCCGGTCGCGAATGCAGGCACCTCGAACACGCCGACCGGTCCGTTCCAGAAGATCGTCTTCGCGCCCCGAATGGCGCGCGCGTACCGCTCGATCGTTCGGGGCCCGACGTCCACGATCGCGAGGTGGCTCGGAACCTCGTCGACGTCATAGGTCGCCGCACCGGCTGCGCCCTCGGCGTCAGCCGATGGCGCCGCTACTACGTCGACCGGGAGCAACAGCTCCTTCCCGTTGCCCTCGACTTCGTCGGTAATGAGGCGCGCCTCGGTCTCCTTTTCAGGCTCGGCGAGGGAACGGCCGATGGGCCGGCCCGACGCAAGAAGGAACGTGTTCGCCATGCCGCCACCGATCGCGAGAGTGTCGACACGGGGCACGAGCGAGCGCAGCACGTCCATTTTGGTGCTCACTTTGGCGCCGCCGATGATCGCGACGAACGGGTGCTCGGGCTGATCGAGGATGCGGCCGAGCGCGACGAGCTCCTTCTCGAGAAGCAGGCCCGCGTACGCTGGCAGCAGGTGCGCGACGCCTTCGGTCGAGGCGTGCGCGCGATGCGCCGTACCGAAGGCGTCGTTCACGTAAATGTCGAACCCCGCCGCGAGCTGCTTCGCGAACGCCGGATCGTTCTTCTCCTCCTCGGGATGGAAGCGGACGTTCTCGAGCATCACGACATCGCCAGGCTTCATCGCGCGGACCGTTTTCTCGACCTCGGGGCCGATGGAGTCCTCGAGGAGACGCACGGGTTTCTTGATGAGCTCGGCGAGTCGTTTCGCGACCGGCGCGAGCGAGAGCTTGGGATCGCGTCCCTTCGGCCGTCCCAGATGCGACACCAGTCCGAGTGCCGCGCCACCCTTGAGGAGCGCCTCGAGCGTCGGCCCAGCTGCGCGGATCCGCGTGTCGTCCGCAATCTCGCCGTTTTCCAGCGGCACATTGAAGTCGACGCGAAGGAGCACGCGTTTTCCGCGAACGTCGGCGTCGCGGACGGTCCGCTTGTCGAACGTCACGCGCCTGCTAGCGGCCAGCGGCGACCGGGACGCGCATTTTCGAGGCGACGAACTCCGTGATGTCGGCGAGGCGGCACGCGTAGCCCCACTCGTTGTCGTACCAGGAAATGATCTTGACCATGTTGCCGAGGACGATGGTGTCCATGGCGCTCACGATCGTCGAGTGGGCGTCGCCCTTGAGGTCGCTCGAGACGAGCGGCTCCTCGGTGTAATCCATGATCCCCTTGAGCGGTCCCTCCGACGCGCGCTTGAACGCCGCGTTCACCTCTTCCTTGGTGACCTCGCGCTTGAGGAGCGCGGTGAAGTCGACGACAGACACAGTCGGCGTCGGAACGCGAAAGGCCATTCCCGTAAAGCGGCCCTTGAGCTCCGGGATCACGAGCGCGACGGCGCGCGCGGCGCCGGTCTCTGCCGGGACGATGTTCTCCGAGGCCGCCCGAGCGTCACGCGGATCGTTCGCGACCGTGTCGAGCAGCCGCTGGCTCAGCGTCTTCGAGTGGATCGTCGTAAGGAATCCCTTCTCGATCCCGAACTCGTCGTTCAGCACTTTCGCGACCGGAGCGAGGCCGTTGGTCGTGCATGAGGCATTCGAGATGATGTGGTGCTTCTCGGGGTCAAATTCCTTCTCGTTCACTCCGAGCACGATCGTCTTGTCCTCGTTCTTGGCCGGCGCGGAGATGATCACGTACTTGGCTCCCGCGTCGATGTGCGCTTTCGCCTTCGTCGCGTCGGTGAAGAAGCCGGTCGACTCCACGACGATGTCGATCTCGAGCTCCTTCCACGGCAGCTTCGCCGGATCCCGCTCCTGGAGCACCTTGATCGTGCGGCCGTCGACGATGAGCGAGTCCGCCGTCGCGGACACCTCGCCCTGGTATTTTCCGTAGTTGGAGTCGTGCTTGAAGAGGTGGGCGTTCATCTTCGGGTCGGCGAGGTCGTTCAGCGCGACGATCTCGACCTCGGGATGCCGCTCGAGCGACGCTTTGAGGAACTGGCGGCCGATCCGGCCGAAGCCATTGATCGCAACACGAGCTTTCATCTGATGCCTCCCCTGGACTGGGCCCTCACGGACCCCGTCAAAAGACTAGAGGAACCAATCACCCCGGCCTGCGAGGCGTTCTCGCGCGCTGATCACCGCACCCAGCATGCCGACGTCGCGGCCGAGTGCGGCGGGGACGACACGTACCGCGTCGGCGGCGACCCGAAACGCACGCGTCGCGATCGCTTTCCGCATCGGTTCGAGCGTGTGCGACGGTTCGTGCTCAGCGACGGACCCGCCGACGACGATGACCGCGGGATTCAGCCCGTTGACGAGCGAGATCGCGAGGTTGCCGAGCGCGGCCTCGGCGCGTGCCACGATCGCGATGGCTTTCGGATCCCCCGACGCCGCACCCGCGTAGACGCGCGCGGCGTCATCGACCCCGTACGCTTCGGCGAGAAATCGGCCCGCCGCGAACGACTCGACGCAGCCATAGCTGCCGCAGCCGCAGCGCGGTCCTTCGAGAGCGACGGGCCAGTGGCCGATCTCGCCCGCGGTGTTCGTCACACCGCGGATCATCCGGCCCCCGCTGACGAGAGCACCGCCGACCCCGGTGGAGATCGTGACGTACACGAAGTTGCGGACGCCCTTCGCGGCGCCCGCAACGGCCTCGCCGATCGCCGCCATCACCGTGTCTCGATCGAGGAACACGGCACCGATCCCGAGCGCTTTCGCGACGCCGGCGGACAGCGGGACGTTGACGAACCCGTTGATGTTAGGCGCGTCGTGAACGATCCCGCGCATGTGATCGAGCGGGCCGGGCGCGGAGCACGCTGCGCCGGCCAACTGGCTAGGACTTGTACCCAGCGACGCGAGCGAGGCTCGCGAGCTCTCCGCAATCGACGCGATCACATCCAGAGCCCCGGTTCGCGGAGTCGGCCGCTCGTCACGCGCGAGGATGCGCGGGATGGGCTGCTCGTCGCGCGCGATGACGCTGCGGATGTTCGACGCGCCGAGATCGATGCCGAGGTAGAGGCTCAGACCTTGGGGAGCTTGCCGGCGAGCTCAGGCGACTGCAGCACGGTCACATCGGTTCCGAACACTTGCTGCTGCGCCGCCTTGTAACCCTTCTTCGCCTTGTCCTTGCCGAACGCGCGCTCCGCGTCCTCATATATCTGGCGGACGAGGGTGGCGAGATACGGCACGGCCTGGTGTTCGTCGAAGCCTTCGCGCTCCAGCGCAGCGGCGTCGATGAGGTCGTCGACGACCGGCAGCGGGCGATCGATCGGATCGGCCTGCTCGTCGACGCGCATGAGCAGATTCGCAAGGCGCGTCTCGATCTTCCCTTTGCCGTAGCCGCCGCTGTTGTATTCCATGAGCAAAGCGTTCGAGAGCGAGGCGAGCCTACCGATCTTGCTCGCAGCCGGCGCCGCAGACGGGATATGCGCGATCGGCGTCGGGGCGGGCGTCTCCTCCTTGCGGAAACGACCGAACAGACCCCCGCTCTTCTTCTCTTCTTTCTTGGCGGCCGCGTCGGCAACGGGCGGCGGCGGCGCCCACTCTTCAGCGCGGGATGGGATGCGAGTCGGGGACGACTCTCGCTCCGGTGGCGCCCCCGGCGCCGCTTCCGGTGCGCCCCAGGGGTTGGCGTTCGCAGGCGCTTCCTTGGGCTTGGCCGTGGGTGCCCAGGCGTTCGCGGGCGCTTCCTTCGACGCGGGCGGAGCGGACGTCCAAGATTCCGCGCGCGCACCACCGCCGGATGCACCACTCGGTGCGCCGGCCGGTCCACCGGCGGGCGCGCCGCCTCCCGGCGCTTTCCACCAATCCGTTGGTGGCGGCTCCTGCTTCGGTGCCGCTTGTGGCGTGGGCGCGTTCGCGGCGGGGCCGGGGGCGAAGAGGCCCGACAGCGACGAGAGCCGGTCATCGACAGCGGGCGGCACCTCGATGTCCGGCGTTGATGGCTCGGGCACCGGCTCGAATCCACCCATTCGCTGCGCGATCTCCGCCTGCAGGTCTTCGCGAACCTCCGGTTGCCGAGGCGATTCGCTCCACTCCTGCGCGGCCTCAAGCGGCTCTTCTTTGATCGGTTCCGGCGCCTGCCCCGCGGGCGCAGATCTGCCGCTCGACCAGTCCTGCGTCGGCGCAGACGGCTCCTCGGCGGCTGGCGGCGCCGACCACTGCGGCTCCGGCGGGGCCGGCTCGGGCTCAGGCGCCGCGCTTCGTTCGGACTCTCCGTACGCGGGAGGCGCTTCCTCTGCCGGCTTGTTCTCCACTGGAGGCAGCGCCTCGATCACGCCGTCCTTCACGAGGCCAACGAGAAGGCCGAGCGTCTGCATCTTCCCGAGACGGAGCTGCTCGGCGATCGCCGCGACGTCGCGTTCTCCGTTGACGGCGAGCAGCGCGCGCCAGCGGTCCGGCGTGAAGGTGACGGCGCCCTGATCGGCGGCCTTCTCCGAGAGCCGGAAGCGCATGCGGTCGTCGGGTATCGACGAGCGGATGTTCGTGATTCGGTCGCGCGCTTCGGCGGCACGCTTCAGGAGGGAGACGAGGTCTCCGCCCTCGAGGTTCGCCTCCGGCGCCGTCTCCCAGGGGGTGAACTCGAACTCGGCCTGGGAGATCGCGAAGATGGCGCCGAGAGCGTTCTCGCCGCCTTCGCCGTCCATCACCGCGGCGACAAGTCGACCGCTCGCGAAGCCGAGCGCGCCGACCTTGCCATCAGCGCGCACCTGTAGCTCCCCTGTCTTCGATGTACCCGCGAGGAGCCCGATGACCGACTCGAGCGGAAAGTCGCTCGTGGAGCCGCGAAGCGTCACCGCAACGCTGCCTCGGTCTGCTTGTCGAAGACGTGGAGCTTCTTGAGATTCAGCCCCACCCGCAACGTTTGCCCTGGCTTGGTCTGGGTATGCGTCCCGACCCGCGCGACGAAGTTCGTGCTCTCGGCCGCGAGAAGAAGCTGGAGCTCGTTGCCCAGGAACTCGACGACCTCGACGCGCGCGTCGATCGGAAGCTGACCGTCCTGCCGTTCGGTGGCCATGTCGTTGATGTCTTCGGGACGGATTCCGAGGATCACGTCCTTGCCGACGGCCTCGGCGGCCTTGCCGCTGAGTGGCGCCTTGAAGAATCCGGCGTCGGCAACCACCTGCCCATCGGACTGGATGACCTTGGCGGGGAAGAAGTTCATGGACGGCGAGCCGATGAACCCGGCGACGAAGAGGTTCGCCGGGCGCTCGTGCAGCGTCTCCGGCGTGTCGAGCTGCTGCAGCTTGCCCTCATTCATCACCGCGATCCGATCGCCCATCGTCATGGCTTCGACCTGGTCGTGGGTGACATAGATCGTCGTGCGCTTGATCCGCTGGTGGAGCTGCTGAAGCATCGCACGCGTCTGGATACGCAGCTTCGCGTCAAGGTTCGAGAGCGGCTCATCCATGAGGAACACGGCGGGCTCGCGCGCGATCGCGCGGCCGACAGCGACGCGCTGTCGTTGTCCACCGGAGAGCTCCTTCGGCTTGCGCTTGAGGAGCTGGCCAATGCCGAGCATCTTCCCGACATCGTTCACGCGGCGATCGATCTCCTGCTTGGGCATGCCACGCAGCTTGAGACCGAAGGCGATGTTGTCGTAGACGCTCATGTGCGGATAGAGCGCGTAGTTCTGGAAGACCATCGCGATGTCGCGATCCTTCGGCGGAACATCGTTCACGACGCGCTCGCCGATGCGAATGTCCCCGGTCGTCTGCTCCTCGAGGCCCGCGAGCATCCGGAGCGCGGTCGTCTTGCCGCAACCCGACGGCCCGACGAGCACGAGGAACTCCGAATCGCGCACGGCGAGGTTGAGGTCGTTGACCGCGAAGAAGTCCCCGAAGCGCTTGGTGACGTGGTCGTAGGTGACCGTCGCCATATCGCCGCAAGTATGTCGCAGACGTCGCAGCGGGGCAGATTTGCCTCGTACGCGGGCCCGGCTGCGCGCCTGTCAGTCGGCTTTGGGAGCCATCCCGCCTGACCGGGACGCCGAGTCGTGGCGCACGGGGAGGTCGGTTAGGAACGTGGCTCGAGGCGACCGGTTCAGGAAGGATGCCGGGATCAGCGGATCGGCGTCGCTTCGGAGCGCCCGCTCGAGAGCCTGGCGCTTGGCGTCGCCTCGCGCGACAAGGAGGACCCTGCGTGCGGCGACCAATCGCTTGAGACCGGTCGCGATCGCCCGGCGAGGCACCTCTTCGCGCGAGCCCCAGTAACGGACCGCGCTCTCGACGCTCTCCTCGGTCACATCGAGCACGTGAGCGTCCGATTCTGGATCGGCCGGAGGCTCGTTGAAGGCGACGTGTCCGTTCGGGCCGAGCCCAAGAACGGCGAGGTCGTAGCCTCCGGCGTCATCCAGAGCGCGGTCGTACTCGCGGCACGCCGACAGCAGATCGCTCGCCTCGCCCCGGAGCCGCGTGATGGCTCGCTCCGAAATGCGGAGCGGAACCATGACGTCGCGCATGAGCCACGCGTAAAGCGAGCGCCGATCCGCGAGCGGGATTCCGACGTAGCCGTCGAGCTCGAAGACTCGTACCCGAGAGAAGTCGATCTCGTGTCGATCGACCCGCTCCGCGAGCGCGCGGTAGATCGGCATCCCCGACTGACCGGTCGCGAAGGTCAGGACCGCGTCCGGCACGGCACTGACGGTGTCGCACACGATGTCGGCGCCGACCTGGGCGAGCGACCGTTCGTCCGGTGTGACGCGAAGCTGCGCCGTCACGGCAGAAGCCGCGTGATCGGGATTTCCGATGCGATGCGATACGGCGCCGACATGACGACTCGGATCGCATCGGCGGCGGAGACCGCATCCCCCGCGCTGAGCCGGGCAAGGACGCGCATGCGATAGGCCACCGCACCAGGCGGCGGGTCGAGCCCGACCTCGAATGTCGCCATCTCGCCGGCGCGTACGAACCGAGCATCGGACAACGCGAACTGCCGAGGCCGTCCGGTCGCGCGGTCGTACCAGGCAACCCGGACGAATGCTTCGCGGACCTCGCTGTCGCTTACCTCGACCGTCGCACGGAACGCGCTGCGCTCGGCGGGAACCGGGATCAGCGCGCTCTCGATGCCCCACGCTCGACCGCCGGGCACGCCCACGAGCAGCTCGGGGCCGACCGCACCGAACGATCCGCGCGGCGTCGTCCGCCGATACGGCGGTCCGCCCTCGGCGTTCGCCGAGATCCCAAGGACTGTTGCCGCGAGAAGGCACCAGAGAACGCTCGCGGCGAGCTTCGACACGAGCGAGACGTTAGTCGGCGAACGACGCCGTGTCTGTCCTCAATTCGTGCGAAGACGTCGCATATTCGTGCGGGAGCTGTCGCACATTCGTGCGCACGGCTTCTAGGAGAGCTGCACGATCCAGGTACCGATCTCGTACGGCTGCAGGTGCGCTCGGGCCAGGTCTCCGTTGACGTCGAGGGGACCCGCCGTTCGAATGACGTCGAGCCCGGTGTTGCCCAGGCCGAGGTCCCCCTCGCGCAGGTCGACCGGACGCGAGGCGCGGATCGGCCGGTCGAAGAGGAGCTCGCCGGAGGCCTCCTCGCGGTGCGGGTTCGCCAGGCGCAGGACGAGGGATCCATCCGGCCCGGCACGGAGCGCGGTCAACACGAGCGGACTCGCGGGATCCACGAAGTAGACGAACGTGCGCGAGCGGCCGTCCCCCGAGATCACGAGCGGTGGCGACAGCCATTCGCGGACCGAGCGCGCCGCATCCGTGACATCGGTCTTCTCGTCGAGCGGGACCACCGCGTAGCGGTACATGCGAGAGCCGATGCACTGGGCCGACGGCGTCGCGAGCTCCGGACCGGCATGGCCCCGCCGCTCCGGGAGGTCACCCCGCGAAAGAAAGCCGACGGCGCGCAGCAGCGTGATCGCGATCGTGCCGCCATCGTGCAGGACCGAGTACTCGCGCAGGCCATCTACGCCGACCGCCAGGCCTTTCGTCGCGCCCTTTACGGCGACGACGTCGTGCACGCATGCCTCGGATGTCGGCGGCTCGATCCAGCGCTTGCGTATCTCGAAGCGATTCGACCGCTCGAGGAGCGCGAACGCCGCGCCGGTTTGGTGCGTCAGCGCACGTGTGCCGGTCTCGCAGAGGACGCGAAGGCGATGGTCGCTGGCGCGGTTGTCGATCTGAAGGGTGACGTCGACCCGCCGCTCGCCGCCGTCGAGCGAGATCTTCACGCGGACGGGGCAATCCACGAGCTCCGGCGAGCGTGCAAGGCGATCGTCGCGCAGCCGCGCCGGAAGGCGCAGGACAAACTCGACCGTGGCGGTCGCGCGGTCGCCGGCGACGGACGTCGCGCGCGTACCGGCGAGCCCTTCCGATCCGACGGTCGGCCCCGCGTAGGAGTAGGTGTATTCGTCGCCGCGGTCGCCCTCGGAGATGAGCCTGTTCTGGCGCCCGCTGCGCTCGCCGCTCGACTTGTCGACGACGAAGAAGCTCCCGTCTGTCTCGACCTCCACGCGCACGAAGGCGTTCTCAATGGCAGCGTCGCCGTCCGTCCTGACGGGGGACTCACCCTCCGCCGCGATCGCCGGCGAGAGCCCGAGCCCGCCAGCGCGCACCCGGGTGGGGACTCCGTCGACCTGGACGACCGCGTCGCGAGCCCAGGGAAGCGAGTTCCAGACCATCGGCGATGAGCCGCGGCCGGCGAGCCGCTCGAGGAGCCGGCTCGCGAGCGCCTCGCCCCGCTCGCGCACGTACGCGAAACGCGGCGCCATGTCCACGTCGTGCACGGCGTCGATCGAGCAGCCGCAGATCGAATCGTGCGGGTGGTTCTGCAGGAGCATCCGCCAGAGTTCGCGCAGCTCCTCGCGCGCGGTTCCGCCGGTGAGCGCGTCGAGCGGTTCGCATCGTTCGAGGAGCAGGCGCTCGCAGGCGACGTTCTCCTGTTTGATCCACACCCTGGTCGAGTTCACGCCGCGCAGGATCGGCCGGTACCGGCCGCTAGCGACCTCGCCGCTCACCTCGTGCTGAAGCGGCGGCATCGCGGCCGCGAACTCCTCGAGGCTCGCGATCCGCGCGTCGACGTTCGGAAAGACCTGACGCATCTCGCGCACCGCTTCCGGCAATCGCGCGTACGCCTCGACGTGATCGTCGCCGACCATCAAGAGGAGCGCGTCGCCGTTCGCATAGCGGGTCAGCCGATCGAGGATTCGCGCGGTCTTCGCCTTGACGCGACGGCGGAGCGCCGCCGGGTCCTCGTCCGGTGGACCGACGAGCGGCAAAGCGTTCGAGTAGTGGTCGACGAGATGCGCCGTGCGCACGCGATCGCCGGATGGCGCCACCCACCAGAACTCGCTCCCCACGGACTCGCCCTCGTCGCCCATGCCTCGCGCGAACACGTAGGTGTCGTAGCCAAACGCGCGGAGGATCTGTGGAAGCTGCGCAGGATGGCCGAACGGATCGGCAACGTATGCGACGCGCGCCGCACGCCCGAGCTCCCCCGCGCTGCGCAATCCTTCTTGAAGATTGCGAACGATCGACTCGCCGGACACAAGGAGCAGGTCGGCAAGCACGTGCCACGGTCCGATGAGCAGGCGGTCCGCACGTACGAGCGTCTCGACCCGCGGGCGGTCCGCGGGACGCTTCTCGAGGTAGTCCTGGATCGCGATGGTCTGTCCGTCGAACGTGAACGAACGGAAGTCGGGATCGCGCTCGAGGAGATCCAGCAGGCGCGAGACCATCGGGATAAGACGCGCGCGGTAACCCTCGAACCGCTCGTACCACTCGCGGTCCCAGTGGGTGTGCGGGATGACGAACGCGCGCCACCGCAGTCGCCGCCGCAGCACCCCGATGGCGCGCGGCGCGAGCAGACCCGAGATGATGCCAACCGTGATTCCCCCGAGCACATCGAGGGGGTAATGAACGCCGACGACGACGCGGGCGAGCGCTGCCGAGATGCCGAGCAGCAGGATCGGCACGCGGTACTTGGGCGTGACGTACGCGAACGCGACGGCCGCGCCCAGCGCGAGCGCGGCGTCGCCGGACGGGAACGAGTACGAAGACGGATGCGCGATGATCGTCTCCGGCGCGGGGAGCGCCCCGGGCGCGTTGACAAGCGCGTCGAACGGACGGGGGCGCCGGACGATGAGCTTGATGATCTCGGTCAGTGCCCAGGCATCGATCATTCCGAACACGACCGTGGCCGTCGCCGCGATCCCTCGGCGACTCAGTCCACGCGAGCGGAGCAGAAGAAAGGCGAGCATCCACCAGAAGAAACCGTTCCAGTTCAGATAGGTGAGGGCTACCGCGATGACGGAGGTGACGGGATTCCGCTGCTCCGCGATCGCGAGATAGAGCTGGGTGTCGAAGTTGCCGAGCGCGGCGAGAAAGTCGTTCACCGCGAGCGGACGTGGCGCCAAATGAAGAGCGCGACACCGAAGACGACGATCGCCGCCACTGCGTAATCGAGACCGCGAAGGTTGTGCTTCAGGTCCTGCCAGTTATCGCCAAGGATCATCCCGGCCCAGACGAGGAGCATCACCCAGGGCACCGCGCCGACGATCGAGAACAGCGTGAAGCGCCAGAGCGGCATCCGCGCGATGCCGGCCGGCACGGAAATGAACGTGCGCACGATCGGCAGCATCCGCGAAAAGAGGACCGTCAGGTCTCCCCACCGGGCGAACCATCGATCCGCGGTGTCCAGATCATGCGAGCTGATGAGAACGTACCGTCCGTAGCGCTCCAGGAGTGGGCGACCGCCGAACGCCCCGACGGCATAGCTGGCGAGTGAGCCAACGGTGTTTCCGACGACGCCGGCGATGACCGCGCCCCAGTAGGTCCACTGCGCGCCGGTCAGGGGCTCCACGATCCCTCTGGACACGCTCCAACCCGCGAACGGGAGGATCAGCTCGGAGGGGATAGGGATCGCGGCGCTCTCGATCGCCATGGCGATCAGGACGCCAACGTAGCCAAAACGGCCGTACAACGAGTCGATGAGGGGCAGGACGAACTGGTCGACGGCCTCGATCAAGTCTCCGTATCGTAGTGAACCGAGCTGTGGCAGAGACTTCCGCGCTCGCGGCCGACATGCGCGAGGCACTGCGCGCCCAGGAGCGCGCCGACCTCGTCGTGGGCATTCCGAGCTTTCGCAATGCTGCGACGATCGGTCATGTCACTGAGGCGGCCGCCGAGGGTCTGCGCCGCCACTTCCCGGACCTGCGCGCCGTCATCGTGAACGCCGACGGCGGGTCCGAGGACGGGACGTCGGACCGCGTGCGCAGATCGGCCGACGGCGTTCCGACGATCGCCGGGCGCTACCAGGGCAAGTCCGGCAAGGGCTCGGCTTTTCGCGCGATCTTCGAGGCCGTCTCTCTCCTCGGGGCGCGCGCATGCGCGGTCGTCGATAGCGACCTCCGGAGC
The DNA here is from genome assembly GCA_038040265.1 of Chloroflexota bacterium. Classification (GTDB taxonomy): domain Bacteria; phylum Chloroflexota; class Limnocylindria; order P2-11E; family P2-11E; genus 3-1-20CM-2-70-9. Next base: position 190,839 of record JBBPIP010000003.1, on the reverse strand, counting down.
ATCACGCCCGAGTGGATCGCGCGCCTCGCGGGCCCGGTCGTCCGCGGCGAGGCGGATTACGTGACTCCGCTTTACGCGAGACACAAGCACGACGGGACGATCACGAACACGATCGCTTACCCGCTCACGCGCGCCCTCTACGGCCAGCGCGTGCGGCAGCCCATCGGGGGCGAGTTCGGTTTCAGCGCCGACCTCGCGAGGATCTACCTCGCGGAGCCGGTGTGGGACACCGACGTCGCGAAATTCGGCATCGACATCTTCATGACGACAACGGCACTCGTACGCAAGGTGCGCATCGCGCAGGCGTTCCTCGGCGCGAAGATTCATGACCCGAAGGACCCGGGCGCGGACCTCGGGCCGATGTTCACTCAGGTCATGGGCACGCTCCTCACGCTCGCTCGCAAGAACGCCGACATCTGGCGATCGGTGACGGGCTCGCGCGAGGTCCCGGTGATCGGCGAGATCCTGCCCGTCGAGCCCGAGGTGGTGAACGCGAGCGTCCGGGTCCTCGTCGAGAAGTTCAAAGCCGGCGCCGCGGACCAGGACCAGGTATGGGGCGAGATCCTTTCCGCGGCCACGCGCGACGGCGCGCTAAAGGCGGCCGAGAGCGGCAACGCGAGCGCTATCGGTGGCCGGTTCTGGGCGAAGGCCGTGTACGAGATCGTCGCGGCCGCGAAGCGGACTGACGACTCCGAGGCGCTCGCCCGCGCGCTCCTTCCGCTCTATTTCGGGCGCGTGGCCGCGCTCATCGGCGAGGTGCAGGGACTCGATCAGGCGGGCGCCGAACGTGTCGTCGAGCAGCAGGCGGCCGCCTTCGAGCAAACGAAGCCGTACCTCTTGGAGCGCTGGGCCTGACGGCCTCCCTAAAGGAGGACCAGCTCATCCTCGTCACCGAGGATGACGGGGGCTTACCCCTCGGCGCGATGAGCCCGCTCGGCCTCTACTACCACGACACGCAGTACCTCTCGGGGTACGCCCTGCGCGTCAACGGCTCGCGCCCGATCCTGCTGTCGGCGAACACGGAGCAGAACTACGTCGCGACGTTCCAGCTGATGCACTCCGAAGGCGCGGTCCTCGGTACCGCGCGGCACGCGGCCGACACGCTTTCCATCCGCCGCACGCGCTTCCTCGCGGACGGTCTCCGCGAACGTATCGGCGTGCTCAACGCGAACGCGCACCCGGTCGATGTGAAGGTCGAGCTCGAGTTCGAGGCGGCGTTCCGCGACATGTTCGCGGTGCGCGCCTATCGCGACCTGAGCCTGGCGCCGCTCGCCTCGACGCGCGGCCCCAGAGAGGGCGGCCTGGTCTTCGAGCGCGTCGGCCGCGACGGGGTTCGCCGGACGACGGAGATCACACTCCGCCCGGCGCCCGACGCGATCGAGGCAAACGTCTTTCGCGTCACGCGCACGCTCGGCCCGCAGGAGTTCCTTCAGCTCGAGCTCGCCGCGATCCCGCGCGAGGACGGCGCCGCGCCGGCCGCCTCGCCGGACCGCTTCGACGACGCCATCGACGCGCTCAACGCACGCTACCTGCGATTTTTGCGATCGTGCACGCGCTACACGACGAGCTCGGAGACGCTCGACGAGGGTCTCATCACGCGGAGCGGGCTCGACCTGCGCGCACTCCTCGAGTTCCACCCGAGCGGCCCCTACCCCACCGCGGGCATCCCCTGGTATGCGGTGCCGTTCGGCCGCGATGGCCTGATCTCGGCGTACCAGACGCTTGGGTGGAACCCCGACATCGCGCGAGGGACGCTCCGCCTTCTCGCGAGCAACCAGGGCCACAAGGTCGACGACTTCACCGAGGAGGAGCCCGGGAAAATCTTCCACGAGCTTCGCCGCGGGGAACTCGCTCGCCTCGGCGAGGTTCCCCATCACCCGTACTACGGGTCGGTCGACGCGACGCCGCTCTTCGCGCTCGTCTTCGCCGAGACCGTGAAGTGGACGGCCGACCGCGCCCTGTGGCGCGACCTGCTCCCCGCCGCCGAGCGCGCGCTCACGTGGTGCGACACGTACGGCGACCCCGACAAGGACGGCTACGTCGAGTACGGGCATCGCCCCGGCGAGATGCGCAGCCAGGGGTGGAAGGACTCGGCGCAGTCCCTCTCGGATCCCGACGGCAAGTGGTCGAAGCTCCCCGCCGCGCTGGTCGAGGTCCAGGCTTACGTGTTCGCCGCGAAGATGGGCCTGGCGGATCTCTACGAGATCGACGGCGACCGCACGCGGGCCGATCGCCTGCGAAGTGAGGCGAAGGATCTGCAGACCCGCTTCGAGCGCGACTTCTGGATGGAAGCCGAGCAGTGCTACGCGCAGGCGCTCGACGGCGACAAGAAGCAGATCCCTGCCGTGACGAGCAACGCCGGCCACGCTCTCTGGTGCGGGATCGCAAGCCCGGAACGCGGCGCCGCGGTGACAAGACGCCTCATGGAGCTCGACATGTACACGGGTTGGGGCATCCGCACGCTCTCGAGCAAGTACCCCACGTACAACCCGATGAGCTACCACAACGGATCGGTGTGGCCGCACGACACCTCGCTTATCGCGCAAGGCTTCGCGCGCTACGGGCAGCGCGAGGAGGCCGCCGAGGTCGTGAGCGCGCTCATCGAGGCGGGACGCCGCTTTCCGAACGCGCAGCTCCCCGAGCTATGGTGCGGCTTTCAGCGTGACCTCCGATTCTCGGCGAGGCCGGCCGACTATCTGGTGTCATGCATCCCGCAAGCGTGGTCCGCCGGAATGATCTTTCTCTGCTTGCGAGCGCTCCTCGGAATGCAGCCAGACCTCAACACGCAGCGGCTCCTGCTCGATCCTGCGCTCCCGCCGTGGCTGGACCGCATCGACGTCCGCGACATGCGCGTCTTCGATTCGCGTGTCACCTTCCGCGTCCGGCGCAGCCAGCGCGGCGATCGCATCGTCGGCGGTCGCGGCCGGGTTACGAGGGCGGCTGCCACCGCGTGACGCGCCGGCGTCCGCGCGTGGTGTTCGTCCACTACACCGCTCCATCGATCCTCGGCGGTGTCGAACAGGTCATGGGCGCGCACGCGACCGCGCTCCGCGAGGCGGGCGCCGATGTCACGATCGTCGCCGGGCGGGGCCGCGCTCCTGCAGGCGTGCGGCTCGCGCGCATTCCCGAGGTCGACTCGCGGAACAAGAGCGTGCTTCGCGATTTTCGTGCCCTCGCGCAGGGCGAACGCACGAAGGCGCACGACGCCCTCGTCGAGAAGCTCGTGACCAAGCTTCGGCCGATCGTCGCCAAGGCCGATCGGGTCGTCGTGCACAACGTCATGACGATGCACAAGGACCTCGCGCTGACGGAAGCGCTCGTGCGGCTCGCGCGCGAGCGCCCGGGCGTCGTGATCGCGTGGACGCACGACCTCGCCTGGTCCGACCCGCAGTACGCGAACGAGCGCCATCCGGGCGACCCCTGGGGCCTCATCGCGCGTGCGCACCCGGGCGTTCGCTACGTCGCCGTGTCCGACGAGCGCGCGGACCAGCTCGCCGCGCTCGCCGGTCTGAAGCGCGAGGCCGTTTCGGTGGTGCCGAACGGGGTGGACATCGCCGCCGCGCTCGGGCTTTCGTCCGCCGGAGTGCGGCTCGCGGAGCGCCTCGACCTCTATCGCGCCGATCCTCTCCTCGTCCTGCCGGCTCGCCTGACCCGCCGGAAGCGCATCGAGGCCGCGATCGCCGCCACCGCGGCGCTTCGCGGACGCGGCCGCGCGGCGATGCTCGTCGTCACCGGTCCACCTGGGCCGCACAACGCCACGAACGCGCGCTACCTCGAAGAGCTCACCGCGCTCGCCGAGAGCGTCGAAGGCGTCCACCTTCTGTACGCGCTTGGCCTCAAGGCGCCGTATCGCGTGATCGCCGACCTCTACGCGCTCTCCGACGCTTTGGTGTTGCCCAGTCAGAGCGAAGGTTTCGGCATCCCCTTGCTCGAGGCCGCGCTTCACCGCCTCCCGATCGTGTGCAGCGACCTCGCCACGCTGCGCGCGCTCGCCGGGGACGCGGCGACGTACGTGCCCGCGGACGCCTCGGGCGAGGTCATCGGAGACGCGATCGAGCGGACACTCGAACAACCCGGGCCGCGCTTCCGTTCGCGTGTGCGCGCGATGGCTTGGTCCCGCGTCCTTGCCGAACGCGTGGTCCCGCTCGTGCTCGAAGGGACCGCATGAAGGTCCTCGTCGCCATCAGCGACCCTGAGCGCGAGGGCAGCCTGCTCGAAACGGCCGCCGCGCTTGCTGGCGACGGCGAGGTCGTCCTCGCCTCCGCGATCGAGGTGACCGGGGATGCCACGCTCGCCTCGGCCCAGCCCGAGGCGCGCGCCCGGCGTCGCGCGCTCGACGCCCTGGCGGGTGACCTTCCCGGTCGTCATCTCCGCAGCCTCGTGACCGTCGCCCGCGTCGGCTGGGACGCGATTCGCGAAGCGTGCGCGACCGAACGTCCCGACCTGCTCGTCGTCGCATGGCGCCGCCCCGGCTGGGACGTGCTCGGAACGACCATCGAGGCGATCCTCCGCCAGCCGCCGTGCGACCTCGCCCTGGTGAAGGGCCGGCCCGCGCGTGCGAAGCGCGTCCTGGTTCCGGTCCGTGGCGGCCGGTACGCCCAACTCGCCGCGCGCCTGGGGATCGCGCTCGCGAAAGCGCAGAGCGGCTCGGTGACGCTGCTCCACGTCGCCGAGCGCGACGGCGGGCAAAAGGCCCAGACCCTCTACCAGCTGCTCGGCGAGCGTGCCTACGACGAGCGTGTCGAACGGCTCGTCACGCGATCGGGCGATCCGGCGAAAGTGATCGAAGACGAGCTCGCCGAGCACGACGCGATCGTGTTCGGCGCGACAGGTCGCGAAGGCGCGCGCGATCCACTCGGCCCGGTAGGCCAGAGGATCATCTCGGACGCTCGCAATGCGCTGGTCGTTCGGACAAGCGCACCACTCGCCTCGCCGATGTTCGTCGAGCGGACCCGGCTTCCGCTCGAGCGGGCGGAACGCAGTCAGGTTCTCGGCGAGATCGTCGACAAATGGTTCGCCGAGAACACGTTCAGCTCCGCGGAGTTCGCCGACCTGCGGCGCCTCGTCGAGGCGAAGGAGCGGCAGAACCTCCGCATCTCGGTCGGCCTTCCCACGCTCAACGAGGAGGCCACGATCCGCAAGGTCATTCGCGCGATCCGCTCGCGCCTCGTCGAGCGGTTTCCGCTCGTCGACGAGCTCGTCGTCATCGATTCGCGCTCGACCGACCGGACGCGCGAGATCGCGAAGGAGGAGGGCGTCCCGGTCTTCATCCATGACGAAATACTTCCGGAGCTCGGCACCTACCGCGGGAAGGGCGAGGCCCTCTGGAAGAGCCTCCACGTGTTGACCGGGGACATCGTCGTGTGGATCGACACCGACGTCACGAGCGCTCACCCCAAGTTCGTCTACGGCATCGTCGGTCCGCTCCTCCTGCGGCCCGACCTTCAGTTTGTGAAGGCCTTCTACCAGCGGCCGCTGCACATCGGGGATGAACTTCAGGCCACGGGTGGCGGTCGCGTGACGGAGCTCGCCGCGCGGCCGATCCTGAATCTCTTTTTCCCCGAGCTATCCGGGATCGTGCAGCCGCTCTCGGGCGAGCAGGCCGGCCGTCGCGGGCTTCTCGAGCAGCTGCCGTTCTTCTCCGGCTACGGCGTCGAGACGGGACTGCTCGTGGACACGCTCCAGCGCGTGGGACTCGGCGGCATCGGCCAGGTCGACATGAAGCAGCGCATCCACCGAAACCAGTCGCTCTACGACCTCTCGAAGATGAGCTTCGAGGTCCTCCAGGTCGCCATCAAACGGGTGGGCGAGGCGCACGGCACGAACCTCCTCGAGGAAGCCAACTTCACGATGAAGCTCATCTCCGCCAGTGGCGGGAAGCTGCACCTCGAGATGCACGACATCATCGACATCGAGCGGCCTCCGATGGCGACGATCCCGGCGTACCAGGCGCGGCGAAACGCGCCCATCGATACTGCCGCCACTTGATGGTCCTTCGCACCGTCGCCGAGGCCCGAGCCTTTCGCGCGGGGTCGGGCACGGGCTCCGTCGGCCTCGTACCCACGATGGGTGCGCTGCATGAGGGTCATGCGTCCCTGATCGAACGCGCCGTCCGAGAAAACGACGTCGCGATCGTCTCGATCTTCGTGAACCCCACGCAGTTCGGCCCGCGCGAGGACTTCGCAGCCTACCCACGCGATGAGGCCGCCGACCTCGCGGTCTGCGAGCGGCTCGGGGCAGCAATGGTCTTCGCGCCGACCGTCGACGAGATGTACCCGGCGGGCGACGCGACGCGCGTCCAGCCCGGCCCGGTTGCCGCTCGCCTCGAGGGTTCCGCGCGGCCGGGTCACTTCGCCGGCGTGGCGACCGTTTTGACCAAGCTTTTCGCCATCATTCGCCCGGATGTCGCGTACTTCGGGCAGAAGGACTTTCAGCAGCTCCGCGTCGTTCAGACGATGAGCCGCGACCTGCGCCTCGGCGCACGCGTTGTGGGCTGCGCGACGGTTCGCGATCCGGATGGACTCGCAGTGAGCTCGCGCAACCGCTACCTCTCAGCGGACGACCGCGGAACGGCGCTTGCGCTTTCGCGCGCCTTGCGTGCGGCGAAAGAGGAATGGACTCGCGGCGAGCGCAATCCTGAGAGACTGCGTGGCATCGTCCACCGCGCCGCGTCGGCAAGTCCCGGTGTCGCGCTCGACTACGTTTCGGTGGCCGACCCCCTGACCCTGGAGGAGCTGGACCGTCCCGCGGAGCGCGTCGTCGTTTCACTCGCGGGCCGAGTCGGTAAGACGCGCCTCATCGACAACGTGCTCCTTGGCATCACGCTCGAGGAGGTCGCGTGACCACGATCGCCGAAGAGACGATGGCCGTCCCCACGGAACCCGTCGACGAAGAGCTTTCGCTCAAAGAGCAGCGCGGTCAGGTGCTTCTCGGGACGATCACGGCCGCGCACTTCTCGCATCACGTCGCGAACTCGCTTCTCAACCCGCTGCTGCCGCTCATCCGCAACGCGTTTGGGCTGAGCTACGCCGAGAGCGGCTTCGCGGTGTCGGCGTTCTCCATCGCCGCCGGCCTCGCGAACGCCCCGTGGGGAGTCCTCGCCGACCGCGTGGGCTCCCGCGTCGTGATCGTCGGTGGGCTCTTCCTCATGGGCGCCGCGAGCCTTGCGCTCGCGACGGCGGGAACGTACTGGCAGCTGCTCGCGCTCCTCGTCGTGCTCGGCATCGTGTCCGGCTCGTACCACGGTCCGGCGGCGGCGCTCATCGCGCGCAGCTTCTCGCCGCGCGTGCGCGGTACCGCGATGGGCATCCACATCACGGGCGGCCACCTCTCGTTCTTCGCCGCCCCAGCTCTCGCCGGTGTGTTGGCGACCGCAACGGGCACCTGGCGCACGCCATACATCTGGTTCGCGGCAGCGCCGATCGTTTTCGGAGCCCTCCTCTGGTTCGTCGCGCCGCGGGTGCACGAGCGCGCCGCGCCGAACGGCGACCGCTTCGCGGCGTTCCGCGAGATCCGGCAGGTGTTCCGCGATGTCGGACCCGTCGTCTCGCTTTCCATCGCGTTCCAGTTCGGCATCGCCGCGCTTCTGGCGTTCCTCGCGCTGTATCTGGTCGACGCGCGCGGTCTCTCGCCGGCGCTCGCCGCGGTCTTCTTCGGCGTGCCACAGCTCGTCGGCGTCATCGGAGCGCCGCTCGGCGGCTTTCTCTCGGACCGCTTCGGCCGACGCCGCGTGATGCTCGGCGGGCTCGCGCTGATGGGACCCGCGGTCTACGCGGTGACGGTCGTGCCCAACGAGGGGCTCGTCGTCGCGCTGGTGGTGTTCGGCCTGCTCTGGTCGATGCGGTCGACCGTTACCGAAACCCTCGTCATGGATAGCGCGCCGCCGGGTCGCCGCGCCACGGTGCTCGGCGGCTACTACCTCTTGAACGCGCATGTCGGCGGCATCGGCGCGCCACTCTTCGGGTTCCTCGCGGAGGCTGTTGGTCTCGGGACGGCGTTCAGCTGGATCGGGATCGCCTTCGTCGCTATGTCGGCCGTCGCGCTACTCGTCGGGCGGCGGCTTTAGCCCTTGGGGGTGGAAGGGGGCGAAGCCCCCTGCGAGAAGAAAGCGGGCTTTGCCCGCTAAAGGGCGCCGATCACATGGGCGCCGCGGTGCTGGATGAAGTACGTGCCGCTCGCGGTGCTGAACTGGAGCACGACGTCGATCTTGCTTCCGGCGTCCCACGTGGGTCCGTCGCGGACGCTCAGCGAGAGGTGATGCTGACGATCGACCGCGAACGTTTGCAGCGGCTGCGGGACGGTCTCCCAGACCTCCGCACCGCTCACGAGCCAGGCCTTGTCCGCACGCATCCCCGCCGGCGGGTCGCTCTCAGCCGAAGGCGTCAAGAAGATCGTGCCTCCGACACCGCGCTTGGGCGTCGGAGCGGGACCTGGCATGAGATCGCGGTAGAGGTCGACGTCGAGCTTGTATGAGTGACCGTCGACGTAAACCTGCTCGAGCGCCCCGCGCGCCTCTGGCGGCAGCGAGGAGGAGGGCCCGGGCGAGCCGACCGCCCCGCCGCAGCCCGCGGCGAGGGCCAGGACGAGTGGGAGGAGCAGCCTCACGCTTATCTAACGCTCGGCTGCTTCAGGAGTTCCCTGTCGGTTGCATAACCGAATTCGGGCAGGAGAATCGGCTCGTGCCTGGCACGCCGCCACTTTCGGCCATCGTATTTGCGGTCATCGGGGTCCTTCTGCTCCTGTCAGCCGTCGCGCTAGCAATTCTCGGCTCCTTCGCGTTCATCGCTGTCGCATCGGTCGGCTTGTTCTTCATTGGCGCCGCGCTCATCGCCCAGACCGTCCGCTCCCCGGGCGGCCGCGCGCCGGCGGTACTCGCCCTCGCCGCACTCGCGCTGATCGTCTTCGGGATTGTCGCGACGCCCTTCTTCTACGCCGGCTGGGTCCTGCTCGCCGGCGCAGTCACCCTTGCGTTTGTTAGCGCTGTGCGAGCGAAGCGACGAGCACCGTCATCGCCTGATTGAGTGGGGCGGCAACCCCGCGGCGCTCGCCTTCGCGCGCGACCGCGCCGGAGATCGCGTCGACCTCGGTCGGGCGGCCGGCCTCGACGTCCTGCAGCATCGATGATCGGTTCGCGCCGGTGAGCGCGGCCATGGCGCGCCACTGTTGCACCGCGTCGTCCTCGCTGATCTGCACACCTGACGCGGTCGCGACGCGCGCGACCTCTCGCGCGAGACAGTCGGCGACCCGGGAGGCCGAAGGATCGGTCAAGAGCTCGGCGTTCGTGCGGCGGATCAGCGCGCTGAGCGGGTTGACCGCCGCGTTCGTGACGATCTTCCGCCACACCGCAGGCCACGCATCGTCAACGACTTTCACGTCCATCCCGCCGGCGCCGAGGAGTTTCGCGAGCTCGTTCAGCTTCGCGCGCGGCGCCATCCCCGGAGGCCGACCGAGCTCCACCTTTCCGGGTCCCGTCGCGCGGAGATCGCCGTTCACCATTTGAGCGCCGACGTAGATGACGCCAACGGCGGTGCGCTCGCGGCCAACCTGCTCGACGAGCTTCTCGTAGTTCCCAAGACCGTTCTGGATCGTGAGGGCCACGCCATCGGGTGCGAGGATCTGCGCGGCGACCTGCGCGGCCCATTCCGTACCGGGGGTCTTCGTGGTCACGATCGCCGCGTCGACGGCGGCCTCGCCCTTGCGAAGCGGCGCGTGGGTGCGATCGACCTTTACCAGATCGGCGCGACCGTCGAGTGCGCGCGCGACGACGTGTCCTACCGCGCCCATGCCCAGGATCGCGACGCGCACTAGCCCGCCTTCTGTTGCGCCAGGCTCCGCTGCAGCGAGAGCAGCTCGCTCTCTTTCATCGTGAAGCTCTCAGCGTCGGTCGGGAACGAGCCGTCGCGGACCTCACGGTCGAATTCGCGGAGCGCGCTCGTCACCGCGGCGCCGATGTCGGCGTAGCGCTTCGCGAACTTCGGCTTGAACTCGCCATAGAGGCCGAGGACGTCGTGGAGCACGAGCACCTGCCCGTCGCACTCGACGCCCGCGCCGATGCCGATGGTCGGGATCGAAAGACGCCGCGTCGCGAGCGCGCCGACCGGTGCCGGGACCGACTCGAGCACGATCGAGAACGCGCCGGCTTCCTCGAGGGCGAGCGCATCGTCGATGAGGCGCCGCGCCGCGCGTGCCGTCTTGGCCTGCACCTTGAATCCGCCGAGCTGCGAGACGCGCTGCGGAGTGAGCCCGACGTGCGCCATGACCGCGATCCCGTTCGACGTGAGGGTGCGGACGGTCTCGACGACTTCGGCGCCGCCTTCGACCTTGATCGCATCCATGCCCGCCTCTTTGAGGAAGCGCGCCGCATTTCGGAGCGCATCCGAAGGACTCGCCTGGTACGACCCGAACGGCATGTCGCCGATGAGAAGCGGGCGCGTCGCGCCGCGCGACACGGCCGCCGCGTGGCGCACCATATCGTCCATCGTCACCGGGACCGTCGTCGGATAGCCGAGGACGACCATGCCGAGCGAATCGCCGACGAGGATGACGTCAATGCCCGCCTGATCGACGAGGCGCGCGAACGCCGCGTCGTACGCGGTCATCATCGTGATGCGCTTGCCGTCGCGCTTCATCGCGATGAGGTCGGGGACGTTGACCTTCTTGGGGGCCGGCGTCGGTACGCCGCCGTACTGGTCGCTCACTTCGAACCTCCGTCCAGGCCGGCTACGTGCCGGTCCCGGCGTTCGTCCAATCGTACCGCTCTCGTGTATCTCGCACGATTCATTCCAGATCGCGAATCGACGGCAGGAGCAGTGCGGCGAGCGTCAGGACGACCGTGATCGCCCCGGCGACAACAAAGACGAACGCCGGCCCCTGGCTTTGGGCAAGAAATGCGGCGCCGATCGGAGCGACGGGTGCGAGCAGCGTTCCCCCGAAGTAGTCCACGCTCGTGACACGCCCGAGGAGCCGCCGCGGTACGTGGACCTGCAGGGCGGTCACCCACAGGATGCCGAAGCACGCGAAGCTCAGTCCGTTGATCGCGCTCGCGACGAGCGCGCCGGGCACCGTCGGGACGAGGCCGTAAATGAAGAACGCGACTCCGCTGAGCGTCCCGAAGAGGTACATCGCCAGACCCGTTCGTCGAATGCGCACTTGCGCGATCGCGGTGGCGCCGATGGCTTCGCCGACGCCGACCGCCGCGCTGATGAACCCGTACATCTCGGCACCACCGCCTAAGACCGTCGTCACGAGGAGCGGAAGCGCCACCACGACCGCCCCGATGAAAGCGGCCACGATTAGGGACCAGCCAAAGATCGTGACCCAGAGCCACTGCACCGAGAACACGAAGCCGATCCCTTCGCGTATCTCTCCCAGGATCGACCGCCCCGCTTCGGCCGCCGCTGGACGTGCACGCGTCAGCGCAACGGCACCCGCGGAAAGAAAGAACGTGACCGCGTCGAATGCGAAGGCCGCTGGCGGACCCGCTATCGCGACAAGGAGACCGCCGACCACGGGTCCGCCGATCCGGCCGCCCTGTCGCGACAGACCCTGGACCGCGTTGCCCGGAACGAGGATCTCCTCGGGCACGAGCTCGGGGATGATCGCACCGAGCGCCGGGATGCTGAACGCACTCGCCGCCCCGAACAGTGCGTAGGTCACATAGAGGTGCCATATCTGAAGCGCGCCCGCGAACCCCAGGATCGCGACGATCCCGACGATCAGTCCCCTGCCGAGCTCTGTGACGACGATCAGGATCCGCCGAGGCACCCGATCGGCGACCGCGCCGCCGATCAGCAGAAATACGAGGCTCGACCCCGCGTAGAGCGAGACCAGCGTCCCGAGCTCCAGTGCGGAACCGCCGAGCTGCAGGATTTGGAACGGGTACGCGATGTTCGAGACGGAGGTCCCGAGCAGCGTGAGCGTCTGTCCGGTCCAGAGCAGTCGGAAATCGCGGTGACGAAGCGGCTCGATGATCCGAGGAAGGCGCATCAGTGGAGTCGAGTCGCCATGACCACGGCCGTGCCGACCGCCACCAGAGGAATCGCCGGCGCGAGTGCGGGCACCGTGCTCAAGGCGAATGCCCCGGCCACCGCACCGAGAGCGAGCGCGGCAACGATGGCGACGCGGCGCCGGCTGTCGCCGCTGACCGAACCGAGAGCGCTCAGCTCGCTCAAGAGTCCCGTCACCGTCCCCGTGACGTAGGTGGTCGACGTGCCCGGGGCGAGCGCGCGGATCGTCGCGGCCTGGATCCCCATCGCGACACCGGAGAACCCGATGAGCACCGCGGCACCCGCTCCACCCGGGTTCGCCTCGGTAAGGAGCCAGCCTGCGAGGAATGCGGCTTGAAATGCGCACTCGACAGCGAGCGCGCGGGTGAGCTTGGGCGACCAGTCGGTCTCGACGGCGACCGCCCCGACGATTCGCGCACCGGCAACGACGCCGATGGCGTACGCGAGCAGCGCGACGAGGGACCGGAGCGCGTTCCGGAACGCGCCCTGTCCGACGGCGAGCCCGAGCAGCACGATGTTGCCCGTCATCACCGCGGTGAACACGTCGAGTCGTAGTAGAGCCACCGCGTCGACCGAACCGGCGGCGAACGTCAGGGCAACGAGAACCAGGTCGCGACTCCGGAGGTCGGGCACGTCTCAGCCGGCCGCTAGCCGTTCGATGACGTCAGGGAGCGTCGAGAGATCGCGCAGAACACGGGTCGGCGCTGTTTCGAGAGTCTCGCCGTGCCGGTCGATGAAGACCGTCCGAAATCCGAGGGCGGCCGCGGGTCGCATGTCGTGGTACTGGCTCGCACCGACGTGCACCGTGTTCTCGCGCGAGGCGCCGCTGCGCTCGAGGAACTTGCGCCAGTGTCCGGGCGCGGGCTTGTAGCCGCGCGCGTCCTCAGCGGTGATCGCGAGGTCGGGCCGGATCCCGAGGCGGCCGATCGAGAGCTCGAGCAGATCACGATCGACGTTCGACAGGATCGCGATGAAGCGACCCTGCGCGATCAGGGCGCGGAGCGCGGCGGGGACCTCGGGGAACGGCCGCCAATCGGCGAGCGAAGACGGGAGCGGCGAGGTCTTGTCATCCGGTATCGCGGCATCCAGGGAGCGAAGGACGCGGCGCCCGACGCGATCCAGCACGTCCCGGTACAGGTGATAGCCCTCGGCCTCGAACTGGGCCTCCATCTCTATGTACCACTCGGCCAGCGCTTTGCGATCGGTGCCCGCGGGTAGGAGGGGCAGAAGTGCATCGGTGATCCCCTGCTCCCAGTCGATGAGCGTCCCGTAGCAGTCGAGCGTCACCCACTCCACCGGCACGGCGCGAGGCTAATTCAGCTGCGGCACGATCGAGGTCAAGAAGTACGCGCTGTTCTCGAAGGTGCTGAGCGCTTCACGCGTAGAGGTCGGTGCGGCTGCGTGCCGCTCGGGGTTGGATCGCTCGGCCATCCGTCTGAGCACCGGCGACGGGTCCACATGTTTTGCGTGCGCGGTCAAGTACAGATCGCCGAGCCACATGAGCCAGTCGCGGTAGTCGCGCCGCTGATCGTCGATCGAAGCGGCGGCGATCCCCCGCTCCAGCCACTCTGGCCGGCCGCCCTTCTTCAGGACCGCGGACGCGTGGCCGACGTACTCCTCGAGAAGGACGCGCGCCTCGCGCTCGTGGACGAGACCGCGGAGGATGGCACAGCGCGGCGGGTCGGATCTCGCGTACAGATCGCAGATCTCGTCGAAAACGGCAAAGACCTCGTCGCGCGGCCCGACCCCCACCGATGCCGCCGCGCCGGCGGCTTGCGGAAGGCGACCCATGAGCGTCGAGAGCTTTCCCCCTTTCGGACCGAAGGTCGCGGAGAACGACCGCTCGCGCGCCTCCCGCCAGATGCGTATCGGGGAATCGAGCCGCTCGAGCCGCTCCTGCAGCGAGCTGAGCGAAGGCTCCTCGTTCATCGCGCGAGTCGTTCCGCGAGCTTCTCCACGAGCCGCCGCGCGACCTCGGTCTTCTTCAAAAGGGGCAGCTGCTCGACGCCATCCGCGCTGACAAAGGCCACCTGGTCGTCGTCCGAGCCGAACCCTGACCGCGGATCGGCCACGTCGTTTGCGACCACGAGGTCGAGCTTCTTGTCGCGCAGCATCCGGCTCGCTTCGGCGGTCGCGTCGCCCGTCTCCGCCTTGAAGCCGACGATGACCGTGCCGGGCCGGCGCCCCGCGACGATCGCCTTCAGAAGGTCCGGGTTCTCGGTCATCCGAATCGTCATCTCGCTGCCGAGGTCCTTCTTCTTGAGCTTTGTCGTCACGCGCTCGACGGGGCGGTAGTCGGCAACGGCCGCGGCCATGATCACGGCGTCGGCGCGGGGTAGGTGCGCGAGGACAGCGTCCTTCATGTCGTCCGCGCTCTCGACCGCGAAGGTCCGCACTCCTGCGGGCGGCGCGAGGGCCGTCGGGCCGGTGATGAGGGTGACCTCAGCCCCGGCATCGCGCGCTGCAGCCGCGATGGCGTAGCCCATCTTGCCGCTCGACCGGTTCGACACGAAGCGCACCGGATCGATCGCCTCGACCGTGGGACCCGCCGTGACCACGATCGAGCGCCCCGCGAGCCCCTGCGACAGGCCGAGCGCCTCGTCGATGGCGGCCTCGATCCGCTCGAGTGACGCGAGCCGTCCCGGGCCGACGTCGCCCGAGGCGAGCGGGCCGGTCTCGGGATCGACCACGCGAACGCCCCGCGCGCGGAGCGCTTGGACATTCGCCTGCGTGGCGGCGTTCTGCCACATGTGCGTTTCCATCGCGGGCGCGACGATGACGGGCGCCGACGTCGCGAGGACGGTCGTGGCGACGAGGTCGTCCGAGAACCCGTGCGCGAGACGTGCGAGCACGTGCGCGGTCGCTGGCGCGACCACGACGACGTCGGCCTGGTGGCCCATGGCGACGTGGCCCGCGGCCCGCTCGTCCTGCATCGCGAACATCTCGATCTCGACCGGCCGATGCGTGAGTGCCTGGAACGTGAGCGGCGTGACGAACTCGGCCGCGCTCTTCGTCATCACCACCTGCACGGTCGCGCCTGCCGTGATGAGGCGACGAGCGAGCTCGACCATCTTGTACACGGCGATCGATCCGGTCACCGCCAGCACGACGAAGCGGCCCGCCACGCGCGTCATACGTTGAGCTCCCACAGCAGGCGAAGGCCTTCGAGAGTCAGGTCCTCGTCGACACGCTCGATGCCCTTGGCGAGCGGCGCGATCGTGGCGGCGAGGCCGCCGGTCGCCAGGACCTTCGGCGTCGCAGGGAGCTCGGCGATGAGCCGCGCGAGCAGGCCCTCGACGAGCCCCACGTAACCGAAGACGATCCCCGAGCGCAGGCAGTCCGCCGTGTTCTTCCCGATCGCGTTCGCCGGAGGCGTGAGGGACACGCGAAAGAGCCGCGCGGCGCGCCCGAACAGCGATTCCGCGGAGACCTCGAGGCCCGGCGCGAACGCGCCTCCGAGAAAGTCGCCCTCCGCGCTCACGACGTCGAAGTTCGTGGTCGTCCCGAAGTCGACGACGATGGCCGGACCCCCGTAGCGGCGGTGCGCGGCGAGCGTGTTCGCGATGCGATCGGCACCGACCTCGGAAGGGTTGTCGACCCGCAGGCGGACGCCGGTCTTCACGCCTGGACCGATCACGAGAGCGGGCCGATCGAGGTAGCGCTCCGCGAGCCGTGTAAATGAAGCCGTCAGCGCCGGCACCACCGAGCCGAGCACGAGGGCATCGACGTCGTCGAGCGAGAGATCCTCGCGGCCGAGGAGCGCGTCGACCATGACCGCGAGCTCGTCTTCGGTCTGGTCGTGCCGCGTCGCGGTGCGCCAGGTCGAGATGAGCTTCGCTCCGTCGTACGCGCCGAGGACCACGTTGGTGTTCCCGACGTCGGCGGCGAGCAGCGTGGTCACTAGTCCTTCGCTTCCGTTGCCCCGGTGCGCATACCGCGCTTTCCCATCACCTTGAGGCGCTTGGCCACATTCGCGGGGACGTATTTGTCTATCGGAGCGCCGAAGGCGGCGAGCTCTTTCACGCGGGATGCGGAGATGAAGAGGAACTCGGGTGCGGTCATGAGGTAGACCATCTCGATGTCAGGGGCAAGCGAGCGATTCATGTTCGCCATCTCGAACTCGAACTCGAAGTCCGAGAGCGCACGGATCCCGCGGACGATGAAGCTCGCGGCGCAGGCGCGCGCGAACTCGACCTGCAGGCCGTCGAAGGGTCGGATTTCGACGTTGGGAAACTTCGAGGTCGCCTCGCGCATCAACTCGATCCGCTCGTCCGCCGTGAAGACCGTCTTCTTCGCGAGGTTGCGGCCGACACCCACGACGACGCGATCGAAGAGACGCGACGAGCGCTCGACGATGTCGAGGTGCCCGTTCGTCGGCGGATCGAAGGAGCCCGGGTAGATGGCGACGCGATCACTCATGCGGTCGCGATACCTCCTTGGCGTGCACGCCGCACGCGCAGGGTAACGCTAGCCGGTGGATAGGGGGGTGGCTGCGCGGAGACGTTCCGTGACCGCTTTCAGGATCTTGACCGCGATCTCACCGTTCTGGTGGAGGACGTCTCGGAACTGGCTGTGTCCGAGGACGAGACAGCGCATCGGTGTCGCCGCCTTCACCGTCGCCGTGCGCGGTCCGTTGTCGATGAGCGCGATCTCGCCGAAGAAATCGCCCGGGCCCAGGGTGCGCTTGCCCTTGTCGCTTTCGACCTCGGCCTTGCCTTCGAGAATGATGAAGAAGTCACCACCGCTCTTGCCCTTCTCGGTCAGAACCTTTCCGGCCGGGACATCCACCTCGTCGGCGCGCGAGGCGATGAACGCGAGCTCTTTGTCCGAGCAGCCCGAAAAGAGCGGAACGGAGCGCAGTCGGTCGAGGCGCGAGTCGGCCACGGCGCGGAGTTTAGCCCTCGCTAGGCGACCCGCCTCCCCGACGAGTAGACCTCCGCGATGAGCGGGGCTCCCATGCGATAGGCCAGCTCCCGCTCGTCATCGGTGTCGAGGACCACGATGTCGGCGCGGCGTCCGGGTAGGAGCGCGCCGACCTGGCCGCCGCGCCCCAGGGCGTGCGCCGCGTTGATCGTCGCGGCGACGATCGCCTCGTGTGGAGTGAGCCCGCACAGGGTGACGCCGAGCGCGATCGCGGTCGGCATGCCCTCGAGTGGCGAGGTCCCGGGGTTGTGATCGGAGGCGAGGGCGACAGGGACTCGCGCCGAAATGAACCGGCGCGCGTCCGGCGGCGGGTACCCCACGAAGAACGCGCTCCCCGGCAGGAGGACCGCGGGCACCTCCGCGCGCGCGAGTGCCCGGATCCCGTCGGCCGACGCGTGCGCGACGTGGTCCGCAGAGCGCGCATGGGTGCGGGCGGCGAACGCCGACGCGCCCACGTCGTTCAGCTGGTCAGCGTGCATCGTCACGGCGAGCCCGGCCTTCTTCGCGGCGCTGAAGAGCGGACGGACGTCGTCGACGTCGAAGACCCCCTTCTCGACGAAGGCGTCGACCGCCTCGGCGAGGCTCTCCTTGACCACCGTCGCGATCGCCTTCGTCGCTTCGCGGATGAAGCGTTTGCGATCATCGGTGTACAGCGCGGGTAGTGCGTGTGCCGCGAGATAGGTGACCGCGACGTCGATCGGCGCATCCGCCTTGGCGCGCGCGAGAAGGCGAAGCTGCCGCAGCTCTTCCGCGGGGTCCAGCCCGTAGCCGCTCTTCACCTCGATCGTCGTCGTGCCGAGCTCGGCGGCATCGCCGATGCGTCGCATGAGCAGCGTGAGGAGCTGGTCGTCAGTGGCTTCCCGAGTTGCGCGGACGGTCGCGTGGATCCCACCGCCGGCCGCGAGGACCGCGAGGTAGTCCGCGCCGCTCCGCCGAGTGGCGAACTCCTCCCACCGTTCGCCTGCGTAGCAGAGGTGGGTGTGCGGATCGACGAAGCCCGGCATGACGACGCGGCCCTGGACGTCGACGTCGATCGCACCCTCGACCCGCTCCACCATCTGGTGGGCGCTCCCGTGACCCGTCGCGACGATCGCCCCATCCCGTGCCGCGACGAATCCGTCCATGACCGCCCTGACGTCGCCGGCTGCCGGCCCAACGCGGGGACGCTCGTCTTTCAGCGGCTCCAGTGTGAGCAGTCGCGCGCCGTGAAGGACGAGGTCCGCCGCGGTCACTCCAGGAAGTGGCTCTCGATGACCCGGTCTCGCGTGAAGCCGTCGAGCTTCAGGGAATCGGCCGCGACCTGCAGCACCGCGTCGAGAGGGATGAGGCCGATGAGCTCGCCTTTGAGCACCTTGACCCCGGCCGCGTTCGCTCGCGCCTCGACCTCCTGCCAGACCCTCGCGAGCGAGGTCACGGTGTGATCGAGGAGATTCATCGAGACCTGCGCGCGCGGCGGGTCCGTAAGCATGAAACCCTTCGCCTGAATCGCGGGAAGACCTCCCGACGATTCGCGGATCTCTTTAGCGATGCGCTGGGCGAGCTTCAGATCGGTCGAATCGAGCTCGATGTTGAACGCGATGAGGAACGGCCGCGCTCCGACGACGATCGCGCCGGCACTGGGATGCATGCGCTTCGGCCCCGCATCGGGGGCGTGGGTGGTATCGAAGAGAGCTGCGAGCCCCTCGTACTCGGGCTTACGGATGTCGGGAAGGCGAACGCGCTCCGGACGCATGGCCGCCTTCGCGTAGAAGTAGACCGGCACCTGATGGCGCTCCGCCACCTCGCGGCCGAACCGCTGCGCGAGCTCGACGCACTCGTCCATCGTCACGCCGGCGAGCGGGATGAACGGCACCACGTCCACCGCGCCGAGCCGCGGGTGCTCGCCCTTGTGCGTTTTCATGTCGACCTCGCGGTACGCGACATCGATGAGCGCGTGCGTCGCGCGCGCCACCGCGTCGGGCTCGCCGGCATACGTGAAGACCGAACGGTTGTGGTCGACGTCGCTGGTGCGGTCGAGCAGCCGAACGCCGTCGGTCGCGCGGATCGCATCGGCGAGTCGATCGATGACGTCTCCGCGCCGGCCTTCGCTCACATTGGGGACGCACTCGACGAGCTTCGGCATCGCGCGAGAGGCTAACGCAGGGGCAGGTGCGCTAGTGGCGGGCGGCTTCCGGCGATCTGCCCTCGGCGTTTCGGATCCGACGCGTCAGCATCGGCAACAGCGCGAGCGCGATCTGTGGGTGGCTCTCGAGGATCCCGCGGAAGTGCCAGCGCTGGATCCCGAGCGCGGTGGTCGGCTCGACCGCCCGAGCGGTCGCCGAACGCGGGAACTCGTCGAGCAGCGCCATCTCACCGAAAACATCGCCGGGCCCGAGCGTGGCGATCTTTTGCTCCTTGCCTTCGCGGTCCTGGACGATGTCGACCTTGCCGGAGCGGATGATGAACGCGCCGACGCCGGTGTCGCCCTGGCGGACGATCTCCTGCCCCGGTTCGTAGCGCTGCTCCACCGCGGCGTTCGCGATAGCCTCGAGCGAGCGCTGGTCGAGGTCCTCGAACATGGAGACCTTTTTCAGGAAGTCGATGCTCGTCGTCGGCACGGGCGGGATGCTAGCCGATACTCCATATTCATGCCGGAATTCCGCATTGAGGTGGCCCACGACATAGCCGGATGCGCGGCGACGGTCGGACTCCAAGAGGAGACCTGGAGCGGCGACGTGGTCGTCCATCCGCAGCTCATGCTCGCGATCGTGCACAACGGTGGCTTCGTCGCGGTCGGGTACGCGCCGGAGGATCCCAAGCCGGCGGGCTTCGTCTTCGGCTTCCTGGGCATCTACGACTACCACTTCAGGCACCATTCGCACATGCTCGCGGTCCGGGAGCCGTATCGCGGACGCGTGCTGGCGCGGGAGCTCAAGGAGGCACAGCGCGATCACTGCCTCGACCAGGGCATCGAAATCATCGCGTGGACGATGGACCCGCTCGAAGCGCGCAACGCTCGCTTCAATTTCGGGAAGCTCGGGGCGTACACGCGCACGTATCACCGAGACTTCTACGGCGCCATGCCCGACAAATTGAACCAGGGACTTCCGTCCGACCGGATCTACGTGGAGTGGCCGATCGGACACGACCGCACCTACAAACGCCTTCGCGGCGAGGACCGCGCACCCTCGCTCGAGGATGCGGAGGGTGAGGGGATCGCCTATCTCCTTCGCGCCGATGGCGACCGGCCCGGCCGACTCGCCGAGACGGCGACCGCGTCGCATCTGCTCGTCGAGATCCCACGGGCATTCCAGGAGCTGAAGGCGCGTGACGCGAAGCTCGCCCTGGAGTGGCGGCTCGCGGGGCGCGATGCGTTCGAGCGCGCGTTTGGCGAGGGCTACGCGGCGGTCGAGTTCCTGCGCGCGGCCGACGGCCGCGGCGCGTACCTGCTCGTGCCGCAACCGAAGCGCGAGATGCCGATCGATACGGACGACGCGTGAAGCTGGAACGAGTCGAGCTCTTTGTCCTGCGTCTTCCCCTGAAGAACGCCTACGAGACGAGCGGCGCGCGCGAGACCCACATGACGCGCGTTCTCTGCCGCGTCGAGTCCGAGGGCGCGGTCGGATGGGGCGAGAGCGTCGCCGGAGAGCTTCCGTGGTACTCAGGCGAGACCTTTGGAACCGTTCTGTATTCGCTCGAAGAGTTCATCCTTCCGGAGCTCCTCAAGGCCGACCTCGCGTCCGCCGAGGACGTTGACCGGAAGCTTGCATGGATCCGAGAGCACCGCATGGCAAAGGCGACCGTCGAGATGGCCGTGTGGGACCTCTTCGCAAAACGCGCGAACAAGCCGCTGTCGGCCCTCCTCGGCGGAACGCGCGACCGGATCCTCTGCGGTGTCGCGATCGGCATTCAGCCGTCGATCGACGCGCTCATGGAGACGATCCGCCGCGAGCTCGAAGGCGGCTACCAGCGCGTGAAGCTCAAGATCAAGCCCGGGCTCGAGGTCGAGATCGCTGAAGCGACGCGGAAGGCGTTCCCGAACCTCGCCTTCATGCTCGACGCGAACTCCGCGTACACGCTGAAGGATGTCGGCCTGTTCAAGCGGATCGACCCAACGAAGCCGACGATGATCGAGCAACCGCTCGCGCACGACGACCTTGTCGATCACGCCGCATTGCAGCGCCAGATCGCCACCCCCATCTGCCTCGATGAATCGATCCACACCGGCGAGGACGCGCGCAAGGCGATCGAGATCGGCGCGACGAAGGTCATCAACATCAAGGCAGGGCGCGTAGGTGGGCTCGCATCGGCGAAGCGCGTGCACGACGTCTGTGCCGCGCGCGACGTCCCGGTGTGGTGTGGCGGAATGCTCGAGATGGGGATCGGCCGCGCGCACAACGTGCACCTCGCGTCGCTGCCGAACTTCCGCGTGCCTGGAGACGTCTCCGCGTCAGCGCGCTACTTCGCGACGGAGATCATCGGCGAGCCGTTCACCGTCGAAAAAGATGGGACGATGAGAGTGCCCACGAAGCCGGGGATCGGGGTGACCGTCCTCGAGGACGTCATTCGGAAGCTCGCCACACAGCACAAGGAGATCCGCCCGAGCTAGCGCGCGGCTCGCGCCTCCGTCGGCTTGGCTTCGGCCGGCTTCTCTTCGGGCCACACGACGACCTCGTCGATGACGGTCCCGAAGGCGTCGACAAGCCGCACGTAATCGCCTTTTTTCCAGATGAGCCTCGCGGCCCCGACCGGGCCTGCGGCGTAGACGTGCTTGCGGCCGGGGGCGAGATCGTCCGCGAGCGGATGGGTCGCGGCGCGGGCGCGCGAACCCGAGTGGATGCGGTATATCTCGCCGGCGCGGACAAACGCGGGCGAGGCCCACGTGTAGATCCATTCCCACTCGACCGGCTTGGCGACATCGGGTTTCCACAGGGCGCGCAGGTGCTGGAGGCGCCAGTTCGCGAAGTCGCTCGACAGGTCGGCGATGATCTCGACCCACTCCACGTTGGCGTCCTCGATCGGCGTGCCGTCGGCCGCCGGACGGATCATGAGGATGTGCCCCTTGTTCGCCTCGACGGGGCGGAAGTCGGCCATATGTGCAGAATAGCCGCCGGATGAGTGGACACGTGCGCGCGCTTCTCGCCGAGGTCGCGGGAACCTTCCTCTTCTTCTTCGTCGGCGCGGGGGCGATCGTCGCGACCGGCGGCGAGAACCTCGTCGCGATCGCACTCGCGCACGGTCTCGGACTTTCGGTGGCGGTGTCGTCGTTCGGAGCGCTCTCGGGCGGGCACTTCAACCCGGCCACCACCTTCGGGCTCGCGATTGCGGGCAAACATCCGTGGTCGCGCGTGCCGACCTACTGGGTTGCACAGGCCGTGGGCGCTCTCATCGCGGGGTTCGCCCTCCGGTACGCGTTCGAGTTCGACCCGAGCGCGCTCGCGCGGACGCACATCGGAACGCCGGCACTCGCCGGCGGGGTGACCGTGACCACCGCGATCGTCGTCGAGGCGATCCTGACGATCTTCCTGCTCTGGGCCGTCTTCGGCACGGCGGTCTCGCCGCTCGCACCGCGGATCGGCGGCTTCGGGATCGGGCTCATGGTCGCGGCCGACATCCTCGGCGGCGGCCCGATCACCGGCGCCGCCATGAACCCGGCGCGATGGCTCGGCACCGCCGTCCCCGCGGGCTTCTACGACAACTGGTTCGTGTACTTCATCGGCCCGCTGGCCGGCGCGACGATCGCGGCGCTCTCGTACCGGTTCGTATTCGCGCCGCCACCTGACCTCGCGCCTTCGCGAGCGGTCGCGCCCGAGCCGTAGCGCGTCCGATGACGCGCGACGAGATCGATCGGATCCTCGAGCGTCATTTCGCGGCCCTTCAGAAACGCGATCTCGACGGAATTCTCGCGACGTACACCGACGATGCCGAGCACGATGCCGTGGGGCGCGACCCCAACCCCATCCGCGGCAAAGCCGCGCTCGGCGCCTTCTATCGCGATTCCTTAGCTGATTTGGAAAGCACGAAGGTCATACCTGTCCGTCGGCTGTACGGAGAGGCATTCGCCATCGACGAGTCAATCCTCGACGGCTACGCGCAGGGTCGGCCGTTCGACCTCGAGGGCTACAGCCGACCCGTTCGGTTTCGCATGCTTCGTGTCTTCGAATTTCGCGATGGGCTCATCGCGCGCGAGAACGTATGGTTCGACATCGTCGCCGTCCAGCGACAGCTCTCGACCCCACGCCACTAGCGATCGTCGCTCCGGGCTAGTCCCCCACGTCTTCGTCGTCAGTACCCCGGCCGAAGCGCAGACGCGCGACCTCGGATCGTGGTCTGAGCTCCGCGAGGCGAACTCGGCGTTGGCGGTGACGCTGCACCTCGCTCGACCGAACCGGTGGCTGGAAGCGCCCGAACAGCGGGTCGTCTCCGCCTTTCGAGTTGAAGTGGTTCGCGATCGCGAAGAACGTCCTCACTCAAACGATTCGGCCGGCGCGGCTGCGCCTGAGGCAGAGTACCGGAGTGACAAGCATTTGGCTCGACGAAAATTCGGCCGATGCGTACCCGCCGCTCGAAAAGGACACGTCCGCTGACGTCGTGATCGTGGGCGCGGGAATCGCGGGCATCGCGACCGCTTATCACCTCACCCAGGCGGGCGTGAAGCCAGTCGTGGTCGAGGCTCGGACGGTCGCCGAAGCGGCGAGCGGGCGGAACGCGGGCTTTCTTCTCGCCGGCGTCGCGGACAACTTCGTCGTCGCGGCGCGCCGTTACGGCGATGACCGCGCGATGCGCATTTGGCGCTTCACGAGACACAACCAGGAGCTCGTCCGCGAGATCGTCGCGCGCGAACGGATCGCGTGCGACCTCGCGTGGAACGGCTCGGCCCAGATCGCAGGCGACGACGAGGAATGGGCGGAGATCCGGGAAAGTGCCGACCGCCTCAAGGAGGAAGGCGTCCGCGTCCGCCTAACCCCCGACGATCGCGCGGCGATCTACGAGGAGGACGGAGAGCTCCACCCGGTGTGTTACGTCCGCGGTCTCGCGCGCGCGGCCGTCGAGGCCGGGGCGCGAGTGCACAACCGCACCGGTGTCACCGCGGTGTCCGCGCGCGAGGTTCGCACCGACCGCGCGCGCATCACGGCGGGCGCCGTGGTCGTCTGCGTGAACGCGTACTCCCAGCATCTCGTGCCCTTGCGCGTGCGGCCGGTCCGCGGGCAAATGCTCGCGACCGCACCAGTGGCGCACCGGGTCTTCGATCGCCCGGCCTACGCCAACCGCGGATATCGCTACTGGCGCCAGCGCGCCGACGGCAGCCTGCTGGTCGGCGGATGGCGCGATACCGCCGCGGACGAGGAGGTCGGTGAAGAGGAGAAGACAACTCCTCGCATCCAGGAGCAGCTCGAGCGCTTCCTTCGGCAGCACGCCGCCGAAGCGAAGGTCACGCATCGCTGGGCCGGAACGATGGGGTTCTCGCACGACGCGCTGCCGTATGTCGGACGCCTCGCGACCGGCGTGTTCGTGAATGCCGGATTCACGGGACACGGAATGGCGTTCGCCACCGCGACCGGCGAGCTCATCGCGAACCTCGTCCGCGGCAACACACCGAATGAGACCGATCTGTTCGCGCCGGAGCGTCCCTGAGCGGGCAAGCAGGCGAGCCCTTCATAGGACTTCGAACGTTGACAGTTATGCATGCACGCATCAATTGTCCCGACCGCGAGCGACCTCGCCGCACTGGTGACGTATGTCCTCAGCAACCCGTTCCTCTTCATCAGCTCGAGCACGGTGATGACGACGGGCCTCCTCGTTGGCGCGGTCGCCGTCTCGATGGTTCCCCGGAGCGCGCCGGTGATGCGTGCTGTGGCGCCACCCCTCGCGATGCTTCTCGTGTACTTCGGCGCCGGTAGCTTCGTGTTGGCGACCGAGATACTTGTCCGCTTCCACGACTCGATCCCGGAGGCGACCGAGACGCAGTTCGCGTCCGGTGTCGGCCACTTCCTCGAGGCTGCCGCAGGCGTCGCGATCCTGACCCCGCACCTGCGACGTCGCGCTCAACGGACCTGGATCGTCGCGAACGCGGTAGCGGTCGCCTACTGGGCAGCTCACGTGGCCGTCCTGACGCCGCCCTGGTTCGCCTTTCAGGGTCAGCTCGAGGTCGTACGCGCAGCCGCCCTGGGCGCGCTCGCTGCGGGGGCCCTGGTCAGTGCGGTTTTGTGGCGTGCCGCTCCACAGCGGCAATGAGCGCGTCGATCTCGAACGGCTTCGCCAGGTAACCGTCGGCCCCGATCTCCTCGGCCCAACGCCGAGCGTTCTCCGCGGCGGTCATCACGACAATGGGCGAGCGCTTTCCGGCGGCGCGAAACTCGCGAGCGAATCCCCAGCCATCCAGCACCGGCATGCGCATGTCGAGAAGGACGAGCGCCTCGCCATCCGCCTTGGCGAGCGCGACGGCGCCGTTCTCCGCGGATACGACGTCATGGCCTTCGGAAATGAGGATGTCGGAGACGATCGCGACGATCGATGGATCGTCGTCCACCACCAGGATGCGGCTCAGGTTCGGGTCCCGACGGGAAGGTCGACGTGGAACGTGCTGCCCCGGCCCACCCGACTCTCCACCGAGATGCGACCACCGTGTTGCTCGACGATGCCTTTGCAGATGAACAAACCCAGGCCCATGCCCGCAAAGCGGCGGTCGTCAACGTTCGAGGCGCGGTGGAAGCGATCGAATATCTGCGGCAAGTCTTGGGGCGGGATACCGATGCCTTCGTCGCTGACGTCGATGAGCGCGCGCCCGTCCCGCTGCGCCACGCCGATTCGGACCTCGCTCTCTTCCGGGCTGTACTTCACGGCGTTCTCGACCAGGTTCTCTAGGACCTGACCGATGCGCTGGCGGTCGTAGCTCCCGACGACCGGAGCTTGGGCCGACACGCTGATTCTGCGTCTCTGATAGCTATCGCGAACGGAGATATCGCGCGCCAGCTCGACAAGGTCAATCGGTTCGCGCTCGCCTACGAGCCTGCCCTGTTCGAGCCGCGCCGCGTCGAGGAGCTCGAGGACCAGACCAGACAACCTCTTGGCCTCGCGCACGATCCGCTGGATGCCAAGCAGGTCCGCCGGTGCCGCGGGGTCCGCCACGGCGCGACGCTCCAGGAACTGCGCCTGGGCGACCAGGGTCGTGAGCGGCGTTTTGAGGTCGTGAGCGGCCGCGGAGATGAAGTCCTCCTTCAGGCGCGCCGCCTCTTCGTGTGCGTGGACGCGCGCGGCCTCGTCGATCAGAGCGCGGCTCTCGAGGATGACCGCGGCCTGATCCGCGAGTAACCGGACGAGATCGAGGTCGTCCTCGCTGAACACGGGCTGGTGATCGGCGTACGCCTCGAGAGCTCCGACGCGCTGATCCGCTGCCGAGATCGGCGCGATCAGCAATGACCGCACCCCGTGCGCGCGGTACGACGACGCGAGCTCAGGATGTGCGCGCGCCGCATCCGGGACGTATTCAGCATGCTGTGTTTCGAACACGCGCCAGACGATGAACTCGCTCGGCCCGATTTCGTTCGGCAAGACCCCGTGTGGATCTTGAAAGCGAAGCGTGTTCGTGTGCTCGTCGAAGAGACCGATCGTTGCTCGCGCGCCCAACGTCGATGCGGCCCCGTCTTGGAGCGCGCTCACGATCGATGCGGTGTCCGGGAGACGGGGCAACCTCGCGGCCCGGCGAAGAAACCTGCGTAGCTCCGGCTCCTGCCACGCGCGACGCAGGACCTGCGGAGGCGCGAAGCCTACGAAGTAGGCGAGCGCGGACGCGAGGGCGAGTACCTGCGTCAATCCACTGGGCAGTCCGCTGAGCGACTGCGGCAGCAAAGGCGCGAAGCCGGCCGCGAGGATTGCGACGCCGAGAAGAAGAGTCCCGGCGGCCACCGCCTGGAGCCGGCGGCGCGTCACGCCGGCGGAGCGCCGTGCCGCACGCACGAACGCGACAGCGTCGTACGTCGAGAGCGCCGCGAAATAAAAGACGACCACGAGAAGGATCGGCGGAGGAAGCGTGCCTTCAGTGGCGAGGAACGCCGTCGCTGAGAGGACGAGCCCGCCCTCGGCCAGCCGCTTCACCGCCGAAGGCACGTCGGAGAAGTCGTCTACCAACCGCAGCAACAGATACGGCATGGCGATGACGAGGAGCGCGACGATGTCGGTGACGAGGTCGACTGCCGTCAGTCCGAACGTCGTCACGATTCGCGACTCGACGATGGCGATGGCGATCGCACCGAAGAACAGGGCTATGTCCACGCTCGTCCTGGTTCGTCGACGCAGCGCCGTCCATACGACCGACGCGAAGATCAGCACGTAGATCGCTTGGGTCAGCAGAGAGACGAGCTCGAGTGCGGTCACGCGGAGCGAAGTCCAGGTAGCGCGTATGCCGCGCAGAGCATTCCGAAGTACGTCGGCGCCTCATAAGAAAGTAGCTCGCCCTTCCATCGGTCCTCCGCGAGCGCGCCCTCGAGCATGAGCATCTGCCAGTAGCTGTCGGCCTTCGCATCGCGCGCGAACGCCGATCCGAGCCGCGAGAAGCCGACGCCGTCGCCGTCACGGATCAGTCCGACGACGGCCTCGTCGAACTCCTTCGACTTCGGCGTGAAGCCGTACGGCCCTTTGGCATCGTGCCCGTGTCCGTGATCGCAGCTCGCGATGAGCGCGATCCGCTTTCGCGACATCGCTGCCGCGCGGCCGATCGCCTTGCCGGCTCGAACGTGCACGTCGTCGGGGAGATCGCGGGCCGGCGCGACAACGGCGACCGGGACCTGCGGGTCGGAGCGGCCTCCCATGAAGTGCGCCGGGATCAGCACGGCCCAGTCCATAGGAAAGACCGCGGTCGTCGGATCGTTGGCGCCGTAGCTCACTCCGACCACCGGGATGCCGTCCTGGCGTAGCGCGTCGCGCACCGACAGCGCCACCTCGCGGTCCACCGGAATGCGCAACGAGATGGAGCTACCCCACTGCACAAGATCACCCGCCACAGCCGCGGCATCGATCACCGCCATGGCGCCCTCGACGTGAATGTTGTGTGGCGTGAGCACGATCGAGACGTCCGGCGCGGCCGCGGCGAAGCGCCGGCCGAGCTCCTGCATCCCGGCGGTGGTCGCGTTCGCGAGCGTCGGTCGGTCCTTCGGCTTCGCTTCGGGAATCGCTATCGATCCATGAGGCGCGATACAGGCGAACACCAGCGGCACTCGCGGGAGTATGCGCGCCTAAACTTGAGGTCCGCGGGCCGCTAGCTCAACGGTAGAGCAGGGGACTTTTAATCCCTTGGTTCCGGGTTCGAATCCCGGGGGGCTCACCGCGACCCGTGGGCGCGGGCGCGCGCTCGGTTCCTATGGCTGGACTCGCATCTCGAAAATGTGGCTGACCTCGCCCTGCGTCATAAGGAACGACCAACGAACGTTCACGAGGACCCGATAGGTTCGGTTCGGCACGATCGACCGTACCTCGTAATCACCACTTCGACCGGCCATCGTGAATTCCTCGTTCGGTCCTCCGGAGGCGGTTGGTGCGGCGACGTCATAGATCCAGCCGCGGATCTCGCTGGCGCCCTGGCCAGCATCGAAATGGAGCGTGATCGGCGTCGCCGCGCGGATGGTCGTGAGTGGCACGTTCTGGGGAAACGCGTCGCCGTGGGAGGTCGAGCACCCAGTCCCTTCTGTCGCGCTGGCTAGCACCGTCGGAACCGTTTCGCCGGCGATCGAAACGCTCACATCGGGCCGACCGCCGCACGACGCGATCAGGATCGCGAGGACTATCGCCGCAAGCTTTGTACGGGATCGCACGCCGAGCGCTAGATCCCGCGGATTAGGTCGGCCAGGGGAACGTCCAAGCGCTTAGCGAAATGAGCGAGGGCTGAGAGGGACGGCGCGACGCGCCCTGTCTCCATCTTCCAAACGTACTGGCGCTGGAAATAGACGACGCCCTTGGAGCTCGAACCGAGCTCGGCCATCGTGAGGCCCCTCTTCTCGCGGAGCTCGCGGATACGCTTCCCCACCTTTCGAAGGAGCCGCGGCTCGCCGGGGACGTCCGGATTCACCCGTGCCGGCATACGAACTCCACGATCTCACTGAGCGCTTCGTCACCGTACGGCGCGGCGAACATCGCACGGGAGTGCTCGCGTCCGCCGAAGAGCACGAGCTTCTTCGGCGCGCCCGCGGCGGTGAAACAGGCCAGTACGTTCGGCGTCGCGCGAAGCGAATCCCGGTCCGCGCACACGAACAGCTTCCGGCCGGTGATCTTCTTGGAAAGCTCGTCGGGGACCGCGGCGACCGGGGCGGAGATCGCGACGACATACTCGACGTCGTCCTCGAAGCTCGAGGCGAGCACCGCACTCCCGCCCATCGACGAGCCGACGAGCGCGATCTCTTTGACGCCGCGGTCGCGCAAGGCCGCCTTCGCCGCACGAAGATCGGCCACCGGCGTCCATGGTTTGCCCGCCCGGTACCGGTTGGTCTTGCCGGTCGACCCGGCGTAACCGCGGAGGTTGACGGCGAGCGCCGGCACGCCCCGCGCGACGAAGAGTGGAGCAACACCTCGCCAGCCCGACGCGTCCCAGTTCTGGCCATGCACGAGGATCGCGGCGCGTGCCGCCGGGAGCCGACCATACAGATCGGCCTCGATCGTCTCGCCTTCGCTGGAAAAGCTGAGGCGCTGCTGTGGCGCGATGCTCGTCGCCGTCGCCATCAAGGAACCGGATCGAGCAGCGGCTTGCCGTCGATGAACGCGCTGATGTTCTCGGCGGCGCGCACTGCCATACGTGTCCGGGTGCGCACGGACGCCGACGCGATGTGTGGAAGAAGCACGGCGTTTTCCAGATCGAGCAAGGCGGGCTCAACGGCGGGCTCGCGCTCGTACACGTCCAGGCCGGCACCGGCGATGACGCCCTCCTTCAGCGCCTCTGCGAGCGCCTTCTCATCGACGACCGGCCCACGCGAGGTGTTGATGAGGATCGCGGACGGCTTCATCTTGCGGAGACGCTCGGCGTTCATCAGGTGCCTGGTCTCAGCGAGGAGCGGCACGTGGAGCGACACGAAGTCGCTTCGCCCGAGAAGCTCATCGAGTGTCTCGACATAGGTCGCGCCGACCTCCTGTTCCGCGCCGGGGTTGCGGCGCGCGTCGTGATACAGGATTTGCATCGCGAAGCCGCGGGCGCGCCGTGCGACGGCAAGGCCGATCCGCCCCATACCCACGATGCCGAGGGTCGCGCCGTGGACGTCCTGCCCGGTGAACATGAACGGGGTCCAGCCGCGGTACTGGCCGGCGCGAAGGAAGCGTTCGGCCTCGCCGAGGCGGCGCGCCGTGGCGAGGAGCAGGGCGAAGACGCCGTCGGCCGTGGTCTCGTCGAGTATGCCGGGAGCGAACGTCACCGGTATGCCGCGCTCCTTGGCGGCGGCCACGTCGATGTTGTCGTAGCCCGTGCCCATCGTGGCGATCATGCGCAGGTTTTTGGCGCCCCGTATGGCGTCGCCAGTCACCGGATTCGCCGGGAGGGTGTAGACGATGTCGGCGTCGGCGATCAGCCCCGCGACCTCATCGGCCGTGGGGATGGGAGGCTCGCCGGGGCCGACGTTCACGTCGCCTTTGGAGCGCAGGATCACAAGCGCTTCTGTCGCGATCGGCCGCGTGACCACGATCTTCACGAGCGCGAGCGAGTCTATGCCGCCACAATTTCGCCGTGGCAAGGCGCGTCGCGGTCGACGAGGTCGCCGCGCACAACGAGCGAATGTGGGAGCGGCTCGCAAAGGCCGGCATCCCGTACACGCGTCCGCAGGGCACCCCGCCGCGGACGAAAGCCGGGAAGCGCCGATTCCTCGATCGCATCACGAACGGGACGCTCGAGGGGATCGACCTCGACGGAAAGCGCGTGCTTTCACTCGCCGGCGGCGGCGGCTGGGACGCGATCCTCTTCGCCGAGCTCGGCGCGGCGACGACGCTCGTCGACATCAGCAGCAGGCAGCTCGCGACGGTGCGCCGTCTTGCGAGGAGCCGCGGGACGCAGCTCGACTATCTGCGCACCGACATGCGCGATCTGAGCGCGCTCGGCAACGGCGAGTTCGACGTCGTCTTTCACCAGCATTCGCTCGTGTTCGTGCCGAACGCCGAGCGTGTGATCGCCGAGGTCACGCGGATCCTCGCCGGAGGCGGGGTGTACGTGTTTTCGACGATGCACCCGGTGACCTTTCTCTTCTATGAGACGTGGACCGGGACCGGATGGCGGCCGAAGAAAACCTACTTCAGCGACCGGCCGGTGCCGCTGCTCGACCCGACCTGGGACTTCGGGCAGGTTAAGGTCCACGCGCCGACGTACGAATACGCGCATCGCACCGCCGACCTCGTCAATGCGTGCGTCGAAGCGGGACTTGTGGTCGATGGCCTCTGGGAATATTCACCGCACTACGACGGCGGGCCCGCGGGATCCGACGACGCGCTGGAGCAAAAGCTCCCGGCCTTTATTCAGATTCGCGCGAGGAAGACCTCTTCTTCGGGCTCCGAAGGGAACGGGTCGCGTCCGCGTACTGGTCCACCAGCCCCGCCACCTTTCGCGCGGCCACCGGGATATTCACGGCCCAGCCCACGCCGAACACCTTCTCGCTGAAGATCTGGTCGGACTCGGGGTTCCAGTAGGCCTCGCGGAGACGCTCGAACGTCGGTAGGCGGAAGTCGTAGGGCACGACGCCGGCGACCTTGCCGTTCCACGTTCGCTCGGCATCCGGCTTCTTGAGCTCCTGATAGAGGGCGCCAAAGAAGGCGAGCCAGACGGCGGTCCGCGCGAGGCGGTACAGATCCTTCATCTCGGAGTAGCCACCGGAGCAGGAGTGGTGCCGGGATGCGTCGCCGGGATCCCTTTCCCGCAGAGCGGACAGTCCGCCGGTGCGTATGACGGGATATCGAGGCGCCAGAGCGCTTCGATGGGGACGTCGAGCTGCGCAGCGCCGCCGGAGCGGTCGACCAGCACGGCGGCCCCGGCGACGTCGCCGCCGGCCGACCGTACCGCGTCGAGCGTCTCCTGCACCGAGCCGCCCGTGGTCATGATGTCGTCGACCACGACGACCCGCTCGCCCGGTCGAAGCGCAAATCCGCGGCGGAACTCGCGGCCCGCGCCGCTCTCCCGCCGTTCCGCATAGATCGCTCGCACGCCCAGCTGTCGTGCCACCTCGTGCGCGAGGATGATCCCTCCCGTGGTCGGGCCCGCCACGGTGTCGACATCGAGCGACTTTGCCCAGGACGCGATGGCGGCACACAGGCGCTCCGTCTCGGCCGGATGCTGAAGCACCTGGAACTTTTCGAGATACAACGGTGAATGTCGACCGGACGCGAGGATGAAGTGGCCCTCACGGAGGGCACCGGACTCGCGGAACACTCGCTCGACGTCGGTCGAGATGGCGGTCATCACGACTATTCTGCGGGAGTGAAGATCCACGACGTATCGCTCGTGCTGAGCCATGAGATGGTCACCTGGCCGGGCGAGCCCGCGCCGAAGATCGAGCCGCTTCGCCGCATCGCCAAAGGCGAGACCGCGAACGTTTCGGTAGTGACCATCAGCGATCACGCCGGGACACACGTCGATCCGCCGCTCCACTTCCTGGAGGGCGGGAACACCGCCGACAAGCTGCCACTCGACGCGCTCGTCGGTCCATGCGTCGTCGTGGCCTTCGACGGCCCAGGGCATGTCTCGGCCGACTGGCTCGAGAAAGCAAAGATCCCTCCGCGGACCGAACGAATCCTGTTCAAGACCCGCAACAGCACGCGCTGGGGCGATCCGACCGCCTCGTTCACTCGGGACTTCACGACGATCAACGCCAGTGCCGCAAAGTGGTGTGTCGATCATGGTGTGAAGCTCGTCGGAATCGACTATCTGTCCATCGAGCCGCAGGGCCCCGAGAAAGAGGGTTATCCGGTCCACAAGACCCTTCTTGGAGCGAACGTGGTGATCATCGAAGGCCTCGACCTCCGCGCCGCGGCCCCCGGTCAGTACGAGCTCTTCTGCGGTCCGCTCAAGCTTCTAAACGGAGATGGCGCGCCTGCTCGCGTGTTCCTGATCGAGCGATAAGAGCGGTCACCGCGCTCGTCAGGTCGTCCATGTCGAACGGCTTTAGGATGAGGGCCTCGGCACCGAGCTGATCGGGTTCCTCAACGGCCGCGCGGTGCGACGTAAGGAGAACCACCGGCGTTTGGGGCCAGCGTTCATGCAGGCGCCGCATGGCCGCCCTCGCCTTGGCCGGGTCGAACCGCGGTCCCAGATCGGTGACGACCACGACTGGATCATCGACGCCGCTCGGGATAGCCACCTCGACGACCGCCTCGAGGTCGATCTCGGCAAGCAGCTCGACGATGAGCGCCCGGACGTCGGCATCGCGCACGATGACCACCGCTTTCCCCACGCCGACTATGAAACCGCATGCCCGCCTCCCAGTGAAGATGCCGAAGTCGGAACGTTTTGGGCGGCTCGCTATCGTCCGGCCATGCTCTCCCCGAAGCTCACCGCGGGGCAGGCTCGCCTGATCTCGCTCGTGGCGCGGGGGCTGGCGACGAAGCAAATAGCCAAGCAACTGGGGGTCTCGGAGCGTGCCATCACCGCGCGGCTCTCGCGGCTGTTCCGCGCATACGACACGAGCAATCGCACAGGCCTCATCGCGGCTGTGCTCTCGCAGGCCGGCGTTGGACTGGACACGCTAGAGCGGCCGGACTGGCGGGGCGGTGGCATCCGACCGGAGGTGGCCGACACGGTCGAGGCGTACGCCAATGCCCCGTTCATGGTGTCGGTGACCCGAGGGCCGGACCACGTGTACTCCTTCGTGAATGACGTTTCGGCCCGCGTCGCCGGCCGCGACGATCTTGTCGGCAAGTCCGTGACCGAGGCATACCCGGAACTCGACGCGACATTCCATGAAGCGCTCGACGCTGTGTACCGGACGGGTGTGCCATGGTCGGTGGCAGGCGCCCCGGCACGGTTCACCCGCCCGGACGGAACGCACCGCGACACGCACCTCAACCTGATGTTCCAACCGATACGGGGCCGCGACGGGTCGGTCGAGGGGATCCTGCACATCGGAACCGAGGTCGACTGAGCCGAGTCTCTTCCGCTCATGACTCGCTCCCGTACCATCCCTACATATGGCAATCACTCAGAGGCCGCTCGCGCAGCGCCGGGACATGATCCGCATCTTCGGTGAGGACCGACTCGTCGCGGTCATACGGACGAACCGCCCGGACATCGCGCGGGAGGCGGCGCGTGCGATGAGCGAAGCAGGCGTGCGGCTCGTGGAGATCACCCTCACCGTGCCGGACGCGTTCGAGATCATCGAGGAGCTCGCGCTCGACGACGCCTTCGCCACGCGCGGCTCGATCGTCGGCGCGGGTACGGTCCTCTCGGGCGCTCAGGCTGAGCAGGCGCTCTCCGCTGGAGCGCGCTTCCTGGTCAGCGCGGTGCTCGTGCCGGAAATGATCGAGGCCGCGAAGGCGCGGGACGCGATGAGCATGCC
Organism: Chloroflexota bacterium; assembly: GCA_038040265.1. Lineage (GTDB taxonomy): Bacteria > Chloroflexota > Limnocylindria > P2-11E > P2-11E > 3-1-20CM-2-70-9. The sequence continues at coordinate 156,425 of JBBPIP010000003.1, read as the reverse complement.
CGGCACGATGACTCCCACCGAGATGGTCAAGGCAGCCGAGCTCGGCGCCGACTTCATCAAAGTGTTCCCGGTGTCCGCGATCGGCGGTCCGGACTTCATCGCGAACGTGCGGCGCGCACTCATTCACCTGCCGCTCGTCGCCACTGGCAACATCGACCTCGAAGACATCCCCGACTACTTCCGTGCCGGCGTCGTGGGATTCGGCGTCGGCGGCCCGCTCATTCGCACCGACCTATTGGAGCGAGGCGACCTCGGAAGCGTGATCGCGAACGCGGAGCGCTACCTCACCGCTACTAGGCGCCCCGCGACGAACTAGCCATGCCGCGCGATCTTCCGCTCGGCAACGGCGACTACCTCGTGAACTTCGATTCCCGGTACCAGCTGCGGGATATCTATTACCCGAACGTCGGACAGGAAAACCACACCGTCGGTGAGACGTCGCGGTTCGGGCTCTGGGTCGACGGTCACTTCGCGTGGACCGGTGACGATGGTTGGGATCGGCTCATCACGTACGAGCACGAGACGCTCGTCGGTGACACGACGCTCGTCCACCCGAAGCTCGGCCTGAGCCTCCGCTTCCGCGACGCCGTCGACTTCGACCGGAACATCTACCTCAAAGAGGTCACTGTCGAGGACACCCGCGGCGCAGAGCGGCAGGTGCGGCTCTTCCAGCACTTCGACGCGCACCTCTATGGCAATGACACCGGGGATTCCGCGTACTACGACCCGCGGAGCCAGGCGGTCGTCCACTACAAGGGACGCCGGTATTTCCTCATCTCGGGGTCGAGCGGCGGGAGCGCGTACGGGCTTTCGTCGTTCGCGATCGGTCAAAAGGACGCACCCGGCAAGGAAGGCACCTGGCGCGATGCCGAGGATGGCGAGCTCTCGCGGAATCCCGTCGCGCAAGGGTCGATCGATAGCGTGGGTATGGTCGCCGTCACGGTTCCCCCGCGAGGCAGCGCCACCGCGGTCTTCTGGATCGCGGCGGGACAGGCGTACGAGGATGTCCGCGAGCTCGACAAGCTCGTCCGTGAACGGACGCCCGCGTCCTTCCTCGCGCGCACGAAGGATTACTGGCGCCTCTGGGCCAACAAGGACGAGTCGATCACCGAGCACTTGCCCGACAAGATCAACGGCCTGTACAAGCGCTCGACGCTCGTGATCCGAACGCAGGTCGACAATCGCGGAGCGATCATCGCGGCCAACGACTCCGACGTCCTCCGCTTCAACCGGGACACCTACTCCTATCTATGGCCTCGCGATGGGGCCCTCGTCGCGGATGCGCTGGACCTCGCCGGATACGGCGAAGTCACGCGCCGCTTTTTCTACCTGTGCGGCGAGCTCATCACCCGGGAGGGCTACCTGCTGCACAAGTACAACCCGGACGGGTCGCTCGGCTCCTCCTGGCACGCGTGGTCCACGCCCGACGGCCGACTCGAGCTGCCGATCCAGGAAGATGAGACGGGCCTTCCGATCTGGGCGCTCTGGCAGCACTACGACCGCGACCGCGATATCGAATTCATCCGCCCGCTCTATCGCAAGCTCGTGCGGACCGGCGCCGACTTCATGGCGACTTACCGAGAACCGCGTACCAAGCTGCCGGCCCCGTCGTTCGACCTGTGGGAGGAGCGCCGTGGCATCCACGCGTTCACGACCGCCGCAGTCTGGGCCGGTCTCACCGCCGCGCGAAACTTCGCCGTCGCCTTCGGCCAGCACGAGCTCGCGAAACGCTACGCGGTGGCCGCGCAGGAGATCCGCGACGCGGCTCTGGTCCATCTCTGGGATGCCGAGCGCGGGCGATTCGTGCGCACGATCAACGTCCTGCCCGACGGCACGATCGTCAAGGACGCGACGATCGACATCTCGCTCGCCGGCATCTTCCTCTTCGGGCTTCTTCCCGCGACCGATGAGCGCATTCGATCGACGATGCGCGCGATCGAGGACCGCTTGTCGGTTCGGACGCCGGTGGGCGGGATCGCACGCTACGAGAACGACTACTACTTCCAGGTCTCGTCGGACATTGAGAGCGTGCCCGGCAATCCCTGGTTCGTCGCGACGCTCTGGCTCGCAGAGCATCTGATCGCGATCGCCGAAACGCCCGAGGATCTCGATCGGCCGCGCGCGTACCTCGATTGGTGCGTCCGCCGTGCGTTGCCGTCCGGAGTCCTCTCCGAGCAGGTTCACCCGTACACCGGCGAGCCGCTGTCGGTCTCGCCGCTCACCTGGTCACATGCGGCCTTCGTCAGCGCGGTGCAGCACTACGCGCGACGCTCCCGCCTGATCAAGGACCGTCTCCGCGATGGGGTGAGGACAGCTGGCGAGTTGATCGTTTGACCAGCAGGCTGACCTACGCCGGGACCGTGATCCTTGCCGCGGCGCTCGTGACCTGCACGGCGCCGCCGGCGCCACCGCCGGCGAGCCCGGGCGTCGGGCTACAGGCGTCGTTCGTCCTCGCCAACCCGAGCGGCCTCCTGGCACTCGACGCAGGCGGGCACGCGATCGGCCGCATCGTCGATCTGCCAGCACAGAGCGCACCGGCGACGCCCGCGCTGCATCCATCCGGGAAGTTGCTCGTCTTCGCCCTGACGGCGCAACCGAACAAGACGACCGGCTTCGGCTCCGACCTCTACTCCGTCAACCTCGACGGCACCGGCTACAAACCGGTGGTCCAGCACGAGAGCGACAACGTCTTCTACGCGTCGCCGCGGTTCGACAGCACCGGGAACGTCCTCTATTTCCACCGCCGCGCGGCGATCATCCAGAACGGCGCGTACGTCGGGAACGAAGACTCGATCGAGCGCCTCGACCTCAAAACCGGCGACCGCAAACGGCTCCTATCCAACGGCGCGGACCCGACGATCTCACCGACGGGCGACCGGATCGTCTATGTCCATCTGAATCAGGGCTACCCCGATGCGATCTGGACCGCGAACATCGATGGCTCGAACGCTCGCCCCTACTTCAAGACGAAGGACACCTGGTGGTACCTGCAGACACCGCGCTTCGCGGCGAAGGGTTGCGAGATCGTGTTCTCGGCGGCCGGGCACACGGTCGCCACCGCGCCACCTTCGATGCAGAGCAGTAGCAAGCTCGGACAGGCGCATCTCAGCATTCCGTCATTCCTGTATCTAGCGCCATGCGACGGAACGAGCGTGAAGGAGATCGTCCAAACGTCGGACGATGTCGTTCCGGCCTGGTCGCCGGACGGAACGCAGGTCGCCTACGTCGGAACCGGGGCGTTCTTCGTGCTCACGCTCGCGAATGGAAACGTCCGCACGCTCGCTCAAGGTCAGGACTTCTTCTTCGGCGATCTCGTGTGGCTGAAGTGACGGGGTCGATCGCGATTCGTATCGCGCCAGTCGCAGGATGCGTCAACAGACAGGCCGTCAACGAGCCGTAAGGATCGCGTCAGGCGGTGGGCGGGAGCGGATATCCGGCGAGCGCGGGCTCGCCGCGAAGACGCGCGTAGCCAGGCTTGATACGCGCGTAGATGATCGCGACACGCTCGTCGTATCCGACGAACGCGCTCTTCATCGCGTTGATCGAGAGGCGCTCGACATCCGCGAGCGTGAGACCCGCGATCCGCGACAGGCGCTGAAACTCGTCGGAGAGCGTCACGTTCGACATGAGGCGGTTGTCAGTATTCACCGTCACGCGGAAGCGCTGCGCGATGAAGTGGCGAATCGGATGTTCCGCGAGCGTCGGTACAGCCCCGGTGTCCACGTTCGATGAGGGACAGAGCTCGAGCGGGATCCGCTTGTCGCGCACATAGGCGGCGAGGGGGCCGAGTTTCACCACTTTGCCCTCGCTGATCGCCATATCCTCGACGAGCCGCACCCCGTGGCCGATGCGATGCGCTCCGCAGTACTGCAGCGCCTGCCAGATCGACGGCGGCCCGAAAGCCTCGCCGGCGTGGATCGTGATGGAGAAGTTCTCGCGGCGGCAGAGCTGGAACGCCTCGATGTGTACCTTCGGCGGGTGGCCGGCCTCTTCGCCGGCGATGTCGAATCCGACGACACCCCTCTCGCGATTCGCCACCGCGAGCTCCGCCATCTCGAGCGAGTCTCTGCGGTCGCGCATGGCGCAGATGATCTGGCGGAGGGTGATGCGGTGCTCGCGCTCCGCGCGCTCGAACCCGCGTTCGACGCTCTGCACGACCTGCTCGAGGTTCAGGCCGCGCTGCGTATGAAATACCGGCGCGTAGCGGACCTCGGCGTACACGATCCCGTCGCGTGCGAGGTCCTCGCCACACTCGTACGCAACGCGCTCGAGGGCCTCCTCCGTCTGCATGACCGCGATCGTGTGCGCGAATCCGCGCAGGTACAGGGACAGAGAACCCGAGGCCGCGCTGGCGTGAAACCATCTGCCGAGCTCGTCCGCGTCGGTCGTTGGGAGACCCGCGTAGCCCTGGTCCCGGGCGAGCTCGACGACCGTCGGCGGGCGTAGGCCGCCGTCAAGATGGTCGTGAAGCAGGACTTTTGGCGCCGCGCGCAGCGTCTCGAGTGGGATCACGGCGTGACTCTAACCGGCGGTCCAACGAGCGAGCAGCGTCCCGATGGAGATCGCCACGATCGCGAGCCAGATAAGGCGCAACGCCGACTCGGGAGCGCTGATGAGTCGCGCCGCATCGATCTCCTCCACCGTTCCGTCTCGATAGCGGACGGATCCGCTGACCTCCGCTGCCTTGCGTCGGATGCGACGCACCGGGGTCGACAGACGGCGCTGCGCCAGGGACAGAAGCGCCGCGCCGACCGCGGCGGCGAACGTCGCGGGCAGCGGTGCGCCGTTCGCCACGGCAGTCGCTGCAACAGGAAATCCGCCCCACGCGAGCGCGAACCCGACGTCCGAGTGCACGAAGGGAAGTTCGAGCCCGTACGAAATGACGAGCGCCGCGCCCAACGCAACGAATAGGAGAAACCACGGACCAAGCATCGACGCCGCGACGACCCCGAGCGCGACCGCGCCGATCAATCCCAGCGAGCCGAGCGCGACGAGGACCGGTGACGGAATGCGAGTGCTGAGCGGTCGGCCCTGCAGCTCATCAAAGGAGTGCGCGGCGATCCCTACGGCGAGGAAGAAAGCCAGCAGGGCGCCGCCGACCATGCGCGGATCCGGCATCGGAGCCAACGCGGCGCCGAGCAGCACATAGGAGAGATGCCAGAGCGTGTACGGCGGGTGCAGGAGTGTCCAGTAGTCACGCCACCCGCCGCCTTCGAGCGCATAAAAGGCCGGCGCCACCGAAACCCTCTGTTCGCGCCGGGGTGCCTCGGTGGCGCCGGCCTTCACGGCGCTCGTGACAACTCCAGCTCCAAAACTCATCCGAGCGACGCGAATCTCTCGCAGTCCTGCATCGATCCAATAACGCTCGATGTCGGCGGCGCCATGCTCGCGGTCGAATCGCTCGATGCTTCCCCTAAGGAAGGCGCCGACACTCGCCCATTGCTCAGAGATGACTCGGCCGATGAACGGCAATCCAACTGTGGTGTACACCCGCCACAGCGCTCGGAGAACAGGATTCGCCGGGACGCCGAAGTCCAATGCCGCGACCCTCCCGCCAGGACGCACGACCCGCGCGAGTTCGCGCATCACAGCCGCCGGGTCATCGACGTACCGAAGCAGGTAGGTGAACGTCACGTGATCGAACGACTCGTCCGGGAAGGGCAGCGACTCAGCGCGAGCGCGCACGAGAGAAATGTGTCCATCGCTCGCGGCGGCGGCCGAAAGCATGTCGGCGCTTCGGTCGAGTCCTACGACCTCGCAGCCGTAGCGTTCGTGAAGCGCCCGAGCCACGAGCCCGGTGCCGGTGGCGACGTCGAGCACGACGTCGTCGGGGAGGGCCCGCACTGACTGAACGAGACGCGCACGCCAGCGCGGGTCCTGACCGAACGAGAGAACGGCGCCGGCCCGTTCGTATGAGGCTCCGATCCCGCTGAAGATGCGGCGCGCGTCGTCGGGCGGGGAGGAGGGCATCGCCCTCTGTCTACGCACGTACCGCGCGGCGCGGATCGTCGCCCGGCCCGATGCGCCAGCCCGATCGGTACGGCGTACCGAAGACGATGTCATCGGGACGCACGGGCACGCGGTTGAGCTCTTTCCCGGTCGCCGCACGAATCGCGGCCACGATCGCCGGGGTGCTCGATATGGTGGGCGGCTCGCCTACCCCCTTCGCGCCGTAGGGCCCATCCGGATGCGGGTGCTCGATGAGCTCGGTCACCACCGGCGGCATGTCGAGCGTCGTCGGCAGTAGGTAATCCATGAACGACGCGTTGCGTACCAGCCCATCGCGGAGCTGGACCTCCTCCATGACCGCGAGCCCGAGGCCCTGCGCGATTCCGCCCTCGATCTGACCCACGACGGCCACAGGGTTGATCGCCTTCCCGACATCCTGCGCCGTCGCGATCTGAACGACCTTCACCAGCCCGGTATCCACATCGACGTCGACGACGGCGCGGTGCGCCGCAAACAGGAATGCGACGTGGCCCTGGTTCTGCGTCGTCGCGTCACGTGCTTCGGTATCACGATGACGGTGCGTGACCGTTCGATCGATCGGCTCATCAAGAAGAGCACCCAGCTCGTCGGGTGAGCGTCCGAGCTTTTGCGCGCGCGCGAGAAGCTCGGCTTTCACCTCACGGCACGCCGCGAGTACCGCGCCTCCGGTCATCCACGTCTGCCGCGACGCCGACGACGATCCGGAGGAGCCGATCGTCGTGTCGGGTCGGTCGACCTCGACCCGCTCGATCCCAAGCTCCGTGCGAGCGATCTGCGCGCAGACGGTCACGATCCCCTGCCCCACTTCCGCGGCGGCGGTGTGCACGTGGGCGATCGGTCCGCGCGCGTCGCGGGCGAGTCGTACGCGCGCCGTGGAGAAATCATCGAAGCCGTGCGAATAGCAGACGTTCTTCATCCCGGCCGCGTACCCGACGCCGCGCCGCACGCCTTCCCCATGCGTGAGGTTGCCAAGCCCTCCCGGAAGCGCGATCGGATCGTGCGGTATTTCGCCTGGGGGCATCGCGACGTCGGCGCACCGGCGGATAACGTCCGCGACCGGCGCGCTCCCCTCCACCGGCTGATTCGTGATGATCGGATCGCCGTTGCGGAGCGCGTTTCTCTCGCGCAGCTCGACCGGATCGATGTTGAGCGCGGCCGCGAGCCTATCCATCTGGGACTCGTAGGCGAAGCACGACTGGACCGCGCCAAAACCGCGCATCGCGCCGGTCGGCGGGTTGTTCGTGTAGGCGCCAACCGCATGGATGCGCGCATTCGGGACGCGATAGGGTCCAGCCCCGAAGCACGCGGCGTTCGCCACGACCGCGGGACTCGACGATGCGTACGCTCCGCCGTCGAGGACGATCGTCGCCCGCACGAACACGAGCTCGCCGTCCTTCTTCGCTCCGTGGCTGTACCAAAGCTTGGCGGGATGCCGGTGCACGTGTCCGTAAAAAGATTCTTCGCGCCCGTACGTCATACGGACTGGACGCTTGGTCGCGAGCGCCAGGAGGCACGTGTGGATCTGAAGGGTGACATCCTCGCGTGCGCCGAAGGCACCCCCCACGCCGGCGAGCACCAGGTGCACCTTCGACTCCGGCAGCCCGAGGCACGGCGCGATCTGACGAAGATCCTCGTGCAGCCACTGCGTCGCGATATGAAGGTCGACACCGCCGTCCTGCCGCGGGATGGCCAGGCCGGCCTCCGGTCCGAGGGCGGCTTGGTCCTGCATCCCGAGCTCGTACTCGGCTTCGACCACGACGTCCGCGGTCGCGTCCGGATCGCCGTGTTCGACGAGGACGTCCTCGATCACGTTCCCCTTTTGGTGCAGCTTCAGAGCATCGGGCTGCAGTGCCGCAACCGGATCGGTGATCGGCGCCAGGGCCTCGTATCGCACGGAGATCGCGCGCGCGGCAAGGCGCGCCTCCTCGGCCGTCTCCGCCGCGACGATCGCGACCGGCTCGCCAACGTAGCGGACCTTGCCGCTCGCGAGGACCGGCTGGTCGGGCTTCATTAGCCCGAAAAGCGCGCGCGTCGGTAGCTCTGCTGAGGTGATGACCGCCTTCACGCCGCTCATCTTCTTCGCGGTGGCCGTGTCGATCCCAAGGATCCGCGCGTGTGGGTGCGGGCTCCGCACGGTGGCGCCGTAGAGCATGCCCTCGCGGCGCAGATCGCTGCCGTACTGGAACTCGCCCTTCACTTTCGGCGCACTATCCGGCCGCTCGACGGACTCGCCGACGCCGCCGCGGATGCGAACTCGTGGAGCTGCCGTGCTCATCGGCGGTACATCGCGCCGGAAGCGCGGTCCACGGCTTCAAGGATCTTCCCGTATCCGGTGCAGCGGCAGATGTTGCCGGAGAGCGCTTCGCGGACCTCCTGATCGCTCGGCTCGGGGTTGCGCTTCAGCAACGCGTAGGTCGCGACGATCAGGCCCGGCGTGCAGAAGCCGCACTGAACCGCGCCCGCTTCGACAAAGGCGCGCTGTACCGGATGGAGCTGCTCGCCGTCGGAGAGCGACTCGACGGTCTGCACGTTCCGTCCTGCCGCCGCGGCGCCGAGCACGAGGCACGCGCAGACGAGGTCGCCGTCCATGAGGACCGAGCAGGATCCGCACTCGCCCTGTTCGCATGCGTTCTTGCTGCCGGCGAGGCTGAGGCTCTCGCGCAGAACGGTCAGCAGGCTTTCGTGGTCAGCGGCTTCGGCCTCGCGCTCTTCGCCGTTCACGGTGAGCTTGATCCTCATGGGATGGCCGCGACGCGCGCGAGCGCGCGGGCTCCCATCACAGCGAGCACGTGCCGGCGGTACGCGGCGGTCCCGCGGACGTCATCGATGGGCTTCGCGGCGCCCGCCGCAAGTCTCCCGAACTCTTTCGCGGCCGCCTCGCTCGGTCGATGCGTTCGATCCCAGCCGGCTTCCTCGAGGAGTCCGGCCGCGAAGCGCTCAGCCTCGGTGGCTCGGATGATCGTCGGACCGCAGGAACCGAGGCCGACACCGACCCGCCGCCGCCGGCGATCGACGACGAGCGCGAGCCCGGCGACCGCGATGACCATCGCGTTGCGCGTTCCGACCTTCATGAAGGTCTGTGCCGGGCCGGCGTCGTCCCACTCAGCCGCCACGATCAGCTCGTCCGGCCGTCGAACCGATTTCTTCGGGCCCGTGATGAAGTCGGCGAAGGGCACTCGGCGCTCGCCCTTCTTCGATCTGAGGACAACGGTCGCCTCGAGCGCAGCGAGCACCGGCAGCGTGTCGCCAGCCGGCGATGCCGTCCCGAGATTGCCTCCGATCGTCGCAGCGTTCCGGATCTGTGGCGAGCCGATCGGCCGCGCGGCCTCCTGAAGGGCGACTGAGCCGGCGTCGTTCTCAAGCATCCGCGTGTAGGTGACGAGGGCGCCCATCCGCACGTGGCCGTTGCGCGAGAAGTCCTTGAGCTCATCGACGCGGTCGATCGCGACGATGTGGGCAGGTCGTAACCGTCCGAAGTTGATCTCGACCAACAGATCGGTCCCACCCGCGAGGACCGTCGCGTCCTTTCGACTGGCAAGGTTGTCCAGGGCATCGTCGACGTCTCGGGAGATGTGGACGCTCACGCGGGGATTATCACTTCCGGGTTGGTAGCACGGTCACTAGGATGGCCGCACTCGGGAGGCGAGGAGTTGGGCGGACAGAGGGACCTCGAACGGGAGCTCGCGGAGTCGCGGGCCCGCGAGGCCGCGCTCGCTGAGGTGCTCGGCGTGATGCGGCGGACTCCGGGCGAGCGCGGCACCATTCTGGAAGCCGTCCTCGAGACCGTCGTCGTGAACGCCGTTCGGCTTTGCTCGGCGGATAACGGTTCCATCGCCCGGATCGGAAGCGACGGCTGGCGACTGGTCGCGAACGTCGGTGAGTTCGGCGACCCGGAAGGCTTCGAGCGGAATTGGAGCAATCGACCGATCGAGCCGAACCGGCGCAGCCTGACGGGCCGGGTGCTGATGGACAGGCGTACGACCACGATCGTCGATGTCACCGCCGATCCTGAATACGACCCCGGTCGCGGTCTCCTCAAGGAGCGCTCGCTGATCGGAGTCCCTCTCACGCGTGGCGATGAGATCGTCGGCGTGCTTCTCCTGCGCCGAGCTGAGCCCAAGGCATTCACCCCAGAGCAGATCCATCTTCTCGAGACCTTCGCCGACCAGGCGTCGATCGCGATCGAGAACGTGCGTCTGTTCGACGAGACGAAGGAATCGCTCGAGCAACAAACAGCGATCGCGTCGGTGCTGGGCGCGATCAGCCGATCGGCCTTCGACCTCAACCGCGTCCTCGACACCATTATCGAGAACGCAGTCCGACTTACCGACGCAGCGAACGGGACGATCCTGGGTATCGAGGGATCGACCGGATATGTGCTCGTGACGACCGAGCCGGAGTCGGAGCGCACGAATCCGGGAGCTCTCGAGCCGAGCCGTCGGAGCCTCACCGGCAGGGTGCTTCTCGAACGCCGCACCGTCCAGATCGAAGACATCGGGTCGGACACCGACTACGACCTCACCGGATACTCCGGACCCGCCTGCACGATGCTTGGCGTACCGCTGCATCTTCGAGGCGAGCTGATTGGGGTACTGCTCATTCGCCGCCGGGGCGTGCGCCCGTTCAACGCCGACCAGATCCGCATCGCTGAGACGTTCGCGGACCAAGCCGCGATCGCGATGGACAACGTTCGCCTATTCAACGAGACGAAAGAGGCCCTGGAACGGGAGACGGCAACGACCGGAATCCTCCGTGTGATGGCCAGCTCGCCAACTGAGGTTCAACCGATCCTTGACGCGATCGCCGAGAACGCGGCACGGGTGTGCGGTGCCAGTGACGCGCACGTCTATCGCGTTGAGGGTGAGGTCCTGAAGCAGTGGGCTCATTTCGGGCCGATCCCCGGACTTGCCCCGGGCGAGTCACTGCCGCTCAGCCGTGGATCGGTCATCGGTCGATGCATCCTTGATCGGCGGGCGATTCATATGACGGACGCGGTCGACCTCGACCCGGCCGAGTACCCGATCAGCGTCCAGTTACAGCAACGCTGGGGACACCGGACCGCGCTCTCAGTGCCCCTCATCCGACATGGCGTCGGGATCGGTGGCATCGCGATCCGCCGTATGGAAGTGCAGCCGTTCACGCGCAAGCAGATCGAACTCCTCGAGACCTTCGCCGATCAGGCTGCCATCGCCATAGCGAACGTCGAGCTCTTCCAGACCGTGGAGCGTCAGCGCGCGGAGCTATCACGCTTCCTATCGCCGCAGGTCGCCGCCCTCATCACGAGCGAGCAGGGTGCGAAGATGCTCGAAGGCCATCGCCGGCAGATTACCGTCGCCTTCTGCGATCTGCGCGGTTTCACCGCCTTCGCCGAGACGGCCGAGCCCGAGGAGGTGCTCGGCGTCCTGCGCGACTACCACCGCGCCATGGGTGAGCACATCGTCAAACATCAGGGGACGCTCGAACACTTCGCTGGCGACGGGATGATGGTCTTCTTCAACGATCCGCTACCGGTCGAGCGCCACGAGCTGCAAGCGGTTCGCATGGCGTGCACGATGCGCGATAGCTTCGAAGAGATGGCGCGCGCTTGGCGGAAGCGGGGCTACGAGCTTGGGTTCGGCGTGGGCATCGCGACCGGCTATGCGACGCTCGGTCGGATCGGATTCGAAGGGCGTTACGACTATGGCGCGATCGGCAACGTGGTGATCCTCGCGCAACGTCTGTCCGCCGAAGCGAAGGCGGGCCAGATCCTTCTCAGCCAGCGCGTACACGCGGCGGTCGAGACTGATGTGGAGACCTCCGTGATCGGTGAGCTCACGCTGAAGGGCTTCAGCCGTCCGGTGCCGGCATTCGGCGCGGAAAACGTGAAGACGCCGACTCCAGCACGCCCGTAACGAACTTCGTCGCGCGAGTACGCGCGAAGGCGAGGGCCGTCTCGCCCAAGTAGCGCTCGACCGAGGGTCGTATCCCCTGAGTTCTCGGACCTCCTGTGGCAGTCTCGACCGGCCCGAGTCGGGGCACATAGGGAAGGGAAGTTCTTGTGAGATTCGTCTCCCGCGGCCTCTGCTTGGCCGCGCTCTGTTTCATGTTCGTTGCGCAATCGACTCCCGCTAGCGCGGAGCCGGTTCATGAGTCGCTGCTTGCGGCCGTGAACGCCTACCGCGCCTCAGGCGGTCTGGCGACCGTCGTCGCGAGCCCGACGCTGATGGCGGCTGCGCAGTTCATGGCCGACGACGTCGCGCTGCACGGGCCGCCCGCCGTCCCGCACCGCTCGAGCGACGGACGGATGCCCAAGCAACGGTTGGCCGACGCGGGTTATCCCGTCAGCGACGCGGTTACCAGCGAGATCATCGCGTGGGGCGCCCCGACCGTGGACGGCGCGATGCGCCTCTGGCTCAATTCGCCGCCGCATTGGGCCGAGCTCAACGACGGCCGGTACCGGGCCGTTGGGCTTGGCGTTGCATGCGGGGGAGCGTTTCCCTGTGTCTGGGTCGTCACGTTCGGCTCGCTCGTGGATCAGACCTATTCGGTGCCCGAGTACCACACGACCTTCTTCGCGCAGTCCGAGTATCCGAGCGTGGCACCCGGCGGGACCGCGGAATGGGTCATCGCCTTCACGAACACGGGAACGACCGGCTGGGACTTGAGCAAGGCGACCGCGGTTCGACTTGGAACGTGGAGCCCTCAGGACGGGCCGAGCATGCTGGCGTCGCCGGCGTGGATCGCGCCCAATCGACCTGCCGAACAGACGACGACCTGGGTCGGCCCAGGCCAGCAAGCGTGGTTTCGCGTGCAGCTCCAAGCGCCGACGGCGCCCGGCAACTACCGCCTCTACGTGCGGCCAGTGATCGATGGAGTGGAGTGGCTCGAGAACGTCGGTGCGTACGTGGACGTGAGCGTGCGCTAGCTGCCAGTCGCGCTATGCGAGTCCAGCCCTCTTCATTAGAGGTCCGAGTTGCTCGGCCGCTTTCGCTCGCACCTCATTCGCGTCCATCTTCGTCGGCGCTCCGTCACGCACTAAGAATTCCCCATCAACCAACACGTGCCGGACCGCTTGCGAGCCGCCCCCAAACAGAATTCGCGCGACGGGATCGCCGCCGGGGCCGTCGAGCTTCTCAAGGTCGAGCACGACCAGATCCGCGCGCTTGCCCTGCTCGAGCGTGCCGATCTCCGAATCGATCTTGAGCATCTTCGCGCCCTCGCGCGTCGCGAGACCGATCGCGTCGTAGCCGCTCAACGTCCCCATGCCGCTGACCACGCGCGCGAGCAGTGTCGCGAGGCGGATCTCCTCGAATCCATCGAGCCGGTTGTTGCATGCCGCACCGTCGGTGCCGATGCCGACGGTGATGCGCGCGTTGCGCAGCCGCGCGACCTGCGCGATTCCGGATCCGAGCTTCAGGTTCGACGACGGACAGTGAGCGACGGATGTCTTCGTCGTCTTGAGGATCTCGATCTCGGAGTCGTCGAGGTGCACGCCGTGCGCGATGATCGCCCGCTCACACGCGATGCCCGTGTCGAGGAGGTACTGCATCGGCGTGCGGCCGGTCGCCATCGTCACGGCGTTGCGCTCGTCCACGCTTTCGTTCGAGTGGGTGTGCACGAGGAGGTCGTTGAGCTTCGCGAGCTGCGTGACGGCCTCGAGGAGATCGCGGGTGCACGAGAGGGCGAACCGAGGCATGTACACGTAGCCGATCCGCCCGCTCGACGCTTTGTGCCACCGCTTGGTGAGCGCGCCGCCGGCGTCGAGTGAAGCGCGGGTCGTCTCGACGAGATTCGGGGGAACGCCCTCGCCCGTGTCCATCATCGCTTGGCCGAAGCGCGCGCGGATACCGCTTCGCACGAGCTCCTCCGCGACGATGTCGCCGAAGCGAGTCGTGCCCATGTCGAGGATCGTCGTGGTGCCTGTCGTAAGCAGGTCGAGCAAACCGAGCCGCACGCTCGCCCGCACCGACGCTTCGTCGTGTGCCGCTTCGAGCGGCCACACGCGGGTGCGTAGCCATCCGAGCAGCGGCATGTCCTCGGCGAGCCCGCGGAACAGTGTCTGAACCAGATGAACGTGCGTCTGCACGATGCCCGGCATCACGACACACCCGGAGATATCGACGTCCTCGGTATCTGGAGGCGACGTCACCTGGCCGACGCCTCCGATGCGCGTTCCGCTCACCAGGAGATCGCCCGTAACCGGACGCGGCGAATCGCGCATCGGCAGGAGGGTGCCTCCGCGCAGCAGGACGCTCATCCCTGGTAGGCGAGCTCGCGGAGCGCTGTCGCCAGGACTCGGGTGCCGAGCACGACGTCCTCCGCCGTGGTCGCTTCTTCCGCGCAGTGCGACCGGCCGCCGATGCTCGGGACGAAGACCATGCCGGTGTTCGCGGCCGCGGCTAGGACCTGCGCGTCGTGGCCGGCGCCACTCGCGATCTCGCGTGGGTCGATTCCAGCCGCGATGCAGGCACGGCGAAGGACGTCGGTGATGCGCGGCGAGAGCGTGACCGGGGGCCTATCCCGCAGCGTCCGGACCTCCACCACGAGACCACGCTCGCTCGCGATCCTCTTGCACGCATCACCGATCTGGGTGATGAGCTCCGCCCGCCGTCCGGCGTCGGGGTGTCGAGTGTCGACGGTGAAGCGCGCGAGGCCTGGCACGACGTTCACCTGCGACGGCTCGACCGCGATCGTGCCGACGGTCGCCACGGCGGGATGGCCCATCCGTACCGCGGCGTCGGCGATAGCGAGCGACATCGCCGAGGCACCGAGGAAGGCGTCCCGGCGGCGGTCCATCGCCATGGCGCCGGCGTGATCGGCCTGGCCACGGACGGTGATCTCGAGATGCGCCGTACCCGCGATCGTCGTGACCACGCCGAGTCGCGGTCCGTGGTCCTCGAGTACGGGCCCCTGCTCGATGTGCAGCTCCACGAATACGTCGAGGTCACGGCGGACCGCGGTGGCCGCGTGCGCCGGGTCGAGGCCGACCGCGCGCATCGCGTCGGCGAGGGTCACGCCATCCGTGTCCCGCACGCGATCGGCCTCGCCGGGCTCGAGCCGATCGGCGATCGCGCGAGCGCCCCAGAAGTTCGTGTCGAAGCGGCTGCCTTCCTCCTCGCAGATCGCGACACATTCGAGTATTCGCGTGGACCGGCCGAATCGCTGCCAGAGACTGCTCACCGCCTCGATCCCGGCGACCACGCCGAGCGCGCCGTCGAGCGCGCCTCCCCCACGCACCGTGTCGATGTGCGAGCCCGTCGCGATGACGCGACCGCCGCGCGACCCTTCGATCCGGCCCCAGACGTTGCCGACCGCGTCGCGCCGCACCAGGAGGCCGGCTTCCTTCATCCACGCAGCGACGAGGTCCATGGCGGAGCTCCATGCCGGCGAATACAGGGACCGGTAGATGCCGCCCGAGGGCAGAGCGCCGCGTTGCGCGAGGTCGTCGAGGCGACGCAGCAATCTGCGTTCGTCGATCTCGACGAGCTCGCGCGTCGTGGTCGCACTCATCCTTTGGCCTCTTCCCCTCGCTGGATGAATCGCCCGCGCGGCCGACCTGTGACGGTCTCGGCCTCGTTATAGACCGTGCGACCGCCGACGAGCGTCCGAACGACCTTTCCGCGGAACGAGCGGCCCACGTAGGGGTCGACTCCCCGCGTGTGCGAGCGCTCCCGGTCGAGGGTCCACTCGCGGTCAGGATCGAAGAGCACGACGTCGGCATCCGATCCTTGCGCGATTGCGCCTTTGCGCGGCCAGAGGCCGAATCGCTTTGCTGGCCTCGCCGCCAGGCGCCACACGACGAAACCCGCGATCTGGCGCACGTCGAGCGCACCGGCTGCGCGAGCGGTCGCGCCGGCGAACACGGCGGGGAGGAGCGACTGCACGCCGGCGACGCCGCCCCAGACCCCGAAAATGTCGTCGGATTCCTTCAGCGCAGGGGGGCAGGGCGAGTGGTCGGACGCCACGAAATCGATCTTCCCATCGAGCAGCGCGCGCCACAGGCCGTCACGGTTGCGAAAGTCGCGGATCGGCGGCGCGCATTTGAGCGACACGCCCTGCTTGGAAAGATCGCGATCGTCGAACGTGAGGTAATGGGGGCAGGTCTCGGCGGTGACGTCCGTACCCATATCCCTGGCCGCGCCGATCGCGCCAAGGGCCTCGACCGCCGACAGATGCACGATGTGGATGCGCGCTCCGGCTACCTTCGCGGCCGCGCACGCGCGCGCCACCGCTCGGACTTCGACGAGGGGCGGCCGCGATAGCGGCCAGGCCCCGGGATCATGTCTGCCGGTGCCGCGGACTCGCGCAGTGGCCTCGCGAACGAGGGCCTCGTCCTCACAGTGGAGGGCCACGATCAACCCTGCGTCGGCCGCGGCACGGAGCGCTGGCGCGAGGTCCTCTTCGTGTATCGCGGGAAAGTCGGCGACGCCGCTGTCGCAAAGGAACGCCTTCACGCCGACGGCGCCTCGTTCGCTCAGCTCACGCAGGCTGGCTGGATCGGCGTCGACCAAACCGCCCCAGAGGCCGAAGTCGACGACCGAGACATTCTCCGCCGCCGTCCTCTTCTGGTCGAAAGAGTCGCCGTCCAGCACCGGCGGAATGGAGTTGAGTGGCATGTCGAGAACGGTCGTGGTGCCTCCGGCCGCGGCCGCGCGGCTTCCGCTCGCCCAGCCTTCCCAGTCGCTTCGGCCGGGATCGTTAAAGTGGACGTGCGAGTCGACGACCCCGGGAAGTGCGAGAAGGCCTCGCGCGTCGATCTCATCCTTGGCGACGGATGCGCCGGCTTCGACGAGCGCGGCAATTCGCCCACCGCGGATGAGGATGTCGCGGGAGTAGGCCCCGTCGGAGACGACGACCGCGCCGCGTATCGCGAGGTCGGCCTTCTCCGTGCCGGTCACTCTTCGATGATGCTGAAGTCCTGCGCGCCTTCCCAGAGGGTGAGCCGGCCGACCTCGGCCAGCTGTTCGTTGCCCTCGACGACGGTCGCGAAGTGGTTGCCGGCAAGCTGGCCCACTTTGCTCGAGAACATGGTCGCGCCGTACGGAAAGAGGATCTCCATCTCCGAGATGCCGCCGGGGTAGATGAGTATCTGGCCCGGCGACGGATGACTCGTGTGGTTTTCGGGATCGACTCCGAGCCGCTTCTCGCCCATCGGGACCCAGGTCGATTCGCCACTCCACCGGCAGTGGACGAGCTTGCTTCGAAGAGGGAGCAGCTTACTGATCGCCGCGCAGGTTTTTGGCGCGTCCCGCTCCTCGAGACGCGCTTTGAAGATGAGCGGCCCGGCGGTAATGCGAAGCATCCTCATCTCGGGCGTACGATACCGGCCGCCGATGGCGACCCTTTCCACACACGTCCTCGATACGGCGACCGGCCGTCCCGCTTCTGGCATCGCGGTGTCGCTCGAAAGGGACGGCGCGGTGATCGCGCGCGGCGTGACCGATGGTGACGGACGCATAGCGCAGCTGGCCGGGACCCTCGAGCCGGGGCGCTACCGCCTCGTCTTCGAGCTCGAAGGCCGGTTTTTCCGGCGCGTCGCGCTCGACGTCGAGATCGGCTCCGATTCGAAGTACCACGTCCCCCTCCTCGTCACGCCCTTCGGACTGACGAGCTATCGCGGGTCGTGACGACCATCGCGCCGGAGAAGCTCGCGGCGATCTTCGAGCGAGCCCCGGCGCTCGCGGAGCGTGTGCGAGGAACCGACGCCGCCTCGATCGTTGCCTCGGCTCGCTCCGAGATCGCGCGTATGACCCAGGATGAGCGCGTCGCCGTGCTGAACGCTCACCCGCGTATCGGAGCCGACCCGGAGTCGCTTTCGGTACTCTCGCGCCGCGAGCAAGGCGGCGATGCCGCCGGTGCCACGTTGCGAGAGCTCGCCACGTTGAACGACCAGTACGAACGCCGTTTCGGCTTCCGTTTTGTTGTCTTCGTCGCGGGCCGCTCAAAGGCCGAGATCGTGCCAATTCTTCGCGAACGTTTGCGGCGCACCCGCGAGGACGAGCTCGCAACCGGCATCGATGAGTTCCTCGCCATCACGCGCGACCGACTGGACCGGCTCGCCTCGTGACGTCGACCGAGATCAGCTACGGCAAGGCGCACGTGGTCTTCTACCGCCTGGGCGGTCGCGACATCGCACCGCTCGCGGCGTCGATCGACGTCGACGTTTTCGGAAAGCGCTTCCTCACGGCGTACACGGAAGGCGACAACCGAGAGGTCGTCGCAACCGACACGATGAAGAATTTCGTCTATGCCATGGTCGCTGAGTACAGCGGCCGCACGTTGCCGGGCCTCTGCGCTTTCCTCGGCCGCAGCTTCCTGGAGACCTATCCAGTGATGGAAGCGCTGCGCGTCTCTGCGCGCGAGGTGCCGCTCGACGCCGCCCCCGGCGAACGCGGCCTGAGCGATGTCCTCTTCCGCTCGACGCGTGCCGAGGGCGCGTTCGGGCAGGTCGCACTCGAGGCGATCGGCGGGAAGCCTGAGATCACCAGCGCGCGAAGTGGCTGGGAAGGCATGGTCCTGGTGAAGACGACCGGCAGCTCCTTCGCGACCTTCGCGAGAGACGACTACACCACCTTGCCTGAGCTCAGCGATCGCCCGCTGACGATCCGGATGGACATGTACTGGCGCTACGGCGACCTCAGAGACGGTGTCGCCGAGGGCCCGGGGTTTCTCGGAGCGCGAGCCGTCCGCGACGAGGTCGAGCGCACCTTTCACGAATTCAACAGCCGCTCGATCCAGCATCTTGTTCACGAGATCGGCGCTCGTCTGTTCGCGGCGCACTCTCAGCTTCAGGAGATCGAGTTCGTCGCGGAGAACCACACACCCGATCACGTGCGTGACGGCGCCGGTGGCGTTCGGGTGTTCGCGGAGCCGCGAGCGACGTTTGGAAAGATCGGCCTCATCTTGCGACGTTGAGGCGCCCAAACGGGCATTACGGGCCTTCATCCCGCGCGTAGACTCGCAAAGTGAAGAAGAACCAGCTCATGGGCCCCGCGCGAGTGTTGGTCGTCGTCGACCAACCCCTCGCGAACCTTGTCGCCCTGACGCTCAATCACGGGAAGTACGAAACGCGGATCGTCAACGACGCGGCGAGCGGAAGAGCCGAGCTTGAGAAGTGGCGGCCGCATCTTCTGCTGGTGGACCTCGATGCCGACGACCCGACGTCACTCGGCCTCATCGGTCGACGCGTTGCGAATAGGCGCGTTCCAACGATCGCGTTCAGCAAGCGAGGCGATCTCAAGACGAAGCTCGCCGCGTTCGACCGAGGCGTCGACGACATCGTCACGGTGCCGTTCGTACCCGAGGAGCTCGTCGCGCGGACGCTGGCCTTGATGCGACGGAGCTACGGCGACGGGATCGCGTTCATTCCGGTGATCAACGTTGCCGGCCTCGAGGTCGACCTGCTCAATCAACAGGTGAAGGTCGGAAGGCTTCGTCCGGAGCTCACCGCGATGGAGCAAGCGCTGCTCTACCTACTCGCGTCCAATCCTGGCCAGACGCTCGGGCGCGAGGAGATCCTGGACGCGCTCTGGGGCGCCGACTACGTCGCCGGGAGCAATGTGGTCGATCGCCACGTGCGAAACCTGCGGTTGAAGTTGAAGGATCACTGGCGAAACCCTCGATTCATTGGGACAGTTCCAGGCAAGGGATACCGCTTCCTCGCGGCCCCGTGAGTTCACGTAATGACGAGGCGTTATCCCGCGCGTAGACATGAATCGTGGAAGCTCTCAGCGGGCGCACCCGCGGGGGCGCCAAATCGGCCCAAGGCGAATCGCCTCGCGCGTTGATCGTCATGAACGAGACGCTTGGGAGTCTCATTAGCCTCACCCTCCAGCACGGGCGTTACGAGACACAGAGGTCCACAAACGCGGAGGAGTGCCAGGCGATCGTGCGTGAGTGGGCCCCACACATCGCCTTCATCGACCTAGACCTATACCAACAGTTCATCCACATCGTCGGGCGAGGCCTGACCCATGGCCACACCCCGATCGTCGCATTCACCCGGCGGCGCGACACCGCCCTCAAGCTCAGCGCGTACGAGCGCGGCGCCGACGACATCGTCGAGGTCCCGTTCACGCTGGACGAGATCGTGGCCCGCCCATTCGCTCTCCTGCGGAGAGCCCACGGGATGACCGTCACGATCGTCCCAAAGATCAGGTTGGACGGACTCGAGGTCGACCTGATCGAGCAACGGGTCAGGGTCGGCAGCCAGGAGCTTCACCTCACGCCGATCCAGCAGACGCTCCTGTACCTCCTGGCGGCGAACGCCGGGAGGGCGCTCAGCCGAGAGGACCTTCTCGCCACCATCTGGGGTGGTGAATTCGAGATCGAGAGCAACGTGGTCGATCGCCACATCCGGGAGCTCCGGGTGAAGCTCGGCGACGACTGGCGGACGCCGAAGTTCATCGAGACGGTGCCCGGCGCGGGCTACCGCTTCAAGTCCCAGGCAGCCATCAGCACCGCAGCCGAGTAAAGCCGCGACGCAATTAGCGCGGTGAAGTTCCGTCTTGACGACCGGTATTGATGGTGATGCAGTAGTTCCGCAAACGGCACAGGTAACGGAACGGTTTCGGCGTCTCGCGTTGGGGGAGGCTTGACCCTGTCGACCCGAAGCATCGTCCACTGGGAATGCCAGGCGCCTTTGCACCGCGCCCTTCGCTCGCGTCACGGTAACGGCGGGCTGACGATCAACGAGGGTGCCTGGGCGTACTGCGACGGAGCGAGCGCCGATGACAAACACACCTGGTCGGCAACGGGCGGAGTTGCTCTGGAATCACTGGTCCGCTGGACCGCGCCGAACGGGGCCGGTGGCGAGCGACCACTCGCCGCGGGCGCCGCGAACGGCGGTCCCAAGGTTGCGAGGAAGACGCCCGGAGTCCGCCGGACCTAGCTCCACATCGACTCGCTAGCCTCCTCTGCGCAGGGGGGCGACGTGGAATATCAGCTTCGGCACTACCGGATTCGCGCGGGAAGCATGGACGTGTTCCTGGATGCATGGCTCCGCGGCGTCTACCCGCTACGGCGCAAATTCGGCTTCACGTTCGCCGGCGCGTGGCGGGTCGAGGGCGCGGACGAGTTCATTTGGATAATCGGCTATGACGGACCCGAGGGATTCGCCGCGGCGGACAGACGGTATTACGACTCGGAAGAACGGAAGCGCATCACACCGGATCCCGCGCAGTACATCGAGGCGCCGGTAAACAAGATGATTAGGAGCGTGCTGGCGGGCTAAGTTCGCGCGGGGGGAGCGCCGCCCCGATCACGTCGCGGATCGATCCAAGGCCCTGCTCTTTCACGTATGCCGCGAGGCCTTCGATGACCTTGAGCGGCGCGAGGGGGTCTGCGAACGTGGCCGTGCCGACCTGCACCGACGAGGCACCCGCCATGAGGAACTCGAGCGCATCTTGCGCGTTGGTGATGCCGCCCGCTCCGATGATGGGAATGCTCACCGCCTGCGCGACCTGATAGGTGATGTGCACGGCGATGGGCCGGATCGCGGGACCCGACAGTCCGCCGCTTCCGGTCCCGAGGATCGGGCGCTGCCGCCGCGTGTCGATCCGCATGCCGAGCACCGTGTTGATGGCGGTGAGCGCGTCGGCCCCCGCTTCCTCGCAAGCGCGCGCGACCGCAACGACGTCGGGGGCGTTCGGCGTGAGCTTCACGATCACCGGCAGATCCGTCTCCTCTTTGACCGCCCGCGTCACCTCCGCGGCAAGGTCGGGATCGCAGCCGAACAGCATCCCGCCCTTCACGTTCGGACACGACACGTTGATCTCGTACGCGACCACGCCGGGCGTGCCGGTCATCTCGTGGACGACGTACACGTAGTCATCGACGCTGTAGCCCGCGACGTTCACGATGACGGCGACGCCGAGCTCCGCCCACGCCTTCCCGTATTTACGCGCGACCTCTGTCGCGCCCGGATTCTCGAGCCCGATGGAGTTGAGGATGCCGGACGGCGTCTCCGCGATTCGGTATTGAGGATTGCCGGGTCGAGCGGCCGGCGTCGTCCCTTTATTGACGATCGCACCGAGTCTCGAGACATCGAAGAGCTCGGCGTACTCGACGCCCTGCCCAAATGTTCCTGAAGCTGTCATGACGGGATTCTTCAATCGAAGACCGCGCGCCGCCTCGACTTCGAGATCGACACCGACCTCGGGATTGCGCGGAGCGTGGGGGTCTTCTGAGCGAGCGGCCCCTCGCTCAGGTGTCATCGCGATCCCACGGGGGGCCGAGCGAAGAGGACCCCCGCGCTCCGCCGCATCCTCGAGTACGCCTCGGAGCTTGTCCCCGAGTTCAGTCGGCGCGCGATCATCGTCTGGCTCACCGGTGGCGGCTTCGGTGATGCTGGCGTCGTCGAGTTCGGCGAGCTCAGTCAGGTCCTCCTCTTCTTCGCCGTCAGCCGCGTCCTCCAAAGACTCCTCAATGGATTTGCTCACGTCGATCGGACGCTCCACTTTCTTACGGAATCGGCGCCAGGGCATCAGGTGAGACCGACCGTGGCCGGTTCGCCTTCCGCAAATCGCACGTCGCCGAGCGGCAGGACTGGGCCCTCGCGGCAAACACGCGCGTTTCCTTCAGCGGTCACGATCACGCACGCGCGGCACACGCCCATCGCGCAGCCCATGTGCTGCTCGACGGCGATCTGCGTCTCGAGCAACGCGGTGCGGCCGGCAAATGTCGCCGCGGCGCGTTCCGCGTCGTCGCGAAGCCGGCCGAGCGCGGCCAGCATCGGCCACGGTCCGCATGCGCACACCTGGTCGGCCCACTCGAGGAGCGGCGCGATCGCGTCGGTGACCCGACCCTTGATGCCGAACGAGCCGTCCTCCGTCGTCGTGACGTATTCGACGCTCGGGGGCAGGAGGTTACTCGGCCAAAGATGTGCGACGGAGCGGCCGCCCATCAGGAGGGTCACATTGCGCCGGCCAGATTCCTGTTCGGCCAGCACGCGCATGGGAGCGATGCCGGTTCCCCCGGCGACGAGCAAGAGGTTCCGCGTCGACCGCTGAATGACGAACGACGACCCGAGCGGACCCAGGAGATCGAGCCGGTCCCCCTCGCGTCGCGACGCGATCCACTCGCCGCCCGCGCCGAGCGCTTTGACGATGAGCTCGATCTCGCCGCCACCCCGGTCGATTCGGTTGAACGAGTACGGCCGGCGCAGTAGCGGATCGAACGACGGGCCTGGGCGGACGTGAACGAACTGTCCGGCGCGCGCCTGGGCCGCGATGCCCGGTGCGGCGATTCGAAGCACTGTGCCGAGCTGACCGACCTCGGCCGTCGCCACGACGCGTCCGTCCTCGAGGATCAACGCGGAACTCCGACGGCGAAGGTATAGCCGTCCGGGTCCTCGAGCACGCAGTCGCGCCAGCCGTGCGGCCAGTCGCGCACGGGAACAAGGACGACGAACCCCGCGTCACGAGCGCGCTTCTCGGCCGCGTCAGGTTCGATACCGAGGATCCGGATCTCCGCGCCCAGGCCGCGTTTGGAGTCCTCGTTGAGACGCGTAGCCCACGGCATGCGCGCGTAAGTGTGGTCCGCATGGAGCTGAAGCCGCACGCCCTCGCGCTCGAGGGCGGCGAAGTCCTCGTCCGAATACAAGAGCCGCAGGTCGAGCACGCCCGTGTAAAAGGGGATGCTCCGGGCGACGTCGCGAACGATCAGATTCACGCTGAGGCCAGAGAGCGTCCGTCCGTAGTCGGCGGCGCTCATCCATGGCTCGGTCTTCCGCTTCTTCATGTCAGTCCGCCGCAGTCGTTACCACCGGCTCGGGCGCGCGGTACTCGGCAAGGGGGGCGACATTGGTGGCCACGGCGCTGGCGCGAAGGGCGGTGACCACCGCGAGCGCGGTGTCGAGCGATGTAAGGCACGGCACGCGTGCCTCAACGGCCGCCCGGCGGATGAGGAACCCGTCGCGATCGACCGTCTTCCCGAGCGTCGGCGTGTTGATCACGGCTGCGCACTCGCCGGAGCGGATCAGCTTCAGGATGTCCTGGCTTCCCTCCGCCAGCTTGCGCACCTCGGTCACGTCAACGCCGAGCGATCGAATAAGAGCGGCGGTTCCGGATGTAGCGACGAGTTCGTACCCGAGCCAATGGAAGCCCTCGATGATCTGGCCGACCTCAGGCTTGTCCTTATCAGCGACGGTGACGAGTACCTTCCCGTTGCGCGCCGGCGCGAGACCCGCGGCGACGAGCGACTTCCAGAGCGCGGGCGCGAACGAGCGATCGATCCCCATGACCTCGCCGGTGCTCTTCATCTCGGGCCCGAGATACGTGTCGACGTCGAGGAGCTTCGCCATCGAGAACACCGGCGCCTTGAGCGCCACGAGCGAACCGGTCGGCCAGATCCCGTCCGCGCGCACGTAGCCCTCGGCGGCGAGTGAGGACCCGAGCGAGATGGCGACGGCGAGCTTCACGAGCGGCACACCTGTGACCTTTGTGAGGAACGGGACGGTCCGGCTTGCGCGAGGATTCACCTCGAGCATCCACACCCGTCCGTTCTCGACGATGAACTGGATGTTGAGCAGACCCTTCACCGGCAGCGCTTCCGCGATGCGGCGCGTCAGCGCGACGATCTCGTCACGCTCGGCGGGGAGCAGGTTCTGCGGGGGATAGACCGCGTAGCTGTCGCCGGAATGAACGCCGGCGCGCTCGATGTGCTCCATGATCCCGGCGACGAGCGTGTCGTGACCGTCTGAGACAGCGTCGACCTCGACCTCCTTGCCGCGCAGGTACTTGTCGACGAGCACGCGGCCAGTGCCGGCCTCCAGTGCGGACCGGAAGTACCGCTCGAGGTCCTCCGGACCGTACGCGATCTCCATGCCTCGGCCGCCCAGCACGTAGCTCGGGCGCACGAGCACGGGATAGCCGATCTCCGCCGCCACCGCGATCGCCTCGGTAGGTGACGAGGCCGTTCCACCCGGCGGCTGCGGGATCCCGAGCGCGTCGGCGAAGTCGTGGAAGCGGCGGCGATCCTCCGCGAGCGCGATGGAATCGGCGGAGGTGCCCGCGATCTCACCGCCGATCGCCGCGAGGCGATCCGCCAGATTCAGGGCGGTCTGCCCGCCGAACTGCGCGAGGACCGGTATGGGCACGCCTTCGTTCTCGAGCACCGCGGCGATTGACTCCTCGTCGAGCGGATCGAAGTAGAGGCGCGCGGACGCGTCGAAATCGGTCGAGACCGTCTCCGGGTTGCTGTTCACCATGATCGGCGCGACGCCCCTCTCGCGGAGCGCGCCCGCGGACTGCACGCAGCAGCAGTCGAACTCGATGCCCTGCCCGATGCGGATCGGCCCGCTGCCGAGGATCACGGCCTTCGGCCCAGGGAGTGGTGTGGCCTCGTTCTCCTGTTCGTAGGTCGAGTAGAAGTACGGGGTTACCGCCTCGAACTCCGCCGCGCACGTGTCGACCATCTTGTAGACGGGACGGATCCCCCACTGGTTGCGCAGCCGCCGCACGTCGGCGGGCAGCATGCCGGTGAGCGTCGCGATGTCGGCGTCGGCGAAGCCCATCCGCTTCGCGGCACGGAGAAGCGCCGGCGTCGGCGTCCGGCCCTGAAGGTCGTCCTCCGCGAAACGGACGATGCGCGCGATCTTCCGGAGGAACCAACGATCAATGCGCGTGCGTTCGTGGATGAGCTCGATCTGCGCACCGCGTCGCAGCGCGGCGAACAGTCGCCACAGCCGATCGTCGGTCGGCTGACCCGAGAGGAATCGGTCTACGAACTGGGCGGGCCCTGTGACCTCGACCCACGCCGGCGCTTCCCAGAGCAGGCCCTGGTCCTTCACCTCGAGCGAGCGGAGCGCCTTCTGCAACGCGGCTTCGAACGATCGGTCGATGGCCATGACTTCGCCGGTCGCCTTCATTTGCGTGCCGAGCGTGCGATCGGCTGCGGCGAATTTGTCGAACGGCCACCGCGGGATCTTCACGACGACGTAGTCGAGCGCGGGCTCGAAGGCTGCGGTCGTCTTCTTCGTCACCGCGTTCGGTATCTCGTGAAGCCGCTTACCGATCGCGATCTTGGCGGCGACGCGCGCGATCGGGTAACCGGTTGCCTTGGACGCGAGCGCCGAGCTTCGCGAGACGCGCGGATTCACCTCGATGACGAAGTACGGCACCTGGGCCTCCGGATCGCTCGTCGGCGAACAATCGGGGTCGAGCGCGAACTGGACGTTGCAGCCGCCCTCGATCCGGAGCGCGCGGATGATCCGCAGCGCGGCGGAGCGGAGCATCTGGTACTCCTTGTCGGTGAGCGTCTGGGACGGCGCGACGACGATGGAGTCGCCCGTGTGGACGCCCATCGGGTCGATGTTCTCCATGTTGCAGACGGTGATGCAGGTGTCGGCGCCGTCGCGCATCACCTCGTACTCGATCTCCTTCCAACCGAGGAGGGATCGCTCCACGAGCACCTGGCCGATGGGCGATGCGGCGACGCCGCTTGTAACCTTTGCGGCGAGCTCGGTGGCGTCGTTCGCCACGCCGCCGCCGGTACCGCCGAGCGTGAAGGCCGGCCGCACGACGAGGGGGTAACCGACGCGCGACGCGAACCCGAGTGCCTCCTCGGCCGAGTGCGCGGTGATCGACTCGGGCACGGGCTCGCCGATCGAAAGGAGGAGCTGCTTGAAGGCCTCGCGGTCCTCCGCCTGTTGGATCGCCGAAAGCGGGGTGCCCAACATGCGGACGCCGTAGCGCTCGAGCACGCCGGTTTCGGCGAGCTGCACCGCGAGGTTGAGGCCGGTCTGTCCGCCAAGCGTCGCCAGGAGTCCGCTCGGCCTCTCCTTCTGGATGATCCGCTCCAGCACGTCGACGGTGAGTGGCTCGATGTAGGTGATATCCGCGACGCCGGGGTCGGTCATGATCGTCGCGGGATTGGAGTTCACGAGAACGGTCTCGATGCCTTCCTCGCGGAGCGCGCGGCACGCCTGCGTTCCCGCGTAGTCGAATTCCGCGGCTTGGCCGATGAGGATCGGGCCCGACCCGATGATCAAGACTTTCACAGCTCGAGCCATCCGCCGCCCATCGGCACGCAGCGGCCGCCGACACGCACGGCGGTGATCGCCGCTCCGGCGCGGTCGACCTCGATGTCCAGAATGCTCGGGCGTCCGATCTCGAAGCCCTGCTCCACGCGGATGCGCGTCGTCGGCTCGACTCGAACCAGCTCGTGGGCGACGATGTAGGCGCCAAGCGGGCCCTGGGCTCCTCCGGTCGCCGGATCCTCTCCAATGCCAAGGCCTTCGTCGAACATGCGGCCATGCACGTGTGACCCCGAGCGCTCGCCGCTCATCGCGAAGGCATAGACATGCGCGCCCGCGTTGAGACCGACCGGGCGATGGGCCCGGCGCACTGCCTTCAGGTTGGCGAGCGGCACGAACAGGAACGGGACACCGGATGACCCGATCTGAATCGGAACGTCGCTCCGCACTTCCTCGACGGCGAGCCCGAGCGCGTCGGCCGCCCCTTTTCGCGTGATCGTCGTCCCCGCGAACGTGGGCAACGGCTGCTCCATCTGGACGAATCCCTCGCGCAGCGTCACGCCGATGACGCCGACGCCTTCCTCGAGCCGCATCGCCCCATCCTTCCCGTCGGCGAGGACGTAGGCGGTGCCGAGCGTCGGATGCCCGGCGAATGGCATCTCGGTCTCGGGGGTGAAGATCCGCACCCGATGGTCGGCACCTTTTGTGGGCGGGAATACGAAGGTCGTCTCCGACAGATGAAGCTCCTTCGCGATGGCTTGCATCGTCGTCGCGTCGAGCTTCCCGGGCTCGAGGAAGACCGCGAGCGGATTGCCGCCGAACGCCTTGTCGGTGAAGACGTCGACCAGCCGGTATTCGTAGCGCGTCACTTGCGGGATACCGCTTCGCGGACGTCGTCGAGGAATGCGTCGAATGCCGGCTCGTTGTCCTTCGGGCCCGGTGCGCCTTCGGGGTGGTACTGATAGGTCCGGATCGGAAGACGCTCGTGCGCGAGACCTTCGACCGAGCCATCGTTCAGGTTCCGTGACGCGACGGCGAAGCCCGAGTCCGACGGGATCGAACCTTCGTCGACCTGGAACTCGTGGTTCTGGCTCGTGATCGCCACGCGACCGGTGCGCAGGTCCTGCACCGGATGGTTCGCGCCGTGGTGACCGAACGGGAGTCGTGACGTCGTTGCCCCGATGGCACGGCCGACAAGCTGATGGCCGAGGCAAATTCCCAGGATCGGGAGCGCGCGGTTCATGCCTCGCGATACGGCGGCGTCGACGATCGTGCGCGTCATCGCGGCGATCTGCGGGATCGCCGCGGGATCGCCAGGGCCGTTCGAGATGACGATGCCGGCCGGCGACCACGAGAGGATCTCCCGCGCCATCGCGGTCGCAGGGAAGACCTTGACGGTCGCGCCCTTCTGGACGAGGCAGCGGATCTGGTTCTCCTTCACTCCGGTGTCGAGGAGGGCGACCTTCGGGCCGCTGCCGATCTGCCGCTCGAGTCCTGTCGACTCGACGACCAGCGGCTTCGTGGCGAGCGCAGGGATCGATCGCGCCGTCGCGACCGCCTCGCGCGCGATGTCTTCGCTCTGCGAGCGGTGCGGCGGGACCTGGAGGATCGCGCCGCGCAGGGTGCCCTTCGCGCGAAGGCGGCGAACCAGCGCGCGCGTGTCGATGCCGACGAGACCGGGCACACCGTACGAGCGCAGATAGGCCTCGAGATCGATCGTCCCTTCGCGGCACGTGCCGACGAGCTCGCGGACGATGAGCCCCTCGACCCACGGACGGCGGCTCTCGGCGGCACGCTCGAAGGTTCCGTAGTTACCGATGAGCGGGTACGTCAGGACGACGATCTGTCCGTTGTACGAAGCGTCGGACGCGATCTCCTGGTAGCCGGTCATCGCGGTGTTGAACACGACCTCGCCCGACGCCGGCGATCCGTCGCCGAACGCCTCCCCCCACCACGTCGAGCCGTCTTCCAGCCCGAGGACCGCCGCCCTGGTCATCGGTGCATAACTATACGTGTTCGATGCATAAAGATGCAATTGTCCCTCGAGTTCAGCGACGGGCGACCGCTTCCGCATTTCCCTCCCGCTTTCCACCGAGCTTCGTCTCGCCCGCCACCGAGACGTGCACCACGCGGCCCATGACCGTCCGGCCGAGGACCGGCGTGTTCTTCCCCTTCGAGACGAGCTCCGCCGCGGTCACAAGCCACTCCGCGTCGCGATCGATGGCGATCCACTCGTCTTCACGGAGCTCGATGCCGAGCACGCGCGCGGGCCCGACCGTCAGCGCGTCAATCACAGCTCCAAGCGGTGCCCAGCGGACACGCACGCCACCGAGCACGAGCGCAAGCGCGGTCTCGAGACCGGAAATTCCGAAGGCGGCCTGATCGAATTCGACATCCTTCTTCACCGACGCGTGCGGCGCGTGGTCGGTCGCGATCGCATCGACCGTTCCATCCTCGAGGCCCACCCACAGCGCTCGGACGTCGGCGTAGCTCCGAAGTGGCGGATTCACTTTTGTCGACGAGTCGTACGGGACGCCCTGCAGGGCTTCGTCAGGGACCTCCCACGCGAAAGCACGCGAACCCGCGACCCAGTCGTCCGTCATCGCGAGGTGGTGGGGCGTCACGTCGCACGTGATCGGAGCGCCATCGGCCTTTGCGCGCCGGACGAGCTCGATCGATCGCGCAGTGGAGAGATGGGTCAGATGCAGACGCGCTCCGGTCATCTTCGCGAGCGTGATGTCGCGCGCGACCGCGGTCTCTTCGGCTGCCGCCGGCATGCCCGGCAGCCCGAGGCGCGCCGAGACGGCTCCTTCGTGCATGACGCCCTTCGCCGAGAGGGCGAGGTCCTGTGGATGTTCCATGACCGGAAGGCCCGTCACCCGTGCGTACTCGAGCGCGCTCCGGAAGAGACGAGCGTCCTCGACCGGCGATCCATCGTCGGAGAAGGCGACCGCACCGGCCGCCGCGAGCTCCACCAGGTCGGCGAGCTCGCGGCCTTTTCGGCCGCGAGTGATCGCGGCGATCGGCAGGACTCGGGCTCCGCCGGCGGACCGTCCGCGAGCGAGAAGCTCGGCGACGAGCCCCGGCGAATCGATGGCCGGCTCGGTGTTGGGCATCGCGCAGACGGTTGTGAACCCGCCACGCAGAGCGGCCTTCGCTCCCGACGCGATCGTTTCCGAATCCTCGAACCCAGGCTCGCGAAGGTGCGCGTGCAAATCGATGAATCCCGGGACGACGAGATAGCCCTTCGCCTCGAGCGCGCGCCGGTCGGCGCTCATGCGCGCTCCTCGAGGGGGGCCGTCGCAGCGAGCAGGTACAGCAGCGCCATCCGCACGGCCACACCGTTCGTGACTTGCTTTTCGATGAGCGAGCTGGCTCCGTGCGCGACGGCCGCGTCGATCTCGACCCCTTCGTTCATCGGCCCGGGGTGCATCACCGGCGCCCCGGATCGCATGCGGGCGACCCGATCCGCCGTGAGGCCCCAGACGCGGGAGTACTCGCGCAGGGACGGCAGCAGTCCCGACTCCTGACGCTCTCGCTGAAGCCGAAGCGCGATCACCGCGTCGGCGCCATCGAGCGCCCGGTCGAGATCGGACTCGTAGGTCACGCCCGGCGGGAGCACTCCGCACCGCCACGCGATCGGGATCAGCGTCGGCGGTCCCGAGAGGGTGACGCGAGCGCCGAGCGGTATGAGCGTGTTGATGTCGGAACGGGCCACACGGCTGTGAAGGACGTCGCCGACGATGACAACGCGTTTGCTCTCGAGGTCGCCGAGCGCGTCCCGAAGCGTGTATGCGTCGAGAAGTCCCTGTGTCGGATGGGCATGCCATCCATCGCCGGCATTGATCACGGCCGCGTCGGTCCGTTCCGCGACGAAGTACGGCGCACCCGACGACGCATGCCGCATCACGACGACGTCCCCGCCGAGCGCCTGCAGCGTTCGAACGGTGTCGTACAACGATTCGCCCTTCTCGACCGACGAGCCGCTCGCCGTGATGTTCGTCACGTCGGCCGAGAGCGCTTTCGCGGCGAGCTCGAAAGAGACGCGCGTCCGTGTCGACGCCTCCGCGAAGAACAGGATCACCGTACGTCCGCGAAGCGGTGGCGCGCGCTTGATCGGCCGGCCGAGGATCTCGACCATCGCTCGGGTTTGATCGAGGACGGTCTCGATCTCGTCGCGCGACCAGTCATAGGTGTCGAGGACGTGACGGCGAGTCCACTTCATGCGGGCACCCTCGTGACGACCTCGACCTCATCGCGCCCGTCGACCTCGACGAGATGCACACGGACGTCGTCGCCGGCGGCGGTCGGGACGTTCTTGCCCACGAAATCGGCGCGGATCGGCAGCTCACGATGGCCGCGGTCGACGAGGACGGCCAGTCGGATCGCGCGTGGCCGGCCGTAGTCAACGAGCGCGTCCATCGCGGCGCGGATCGTGCGGCCTGTGAATAGGACATCGTCGACGAGGACCACCACGCGGCCATCGACAGAGAACGGGATCTCGGACTCGCGCACCACCGGCGCGTAGCCGATCCGCGTCAGGTCGTCTCGGTAGAGGGTGATATCGATCGCGCCCAGCGGGACGTCGGCGCCTTCGTTCGCCCGGATCGCCGCCTGGATGCGCGCCGCGAGCGCGTCGCCGCGCGCGCGGATACCGACGATGGCGAGGGCGGTGAGGTCACGGTCGCGCTCGACGATCTCGTGCGCGATCCTCGTGATGGCTCGGCGGACGTCGTCCGCCGCGAGCAGCGTGGTCGTCTGGCGCTCCTTCCCGGCCTCACAGGACCGGTCCTTAAAGGTGGTGGCGCTCGCCGAAGTATAGGCGGCTAGAGCGCGTGAAGCGCGACGCCGAGCTGGTCTCTGTCAATCTCGCGGCGGGTGAGACGTTCCTGTTCGATCCGCAGTGCCCTGTCCGCCGAGGGCCGCGTCAGCGAGGCGAAGATCAGCGCGAAGACACCGATCACAACCAGCGGCGCCGCCACGACGAGGAGCACAGCGAGAACCATCGGCCGTACATGTACGGATCCATCAACGGGCTATTCCTGAAGACCGCCCATGAATCGAGTCATCACCGCGAAGAACAGCGCCACGTAGCCGACGACGAGCAGCACAAGGAGAAGGGAATCCGACATCGGGGTCACCCCTTTCTGTCCAACCTGGCCGTCAGCTCGAGGCTTCGGGCCCGGTTAGCAGACCGAGAGTGCCGCCGCGACCGACCGGGGACGAGTGCCGAAGGTCGTCCGTCTGAGGGGCATCCGGCCCTTCTGGAGTCAAGAAACGATCAGTGCAGTCACCATCCCGAACATGCCGCTCGATCCTTCCGCGTGCGTGAGGATGTGGCAGTGGAATGCCCACACACCTGGCGCGTCCGCCACGACGATCGCGTCCCAGCGCTCGCCCGGCGCGACATTGAGGGTGTCGCACTTGAACGGCGCGGGGAGTGGATAGCCATCGCGCGCGAAGACCTCAAGTGTGAGTCCATGCAGATGCGCCGGGTGGATCATCGTGCCCTCGTTCATGAACCGGAAGCGGACCCGCTCGCCGAGCTTTGCCGTGTACGGAAACGTCGCCGGAAAGCCCTTGCCGTTGATCGTGAGACCGCCGAGTGAGTCGTTGAATATGAAGAACTCGTCCTTGTCGTACTGCGGGTCGACGTTCTTGTCCCGGGGCATGACGATGAGCGGTCCAAGGCTGCCCCGGCCGACCTGCTCAGTTGCGTTGTGGTGCGAGTGGTACATGTGGCTCCCGAACGGCCCCGCCGTGAACTCGTAGGTGAACGTCTCGCCGGGTTTGATCGGCGGCTGGGTGATGAACGGGACACCGTCCATCGAGTTCGGCACCCGCTGTCCGTGCCAGTGGACGGCCGTGCTGTCGTCGAGCTCGTTCTTCACGCGGACCCGGATGCGCTCGCCCTCGGTCATCCGCATGATCGGACCGGGTACTTGCCCGTTGTACGCCTGGGCATCGAAGAACTTGCCGGGCGTCACCTCCCACCGGACCTTGCCGCAAACAAGATCGAACTCGCGCACACCATTGACCACGCGCGACTCGAGCTCCTGCAACCCCTGACCCTGAGTCTTCGCGGGAAAGGCCACGGTCGCGGCTTTGTGGACGGCGTCGTGATCGATCGGCGCGACGGTCGCGAGGGGCTTCGGAGTGCCGGTGGGGCTCGATGTCGCCGCCGCTGCGGTGTGACCGTGGCTCGGGCTCGGAGTCGCTTGATACGCAGCCGAGCCGCGACCGGCGAGCGCGAGCCCCGCGACGGTCAGCGCACCGGCGGTCGCGATCCCAAAATTGGCCAGGAGGAGGCGTCGCGCGATGCGGCCGCTGCGGCTTTCCTCAGGCTGCTCGGGGAGGCCCGGTGCGGGCGTGGCTTCCTCTTCCATAGAGCGAAGGTACTGACACGCAGTAATAGGAGCGAGGGCCGGACGACCCTTATCGAGGGTCGTTCGGCCCTGCCCGTTCGGACCGGGTTTCAGCGGACCGTGATCGAAGACGCTCCGGAGGTCACCAAGATCGTCAAACGATCGGTGGCCGCGGCATAGCCGGTCGAGGTCTCGACGCCGTTCACGCTATTTAGGCCGCCCGTGGTGCGAACGCGGTAATCGACACCCGGGGGGATCTCGAGCGTGATCGACGAGGCGCCCGCCGAGATGGTGACCGGCACGTCACCGGTCGGCTTCGGGAGGGAGATCGTGAGATCGGACGCGCCGCCGTTGATCGTCGCGCCAGCAAGCTTGACGTCACGGAGCCCGAAGCGGAACTCACCCGCACCAACGCTCGCCGTCAGTCTGACTGGAATATCTGAGGGGATCACGACGTCCCACACCCGATCCGTGCCGAAGAAGAATCCGTCGTTGCTAGGCGAGATCGTCACAGAGGCGGCCGCGTCTGACTGGCGCACATCCTGGACGCGGACGTCTTCGCGGCTCGATGACACGGAAAGGAGCGCGGGTGTGCCGCTGTGCATGGTCAGCTGTCCCGCGCCGTAGTTCACGGTCAGCGCCAGACTCGTCGCGTCGAAGCGTCCGACGCTGGTGGTGTTTGTGCCGACCGGAACCAAGCCCGTCGCCGGGCCGGCGACGGCGTACGCGACCGAGGCGGCGATGACCGCGACCTCTACGATGATGGCGACCGCGGTCGAGCGATCGCGGACGAGGATGTCGAGGCCAATGAGCACGAGCGCGACGGGCCAGAGATCGACGAGGCGCCGCAGCGCGCCTTCCCCGACAAAGCCGGCGTTTGCGAGCAGGAACACGATGCCGAGCGCGATGAGGACGAGCGGGAACGCGATGAGCGGCCGCCGTGCCGGTGTCGGCGCGGGTAGGGCGAGAGTTGGAGTGGTCATCGGAGAAACCTGCGGCTGAGAAGCAGGATTCCTAGAGCGACGAGCGCGATCGGCTAGGCGAAGCGCCATTCGATGAAGCTGAAGGCGCCGATGTTCGCAAGCAGCCACAGCGCGCCGATGGAGATCAAGACAAGGGCGACCGTCCCATTTCCGGCGTGGCTGTTCGTGCTCACCTGAGCGTCGTTGTCTACAGGCACGGCGATCCAGAGCACGACGTAGAGAAGGACGGAGGCACCGCCCGCTAGGGCGAAGACGAGGAACAGGATCCGCACGAGGGCGGGATCGACCTCGAAATACTGCGCCAATCCCCCGCAAACACCGGCGATGGCGCGGTCAGAAGTGCTGCGATAGAGGCGCAGCGTGGTGGGCGTGGTCGTGGCGTTCTCCATGGGTTGCCTCCCTTACGAGGCAGTGATACCCGGAGCGGTCTTGGCGTAAAGAGAGGCGGTCGGCTCGGCCGGACGTGCCGTTCTGCGTCTAGCGAAGTAGGGCTTCGCCCGACACCGTCAGTACTTCGGTCTGCGCTCGGCCATATACGCGGCCGCTTGAGCTCGCCGCGAGAGGCCGAGCTTGTCAAGGATGCGGCTCACGTAGTTCTTCACGGTCTTCTCGGAGAGGAAGAGGGTGGTCCCGATCTCGCGGTTCGTCTTCCCCTCGGCAAGGTGCTCGAGGACCTTGCGCTCCTGGTCGGTCAGGGATGCGATCGCGGGATCTTCATGATCACGTCCGCGACGGACGCGCTCCAGCACCTTTCCGGTCACGTCCGGGTCCAGGAGGGATCGTCCCTGCGCGACAGCCTCAATCGCGTCGACCACGGCCTGCCCGCGCGTTTGCTTCAGGAGGTACCCCGAGGCTCCGGCGAGGATCGACGCGAAGAGCGCTTCGTCGTCCGCGTACGACGTGAGCATGATCACGTGCGTCTCTGGCCGTGCTTCACGGATCGCCCGGCATGCCTCAACCCCGCTTCCGTCGGGGAGGCGAACATCCATGATCACGACGTCGGGCTTGGCCTTGGCAGCCGTCTCGATCGCTTCCTGCATCGTGCCGGCCTCGCCGACCACTGTGAGACCCTGACCCCGAGAGAGCAGCGTTCGCAGGCCTTCTCGGACAACCTCGTGATCGTCGCAGATGAGCACACGCGTCACGGCTCCTCCTGTCACACCTTCGCCTCCTCCCGGATCGGCAGCTCCAAGCGTACTCGCGATCCGCGCCCGGGAGCGGTCTGCAGACTCAGTCGTCCGCCGGCCGAGAACGCACGCTCCCGCATGTTGCGGAGCCCATGACCGTCCACGGCGCGCTCGTGGTCGAAGCCGACGCCATCGTCCCCGATCTCGAGCACAACGGACGACTCCTCGAGGAAGAGCCGCACCGCTGCGCGCCGCGCACGAGCGTGGCGCTGAACATTGCCGAGGGCATCGGCGGCAATGTAGAAAGCCGCCTCGCGGCCAATGCCATCGAGCGCCGCGGCGGCCTCATGAGCGACGGACACCTCCACTTCGATCAACGCGTTGGTCCGCGCCTGCGCCGCGAGCGTCGGAAGTGACTCAGTCAGCGGCCGATCGCTGCCGCGTATCGGACGGAGCCCGAGCACGTAATTTCGCAGGTCGGCGATAGATGCGTTCAGCCGGTCCACGGCACGGTCGACGGTCTTGCGGGCCGCGTCGGGCTCGGAGCCAAGGCGCGCGGACGCGTCCTCGAGCTGGAGGCTCACACCGTAGAGCGATTGGATCACGCCGTCGTGCAGGTCCATGCCGATGCGGTGGCGCTCTTCGTTCACCGAGACCTGTTCGATCTGGTCGTAAAGGCGCGCATTGTCGATCGCGATCGCCGCCTGCGCCGCGAGGGTCCGCACGGCCTCTTCATCGTCGGGGCCGAACTCATCGGCACCTTGCTTCTCGGTGAGGTAGAGGTTCCCGAGGGACGCGCCCCGATACAGAATCGGCGTACCCAGGAAGCTTCGCATCGGCGGATGGTCTTTCGGAAAGCCGACGGAGCTCGGGTGCGCGTGAAGATCGCGGAGCCGAAGGGTCACCTGGTCCTTCTGCAGCACTCCGAGCAATCCGAGTCCGCGGGGCAATGGGCCGATACGCGCGCGCTCCTCATCGGTGATGCCAGAGGTTACGAATTGCTCGACGAGTCCGTCCGAGTCGAAGACCGCGAGCGCCGCAAACTTCGCGTTCGAGACGGCACGAGCTTGTTCCACGACCCGCTGCAGCACCGTCGGGGTCTCGAGCTCGGACGTGAGCGACATCCCTGCGATGTTCAGCGCCTGCATCTGCGCGCGGCGGTGCTCGAGCGCCTGGGCGTACGCGCGCAGCCGTGCGGCCTGCTCTGCATCCCGGCGATAGAGCTCCGTAAAGCGGGAGAAGATCGCTGACGAGAACGCGAGCACGCCGGCGATTCCAATCGCCATGAGAACGAGATGTGACACAGCGGATGGAAGCAGAGGCTCGAGCACGAAGTCGAGCGCGACCAGGGCTGCGATCAGGACTGCGGGAAGGACGAACCCAGCGACACGGAGTCGCGTAGGAAGAACGACCGGCGCGGCGCGATCCCTCAGGCGAATGACTATCTCGAGGGGGGGCTGCGGCGCGCGGCGGGACGGACCCGTTCGGTGACCGGGTACTGACGCCCGTCGCGCTCCCGCATGGTGCTGGCGTAGGCGATCGGCGTCGTCAGCGCGATCATGTCGAGCTGCTCTTCGAGCCGGGGCGTGATGCTCTCCTCGTCGTAGAAGATGAGGTCGGCCTCTTGGTGCAGCGGGCAACTTGTGCCGATCTCGAGGGCGCAAGTTGTCGCCTGCGGTCCGGCGCAGCGGATCGCGTGCATCCCCTGCTCTTCGAAGAACTTCGCCCAGTCACCGCGCCGGGTCGCGTCGGCGCTCATCACGAGCACCGACATCACGCGGGGTATGCGAGAGGAGCGGTCCGCACCGCTCCTCTCGTCACGTGGGGAAGAGGGCGTGGTCACGCGAGCCGAGGCGTCCGGACAGGCGCCTCGCCCAGGGTGGTGTCGACCTTCGGGGCCCTCCACGGGGTTCCGAGGATCGGGAGAAGGTAGCGGTCGAGCCCGATGTATCCGGCGGTCTTCCACGCGAGGACGAGAAGGAAGCCCAGGAGGAGCAAGACCGGGTTCGTGCTTGCGCTGCCCGCAAGCATGAAGTTGAGGTTCATGAACGCGCCGCCCACCGCGGCGATGCCGACGAACGCACCGAGAATGAGGCCGATCCCGACGGCGGTCTCGCCGAAGGCGATGACCTTGCCGAAGACGCCCTCCCAGTGGTTGTCGACCATGAACTGGATAGCGCTGCGGTACCAGTCGTACGTGATCACCGGCTTCGCCGGCGCGGCGGGGATCGCCGCGATGCGCTGCCAGAACGAAAGGATGCCGGCGCCATCGATGATGTAGTTCGTCTTCGCGCCGGTGTCGATGACCTTGTGCAGGCCGGCCTCGAGCCAGCTGAAGCCGACATAGAGGCGGAGGACGAACCAGACGACCGACATGCGGGTGTCGGAGAAGAGGAATTTTGCGATCGGCGGGTCAGCGATTTCGGTGTTCCTGATGACTGCTTTCACTTTGGGTGACCTCCCTTGCTCCTACACTTTGCGGTCCGGCCCGAGACGTCAACAGGGTCGTCCGGCCCAAGTCCGAGGGCCACCGGTCCCTGTCGGGCAAGGCCCTACGGATAGGGGGTCTTGGTCGCCGGGCCCGTCTTCGCCCACCGGTCATCGACGGCCGCGCGGATCGAGCGCACGAGCAGGCCCTGCTCGCGCATCGCGATTACCTCAAGCGTGATCGCGACGCAGGTGCCGCAGCCCAGGCCGTGCGGGTCGAGGATGAACCAGCCGTCCGGCTTTGCGGCCTTTACGAAGCAGTCGTAGTTGTTCAGGTGACCTGCCGAGAGACCGCACCCACAGAAGCACGGTACGTACCGGAGGGTTTCGTAGTTCAGCGCGGCGTACTCATAAGCGGTCCGCACCGCCTCCGGTGCGGTCCGATAGGCGGTCGGCCAGATGCCTTTGAGGGGGTTCGCCGCGAGCGCGACCGGGTACGGCGTCGGTGAAGGTGTCGCGGCGCGCTGCGTACAGCCGGTGACCAAAGCGGCCGCTGCCGCGGCAAGAAGCTGGCGCCGTTTCATCAGAAGAGCGTTACGGACGCGGTACCCGGCATGCAGAGGCGGTCGACCTCTTGGGGCATGACCTTCGGCTCTACTCGCACCGACGATTCACGCCCACCATCGCTACATGCCAAGCTCGGCGGAGATTCTCATCACCGTGGCGGCGCTCATCCTGGTCGCGGTCGCGGCGGGGACGCTGACCGCGCGCTTCTTCATTGCCGCCAGCCGGACCCACATCGGTGGAGCCGGTTCGGAAGAGGACATCTGAGATGCAATTGACCGCCACTGCACCGTCGACCACCGAAGACCTGCTCGCGATCCTGGACGCCCATGTCGACGGCGAGTCCGAGCATGTCGAGGCGTACCGTCGTTTCTCCCACACCATGAGCGATCCGATCGTGAAGCTGCTCATGGATCTGGTCGTCGAGGACGAAGCGCGGCACCACGAGCTGATGCGGCGGATGGCCGCCCGGCTCCGTGACGACATCCGGGCGACCCGTTCCGAGGACGCGCTCCCGTACGCTCCGTCCCCGCGGAACGGACGCCTCAGGGGATTCGCGGCGGTCGTCGACGCCTACGCCAGGGACGAACGGCGGGAGGTTCGGCAGCTGCGCCGCCTGGCGAGTGACGCGGGGCTCCTCTACGACGGAGTCTTCGCCCTGATCCTCGAGACGATGGCCGACGACAGCGCGAAGCACGAGCGTGTCATGCGCTTCGTGCTGCGGCGGATCGCGGGATGAGCGTCGTCCGCGACGCCCTTCGCATGGTGCTCATCAGCCTCGCACTCGGCGGGATCGCGGTCGCGCTCGGCGCCGCGTGGCTCGTCGATCGTGCGTACGACGCCGTGAACGCCTAGCAATAGGTCGCGCGAGCGGACGTCGCCTACGCGCCGTCCGCGACTAGCCCGCAGACGTATGACGCGCTTCCGCCCCTCGCTCCCAGGGCGTGCCGAGAAGAGGTAGCAGCCAACGGTCGAGGCCGATATAGCCCGCCGTCTTCCACGCCAGAACCAGAAGGAAGCCGAGTAGCAGAAGGACGGGATTCGTGCTCGCGCTGCCTGGCGTTCGTCACCGCTGTGATCCTGCTTGTCGGGAGCGCGGGCGCAGCGGGTGAACGGGGCACCCGACATTCGAGGCTGGCCCCGCGCCAAGCTCCTGATCGGTGGATTACTCCATCAGGCCGTGACTGAGGGCGTAGTCGACCAGCTCCGAGCGGCGATGGATGTCGAGCTTCGTCATGATCCGAGATCGGTAAGTATCGATCGTCTTCGGGCTCACGAAGAGCCGTTCACCGATCTCGAGATTGCTGAAGCCTCGCGCCGTTAGGCGGAGGACCTCGCGCTCTCGCGGTGAGAGCGGGGGTGCTTCCGGCTCCGGCCGCTGCGTGCTGAGCAGCAGGCGCACGGCCGCGGGCGTGAGATACGCCTCGCCGCGTGCGACCGTGCGGATAGCCTCGAGCAGGTCGCGGTCCGCCGATCGCTTCAGGACGTAGCCCGCCGCCCCGAGGCGAACCGCTTCAAGGACGTAGCGCTCCTCCGCCCACATCGTCAGGACGACGATCTTGGTCGGAAGGTCCATCTCACGGATACGTCGCGCGACTTCGAGGCCGCCGCCGGCAGGCATCGAGAGGTCGAGAACGAGGACCTCGGGCAACTCCCGTTGCACGGCGGCTATCGCGGACGAGGCGTCGTTCGCCGTGGCGACGACGTGCATGTCCGCGGTCGCATCGATCAGACGACGCAGACCGTCGACGAGGATCTGGTGATCGTCGGCGAGCGCGACGCGGATCGGCATCACGCGCCGTCTCGGTCGATAGGCACGCTCGCGACGACGGTCGTCCCGCGGCCCGGGTCCGATTCGATCGAGAGCTCGCCCCCGACGAGAGCGATGCGCTCGGTCATGCCGAGAAGGCCGACGCTCTCCTCCGACCTGCGCTCGGCGGCCTCGACGTCGAACCCGAGACCGTCGTCGCTGACGGCGAGCCGCAGCTGGCCGTCGTCACGCGTCAGCCGGACCGAGACAGACGAGGCGCGCGCATGCCGGAGCACGTTGGTGAGCGCTTCCTGTGCCACACGGAACATCGCGAGTGCGACGGGCCGTGGCGGCTCGCGGTCGACGTCGAGATCTAGATCAACTCGCATCCGTCCATCGACCCGCATTCGCTCCGTGAGCCACTCGACCGATGAGGCGAGGCCTAGATCGTCGAGGACGGTCGGGCCGAGATCGACGACGAGCCGGCGGACGCCATCCATCGTCCGGGCGACGAGCGCACGCAGGTCCGCCAGTTCCGCCCGCGTCCTCGGGTCGGGGATCTGGTCGGCGAGCATCTGCAGCCGCACGAGGAGGAGCGTGAGAGCCTGACCGGTGTCGTCGTGGAGCTCTCGGGCGACGCGAGCGCGCTCCTTCTCCTGGGCGCGCAGGATCATCGCTGCGGTTGACACAAGGTCGAGGCTAGGGCGGCGGAGCGTCCGGGTCGTGAGTCGCAGGACCCCCGAGAAAAGGCCGATGGTCCCGTCCGGCGGACCCCTAACCCGGAGCGGTGCGGAGCCGGACAGACCTGGGGTCGCTCCGGGTCCACGATCGGCAGGGTGCGGATCCTCTTCGCCACCGACGGGTCCCCGGGAGCCGAAAATGCGCTTCGGTTCCTTCTTTCCCTGCCACTCTCGGTCGCAGATCACGTGACGGTGCTGACCGTCCCGCGCTTCACGTTCGCCGGGCTGGCTGACGGAGAGGCCGCCGTTGCGCTCCCCGCCGGGGCGGAGTCGAGAAAGGACGCCGGACGGGTGGCCGAGACCGCCCGCGGCCGCCTGTCGACCCTGAACGTGCCAGCAGCGACGCTGGTGGCCGACGGACCGGTCGCCGAGGCGATCGAGCGCGCCGCGATCGAACGGGCGGAGGAGCTTGTGGTCATCGGCTCGCGCGGCCTCGGAGCGATCGCCGGCGTACTCCTCGGCAGCACCGGCCGTGCGCTCGCGCGGCACGCCCCGATCTCGCTTCTGGTCGTGCGAGAGCGGAGGGAGACGCCGCGACGGATCCTCGCAGCCGTCGATGGGT
This sequence comes from Chloroflexota bacterium, assembly GCA_038040265.1. Lineage (GTDB taxonomy): Bacteria > Chloroflexota > Limnocylindria > P2-11E > P2-11E > 3-1-20CM-2-70-9. The sequence continues at coordinate 114,966 of JBBPIP010000003.1, read as the reverse complement.
CTCCGGAAAGCGACGTCGCGATGGATCTCATCTGCCGCCTGCCGCTTCCCGCCGACGTCGAGATCACCCTTCTGCATGTGCTCGGCGAAAGCCAGCCGATCGGGGCCGACCACGACGGCCTGGCCGACGAGCTTCGAGCAGTTCTTGAAGTGAAAGATTCGGCAAGCGCCAGCGAAGCTCTCTTCCGCGCCACGAGCTCTACACGGACGATCGGTCGCGCGGTCGATAGTCGAACGCGGCGACCCGAGCGAGCGCATCGTGCTCCGGGCGCTCGCCGGCGGCGCTGACCTCGTGGTCCTCGGCTCGCGCGCCCACAGCGATCCTCACGGGCTCTTCCGGACCAGCGTCGTCGACGAGGTCCTTCGCCGCGCCCACTGCGCGGTGCTCATCGCGAAGCCGCCGCTCGCACCGCGCTCGCTGGGTGCAGAAGCTCACGCCGGGGCGCACGCCATCTTTTCGCTCGCATAGGCACAGAAAAAGGAGGAGAGACATGACCAGAGTGGAAGACCTCGAGAAGATCGAAACGGAAGCCGCGGAACCGGAGACCAAGTTGACCGGGGTCGTCAAGATCATCGAGGTCATCGGAACGTCAAGATCGGCTTCGACGACGCCATAGCGACCGCCATCAAGACCGCCTCGCACTCGCTCCGACACATCACCGGCGCAGACGTCAAGCACATGACGGTCGCGGCCGACGAGGGGGCGATCACCGAATACAGGGTCGACCTCAAGCTCGCGTTCGCGCTTGATCCCGACGACGAAGACGACGACTAGCCTAGCAAGCCCTTTCTCGATGCCGTGTGGCGGGGCCCACCCTCGCCACGCGGTACCGAGGGACCTTCGGACCTTGACTTTGGGTCATACCGCCCTGCCTCCATTGTCGCAGCGTCACTAGGCTCGGCTCGTGAGAACAGTACGGCCGGAGCGGATCCGAGAAGTGTTCGCCAAGATCCACGGGCCAGCGTTCGACCCGGACACGGAGCTCTCGACCGGCATCGAGGTCGGCGTCATCGAGGCTGGTATCGCGCTCGATACACCGACGTTCATCCTCCTGACACCGTGGACGATCAACGGCCTCGCGTTCCCACCGGACCAAAGGTTCCCCGTAGCGCTCGAGGTCGACGGTGGGACGCGCCCGGTGTACTCGATCGATCGCTCGACGCTCGGGCCTTACCGCGCGGTGAATCTTGCCCCTCTCGGCTCGCACTTCCCAAGCGCAGTGCATGCGCGTCACTTCGCGGAGCGCGCGGCGCCGAAATTCCGACGAGCAGTCGAGGAGGCGAGGGCGCTCCTCGTCATCGTGTGAGCGCTCGCCGACGGCCGCCCTTCGGAGCGCGGTGAGATGGTGAACAAGATGTCTTTTGACGATTCAGTACAGGTCCTGAACGAAAACCAGTGCCTTGCCCTTCTCAATTCCCACGATATGGGCCGGATCGCCTTCGCGCACCAGGGACGGATCGAGATCTTTCCAGTGAACTACGGCGTGGACGGCGCTGTCATCGTTTTCCGGACGAGCCCCGGCACGAAGCTCGAGGCGGTGCCGAAGTCGGCAGTCGCGTTTGAGGTGGATGGCTGGGACTCCGAATCCTGCATTGGCTGGAGCGTGGTCGCAAGGGGGCTTGCCGAGGAGTTCACGACCAACATCGGTCGCGTTGCGGAGCATCTCCGCTCGGTACCGGTGCGTCCTGTCGCGCCTGGTGCTCGCTTTCACTGGCTTGGAATCAAGCCGACCAATATCACGGGTCGGCAATTCCATGTCCGTCCCCCGATGATCGAGCGCCTCTAGGCGGCCTTACCGGTAGCCGCTGACGTCCGCGCGGGTTGCCGGGTGGTCGATGACCAGACCCTCGCCGCCGATGATCGCGGTACGGCCACCGTTCTGCGTGATGAGCACGCGAACGATGCCCGGCTCTGGATCGCCGTGTAGACGAGCTGCTGCACGAACGAAGCAAGGCGGGTGCTTCCGTTCACACCCCAGTCATCGTCGGGGACGACGTAGTCGATGGCCACGAGGTCGCCCGCCACCCGCACACCGTCGAGCTTCGAATTCGCGTCGCGCACGCTGTTGTACGCGTTTGGCATCACGACACCGGGTCCCGTCTCGAGGGCGACGAGCCGCGAGCGGATGCGCTCCTCGGCTGTAGCGCCGATGCCGGCGCCGGGGAGATAGACGGCGAGCGGTGGTTGCCCGTCGCGCGCGAAGTACACAACGGTGTGAGCGGGATGGATCCATGGCCCGACGAGCTCGCGCGTCAACGGAGCGTGGTACGTCGCGATCAGGTCCGAAACCCCGATGACCGCAGGTTGCCCTTCGTCACGGGTCAGCAGCACCTTGTAGATCGACCGCTCGTCCGTGGCTGTGAAGACGACCTGCTGTAGGAACGCACGGACGGCTGCGGCATCGCTCAACCCCCAGTCATCGGCGGTCCCCAGGAAGTCAAGAGTGGCGAGATCGCGATCGGTCGAGATCGCGCCGATTCGGATCTCGGTCCCGGCGAGAAGGTTGAACGACCCGCTCGGACCCCCTGCGGGTCCGGTGATGAGCGCGTCAAAACGCGCGCGAAGCCGACTCTCGATCGTGCTGTCCCTCGGCACGAAGATCGGAACGGCGATCGGATCCGCGTCCGCCTTCGCGTAGAAGACCTGGACGCGATCCATCGCCACAGTTGGCGCTGGCGAGGTCGCGGGCGTCGGCGCTGCGCCACCACAGGTCACCGCAAGTATCGCGACGGTGGCGAGAGCGCTCATCGCGAGGACGCGCCTCATGCGAGGATCGTCCATGAGGAAGGTCCCCGAAACTAGGGCCGTCCGACCTAATGCGCACGGCGGACGACATTGGTGCCACTGGGCCCTGCGCTCAGAGTCATTTCTCCCTACCGATGCACAACTCCGCGACCTAGCCTCGAGTCATGGTTATGACCTTTGCGAACACCCTTGATCTGAGAGGCCTGGCGCGCCCGCTTCCTCTCGAGCGCACGTGCGAGGAGCTGCACAGGCTGCGCGCAGGCGACCTCCTCGAGGTCGTCACCACCGACCACGCCTCGATCCAGGACTTCACGGCGTGGGCCACCGCGACGGGACAGGACCTGGTCGAGTCGAGTCAGCTCGGACACGTGTTTCGTTTCGTGATTCGCAAGCGCTAGCCAGTCCGGAGTCCCCCTTCATCCGCATCGGTCGTTACCCGACAGACCGCTCGAGCACACGGGAAGAAGATGGATTCGCAGCGCCGGAGCAAGGACCCCGACGCGTGACAGAAAAGGGAGGCCGGTATGAAGCTCATGAAGCTCGAGCCAACGAGCGAGTTCGTGTCGCTGCGCGAGGCGGTCGACAAGCTGTTCGAGGACAGCTTCATTCGCCCGTTCAACGGATTCGGCACGACGACCACGTTCCCCGTCGACCTCACGGAGACCAAGGACGCGTACGTCCTCAAGGGATCGCTCCCGGGACTCCGGCCTGAGGACCTCACCATCGAGGCGACCGCGGACGGCATCACGATCAAGGGGGAGTTCAAGGCCGAGACCGAGGTCAAGGACGTCGAGTACCTGCGCAAGGAGCGCCACTACGGCAAGGTCCAGCGCAGCTTCACGCTTCCCCTGGCGATCGACCCCAACAAGGTCGAGGCCACGTTCGAGTACGGCGTCGTCACGATCACGCTCCCCAAGACGGAGGTCGTGAAGCCGAAGACGGTCACGATCAAGGCGAAGGCCTAAGGAGGCATCGAAATGACTCTCGTACGCGAGCTTCCCAAGACGGACCATCACATCCAACTAGATGTCATCGCCGAGATCGAGCGCGATTGGCGCTTCAAGCCCGCCGAGATCGGGGTCGAGGTGGACCATGGAGTCGTGACGCTCAGTGGCACGGTCTCGAGCTATCTCAAGGTCGGAGAGGCCGCTGACGTCGCCACCCGCGTGCCGGGCGTCAAAGACGTGGCGAACAAGCTGATCGTCAGGCCGCCTGACTCGATCTTCATGGACGACACGAAGATCGCGCAGGCGGTCCGCAACTCGCTGGTCTGGGACTCGGCGGTCCCTGAGGAACGGATCGACTCGGTCGTCCGCAACGGCGTCGTCACGTTGAGGGGGACCGTCGACTACTGGTACCAGCGCAGGAGCGCGGTCGAGGTCGTGAAGCGGATCACGGGCGTGCTGAACGTCAACGACCACATCATCGTCACACCGCCCGAGCGCACCGACGTCCAGATGTTCGACGAGCTGAAGGGTGCCATCCGACGCCGCTTCCCTATGGAAGGAATCGACGCGACCGTCGACCACGCCACGGTCACGCTCATGGGCGAGGTGCCCTCCTACTACATCTACCGCGAGACGGCCGACCTTGCTTCGTCGACCACCGGCGTCAAGCACGTGATCAACAAGCTCCGCATCGCGCCGTAGCGTCCAGAGGCGACAGCGCGAACGCCGCGCGGCAGACTGTCGGGCGGCGTTCTCATGTCTGGTGACGGGATCTAGGTACGGAGAGCGGCCAGCGGCTGCCGCGCTGCTGGTGCCTCGATGCGCACGCGGGCGTCCACGATGACGGCACCGCTCTCGTGCACGACCACGGGATTGCAGTCGAGCTCCGCGATCTCCGGATGCGCTTCGACCATCGCGGCGACGCGCAAGACGGCGTCCTCGAGCGCGGCGGTGTCGCCGCCCGGACGGCCGCGGTAGCCCTCGAGGAGCGGGTACGTCTTCAATGCGCGGACCATGTCGTGCGCGTCCGCGGTGGTGAGCGGCGTGACGCCAACGCTCACGTCCTTCATCAGCTCGACGATCGTGCCGCCTGCGCCGCAGGCGACGACAGGCCCGAAGAGCGGGTCGTTCACCACGCCGATGAGCATCTCGATTCCCGGTGTGACCATCGGTTGGACGAGAAAACCGGCGACCGTGATGTTCGCGCGGGCCAGCTCGGCGCTCATCTCCTCGGCGGCCGCGACGACCTCGTCGGGCGCGAGCCCGAGGCGCACCGCCTTCGCCTCGGTCTTGTGCACGAGGCCGGGCGCGATCGCCTTCAGCGCGACCTTCGCGCCGAGATCTCCAGCCGCGGCGGCGGCGCCGACCGGAGACGAGACGATCCGCTGCGGAGCGAGCGGCAGCTCGTAGCAGCTGAAGAGCTTCGCGACCTCAGTCGGAGCGAGCCACGTGTCGCCAGTGCGCAGCGCCGCGGCGAGGATGCCGGCGGCCTCGTCGGTGCGCAGGCCGGCGAACGTCGGAGCGGCACCCAGAGGCTTCCGGCGCCAGGTCGAGTACGCGACGGCGTGACCGAGAGCGCGCGCCGCGTCCTCCGGGTACGCATAGACCGGTACGCGAGCCTCCGCGAGCGCGGACCACGCGCGCTCACCCGCCATCAGAACCGCGAGCAATGGAATGGGACGCGTAAGCGCGCGCGCTGCGCCAGCGATGGCGTTCGCCACGTCCTCCAGCTTCGTGACGAGCGGCGGGATGAACACCGCGACGATCGCGTCTATCTCAGGGCAGGCGGCGAGGATCCGGATCGCGCTCGCGTATTGCTCGCTGGTCGCCGAGGCGATCATGTCGATCGGGTTCGCGACCGACGCTTCGGCGGGAAGGAACGCGCGGAGCTCCTCGCGCACGGACTCCGGCAACGCAGTGACGCGGAGCGCGCGAGCCTCGCACGCGTCCGCGCAGAGGATCCCGGGTCCCCCCGCGTTCGTCAGGATGGCGACGCGGTCGCCCGTCGGTACGCGCTGCGATGCGAACAGGGGCACCGCGTCCAGTAGCTCGGCGAGCGTGTCTGTGCGGATTACGCCCGTCTGGCGGAAGAGCGCGTCCACCGTGACATCGGACGCCGCTATGAGCGCGCCGGTGTGGGACGACGTCGCACGCACCCCCGCGACCGAGCGGCCGCTCTTCACAGCGAGGATCGGCTTCGTGCGACCGATCCGCCGCGAGATACGCGCGAACTTGCGCGGGTTCCCGAAGGACTCGAGGTACAGGACCGCGACGTCGGTCGCAGGATCGGTCTCCCAGTACTGCAGGAGGTCATTCGCCGAGACGTCGGCCTTGTTACCGACCGAAACGAACGTCGACAGGCCGATGCCGCGGCGGGCGGCCTCGTCGATGATCGCGAGACCGAGCGCCCCGCTCTGCGATGCAAGACCGACACGCCCGGCAGGAGGGAACGTGGGCGCGAACGTGGCGTTGAGGCGGACCGAGGGCGCGGTGTTCATCACGCCGAGGCAGTTCGGACCGACAAGGCGAATCCCTGCCTCGCGGGAGACGGCGAGGAGCTCACGTTGCCGCGCCATGCCGGCCTCGTCTGTCTCACCGAAGCCCGCGGATATGACGACGAGAGAACGCACGCCTTTCGCGACGCACTCACGCGCGGCCGCGATCACGGCGCCGGCCGGCACGACGATGACCGCGAGGTCGACCGCGCCGGGGATTTCCGCGACCGAGCGATAGGCAGGGACCGACTGGACGACGGTCGCGGCCGGGTTCACGGGATAGACCGGACCGGCGAAGCCCGTTTCGAGCAGGTTGTGGAACACCTCTCCACCGATCGTCCGCCGCGACCGCGACGCGCCGACGACCGCCACCGATCGGGGCGCCAGAAGCGCGGTGATGCTCGCCGCGGCCGCGATCTGCTCCCGCAGATCGAAGCGCTCGCGCGCGGCCGCCGAGAGGGATGTCGGGAACTCGAACGTGAGCGAGTCGGGAGTCCGCGAGGAGCGGATCGGCACGCCGCTCTCGGTGAGCATCTCGATCATCTGCCGGTTCTCGGGCAGCACGTAGGCGACGAATGGGCCTATCCCGTTCTGTTCGGCGGCCCCGGCGAGATGCGCGAGAAGCAGCGTGCCGAGCCCTCTCCTCTGCCAGTCGTCCGCGATCGCCCAGGCGATCTCCGCATGCCGATCTGGTCCGGCGTAATACGCCGCATGCGCGATGAGCCGCCGCTCGACACCGGCAAGGACGACGAGCGAGAACCGTGCGAAGTGGTCGACGTCGATCGCACGCGTCGCTTCTCCGGCAAGGTCGGTCGACCCGGAGAAGAATCGGAAAAGCCGTGAGTCAGCCGAAAGCGAACGAAAGAACTCAACGAGGGCCGGTTCGTCCTCGGAACGAACGGGCCGGATGTGGACCACGGCGCCGTCGCGCAGGACGACGTCGGCTTCCCGGTGTGATGGGTAGCTGCGCGGCTCGAGCACAGTAGCCATGAGACCACAGCGTTAAGGCGCGTACCCGACGCCACGAGGGCCGAAGGTCCCCAACTCCTGGGCACATGGACTGCTGCCGACCGGGCCTTGGTCGTCAACACTCGACACAGACGCCCCTGGAGGAGATCGCCATGACCGCTTCGACCCCGACCGACGTCCTGAACATCGAAATCCCCTACCCGAGCAGCGCTGACCTCTCGATGCAGCTGAATCTTGGGCCGTGCCGCATCCGCCTGATCCCGACCGACGGTCCATCGTTCGTCACCGGCACCTACACCGACCCGACGCACACGCTTCCCCTCGACATCCGGACCGAGGGCGGCGTCGTCACGATCTCTCAGCGCGTCGAGCTCCTTTCGTTCGGAAGTATCGAGCTCCCTCATCTCGAGCTCGGGATCAACCGCTCCCGTCCGTTCGCGTGCGAGATCCGCGCCGGCGCGAACGAGAACACGCTCGATCTCGGCGGGCTTCCCATCAGCCGGCTAACGCTCAAGGCCGGAGCGGCGCGCTTCGAGACCGACTTCTCGATGCCGAATCCGACGCCGATGAGCCTCCTCGAAATCGGTATGGGCGCCGGAGTGTTCGTGGCGCGACACGTTGCGAGTGCGAACTTCAGTGAGCTCCGCCTTGGCGGCGGAGCGTCCGCGACCACCCTCGACTTCGCCGGGACGCTCCAGCGCGACGCGCACGGGCGTATCGATGCCGGCCTGGCCTCGGTCGACATCCTCATTCCCTCGTCGACATCGGCGAAGGTCACGACGAAAGCGTTCGCCGCGTCGAAGAGCGTCGTCGGGTTCACCGGGAAGGGCGATGCGTACTACACCGCGCCGGCACTCGAGGGAAAGCACCCGCTGCTCGAGCTCGAAGTGTCGATGGCCTTCGGCTCGCTCACTCTCGGCACAACGTAATCGCGGCGAGCCTGCTCCAGCGACTAAACGCGGCCGTATCGCGTTGCGGGAAGAGCCCTATGGATGGGCGATGCCGTGGGCGTCGCGGACGCGCATGCCGGTAACGCGATCGCGCGCACGATAGGAATCGCGCTGCGGCGCATCACCGCACTGACGCGCGCGGCCGAGTCACGGGGCGCCACGCGGCGCGACCTTCGATCAACGCTCGCCGTCCTGGCGTGCGCGGACGCCGATGCGCTGATCGCGATGGCGGCGGTCCGAAAGCGAGCGCCGCGTCTCGCAAGGCTCCCTCGATCCGCTCGTGATCCGTCTGTGTCATAGGTAGGAACGCACCGACCTGGCCGCCGAGAATCTCATGCGTCCAGCCGACAGCCACGCGCAGCAGGCCAAGCGACGTGAGCGTGGGCTCGTGGCCCGAAGGCGCCACGAAGCGGTGCCGGATGGTAAGTACGTCGCCCTCGCTCTTCGCGACTTCCGCATTGCCCGCAAAGTGCGCTTCGGTGACGAACCGAGGGCCTTTCGTCGCCAGTACATCCACGCGGTCGCCGGCGCTCGGTCGCGCGGCGCCAGTCGCGAGCGGGAGCTCCCGCCACCCGCTGCGAACGACGCGGCGAAGAATCTCGCCGTCGACGATCAGGAGCCATCTCCGTGCACTGCGGATCACCATCGAACCGTACCGATGCGAGTGCAGACACGCCGTCCGGCACGGGCCGCACGGGTTGACGGGTCCGGCCTGACAACACATAGGCCATGCGGCATCACGATGAAGACTCCCCAGTACCACATGTCACCCTCCAGCCATCGCGAGTCGTGGGCGATCTCACCGTATCGCGCTCCACCGGCCCGCGATAGGGCCCGCATTGCGTGTGATGCAGCGACCTTCAGCCCTTCGCCGGACACGCGACGAAGGGCTGACGCGCTCTGAGCGTCAGCGCGGGTGCGGCGAGCTCGTGGCGGCTTCGCGGTCGAGCACCCTGGTGAAGCGCGCGTGGTGCCGTCCGTCCGACGGGGCATCGCGAGCGAAGAGCACCGTCGGGCGAACCGGCGTCCGGACCAGGGCGAGGAAGAGCTCGGGGCCGACGGTCTCCTCGTCGTAGATCGCGGTCGCCGCTCCGGCGAGGATGTCGCAACGCGCGCCGCGGAGGAGCGGGCAGTCGCGTGCGGCGCAGCGGATTACACGCTGGCCGTCACGGGAGAGCTCGTGTGACCAGTCGCGGCGCCGGTCGCCGTCGCGGGAGGTGACGAGGATCGGACGGGAAATCAGATCGCTCCGTGTGCGGGACGCAGCACACGCGTTCGCTCGTATTGGTGAGCGTCGCGCCATACGACAACGCCCAAGCCCGCCATCGCGAGACCGACGAGGAAGTAGAACGGCTGCAGGTACGACGCGGGCTCAGCCGGGAACTCCACGATCATGAATCCGACGGCTGCGACCTCGACGACCTCGAAGATCGCCATCGCCGCACCCGCTGCGACCGAAGTGATTCCGCCGAGCGCGGGCCGCCAGACTACGAGCACCGCTGCCGCCATAGACGAGCCGCCGCACAGGATCCCGAGGGCGAGTGCCGGCACGGTGTAATCGCTGAACGGGCTGCCGGCGAGCCACTCGCGTGGGAGGCCGGGCACGACGAAGATCGCCCCTGCGATCGCGCCGACCGCGGTGAAGAGCTCGAGACCGATGAGCGTCCCGCGAAGCTTCGCGGCGGACATGGCACACCTCCGACGCCGTTGGTCGTCGCACGCCAGCGTGAGACGCTGCGACCTGCGTGCGTAGGGCCCTGCGACCCCGCCATTCCGGGACGTTCGGCCCTCCCATCCGAACCCGAGGCACGCGAGTCTGGCGTCGACGCCTGCATGGAGGTGCTCGGATGCGTGTTCTGCTTGCGACCGATTTCTCCACCCACGCCGAGAAGGCTCGGGACCTTGTCGCCGGCCTCGCGCTTCCGCCCGGATCGACCGTGCGGGTGGTGCACGCGATAGAGCCAATGCCCGACGTCATGGCCTTCGCGCCAATGCCGATGCTCGAGCTCTCCGACTATGCCGAGCGCGAGCTCCGCGCGGAGCTCGAGACGTTCGTGAAGCCGCTGCGGGCACCCGAGCGGACCGTCGAGCTCGCGCTCCCCTTCGGCCGTGCCGCCGACGTCATCGTGGCGGAGGCCGAAGAGTCCCATGCCGATCTGATCGTCATCGGGAGCCGCGGTCGCGGCGGTGTCGCTGCGATGATCCTTGGATCCGTCTCGGCCGAGGTGATCGATCGCTCGCCCTGCCCGGTCCTCGTCGCGCGTGGCCACCTGCTCCGGCGGATCCTTCTCGCCGAAGACGGCTCGGCCAGCGCCGCGATCGGCGCGGCCCTCGTCGCGAGCCTTCCACCGCTTCGGTCGCTTCCCGTCCGCGTGGTGAGCGTGGCCGACACCGGGTTGCCCTACGGAGCGACGATGGATCCGATGGCTTCGTCGGCGGCAGTCGAGGCCTACTACGACGCGCTGCCGGCGCTTCGCGAGGAGCGGGAGCGGCTCGCCCGCGAGCGCGCCGCCAAGCTACGCGAGGCGGGAGTGAGCGCCACCTCCGAGTTCCGCGAAGGCGACCCGGCGGCGGAGCTGATCAAGGCCGCCGCGCAGGACAAGAGCGACTGCATCGTCATCGGAAGCCGCGGCAAGACCGGACTCACGCGCCTCGTGCTCGGCAGCGTCGCACGTGCGGTCGTCTTCCACGCAGAGTGCTCGGTGCTGGTGAGCCACGCGCCCACCGCTGGGACGACGCCGGATCGGATACCTCCGGCGACGTTCGAGCACGTGCTGCCCAAGAGTTAGGGCTCTCGTGGTCCGAGCCGCATTCGCCACGCGCACGATGGACCGGCGCACCGTCGATCGAACGGGGACGGAAGTCCTCGTGCGTTTCGCCTGCGCCACGAGCGAACATCTCGCGAGCGCCGTGCCGGGCCAGTTCGGGCTCCTCGTCTCGCACCACGGCACGTTCGGCTACTGCCCTGCCCGGACGGCCGGGCCACACCACTGGAAGGACATCCGACATCCGCCTCAGCGAGCTCAAAAGCTCGGGTGGAGACGCTCCTTGCGGCGTTGGCAATCGACGCAGCGGGCGGTCTGCGGAAAGACCTCGAGCCGCTCCTTGGCGATGGGGTGGCCGCAGTCCTCGCAGATGTCGTAGGTGCCTTTGTGCACACGGCGCAGGGCATCCTCGACGTCGGACGCGTTCCCCTCGAGGTGGATCTCGCGCGTCAGCAGACTCTCCCGCACGAAGAGGTCGGAGGCTACGTCGGCGGGGTGCTGCGAGGGCGTGATGTCCTCGCCACGGCCCTCAGGATCGACGGCGAGCTGTGCCCGTTCGCGCGCGATCTCATCCGCTAGATCAGCCCGGATCGCCTCGAGACGTTCCTTGAGTTGTATCGGCATTGCGCCATGAGACTGCCCGCCCGCTGGTTCCCGGCGTAGAGCCAGAGGGCCCGCGCCGTGGGGACGTTCGGCCCTGCCCGTAGCGGCGTCCCGCGACTAGCGTCCGGTGTGACCCAGCGACGGAGGTGTCTCATGACGATCGAAGAGACGTTCGACGCGGAGATCCTGATCGAGCACAGCGTCGATCCCGTTTGCGAGAGCCCCGTCAATCCTGACGAAGCGTTGGAGCACGAGCTCTCGACCACGTTTGCCGACCGCGAATACCTGTTTTGCAGCCTTGGCTGCAAGAGGGAGTTCGAGCGCAAACCGACCGCGTATGCCGTGGCCGGCCGTAGCGAACCGTAACCACAAAGAAGAGGAGAGACCGGTGCCGACACTCACCGACCGAATCGTCGAGACATTCAAGCTCAACAGAGAGAACGTCGACGACGTCATCGCCGCGATCAAGAAGCTCGTTCACGAAGGCGCCGTCAGGCGAATCACTATCAAGAGCCCCGATGGCGCGACCTTCGCCGAGTTCCCGCTCGGCGTCGGTGTGGTCGTAGCTGCGCTCGTTCCGCTCTGGGCGGCCATCGGCACGATCGCCGCGATGGCGGCGGACTACACGGTGCAGGTCGAGGTCACGAAGGAGGCAACATGAACGGCATTCGATCGACGGACCTCATCGGGTTCGCCATCTGGGTTTCCCTGATCTTCGGGACTTGGCTCATCGCGTACTCACGCTCCCGCGCCCGGACGTAGATGGGTCTCCAATGCGTGTTCTCGTGGCTACCGATGGCTCGCCTTCAGCGCGGATCGCGATACAGCTCGTCCGATCGCTAACCTGGCCCCAGCAGACCAGGGTTCGCGTGCTCGAGGTTTTTCCGCCAGTCCCAAGTCTTGTCATGATCGGTGGAGACCGGGACCCCGAACTCGACGATAAGAATGCGACGACAGCCGTAGCTGAGCTCGCCGCAACCCTGTATCGCGACGGCCTTGTGATCGACGAGGAATACGTGCGCGGCGAAAGCGTCGCCAACCTGATCGTGGACGATGCTCGCGCGTGGGAGCCGGATCTCATCGTCACCGGCAGCCGGGGTCACGGTCGTCTCGCGACGTTGTTGCTCGGCTCCGTCGCGGCCACAATCAGCGAGCGCGCACCGAGTCCCATCCTCGTCGCGCGTCGCCCGGCGTGCTCGCGGATCGTGTTCGCTGAGGACGGCTCCGAGGGCGCGTTCGAAGCACGCAGCGTTCTCGCGAGGTGGCCGATCTTCAAGGGGATGCAGCTCAAGGTCGTAAGCGTCGCGCACGTGGATCGGCCGCTCCGATCGGGTATCACCGCAGCTGTCTTCGAGGACGCGCGCCAGGCCGAGGCTGACAGCCTCATGGAAGCGCGGGCCGCGCACGAGCATCTGGCGAAGGAGAGCGCGGAGCAGCTGCGCCTCGCTGGCGTTCTCGCGCAGGCCGAGCTGAGAACAGGCGACGCGACGACTGAGATCCTCGCTGCCGCTGAGAGCTGGAACGCCGACCTCATCGTGGTCGGGTCGCGAGGCCGAGGCCCGATCGCGCGCGCGGTCCTCGGCAGCGTCGCGCGAAGCGTGCTCCTCAACGCGAAATGCTCGGTGCTCGTGGTTCGGCGAGAGCTTGGGATGCGTTCGCGCGGCGCAGCGTCGAGGGCATGACTCGCGTGTCGCTAAGAGCGCTGGCGCCGATTCGGGCCGCGGCGAGGACGGCGACCTTCTTTCTCAAGGTGCTTCCGATGCTCCCCTCGCGGCCGGTCGATTGGGTCACGGCGACACCGGTGGTCGAGAAAGTGCGATACCCCACACGTGTTGGCGAAGCGCAGGGCGATCTCTACCGGCCGCCAGGCCGGGGTCCGCATCCCGGGATGCTGGTATCCCTCGGCGTCGTCCCCTTCGAAGTCGATCATCCGCAGGTACCGATCCTGGGAAGGGCCCTCGCTCGTTCCGGCTTCGAAGCGCTCATGTACTGGTCGCCCACGATGCGCGACTTCCGCCTCGAACCAGAGGACGTCCTGGACATCGCCCTCGCGTACCGATGGCTGATCGAACGACCGGACGTCGATCCCAGCCGAAGCGGACTGCTCGGCACGTGCGTCGGTGGATCGTTCGCGCTGATGGCGGCGGCGAACCCGCTGGTACGGGACCGAGTCGCCTTCGTCGCCGAATGGGCGGCGTATGCATCGATGTGGACGTTCGCGCGAGACATCGCCAGCGCGACGCGTCCGGCGGGAGGAACACGGGAGCCGTGGCAGGTCGACCCTCTCACGCGCAAGGTCTTCGTCCAATCGATGACCGCGGTGCTCGACACGTCCGAGGCCGAGCTCCTGAGGGCCGCGCTCGCCGAACCGACCGGCAGCGTCGACATCGCGGCTTTGTCCGGAGACGGCCGAGCCATCTACCCGCTCCTCACCGCCCTTGACGCAAACGGCGCCGAGCAGGCGCTGCAGCGATTGCCGGCGAAGCTGCGAGAGCGTCTCGACGCCCTCTCCCCGATTGGCTACCTAAAGGAGATTCGCGCACCGCTCATCACGATCGCGCACGATCGCGACGATGCCGTCATCCCGGTGGATGAATCGAGGCAGGTGTGGTCGGCTCTTGCCGGGCGCGCAGGCGTGCATTACACGGAGCTCGGCATGTTCCAACACATGGATCCCACCAAGAAACGGGTGTCGCCGCTGGTCATGGTCCGCGAGCTCGCCAAGTTCTATCACCTCGTGTATCCGCTGTTCCGACAGGCCGTTCGCACCGGCGCTGAGATCGCACCTGAGCTCGACGTCCGGCAAACAGGACGGGGCTCCGACGATCGATCTTTACCTGGTCCTCCGCTGACGGTGGGCGGAGAGGCCTTTGGTCACGTTGGTTGATGACCTTCGGCCGTAGGAGCACGGTCGATCTCGCGGTAGGGTCGGTCTCGTTACGGGGATCTGCAACAAGGAACCGATCGGAGACAACATCAAAGATCGGGAGAGCTCGAAGAAGCGGTCGAAAGACCGACGCAAGGACCGGAGATGACATCAAGGGTCCGGTTCGAGAACGGTGATGGAAACATCACCTGGACGATGCAGATCCCCGCGACGCTTTTCTCTCTGAGCGGTCCAGGCTGCGGATACTCAGGCGACTTGCGTGAAGTGGTGTTGGCGCTGCGACTCCGCGTCCCGTCCCCGGTCGTACGAGCCAAGCGCCAGGAAACCAATAACGACAAGTCCCAGCGCTAGGCCCACCATCACCCCGACTGCGAAGATGAACATGCAAGACACGGTACGGAAGGTCGTGTCAGAGACGTAGAGGCGAGCGTCACCATCGGGCGGTCCAAACGACTCCCCTTGATATCCCAGGAATCAGCTGATCGCGGTGCCGAGCAGCTTTCCCACCCCGAAGGTCACTGCTGCGGCGGCGACTCCGATGGCGAGCTGTCGTAGGCCGGCACGCAGCGCGGACTGCCCGGTGATGACCGTGATGAGCGCACCGACGACGAAGAGCGCGAGAGCGCTCAGGATCGCGGCCGCGCCGATCGCGGGCGTGCCGGATAGGAATGCGAACGGGATGAGCGGCACGAGCGCGCCGAGCGCAAACATCGTGAACGACGTCCCTGCAGCGACCCAGGCGGATCCACCGAGCTCGTCGGGGTCAATGGAGAGCTCCTCTCGAGAAAGCGCGTCGAGCGCGGCGCGCGTGTCTCCGCCGATGATCTGTCGAGCGATCGCCTTTGCCTGGTCCTCGGGCACGCCCTTGGCCTGGTAGATGAGCGCGAGCTCCTGCTCTTCTTCCTCCGGCGCGGCGGCGAGCTCCTCCGCCTCGATCTTGATCTGCTTCGCGTAGAGCTCGCGCGCGCTCTGGACGGAAAGCCACTCGCCGAGGGCCATCGACAGCGAGCCGGCGAGCAAACCGGCGAGACCCGCGAGCACGATCGCGCGCCCGTCGCCGTTCGCTCCCGCCACGCCCATCACGAGACAGAAGTTCGAGACGAGGCCGTCGTCGATACCGAGCACCGCGGCTCGCAACGCGTTGCCGCCGGTACGGTGCCGGCCCTCGAGCCGCGCGATGCCCGGACCGGAGATCCCGGTTCCCACGATCTCGCGAAGGAGGCGCGCGTGAGAGCGCTCATCGCGCTGGAGCGACGTGCCGGCGGCCTCCGGCTGCCCGTCGTAGCCGCCTTCGTCCTTAGCTTCGCGACCAGCCATCGTGGTGGCGACAGCCCCTGCGCCGAATCGACGCGCGACCTGCGCGAGGATCCGCGCGCGCCACGAAGGCGACGGAGCGCGCGACCACGCGTGCGCCTCGCGCAGCCTCGTCTCCCAGAGCATCGCGTGCCGCGCCTCGGCGTCGGCGAGTCTCCGGTAGACCGTGGCGAGCGGGCCATCGCGCTCGGCCTCAGCCATTGCGATGTAGACCGCGCTTCCGTCGACCTCGCCTTGGAGATTGGCGCGCCAGCGCGCGATGTCTTCGGGGGTCCCGGCGGTCTTCACCGCTCGGACCGCTGGCGCGTGATGAGAACCGAGCAGGTGGCGTGGAGAAGCACGCCGCGTGCGACGCTGCCAAGCAGGAGGCGCGTCAGCCCACTCTGTCCGCGCGAGCCGACGACGATGAGGTCCGCTCCGGTTTCCTTCGCCGCGTCGACGACCGTTTGGGCCGTGGGGCCTTCACGCACGTCGGCGGTCGCGGCGACTCCCGCATCGACGAGTCGCTTCGTGGCGCCGTTCGCGGCACGGCCACGTTCGGCACGCAGGTCATCGATCACCTGCTGGAAGAGCTCTCCGCTGAGGAAGCCGCCACCGGCCGCGTCGAGCGACAGGTAGCTCGGCGCGAGGCTCCACGCGCTTACGACCCGTACCGGCAATCGACGGAGGAAGGGCCATGTGGTGAGGAGCTGTTCCGCCTGACGCGCGCCGTCGGACCCATCATGCGCGAGCACCACGCCCGTGATGCGCGGCGTCCTGGCGACAAGCACGGGGCACGGCGCGTGATCGACGACTTCGGCGGACACGGATCCGAGGACCGCTGACCCCAGCGCGCCACGCCCGTGGCTTCCCAGCACTATGAGATCGGCGGCGGTGCGGCGCGCCTCAGTGACGATGGCGCTCGCCGGTCGGTTGATCATCACAGTCGCCTCGACATCGCGGCCGGATCCGGAAAGCTCGCGTTTGATCTTCGCGAGTCGAGCGCTGACCTCGTCACGGAGCTTCTCGTGCACGGCCGAGTACATGCCGGCAGGAAGCTCTAGATCCTCCGCGAAGAGCTGATCGACATGCAGGATCTCGATATGCGTGGGCGCAGGCCAGTCGGTGGATCCGACGAGCTCCTGCGCCCGCTCCGCGGACTTCGATCCGTCGGTCGCGAAGAGGATGTTCATGCCGCTGCGATCTGTCTATGACGCGATGCGATCACGTACAAGGGCCGATGGTCACAAGGCCCCGCGGGCTGTGGGGGCAGGAGCTTTCCTGCGGATGCGGATCGCGGCACCGCGACCGCCTGGCCTAGCGACCAGAGCTCCGCTGGCGAAAGCCCCGGACCGCACGTCAGGGACGAGCGCGGCGAGCAGATCCATCGGTCAAACGACCGACCGCCGGCGCAAGGCGCCGGCGGTCATTGTGCCCACGAGCTTTCGCTCAGGCTGGGCTGGTGGTCGTTTGCAGGTTTCGGGTCCCGAGGTATGCGACGAGCGCGAGGATCGCGCCGGTCACGATGCCCGGGATGACGTAGAAGCCGTCGACGGTCGGGCCGAAGTCCTTGATGGCCTCGAAGGTCGTGCTGCCGGGGAAGGTCTCGCTGGCGAAGTACGCGCCGAAGGCCGCTGGCACAGCGATGATCAGCCAGTCCCAACCCATCTTCTTCTCGAAGAGCTGGACGGCGATACCGATGGCAAGCGAGACGACGACAATTGCTGCGAACACTGCGAGTCCCATTTGCGTCCTCCTTTCCGCGACGTCTGTCGAACGAGACGATGCGGCCACCGAACGCGTAGGAACAGGGTCATTCGGACGAGACTCTGGGGCCCTTCGGCAGCACTGCAAGGCCGTTCGGCCGTGGGCGTCGGCGTCGGGTTCCGCCAACCTGTTCTTATGGCGAACGTCCGCTATCCGGGCATCCCTGCCGTCGTCGACGGCTCCGAGGCGGTCGCCTACGTCGAGACCCGGATCTCGGAGGGCGCCTGCACGTACCCGATCACTCCGTCGACCACCATGGCGGCGCTGTACCAGGCGGCGGTCGCCGACGGAAAGCCCAACCTCTGGGGCACGCCGCTGCGCTTCCTCGAGCTGGAGTCCGAGCACTCGTCCGCGTCGGCCGCCGAAGGCTTCGCGCTCGCGGGCGGACGCGTGACCAACTTCACGGCGGGCCAGGGCCTCATCCTCATGAAGGAAGTTCTCTATGTCATCGCGGGCAAGCGCCTTCCCGTTGTCTTCCACGTGGGTGCCCGCGCGCTCACCAGCCAGGCGCTGAACATCCACGCCGGCCACGACGACGTCATGGGCGTCGCCGACACCGGTTGGGGGATCCTCTTCGCACGGAACCCCCAGGAGGCGGTCGACCTCGCGGCGATCGCGCGGCGCGCGGCCGAAAAATCCGAGACCCCGTTTCTCGTCGCACAGGACGGATTCCTCACGACGCACACGTTCGAGAACGTGCTGCTCCCGGAGGACGAGCTTCTCCGCGACTTCGTTGGAGACCCGCGCGAGCACGTGCGAGCGTACTTCGAACCGTCCCAAGCTCTGATGACCGGCGTCGTGCAAAACCAGGACGCGTACATGCGCGGTCGCATCGGGCAGCGCGCGTTCTATCAGAGGCTCGCCGAGGACGTGCGCGTCGCCATGTACGACTGGACCCAGCTGACCGGCCGGCCGTATGGACTCATCGATCCGTATCGCTGTGAGGATGCCGAGCTCGTCCTCATCGCAATGGGCACGATCGCCGACACGACAATCGCGGTTGTCGATGCGCTCCGGGCGCGGGGCCAGCGCGTTGGGTGCCTCGCCGTCACGTCGTTCAGGCCCTTCCCGTCCGCGCGGATCGCCGCGGCCATCAAGCGTGCGCGGGCTGTCGCGGTCGTCGAGCGCACCGACGAGCCGGCGGCCGCGGACAACCCGCTCACCCGCGAGGTGAAGGCCGGGCTCGCCGATCTTGCCGCCGACGGGGCGCCGATCCCGATCGTGTACTCGGTCTCGGCCGGACTCGGCTCGCGCGACGTCGCTGCCGGCGATCTCGCCGCGGTCTTCGATTGGATGGCCGTGCCGGCGACGCCCGAGCAGCGCTTCGCCGTCCTCGGCGTCAAACATCCTCAAGGCATCGAGCGAGCCTCGCTCGAGATCCAGCCGAAGGGGGCGTACAGCCTGCGCGGACATTCGATCGGGGGCTTCGGTTCGGTGACGACGAACAAGCTACTCGCGACGCTCGTCGGCGACCTGTTCGACCTCAGTGTCCAGGCGTATCCCCGGTACGGATCCGAAAAGAAGGGCCTGCCGACGACGTACTTCCTGACGATCGCGGAGGAGCGCATCCGCACGCACGCGGAGCTCGCACAGGTCGATTTCGTTCCCCTGTACGACATCGCCGCATTCGGTCAAGGCGATCCCCTGCGCGGTCTCGTCGACGGCGGCGTCGTATTCGTTCAGACAACACTCACGGATCCGGAGGCGATATGGATGTCCCTGCCCGCGCGCGCCCGCGTGGCGCTCGTCGGGCGGCGCATCCGCCTGCTCGCACTCGATACGGCCAGTCTCGCTCGAACGCATGCGCCCCGGCCGGATCTCGTCCTGCGAATGCAGGGCATCGCGCTCATCGGTGTGTTCCTCCGCGTCGCACCGTTCGCGGCTCGCGCCGGCTGGGACCGCGACCGGCTGATGGCGGCGGTGCGCGAGGGGCTTACCCGGTTCTTCGGAAAGCGTGGCGACAGCGTGGTGGAAGCGAATCTCGAGGTGGTCCAGGCCGCGTACGACGGCGTGATCGACGTCACGGCCGCGATCGGCGCGGCGCAAGCGTTGGAGGTGGCGACATGACCGAACGAACCGTTGGCGATGTGATGACCCTAGGCGCGCTCACGATCAGTGCGGATGCGGGACTCCATCAGGCGGTCCGGCTTATGGATGAGTATCGAGTACGCGGGCTTGCCGTCGTCGACACGGACGAATCCCTGGTCGGCGTGATCTCTCAGTCGGATCTTGTCCGGGCGCGCGTGGCCGCTGACGTCTGGGACAGCTGGAGAAGCCTCGCTGTGCGTTATCTCATGACAACACCCGCCGTGACGGCGCCAACATCGATGACGCTGAGCGAGGCGGCGAGGCTGATGGAAGAGAAAGGCATTCACCGGCTGGTCATCGTCGGGCACGATGGCGTCACGCCCGTCGGGATCGTCTCGACGAGCGATGTGATCCGGGATATGGCAGGCGCCAGGCGATGACGATCATCGACCGGCGATTCGACATCGAGCGGTACGTCGAGGATTTCGCGGCCATAGTCGGAACCTATGGACTCGGGGACGATGAGGCCCTTGAGGCAGACCGCGGTGTGGCGCGAAGCATCATTCCGCCCGGCACCGCAGCGGTGCGCGACTTCAGCCGGCTCGCGCCGCGGATTCCCGAGCTCGTCGCGGATCGGTGCGTTGGCTGCATGGCTTGCGTCAGCGCGTGCCCGGACACGGCCATCCTCGGCATCGCGCAACCCGAGGCCGTCCTCGCCGAGCGCGTAGCCACGCTTCCAGACGCCGAGCGAACAGAGGTCATGGCGCACTTCGTGAAGACGCGGAAGTACGCGGATGTACCCGCGAAACGCGGCCTCGAGCCCGCGCTCTTTGGGATCTTCGTCGACCCTGTTCACTGCAAGGGGTGCAGCGAATGCGTCGCCGTCTGCACCGACCTCGGGCACGAAGCGCTCCGCATGATCGACAAGGCGCCGGAGAGCGGCGATCCAACGCCCACGCTCGCGCGCTACGAGCGAGACATCAGGTTCTTCCGCACGCTGCCTGTCACGCCCGAGGCGTATCGCAACGAGAAGGCGCTCGCCGATCTCATGCTCGGCGAGCACGCGATCGGATACGTCGGCGGCGCGGGTTCTTGCTCCGGGTGCGGCGAGGGGACCGCGATCCGGATGCTCGTCGCGGCGACGCGGCAGGTCTACGGACCGGCCGCGATGGGCATCGTCGCCGCGACCGGGTGCAACACCGTGTTCGGGAGCACCTATCCCTACAACCCATACCTCGTCCCGTGGACGAACTCACTCTTCGAAAACGCACCGGCGGACGCGCTCGGCATCCGCGACCGCTGGGATCAGGCGGGCCACGCCGATCGACGGCTCTGGGTGATCGGCGGCGACGGCGCGATGTACGACATCGGCTTCCAGTCGCTCTCGCGTATGGTCGCGTCCGGCGCGGACATCAAGGTGCTCGTGCTCGACACGCAGGTGTACTCGAACACCGGCGGCCAGTCGTCGACGGCGAGCTTCGGCGGACAGGTGACGAAGCTGTCTGCGTTCGGGAAGAAGCTCCACGGGCGGCCGGAGCGACGCAAGGAGCTTGGCCGCATCCTCATGGCGCACGGTGACGTGTTCGTCGCACAGACAACGCCCGCGCATCAGAACCACTTCTACCGCGCGATCCTCGACGCGAACGAGTACCCCGGCCCCGCGGTCGTGATCGTGTACGCGGCGTGCATGCCCGAGCATGGCATCGCCGACGACGCGGCGACGCGCCAGGCGAAGCTCGCCGTCGACTCGCGCGCATTTCCGCTCTTTGTGTACGACCCGCGCAAGGGGCCGACGATGAAGGAGCGGCTCTCGCTGCAGGGAAACCCCGATCCCAAGAGCGATTGGACAGCGTTGCCGGATGACACACCGGTCGACTTCCTCACGTTCGCGCGCACCGAAGGTCGCTTCGCACAGCACTTCGCGGCGGACGGCTTGGCCACGACCGAAATCCGCGCGACGCAGGATGACCGTCTCGCGAACTGGCGCGGCCTCCAGGAGCTCGCGGGCGTCGGGTGAGGTCCAGGAGTTCGGCTGGGCGGCGGAAAACCCCTGCGGCATCTGTGCTTATCCTCGCCGGAGTGCTTCTAGTCATCGACGTCTTGCTCGTCGCGGCAGCTGCGGCTCGCTTCAAGCGTTCCGCGCTTCTCGTCGAGTGAGCTGAAGGAAATGTGAGATGCGAATTCTCTTTGCGGCCGACGATTCGTCCGGAGCCGAGCACGCCCGCACGCTCGTGGCGAGCCTCTGCATCCCGAAAGGCTCGACGATTCGGGTGATCCGATCGGCGGGACCCATTCCCACCGGGGAGAATCTCCCTGACGCGATGCGGAACGAGTTCATCGCCACGGCACTGAGATCGGCAGGCGAGGACATTCAGAACTTCGCTGAGCCGCTCCGCGGTGCGGAGAGAACGGTCGAGGCTGACGCGCTCTACGGCCGACCCGCGAGCGCGATCATCGAAGAGGCGGAGCGGTGGCGTCCCGACCTGATCGTGGTCGGGGCGCATGGACGCGGAGCCGTCGTTTCAGCGGTGCTCGGATCAGTGGGGGCCGAAGTCATCGATCACGCGCCCTGTCCGGTGCTCGTCGCGCGGACGACCGCGGTGTCGAGCGTCGTCGTCGCGTACGACGGGTCGAGCGACGCGGACGCGGCGTGCCGTCTTGTTGCGACAGGCATTTTCAATGCGCCTGTGCGAGTTGTGAGTGTCGCGCACGTGGTGGAACCGCTCTCCTCGGGCGTATCGCCGACCATGCGCAATGAGGTCATGGCCGCGCGCCGCGAGGAGCTTGCGCGTGTGCGCGAGGAGCACGAGTCGCTCGCGAAGAAAGCGGCTGACAGCTTGAGAGAGGCAGGCCTCGACGTCACCTCGGAGGTGCGCGTCGGGTCCGCCGGCGAGGAGATCCTTGCTGCCGCGACCCCTGCCCTGGCGGACCTGATCGCGATGGGGACACGCGGACGGACCGGTCTGAAGCGACTCCTGCTCGGCAGCGTGGCGCGGAAGGTCCTGTACGGCGCGACGTGCTCTGTGCTGGTCGCCCGCGGGACTTCTGGGCCGCGCTAGGACGCGACTGAGCGCGGCCTCGGCGCGCGGAGGATATCGCGAGCGATCGCGAGCCCGGTGAGAGATAGCCCCGCGAGAGCCATGAGCAGAATCATGAAGTCGGACCCAAGAGCGATCGGCACTGCCAGATCCCCTTTCGATCTCGAGTGAATTCTCCATTAATGGGCTGTGGCTGACGAGTGCCAATCGTCCCTTGGGAGAGTGGCCGCATGGCGCATCGCGTGTACGGCAACGCGGGACAGCCGGAGTGTCGCCGGACCACGGGATCCGGCGCCCCTCCGTTCATCGTTAATGGCCGAGGATCAGACCGCTGCGCGCCTGGTATTCCTCTGGAGAGATCTCGCCGCGGGCGAGCCGCTCCTTGAGGATCGTCGTCGCATCCACGCCATCGCGACGCGGGCTGAACCGAACGATCGCGAAGACCGCGACCGCGACGAGCGTGATCCAGAAGACGACTGAGCCGAGCATCATCCAGCCCATATAACCGGGGTCGCCATAGGGAAACATCACAGGAGTCACCTCCGACAGAAGTCTCTTGCCCCTGAGGAGCACGCCACGAGTGCCGGACGGCTCTGACTGCAAGTACGGACGACCTGAACGGGGACGCTCGGCGACCGGAGGGTGCCGGGCCGGGGGCAACCCGACGGCGGCGGTGCCGAAGGCCCCACGAGCGAACGCCGTTCGGTCCTAGTCGCCCGGCACGCGAACCGGAACTATCGAGTGGATTTCAGGAGGTAAACGCCATGACTGAGCTTCAGGGAAAGGTCGCGATCGTGACAGGGGGAGCGCGCGGCATCGGCGCCGCGACGGCAACGGCGCTGAGCGCCGAGGACGCGTTCGTTCTCATTGCCGACGTGAACGACAACGAGGGCCAGGCGCTCGCGAATAAGATCGCAAGTGAAGGGAAGTGCGCTCGTTACGTGCATCTGGACGTTACCGACGAATCCCAGTGGGATCGCGTCGTGTCGGATGCAGTCAAGGAATTCGGCCACCTCGACATCCTCGTGAACAACGCCGGGATCGGCACGATGGAGGACGTCGAGCAGGAGACGGTCGCCGGCTGGGACCAGGTCATCGCCGTGAACCAGAAAGGCGTCTGGCTCGGCATGAAGCACGCGGTACCTGCCATGCGGGCCGCAGGCGGTGGCGCCATCGTGAACGTTTCGTCGATCTTCGGCGCCGTCGGAGGGTTCGGGGGCTCGGTCGCGTACCACGCCACAAAGGGGGCGGTCCGTCTCATGACAAAGAACGCCGCGATCCGCTACGCGAAGGAAGGCATCCGCGTGAACTCGATGCACCCCGGATTCATCGACACGCCGATGATCGAGCAGATCAAGGGAACACCTATCGAGCAGATGATCGTGCAGAACACGCCGGTCGGCCGTCTCGGGCGGCCCGAGGAGATCGGCGACGTCATCGCGTTCCTCTGCGGACCCAAGGCGTCGTACATGACCGGATCTGAGATCTATGTGGACGGCGGCTGGACCGCCGCGTAGGAGGAAGCAAATGAACGCGCTCGTTGATCGGCGGTCGACCGCCGGAATCATCTTGGTCGCGCTCGGACTCATGTTCCTCGCGACACAGTGGTTCGACTTCACCGGCGCGGCTGTGCTCGGCTTGATCTCGGTGTTCTTCCTCGCGATCTACGCGACCAGACGTCAGTACGGTTTCCTCGTGCCCGGCATGATCCTCGGTGGGCTCGCCGTCGGCGTCGCCGTCCAGGAATACGGCTACGACCCGAACGGCGGGATCGTCGTTCTGGGACTGGGCGCGGGCTTCGTCGCTATCTACCTGATCGATGTCCTCGTCGGAACGGCCGCGCGCTGGTGGCCGCTCATCCCAGGCGGCATCCTCTCCATCGTCGGCGCGACACAGCTTGCCGAAGGGACCGCCGCGGCTGACACCATCGCGCGTCTTTGGCCTCTGGGACTCATCGCAGCCGGTGTCATCGTGCTGATCGCGACGTTCCTGCGGCCACGCCCGAGCGGTGGGCAGACGGAGCAGACATCGTGACCGCCATCGTCCAGAGCCAACGTTACGCGGGCTTCAGCATCCGCACCGCGCGTACCTAATCGACGCCATTGCGCTCAGTCTGGTTCGTAGTGGTGCTCTGGGGTCATCTGGGTCGCGCTCGATCCCATGAAGCAAGGGTGGCACGACAAGATCGCGGGACGGTCGTCGTGCGCACCTCCTGAGAAGGAGTTTCACCCAGCTGTTCAGCCAGAGCCCGCTCTACGAGAGCCCTCGGTCGCCAGCAGCACCTCGCTCAGTTCTAATCCGCTACGTGGCGCTCCGCCGGACCGATGTAGAGCTGGAGCGGCCGCGCGATCTTCTGCTCAGGGTCGAGCAGCCCCTCCTGCCACTGCGCGAGCCAGCCCGGCATGCGCCCGATCGCGAAGAGGACCGGGAACACGTCCACGGGGAAGCCCATGGCCTGGTAGATGATCCCGGAGTAGAAGTCCACGTTCGGGTAGAGCTTCCGGCTCACGAAGTAGTCGTCCTCGAGCGCGATCTTCTCGAGCTCGATCGCGATGTCGATGAGCGGGTTGCGTCCCGTGACCTGGAAGACCTCCTCCGCGACGCGCTTGATGATCCGCGCGCGCGGGTCGTAGTTCTTGTAGACACGGTGTCCGAAGCCCATGAGGCGCATCTCGCCGGCCTTGACGCGCTTGATGTGGTCGCTCACGCGGGCGACCGAACCGATCTCCTGCAGCATCCGCACGACCTGCTCGTTCGCGCCGCCGTGAAGCGGACCGTAGAGCGCACCAGTAGCGGCCGCTGCCGCCGAATAGGGATCGGAGTGGGAGCTCCCGACCACGCGCATGGTCGAGGTGGAGCAGTTCTGCTCGTGATCGGCGTGGAGTACGAAGAGCACGTCGAGGGCCCGCTCGAGCACGGGGTCTGGCGAGTATTTGAGCTCGGTCGTCTTCCACAGCATGTTGAGGAAGTTGCCGGCGTATGAAAGGTCGTTGTCTGGATAGACATAAGGGAGGCCGGTCGCGTGCCGGTACGCGAAGGCGGCGATCGTCGGCGTCTTGGCGATGAGGCGGACGATCTGCTTTTGGCGTGTGTCGGCCTCGAAAATGCGTTTCGCTTCCGGGTAAAAGGTCGAGAGCGCCGCGAGCGTGCTGATGAGGATGCCCATCGGGTGCGCGTCGTGGCGGAACCCGTCGATGAATTTCTTCACGTTCTCGTGCAGGAAGGTGTGATGCGTGACCTCGTAGCTCCACGACTTCCGCTGCTCGTCTGTCGGGAACTCGCCGTTCAGGATCAAGTAAGCGACATCGAGGAAAGTCCTCTTCCCCGCGATCTCCTCGATGGGGTACCCGCGGTAGCGCAGGATCCCGCGGTCCCCGTCGATGTACGTGATCGCGCTGCGGCAGGCGGCGGTGTTGAGAAACCCCGGGTCGTACGAGACGAGGCCGAAGTCGTCGGGCCCGCTTTGATCTTCCGCAGCTCCGTCGCGTGGACGGCACCGTTCTCGATCGGGATCTCGTACGTCGCGCCCGTGCGGTTGTCCGTGACGGTGAGCGAGGTCTTCTTCATCTCACCATTCCCACTGTTCCGTTTCGTCTCGGCACTGACTGCGCACATTCTGCTCACTCCTTCGGACGACAGACCGACAAGCGGCCCAACGTTGAGCCGAGGCTAGGTTCAGCAGGGTCCCAGAGATAGGGCCGGACGGCGGGCTGGGCCGTGACCAACGACCTTCGCCGCAGACGCACCCTGACCGTAGCCTGATGACGTGGCCGTCGCCGCGGACGTCGTTCGCGACCCAGCGCGCGCCCGGCCGGATCGGGTGAGCTCGGGGCTGAGCGCGGTCGACGCACAGGCTCGACTCGTCTCGTCCGGGCCGAACGACCTCGTCCCCGAAGGCCCGAGCGGCGACGTCTGGACGGTCGTCCGATCGGCGGTCACCGATCCCATGGCCGCGCTCCTCGTCGTCGCGAGCGCGACGTACATCCTCCTTGGAAACCCGCGCGACGCGATCGTCACGCTCATCGCGCTCGTTCCGATCGTCGCGGTGAGCGTCATCCTCGAGCTACGCGCGGAGCGCGCGCTCGAAAGCCTGCGACGGCTGACTGCCCCGACGGCGATCGTCGTACGCGACGGTGTCGAGCAGCGGATCTCGGCGCGCGAGGTCGTTCCCGGCGATCTGCTCCTTGTCCGTGAAGGCGACATCGTGGCGGCGGACGCGCGCCTGGTGGAGGGCACCGAGGTCGTGCTCGACGAGAGCGCGCTCACCGGAGAGTCGCATCCCGTGACGAAGCTGCCGATCGAGGACGAGAATGCCCTGCTCTACGCGGGCACAACGGTGCGAGCGGGCCGTGGCGCGTCGATCGTCACCGCGACAGGTCCGCGCACGCGCTACGGGCAGATCGGCACGCTGGTCGCGGCGATCAAGCCAGCGCCCACTCCGCTGCAGACACTCATCAGGCGGCTCGTCGTGCAGCTCTCGATCGTCGCAGGCGCGTTCTGCATCGCAGTCGTCGCGCTCGAGCTCCTCCGCGGCTCGAGCCTCGATGCGGCGATCATCGCGGGCGTCAGCCTGGCCATGGCCGCGATCCCCGAAGAGTTCCCCATGGTGTTCACCCTCTACCTCGGTCTCGGAGCTTGGCGCCTCGCCCGCGATCGCGCGCTCGTGCGCCGGCTCGCGGGAGTCGAGACATTGGGGGCCGCGAGCGTCATCTGCGTCGACAAGACCGGCACCCTGACGCTCGGGACCATCGAGGTCGCATCGGTCTGGGCCGCGCCCGGCTTCGACGAGCAGGCCGTAATGCGCGCGGCCGTACTCGCCTCAGAGCCGCGTCCGTACGATCCCGTCGACATTGCGATCGTTCACGCGGCCGGTGCGCGGGGTCTCGACGTGGATGCACTCCACGCGGGCGAACTGCTCCGCGATCATCCCTTCGACGCCAACGACCGATACGTAACGCACGCGTGGCGCACCGCAGACGGATGCGCGGCGTACGCAAAAGGATCGCTGGAAGGCATCCTCTCGCACGGCAACACCGATCCGGCGCTCCGCGAGAGCGTGCTTTCCGCGAACCAGGAGCTCGCCGAGCGTGGCATGCGGGTGATCGCGGTGGCCGAGTCACCGCGCGTTTCCGTCGAAGGCGATCGTGCGAGTGACGAGCAGAACCTCGAGCTCCGCGGATTGATCGCCTTTGTCGATCCGCTCCGGTCCGGCGTCAACGAGGCGCTCGCCGAGTGCCGCGCGGCCGGCGTCCGGGTGATCGTGATCACCGGCGACCACCCGGCGACGGCCGCCGCGGTCGCGAAGGCGATCGGCCTGGACGACGGCGAAGTCGCGACGGGCGCGGACATCGACGGCGCCGACGACGCGAGCCTTGCTCTTCTTGTCGAGCGCGCGAGTGTCTTCGCGCGAGTCCGGCCCGAGCAGAAGTACCGGATCGTGCGCGCGCTTCGTGCGGGTGGCCACGTCGTCGCGATGACCGGAGATGGGACGAACGACGCGCCGGCGCTGCGCGAGGCGGACATCGGTATCGCCATGGGACTCCGCGGCACCGAGGTCGCGCGTTCCGCAGCGACGCTCGTTCTGATGGACGACGACTTCTCGACGATCGTCTCGGCGGTTCGCGACGGAAGACGCATCTTCGAGAACCTCCGGCACGCGTTCGGCTACCTCGTGGCGTTCCATGTGCCGCTGCTGCTCGCGGCGCTCGTCGTTCCGATCGCCGGCGCGCCGCTCCTGCTCTTCCCGGTCCACCTGGTGTGGCTCGAAATCGTCGTGCATCCCACGGCCTCGCTCGTCTTCGAGGCGGATCCCGCGCCCGCCGATCTCATGCGGCGGCCGCCACGCCGCCGCGCGAACGACCTGCTGCCGCGCGGCTCGGTCCTGGGAATGCTCGCGCGTGGCGTCGGTCTGGCGATCGGCGTTCTCGCGCTCTACCTCGGCAGTCTCGACATGGGCGAGGAGCGCGCTCGCGGCCTCGCGATCGCCACCCTCGTGATCGGCCAGGTCTTCCTCGTCCTGGCCGAGCGCGTCGGTGAGGGGCCGATCTGGCGCGCGGCAACCGGCGGAAACAGAGCGCTGGTCTGGGTCCTCGCTGCCACGGTCGGATCGCTAGTCCTCGCGGAGTACGTGCCGTTCGTGGCCGAGCTGCTGCACGTCGTCGCACCGTCTCCGGTGGGCTGGATCGTGGCCGCTGCGGTGGCCGCTGCCGGGATAGTCCCAGCCGAAGTCATCAAGCGGATTCAGCGTCGGAGTCTTCGGTCGTCGACGTAGACCGGCGTCCCGATGTCGCGCTCGACGAAGACCTGACCACCGCAACGTTCACAGCGCCTGAGCTTCGCGTCCGCGATCGAATCCACCTCGCCGGCCTCGTGCCCACACGAAAAGCAGTTCAGCGAAAAGCGGAAGATCCGGCGGCGCTGCCTGTGAATGTTATGTGTGACCGCACCGCCCAATCGGCGATGCCTGCGTGTTCCTACCACGTGACGTCGATCTCGTTGATCACGGTCCGCACACCCTTCGTGCTCCAGGCCGCCTTCTCCGCCTGGAATCGGTCGTGCGGCGTGAGCGCGCCCCCTCGCAGGGTGACAGCCCCGACTTTGACGTCGATTGCGATGCGGTTGGCTCCGCTCGTGCGGCGCGCGATAGCCTCGCCGATCTCAGCGGCGACGGCGGCGTCGGCGAGACGCTGGGGCTTGACCGCGACCTGGTCGGAGACCGCGACCACACCGGACAGGCGCTCCACCGCCTTCACCGCGGCGACGCGCTCGTACCAGTACTCAACGGTCCCTTTCAGGGTGACTCGACCATTCCGAACGATGATCTCGACCTTCTCGTCCGGGACGTCGACGTCCCATCGGAGGGTCTCACGGATTGCGGCGACGAGCTCGGTGTCGGTGCGAGCGAACGCGCTGGACATCTCGAGCGTGAGGTCGTTGGCGACACCCTTGACCCCGGCAATCTCGGCGGCGATCTCGGCGGCCGCAGCGAGCTTCGGGTAACTGGAGACCGTGCCAGTGAGAGTCACCACGCCGGAGTCCACTTCGACTCCGATCTCGGCCGGCCGGAACCGGGGGTCGCGTGCGATCTCGGCGAGGACGTTGGCCTGGAGCTCTGCGTCGTCCTTGGTCAGCGGGAGAAGGATCGTCATCTTCGGACCCTCCATTTCGCTTCGACTGTCGTCCCCCGTGAATCGGTCCTCTAGTCGCCTGCGGCGCCATTCGTCAGGGCCACTTGTCCTTGGGCGAAGTGACGTTCGGCCCTGTGGGCGTCGGGCACGGTCCCTCATGCTGGCGGCCTGGTCGGACTCTTTCGCTCGGCGGTCCGATCCGTGGTGGCGGCTCGCGTGGCGATCGCGACCGTGTTCGTCAGCTACGCGCTCTCTGTCATCTTCGGAATCGTTATGGCCACGAGCGGGAACGCCCTCGCGATAGCGCAGCGCGATGCGGTGGTGGGCGCGGCCCGATCGAGCGCGATCACCACCGCAAATCGGTCTGGCGATCATGTCCGCGCCGCGCTGCTCGACTTCTCCTCGAATCTCGTCGCCGGGGGCCTCACCAGTACGGCCTTCGGCACCTCCATCGTCGGCCTCTACCCGGTCGTCGCGTATCGCGGATGGATCGGCGGGATCGTGGTCCTCGATGGCGAGCACCGGAGCCGTCTAGCCGACCCCGGGAGCGCGGTCTATTACCTCGTCACGCTCATCCTGCAGCTCGTCCCGTATTCGATCGCGGGTGGCGTCGGGGTTCGCGTCGGAGTCGGCGCGTGGGCACAGCTCAGATCCAAGACCGCGACAGCCACGAGGCTCGGCCTGCCGACCGATCGCCTGCGAGACGCGCTACTCGCCTACGTCGTCATCACACCGCTTTTCTTGATTGCCTCGCTCTGGGAGTTCCTCGTCCGGGTCTAGGTGGGCCGACGGACCCTTCGGCCGGTGGCCCAACGGCCCTGGTCGGTGGCGCGGTCCCGGTTCACCATCGAGCGGTGGAAACACTGGCCCGGTCGGCACGCACCATCGCGACTATTCTCCGCGACGGCTCGATCGTCCACCTGCGCCCTGCCGACGTGGGCGACGAAGACGCGGTGGTCGGACTCCTGCGTTCGCTCTCGATCCACTCTCGAGCGATGCGTTTCGCCACGACCGCGGTACATCTGCCCAGCGCGGCTCGGGCTGCGGTCGAGCAGTCAGGAGTGATCGCCTTCGCGCCGGATGGGCGCTGCGTCGGCCACACCTGGTACGTGCGTACGACCGAACATCGTGCCGAGGTCGCCCTGGTGATCGCGGATAGCCACCAGAGGCGAGGCCTCGGAACCATCCTTCTTAGGAAGCTCGCCGAGGTCGCCGCGTCGCGCGGCGTCGACGTCCTGGAGGGTTACGTCCTATCCGACAACGTCCGAATGACCGACCTGCTTCGCGACTGCGGCATTCCGCTGCGAGCGCGGCCCGATAGAGAAGGGCTCCGGTTCGAGCTCGAGGTATCGCGGCCGTAGGGCAATCACGCACGCGAAGGTGACTTTCGGCCCTTTCGCCGGTCAAGCGGGCGGCGGATTGTGTTCATCGAGCCTTTTGAGGCCCCTGAGGAGGGTGCCATGTCGACGCTTTTCCGCGAAGCGACGGAGCGCACCGATGCGCCCCGGCAAGAGCGTGCCGGTGGATCGCTCGTTCTGTACTACTGCATTGCGCACCGCGTCTGGGCAAAGGACCGCGCGCCGATTACGCGGTATCGGGACTCCTGGGCCTTCTGTGTGAACGGCTGGGGCAGCGGGCACGACTGGCGCCAAATCGAACCGATCAGCTACGCGAACCTGTGGAGCTTCGGGCCGACTTTCGCGGACCGGCCGGCCAGCTCCATCCTGTGATCTCCGGCGCATCCTCACCGTGCTCGCGTGTGTACGCCCGGCATGCAAGCCGCTTCTCCTGCATGAGCTGACGCACCTCGCCGGCCCGCTCGCGAAGACCCGGCACCCGATCGATGACATCCATTACCAGATGGAACCGGTCGAGGTCGTTGAGCATGACCATGTCGAAGGGCGTCGTCGTCGTGCCTTCCTCCTTATACCCGCGCACGTGCAGGTTCGGATGGTTCTTTCGTCGGTACGCCAGGCGGTGGATGAGCCACGGATATCCGTGGTACGCGAAGATCACCGGCTTGTGCGTCGTGAAGAGCGCGTCGAAGTCCCGGTCCGGCAGACCGTGGGGGTGCTCGGTGTCCTGCTGGAGTCGCATGAGGTCGACGACGTTCACGACGCGCACCCGCAGATCGGGCAGGTGCCGTCGTATGAGATCCACCGCGGCAAGAGTCTCAAGCGTCGGCACGTCGCCTGAGCACGCGAGCACGACGTCGGGGTCGCCGCCTTCGTCGTTGCTCGCCCACTCCCAGACGCCGATACCGCGCGTGCAGTGGCGGATCGCCTCGTCAATCGAGAGCCAGTTCTGCTCCATCTGTTTCCCGGCGACGATCACGTTGACGTAATTGCGGCTGCGCAGGCAGTGGTCCGCGACTGACAGCAGCGTGTTTGCATCAGGCGGCAGGTAGACGCGGATGATCTCGGCCTTCTTGTTCACGACGTGGTCGATGAATCCCGGGTCCTGGTGCGAGAAGCCGTTGTGATCCTGGCGCCAGACGTGCGAGGAGAGGAGGTAGTTGAGCGACGCGATCGGCCGGCGCCAGGGGAGCGCGCGCGTGACCTTCAGCCACTTCGCGTGCTGGTTGAACATCGAGTCGACGATGTGAATGAAGGCCTCGTAGCAGTTGAAGAGCCCGTGGCGACCGGTGAGGAGATATCCCTCGAGCCAACCTTCGATCATCTGCTCCGACAGCACCTCCATGACGCGCCCGTGCGGTGCGATGTGCTCGTCGGTCGGGAGGATGTCGTCGCTGAAGACGCGGTCCGTCACCTCGAACACTGCGCCCAGCCGGTTCGACGTGGTTTCGTCGGGGCCGAGGAGCCGGAACCGGTCCTGGTTCCGAGCGATCACGTCGCGGAGGAACGTTCCGAGGACGCGCGTGGGCTCCGCGGAGGTCGCGCCAGGCGCGGGAACGGCGACCCCGTACGCACGGAAGTCCGGCATGTCGAGATCCCTGAGCAGCGATCCGCCGTTCGCGCGCGGGTTCGCGCTCATTCGGCGCTCGCCCTCCGGCGCAAGGGCCGCGAGCTCGGGGACGAGCCTGCCGTTCTCGTCGAATAGCTCCTCGGGCCGGTACGAGCGCAGCCATTTCTCGAGGACGGCGCGGTGCTCGGGATTCGCCCGGGCCGCGTCGACCGGCACCTGGTGCGAACGCCATGTGCCTTCGACCGGCTTTCCGTCGACCACCTTCGGTCCGGTCCATCCCTTCGGCGTGCGGAGCACGATCAAAGGTGTGGGCTGCCGTTGGGTGTGGCCGGTACGGCGTGCATCGTCTTTGACGCGGCGGATCTCACTGATAGCGCGATCGACTGCGGCCGCCATCAGGTGATGCATTGCGCTGGGCTCGTCGCCTTCGACGAAGATCGGGACGTGTCCGTATCCCTCGAGCAGCGCTACCAGCTCGCGCTTCGGCATCCGTGCGAGGACCGCTGGGTTCGCGATCTTGTAACCATTCAGGTGCAGGATCGGCAGCACGGCGCCGTCGTGGATCGGATCGAGAAACTTGTTCGAGTGCCATGAGGCGGCCAGCGCCCCCGTCTCCGCCTCCCCGTCCCCGATAACGCAGCAAACGAGGAGCGACGGGTCGTCGAGCGCAGCGCCGTACGCGTGCGCTAGCGAGTAGCCGAGTTCCCCACCCTCGTGGATCGAACCCGGGATCTCCGCCGAAACGTGGCTCGGGACGCCGCCAGGAAATGAGAACTGCCGGAAGAGCTTCGTCATGCCCGCGGTATCGCGCGTGATGTCCGGGTAGATCTCGCTGTAGGTGCCTTCGAGATAGACGTTGGCGAGTACCGCGGGGCCGCCGTGCCCCGGACCCGCGATGAAGATGGCTTCGAGATCCCATTTCTTGATCGCGCGGTTCATGTGCACGTAGATGAAGTTCAGTCCCGGGGTCGTGCCCCAGTGGCCGAGGAGGCGGGGCTTCACGTGCTCCGCGCGCAGCGGTTCGCGCAGGAGAGGATTGTCGAGCAGGTAGATCTGACCGACTGCGAGGTAATTCGCCGCTCGCCAGTACGCGTCGATGCGACGGAGCTCATCCTCGCTGAGCGATGCGTTGGTGAGTGCTTTCGTCTTCATCGACATGTCGTCTCTCCCTTGCACCCCCTGCGACCAGCCCCGGCGCGGCCTAGTCTCGCCCGGATGCAGCAGCGCGTGCTCGTCCTGAACGCCGGGTCGTCGACGCTCAAAGCAAGTGTGCTCGCCCGCGATTCGGAGCTCGCCGAGGCCAGCGTCACGGTTCCCATGCGCGGCGTCGGCGAAGCGTCCGAGGCGTTTCGTCAGACGCTCCGAGCTGTGAAAGATGCGGGAGTCGATGTCGCCACCATCGACGCGGTCGGCCATCGCGTGGTCCACGGCGGCTCGGTCTTCACACGAACGACCGTGATCGATGACGCCGTGCTGAAGAGGATCCGCGAGCTTGCCTGGCTCGCGCCGCTCCACAACCCCCCAGCTGCTGAGGTCATCGCCGCTGCGCGCAGCGCGCTACCTCGCATCCCGCACGCGGCAGCTTTCGATTCGGCCTTTCACGCGACGCTGCCGGAGGAGGGGTACGTCTACGCGCTTCCGTATGACTGGTACTGGGAGTGGGGGTATCGGCGGTATGGATTCCACGGTCTCTCGGTCACGTGGTCGGTCGAGCGCGCGGCCGCGCTCCTGGGGCGCGCCGACCTCGGCATCGTCGTCGCCCACCTTGGCAATGGCTGCTCGGTGACCGCGGTGTGGCACGGCCGCTCGGTCAGCACCTCGATGGGAATGACGCCTCTCGAGGGCCTCGTCATGGGAACGCGGGCGGGATCGGTCGACCCCGGCATCCTGCTCGCCGCGCAGCGGGACCACAGGCTCGACGCGCGCGCGCTCGAGGACGTGCTCGAGCATCACTCGGGTCTGCTCGCGCTGTCCGGTCGGACGGCCGAGATGCGCGAGCTCGTCGCGATCGCGACGACCGACGACCGCGCCGCGCTCGCCATCGCCGTATTCGAGCGTTCGGCGGCTGGAGCGATCGCCGCGGCGGCGACCGCACTCCCGCGTCTGGACGCGGTCGTGTTCACGGGCGGGATCGGCGAGCACGCCGCTACCGTGCGGGCGGGAATCGTGCGTCGTCTCGCTTCGATCGGCGCACCAAGCGTTGCTGACAACGCGGTCGACGGCGACCGAGTCCTCGTCGCCGGTCCGGTCACGGTCGTCGTCGTCGTGGCGCGTGAGGATCTCGTGATCGCGCGCGAGGTCCGTGCGCTCAGCGATTGATCACACACCGCCTCTGACACACCTGCGCGAGCTCGCGCTGCTCGCAAGCGAGCCGACGAGGTTGTCCAACTCAGTCGACTATGAGACGGACGCTCCTACGCACGCTCACCCTGAGGAGGCGGCACGTGGAACTCCCGTCCGGTGATTTCGGTCGGCTTGATCGCGAGCCAATGCGAGCGGTCGCCGGGAGCGACCGGATGGACGGGCACCCAGCGGAGATGCTCCGCTACTCGTCCCGGATCCGTAGTGATCTCCTCGGCGAGGCCTCGAGCCACCACGCTCCAACCGACGCCGATCTCAGGATCCCAGCTATCTATTTCAAACGCGACCTCTGACTTTGGCACCCTCTCGAGCTTAGTGCCGGGGCCGGTCCGGAAGACGATGATCGCGCCGTCCATGCCGTAGTTGACCGGAAAGATCTCTACCTTGCCTTCGAAGTCAAAGGCGATCCGCCCAATGTCGCGAAAGTGGAGCCGGGCGACACACTCGTCCTCCGTTAGAACTTCAATCGCCGCGTCGAACTGTGCTTCGTCCGCCTCGTGACTCAGACTTCTCATTCGCGACCTCCCTGCGTCTCCCTACTGCCCAATTACGAACCGTCAGCCAATGCCGTGCCGGCCCGGCGTCCGCGCGTACAAGCATCGCGGCGCAGTGCGCCCGTTGATCAGGGCCGAATGGCACCGAGTGACCGGGCTCTCCGCCTCTGAAGAACGCACGGCGGGGAGCTTGCCGACCGGCTGCTTGACCCCGCGCCCGCTACTTGAACTTCAGATAGAGAGGATCGCCCGACACCGTATGACTGAACCCTGAGACGTTATCGAACACTGCCAGGCCGAACGGAATGGTCCTACCCGGAACGAACTGGATGTCATCGTCGTTCCCGGTGTCCAGGTGGCGATGGAGGACCACCGTCCACTTGCCGCTGGCATAGACGCCCTTGGCATCGATGTCGCCGCGACTGCCCACCGTCGGCGCGAGCAGGTCGCGCGGGACCTTGTCACCGGCCTTGAACTTGGACACGTCGATGTTGACGGCCTCAGACGCGAGGAGGAATCCGCTTCCCGCGGAAGCCGGCTTCGACGGATCCTGCATCTTCGCCGGACCCAAGCCGTCCGCGGTCCTGTTGTTCGTGGAGCCGCCCTTCTCGGTCGCGTCGTTCACGAAGCTCGAGCCCAGGCTCGTGGCGGTCGGAAGGAAACCGACGAGGGTCTTGTCGTCGGCCTGGCCGACTGGGTTGGTTCGGCCTGCGATCCACTGCCAGTTGTCACCACGAGCATCGAAGCTGGGCGTGACCATGTACCACTTCTCCAGGGGATCGGACACGGGGTTATGGCACGCCGCGGTGCAGCCGCGCGTCTGGAACCTGTCCAGGGGACTGATCTCCCAGAGGAGCGAGAGACGATCCTCGTTGCCCCCGGACGTCCACTTCGTACCGTCGTACGTCCAGAAGCGGTCTGCGCTTTGCGTGGGATCGGCCCAAACGAACCGGAACCACATGTCCGTGCCGCTGTACAGGGCCTGCGCTTGGACCTCGACGCCTTGTTTGGCCGCGGAACCCGCGATCACCGCCGTCGTGACGGTCATGACGCCGGCATCCCTCCACGCCCCGTCGTCAGGCGCCAGCGAGCTCGGCGCTCCTTTTGCCGCGAGGAGCTCGTTGGGCGCGGCCGCGTTAGCTGCGCCGCAGGCCCCGGCAATCAGGACTACGAGAATTAAGCCGACGAGCCGCTTCCACATACGTCCACGAATCCTTTCAGCCGCCCCGGCCGTCGCTGAGATGTCGCTAGCCACTGGCACCACGAATCGTCAGGAGAATGACCGCAACCGCATAGAGAACGAACGCAACGGACGTGACCGGCTTTCGCCAAGGTCTCCGCTCCGCTCCTCGATCGATGAACGGCAGCAGAACGAGCGAGCCGAAGAAGAAGAGCGGTATTGCCACCGTGCCGATGGCCTCGAGGCCGCCTGGGAAGTACGTGAGCAGCTGGAAGTAAAAGAGGAAGTACCAGTCGGGACGTGGGACGAAGGACGTGTCGGTCGGGTCGGCCCGCAGGTCCAGCGGTGCCGGGACCAGGTTTGCCGCCACAACCAGACCCACGATGACGACGAGGGCGACCCCCGCTTCGATCGCGAGATGCGTCGGATAGAAGGGCACGGTCTTTTCCTGCCCTTCGCCCTTGCGGACGAGTGCCGGCGCGAGCCCGTGGCGGCGCATGAGCGCCAGGTGAGCCAGCACGAGCACCACGAACGCTCCCGGCAGCAGGAGCATGTGCACTGAGTAGAAACGCGTCAGCGTGGCAATGCCCATGTCTGCGCCGCCGCGCATCAGGTCGCGGAGCGCAGACCCGATTGCGGGGACCGAGCCCGCGATCTCGGTGCCGACCTGCGTCGCCCAGAAACCCTTCTGGTCCCAGGGCAGCAGGTATCCGGTGAAGCCGAAGGAAACGGTGATCAGCAGGAGAACTACCCCCACCAACCATGTCAACTCCCGGGGCTTCTTGTACGCGCTATAGAGGTAGGTCCGCAGGAGATGGAGCACCACGATGACGACCATCGCCGAGGCCGCCCAGTGATGGACACCCCGCACGAGCCACCCGAACGGCAGGATGAACTGCATGTAGTCCACGCTGGCATAGGCACCTTCGGGCGAAGGGTCGTAGTAGAACGCCATGAGCGCGCCCGTGAAGGCTTGGACCCCAAAGAGCACCAAGAGCAGCGAGCCCATGGTGAAGAGCGGATTGTGATGTGCGTGCGCCGGCACGGGGTAGCGGAAGATGGTTCGTATGGGCCCGCTCCAGCCGGTCCTCTGATCAAGCCAACGAAGGACTGTGCTCATGGCGGCTAGATGTTCGCTTCGAGAACGCCGTCTTCGGTGACTCGCGTCTCGAGCTGGCGAAGCGGCCTCGGTGGGGGACCGGAGATCACGGCTCCGTCGGAGTCGTAAACGCCGGAATGGCAGGGGCAGGCGAAACGCGACGTCTCTTTGCTCCACCGCACATTGCACCCCAGATGCGTGCAGACGCCGGACAGCGCCTGGAAGTCGCTGGCCCCTCCCGGCGGTGCCGGTCGCACGTAGATGAGCCCCTCCTTCTTCACCTCGCGCCACGCATCCTTGACCCGGAACGAATAGACGACAGATGTGAACTCGCCAGGCTTGAGCGCATCAACGGCACCGACCGGAACCCAGTGCTCCACCACCTTTTCCAAGGACTTGCCGACCGCGAAGCGGGCGGAAGGGATACCGAGGATTGCAGCCGACGCCACCGTCGCGATCCAAAATCCGATGGTGCTGATGAAGTCCCGTCTACCGAGATCGCGCGCTTCGTTCGGCCCGCGGGCTTCGTTCGGCTCGCCAACTTGGTGCGTCACGCCCGACTCCCTCGATGAAATCGCCGGCCGCCTGGTGGTGCGTGCAGACACTCTCGCTCAGCAGCCTCTCAAGGTTGTGGGGTCACCTTGGGCCCTAAGACCGACAACACATAGGGCCAAATGGCCCCGCTGACGAGCCGAAAGGCCCTCTGGTCGATCCACTCACACGCGATGTGTTCGTCCGTTCGGTGAGCGGCGCTCGCGATCGCGGTGTTCGAACGGTCCGCCGCCCCAGCGATCGCGGCGGCGGCGACGGCACTCCCGCGTCTGGACGCGGTCGTGTTCACCGGCGGGATCGGCGAGCACGCCGCGAGCGTGCGGACGGCGATCGTGCGTCGTCTCGCTTCGATCGGCGTGCCAGACGTCGACGACGGGTCAGGCAAGGGCGATCGCGTTCTGGTCGCTGCTCCGATCGCTGTGCTCGTGGTCACGGCGCGTGAGGACGTGGTGATCGCACGCGAGATCCGCGCGCTCGCCACCTGACTTCGCGTGCGCCGTTTAGCGCGGCGGCGCGCTGGCCTGACGCGGACGCAGAACGACACGAATAGCGCCTCGACGACGACTGCGCCGACGGCGAGGCCCGCGAGTGCCGGCGCCACTTTGAGCGTCCACGACGGGACCGATGCCCGGATCCACACGTACTGCGGGGCGGTTGCCGAGGCCGAAGAGATTCCGAGCAAGAGCAGCCAAGCCCAGGGTTGTCATCGCGGGCGTCAGCGATCTCGTCGCCTATCGAGGCGAAGGTAGGAAACGCTCAGTGGCAGCCGAAAAGTCGCGGCTGAGAACCAGGATCAGGTCGCCGAAGTGCTCGTCGCGGCGACGAGCCCCGGCACCGCGATCGGCAGCTCGACTCGTGCCGTCGCCGGCACCACGAGAAGCGAACGGCGGGTGCGCGGAACGAGGTCGTCTGCGAGGTCCCCATGCAGGAGACGCTCGAGGCCATGCGCGCACGCGGAACCGAGAACGATGAGGTCGCTGTCTTCCAGCGCGGCCGCGGTCAGGATCTGCAAGGTCGCCGCGCTCGGACTTGCTCCCGCGACCGAGAACATCTTGACGGCTGCATGCGAGAAGGCCGACCACGACCCGACCATCCGTACGGCAACTCGCGACGCGTCGGTGCCGTCATGAGCGAGAAGCACTCGATCGAGGTGTTGACCGCGCGCGATCAGGACCGGCCATTCGGCACGCGCTACGAGCTCTCGGCCGATCGATCCGAGGACGGTGGAGCTCAGGGGTCCGCGATTACGACTGCCGAGTACCACGAGGTCGGCTTCGAACCTCTCGGCTTCCATCACGATGGACGACAGCGCGGGCCCACGGAGGACGCGCCGCTCGACCGCGACGCCGGTTGGAAGCTCCGCCGCGAGACGTTTCGCCGCACGCTCCACGTCCTCCTCGAGCTCGGCGAAGAGGATTGCGTCCGCGAGCGGCCGAAGGAAGCGCAGATGCGCCTCTCGGACGGCGAGCAGCCGGATCCGTGTGCTGACCGGCCACGTCAACGGAGCGATCGCTGCGACCGCGATCTGCGCCGGCTCGGAGCCGTCGTACGCGACCAACACGCGTGGCGCCCTCATGACGCCAGCCTGATCCGCGCCACGAACCGCGGCTAGGTCCGCATGACACCGCATTGCGGGACCTTTGGCACGCTTCCGGCGGTAGGGTTGGTCGCCGTGCGAATCATCCTCGCGATCCTCTGTGTCGTCCTCTTCGGGGCCGTCGCCGTCTCAGCGTCGGGCTCCGGGCCTGAGCTCGGGCGTCCCACACCAGCGCCGCATTACACACCCATGCCCGCCGTCGAGACGCTGCCACCGGCGTTGAGCGAGAACGGGGCGCAGGCCTACAAGCGCCTCTGGGGACTATTCGCCCTGCCCATCGAGGGCGGCGACATCCCGTTCGACCCCGAGCTCTTGCCGGGCGCGCCGCGCGATTACCGCGGTGGCATCCACGAGGGGATCGACTTCCTCGCTGCCGCGGGGACGCCGGTCCTCGCTGCCGCGAGCGGAACGGTGGCCCGCGTCGACGTGAGCTTTCTGGATTGGACCATGGAGCAGCAGGACATCGCGCTGTACGAGGCGCTCACGCTCGGATACACGCCCGCGGCGACGCTCGACCGCATCCGCGGACGCCAGGTGTGGATCGACCACGGCAAAGGGCTGATCACCCGGTACGCGCATCTCTCCGCGGTGGAGCCGCTCGTGCTTGGGCAAAGAGTCGATGCCGGCGTGCTGATCGGCGAGGTCGGAAGCTCAGGCTATCCGCAGGGTGGTCCGCATCTGCATTTCGAAGTTTGCGTCGGGGACGACTTCTACGGCGACGGCTTGTCCGGCGAAACGCTCGTCCGCGCTGTCTCCCGACTCTTTCGCTAGGACGGTTGCGCTCGTCCGCCGAGACAGCACCGCGCGCAGAGGCATTCCTTGTCGATGAGCGTCAGGTAGCCGGTGCCGGCCGCTGTTACCGAGCTGTTGCTAGCGGAGGCCGGTGCGCCGTGCGCGGAGCGCTGCCTCGAGCACGACCTCAACGGACTCCGAGGCGAGGGGCGCCGGTAGCGTCCGGAAGATGCCGATCTCGGCGACCTTGTCCTTCTCCGGCGCGTCGTACCACCACGAGAGGTGACCGACCTCGCACATGTAAACGTAGGCCGTCGTGCTCTTCGGGGTCTGGTAACGGATCGCTCCGAGGAGGTCGAGACGCGGCGGAACGATTCGCGCCGAGTCCCAGAGCTCGCGTTTGGCGACCTCGAGGATCGTCTCTCCGGCCTTGCGTCCACTCGTCGGAAAGTGCCAGCCGGCAGAGTCGGGCTTCCGGATCCACACCGTGAGCTCGCCGTAGAACGGGATGATCATCGCGAGCTGCGCGGACGCGGGCGGGTACTCGCGGAAGGTGTTGTCACGCCGAGAAACGAATGAGTGTTCGGCCACTTTGTCGCACACTATGCAAGGGACAAACCGAGCGTCAATAGCGTGGCGGGGTCGAATGCCTCTCTAACCGCGTAGCAACTCCGCCAGCCGGAACGGGTCGGCAGCCACCACGCTGGCCGCGTAGAGCTCCATCCCACCGATGTCGCTCGTCTTGTTTGCAGGGTCGCCGCGGTCGACGAGCCGCGCGTGCGGCGGAAAGCGGCGCCAGTCGTTACCGTCCGCCGACAGCGGCGGAAGCAGCAACCCCAGGTTGTAGGAGACGACGCCCTGCTCACGGTACTTCGCGATGACGTGCGCGATCGCGCCCGCGAGCGCGCTCTCGTCCTCCCCCGGGCGGCCAAGGATGATGACCTCGCTCTCCTTGACCGGCGTGAGCGACGGAAAGACGCGCGATCCTTCGTAGTCCAGGCCCAGGCCGAGGGCCTCGTGGACGAGCCACAGGTCGTCGAAATAATCCCGTCCCTGCTGCTCGTCGTATGACAGCGAGCGCCTGCGGAGCATCTCAACGCGCGGGTAGTGCATGCCTCGAGTGACCGTCATCTGCATGTGGCCATGCACGATCGAGCCACCGGCGCGCCAGAGGCAGTTCCAGATCATGAAGTAGTACTTCGCGCTCGGATCTTCCTCGTTCGCGGCCTGCGCCCATCGGCGCGCCGTGAGCAGGCGATCGCGAATGATCGCGGCATCCATCGGAGCGAGCGGGTCGTGCTCGTCGAAGACGAGGACACCGTGATAGGCGTCGTACTTGGCAATGTTCGATGCCGTGATTCCGTGCTCGCCCTTGATCCGACCGAACGTGTCCGCGGGCGTGCCGGTCTCGGGACGGCAGAACGGATCGTTGCGCGAGCGCTCGATGGTCTCGCGCACCTCATCGGCGCCCTTGACCTCGCTCGGCCGGCGCGCCCGAAGGTCGTTGAATAGCGCTCCCTCGAGCAGGACCCGGTTCGTGACGCGGACGATCTGCTGTGTAGTGACCGCCTCCACCGAGCCGAACTGCTTCTTGATCCATTCGTGCATCTCCGGCGGCGGGACGAGGTGGCTCGCTGTCGTGGAGACCGAGAAGATTCGCTCCGCGGCCGCGCGCGCATCTGGCGGGAGCGCCGCGATGCGGTCCTCCAGCTCAGCGATCGAGGCGCGCGTGTCGGTCTTCATGCCGCCCGCCTGGCCTTCGCG
Organism: Chloroflexota bacterium; assembly: GCA_038040265.1. Lineage (GTDB taxonomy): Bacteria > Chloroflexota > Limnocylindria > P2-11E > P2-11E > 3-1-20CM-2-70-9. The sequence goes on along the minus strand of JBBPIP010000003.1, from coordinate 72,648 downwards.
GCCGCGGCGTACATCTCGACGTATTTCTTTGCCGATGCCGCCCACGAGTGGTCCTCGCGCATCGCCCGAGTGCGCAGCTGACGCCACGGCTCACCATCGGCCTTGTATCGGTGGAGCGCGCGCGCGATCGCGTCGGAGAACGCCGCGGCCTCGTACTTCGTGAACGAGAAGCCGTTGCCTTTGGGATCCGCGTCCACGTCGCTGACCGTGGTCGCGAGACCACCGACGGCACGAACAACGGGGATCGTTCCGTACCGGAGCGAGATGAGCTGGCCAAGGCCGCAGGGTTCGAACCGCGACGGCATGAGGAACAGGTCGGCTCCCGCGTAGATGCGCTGCGCGAGCGCCGCGTCGAAACCGAGCGTGAGCGCGAGGCGACCTTTGTTCTTTGCTGCCAGGTCGCGCCACTTCTCCTCATAGGCGGGGTCGCCGCTTCCAAGGACGACGAGCTGACCGCCCTTCTCGAGGAGCCACGGCGCGACGGCGGTAAGGAGATCCACGCCCTTCTGCTCGACGAGGCGTCCGATCACTCCGAAGACCGGAGCGGTCGCCTCGACGGCGAGGCCCGTCTCCTTCTGAAGTGCGGCCTTGTCGACCGCCTTGCCGTCCTGATCATCGGCGTCGTAGTGCGCAGGGATGTTCGGATCGTGCGCCGAGTCGAAGAATTTCGTATCGATCCCGTTGGTGATGCCCCAGAGATCGGCTCGCCGCTCGCGAAGCAGCCCCTCGAGGCGCTCGCCGAACTCGGGGGTGAGGATCTCCTCCGCGTACTTCTCGCTCACGGTCGAGACGATGTCCGCGGTCGTGATCGCGCGGGCCATGAGATTCGCCTCGCCCTTGTCCTCGATCGGGAGACGGGCCCGCGGAAGACCGACGAGCTTGAGTACATCGGCGCTCGTCCGTCCCTGGTATGCGAGGTTGTGGATCGTGAAGACCGTCGCGGCTTGCCGAAGCTGACGCGCGCGCGCGGCGAGCGGAACGAGAAGAGCGGCATGCCAGTCGTGCGCGTGCACGACGTCGGGCGGAGCCTCGATGAGATCTTCGAGTACGGCGCGACAGAACAGCGCGTAGCGCTTCGCGTCGTCGTCATACCCGTAGACCTTGTCGCGTCCGATACGGACGCTGCGCACGAACACGGTCCGCACTCCGTCTGCGGTGATCTCGGGGTATTCGATGCGAGCGCGCGCGGCGCCGTACGGGATCGAGTGAGTTCGGGCGCCGGATGTCGGGATCCCGAACTTTTGTGCGTCGATTGACCGGTGATACGGCATGTACACGCTGACGTCGTGTCCCAGAGAGGCAAGGGCCTGCGGCAGAGAGCCCGCGACATCGGCGAGGCCGCCGACCTTGGCGTAGGGGGCGACCTCGGCGGTCGCGAACGAAATGTGCACGGAGTAGTAAGGATGTTAGCGGCGTGTAAGGATCTGGCGCTCTGCCCGCCGGACGACACGTTTGGGGAAACGGATGCGTTAGACAGGTGGTAAGCAAGGCGAACACGCAAGAGGGGGCGGACTGAAATGAAGACTCTGCGGCAGAAGCTCATGTTGGCGGGCGCGATGGGCCTCGGAAGCATCGGTCTATTCGGCGCGGCGGCCCTGGGTGCGTTCGGTCCGGATGCTTCCGCAAGCGTGGTCTCGGCCGTCGCCCCGGCTGCCTCGGCGGTGATGGGCGAGGACAAGACCGGCGACAGGCTCAAGCTGCTCCTCGACGGTCTCATGCAGAAGGGCGTCATCACGCAGCAGCAGGAAGACGCCATCGTCGCCGCGGCGAAGGACGCCACGGCGAAGCAGGTCCGCACGGCCAAGGTCGTCCGCGACTTCCTCGGCGAGTCGGCGACGTATCTCGGGCTCGCGCCGAAGGACCTTCTCGCGAAGCTGCCCGGCACGAGCCTCGGCAACATCGCTGGCAGCACCCCGGATAAGAGCAAGGCGGGGCTGGTAACGGCTCTCTCGGTGGCCGCGAATGGCGACATTACGAAGGCGCTTTCCGAGAAGAAGATCACCGACGATCAGGCGAACAAGATGCGGGCCGGCCTCGCGGAGGAGATCAACACCTTCGTTGACCGCACCTGGCCGACGAAGCCCGCGGTGGCGACCCGGGCCGTTGTGCCGAATGTGAAGTCGTTCCTCGGCGACATGCTCCAGACCGCGCGCGACTACCTCGGCGGCGCGACCCTCCAGGAAGTCACGACCGCGATGCGGAGCGGTAAGAGCCTTGGCGACATCGCCAACGAGAAGGGCAAGGGACGCGACGGCCTCGTCGCGGCGCTCACGCTGGCGGCGAACACCCGCATCGACAAGGCGGTCACCGACAACAAGCTCACCGTCGATCAGGCGACGACGCTGAAGGCGAAGGTGACGGCGGAGATCGCAAGCTTCGTGGATCGCAAGTACCCGGCGAAGAGCACCACGACCAATAGGACGACGACAAAGACGCCGTAGCGCGAACGCCTCCGGTATCCGTTCGGTCGCGGGTCGGAACGCGTCTTTGCACGTGCCGTTGGACGTAACGGCTGGGGAGTCGGGGGCGGAAGCGGATTGATGTCGAACCCGCTCACACATGTCGCAACGCGAAGTGTCGGCGTTATAGTCGGCGCGCCATCGCGAGCAACGGAGTTGGGAATGGAGCGGGTTCTACAGGGTCGCTACAAGATCGAGGAGCCGCTCGGCGTGGGCGGATCTTCTCAGGTCTACCTCGCCCGCGACCAGGCTCTGAATCGCGATGTCGCCCTGAAGGTGCTCGACCCCGCGGCCGCGGCCGACGGGAACCTGCGCCGCATGTTCGTGAAAGAAGCGCGAGCGCTCGCGCAGCTCTCGCATCCGAATATCGTCGCGGTGTACGACGTCGGCGAGGTCGACGACTCCCCCTTCATCGTCATGGAGTACCTCCCGGGCGGATCGATGAAGGAGCGGATCGAGCAGGTAGGCCCGCTCAAGACCGCGGACGCGGTGCGGATCGCGGTCGAGGTCGCCAACGGGCTCGCCTTCGCGCACTCGAAGGGCATCATTCACGCCGACCTCAAGCCGGCGAACATCCTGTTCGACGCCAATGACGCCGCGAAGATCTGTGACTTCGGAATCGCACGCAATCCTCAGGAGGACGCCGACACGCCGCAGCTCTACGCGACCGCGATGTACGTCGCGCCGGAGCGAGTCGAGGGAAAAAGCGCCACGGTTCAATCGGACGTGTACGGCCTTGGCCTCGTCCTTTATGAGGGACTCGTCGGCAAACCGCCCTTCACCAGCACCAACGCGGCCGTGCTCCTGCGCGACCACGTGGTCCGGCAGCCCGTGCCACCCAGCCATCTCCGGCCGTCCCTCCCCCGCGAGCTCGACTCTGTCGCCCTGAAGGCGCTCGCGAAACAGCCGAACCTTCGTTACCAGAAGGCCAGCGACTTCGCGACAGCGCTTCAGCGCATCGAGAACCTCGACAAGGAGCTCGCGACGACGCGGATGGTCATGGCCGATCCACTCCAGGACTTCGTGCCGAAGACCGAGCAGAGCCCGGTCGTCGCCCTTCTGTCGCGGTACGGACAGCCCCTCCGGGGAGCCTTCTTTTCTTTGTGCGCCGCGCTTCCGGTCTTCGCGATGGCGGTGCTCGCAGGTTTCGAGATCGTCGGTGCGCTTCTCGCGGCGGGACTGGTCGCGATCGTCGCGTTCGCCGGCCAGCTCGGAGTCGCGATCGCGATCGCGTGGGTCATGGTGACCGCGTTCGTGTTCATCTTCGTTCCGGGTCTGGCGCTGCTCCTTGGAATCCTCGGCATCTTCATGTGGGCGCGCAGCGCTCCGCCCGAGCAGATCGCGGTGGCGATGGCGACGCCGGTTCTCACACCACTCGGGCTCGCTCCCGCGATGATCCTCACGAGCGCAGCGGTCTTCGGGCTCACCGGAGTTCTGACAGTTGCCGCGAGTGCGGCGCTAACGATGGTCATCGCGGTCGCGATGGGTGTTCAGTCGCTCGGTGCGTTCGCGCAGACCGGCCTCTCGCTCCGACAGGAATCGCTCTTTAACCCGGTCCGAGCCGCCGAAGTGAAGTCGGCGCTCCTCAGCATGTTCCAGAACTCAGGCGATCGGTTCGGCGCTCTCGGCACGCAGCTCGATCCGTCCGTTCTCTGGTCGCAGATGGCCAGCCTCGTGTCGAAGCTCGCTACCGCAACGCTCGAGACCTGGATCGCGACGGTGCTCGCGTGGACCATTGCGGCACTGACCGTGTGGACGGTGACGCGTCTGCTCCGGACGTTCTTCGACACGCTGCTCAAGCGGCCGGCGCGGTGGTTCGCCCTGTACGTGATGGCTTTGGGCGCGGGCGTCGTCGCCGGTGCTGGGATCCTGTACATGCTGTCTGTGACACTTTCCATGCTCGACAACGCCCCGGACCGGCCGACGAACGGCGTGCTGCTCCTCTCGGCGGTCACCGGCGCGATCCTCGCGCTCGCGCTCGGGATCATCATCGGAGCGACGGAAAAGCAAGAGGTCGAGACACATGAGTCGATCCCGCTTTCGGCGCGGAGACTGCCGGTCCGTTAGCTAACGCGGCTTCTTCGCGGGCAGCCCCTTCGCGTAGTCGTGCGCGTGATCGATCCAGAGACGGAGCTTCGTCGGACTCATGATCACGGCGTCCGGAACCACGACGTATTCCTTCATCGCACGCCCCGGCATCGGCTCGAACGTCTTCGCCGTCTTCGCGCCGGCGATCGTGCGATCGTCGCCAAAGCGAACGACGATCTTGTCCTGGTACGTGCCGGCGAACATGTTCCCTTTCAGGAAGAGCGCGGGGTATCCGAACATCGGCCGCGACGTGACGGTCGGGTCGGCGGGCTTCGCTTTCTCGAATGCCGCGATCAGCTCTGGCGGCGATTTCTTCCAGGCCATCGCATGCAAAAATACGCAGTCGTAGAATCGGTGGCACGCGGGTGTGTTGTAGTGGTAGCAAACAACCTTCCCAAGGTTGCAGTACGGGTCCGATTCCCGTCACCCGCTCAGTAAAAACCTAGATGACAAAGCCGTCGGCATTGCGCGAGACTGACTAAGAGAGATGGACCGCGCCCTCATCCAATTCATCTGCATACGCAAGACTCATCGGCGCAAACCACCCGTCGACCCTTCAAGCCCGTTCAACGTCGCGGAAGAGGGCGGATGGGCATACTGCCCCGGCGGCGAGCCGGACGGCCATAAGTGGTTCAAGACCGGCGGCCTCACCCGTGCCGCGCTCGACAAGTTCGAATGGCCTGATGAGGAAGAGGCGGAGTCATAGCGTTCGGCCGTAACGAGCGGGCTCGTCGCAGGTTGCTCTAAGCGGTGCGCACCATCGCCGCGATCGTCCTGTTCGTCGCTTTGCTCGTTCCGCCCGCCACGAAGACCGCGGCGGCCACATGCACACCCGACATCGGTCCGGGAATTCCCCCGCCGAGTGCAACACCGAGCAAGCTGCCGGGCTTTCACGCGGCCTGGTACGGACAGAGCGGCTATATGCGGCTCTGTCCCGGAGGGACGGCGCAGGCGACGCTCGCCTACTACAACTCAGGCTCGCGCGGATGGCTCGCCGGGCGGATGGGCGAGGTTGCGTACCTCGGCACGTGGCAGAGCGAACCAGGTCAGGACCAGCCCAGCATCCTCGGGGGCGACGGCCAGCTCGGCTCGCCCGCGACCGGGTGGCCGCGCTTCAATCGCATCGCGCAACAGCCCGCTCCATACGTCGGGCCGGGCCAGGTCGCGTGGTTCCAGTTCAACCTGCAGGCACCTTTCCTTCCCGGCACCTACCGCCTCTACGTGCGTCCGCTCATCGAGGGCGCCACCTGGCTCGAGGACATCGGGGTTTTCTGGCAGGTGCTCGTCCTCAATCCCGACGGCACGATGCCCACACCCACCCCGCCGGATCCGGCCGGCGTCACGTTCCGCATCGATAGCGGCGTGAACGCAAAGGACATCGCGCTCGTGCACCAGGGTGTCCAGCACGCGAGCGCATACCTCGAAACATTCGCGGGCGGCACACGGCGCAGGCCCGCGACCGTGCACGTCTACGTGGGCGATGGGACGCAGCAGTTCTGCTGTCTGACGGCCGGAGACAGCTTCGAGATCGTCACCTCGAACGCGGCGTGGACGAATCCGCCCGCGGCTGCGCCGGATACGTGGACCGCCGATACAGAACGAATCGAGCTCGCGGCACACGAATACATCCACCTCTGGCAATACGCGCTCGGCGGCAACGCATGCATGGTTGGCACAAGGTGGATCGCGGAAGGCATGGCGGAATCGTTCGCCTATCGATCGCTGATCGCCGATGGCCTGATCCCGGCGGCGAACCTCGACACGTTCACGAGACGGCAGCTGACCACCGCGACCAGCCCCGCGACACTCCGACAGCTCGAGACGAGCTTTCCCAGCAGCGCGAAGCCATTCGCCGTGAGCTACCTCGCCGTCGATCGGCTTCTCGCCACGAAGGGCCTCGCGACGATCCGCGACTGGTGCACACGCGTAGGCAGCGGCCAGGAATGGCACCAGGCGTTCGCCGCCGCATTCGGCGAGACGACCGACGCGTTCTACGCGCGCTTCGAGGCGTTCCGCGCCGAGTACGTCCGCTAGTCGGTAGGCTTCAGCCGATGGAGCTCAAACCTGGCGATCAGGCGCCCGCGTTCGCGCTGCCGGACGAAGAGGGCAAGGTCGTTTCCACCAAGGACCTGAAGGGAACCCGGTACGTCGTCTACTTCTATCCGAAGGACGACACGCCAGGCTGCACGACCGAGGCATGCCAGTTCACCGATAACTTCCCGCAGTTCGAGATGCTCGGCGTTCCCGTGCTCGGCGTCTCACAGGATGACGCCGCCGCTCATCAGGCATTCCGTAAGAAGTACGGACTTCGCGTACGCCTCTTGACCGACGCCGATCGCAAGGCGCATCAGGCCTACGGCGCGTGGGGCGAGCGACCCGGACGCGGCGAGGGCGTGATCCGCTCGACGTTCCTTATCGGGTCCGACGGGCGGGTCGAGAAGTCGTGGTACTTCGTGAAGGCCGACGGCCACGCGCTTGAGGTGCTTTCCGCCCTTCGCGCCTAGCGGTCCGGCGCGGCGCGCCGTCCTCCTCGAATCGCAACACCTTGAATCCCTCGGCGTAGGCGTAGCGCTTCTTCCTGCCGGCTTCTTTCATCCAGCTCTTTATGAAGTCGACGCTGTCCTCGTCGATCTGTGAGCGGTGCGCGAGAAGAGCCTTGATCTTGATGTCGACGACGTCGCTCACGTCGACGATCGTGTCCGGCGCGCCGAACGCCATGAGGAAGAGCGCCTTCGGCTTGTGAGGCTCGAGCCGCTCCTTCTGCCAGAGCTCGGGCAGCATCTGCCGCGTCGATGCGTCAGGGTTGATCGAGCGAAGGACGACCTCTCCCGCCGCGATGTGATCTGGGTGATTCACGTATTCGCCGCTGTACCGTGTGGTCGGGTCCATCGTGAAAATCACGTCGGGCTTGTGAATGCGGATCTGCCGGGCAACCGCGCGGCGCACGTCGATCGTCGGCTCGAGGTAACCGTCCTCGAACTCGAGGAACACCACGTTCTTGACGCCAAGAATCTTGGCCGCCTCGCTCTGCTCAGCCGCGCGGATGTCGCGCAATCGCTCGCGGGTCATGTCCGGATCCTGCGAGCCGGAGGCACCGTTCGTGACCATGCAGTACGTGAACTCGACGCCGGCCTTGGCCCACTTTGCGACGGTCCCGGCCATGCCGAACTCGGCGTCGTCGGGGTGGGCGTAGATGGCCATCGCGCGCTGGACGTCGAGGTCCTTGTCGAAACGCATCCCGCTAGTGTGCGCGAAGCGCAACGTCCGCCGACGCAGGGTCACGCTTCGCCGACAGCGGCGGGCCGCCGGGCCCGGCCGCTATCGTCCGCCAGCGAATGGGTCGTCGAGCGACCGGGCACGCCCCTGGGCGGATCAACCTCATTGGGGAGCACACCGACTACAACGAGGGACTCGTGCTTCCGATCGCGCTGCGGCTCGGCGTCACGGTCGAGGCACGTTCGCGGAATGACCGAACGGTTCAGCTGACGACCGACGCCGCCGTCGCGCCAGCGCAGGTGTCATTCGAGCTCGGCGCAGAGCGGAGGGACGGCACCTGGGCCGACCGCGCTCGGGGGATCACGGTGACACTCGCTCGCGAGGGTGCTGACATCGCCGGCTTCGACGCGGACGTCCGCTCGGACCTTCCTCTCGGCGCGGGACTCGGATCGAGCGCGGCGTTCGCGATCGCGCTCGTGCGCGCGTTGTCCGAGCTGTTCGATCTCGCGCTGGACGACGCGGCCACCGCGCGCGTCGCCCACGCGTCCGAGACCGAATTCGCGGGCGCACGCGCCGGCATGTTGGATCAGCTCGCGTCGATCTACGGCCGCCCGAGTGAAGCGCTGCTCATCGACATGCGTGACCAGGCCACGCGGACGATCCCCCTTCCGCCGACCACTCAGCTCGCCGTGATCGATTCGGGAACGCGCCACGAGCACGCGACCGGCGGCTACAACCGAAGGCGTGAGGAGTGCGAGGATGCCTGCCGTCACCTGGGCATCGCATCGCTTCGCGAGCTCGACGGGAGACCGCTCGAGATGATCTTGGAGCGACTCCCGCCGCCGCTCGATCGGCGCGTGCACCACGTGGTGACCGAGAACGCGCGCGTCCTCGAGGCCGCCGCCGCTCTTGGCGCGAAGGACGATGCAGCGCTCGGCGAGCTCCTGAGCGCTTCACACCGCTCGCTTCGCGACGACTATGAGGTCTCAACACCTGATCTCGATCGCCTCGTCGATTTGGCGATGGCAGCAGGTGCGCTTGGCGCACGCCTGGTCGGCGGAGGCTTCGGCGGCAGCATCATCGCGCTCGCGCCACCTGGCGGCGCGAAAGACCTCGCCAGCCAGGTCCTCAAGGAGTACCGCGTCGGGCGACTTGTCGCGGTGGTGCCCTGATGGGAATCGGGCGCCTCTCCGACGGACTCGCCCCGACGCCGCCGATGGGCTGGAACAGCTGGAACGGGTTCCGCGCGAAGATCGACGAGCACATCATCCTCGAGACCGCCGAGGCGATGGTCGCGTCGGGGATGCGCGATGCCGGATACCGCTTCGTCGTGATCGACGACGGTTGGATGGCACCAGAGCGCGACCGCCATGGCGACTTCGTCCCCGATCCGGATAAGTTCCCGACCGGGATCAAGGCGCTCGCCGATCGCGTCCATGCGCTCGGGCTCCGTTTCGGCATCTATACCGACGCGGGCACGAAGACCTGTCAGGACCTGCCCGCGAGCCTCGGCTACGAATTCCGCGATGCACAGCGCTTCGCCGAGTGGGGCGTCGACTACGTGAAGGTGGACTGGTGTCACACCGAAGGCATGGGTCCGCGCGCCCTCTATGCCAAGTGGGCGATGGCGTTCAAGGCCGCGCGACGACCGATGGTGCTATCGATCTGCGAGTGGGGCCGGTCGCATCCATGGGAATGGGCCGGAGAGATCGGTCACCTGTGGCGCACCTGTTGGGACATTCAGCCCACGTGGTCGAGCATCCTGACGATCCTCGACCGTCAGGCAGAGCTCTATCCGTTCGCCGGCGCCGATCACTGGAACGATCCTGACATGCTCGAGGTCGGCAACGGTGATCTCACCTCCGGCCAGAGCCGCGCGCACTTCGCGCTCTGGTCGATGCTCGCGGCCCCGCTCATGGCAGGCAACGACCTCCGCACGATGACCGACGACGTGCGCGAGATCCTCACGGCGCCGGAGATCATCGGAGTCGACCAGGATGCGGCCGGCAGTCAGGGCCGGCGGGTCCGCAAGGACGGTGAGATCGACGTCTGGGTGCGCGAGCTCGTCAACGGTCGCCTCGCGGTCGCGGTGCTGAACCGCGGATCGAGCGAACGTGAGGTACGGATCCCGCTCGCCGAGATCGGGATTGCGCCGGGCACAAATGTCCGCACTCGCGACCTTTGGCGACGCGCGGATGTGGGCGAAGCGCGACGCGAGATTGTTCACGCGACATCGCCGAATAGCGCGACTGTTCTCGGTATCACTCCCCTGTAGCCGAGCGGTACCGATGAGCCCACATCCTGACATCGCGGAAGGACCAGACCGGCTCTGACCAAGACTCTCGGGACGACCGCGACCGCCGACGTCCCAGCGTCAGGGCAGGCGGTTGAACCAGAGCAACGAGAACGCTCCCGCGAAGACGGCGAGGATTGCGGCGGCGAGCGTGGCGTAGGCGGTCAGCTCGGTCTTCTCATTGCGGATCACGAGCTGGGTGGTCAGATTCTCGTAAACGGTGTTCAGGTCGGCTTCGGTGTTCGCGTTGAAGTACTGGGCGTCGGTGACCTCGGCGATCTTCTTGAGCGTCACCTCGTCGAGCGACGTCCGCACCGAGCGTCCCTGGAGCCGCACGATGGCGCCGGCCGCGCTGCCGAGGCCGATCGTGTAGACGCGCACGCCACGGCTGACGGCTTGATCGATAACGTCGAGCGGCGGCGGGAACTGATTGTTCTGTCCGTCGGACATGAGGACGATCGACCCCGATGAATGCTGGCCCTGGAGATAATCGGGCAGCGGGGTGGCCGTCGGTCGCGGTGTGGCGCCAGGCTGCTGGGGGTCCCGGAGGATCGAGCTCGGGAGGTCCTCCTCGCTGCCCATCGATTCGTTGATGGCGTCGAGCGAGACAAGGATCGCGCGGCCGATCGCGGTCGCGCGCTGCGGGCGGAGCCTGTTGATCGCCGCGATGACGAGGGTTTTGTCCGTCGTCGGTGATTGCACGATGGAAGCGTCGCCCGAGAACGAGACGACGCCGATCTTCACGCTCTCGCTCTGCTTTTCGACGAATAGGCGCGCCGCGGCCTTCGCGGCTTCCATCCGGTTCGGTTTCATGTCCTCGGCGAGCATCGAGCCGGACACGTCGATCGCGAGGATGACCGTGCCCTCCTGGCTTGGGACTGCGACGACGGCCTGTGGCCGCGCGACCGCGACCGCCATGAACGCCAGCGCGACGATGAAGAGCGCGGGCGGCACGTGACGCCGCCATCCGGGTCCCTTTCCGATGGCTTCGCGGACGAGCGATAGGTTGGCGTACCGGAGCGCGTAGCGATTGCGCCGCCGCTGCGCGAGGACGTAGAGGACGGCGAGTCCGGCGACGACGACGAGTAGCAGAAGAGCTGACGGCCAGATAAAGATCATGCGGATGCTCCCATCGCTGCGCGCCGTCCGGTGCGCCGCTTACGCGCGTACGCGAACTTGACGATAGCGCGGACCAGATCCTCGTCGGTCCGCAACAGGAGCACGTCGACGCCGGCGCGCGCAAAGGTGGCGTTGAGCGACTCTTCGCGCCGCTTGGCGGCCGCGGCGAAGCGCTCGCGGAAACGTGGATCGCCGGTATTCACGCGAAGCTGCTCGCCGGTCTCGCTGTCGGTGAGGATCACCGTTCCGATGTCCGGGATCTCGTCCTCGCGAGGATCGGCGAGGCGAACGGCAAGCGTTTCGTGACGGCGGGCAAGACGCTCGAGGCGATCTTCCCAACCCGCCGCGCTGAAGAAATCGGAGACGACGAAGACGAGCGACCGGCGCTTCAGGCCACGCATCCCCGCGTCGAGAAGCTCGCGGAGCGAGGTCAGCGGTGCGCTCTGCAAGCGGGGACGTTTCTCGAGCTCGTTCAGGATGCGGAGCACCTGCACGCGCCCTCCCTTCGCAGGGATCGTGCGCTCGACTCGCGACGCGTACAGCGTGGCGCCGACGCGGTTGCCGTGCCGCGTGAGAAGCCGCGCCACAAGCGCGGTGAAGTCGATGAGCAAGTCACGTTTGCGGCGATCGACCGTTCCGAAGTCGACCGACGGAGAGAGATCCAGCAGGAAATGCGCGTTGATCTCTCTGTCCTCGAGATACTCGCGCACGTACGGGGTGTCGAGCCGGGCGGTCACGTTCCAATCGATGTGACGAACGTCGTCACCGAACGTGTACTCGCGAATGTCCGCGAGGTCCAGCCCCTGCCCTTTGAAGATCGTGCGGTAGTCACCCTGAAGCAGGCCGTCCAGCCGGCGCATGACGGTCCATTCGAGCCGCTGCAGGCGGCGTTCAGGCGCGGAGGGAGACATGTCCCTGCAGAGGTTCCGTCGGCACGGGTATGCGCGCGAGCACGCGCTTCACGAGGTCGTCGGCAGAGACGTCCTCGGAGAGTGCCTCGAAGGACAACACGATGCGGTGGCGCAGCACATCGAGCGCGAGATCCTGTATGTCCTGACCGGTGACGTACCGGCGGCCGCGAAGATACGCGAGCGCACGGCCGGCGAGGACGAGGTTGATGGACGCGCGGGGGCTCGCCCCATAGGTGATGTACTTCGCCACGTCGCCGATGCCGTACTCGGCGGGGTTGCGCGTTGCCGACGAGAGCCGGACGACGTACTCCATGAGTGTCGGATCGACGAAGACCTGGTCGACTTCGCGCTGGAGCTCTATCAGTCGCTCGGTGGTCATCACCGGCACGACCGGCGACATGCGGCCGGTGACGCGTTCGACGACGACGAATTCGTCCATCTCGTTCGGGTATCCCACCAGGACCTTCAACATGAACCGGTCGACCTGGGCCTCCGGGAGCGCGTAGGTCCCCTCGGTCTCGATCGGGTTCTGCGTGGCCATGACGAGGAAGGGATCTGGGACCTTGTGTGTCTCGCGGCCGATGGTCACCTGGTGCTCCTGCATGACCTCGAGGAGCGCGCTCTGGACCTTCGCGGGTGCGCGGTTGATCTCGTCCGCGAGGAGGAGGTTCGTGAACACCGGGCCGAGCGACGTCTGGAAGTCGCCCGCGCGCTGGTTGTATATGCGGGTGCCGACGAGGTCGGCGGGCACCAGGTCCGGAGTGAACTGAATGCGTTTGAAATCGCCGGTGATCGCCTGGGCGATCGTCTTCACCGACAGGGTTTTGGCGAGACCGGGCACCCCCTCGACGAGAAGGTGGCCGCGCGCGAGGAGGCCGACCATAAGGCGCTCGATCAGGTGGTCCTGACCGACGATCACTTTCTTGATCTCGAAGAGAAGCCGGCCGGTGTCGGGCGGCACCGCTGCTTGTGTCACTGCCATCAGTCCTTCACTCCTCTTTAGTCCGGCGGCACGCCGAGCGCGCCTCCCGCGGTATCGATGGTCACGGCGAATCCGACGCCGCTGAACGCGGGCTGCCCTGTGGGGTTCACCAGACCGGTGACGATTCCGACGACCTCACCGTCCCTGTTCACAAGCGGCCCCCCGGACGACCCCGGATTCACGGCCGCGTCGAACTGGATGAGACCCGTGAGGTTGCGACCCTGGTTCGGCACTTGTACGGAGCGGTCGAGCCCGCTGATCACTCCGGTCGAGAGCGACCGCGAGAGTGCGAACGGGTTTCCGACGACGATCGCATCGTCGCCTATCCGGAGAGACGACGGGTTCCCAAGCGTGGCGGGCATGAGCCGCGCGGGGAGGTTCGCGGGTCGGAGCGCGGCAATGTCGCTCTCCGGGAGCTGAGCGATGACCATGGCCGACGACTCGGTGCCATCGGCGAACACGACCGTCACGCTCTGGGCATCCCGGATCACGTGAAGCGCGGTCAGGATGTCGCCAGCGTCATCGATCACCACGCCCGACCCCGAGCCGGCCACGGTGCCGTCGGCGCGCAGCGCTTTGACCTGCACGACCGACGGAGCGACCTTCGCGTAGACCTCGCTCATGGCTGGCGTTGGCGTTGCCGATGGCTGCACGTCCTCGGGCCGGGGAGCGGGCGCCATCGAGATCGCGAGCAGCAGTGCGGGCCCGGCGAGCGCGGCGCTCCACGGGAGCGCGCGGCGAAGCGCGGTTCGAATGCGGGTCCGCTGCGGGATCGGCTGGGCAGCCGGGTCGGCAGCCACGTCGTGATGGCCGCGCGGGAACGAGCCATAAGGCCGATCCGCTCTGGTGGGCACGAGGTCCGTCGAGTGTAGGCACGCGACTTTCGCGGTCGGGTATGGGTTGAGTAAGAAGGGGCGGTTGTAGCCATCAGAACGCATGTTCTATAGTGCCCCTCGGGGAGTCCGATGGCCGCTGTGACCTATCGCGAAGTCGAAGTGAAGAGCGCACTGAACGCGGTGAAAGGCATGCCGTTCGACTGGAGCCTCAATCCATGGAGCGGGTGCGCCCATAAGTGCGTCTATTGCTTCGCCCGGGCTTATCACGCGAGATATCGCGAAAAAAATGTCGGACCGACTTCGACAGCAACGTCGAAGTTCGCGTGAACATCGCGGACGTCCTTCGCAAAGAGCTGCGGCGTCATCGTGAGGGCTCTCTCGCATCGTGACGAAGGGTCCCCTCGTCGTACGCGACATCGACGTGTTGAAGACGCTCGACGAGAAGACCGAGCTCACCGTGTATCTCAGCGTTCCGTGCGTCGACGAAGAGATCGTGCGCAAGACCGACCCGGGCACCGCGCCGCCCCGACAGCGTCTGCGCGCCCCCTACACATGCTCCGCGAGGCCGGCCTCGATGCGGCCGTGCTGTGCATGCCGGTGCTACCCGGGATCAGTGACAGCGAGGAGTCGCTCGACGCAGCCGCGCGTGCCGCGAGCGAAGCTGGCGCGACGGCGTTCCGTCATCGATCGCTCAAGATCGACCTCGAGATCCAGCAGTACTACGAGGAATTCCTCGAGGCGGAGTTCCCCGCCCTCGTGGCGCGCAACGGCGCCCGCGCGAGCCTGAGACGGTGCAGCTCCAGCTCGCTGTCTAAGGAGGAAGTCGCGCCGTCGCCTCGTCACACGATCGTTACGTTCGTCAATCTGCGCCCTCAGGAATAACCGCGAGTGAGAGGCACGAGAAGTGCGTATTCCGGGAGCATGAGTTGGATCGACCAACTGATCCGTCATCTGGAACAGGTGACGTGCAGTGGGTGCGACGAGTACTACCACGGTGGGGACATCGCGGCCGTCGTGACCGAGCCTTCGCGTCTCATCGTCAGGCTGCGCTGTCGCCAGTGCGGACAGGATGGGGTAGCGATCCTCGATTTCGGCGCGCCGCCTGTCGAGGTCGACCCGATCACGGCCGACGACGTACTCGATTGCCACGATCTCCTGGCCCACGCTGCGCGTCCCCCGTCAGAGCTCTTTCCGGCTATCGCGGCTTAGCGCCGTCAGGCGGCGCGCCGTGCCGCCCGTCTCGTGGCGCGCGTGAGCATCGCGGCGACGGCGGCTTCATGCGAGGAAAGTCCACCGCCCTTGCGCGTCCTCTCGGGACGACGAAGCGCGGCCGGAAGGTCGCCCGCCGCATATGCGTCGAGGACGCCGGGATGCACGTAACACTTGCGGCATACCGCGCGCGTATTCCCGAGTCGCGCCGACACCACGTCGATGGCCTGCAGGACGCGCTCGCGCGCGATGCGCTCGTTCCGCGCGGCACCCAGTCCGGCGAGGGCGCGCGCCGCCAGCACTGTGCCGGCCCAGGTGCGGAAGTCTTTCGCTGTGACGTCCTCGCCGGAAATTTCACGCAGGTAGGCGTTCACATCTTCTGAGCCGATCGTTCGGAGCTCGTCGTGGTCATCGAGATATCGGAAGAGCTCTTGCCCGGGAAGCTGCTCGAGCCGCGTGATCACGCGCGCCAGCCGCCGGTCGCGAAAGTCGACTTCATGATCCTTGCCGCTCTTGCCGCGGAAGCGAAACATGATCCGCGAGCCTTCGACATTCACGTGCTTGGAGCGGAGGGTCGTGAGCCCGAATGACCCGTTCGCGCGCGCGTACTCGACATTGCCGACGCGCATGAACGTCTCCTCGAGGATGCGGATCGCGGTCGCAAGAACGCGCTCCCGCGGTATCCCCTGCCGCCCGAGGTCCTCATCCACACGCTCACGCAAACGCGGCAGCGCCTTGGCGAAATCACGGAGGCGCCCATACTTGGCCTCGTCTCGCACCTCGCGCCATCGCTCGTGATAGCGGTATTGCTTGCGGCCGCGGGCGTCGCGGCCCGTTGCCTGAATGTGGCCGAGCGGGCTCGGTGAGATCCAAACGCCGGTCCACGCCGGCGGTATCGCGAGATGCCGTATGCGGCGAAGCTCGCCATCGTCCCTTACCGGTACGCCGTCGCGGTCGACGTACGCAAGACCGCGGCCCTTCCGGCGGCGTCGTATGCCGGGCTGCTCTTCGGTCGCGTAGCGCAAGCCCGCTAGTTGCGCGGACGCGACGCCGTCGCTCGCGATTTCGTCGCTCATGACGAGCGTTCTCAGCAGACCGGTGACCAACCGATTTCTCCGCTCGCTCTTCCGACCGGCGAGCACACAGACGAGCGAGGTTCTGATGACAGCTATGCATTGACTTCGTTACCGGGCCGTGACAAAACTTGCGCTGACTGCTCTGGGGAGGGCTCGTATGTCGACCATCGTCCATTACGAATGCCGCAACCTCGATCACCTCCGGGCCGGCTCGCGGCGGGGCAACGGCGGCCTCGTGATCCATCACGGCACGGTCGGCTATTGCGACGGACTTCACGTCGACGCGGCGCACCGCTGGGTCGCGACCGGCGGCGTCCCGATCGAGTTCCTCGTTGAAAGCGGCCCGGACATCGATCCTGGGGCCTATCGGACCGATGAGAGCACGCTGATCCACGTCCGGCCCTCGCCGGGCGGCAGGATGCGCACCCTCCTCCACGCGGACTAGGCACTCCTCGAAGCTCACCAACCGCGACATCGCCGAGCTCTTGCGCTCCCGTCCGAGCGCAGCGAGGGGCGCAAGCACCGCGCAACGAGTCGGTCTTGTTCGTGCCACAAAGGAGCGCTAGACAGCTGAAGGGAGCACGACCGATTCCGACGACAAAGGAGCGTGCGCGCTCGCTCCGCGACTACAAGCGCAAGCGCGACTTCGCGACAACGCCCGAGCCGCAGGGTGGCAAGCGGAAGGGCGTCGAGCGGCTCTTTGTCGTTCAGAAGCACCGCGCCAGCGCGCTGCACTACGACTTCCGTCTCGAGGCGGGTGGAGTCCTCGTCTCGTGGGCGGTGCCGAAGGGTCCCTCGCTCGACCCGAAGGTGAAGCGTCTAGCGATGCAGGTCGAGGATCATCCGCTGGACTACGCGCGCTTCGAGGGCGCGATCCCGGAGGGCGAGTACGGCGGCGGGACCGTGATGGTCTGGGACATCGGGACGTATCGGCTCGAAGAGGACGAGACCTTCGACGAAGCCATGCGCAAGGGCCGCATCGTATTCACGCTCAACGGCAAGAAGCTCGAGGGCGGATGGGTTCTCGTGTGCACGCGTGGCCGCCAGTGGCTCCTGATGAAACGGAAGGACCGCTACGCGTCGAGCGTGGACATTACGACGGCGAAGCCACGCTCGGTCCTGACGCGCAGGCTCCTTGCCGGCATCGCGCGCGACGAAGGTGGTGACGTGGCGAAGGCGGCGACGGGTGATCCGCCGTGAAGCAGATCCGCCCGATGCTCGCGACGCTTTCGCCGAGCATCGTCGAAGGGCCGGAGTGGGTCTTCGAAGAGAAGTACGACGGCATCCGCGCGGTCGCTGGCCGCGAGCGAGGCCGCGTGAAGATCTGGTCGCGCACGCTGCAGGACCTCACCGCGGGATTCCCCCGCGTCGTCGAGGCGGTCGGCTCGCTCGCCGGCGGCGACCTCGTGATCGATGGCGAGCTCGTCGCGCTGGATGCGAAGGGCGTCTCGCGCTTCCAGCTCCTGCAACGGCGCGGGGCCGCCGGCGCGGGAACGCGCTACGCCGTGTTCGACGTCCTCGTCTTCGACGGGCGATCGCTTCTGAAGCGCCCGCTCCTCGAACGCAGGGCATCGCTCGAGGGGATCGTCGGGCGTCGTACCGATCCGATCTTCATTTCCCGCCGCATGGTTCGCGATGGCAAAGCCGCGTACCGAGAGGCGAAGCGACTCGGTTGGGAAGGGATCATCGCTAAGGACGAGACATCGCCGTATGAACCTGGTGTGCGCTCGCGGTACTGGCGCAAGGTCAAGGTGCGCAAGGAGTCCGAGTTCGTCATCGGCGGGTACACGCCGCCAAAAGGTGGGCGCCGGCACCTTGGCGCGCTGCTCGTCGGCCTCTACGACGGACCGAGGCTTCGATTCGTCGGGAAGGTCGGCACCGGCTTCACGGAGGAGACGCTCGACATGCTCTCGCAAAAGCTCGAGCGGCTCCGGACTGACAAGGCCCCCTTCGATCCGCCGGCGCCGATCCGTGACGCGACATGGGTACGGCCGAAGCTCGTGGCTCAGCTCGTCTACGCGGAGTGGACCGCGGACGGGAAGCTTCGTCAGCCGGCATTCCTCGGGCTTCGGAGCGACAAGGACCCGTCCGAGTGCACGTGGAGCGCTCGTGAGCGCTGAGCCCGTAAAGATCGCGGGCGTCGCGATCAGCAACCCCGACAAGGTGTGGTGGCCGGACGAGGGGATCACGAAGTCGGACATCGCGCGCTTCTACGACGGCATCTGGTCGCATGTCTCGCCGTGGATGCGCGATCGGCCGCTTACCGCCGAGCGCTGCCCCGACGGCATGCTCGGTGGTTGCTTCTATCGCAAGGACTTCCCCGAACATTGGCAACCGGCGGGACGGCGAATGGTCGTGAGGGCCGCGAGCACAGGCAAGGACGTGCGCTACATCGTCGGCGGCGAGCGCGCCACGCTTATCGGCATGGTCAACCTCGGCTGCATCGCGATCCACGTGATGAGCGCGCGTGCTTCGCAGATGGACCAGGTTGACTGGCTCGCGTTCGACATGGACCCGCAGACGGGCACGTTCGCCGATGCCGCGCGGGCCGGACTGGCCCTGCGAAAGGTTCTCGACGAGGTCGGGCTCATCTCGTACCCGAAGACATCGGGAAGTCGTGGTCTTCACGTGTTCTGTCCGCTCCGCGCAGGCGTCACGCCGCAGAAGGCCGTCGCCGTTGCGGTCTCCCTCGGGCAGGAGCTCGCGGAGCGCGAGCCCGCACTCGTCACCGTCGAGTTCTCGAAAGCGAAACGCGGCGCAAAAGTCTTCGCCGACGCGATGCGGAACGGCTACGGCCAGACGATCGTGCCGCCGTACAGCGTGCGCCGCCGCCCGCGGGCGCCGGTGTCGACGCCTCTCTCGTGGGACGAGGTCTCGCCGCGCCTCGATCCGGCGAAGTTCAACATCCGCACATTCGACCGCCGCCTGGCGCAAACCGATCCCTGGGCTGATTTCTGGCGTCGCCGCCAGTCACTGCCGAAGGCGATCGCGACCTAGACACCGCTTGCGCGGATGGCTCAGGCTTACCGCGTGCGCTCGCGGGTCGCACGTCTCATCGTGCGCGGAATCTTTGCCGCGCTCTTCCGCGTCCGTCACTACGGGTCTCTCCCGGCACGCGGCCCGCTGCTCGTCGTCGCGAACCATCAGGGCTGGGCCGACGGCTTTCTCCTCGCGGCGTCCTTCCCTCTCACCGCCGAGGTGCGCCTCCTCGGCGATCGCGAGGGAACGGGCAAGGTGTGGTGGTGGCGGGCCGTCCTGCGCGCCGTGGGCATGGTGATCACGATCGAGCGAACCTCGAAGACGGCGGACCGCGCCGCGATCGGCGCCGCGCTCAAGGCTCTCGAGCGCGGTGACGTCGTCGTCGTGTTCGCGGAGGGTCGCGTCTCTCGCGTCGAGTCGTCGCTTGGACCGTTCGCGCGCGGCGTCGGGTACCTCGCCCTGCGCTCCGGAGCTCCGACTCTCCCGGTGTGGCTCAGCGGAACCGCGGAGCTGTACCTGCGAAAGGAGCTCGCGACCATCGCGGGGACGCCACGCGTCGTTCCACGCGACGCGCCGACGAAAGAGGCGACCCGGATGCTCGCGGTCGCACTGCACGACGACCTCGCGAAGCTCGAGCCGACCGAACGTCCGCCTGAGCCCGCGCGCAAGCGCATGCGCTGGCTGACGAACCTCTTCTAGACGCGGATCTCCCGGAGGAGCGACTTTTCGTCGAGGACGCGGACATTGCGTCGCTCGACATTGATCATCCCGCGCCGCTCGAAGTCGGCCAGCAGCTTGTTCACCGTCATTCGGGTCGAACCGACGGCGGACGCGAGGTCGTCCTGTGTCAGCGGCAGCGAGCCACCGAGACGTCCCACCTCGACGAGGTACTTCGCGAGGCGGCTGGTCACGTCCAGGAAGGCGAAGTCCTCGACCCGCCCCTCCAGCTTGCGGATGTTGCGAGACAGACGCTCGAACATGTGCTTGCGGGTCTCCTCGTTGCGCCGGAGAACGGCGAGCGATCCATCCCGATCGATCTGAAAAACGCTCGTCGGAATGACGCAGACGGCGGTGCCGTCGCGCGGGACCTTGTCCTCGAAGATGACCAGCTCACCAAAGAACTCGCCGCGTGAGTGCAGCGAGATGAGCAGCTCGCGACCGTTCTCATCGAGAAGCAGCACCTTGACCAACCCCTCGAAGACAACGAACCAGTGCGCCGCTGGGTCACCCTGGTGGTACACAACCTCGTCCTGCTTGAACTTGCGAAGCGTCATGTGGCTCGCGAGCTCCTGGCGATCGGTCTCGGACAAGATGTGAATCGGAAGCACGTCGGCGAGCGTCCCCGCGATCCTGCGAAGCTCTTCGACCTTCACGAACGAGAGAGTCTAGGAGTCCCTAGTAGCGGACCTGCTTGCGCAGGAGCGCAGGCTCCCTGACCACGATGTGACGACGGCCGACCGTGATAGCGCCCTGGGCCTCGAGATCGGCGAGTGCCCGGTTTACCGAAACGCGGGTGGCGCCGACGAAGGCCGCCAAATCGTCCTGGGTGAGCTCGTGGACTTCTCTCGAGAACGCGAACGAAGTCCTCACGCGCAAGCGGCACGACGTGGATGTCGTCGAGCGCGGTCACCGTCGCCGAGCGCGGTGCGTCGTCGAACAGGGCGAGCTCCCCGAAGACCGCGCCATCCCGCTCCACAGCCACCACCACCTCGTGCCCTTCCTCGTCAGGTATCGCGACCTTCACCGACCCCGAAAGGATCACGAAGAGGTGACCCGCCGGATCGTCGCGATGGAAGACGACCTCATCGCGTCAGAAGCGTCGCGCGCGCAGGTGCTTCACGAGTTCCTGTTCTTCCGCTTCGCTCAGCGCGCTGAAGACCGGCGCGCCCGCGAGGACGCGCGCGACCGCTTCGGCGTCCACGGCGCGGAACGATACGCTCGGGCGTGCGTTAGGTATCGACGTCAAATGAGCGCAGGACCAATTGGTCCTGAGAAGAATGACCGGCTACTGGTACGGGTGTCCCCCAGGAAAATCCCTCGCTCGGTCGCTTGACTCGACCTCCGCAGGCCCGAAGACTTGTCGTTAGCAAACCGTTACGTGCGGTAGGGAAGGGAAAACTTCTGAAGCTAACCACGCTTGCGGCTGTCTTCTTCTACATCGCTAGCTCGTTCGCCACCTTCCCCGCGGAGATCGCTCCGATCGGGTCGGCGGCGACGGCCGGCCAGTTCCGCGCGTTCTGGGCGGACGCTTTCGGCGAAGGCATCAACAACCAGCCCGAGATCGACGCGCTCGTCGGCGCGACGAAGGCGGCTCACGCAAACGCGATCGTGGCCCAGGTCGTTCGCCGCGGCGACTGCTTCTGCCTTCGCTCGGGACTACCGGTCAACGAGTCGGTGGCCCCTGGTTTTGACCCGCTCGATGCCCTCATCACAACCGCGCACACGCAGGGCGTCGAGGTGCACGCGTGGATCATCGCGACGGCGATGTGGAACAGCACCACGGCGCCGAAGGACCCGAATCACATCTTCAATCTGCATGGACCCGCAGCCTCGGGCCGCGCTAACTGGATCATGCCGCGTTCCGACGGTGTTTCGAAGCTCGGCGACGACTGGTATCTCGATCCGGGGCACCCCGACGCCGCAGCCTGGGTCGCGAATACCGCTACCGCCTTGGTGCGGAACTACGACATCGACGGCATCAACCTCGACCGCATCAGGTACCCCGACGGCAACCTCGGCGGCGTTCCATCGTGGGGCTATAACCCGACCGCGCTCGAGCGCTTCCAGACCGAGACCGGACGCACCGGGACACCAGCGACCAACGATCAGCAGTGGACCCAGTGGCGGCGCGATCAGATCACCGCGATCGTGCGCCGGATCTATCTCGAATCGACGGCGATCAAATCGAGAGTGCGCATCTCCGCGGACACCATCACCTACGGGTACGGGCCGCAGAGCACCGGCGGCTGGGAGAGCACGCGCGCGTACGCCGAGCAGCTTCAGGATTGGCGTGGGTGGCTTCGCGAGGGGATCGTCGACACGGCCATTCCCATGAATTACAAGCGTGAGTCACTAGCGAACCAGCGCCAGATGTACGACGAGTGGAACGACTTCGCGAAGGACAACCAGTACCGGCGCTCCGTCGCGATCGGGTCGGCGCCGTATCTGAACGACATCGCCGGGACCGTCAGCCAGGTCCGTCGCGCCGTCGCTCCGAGCCCGTCCGGAAACAGCGGGATCGGTTGGGTCGGATATTCCTATCGCACACCAGACGCGCTGACCGATGCGGGCACGCGAAGCGGCGCGGCCGGCCGCGCGGAGCTCATCAACGCGTTGACGCAGCCGTCCGCGTACGACACGGTCGCGCCGCCGAGCTTCGCCGACATTCCGCCGATCCCCGCGATGACGTGGAAGACCCAGCCGATCTTCGGGCACCTGCGCGGGACGGCGGTCGCGACCGACGGGACTCCGCTCACCGGCGCGGTCGTGCAGATGGTCGACATAGGCTCGGGGGTGATCCTGCGAATAACGACGAGCGACGGCACCGGATGGTTCGGCTTCGTGGATCTTCCGGTCGGCACGTACCGGGTCACGACTACCTCCACGCGCGTGACCGGTGGCGTTCTCGGACAGGCGACGATGGTGGCAGGCCAGGTGAGCATGCTCGGCGCGGCAACACCGACCCCGACCCCGACGCCCACGCCGACACCGTCGCCCTCACCCCAGCCCTGTCAGCGGACGGACGGCCCCGGAATCGCGCCTCCGCCGATCCGCAATTCCGGAATGGCGGGCTTCCATGCAACTTGGTACGGACAGAGTGGGTACTCGACCCTCTGCCCGGGCCAGACCTCGACGGCGGTCGTCGCCTACTACAACAGCGGAACCCGCGGCTGGCTCGCGGACACGATGGGTCAGGTCGCCTACCTAGGGACTTGGAACCCCGAGCCTGGTCAGGACCGCGCTTCGACCCTCGGCGGCGACGGTGGCGCCGGCTCTCCGAACACGGGATGGCCTCGGCACAATCGCGTCGCCGCGCAGCCGGCCGAGTGGGTCGGACCGAATCAGGTCGCGTGGTTCGAGTTCACCATCGTCGCGCCATCGCTTCCGGGAACATATCGCCTCGCGATCCGCCCGCTGATCGAGGGCGCTCAGTGGATGGAGGACTTCGGGGTGTTCTGGATCGTGACGGTGCGCGCCCCGTAGGAGCTAGCGGACCGAGACGGTCGCGATCTGGGCGGTCTCTCCGCCGTAAGAGAACAGGAGCTGGTATGCGCCGGCGACGACGTTCGTGGGTACCTGCAGCAGGATGCGGCCGTTGCCATCGAGCGTTCCGTTCATGGCACGACGGTTCGCCGCTGAGCTCGGGTCCTCCATGAAGACGCCGAACGAGCCGCCGCCGACCCGACCGTTCGCGAGCACCACGGCAAACGATGCGGGAAGCGTCGCATTCCGCACCGCGCTGAGAGGTCCCGTGTAGGTCACGACCGTGCCGTTCTTCAACGTGTACGACGGCCCGGCCGGACGAGGACGTGCGGTCGCGGGTACCGGAGTAGCCGGGGCTTGAGTTGGCTCGGGCGTCGGCTCTGCAGTCGGCGCCGCGGTCGGCGCGGTCGGCGCGGTCGAGGGGTCGGGACCGGTAGCACCTGTCACAGCGACCGGGCCTGAAGGCGTCGGCGTCGCGGTCGGATTCATGAGCCCGGGGGCCGCGACGGCAACGCCGCCGATGAGCGCGATCAAAACCACACCAGCGATGAGGATCGGCAGCGGACTCCGCTTCGTCGCGGTCTTCGCCGGACGTGAGATCGCGGTGTCCGGCACGCGGTACGCACCTCGCCATTGCGCGGCGAGCTGACGGCCCATTGGACCAAGGACCGTTTGGATCCACTCGTTCTCGTCCGAATCGAGGAACCATGTTTGGATCGCGTGAACGTCATGCGGGGCCGGGGGCGGTTTAGCCGCGCCGCCACGTTCCTGGACCCACATCTGTTCGACCGGATTCCAGGTGAAGACAGGAGCTTCCTGGCGACCCACCACATCCATCACCGCTAGGTTAACGGCCATGTTGGCGAGGTTGACCCGCTCTTGGGTGACGGTCGGAACGCAATCCGTGGGCGGCGGTACTAGTACTTTGCTACTGATTCGACGCCTCGCCGTCGAGCGCGAGCGTTGGATGAGCCCACGCGAATTTGGTGAGGCGTGGGCGCTGTCGCAGCTCTCGCCGGGTATCCACCTCGTAGCGCTCGCGGGATTGATCGGACGGCGCGCCGCGGGTTGGCGCGGAGTCGCGGCGGCGGTCGCCGGAATGATGATCCCCGCGGCTGCGATCACGGTCGCGCTGACGGCCGCGTACGGGCTCATCGCTGCATCGCCGATGGCGCGCGCCGCACTCGCCGGCATCGCGCCCGTGACCGGAGGGATGACGATCGCGACCGCCGCTCTGCTCGTGCGCGGCTCGGCACGGACGGACACATCTTGCGATCGATGTCGCGGTCTGCATCGCCGCGGTCCTCTCGGCCGTGTACATGGGAGTACCGACGCTGGCCACGATCGGAGCCGGCGCCGCGATCGGCGCTCTCGCGCTCGGTCGCGAGCGGCCGACCTCGCGCGAGAGCTCGGTGGGCTAGCGATGGACGGGCTCGCGCTCTTTGGTGTCTTCCTCAAAGCTTCCGCGCTGTCGCTTGGCGGACTGTCGTCACTGCCGCTCCTGCGCGCCGATCTGGTCGCGCCGGGGATCGCCACCGACGACCAGGTCGTGCAGGCGATCGCCATCGGGCGCATCTCGACCGGCCCGAATGGTCTCTACATCGTCAGCCTCGGCTACCTCGTCGCCGGTGTCGTCGGCGCCACCATGGCGTTGCTCGCCGCATCAATTCCGCCGCTCGTGATCGTGCCGATCACCGCGGTCGCACGGCGCTGGCTTCTCGCACCTCCGGTCGCCGGGCTCGTGCGCGGCGTCGCTCTCGCGACCGCCGGGCTGTTGGTCGCGACAGGGATCGGCATCGTGACGGCCACCGGAGCTCCTTCCTGGTGGCAGCTCGCGCTCGCCGCGATCGGAACAGTTCTCACATACCGCGGAACGCTGCATCCCGCGATCGTTATCGCGATCGGCGCCGCGGCTGGGCTCGCGCTAGGACGATGACGGTTAGCCCTCTTCTGGCGCCACCGCGGCGACGATCGCCAGGTCCTGAGGCCTCACCTTGGAGGGATCGAATTTCCGGAGGTTGGCGGTCATTCGCGTCAGCAGCTCGGCCATCGTCATAGGTGGCAGCTCGCCTTTCTTTGCGGGGACCCAGCGGACCGGATTGCAGCGCGCGACGATGACCGCCCGGAGGTATGGGCTCTTCAACCCCCGCTCCTGAAGTGTCTTCACGTGGACCGCAACGCGATCGTCGATGTCCATCAGACGCACGGCCCATTGCTCCCGCTGGCGGAGCGCCGCCGGCAGCGACGTGTCGAGAAAACGATCCACGCGCCGGAGCATCGAGTTGTACGACGAACCGGCGAACCGATCGCGCTTTTCATAGGCGGCACCGAGGGTGAGAAACGCCGGCGACTCAAAGCTCGTCGCGTGCTCCGACTCCTTCGAGCGCGGCGCGTCCTTCGCGAGCTGGCGCGCCATGCGGATGACCTCGAGCGCGCGGTCGCGCAGGTTGTGCGCTTTCTCGGTGTTGAGCGCAAGAATGCGATAGGCGAGCGCCGGGTCGTCCGTCAGAAGCGCCGTGATCGAGCGCAGTCCAAGCTGCCTCGCGGCCGCGAGGCGGTGGCGTCCGTTCGGAGACCAGAAGCCGTCGGCGCTCGGTATCGCGATGACGGGATCCAGGAACAGACCCGATGCCCCGATCGCGATCGCGAGGCGATCCGCGTGGGTCTTCGAAAGGTCGCGTTGGAAAGGCGTCGCCTCGACGCTCCCGATCGGGAGCGATGCCAGCACGAGGGGCAGTCCCGCGTACGGATCGCGATAGGCGGCGAGGACCGAGCCCTTCGCTCTTTCCACCCGCTCGGTGAGACCCACGATGTGCTCGTCGCCGCGGTCGAGCGCCGACTCACGCGCGTCGGGCCCACGCGGCTCGGCCGGACCGCGCTTGCGGCGGGTCGTCTTGCGCGTCGCGGCCTTCTTTGGCGCGCTCTTCTTAGCGGGACTCATGACTCCCCTCCTGCCGGCGCCACCTGCGGAACCTGCCGCCGCGGACCAGGCGCAATGAAGTCTCGCAGGGCTTTCGCCCGCGCGGCGGCGGCGGCTACCGTCCCTGCGATGGCGACCGCGCCGATGGTCGCCGCGCCCGGGGCTCCCAGCAGCGCCGCCGCCACTCCGGTCTCGACCTGCGAGGCGCTCGTGAGCCCGCGCGAGACCATCACGATGAGGGACATCACGCGACCGCGGTACGCGTCCCCCGCGGCGAGCTGCGCGATCGCGTTGCGCATCGTGCCCCACGTGGCATCCGCGAACCCGAGCAGTGCGAGCACCGCGACCGAAAGCGGGAACGATCGGGACCATGCGAAGACGAGCAGAGTCAATCCGTACATCGCGCCCGACGCGAGCATGAACGCGCCCTTGCGCTGGATGTCGCCGACGAGGATCAGGACCACCATGCCGACAATGGCGCCTGCGCCAATGCTCGACAGGAGCAGCCCCAGACCTTCGGCTCCCTGACCGAGAACGTCGCGCGCAAAGATCGTCATGAGTGTTTGGTTATGTCCAAAGATCGAGAAGACCGCCTCGATCGCGAGGATCACCGGAAGGATTGCGCTGGCTCGCACGTAGCGAAGTCCCCCGACGAGCTCCGCACGAAGTGATCCCCGCGGCCCATGCGACGCGATCGGGGCTATCCGCATCGCCAGAAGCGCGCCGATGATCGCGAAATAGCTGATCGCGTTTACGAAAAACGGTGACGCGACCCCCACCCGAGCGATCAGAACTCCGGCGACGGCGGGGCCGACCAGTTGCCCGGCCTGGAAAAGCATCGCGTTCAGCGTGATCGCGTTCTGAAGCTGTGCTCGCGGGACGAGCATGGGAAAGAGCGACTGGCGGCCGGGCGCGTCGAATGCGGCGATCGTCGCATTGACGAGGCTGATCAGGTACACGTGCCAGAACGCGACGTGGCCGGTCACGACGAGGGTGCCGAGCAGGAGCGACGTGACCACCGACATGCTTTGCGTGACGAGGAGAAGCCGCCGCCGCTCGACCCGGTCGGCTACGGTCCCGCCGATGAGCGCGAACGCGAAGAGCGGAGCGGCACGGAAGACCCCGTTGAGCCCGAGAAGGAACGGTGAATCGGTCAGCTGATAAATGAGCCATGAAGTCGCCGTGAGCTCGATCCACGTGCCCGACATCGAGACGAGCTGGCCGACCCAGTAAAGCGCGTAGTTGCGGTGGCCCAGCGGCGCGAGGCCAGGTGGCGGGAAGCGACTCACGCGCTCAGTGTTGGCGGAACTGACGGATGTGGCGGCTACCTGTTTTTCCGGGCGCTCCCTTGGGGATGATGCTGATCGAGCCGTCGCGCTCGAGGTACGCGGCCTCGACACCCGCGATGTCTTCGATGCCGTGCTCGCGCACGGCCATCATGAGTTCCGCCTCCTCGACGTTCTCGCGCTCGAGGTTGCGCTTGATCAGCTTCCCGCGCTGCACCAGCGGAGTGGCTTCGCTCTCGAAGAGATGCTGAAGATACGGGACCCGGTGGCCGACCCGCGCGAATGCCGTGTTCACCGCGACGAGCGTCGTGGCCGCGATGATGCCGCCGATCAGTGAGTTGTCGCCGCCGGTCATCGCGTTCTGGACGGCGTTCGCGATGACGAGGATCACGACGAGATCGACCGGGCTCATCTGCCCCAGCTCGCGCTTTCCGGCGACCCGAAGCAGGAAAAGCACGACCACGTAGACGACGGCGGTGCGGAGGATGATCTCCCACCAGGGCGTCGTCAGGCCGAACACATGCTCAGGATGACAAAACCTGGTGCGCAAAGCGCGCCGGGGAGTCCCCGACCAGTGCCAAAGCGGCGTCGAGGTCCACCGCCACGCCCTGTCGGCGGAAGTAACCGGCGGTGCGCTCGACGTCGCGCCTCAGGAGCTCGCGCGCAGCCGGATGCACGACCGCGTCGACCGTCTGCGAGAAGTCGATGATCACCGGGCGCTCGTGCCACCACAGTACGTTGAAGGCCGAGAGGTCGCCGTGCACGAGCTCGGCGTCCAGGATCCGCTGGATCTCGCGCTGCAGCTCTCGCCAAACCCGCCTCGCGGTCACGAGGTCGAGGTCGACGTCCGAGAGGCGCGGCGCCGCGCGATCGCCGTCGCCAATGAACGCCATCCGATAGCCCTCCTCGACACGTTCGACCGGGGGAGGAACGGTGACGCCCGCCGCGTCGAGTCGCACGAGCGTCGACCACTCGTGCTCTATCCAGCGCGCGTGCAGATGCTCCTGGCCGTAGCGGGTTCGCTTCTTCATCGCACGGTCTTCATGGCGGGTGCCCTCCCCCCATACGCCGACGTACAGGTAGTCGTTGCGGAAGCCGCGCTGAAGCCGCGGCTTGAACCGCTTCTCCGCCATGAGGCACGTGCGGGTAGGGCCGGTCCGGGAGACAAGGTAAACCTCGCTCTCTTTGCCGGCCTTGAGCACGCCGAGGTCGCGATCTTCATAGGGTGCGTCGGCAAGCCAGTCGCTTGGGAACAATGCGGGCACGCGTCCTCCGTGTTGGAGACACGTCGATGGGTGCGGCCGTCGCGCGCGTGGCGCTAGAAGCTGCCGCGCGCTCCCGCGATGAGGAGGCCGGCGGCGTCACGCGCGATTCGAACGCTCATTCAACGGCCTCCTTGAATTTGTCGACCCGATGGTCGCGGGAGAAGAGTAGCACTCAGGGAGTCGCGCTCGGACGCGAAGGCCTCGATGGAAACGCCGGCACCACAAGGTCCTGACCGAAGAGCTTCGACCGTGGGGCTTCGTCGAGGAATTTCGTAATCCCAGCCGCGATCGCGCTCGCAACTAGATCAGCGCGATCGAGCATCAGCGCCCGATCATCGTCATTCGAGACGTAACCCATCTCCAGAATCACCGCCGGAGTATGTGCGGCGACGGCGTGTTGGAATCGGCTCCAGTTGAAAGCGAAGTAGCCAGTCATGCTACGGCTGATTCGGGTGGCGTCGTAATCAAGTCCGGTCGCTGCGCCATACGCGTCCTTGATGTCAGTCAGTAGCGCGTCCTCGTACGGTCCGCGTCGCGCACCGTGCGCCATCTTGAATCCGCTCGCCACGCCAACTCCGTCACTGTCTCCATGCAATGCCACGAACGCGTCGGCCACATAGCCAACGGGGATAGTCGTCGGCAGGATGTCCACCGCGATTCCCTTCGAGTTGAGAATGACTCCGACGCGCTGAGCGATATCGAGGTTGATCTCGACCTCGGTCACGCCTTCCCACTCGGCGCCGGTCTGCGGTATGAGACGCCGGAGCTCGTCGGGCGCTTCATCGCTCTTCCAGTGGCCGGCCTGGATTGCGACGCGCCGCGGACCGGTCGGAACGTTCTTCGGCACGGGGATCCGGAGCGTGCCGGTGGCGTTCGGAGCCGCCGTCGGTCCCGGCGTTTGGACGATCACACCGCCTGGCGGCGCGGCCGCCGACCAGGGATCGTCCGGATCATCAGGGTCGGCACCGATCATCCCAAGCGGCGCTCCGGCCGGCACGTAATTCGGATCCGCTCGCGGTCCCACGACGGGTCCGATCCTGATTCCGCCGAGCTGGATGCCGCTCATCGCGGTGTTCGCGACCAGAAGGATCGCCACCGAGACGGCCACCACCGCCACGGAGACTGGAAGAAGGCGTCTCAGGATGTCAGACCCACCGCTCGCATTCTCAGGCCGTGAAGACCTCTCCGACCCACTTGATCCATAAGAATCCGCGAAGACCTGGGATAACGAGGCGGAGCGGATACCCGTGTCCAGCCGACAGGGGCTCTCCACCGACATGCGTCGCCAGAATCGCCTGTTCGGCATCCGAGCGGTCGAACGTCCATCGATGACCGGTAACGGAGATCACCTCGACACGTGTCGCAGCCTCGCTCATCCCGGTCCTGTTGAGCAGCTCCGATAGCGAAACGCCCGACCAGACCTGCTCGCTCCACCAACCGCCGGTGCAATCGAGCACGACCGATGCCTCGCGGTGAGGAAGAGCCGCGATATCGGCATACGAAAGGTCGACCGGAGGGGCAGCTCCTCCTCGGACTCGAAGACGCCAGGTCGCGACGTCCACGCTGGGCACGCTGTCGAGGCTCAGATCGTCACGGGGAACGCATTGCCTGTGAACGAGCCCGCGTGGCGCGATCCGCTCGCGCGCCGTGCGAGCGCGACCCGATCGAGCACAACGCTCACGACGAGTGAGGCGGCGAGCAGCCCGAGCCCGCGGACCGCGGCGCGACGGCCGACGAGCGTCACGAGCGCCGGGCGGGACTCTCCGCGCTTGAGGGCGTGAGCGACGACGAGCGCTCCCAGCACCAGGCCGGCGATGACGTGCAGGTTCAACGCGGAATATCCGAAGGGTCGATCGAAGGAGACGAACCCGGCGGTCCACGCGAGGCCGAGGCCGACCGTCGCTACGGTCGCGGTCGCGGTCAGGAGCCCGATCCACACCCCGTCGCCGGAGAGCCCGCGCCGGCGGAGTGACCGCCGCGCGATCGCGTACTTCCACACGAGTGCGAGCGCCAGGGTGATCCCGGCGACGCGATGCACGACAAAGAGAAAGCCCGCGGCGTCATCGGGGAGCAGCCACGCGATCACGCCACTGACGAGAAGCGAGGTCACCGCGGAGAGAAGGGCTAGGTTCGCTAGCCGCCTGGGCATCCCTCGCGATGCTAGTCCGCTGCCGCTGGCAGACTGACCTTGTGCCCGAACGCGATCTGCTCGTCTTGAGCGAGCAACCTCTGAACGCAGAGACCAAACTCGATCGGCAACACGGAGCGATCGTGCCCGCGGGCCGCCACTACGTCCGAACGCATTTCGGTATTCCGGTCGGTCCAGAAGAGATCCGCATAGGCGGCGCCGTCGCCACCGCCAGATCGGTGACGCTCGACGAGATCCGAGCGCTGCCTCCGCGCACGCTTGCCGTCACGCTCGAGTGCGCGGGCAACGGGCGCAGATTCCTGGACCCTCCCGCGCCCGGAGAGCAGTGGGGCCTCGGTGCGGTGGGCACGGCGGAATGGACGGGCGCTCCGCTCGACTCGGTCCTCGGAGGCTCGTGGCTTCCGTCCGCGGTCGAGGTTCTCTTTCGCGGGGCGGACGAAGGAGTGCCAAAGGGTCTGGGCAGACGCATCGCCTACGAGCGTTCGCTTCCGATCGAGATCGCCCGCGGCGGCGACGTCCTCGTGGCATACGCGATGAATGGTCAACCCATTCCACCCGAACACGGCGGACCACTCCGTCTCATCGTGCCCACGTGGTACGGAATGGCTTCGGTGAAATGGCTCGCCGAAATCAGGGTGATGGATCGACCATTCGATGGGTTCTTCCAGAAGGATCGCTACGTCATCGAAGGCCGGCCGCTCCGCAACATCGAGCCGCGCGCGGTGATCGTCTCACCGGCGGACGGCGCCGATGTCCAGGGCTCATCGATCGAGGTCCGAGGCTTCGCCTGGTCCGGACGCGCTCCGGTCGACCGCGTTGAACTGAGCGAGGGGGGCAGGACGCTGGGCTCGGCGACTTTTCCGGCGAGCTCCGCTGCACATGCCTGGCACGAATTTGCGCTCCACGTCTCGCTCGATCCCGGCGATCACGTGCTGATCGCTCGAGCCACCGACCGCGATGGCAATGCGCAACCCGAGTCGCCCAGATGGAACGCTCTCGGATATGCCAACAACGCGGCGCGGCCGACGCGGATCCGCGTGCGGATCTAGGCGGCTTCGACCTCGAGACGATCGCCGACTTCGTCGAGAAGCTCACCCACCCGCGCAGCTACATCAGGGAGAAGGGCCTGCGCCCCGACGATGTTCGACTCCGCGCCAGAGTGAAAATTCAGCCGACCGTCGTCGATCCCGTCGTGGACGCGTCCGTGAACGCGGTCGTAGACCGGCAGCGACGCACTGTTCCGGCCGTCGAACCACGCGCGCGCTTGATCGCGCCAGCTCGCATACGCGGCCTCTCCGGTCGCCTGATAGAGACGGTCCATCGCGTAGACGGCGGCGGCGACACCATACGGCTGAACGGTGGCCTGAGGAAACGCACGCTCGATCTGCGGCACAAGGAACGAGTTCGCGCTCTGCCGCGCGAGATCCAGGAGATCCGGCCGATCGAGGAGCGGCGCGGCCTCGGCTAGGACGCCCTCGTGGACGTGACCCCAGAGGTGCGGGGGCGCCGTCTCGGCAGGGGAATTCAGCAGCACGCCGCCCTCGCGGCAGTTGGCGATCTCGTCGCACCAGCGCTCGAGCGTCTCGCGTAGGACGAGTGTCAGTCCGACCCGCATGAGGTCGAGGGCGGCGAGCACGTGAATGGTCCGCACGTCAGGCGGCGCGGGATTTTCCGTCGCGAAGGCGAACCCGCGTGCGAGCGGCACGGCGACCCGCGGGTCGCGGAGGACGAGGTGTGCTTTCGCGAGCGCGCGCACGGCTCGCGCCTGCCAGAAGGTGCCTCCGGCGTACGAGGTCGGGCCGTCGGTGTTGATGGTGCCGTCCCAGTCGCGGATGAAGTTGTGGAAACGACCGTCCTCTCGCTGCATGTAAAGCACGAAGTCGACGAGGCCTCTCGCCCACTCTCCGAGTCGGCGATCGCCCGTGTCGCGGTAGAGATCGAGAAGGAGCACGACCGCGCGCGCGGCGTCATCGACGCAGGCGACGCCTTCGAAGCCCTGGTCGCGCGCCGCGAGGCCATGGTCTTCGTCGTTGGCGTACACACGGAGCGCCAGGGCACGCGGTCCGGCCGCGGGAACACGCCGAGTCAGCCGGGCCAGTTGCCTGATCATCGCGGCCAGGGCTCCAGGCTCGCGATGATCTCTTTGACCGAAAAGTCGGCCGCCGCGATACACGAGTCCGCGGCTCCGTAGTACATCCGGATCGTGTCGTCGTCGAGATGGACGACACCGCACGAGAAGATCGTGTCGTTGAACAGGCCGAGCCGTTCGTATGTCGCGCCGGGGGCCAGGATCGGCGCGGGAGACCGGGCCAGCACCTTGCGCGGGTCGTCCGCGTCGAGGAGCAGACCGCCCATCGCGTAGCGGTGATTGCGGTTCACGCCGTGATAGAGCTCCAGCCAGCCCTCCTTGGTCTTGAACGGCACTGCCGACCCGCCGGTGCGCAGCTCGTCCCAGTGATCCCATCGGGGAAGCGCGAGCGTCTCGTGGCCGCCCCACTCAGTGAGCTCGTCTGAGAACGCGATCCAGATGCCGAAGATCCGGCTGAACGACTGCGGCATCGGGCGCGTCAGCGCGACGTACTGGCCGTTGATGCGTTCCGGGAAGATGACCACGTCTTTGTGATCCGGAAGGAAGATGACGCCGCGGCGTTCGTACGACTTGAAGTCTCGCGTCGTCGCGAGACTCGTCGTGATGCCCCAGCGGGAGACCGACACGTACGTGATGTAAAAGGTCCCATCGATCAGCGTGATGCGCGGGTCCTCGACCCCGTACTCCTCGATGTCGTGCTCCGGAGAGATCGCCGGGCGGTCATCGATCTGGAACTTGATCCCGTCGCGGCTACGGGCGAGCCGGAGGTGGCTCATCTGCGCGAGGTAATCGGTGTATCCCTCGTTCGTCACGCCGAGTACCCCCGTGCTGTTCCGGTACCGGATCGACCTCGGGTCTCGAAGATCGAGCCCCGGCAGGTTTTTCGGAATGTATGCGACGACGACGCGCGGCGTTCCCCCGCTCGTGTCCAAGAAACACATCCCGATGACGTCGTGTTTGGTGTACCCCTTCGGGAGAGGCCGCAGCACGGGATGCGATCCGTCGAGGTCGAGGGTCATCGCATCGGGCGGCGGATCGATGTCGCTCCGCGGTCGCTCCGCGATCCGGAGCAGAAGGATGATCTCGCCGCCCAGCTGCGCGGTCGCAGCGTTGAAGACGGAGACAACCTCGAGCTCTGGGAGAGAGGGCTTCACGTCCTTCGACGTGATGAGCGGGTTCTGCTCGAGGCGGCGACCGAGCCCGGTCGTGCGATCTACGCGAAGTGTCGTCATGCGCTCGGAATGGTCTCTGTGTCTACGATCGGCTCCTCGACGGTACTCACCGCCGTCGAAGGCTCCAGGAGCTCGCGGCTGAGCGCGAGCACGCGTCGGCCCACATTCGGCCACGCCATCTCTTTGCCGTAGTCGTACGCGCGCCGCTCGAGCTCACCCTTGAGAGTCGGATCGTCAAGGATCGCGAGCACCGCGCGCGCGAGCCCGGCCGGATCGCGGACGTCGACGAGGAGGCCTCGCCCGTCGGCGAGCGCCTCGGCGGCGTGGAGATAGCGCGTCGACACGATCGCCTTGCCGGCGCCGAGCGCGTACGCGAGCGTGCCGCTCGTGATCTGGTTGAGGTCGAGGTACGGCGTCACGTAGACGTCCGTCGCGAGCAGGTAGTCGACGATCTCGCGCTGCGTCAGGTATTGATTCACGAAGCGCACATGATCGGACATGCCCGAGCTCTCGATATTGCTGACGAGCTCGTTCCGATATTGCTCGCCGGCCTTCTTCAGAAGCTCGGGATGCGTTTGCCCGACGATCAAGTAGAGAGCGTTGGGATGGCGGGCAACGATCTCGGGCATCGCCGCGATCATGTACTCGAGGCCCTTCCGCGGATCGACGAGACCGAAGGTCGAGAGGATCGTGCGGTGCTCCACGCCGAGCTGGCGCTTCAGCCGATGCCGTCCACGCGGGACGATCGCCGGCATTCCGTGTTGGATGACCACCGGGCGCTGCGCAATGCCGTAGACATCGGCCAGGAGCCGGGCCGCGGTCTCCGCCATGACGACCACGCTCGTGCTGCGCGCCGCGATGCGACGCACGACCTCACGGATCTCGGGCTCGGGCTTCGGAAGAACGGTGTGGAGGGTCGTGATCACGGGCTTCTTGAGCTCCTCGAGGAACGGCACGGCGTGATCCTCGTAGATCCCGTCACGCCAGATTCCATAGAGACCGAACTCGTGCTGGAGGTTAACGACGTCGACGGATGACTCATTGATCGCGCGCGCCGCGGCCCGGTAGCTCTCCTTGTCGCCCTGCTTGATGCGCCACCGAACGTCCGGGCCGTACGGGCGCGCTGTGTTCGGTTCGTCGATCGCGGCAGCGACACAACGGACCGCTGGGTCGGCCGCCTTTACAGCCGCCATCAAGTCGGCGGTGAAAGTGGCGATCCCGCAGCGTCGAGGAACGGCGGAGGCGACGAAAGCGATACGCATACGACCATTCTGCGGTGATAGCGGTTCCTTGCTTGGCAACGCGTTACCTAGAGAAAGAACCCCGGTTGAATCGCCACGCCCACCGATCGAGCAGGAAATATGCCTTTGGCGGCGTTATTTCTCGGCTATCGAAAGTCCAGCGTTGCGCCAGGCGGTGAACCCACCGCGGAGATTCGCAACGTCGTGCCCTGACGCCTCGAGCATGCTCGACGCAAGGCTCGAGCGGACGCCACTGGCGCAGTAGGTGACGACCGGACGGTCGACAGTGATCTCGTGCGCGCGTTCGCGAAGCTGCTCGTATGGAATGTGAACCGCGTCTGGCGCGTGACCCGAATTCCATTCAGACATCTCGCGAACGTCGAGGAGAAGTGCGCCCTCGGCTGCGCGTGCGGCGGCCGCTCGAGGATCGAGCTGCTCGATGCGCCGCGACTCCTCACCGGGTGCCGGATCGGGAGAGGCATAACCACGGACGTCGTCATAGCCGATGACCGAGAGCTGTTGGCGGAGCCGCTCGGCCTGTTCGGCGTCGACTGTGAGGATGACGATGGGCGACCCGAACGCTACCGCTGCTCCGACTCGCGCCGCGAAGGAATCGTTCGCGACCACGTTGAGCGCGTCGGGTCGATGGCCCGGCCCGTACACGTGCGGCGGCCGCGGGTCGATGCGTACCGCGCCCCGAGGAATCTCCCGTAAGAAGGGCAATGGAGCGCGCGGATGGATCGGCGCGCCGCGCGCGTTGAGCGCGCGGACATGAGGGTAGTAAGCGGGTGCGATCGGCAACCCCTCGTCGATCGTCGCTCGAAACGCCGGATAATCGCCCGCGGCCGAACGCGCGACGCGGTTGTGACGTCGCTCGAATCCGAGCGTGGTCCAGCGCGAGCCTGCGACCTCGGCTGAGCACGCGCTGCCGCCGCCGTGCGTCGGAAAGACCGCGACGTAGTCGGCGAGCGGCAGAACGCGATCGCGAAGTGTGTCGTAGGCCGATCGCGCGAGCTCCTCCTCGAGCTTGGGACCGAGAAGGTCGACGCGCGCGATCTGCCCCACGAGGAGCGCGCCGCCCGAGAAGAGGTACTGCGGATCGTCGGATCGACGCAGATCGGCGACGAGATAAGCGACGTGCTCGGGGGTGTGACCGGGCGTCGCTACGCAACGCACCGCGAGCTCGCCGACCTGTATGACCTCGCCGTCCGCGTGCGAAGCGTGTGGGTACGCGAGTTCCGCATTCTGTCCGGCGTGCACCGTGATCGGGCGAAGGTCGGCGAGGGCGCGGGACCCTGAGACGTAGTCGTTGTGGACGTGCGTCTCGAACGAGTCTGTGATCAGGACCCCGAGACGCGCGGCCGCCGCGAGATACGTGTCGAGGTTCCGGTCGGGGTCGACGAGGAACGCGACACCCGCATCGGGGTCCGCGACGAGATAGCTCGCATGCCCCAGGCCCGCGTCGAAGAACTGCTCGATCAGCAACTCGCGCGCACTCTAGCGCGCGTTCTCGGGCGGCGAGAGCAGGCCGAGCGAGGAGCGGTTTACCCGCGACGAGCGGTCGCTATGCGCCCAGGGGCCCCTGCCCCTGCTCCAGCCTTGAGCGTGTCTCCTCGGTCGCTTCGCGCCCAGGGGCCCCTGCCCCTGAGCCGAGAGATTGATCTAGATCGCGCTGATCCCGGCGACCCCGAGGAGCCCAGGCAGAAGTGAACCGAAGAAGTAGCCAGCGATCCCGCCGAACGCGGCGAGGGCCAGGACCTCGAGGCCGGAGCCGATCGGGTTGCGCTTGGTCCATCGCGCTTTGACGACACCGATCCCGAAAACGACCAGCCCCGAGAGGATCAGCGAGACCCAAATCGCACCCCCCGCGGGCGGCAGCAGCAGGTACGGCACGATCGGGACGAGCGATGCCAGGCCGAACGACGCGCCCATGATGATCGCGCCCTGCAGCGGGCCGTGGCCCTCGTCGACCACCAGGCCGAGCTCCTTCTCCACCATCGTCTTCAGAAGGACCTTTGGCTCGCGCGCGAGCTCGGCGGCCACACGGCGTGCGGCCTCGGCCGGAAGGCCCTCGGACTCGAGGAGAAAGGCGACCTCCGCCTCCGCCTCGTCGGGTCGTTCTCGCACCTCATCGCGCTCGTTGTCGATCTGGGCCAGATAGATCTCGCGCTGGCTTTTCGAGGAAAGGTATTCACCGGCCGCCATCGAGAAGATACCCGCCAGGGCGGAAGCGATCCCCGCGACGACGATTGGGTATCGCTCTCCCGTCGCGCCGCCGACAGTGCTGACTACGGCGAGCGTGCTCACCAACCCGTCCTGCAGTCCGAAGAGCGCCTCGCGGATCTCTCCGAGAAGGTCGGACTCACGTCGTTCGTCCGCGAGATGTTGGCGCAGCCAATCGCGGTCGAGATGGCGCGTGTCGGAGGTGCTCTGCTCGGCTATGCGCCTAGGGTAGCGGCGTTCCCGGTCGCTCAGCTCCCGTCCGACGGACCTTCCTCGGGCGGCCGCAGCCCGCGGAACGAGAAGAACACGAGAAGGTCGTACACGATCTTGATGCCGCCCGCGACGAAGAAAGGGAGCCCGAGTGCGGCGACATTGAACGCCCACCCGGTCACCGTCGGCGAGAGTGCGGTGGCCACGTTGCGGGCGACATTGGTGAGACCGGCGGTGGCGGTGCGCTCATCCGGATCGACGACGGCCATCGTGTAGGACTGCCGCGTCGGCACGTCCATCTGCGAGATGCTCATTCGCGCGAGGAACACCGCGGCCGCGAGGGCGCCCGTCGGCATGAGGGGAACGAGCAGGAGCAGGACGTTCGAAGGCAGATGGGTGAAGACCATTGTGTTGATGAGACCGATGCGACTCGCGAGCCAGCCCGCGGCCAAAAGCGAGATGCCCGAGAGGATGTTCACGAAGAAAAAGAGGACGGCGAGCTGGCCTGGTTCGAAGCCCCAGCGAATGAAGAACCAGTAGGCGACGAGCGACTGCACGACGAGGCCGCCCGCGAACGCGTCGAGGCCGAAGAGCGCGCTCAGTCGCGCGACCGTACCGGCGGAACGATGCACCCCGAGGAAACGCCGCGCCCCTTCGACGCGTGCGGCTTCGACTTTCTCCGAAAGGCTCAGAAAGATGACGAGGTTGAGCAGACCGACGACGGCGTAGATGACGAAGAGGGGACGGTACGCGTCCGCGCCGCTCAGACCGAGCGCGGCAAAGGCCCCGACCACACCGGCGAAGAGCGACCCCGCCGCCTGGGCGATGTTCGCGACGAACGCGTAGATGGAGAAGAGCCACGTGCGGCGCTCGGGCGGCGCGGTCTGCGGGAGAATCGCCTGCTCGACGGTGAGGAACGCGCCCACTTCCGAGCTCGTCGCGGAGATGGTGCCGGTGAACGCACCAAGAAGGAGCACCCAAAAGCTCGAGCCGAAGGCGAAGAGCAGCCCGCCCGCGATCATGAGCACGGCCATCGTCGCAACAGTGCGGCGCCTCCCGAAACGATCCGCGGCGAGGGCCCACAGCACCGTCATCAGGGCCGAGCCCAGGATCGCCGCGGAGAGAACCAGGCCGACCTGGATCGTATCCAGGCCGAGCTCCGCGAGGTAGAGCGCGATGACGACCGTGAGGTAGCCGTACGCGAACGTACGCAGGATGCGCGTGACGAGAAGCTTCTTGCCGTCGGTCGAGAGCCAGGCGAGCTGAGACAAGCTCCTTAGATAACGCGCCCGGGCACGCCGCCTTTGGCGACCAGAGAGAGACCGGCGCGCGTCCACGCTGTCACGCCACCATCGAGGTTCTCGGCCTTGAACCCACTCAGGCGCAGACCTTTGGCGGCG
The DNA here is from genome assembly GCA_038040265.1 of Chloroflexota bacterium. GTDB lineage: Bacteria > Chloroflexota > Limnocylindria > P2-11E > P2-11E > 3-1-20CM-2-70-9. The sequence goes on along the minus strand of JBBPIP010000003.1, from coordinate 33,322 downwards.
CGATCGCTTCGCGAGCCGCTGCGGCACACCGCAACGACCACCTGCTCCCTCGGCACCTCGGCCAGGCGTGCGCCGAGCTCGCCGAGCGGGATGTGCTGCGCACCCTCGATATGTCCGGCATCCCATTCGTCCTGCTCGCGGACGTCGAGAAGATGCAGGTCGGAACGCTGCTTGCTGACGTCCTGTGGCAGCACGCGGCAATTCTGGCGCACGGGAGGCGACATGGACTCACAGGCGATGCGCGAGCGACTCGACCGCGGACGTGCCGACCTGGAGGCGACGGTCGAACGAATCAAAGAGCGCCTTGCCGTATCCCAGCGCGATAGCGGTGGCGACATCGCGCTCGCCGACCAGCACCCGGCGGACGTGGCAAGCGAGACGGAGGCCCGGGAGCTCGACCTCGCGCGGCAAACGATGTTCGAAGCCCGTATCGGCCTCATCGATGAGGCGCTCCGCCGACTCGAGCGCGGCGAATACGGTCGCTGCGTCATCTGCGGAAAAGAGATCCCCGCAGCCCGGCTCGAGCTCGTGCCGGAGACCCCCTATTGCGTCGAGGACGCCGAGCGCGAGCAGCAAAGCTCAGCGCGCTAGGAGTTTGGGCAGAATGGCCGGGTGAGGCAGCCATACCCAGTCGAGATCCCACCGCTTCTTCCCCTTTTCCTGACCAAGCGACGCGCGAAGATGACCTTTCCGCTCCAGAAGACGGAGGAGCTCGGACTGGACCGGCCCGCTTTCGTCTGGGCGATCAACCTGTCCTACCGGGGAGACCGCGGCGCGAGCGCCGAACCTGGCGACCTCACGAGCGTCTACGGCACCATCCAGGGGCGCTGGCTCCCGATGGCGGCCGCCGTGCGCGGGGCCGGCCTCGCCGAGGAGCGGAGCGGCCGTTGGTACCTCACCGAGAACGGCCGCGGGCTTGCCGCGGCGATGCACGAGGCGGCTCGAGCGCACTACGCGACGCAGAGTCCCCTCCCCAAAGAAGAGCTCGCCGAGCTCGCACGCCTGTTGGATCGGGCGTTCCTCGCCGCCGCCAAGGCGTCCGAGCCCTCAACACGGCAGCACACGCCGTTCGCGTTCGTCTATCGCGCCGACGATCCGCCGGCGGGATCGTTCGCCCAGCTCGACGCCGCGGTCTATGGCCTCTGGCAGGTGCGCGACGACTGCCATATGGCGGCGTGGCGCGCCTCGGACCTCTCTGGGCCGGAGATCGAGTTGCTCACGAGACTGTGGCGCGAGGAGGCCGCTGACGAAGCCGCCCTCGCGGACCTGGTGCCGCACCAGCGCGCCGAGGACATCAGCGCCGCCCTCGCCCGCCTCCGGAGGGACGGCCTTGTCGAGGCCGATGACCTGAAGGCGACCTCTCGGGGCGCCGCCGCGCGCCAGAAGATCGAAGACGAGACCGATCGCCTCTTTTTCACGCCCTGGCCAGACGATGTCGGGGCAAAGAGCGCATGGCTCGCCGAGAGGCTAATCCAGGTGAATACAGCGCTCGTCTAGCCGTGTGCTGTGAGTGCTCCCATACGAGCGGGCGCTCGCCGTCACAAACGGCACGTTTATTGCCGTCTTTCGTTACAGATGCTCGAGCAAGAAACCGCCCCCTCCCCACGACGCGATGCGCTGGGCGGGCGAATCCTCATTGTCGACGACGATCGAGATGTCGCTCGCCTCGTCGGTACCGTGCTGGAGGAAGCCGGCCACGAGGTCAAAGCGATCACCGATGCCCGCCAAGCCATGGATACGTTCAACGAATTTCACCCCGACCTGGTCACGCTCGACGTCCTCATGCCGGCGGTCGACGGAATCAGCCTCTGCTTGCAGCTTCGGCGTAACTCAGATGTCCCGGTCCTGTTCCTCTCGGCGAAGGACGACCCGCCTGATCGCGTCGTCGGTCTGCGCATCGGAGCGGATGACTATCTCGGGAAGCCGTTCGACAACGACGAGCTCGCCGCGCGTGTCGAGGCACTGCTCCGCCGCGACCGCGCTCACAACGACCACTCGAGAGATCGGCAGCTCCGGTTCGGGCGATTCGTCATCGACCTCGCCAGCATGCAGGCGATCGCCGGCGAAAAGCAGCTGCCGCTGACACCTACGGAGTTCAAGCTACTTCGCACGCTTGCCGGCGAGCCGAGCCGCGTGTTCACCCGCGACGATCTGCTGGTCGGTGTGTGGAGTTATGAGCCGGGAAGCGACACCCGCCTGGTCGACGTCCACGTCGGACGTCTGCGCAAGAAGCTCGAGCAGGCGGAGGTTAGCGAGGTGTCGATCGAGACGGCGCGCGGTTTCGGCTATCGGCTGATCGAGCGCTCGAACTAGTCTCGCGCCGCGCGCGTACCGCTCCGGCAAGCTCTCTCATCACGGCGACCGTCGAATCCCAACTGATGCATGCATCCGTGATGCTCTGCCCGTAGACGAGCGGCTCGGCGTCGGCATCCTGGCGCCCTTCGACGATGAAGCTCTCGGCCATCACGCCGACGATGCCCTGCTCACCGGCCGCGACCTGTGTGGCCACCTCGCGCGCAACCCCCGGTTGGCGCGCGTAGTCGCGCAGGCTATTGCCGTGCGAGAGGTCGATCACCAGATGCGCCGGCAACGAAGCGACGGCCAGGGCGTCGAGCGTTCGCCGAACGCTCGCGGAATCGTGGTTCGGACCGGGCGTCCCGCCGCGTAAGACGACGTGCGCGCTCGGATTTCCGCCGGTCTCGACGATCGCGGCCAGGCCCTGCTCGGTGACGCCCATGAAGCTGTGCGGCTCGCGGGCGGCGCGCACGGCGTCGATCGCCACCTGCACGCTCCCGTCCGTGCCGTTCTTGAAGCCGACCGGCATCGACAGCCCCGACGCGAGCTCGCGGTGCACCTGACTTTCCGTGGTGCGCGCGCCGATCGCCGCCCACGCGACGAGGTCGCTCGTGTACTGCGGCGAGATCGGGTCGACGAACTCGCACGCCGCGGGCACTCCGATCTCGACGAGGTCGAGAAGCAGGCGGCGCGTCAGACGAAGTCCGTCGTTGATGCGGAAGGAGCCGTCGCGATGCGGGTCCGAGACGAGACCCTTCCAGCCGACGCTCGTCCTGGGCTTCATGAAGTACGCGCGCATGATCACGACGACGTCGTCCCGCAGCTCGTCCCCCAGGGACCGAAGGCGTCGCGCGTAATCGAGCGCGGCGACCGGATCGTGTATCGAGCAGGGGCCGACGATCGCGATGAGGCGGTCGTCCGACCGCGACAGTATCGCGGTGAGCTCCTCACGCCACTTGGCGACAAGTCGTGAACCAGCCTCGGAAAGCGGCAGCTCCTCGAGGATGATCGCGGGCGGCACCAGGGGCCGATAGCCGGTGACGCGAAGGTCGCGGGTCTTCATCGCACTATTGTTCCTGACGTGCCGCTCTACGGCTACCGGGGTAAGACACCGAAGGTCGCTCCAGACGCATTCATCGCGCCGACGGCCGTGCTCATCGGCGACGTCACCGTGCAGAGTGGCGCGTCGGTATGGTTCGGCACCGTGCTGCGCGGCGACATGGACCGCATCGTCATCGGTGAGCGTTCGAACGTCCAGGACAACTCGACGATCCACACCGACGAAGGCGAGCCCACGCTCGTTGGGCCGGACGTCACGATCGGGCACAACGCCCTGGTGCACTCAAGCGTGATCGGACGAAACGTGCTCATCGGGCAGGCCGCCGTGCTCGTGGGCGGCAACGTGATCGGCGAGGAAACGATCATCGGTGCGGGAGCGGTCCTCCCCGAGAAGTTCTCTCCGCCGGCGCGGACGCTCGTCCTCGGGGTCCCAGCCAAGGTCGTTCGCGAGGCACGACCCGAAGACAAGCGATGGACCGTGGGCGCGGCCGAGCACTACACCAAGCTCGGGGCCTGGTACCGCGAGAACTTGAAATAGCCACCCTCAGGCTCACGGGCCACGACCTCAGCATCGCGGACGTCGTCGCCATCGCGCGCCGCGACGTGGCCGTCGGCCTGGACCGTGCCGCCGAGCGCCAGGTCCAGCAAGCGGCGAAGGTCGTCGCGGAGATCGCTCAAGCGGACGATCCCGTCTACGGCATCAACACCGGCTTCGGCGATCTCGCGACCGTGCGCATTCCGCACGACCAGCTCCGCGCACTGCAGCGCAACCTCGTGCGCAGCCACGCCGTCGGGGTGGGACCACCGCTTCCGGAGGATGTCGTCCGCGCGATCCTGGTCCTGCGCGCCAACACGCTCGCGGCTGGCCGATCCGGTGTGCGGGCCGAGGTCATCGATCTCCTCTGCGACATGGTCAATCGGCGCGTGCATCCGGCGATCCCGCGGCACGGAAGCGTCGGCGCATCCGGCGATCTCGCGCCGCTCGCGCACGCGGCCCTCGTCCTGATCGGCGAGGGCGAGGCGATCGATCAGGGCACGCGCAGGCCTGGCGCGGAGGCCTTGAAGGCGGCGGGTCTGAAGCCCATCGAGCTCGGCCCGAAGGAAGGGGTCTCGCTCATCAACGGCACCCAGGTCATGACCGCGATCGGCTGCCTCGCGCTTCACGACGCCGAGGTGCTCGCGACGACGGCCGACGTGGTCGGTGCCATGTCCGCCGAGGCGCTGCGCTCCACCGACCGCGCATGGGATGCCGAGCTCCACGCGACTCGGCCGCATCCGGGCCAGCAGGCCGTCGCCGCGAACCTGCGATCGCTCATGGCCGGAAGCCCGAACGTCGCATCGCATCGAGTCGGCGATCCGCGGGTACAGGATCCGTACTCCGTGCGCTGCATGCCCCAGGTACACGGCGCAACGCGCGACGCGCTCGCGTACGTCCGAAGAGTCCTCGAGATCGAGATCAACTCGGTGACCGACAATCCCATCGTCTTCGCCGAGGATCACCGCGTCGTGAGCGGGGGCAATTTCCACGGCCAGCCCGTCGCGATCGCGCTGGACCTGGCGACGATCGCCGTTGCCGAGCTCGCGGACATCAGCGAAGCGCGCGTGAATCGGATGACGAACGGGCATACGAGCGGGCTGCCGCCATTCCTCACGCGGAACCCGGGGATGAACTCCGGCTTCATGGTCGCCCAGTACACCTCCGCGGCGCTCGTCACCGAGAACCGGCTGCGGGCGTTCCCAGCATCGGTCGAGTCGGTATCGACGTCGGCCGGGATGGAGGATCACGTGAGCATGGGGGTGCACGCCGCGCACAAGCTCGCCGACGTCGTGCGCAACACACGTGAGGTACTCGCGATCGAGGCGCTCTGCGCGGCGCAGGGACTCGACCTGCTCGACGCCACGGCGGGACCCGGGGTAGAGGAGGCGCGACGGGTCGTGCGGGAGCGTTCCGCGCGCCTGGACGACGATCGCGCCCTGTCCGGCGACATAGCGGCGATGGCGGACACGATCGCTCGGGAGGTTCTCATCGCCGCCGTACGAGTACGGCTGCCGGAGCTCGCGTGAAGCTCGCGCTCACGGTGAACGGCGAGCGCCGCGAGGTCGATGTCCCGCCAAACGCATCGTTGCTTTCGGTGCTGCGCGACGACCTCGACCTGACCGGAACGCGCTACGGCTGCGGCCGGGGCCAGTGCGGTGCCTGCTACGTGATCGCGGACAGCCGCGCGGTCGCGTCCTGTCTCCTCACGGCCGATCAGGCCGCGCGCATGCAGATCACGACGGTCGAAGGTCTCGCCAAAAACGGATTGCATCCGGTGCAGCAGGCGTTCGTCGACCTCGACGCGATGCAGTGCGGGTACTGCACGAGCGGCATGATCATCTCGGCCGCGGCGCTCCTCGGACGCGATCCGAAGCCCGACGAGACGTCGATACGCGACGCGCTCGCCGGCAACCTGTGCCGGTGCGGCGTCTACGGTCGGGCGATCCGCGCGATTCAAAGAGCGTCTTCGTCCTGATGTGGGACCGGCGCGAGCCCGAGCGCCTGGAGCAGCGGATCCGCATCGAGCCCGATGGGGCGATCACCGCGCTGTCCGGCAAGATCGAGTTCGGCCAGGGGATTCGCACCGCTTTCGCGCAGATCGTGGCCGACGAGCTCGATGTCCCGATCGAGCGCGTGAGCGTCGTGCTCGGAGACACCGACCAGGTGCCGTTCGACTTCGGCACGTTCGGGAGTCACTCGGTCGCGCAGGAGGCCCCGCTGCTGCGCAAGGCGGCGGCGTTCGCGCGGCACGAGCTCATCGAGCGCGCGAGCGCGAAACTCGGCCTTCCCAGGGAGAAGCTCGACACCGCAGAGGGTGCGGTGGTCGGTGGCGGCAGACGGCTGCAGTACGCCGAGCTCCGGGGTTCGGAGCCGCTCGCGGGCACGATTCCCGAGACCGTCGACGTCATGCCCGAGAACCGGCGGAGGTACGCGGGCCGCCCGGTGCCTCGCGTGGAAGCGCGCGACATCGTGACGGGCCGAGCCAGATTCGTCGCCGACGTGCGCCTCCCCGGGATGGCGCGGGGCGCCATGGTGCGACCGCCGGCCCGCGGCGCGAAGCTTCGCTCGCTCGACGACACCGCCGCGCGCGCGATGCCCGGGGTCGTCGCGGTGGTGCGACAGGGCGACGTCGTCGGGGTCGTGGCGGAGCGCGAGGATCAGGCGCGCGCGGCCGCGGCGGCCGTCGAGGCCGAATGGCACGCGATCCCGGTCGAAGGCCCAACGGCCCTGGTGCCGATGCGGTCGGACGCCGAGGTCGACGCGAGGTTGCGCGGGGCGCCGCTGCGTCTCGCGCAGACCTACGTGCTGCCGCCGATCGCCAGCGCGCCGATCGGTCCGAGCGCCGCCGTGGCGGACGTCCGCGGGGATCGCGCGACGATGTATGTCGGCACGCAGCGGCCGTTCGGCGTGCGCGACCAGGTCGCGAAAACGGTCGGCCTGCCCGAGAAGAGGGTCCGCGTGCTTCCGCAGATCACGAGCGGCACGTATGGGCGCAACAGCTCGGCCGACGCCGCGATCGAGGCCGCGATCCTGTCGAAGGGTTCCGGCCGTCCCGTGCTGCTGCAGTGGACCCGCGAGGAGGAGTTCACGTGGTCGCCGTCACGGCCGGAGGCGGTGCTCGAGATCGCGGCCGGCCTCGGTGCCGACGGACGGATCGTCGCGTGGCGCTACGACGAGCACACCAACGTGCACACGGCCGCCGGGCTTGATCCGCAGGTCCTCGTCGTCACATCGGGACGCAACGCGATCCCGGCATATGCAGGCTTCCCCGCGAGGGTGACGCTGCACATCGAGCCGACGCGCCTGCGCACCGCGAATTTCCGCTCTCTCGCCGCGGCGGAGAACGTGTTCGCGATCGAATCGTTCATGGACGAGCTCGCGGCCGCCTCGGAGCAAGAGCCGCTCGCGTTCCGGCTGCGACATATCAAGGACGACCGTTTCCGCCGTGTGGTCGAGCGGGTCGCCGAGCTCTGCGCCTGGCACGATCGCCCGGAGGGCCGCCGCGGAAGAGGCATCGCCTGCACCATCTATCACGACACCTATGTGGCACAGGTCGCGGAGGTCGATGTCTCGCTTTCGGGCGCCGTGCGCCTGGTGAGGGTGTGGTGCGTCGTCGATCCCGGACAGACCGTGAATCCCGAGGGCGTGCGCAATCAGATCGAAGGCGGCATCCAGCAGTCAGCGTCGTGGACGCTGAAGGAAGAGCTCCTGCATCGCGACGGCCGCGTCATGAACACCGGCTGGGACACGTATCCGATAGCGACGTTCCGCGACGCGCCCGAATCGATCGAAGTATTCGTCGAGGGAGATCAGAGTGCCCCGCCCACCGGCGTCGGCGAGCCCGGCGCGGTGCCGACGGCCGCCGCGATCGCGAATGCCGTCTACGCCGCGAGCGGCGCGCGCCTGCGCTCGGTACCGCTCACGCGGGAGCGCGTGCGAAAGGCGATGGCCGGGTAACAGATGGCCACGCCGCGTGCGGTGATCTTCGACCTCGGTGGGACGCTCGTGCATTGGTCCGACTGGGAGACGGGCGCCGACAGCAAATGGGCCGCCTCGTACGACCACCTCGTCACGCAGTTCGGCGATCGCAGATGGCCCGGGCGCGACACCTACGTGAACGCGATGCGCAATGCGGAGCGCGAGCACTGGCGCAGGGTCGACACCGAACATTGGAGCGGACCGCCGACTGGACTCGTGCGTGAGGCTTTCGACCGTCTGGGTGTGCCGGTGAGTGGCGCGGAGCTCGTCGGGGCGATGGACGGGTACGCCAAAGCGATCGCCGGCTGGTCCACGGTCGACCCAGACGCGGCGAGCGTGCTCAAGCTGCTCCGTGAGCGCGGATACAGGTTGGGGCTGCTTTCGAATACCTGGTGGGCGGCGGATTGGCACAACGCCGATCTGGTGATGCACGGGCTCGCTGGTCTCCTCGACGCGATCGTGTACACGTCGGACCTTCCCCACTCCAAGCCGCATCGGAGTGTGTTCGCCGAAGTCGCGCGCCGACTCGATGTCATGCCGGATGAATGCGTCATGGTCGGCGACCGCATGGTTGACGACGTGTCAGGAGCGCTCGAAGCGGGTATGCGCGGAGTCTGGCGCAAGAATCAATCGGGATTCCCATCATCAATCGCAGTGGCGACGGCCGAGATCGAGAGGTTGTCTGAGCTGCCTCTGCTTCTCCAGAAATGGGGCGGCGCGTGACGGCCCGGCGGCGCTGTACCTGGGCCACCCGCGAGCCACTTCTCAGCTACCACGACGTCGAGTGGGGATCTCCCTTGCACGACGATCGACGACTGTTCGAGTTCCTTGTTCTCGAAGGCATGCAGGCCGGCCTCAGCTGGGAGACCGTATTGAAGAAGCGGTCAGCGTTCCGTCGTGCATTCGCGCGGTTCGAGCCCGTCAGAGTCGCGGGCTTCACGTCAAAGGACGTAGCTCGGCTCATGAAGGACGAGTCGATCATCCGCAATCGCGCGAAGATCGACGCCGCCATTGGCAATGCAAAGGCGTTTCTGCTCTTGCGAAAGGAATTCGGCACCTTCGATCGATACGTGTGGAAGTTCGAGGACAAGGACGTCCTATCGAAGGATCTGAAAAAGCGCGGATTCCGGTTCGTCGGGCCGACCATCGTCGAGTCGTTCATGCAGGCGGTCGGCATCCAGAGCGGCCACGAGCGCGGGTGCTACCGCCGAGCTGAGCTCACTCGCGCGCGAACGCTCACGCCCGCGCGATAGAGATTCAGGACAACGAGGGCGAGCACGATCACGAGAAGCACCCAGCCGCTGACATCGCGGCCCTGATCGCCGCCGGAGTACGCGATCGCCCAGGTGATCGCGAGCGCGACGAGCGCGCCGATGGCGAGCTGACCGTCTTCGACCAGAAGGCCGACGAGGGTCGACCAGATGCTCCTAAACATTGCGTGCCTCCACGCGGGCGCCCTGCGGCAGGAGCGCTCGGAGCATCCGGACCGCGAGCCAGCTCGCACCCAGGAAAGCCAGCACGATCAGCGGGATCGAGAGCGCGTCGCCCGGCCACTCCATGCCGAGCGCCTCGGCGAACCAGAACACGCCGAAGCTGCAGAGCATCGCGCCGACGCCGAACTTGAGCCAGTTCTCGGGAACCATCGTGAGGGGCTTCTTCAGAGCGATACCGAGAGCGACCACGAACAAGCCGGCGGCGATCGCGCCAACCGTCGCGGCTGTCAGCGCGGTGCCACCGGCCGCGCCGAACGCAATCACGATGAACGCGACCTCAGTGCCCTCGAGAAGGACCGCTTTGTATGCGACGAGGAAGCCGATCCAGTCGAATTCCGTCCTCTGAAGACCCTGCGCGCGAAGCTCCGCGAGCTCCCGCTGGTAGATCAGCTCTTCGTCGTGGACGGCGACGATGCCCGCGAACCGAAGAACGGCCTTCCGCAGCCAGCGCAGACCGAAGAGCAAGAGCAGCGCGCCGACGACGCCTTTCAGCAGCTGTTCCGGGACGATCGCCACGAGAGCGACGCCGAGCGTCGCGATGATGATCGCGAGAGTGACGGTCGCGGCGAGCGTGCCCATGAGCGGAGCGCGCCATCCGCGGGTGACGCCCACTGCGAGGACGATCGTCGTCGCCTCTACGAACTCCACCGCGCTAGCGACGAACGGGGGCGTCGCGTGGATCGCGAGCGTAAGGGGATCCACGCGCGGATTATCCGACTCCACGACCCGCCTAGCATTGCGGTGTGACCGTCGCGACCCGCGTCGTCCGCGCGCCTCGCGGGACCGATCGCTCTTGCCTGGCGTGGCCTCAGGAAGCCGCCTTCCGCATGATCCAGAACAACCTCGATCCCCAGGTCGCTGAGAAGCCGGACGAGCTCATCGTCTACGGAGGGACCGGCCGCGCCGCGCGCTCGTGGGACGCGTTCGACCGCATCCTCTCGACGCTCAAGCGACTGAAGAACGACGAAACGCTGCTGGTCCAGTCGGGCAAGCCGGTTGGCGTATTCCGAACACACGAATGGTCGCCGCGCGTCCTCATCGCCAATTCGCTTCTCGTTCCGCGATGGGCGACCTGGGACGAGTTCCGGAAGCTCGAGGCGCTTGGTCTGACGATGTACGGACAGATGACCGCCGGGTCCTGGATCTACATCGGAACGCAGGGAATCCTCCAGGGCACGTACGAAACGTTCGCGGCGGTGGCGCGCCGTCATTTCGGCGGCACGCTTGCCGGGCGCCTGGTCGTCAGCGGCGGCCTCGGCGGGATGGGCGGTGCGCAGCCCATGGCCGTCACGATGAATGAGGGGATCGCACTGATCGTCGAGGCGGACCCGGCGCGCGCCGAGCGACGCAAAGCGCAGCGCTTTCTCGACGAGATCGCGCCCTCACTCGACGACGCGCTTGGTCGGATCGAGCGATATCGACAGGGTCGCGTAGCACGCTCGGTCGGGCTCGTCGCGAACGCGGCGGATGTGCTTCCCGAGCTCGTGCGTCGCGGCGTGCGTGTCGATGTCGTCACCGACCAGACGAGCGCGCACGACCCGCTCGAGGGATATGTGCCGGCTGGCGTGGACGATCCAGCCCGTCTTCGGCGCGAGGATCCCGATGAATACATTCGGCGCTCGCGCGCGTCGATCGCGCGTCACTGCGAGGCGATCGTCGCGCTGGCTAAGAGCGGCGCCATCGCGTTCGATTACGGCAACAACCTCCGCGGAGAGGCGCAGGCAGCGGGCTATGCGGACGCTTTCAGCTATCCGGGGTTCGTGCCTGAGTACATCCGTCCGCTCTTCGCCGAGGGACGCGGGCCTTTCCGGTGGGTGGCGCTCTCGGGTGATGCGGCGGACATCGCGCGAACGGACCGTCTCGTGCTCGAGCTCTTTCCCGACGATCGGACCCTGTCGCGCTGGATCCGCCTCGCCGCCGAGCGGGTGCCCTACCAGGGTCTTCCGGCGCGGGTCTGCTGGCTCGGCTACGGCGAACGCCGCGAGTTCGGCGAGCGCATCGACGACCTCGTGGCACGCGGCGAGATCGGCGCGCCGATCGTGATCGGCCGCGATCATCTCGACTCAGGGTCTGTGGCGTCGCCCTTCCGCGAAACCGAAGCGATGCGAGACGGCAGCGACGCGATCGCCGACTGGCCGATCCTGAACGCGCTCCTGAACGCCTCCTCCGGCGCGACATGGGTCTCCGTTCATCACGGCGGCGGCGTCGGCATCGGCAACTCCATCCATGCTGGAATGGTCGCCGTCGCGGATGGAACGCCGCTCGGGCACGAGAAGCTGCAGCGTGTGCTCACGACGGATCCGGGGACTGGCGTCATGCGCCACGCCGACGCGGGCTATCCCGATGCGATCCAGTTCGCGAGGGACAAGGGGATCGACCTCCCGAGCGTCTAGGGGCGGCTCGGCTCCGGCACGGCCGTCCGTTGCAGCACGAGGTTCGCAGCACGCGGCCGCGCGAGCGTCACGACCGCGGTCGCGCAGAGCAGCATCACCCCTATGAAGTGCCAGAGGATCGGCACAAGCGTGCCCGTTTGTTGCGGCTGCATGAGCAGCCATGACACGAACACCGCGCCGACAGCAAGGATCCGCGACCGCGACGACCAGGTCGCCGCGCGGCGGAGGATATCGGCGGCGAGCGGCAGCGACAGGAGGAGGAAGGTCGTCCAGAAGTACCCGAACGGGGCGAGGTAACCCATCGTCGCGAGCGTCAGCGCATGCCACGTACCCTCGCGCGCCGGATCGCGGCGCGTGGCGACCCCCGCGACGACGGCGAGGAGCGCGGCGGCCGCGGCGAGGGCCAGCGGGAAGACTTCGGACCAGAAGAGCGCCGCGAGCGCCGGAGGTCCGGGTCTCGCGATGTGCGCGTAGACCCAGTCCTGCTCGAGGAGACGCGGCGCGAAGCGGATGTACTCGGCCGTGCGATCGGGCAGCAGCAAGGCGCCGGCGACGAGACCCGCCGTGCCGATCAGCGCTCCGGCAAGCACCGGTCGCCAGCGGCCCGAGGCGACATAGAAGAGGAGGAGCGTGATCGGTAGGAACTTGAGGCCGACCGCTGCCGCGAGGAGGATGCCGGCCGGGATCGCGCGACCCTTGAAGCGCCACGCGGCGAGTGCGAGGCCAAGCGAGATCAGGTTGACGTTGCCGAGAGTCACCTCTAGGACGAGGCCGAGAAAAAAGATGTAGCCGGCCGCGGCCCAAGGCCGCCATGAGACCGGCAGCGGACGGATGAGCGTGAGACCGACGGCCGCCGCGATCGCTACCTGGAGCAGGGTCCAGATCGGCAGCGCGATCTCGTACGGCAGGAGCGCGAACGGAACGAAGAGGATGGCGACGATCGGGAGGTACCGGAACTCATCGGGAAGCCCGAGGATCGTGCTGGCGTCGGGATAGAGCGGCGCGCCGCTCAGCAGGTGGCGGCCGGCCAACCAGTACGCGTGAAAGTCGTAGCCGGCCGGGAGGGCCGACGCGACGACGACCGCGGCAAGTGACGCGAAGACCAGAACGACGACGCCTGCGGACCAAACGATGCGGCGGCCGGCCATGACGCGCACAGGCTACGTGGGCGTCCCCTGTCTACGGGTGGCTGCGCGCCATCAAGCGTTCTCGCCGTGGTACCGGCCCTTGTACCCCTCCGCGGTGGGCGCGGAGAGTCGAAAAAACACGAGCTGCGCGACGCGCGCCCCGCGCTGCAGCCGGTATCCGCGCGAGTTGAGCACGGCGAGGAGCCCCTCGCCCCGTCCGGAATAGCCGGCATCCCAGACCGCGCCGTGGATCGCGACGCCCGAGCGGAGCAGGCTCGACCGAGGGCGTGACAGCGCCATCAGGTCGGTCGGAAGGTTCACCTTCTCGCGGTAGGTGATGACGTAGGCGCCGCGGTGCAGGTCCCACCACCCGTCCTTGTCCGCCTGCACGTCCTCGCGCGCGGCCGGCTCGCGGACGTTGTCGGCGGCGCCGAGCAGACCCGGCGAGGTGAGCCGCTGCACCCGCTCGACGCGCAGATCGACTCCGTTCGGCTGCAGCTGATGGGAGACGTCGGCGTCCTCGATAAGCGGCGGCGTCGCGGCCAGCGCCGCGCGGAGCTCTTCGCGGGAGAGGACGGTCACGCGGCGATGCTATGACGCGGATGACAGAATCGCGTCGTGGCGCCCAGTGACAAGACCGTTGCAGGATCGAAGACGGTTATGTCGCGCCAGATGCTGCCGTCGGACGCGAACCCGTACGGCAACGTCCACGGCGGCGAGGTCATGAAGCTCATCGACGCGGCAGCCGGGGCGGCGGCGACGAGACACGCTCGCACTCGAGTCGTCACGGCGCGCATCGACGAGCTCTCCTTCCTCGCCCCCGTCTATGTCGGGCACCTGGTCACCGCGAAGGCCTCGGTGAACCACGTGGGTCGCACGAGCATGGAGGTCGGCGTGCGCGTCGAGGCCGAGGACATGCTCACCGGCAACGTCGTCCATGTCGCTTCGGCATACCTGGTGTTCGTGGCCACCGACGAGCACGGCCAGCCAAAACCGCTGCCGCCGCTCGTCGCCGAGACCGACGAAGACCGACGTCGGATGACGGCCGCCGAGGCGAGGCGTTCGTTACGCGTCCATCGCCCGCGAACGTCCTAGACTCGCGCCGTCTCGGGCCCTACTCGGGCCTATTCCCGGGGGAGGTTCATATGAACAGTGTCGCTCGCTTCCTCGCTCCAGTCGTCGCGGCCGCGATGGTGGCCGTCGCGTGCAACGCGCCACGCCAATCGTCGACCGAGACGGGCTCGCCGGCCCCGTCGGCGACGGCGAACTTCGCGGGCCAGTCGGTCAACGTCGTCACCGGCGGTCAGGGCGGCGTGTACATCATCTACGGCGCGGGTCTCGCCGACCTCCTGACCAAACAGCTGAAGGTGAGCGCCAGTGCCGAGTCGACGGCCGCATCCGTCGCGAACATGCAGCTCATCCGAGATGGCAAGGCGCAGCTCGCCTTCACGCTCGCCGATACCGCGTACGACGCGGTCCAGGGCCGCACCACCGCGTTCGAAGGAAAGAAGGCGGACGGGAAAGCGCTCGCGGTCCTCTACTCGAACTACACGCACATCATCGCCAAGGAAGGCTCGGGGATTAAGACGGTCGCCGACCTGAAGAAGCCGAGTCTCAGGGTCTCGGTCGGCGCCGCGAACTCCGGCACCGAGATCATCGCGAACCGTATCCTCGAGGCGTACGGGATCGATCCCGCGAAGGACTTCTCGCGCGAACGTCTCGGCGTCGCCGACTCCGCAAACGGCCTGCGCGACGGCAAGCTCGACGCCTTCTTCTGGAGCGGCGGCCTGCCGACGTCGCAGATCACCGACCTCGTGAATGCGACGAAGATCGTCTTCGTCGAGCACACCGAGTCCATCAAGAAGATGTCGGACAAGTACGGGCCGTTCTACTTCAACCTGACGATCCCGAAGAACACGTACAAGAACGAGGCCGATGTCACGGTCGCGGGAGTCGCGAACCTCCTCGTCGCGCCGGCAAGTCTCGATCCGGCCCTCGCTAAGGCGATCCTGGCGACGATGTTCGACAACAAGAGCGCGCTCGAGCTGGTGCACCCCGAGGCGAAGAACCTGAAGCTCGAGACGGCGACGAAGGGGTCGCCGCTCGAGTTCCACGCCGGCGCGATCGAGTACTACAAGAGCAAGAACGCCTGGAATCCATGATGTGAGGGCTTCGGCCCTCGTCGTCCTCGCCGCCGCGATCGCGACGGGAGCGGCACTGGCCGCTCCCGTCGGCGTTCTCGAGGTGACCGACGGCCGTGTGGCGGAGACGCTCCCGCTGGAGGACGGCGACCCGCTTTCGTACTCGTACATCCAATCCGTGTACAACGTCCTCGTCGTCGAGGAGCACGAGCGCGCCGGGGGGCTGCTGCGGATGGATCGCGTCCGGTCGAGCGACATCAAAGCGGTCGAGTATTTCCGCTGGACCACGCCGATCCGCCAGGACGGCGCGGAGTACGTCGCCGACGCGCCGAGCTACGAGGTGCCCGAGTTCGTGATCAGAATCACGGCGCCGAACGCCCAGACCCTTCGTAGCGGGACATGGTCGCTGGACCTGCCTACACGCTTTGGCGAGACGGTCGTCTCGGTGCGGCCGGTCTGGCTCCCGCGCGCGGTCGCGTGGTGGCGCGCTCGATGAGCACGCCGGTGCTCGTCGAGCGGCCGGACTTCGACGCCGTCGCCGCCGACGAGAAGAACCGCGAGATCATCGAGAAGTTCGAGAGCGAGTCAAAGACCCGCACGCTCACTGGTGCATGGGGCACCGTCGTCACGGTGCTCTGCGTGGCCACCACCCTGTTCGCGCTGTACTACGCGGCGGCCGGCCTCGAGATCCCGGGCACCGGAATCGTCCTGGTTCCGAACTTCCGCATCCTCGGACAGACGATCACGACGCCGCAGATCTACTCGATGCTCTTCCTCTCGGCGATCCTCGTGCTCACTTTCCTCGTGTATCCGCCGCATTCGCGGTTTCTGAAGCGGGTGACGATCCTCGATCTCGTTCTCGCCGTCGCCGCGGTCGCGATCACTGCGTACGTCTTCGTGGATTTCGACCAGATCATCTACCGCATCAACACGCCGACCCCGACGGATTTCGCGTTCGGGGTCGTCGCGATCCTGCTGGTGATTGAGGCGGCCCGTCGGACGATCGGCTGGCATCTTCCCGTCATCGGCGCCATCGCGATCGCGTATGCGTACCTCGCCGACTTCATGCCGGGGCCGTTCCGCGGCCCGCCGAAGAACCTCGACGACATCGTCGCCGCGCAGTACCTGGGTCTCGATGGAATGCTGGGAACGCCGCTGCAGGTCGCGGCGACGTTCATCATCCTCTTCACGATCTACGGCGCGATCCTCGATTACAGCGGTGCCGGAAAGTTCTACGTGGACCTCGCGTTCGCGCTCACCGGGCGTCGACCGACCGGGGCGGCGCGCACGGTCACGCTCGCCTCGTTCCTACTCGGGACGGTCTCCGGCTCTGGCGTCGCGACGACGGTGACCCTCGGTTCGATCGCATATCCGATGCTGAAGCGAGCGGGACACGATCGCGAGTCTTCGGGTGCGATCCTTTCCGCGGGGGGCATCGGAGCCGTGATCTCACCTCCGGTCCTCGGCCCGGCCGCGTTCCTCATGGCCGAGATCCTCCGGATCAGCTATCTCGACGTCGTGGTCATGGCGATGGTGCCGACGATCCTCTTCTACCTCGGCATCCTCCTGACGATCGAGATCGACGCGCGCAAGCTCGGCGCGCGCGACATCGCGCTCGACGCTCCGGGCTTCTGGGAACTTACGGCGCGGTACTGGTATCAGTACACCTCGCTCTTCGCGATCATCGTCTTCCTCGTCCTCGGGTTTTCGACCATCACCGCGATCTTCTGGTCGATCATCCTCGCGATCGCGGTGAGCTACATCCGCCGCGAGACCGCCCTCGTGCCCCGCAAGCTCGTCCAAGCACTCGCCGCAGGCACGCGGCAGGTCCTGCCGATCGCGGCGACCACCGCGGTCGCGGGCATCGCCGTCGGGATCCTCCTGCAGACCGGCCTGGGCCTAAAGATCTCGAGCCTCATCCTCACCCTCGGCCTCGGCAACCTCGTGCTGACGCTCGTGGTCGCGGCGATCGTGCTCTGGGTGCTCGGGCTTTCCCTGCCGATCACCGCGACGTACCTGGTGGCCGTGCCGACGGTGATCCCGGCGCTCGTTCAGCTCGGCGTTCCTCCGCCGGCGGCGCACATGTTTGTCTTCTACTACGCGGTCCTGTCGGAAGTGTCGCCGCCGGTCGCGTTATCGCCGTTCGCGGCGGCCGCGATCACCGGCGGCAACCCGTACAAGACGATGATGCTGACCTGGAAGTACGCGCTGCCCTGCTTCCTCGTGCCGTTCATGTTCACGCAGCCCGACGGCCTGGCGATCCTCTGGCGCGACACAACCATCCCTGAAGCGCTGCTGGCGTCCATCTCCGCCGCCGTCGGGATCACCGCGCTGGTCGCGGGGGTCAGCGGATATCTCCTGCGGGCGACCAACATCTTCGAACGGGTGCTGTTGATCCTGGGCGGCGTGTTGCTCGTCGCGCCGGGACTCATCGCGGACATCAGCGGCATGGGTCTGTTCGCGGTCGCCGGTCTGTCGCAGCTCTACCGGCGCGCGCGCGATACGACTCCCGCGCGTGTCAGTGGCGCCTAAGGGTTTCCGCCCTCGACGCTCACGCGCTAGGACGAGCGCTTTCGCCGGGTCGTGGTTTTCCTGCGCGAGCCCTTGGCCTCGCCCTTCTTGCGGCGCGTCTTGTTCGTCGTCGCGGCCGCGATCCGCTCGGCCGTCTTGTTGGAACGACCGCGCGCCGACTCGCTTCGCTTGATGTGCTCGTACTGGCGCTTGCGCTTCGCGCTCGTTACACCGCGCGGTGGCGATGGGCGACCCCACGAAATTCGTATCTCTTCACGGCGATGTCCGCAAGAATCGGCCTGCGCGACCCCTCCATCGCTACGCTTCTAGGCGTGAGGACGCGCTTCCCGATCGTCCTGCTCTGGATCGCCGCGTGCGGACCAGTGGGCGCGACACGGAGTGACGCGCTGTCATCGTCGCCAGTCCCGGTCGCGCCCTCAGCGTCGGAGGCAGGGCTTCCCACCCCCACGCCGACAGCGAACATCGGCGGCCCACCTGGACTCGTGCCGACGCCCGAGCTGGCGCCGCTCGCCACGCGTGATATCGCGGGGATGAGCTTCGCGCTCATGCCCGCCGCCGCCGACCTTCGCATCGAGGCGACCGTGTCGCGCGCCGAGATTGAGGTCGTCGGCACGGCGGTCTCAGCGGACATTCCCGCGGTCGAGCGGGAATTCGAGCGGACCTTCCCGGCCCGTCCTGTGATCTACGTCTTCGGCAGCATCGAGAGCTACGCCGACGGGTTCGTGCGGATCTTCGGCTACCCGCGGGCGACGGCGACCTTCGTCGCCGAGAATTCGGTGTCCTTCTTCGAACCATCGCTTGGGCTCATCGCGGTGAATTGGGATGCGGTCCGTGGCCGGCGTCCGATCGCGGCGATCCGACACGAGCTCACCCACCTTTTGACGCTCGACGCGTGCTCGCCGCGGTGCGATCTCGTGCCGGCGTGGCTCAACGAAGGGCAGGCGCGTTTGGCGGAGGCCCTTGTGCCCGGCGGAGAGTGGCGCCTGCAGCGCGTCCGGTATGAGGCCGCGTCGATGGCGGGAACCCGAACGCTCATACCGCTCAACTCGCTCGTCTCTCAGTTCGCATGGAACGCTCTCACCGATTGGGCCGGTTACTTCAAGTACCAGGAGGCAGCGCGAGCGGTCGAGCTCCTTCGCGAAGACGTTGGCGGGAGCGCGCCGATCGCGCGCGTCTACGAGCGTCTTCGAAGAGGACAGAACCTGGCGCAGGCCTACGCAGCGCTCACCAATCGATCATTCGATGACTTCGTTGATGGCCTGCCCGGCCGCATGAGCGCCGCTGTGCCGACCGGCCAGGGCCTCATCGCGGTCGCGCCGACGAGCTATCTCGTCTATGGATTCGCGCCCGCATCGACGATCACGATCACCGTGAGCGGCCCGCGCGGAAGCGAGAGCTCGCCGATGGTGATCTCCCCGTTCGGTTCGAATTTCGACACGATCCCAGCGACGCGAAGACGCGGCGGCTACACCATCAGCGCACAGACCGACAGTGGAGTGTTCACAGTGAAGATTCGCAAGGACGATGCGGGGATTCCGGGCGACCTTCACTAGAGGCTGGAGACAAGACGAGGTGTCGTGCGCGCGCAGGGGGACCGGCGACCCTACCGCGGAGCGGCCGGCGAAGCCGAGGCCGGTCAGTGGTCGCCGGAGGGCCACCCGAGCACGAGCGACACCTCGTCTCGTCTCCGCACTCAGGGGATGCCCCGCGGGAATCACATGCGCGGCGGGGCGGACTCTCCTGTGGCGATCCAACGCTCCACTTTCGGTATGTAGCGTTTCGGATCCTTTGCAAACTTTTCCAAACATCCCGCGCCACAGAAGGCGTATTCGCGCTCGGGCCGTTCGATGGTGAGACCGCGCTCGCGCTGCTCGGCGACGTCCACGATCATGTCGCAGACCGGATCGAGCATCTTTCCAGCGTTTTCCATTGAGCAAAAGTAGCCGAAATCGAGATCGTCCCCCGATTGGGGTAGCCGAAATCTCTCACCTCGTACGGTGTTCTCAATCGGCGCAGCACGGCGCAAAGTGCGGAGCGTGGAGCAGGTGTCGGGCGGACCGTGGAAGCGTGCAGGCGTAAGCCGCGAGACATGGCACGCCGTCCGCATGATGGCGATGGCTTTCCGCGAAACGGCACGACTCGCGCTCGATCCGACGGAGAAGAACGAGGCATGGCCTTCTGATCACGAGCGTCTCGGCGAGTACGCCGACCGTCTCGTATCAGCGGTTGAGGACGGGGACCCCGAGACCGTCGCGATGCTCTTGCGGCGCCAATCGCACTCCGCGAGCTAGAGCTCTTCTCCTAGGGCCGCCGACGGCGGCCGCCGGTCGATCCCGAGCTCGTGGCATCCGTTCGCGTGACTGTGAAGCTCGATCCATCGCCCGCGATCGTCGATGGTTGCGCGACGGCTTGGCCCTGTCCGTTGATCATCGTGATCGCCTTCGCGCCGAGGGCCGAAGCCGACATCGTCTTTTCATCTTTGACCGCGCTCGCTCCGGTGAACTGCACGGTCCCGAACTGATCGAGCGGGACGAGGCCGCGGCCGATGCTCGGCGCCTCCTGGACCCATTCCGCCGACGAATTCGAGGAGCTGTACTGAACGGTGATGTTGTAGGTGCCACCGGTCGAGTTGTTCTTCATGGCGATCAGCCAGTCGCTCCCGCTCTGCTGCGTGATCGTGACCGTGACCGAGTCACCGGCGCTCACCGACAGGGGAACGGTGCGCGAGGACGCCGGAAGCATTTCGATCCACGATGAATACTCGACCGAGCCGCTGCCGTCGACCATCGCCTGCGTACCTGCCTGAATGAGATCGCTGCTGGTGAGCCCGCCGATCCCAACCCATGTGGCGTCCGCTCCCGCGGATGTCGCGGAAACGGTCGGAACGGTCCACGTCCCGGTGACCGACGTGAACGTCCCGCCGCTCGCCGCATATCCGGACCAGTTGCTCGAGCTGCTCGTGACGGCCGCGGGCGTGCCCGGTTGCGTGACGCTCGGCGCGGTCCCGGTGCTCGGGTTGATCACGCGCGTCGTGGGCTGCACGTCCTCCGAGATCCGCCACGTGCCCGACTGAAGCACGAGCGTGTAGTCGTTGCGGTCGGTGCTCTCTTCGGTGGACCCGTCGCTGTAGGTCGTTCGCCATGTCTCGGACGTGGAGGCTTGAGCGGTCGTCCCATTCACCGTCACGTCGATCCAGTCGAGGTTCGCAATCTCGATCGACCGCGCGCCGCTGCTCCGCAGGCCCTGGTTGATCTGTACGAGCTCCTGGTAATAGGAGTCGGTGGCGGTCGCGCGCATCAGGGTCGGGTCAGTCCGCGCGTACGCCTGCGCCTGGGCCTGGTTTGCGCGCTCGATGACATCCTTGACCGCGGCGCCCGCTGCGCTGACGCTCGAGTTCGTCGTCGTCTGCGCCGCGGGGGCGGCCCGATCGACGTAGCTCGAGACCAGGGAGCCGAGATCGACGCGTCCGGTGAACGCGGCGAGTGCGAAGACAAGGATGCCGAGGGCGAGGAGACGTCCCGCCGATATGCCGCCGCTCTTTTTGATGGGGGGCGGCGGAGGGGCGAGGGGGGTCATCGGGGTGGTGGCGGTGGGGTCACCTTCGAACATGGCTATAGCCTCTCTCGCGCGCCTAAGCCCCGCCTAAGAGACGCCTGAACTCACCCTAGGAAATGAGTTCTTGCGGACTAAGACTACGCGGCTTTTGGCGCCTGCACTGAGCGCACGCCTACGGCCCCAATTGCGCCAACGGCCATAAGAACGAGCCAAGCAGGCGGGAGCCAGTCGGGGTACGTGAGTCCCAGCATCCGATCGAGCGACCACGCGCCATTGCCGGCGAGAGCGATCGCGAGCGCTCCTGCCGCGAGCGGCAGAGGGAACTCCCAACCGACCTTGCCTCCGCCAGCCCAGAACCCCTGGTTCCAGTGGGCGACGACGATCACGACGATGAGGTCCCCGGCGACAAGGCCCGGACCGATCGGTCCGCCCAACCCGAGCACCGTGACCAATCCGCCGCCGGCCTCGGCAGCGATCGCGACCCACGCCCAAAAGAGTCCCGGACGAAGACCCATCGAGTTAAACCAGCCCGCGACGCCGGCGGGCGATCCGCCCTTGCCGACCACGCCGAGCTTGAGCAGCCCATGCATCATGACGACGCCGCCGATCACGACTCGCAGGAGAAGAAGCGCGAGGTCGGGGTAATGACTTTCGAAATGATAGCCCCTACCGAAAAGTTAGCATTGCGTCGTGGTCACGATCGCGAATCCCCCGCTCGAACTGCGGCGACCGCAGGCGCCGGACGATTGCGCGGTCGAGCGTGCCCTCGCCGTCGTAGGCGCCAAGTGGACGCTCGTCGTGCTGCACAACCTCATGGACGGGCCGAAGAGATTCTCCGATCTCCAGCGGCAGATCCCCGCCGCCTCGCCGAAGATGCTCACGATGCGGCTGCGCGATCTCGAGCAGCTCGGCCTCCTCACGCGGACGGTCTACGCGGAGGTGCCGCCGCGGGTCGAGTACCAGCTGACGGCGCAGGGCCGGAGCCTCCGACCCATCATCGCGTCGATCGAGAAGTGGGGCCGGCGCCTGCGTCCGGCGAAGAGAGCGACCTAGCCCGTGCGAATCGCCGTCCGGGTCGTCGCGATCCTGGCGCTGCTAGCGGGAGGAGTCTTTTTCTTCCAAGGCATCGGGATCATTCCTGGTTCCTTCATGACAGGCCGCAATGAGTGGGCGGTCATTGGGGCAGCTCTCGTTGCGGGTGCCGTCGCGTTGCTCGGGCTCAGCATGGTTGGGTCTCGCGGCGGTCCTAGAAGCGGTCGATGATCCTCTGGCCCTCGGCGCTCCGAATGAAGTCGAAGAACTCGGCGATCCCCGGCTTCTGATCGCCCCGCCCGTAGACAAGGTAGAGGGGGCGGCGAAGCTTGTAGGTGCCGTCCCGGAGCGCGACCTTGGTCGGTGAGACGGTGTCGATCGTCACGATGTGCGTGCCTGGGGGCGGCGCTTCGTCGCCGGTCACCCCGACCATCCCGATCGCGCCGGGCTGGCCAGCGACCGCCTGGCGGATCTGGTCGCCGCCCTGGATCTCCAGGACGCCGCCGCCGTAGGTGGGCTTTCCCGCGAAGAAGTAGCTCTCGAATGTCGTTCTCGCGCTCGAGCCCTTTTCCCGCACGAGCGGGATGATCGGCAGCTGCTTGGGCAGGCCGACGGAGTTCCAGTCGATGACCCTGCCGCTGTAAATGAGCTGCACCTGCGAGGTCGTCAGGTCCGTCAGCGCGTTGGCCTGATGGACGACCAGGCCCGTGCCGGCGACTCCGACAAGGACCCTCTCGACCATCTCTGCTTCGGTCGCGGCCAGCTCCCGGCTCACCATCCCGAGGTCGAAGACCTTCTGCGCCGCGAGGTTCACGCCGCCGTCGGACCCCACCGATGTGTCGTAGCTGAATTTCACTCCGGGATGCTTCGCCGCGAAGGCGTCGGCGAGCGCCTGCACGTTGGCGAGCGCCGCGTCTCCGCCGCCGACCCGATATGTCCCCGCGAGAGGATCCGGCGCGGGCGCGGGCGCGCCGCCACAAGCGGCGGCGACGAGGATGACGGCGAGGAGGCGCGAAACGAGCGGCAAGAGCCCGAGGATAGGGTCGCTAGCGGGTGCGGGGCGGTAGCAGATCGGTAAGGGGCCGGGCGTCCCTGGCCGCGCCGAGCCGCGGCAGACCGAATAGATCTTCGATCGCGGCAAGCAGGGAGTAATGGTCATACGCACCCTCGACGCGTCGGCTCTCGAGCGCCGGCGACGCGACGATGAGTGGGACGACGTTCGACCGGGCGTCGCCTTCGTCCCACACGATGAAAAGCACACCGTCGTCACGCCATGCGGGCGACGCGACGATCCGGCCAATGAGGTCGTCGAGCCATGCGCCGGCCACCGAGAGAGCGCAGTCGTGGCCGTCGTGGCAGAGACCGGGCGTGATCCAGACGAAGCTCGGTGTATCGCGGACGAGATCCGCATCGAGTCGGTCGAGCGCGACAACATTCTCGGGGCACGATCCGCCGTAGTACGCGAATGGGTTGTGCTTGAGCGCATACGGGTACGGGCTGCGCATGCAACCCGCGGACGTGAGTCCCTCCATGTAGGCACGCCAGCTCACACCGGCCGCGGTGAGCTGCCCGCCGAGGCCACCTGCGGGTAGCGCGTGGTAGCCGTTATCGGTGATGCCCCAGGTGCTTCCTGATGTGAGCGCGAGATAGTTCGGGAGACTCGGGGACGAGACCGCGCGGTAGTTGGTCACGAGCTGGTACCTCGCCGCCAGCGAAGAGATCGAAGGTGCGCGGAGGGCCGTCGCCAGTGAAGTGTTCTCCATGACGATCACGAAGACGTGTGGGGCCGCCGGCGCTGGACTGGCCGCGGTGATGCGGATCTCTTGTCCTGGATCGGGCGGCGACGGATCAGCGGGAGGGCTCGCCGAAGGCGTTGTCAGCGGGGCCGACGTGGCCGCGGGCGACGTGCATGCGACGACGAACGCCACGACCATCGTCAACCAGAGAAGGGAGCGCATCAGACAACCGATTCTCCCACGCCCATGTGTCGCCAAACGCGGTGGGAAGGTCGAGCGCTAGGCCTCGAACACGACCTCGTGACGTGTCGTCGCGC
The DNA here is from genome assembly GCA_038040265.1 of Chloroflexota bacterium. Taxonomy (GTDB): domain Bacteria; phylum Chloroflexota; class Limnocylindria; order P2-11E; family P2-11E; genus 3-1-20CM-2-70-9. The sequence continues at coordinate 9,126 of JBBPIP010000003.1, read as the reverse complement.
GCCAGGGTCGGCCGCGCCACCGTTCCGGCGGAAGCGCAGCGGCTCCGCGGCTACGAACACACCGGCGTACGAGGATCTCGAGATCCGCGAGCGTCACGCGACCACCCTTCTGCGTCCAGATAGCACGGAGCGCGAGGATGTCATCGAGCGCGTCGTTGGAGCTCATGCCTAAGTACTGCGCCGAACCGGCACACGCGATGTGTCGGTGACGTGTCGTTCCACGCGCCACTACAACGCACGGCCCATGCCATCGGGACTTGCCACGCCGGTGATATCCGAATCGGTAGCGGCGCCGGTCAGCCTGCGCGCGCCGCCTCTGCTACCAGTCCTGGAAGCATGTCGGCGCGCACCCGCGATACATCTTCCTCGTACTTGAGGAGCACACCGAGCGTTCCGTCGATCGCCGCCTCGTCGAGCTCGCCGGTACCGAGAGCGGTGAGCGCCATCGCCCAATCGAGCGTCTCCGCGACACCAGGGCGCTTGAAGAGATCGTCTCGACGGAGCGCCTGCACCACCGCGACGACGCTCCGCGCGAGCCGCGCCGGCACGTCGGGAAGGCGCCGCGCGACGATCGCAAGCTCGCGCTCGACGGTCGGGTAATCGATCCACTGGTACAGACAGCGACGCTTCAGCGCGTCGTGGATCTCTCGGGTGCGATTGGACGTGATGATGACCGGCGGCGGAACGGCCGCTCGGAACGTGCCGAGCTCGGGTACGGTGATCTGGAAATCGGAGAGCAGCTCGAGAAGGTACGCCTCGAACTCCTCGTCGGCCCTGTCGATCTCGTCGATGAGGAGCACCGGCGGCGGACCGTCACCAGCGATCGCCTCGAGGAGCGGACGCTTGATCAGAAAACGCTCGCTGTAGATACGCTCGCGCGCGTCCCCGGCGCGCCCTTCGCCTTCGGCGAGTCGGATCTCGAGGATCTGCCGCGGATAGTCCCAGTCGTACACAGCGGTCGCGACGTCAAGGCCCTCGTAGCACTGCAGCCGGATCAGCTTTCGGCCGAGGGCGGAGGAGAGCGCTTTCGCGATCTCGGTCTTCCCAACGCCTGCCTCACCCTCGACGAAGAGCGGCTTCCCAAGACGAAGCGCAAGAAAGAGCGTGACCGCCAGCGAGCGGTCGGCGACGTAGCGCTCGCGCTCGAGCGCGGCGGCGACGTCCTCGACCGAGGACAGGACCGGTACCCGTGACGCTTCCGGTGTCAGCCCTTCGCGCGCTCCACCGCGCGCTGGATCGCTCTTTTCGCGTAGACGGTGACGAGGTTCTTGCGGTACTCGGCTGACGCAGCGAGGTCGGCGAGAGCGGTGATCCCGTCGGCTGCCTTGGCGGACGCGTCCGCAATGGCCTTCGCGTCGCCTTTCGTGCCGGTAAGGGCCTTCTCCGCCTGCGTCGCTCGGTATGCAGCGGCTGCCGCTCCGGTGACCGCGATCGCAGCGCGCTCCACGGTGCCGTCCGCCGCCAGCGTGATGACCGCCGCGACGCCCGTGACGGCAAAGCCTGACGCGGGATGGGCGAACTTCGCGTACGCCCCGCCGGTGCGACCGGCCGGCGCTGGGAAACGGATCTCGGCGATGATCTCGTTCGCGGCGAGCGCCGTCTCGAACACTCCCTTGAAGTAGTCGCGCGCGGGAATGTCTCGGCGCCCCTTGGGACCAATGGCGCGGATGATCGCGTCGTAGGCGAGCGTGGGGGCGGGCTCGTCGGCCGCCGGGTCGGCGTGAGCGAGGCTGCCGCCGATCGTGCCGCGAGCACGGACCTGCAGGTCGCCGACTTCGCCCGCGGCCTCGGCGAGGGCCGCGAGTTTCGCACGGACGGTCTGGTCGTGGGTGATCGTGCGATGGGTCGCGAGCGCTCCGACGACGATCGCTCCGTCGGGCTCGGTGCGGATCTCCCGCAGCGAGGCGATCTTGCGAAGGTCGATGAGCGCCTCCGGCTGCGAGAGCCCGAGCTTGATGAGGGGCAGGAGGCTGTGGCCGCCGGCGATCACCTTCGCCTCGCCGTTCCGGCCGAGCTGCTGCACGGCCTCCTCGATCGTCGCCGGTGTCTGATATGTGAACGGATGCGTGATCATCGCCGTCCCTCCCCCGCCGCGCGGATCGCCCGCCAGAGCTTCTCGGGCGTGAGCGGCATGTCGATGTGCTTGATGCCGAGCGGTGACAGCGCGTCGATGACCGCGTTGACGACGGCCGGCGTGGAACCGATGGTGCCCGCTTCGCCGATGCCCTTGACGCCGAGCGGGTTCGTGTTCGTGAGCGTCACGGTGTGGTCCAGGTCGATCGAAGGCACGTCTTCAGCCGATGGGACGTGGTACTCCATCATGCTTCCGGACAAGAGCTGTCCGTTGTCGTCGTAGACGGCGCCCTCGTAGAGCGCCTGCCCGATGCCCTGGACGATCCCGCCGTGCAGCTGCCCGTCAACGATCATCGGATTGATCTGCCTGCCACAGTCGTCGCACGCGGAGTACTTGACGATCCGGACCGAGCCGGTCTCGCCGTCGATCTCGACTTCGGCGATGTGCGTGCCGAACGGGAACGTGAAGTTCGGCGGGTCGTAGTACACGGTCGCCTCGAGACCGGGCTCCATTCCATCAGGGAGATTGTTGGCAAGGTACGCCGCCATTGAAATGTCGCCGAAGTTCTTCGCCTTCTCGGGCACGCCTCTCACGAAGACCTTGCCGTTCTCGACGACGATGTCGGCGGGCGACGCCTCGAGGAGGTGCGCGGCAATCTGCACGACCTTCTCGCGGACTTTTTCGGCGGCCTTGTGCACGGCGATGCCGCCGACCGCGAGGCTCCGGCTGCCGAACGTGCCGACGCCCATACCCGGCGACTCGAACGTGTCGCCGTGCCGCACCTCGATGTCGTTCGGACTCACGCCGAGCGCGTCCGCGGCGATCTGAGACCACGAGGTCTCGTGACCCTGGCCGTGCGGTGACGTACCGGTGAAGACCTGGACCGAGCCGGTCGCGTGCACGCGGATGCGCGCGCTCTCGTAGCCACCCCAGCCCACGCCGAGCGCGGAGTTCGCCTTGGACGGTGCGAGCCCGCAGATCTCGACGTAGGTGGAGAGGCCGATGCCGCGGTAGTTGCCGCGGGCCTTGGCCTCGGCGCGGCGCTTTTCGAAGCCCTTGTAGTCGGCCATCGCGAGGGCGCGGTCGAGCGCAGGCTCGTAGTCGCCGCTGTCGTAGGTGATGCCGCTAATGGTGTTGAACGGGAACGCGTCCGGCGGGATGAAGTTCTTTCGCCGCACCTCCGCGGGGTCCATCCCGATCTCGTCGGCGAGGCGATCCATGATCCGCTCCATCGCGAACGTGGCCTCGGGACGTCCCGCGCCGCGATACGCGTCGACCGGAGTTGTGTTGGTGTACACGCCGCGCACTTCGACGTCGAACGCGGGGATCTTGTACGGCCCGGGGATGATGAATGCGTGCAAGATGGTCGGGATGCCCGGCGCGAAAGCCTGTAGATAAGCGCCGAGATTCGCGACGGTGCGGATGCGTAGCCCGAGGATCGTGCCGTCCTTCTTCGCCGCGATCTCGACGTTCTCGACGAGGTCGCGTCCATGGATCGTGGCGAGGTAACCCTCCCGCCGCTCCTCGGTCCACTTCACCGGCCGCCCAAGGGTCTTCGAGAGATGCCCGACGAGAAGCTCCTCCGCGTAGACCTGGAGCTTGCTGCCAAAGCCGCCCCCGACCTCAGGCGCGATCACGCGGACCCTGTTTTGCCCGAGGCCGAGATTCAGCGCCACGATGAGCTGAACGAAGTGCGGGATCTGGGTCGAGGTCCAGAGCGTGAGCTCGCCCGCCTCGAACTTCGCGGTCACCGCACGCGGCTCCATCGCGTTCGGGATGAGGCGCTGGTTGACGATGCGCTGCGTGACGGTGACCTCGGCATCCTTGAACGCCTTGTCGATGTCACCGCCCTTTACCGGGTAGGTGAAGACGAGGTTGGAGCTGAGCTCTTCGTGGACGATCGGCGCGCCCGGTTCGAGCGCTTTCGTTCCGTCGACCACCACCGGAAGCGGCTCGTAGTCGACCGCGATCAGGTCCGCCGCACGCTTGGCGGCGTCCCGCGATTCGGCGACGACCGCGGCGACCGCGTCGCCCGCGTACCTCGCCTTGTCGGTGGCGATCGGCATGTGCTTGGAGCCGTTCATGCCCGGAACCGTGATGAAGACGGGAAGCATGCCCGTCGCCTCGAGCTCCGTGCCCGTGAGCACCGCGACCACACCCGGCTCTTTCTTCGCGGCCGCCGTGTCGATCCGCAGGATGCGCGCGTGCGCGTGCGGGCTGCGCACCAGCGTCATGTACGCCATGCCCTGGAGCATCACGTCGTCGGTGAAGGTCCCTTCCCCCGTGATGAGGCGAGGGTCTTCCTTGCGCGCGAGCCGCGTGCCGATGTAGGTGGGACTCGTTGTGGCGGTCATCCCTTCACCTCCGCGGCGACCTTGGGCTGGGCCGCGGTGCTTTGCCGCATCTCAGCGGACGCGGTGCGGATCGCATTGACGATGTTGTGGTAACCGGTGCAGCGGCAGAGGTTGCCTTCGATCGCGTGGCGGATCTCCGCGTCGCTCGGCGAAGCGTTCCGCTCGAGGAAGTCGACGGCCGTGATCATGAGACCCGGGGTGCAGAAGCCGCACTGCAGCCCGTGCTCTTTGGCGAAGGCGCGCTGGATCGGATGGAGCGCGCCGTTTTTCGCGAGCCCCTCGACCGTCACGACCTGTGCGCCATCGGCCTGGACCGCGAGCATCGTGCAGGCCTTGGTCGCGAGGCCGTCGACGCGGACCGTGCAGGCACCGCACTGGCTCGTGTCGCAGCCAACATGGGTGCCGGTGAGGCCGAGCGTTTCCCGGAGGTACTCGACGAGCAGGAGCGTCGGTTGGATCTCTCTCGTGTACGTGGTTCCGTTCACGGTGAACGTGACCGCATGCGCATCAGGCATGGCGCGCCTCCCCCATATCCCCGGCGCCGTACGCGGACGAGCGCCGCGCGAAACTCCCCGCCTCGAAAGGCGGCGTAAGGCTAGTTCTCCCCTTGCGTATCGGTCAACCTCGAGAGCGCTTGCTCCGTGACCCTGCCGTGCTCTTCTTCGCGGTCTTCGCCGTCGTTCGCTTCCGTGCTGTCGCGCGCTTGGGCGATGCCTTCGCGGAAGTGGCCTTCGCGCGGCTCTTCGGGGCGCTCCCGTTTCCGTTGGAGCGAGAGCGCGTTTCCTGCTCCTGCTGCTGCTGCGCGGACCGGTCCGTCTTCGCGAGGCCGATGACGTTGCCTTCCGGGTCGGCGAAGAGCGCGTAGGTCACGTTCATAGACTTCATCGGCTCCATCACCCTGCGGCCGCCGAGGCGCTCGACCTTCGCGAGCGTCGCCGCGGGATCGTCGCACTCGACGTAGAACGTCACCCAGCTCCGGCCTTGCTGGCTCGCGCCGATGCCTCCGTTGATGCCGGTGCCCTTGTTCTTGGTGTCGATCCTCCCGTAGTTGTCCGGGTTGTTCGCGTCGATCCCCCACCCGAAAAGATCCCGGTAGAACTTCTGCGTCGCGGGAGCGTCCTGCGCGTTGATTTCGAAGTGTGTAACGGGATATGCCACGGTCCGCCTCCCCTTTGTCTACGCTCTCTTCTGGGATGGACTCTACTCTCGGCGTTGCGCGCTCGTTCGTTCAAGCGGTGCAGGATCGCAACGCCGATGCGGCTGCCGCGCTCTGCGCGGACGACGTCGAGGTCACGCTGCCGGGACTTCCTGAGCCATTCCAGGGAAAAGAGGGCGTGCGGCAGATGATCCGCTTCGCTCCGTCGGAGCTCGTGCAGACGCCCCGCGAGGAATCCGTCGACGGCAAGAACGTGAAGATCACGACGCTCACCCGCGCGCCTGGGGTATTCGCCAACTACACGACCTGGAACTTCGAGATCGACGGCGCTCTTGTTCGCCGTCTGGACTTCGAGCTCCGCGCGGCGAACTAGCCGCTAGGGCTTGGTCAGGACGATCGCGTTCGGCAGCAGCCGGCCCGGACCGACCTTGTACGAGCCGCCGATCCACATCGCCGACGTGCCACCACCATCGAGGTTCAGCGCGTCGCGCACGCCGAGGGCCGCGAGCACGTAGGCCGAGTCCGTGATGTTCGCGCCGGTGACGAGCGCGAGATAGATATAGGTGCCGTCGGTCCCGATCGACCCCTTCGTCCCCTTGAGCTTCTGCGCCGGCGTCTGCTCGAACTCGGAATCGACGACGGCACCGTTCTGCACCAGCAGCGGGAACATCGTGATGCCGGCCGTGATCGGCGCAGAGGCCGCCGGGCTCTGGGCGTAGACGTAGCTGCGCCGGTAGTACGTGGCCGTCGCGCCGCTCCAGAGCGCGAGCCCGTTCTGCCCGACGAGCGCGCCGGGGTTGATCCAGCGGCGGAGGTTGCTGTTGTAGACGGCGTAGTCGTAGGAGTTCACCTTGCTCGCGCATTCCGCGTAGTCGGGAGGGCACAGGTACGTGCCGTTCATGCCCGCGTACGCCGCGTTCTCGCTGACGTAGTCGGCGAGCGGCTTCGCGGGACAGTTGCTGAAACACTGCGAGGCGTTCGCCGTGACCGTCCTCACCGTGACCGCGGAGAGACGCTCCTTGATGAGATGCACGTTGAACGTGCCGCGGATCGTCAACACGCTTCGGTAGCTATACCCGAGGCCGGTCTCCAGCGGTGCCGGGGGCGATCCGTCGGGGTTGAGGACCGTGACGAGCCAGAAGACCCCGAAGTCCTCGAGCCACGCGGCCCCTTCGATCAACGGACGGAGATAGAGGCGATAGGTGCCGGCGGTTGCCGGCGCTTGGATCGTGAACTGGAACCAGGCGACCTGGCCCGGGCCGACGTACTCCGCGGGTTGGATCGCGATGCGGTTGTAGCGCGGCCATCCCGTCGCGGGCGATCCGGCGCCCCCGTCACCACCGAGGGGCGTCGCCGCGTCTTGTCCCGGCTCGGGACTCCACGTGCCGAGGTATGCGACCTGTCCGCTACGCCCGCGCACCCACCCAAGAGAGCCCGAGTTGTAGTACGCGACGGTCGCGGTCGAACGCTCGCCGGGGCAGAGCGTCGGGTACCCACTCTGGCCGTACCACTGCGCGTGGAATCCGGGAACGCCGGCGGGGAGATTCGCCGGGTGCGGGATACCGGGGCCGACGCTGCCCGTGCAGATCGCCGTCGATGCGGGCGCGTCGGACGGAGCGGCGAGCGCGCGCGGCAGCGGACCGACCAGCAGCGAGGTGAAAACGAGCGCCGCCACGGCGAGCGGCGTGAAGATGCGCGATCCCACTCTTTGAAGCTAACGGGACGCCGGCGTTAGCAATACCACCATGCCGAGTGACGGCGACCGAGTCCGGGAACGGTACGCCGAGTTGATACCTCGGGATCCACCATACGATGCGGAGATGGACCGTCTTCGGATCGCGATCGCCGCCGTGGCGCTTGTGATCCCAGCTGTGGTGTTCGCGCTCAATGCGTTCATCTCGTATCGCGAGCGTGGTTTGGTCGAGACCTACGACATCCCCGCCGCGATCGCATTCCTCATCGCTGCGGTTCTGGTGTGGCGGCGTTCGGTGGCCGCGCTCGTCCTGACGCTTCAGGCGGTGCCGCTGCTCCGCCGCTAGCTCTTCGGG
>JBBPIP010000003.1:0-1394 GCA_038040265.1 Chloroflexota bacterium | reverse complement strand
CGCGCTCGTCCTGACGCTTCAGGCGGTGCCGCTGCTCCGCCGCTAGCTCTTCGGGCCCGTCGCGACGATGTCGATCGTGGCGCGGATCTCGTCGGTGACGCTGAGCACCCGGAGCGGGACCGAGGGCGCGGTCATCCCAAAGTCGCCGAACTTCCAGCTCGGGTTCGCCGTCGCGGTCGCGGTGAGATCGCCGCCATCACGCTTCGCGGTCACGTCGAACGTGACCTCCTTGGTCTTTCCTTTGATCGTCATGTTCCCGGTCAGCGTGAACGTGAACGTTCCGCTTGCCGCAAGTGGCACGGTGAGCCCACTCGTCTTTGTCGGGACGAACTCGGCCGTCGGGAATTGGCGGACCTGCAGCGTGTCCTGCTTGATGAAGTTGTCGCGGTTGCTCTCGTCGCTCGAGAGCGTAGAAACCTGGAACGTGATCTTGGAACCGGACGCGAAGGTTCCGTCCGAATTCAGCGCGAAGGAGCCCTGGGCACCAGTCGCGGTGAGAACCGCGTCCGAGGGAAGGCTCACGCCGACCAGCTGCTCACGGACCCGGATCGTCGCCTTCGACTTGTCAGTGATTGTCCAGGCCGCCGTCGACGCGGTCGTCGCGGCCGGCGACGCCGTCGGCGTGGCCGTCGCTGTTGGGGATGGACTCGGCGTCGAGAGCGTCGCGGCTCCGCCGCAGGCGGCGACGAGCAGCCCCGCGCCGATGGCCGCCGCGATCGAACGAGCGTATTCAGGCATGGTCACTGTCTCTTGCTCCTCCCGCGAATCACGGTCGACTGTAGAAGGAGCAAGTGAGACCGCGACAAACGTCACCTAACAGTTGGCTAAGAAACGAGGGGGCCGCGGAGCAGAGCCGGCGATCGGCGCGGACGCGAAGCCCCTCATCAACATTCGCTTCTAGCCAGAGCGACTGAAACGCGGGTCGAAGGCGTCGCGTAGGCCGTCGCCGAGCAGGTTGAACGAACCGACCGCGAGCAGGATCGCGAGCCCGGGGAAAAGCGAAAGCCAGGGCTGCGTGCTGATGTAGTTCCGCCCCTCGCTGATCATGACGCCCCACTCTGGAGTCGGAGGCTGCGCGCCAAAGCCGATGAAGCTGAGTCCCGCCGCCGCGATGATCGACGAGCCCAAGTCGAAGCTCGCCTGGATCATGAGCGGGGCCAGCGCATTCGGAAGCAGGTGACGCACGACGATCCTCGTCCGGGAGGCGCCGATCGCGCGCGCGGCCTCGACGAACTCCCGCCGCCGTAGCGAAAGGATCTGGCCGCGCACAAGTCGCGCGTAAACCGCCCACGTGACCACCGCTATCGCGATGATCGCGTTCGTCAGGCTCGGGCCAAGTGCGCCGGCGATCGCCATCGCGAGGATGAGCGCCGGAAAGGCGAGAAAGACCTCGG
>JBBPIP010000002.1:90098-254424 GCA_038040265.1 Chloroflexota bacterium | reverse complement strand
GCTTGTCTTCTTACGAAACTCGACGCTTTCGATCCTCTGCATGCCAGACACCGGCAAGGTCCAGGAGAAATTGCAGCGGCCGCAGCTGGGCATGCACCGTCTCGATTGGCCCGGCGAGCCCGAGATCGAGTTTCAGCTCGGCCACGGCGATCTGATCCGCGTGCTGCGCAAGTCAGGCTTCGAGATCCTCGACATGGTCGAGCTCTTCGCACCCACCGATGCGGCGCTCCATCCGTTCTACGGCGAGTACATGTCGGTCGAGTGGGCGCAGAAGTGGCCGTCCGAAGAGATGTGGCGCGCGCGAAAGCGCTAGGGGTCGACGGTAAACCCGATGTGCATCCCGAGCTGATAGTGCCCGGCGACGTTGCAGATGAAGACGTACTTCCCGGGTGTGAGGTCGATCGTCACGGACGCGGACTTTCCCGCTGCGATGCTCGGGATCTCTCCGACCTTGCCGTCCTCTTTCGCCTTGGCTGATGCAGGGTCGACGGGGATCTTGTCGTGCGGCAGATCGGTTTTCAGCACCTCGAAGCTGTGCTCCATCGCCGCAAGGTTGCGGACGCCGATCTTGATCTTCCCGGCCTTCACGCTCGGCACGTTCACCGCGATCTTGTAGTCGGTCAGCTCGGCGACGACCTGCGAGCCGGCAGGCGCGTCCGCAGCGGGACCGGCGCAGGCGGCCAGCAGAAGAACAAGCGCCATCAAAGCTGGGACCAATCGGGTGATCATCATCTAGAGGCTATACGCTCGCGAACCTTCTGCGTTTCCTCCTCTTGGGCGAGCCACAGGAAGAACGCGACCGAAGCGGCCGCGAGGAACACGAAGTCGCCGACGACCCACATGATCGCGCCGCCGACGCGCTGGTCGGTGACGCGGTCGAAACCGAACAGGCCCGTGTCGAGCACGCCTGCGTATGCGGTGTAGAGCGGACGCGTCGTGAACGCTAGGACACCGCCCAGGACGGTGTTCTGCGCCGCCCCCATGACGAGCAGGTACGGCAGCCGCGCCGCGTAGCCCAGAGTCGCGCGAAATGGCTCCGGGTCGATGACCACGCTCCAGAAGAGAAGCGCCGAGAGGAAGAACCAGGCGTGCTCGAGCACGTGCACGCGCGCGTCAGCGACGGCGGCGTCGTACAGACCGGGCACGTGCCAGGCGTAGAGGCCGCCCACATAGAGCGCAGCGGCGACCAGCGGGTGCCGCAGCACGTGCACGAGTGTCCGCACGACGTGTGCGCGCGCCAGCGGCCGCACGACCGACGCACGCACCGATGCGGGAAGGCCGCGAAGCAGCGGCCGGATCGGCGCGCCGAGCATGAGAAGCGGCGCGGCGACGACCGTGAGCAGCATGTGCTGGACCATGTGGACGGTGAACGAGACCCCGGCATAGCCGTCGATCGGCGATGCCAGCGCCGCGAGTAGAGCCGCGAGGCCCAGGAAAAACGTCCCCGTGCGCCACGCGGGCCAGGCTCGGCGGATCCGTCGCACGCCGACGACGTAAACGAACGCCGCAGCGACGCAAAGGACGGCGGTGACTAAAGCCGCAATGTGCTGTCCACCATGATCGCCACGAAGAGGAGCGCCAGATACAGGAGCGAATAAAGATAAACGGCGCGCGCCATGGCGCGGCGGCGCACCGCGCCGCTCCGAAGGAGCCGGAACGCGTACGCGATGAAGAGAGCACCAAGGATGATCGCGGCGACGAGATAGACGTAGCCGAGCCCGCCGATGAGGAAGAGCAGGAGCGTGAGCGGCAGGAGACTCGCCGAGTAGGCGAGGATGTTCCACGCGGTGAACTCGTCGCCGCGAACCACCGGCAGCATGGGCACCCCGGCGCGCTCGTAGTCATCGCGAATGAGAAGCGCGAGCGCCCAGAAGTGCGCGGGCGTCCAGAAGAAGATGATCGCGAAGAGCAGCCACGCGGATAGGTCGAGCGAGCCGGTGATCGCGGCCCAGCCGACGAGCGGCGGGATCGCGCCCGCGGCGCCGCCGATGACGATGTTCTGCGTGGTCGTCCGTTTCAGCCAGATCGTGTAGACGAGGATGTAGAAGACCGTGCCCGCAAGCGCGAGGGATGCGGCGAGGAGATTCGCGAACACCGCCAGGACGACAAACGCGACGATGTTGAGCGCGACTCCCCACAAGATCGCGACGCCGTTCGACACGCGGTGCGCAGGAAGCGGCCGTTTGCGCGTGCGCCGCATCCGCTCGTCGATGTCGCGATCGAAGTAGTGGTTGAGGCTCGAGGCGCCACCACTCGCCGCCGCGCCGCCGATGAGGGTCGCGGCGAGGATCCCGAACGGCGGCACTCCTCGGGCTGCGAGGAACATGCCGCCGAGCGCGGTCAGGAGCAGGAGCGACATGATCGCGGGCTTCGTCAGAGAGACGAGATCTCGGACGAGGGCACCCTGCCGCGCCTCAGGCCGCCACGCGACCGCCGCGAGCGCCACAACGCTGCACCACAACAGGCTCGCGGCGGCGGGATGCGCCCCGAGAGCCCACGGCGAGAACTGTGTCAGCGGGTTCGCCGCGCCGATCGCGACCTGCGCCGCAAAGATCAGGCCCGTCGCGATCGCGAGGGGACCGAGTCCCGGCGCGTCGCGCCGATGGCGCCACGCTTCAACGCACGCGAGGATCACGACGATTCCGACGCCGGCGGCGATGTAGCGGTGGAGCATTGCGATCGCGGGCCCGCCGGCGGCGAAGGGCAAGTCCTGCTCCGGACCGCACAGCGGCCAGCCGAGGCAGGCCGTGGTCGCGTTGGCCCCGCGCACGTACGCGCCGGTCAGCATGAGCACGAACATCCCGACCGCGGCGGCGACCGCGAGCCACGTCCAGCCAGCACTCGGCGCACGCGCGATCGCTGGCCAGCGTACGAGCACGGCGAGCACCGTGAGCGTCGCGAGGAGAAGCTCGGCGTTCGCGAGGTGCAGGGTCACCCACTCATGCGGCAGCTCGAGGAGAACTGTGATCGCGCCGAGCACGGCCTGGAGCGGGTAGAGGATCGCCACGACGATCGCGAGCGCCAAAACGCGGCGGTCGGCGCGATACGACAGGAAGGTCCAGAGGACCATCGCCGCGACTGTCAGGCCAGAGACGATCGCAAGGAACCGGTGCGTCCACTCGATGCGCGTCGCCGGGTCCAACGAAGGCAGAAATTGTCCATGGCAGAGCGGCCAGTCAGGGCAGCCGAGGCCGGATCCGGTCACGCGCACGACCCCGCCCCACACGACGACGAGGAACGACGCGAAAAGGCTTCCGTAAACCAGAGCGCGATAGCGGGGGGAGAAGCTCACGGCATCAGACTAAGCGCGAGCGAGGAGCGAAGATCAGTGCGCGACGTCTTCCTTCAGCGGACGTGCGCTGTGCACGACGGGGATCCGCGCGAAGTTGTACGGCTGCGGCGGCGAGGTCGTCGCCCACTCGAGGGTGTCACCCTCCCAGGGATCGTCGCCGGCCGGCTTCCCCTGGCGCAGAACGATGCTGTAGAAGAAGTTGAAGAGGAACACTGCGACCGAGATGCCGATGATGTAGGCGCCGATCGTGGCGACGAGGTTCAGGCTCGCCCACTCCGGCGACTGCGGGTAGTGGAACGTGCGGCGCGGCATTCCGTCGAGACCGAGCTGATGCATCGGGAAGAACGCCATGTTCACGCCGATGAAGAACAGGAAGAAGTGGAGCCGGCCCAGCTGCTCGCTGAGCATCCGGCCGCTCATCTTGGGCATCCAGTAGTAGAAAGCCGCGAACGCGCAGAAGAGCGCTCCCTGCACGAGGACGTAGTGGATGTGCGCGACGACGTAGTACGTGTCCGAGAGCTGCACGTCGACCGGGACGGAGCCGAGGAACACGCCCGAGATGCCGCCGATCGTGAACACCACGATGAACGCCATCGCGAAGAGCATCGCGGTTTTGAAGCGGAGCGCGCCGCCCCAGAGCGTGCCAAGCCACGAGAAGATCTTCACGCCGGTCGGGACGGCGATGAGCATCGTCGACGCCATGAAGAAGATCTGCAGCGCCGGATCGATGCCCGCCACGAACATGTGGTGCACGAACACGCCGAACGAGAGGAAGCCGATGGCCGCGGACGAGTACGCGATCATCCGGTAGCCGAAGATCGGCTTGCGGGAGAAGACCGGTAGGACTTCGCTGATCACGCCGAAGCCCGGCAAAATCATGATGTAGACCTCGGGGTGCCCGAAGAACCAAAAGAGGTATTGCCACAAAAGCGGGTCGGCGCCCTGTCCCACCGCGAAGAAATTCGTCCCGGCCATGCGGTCGAAGAGCAGCAGAACTCCGGCGACGGTCAGAAAGGGCATCGCGAGAACGAGCAGGAAGCTCGTCACGAGGACGCTCCAGGTGAAGAGCGTGATCCGCATGAACGTCATGCCCGGCGCGCGCAGCGAGAAGATCGTCACGATCATGTTCAGCGCGCCGAAGATCGACGAGAAGCCAAGGACCGTGAGCGCGAGGATCATGAGGTCGACGCCGTTGGTCGGAGAGAACTCCTTCGTCGAGAGCGGCGCATAGATCGTCCAGCCGGTGGCGGGCGGGCCGACGAGGAACGCCGAGTAGAGAACGATGCCTCCCGCGAGGAGCAGCCAGTACGACAGCGCGTTGAGGCGCGGGAAGGCCATGTCGCGCGCGCCGAGCTGCAGCGGAATGATGAAGTTCGCGAATCCGGTCCACACCGGCACGACGAACAGGAACACCATGGTCGTCCCGTGCATCGTGAAGGCGGCGTTGTACTGCTGCGCGGTCAGGAAGCCGGTGTCCGGCGTCGCGAGCTGAGTGCGGATCCCTAGAGCGAGCAGGCCCCCGGTAAGGAAGAAGAAAAACGTCGTGACGAGATACATGACGCCGATCTTTTTGTGGTCGGTCGTCGTGATCCATTCAAGGATGCCGGTGTAACGGGGGCGTACGAGCGGGAAGGTCCGCTCGAGGGTGGCCATGCGAGGTCCATTCCATCGTGCCGGGATGAGAGTGTCAAACCGCGGCAGCCGCCCCTACACTCCGCGCCCGGGGAGGCGAATGGACCAGGCGCTTGGGCCGTTCCTCGGCACGTGGACCCTGATGATGGCGGCGATGATGCTGCCGTCGGCGACGCCGATGATCCTTCTGCATCGCCTCGGCGCGGACGGTCGCCTGCGCAGACAGATCTGGTCCGCCGCGTTCGTTACGGGTTACCTCGTCGTATGGGCATCGGTGGGGATCGTCGTATGGGGCGCTGGCGTGGCGGCGGGCGCGCTCGTGATGCCCGAACAGCGCGTGATTGCCGTCGCCGCGCTCCTGGTGCTTGCGGGCATCTACCAGTTCACCCCTCTCAAATCGACGTGCCTTCGCGCGTGCCGCACGCCTGCGGACTTTCTCTTGACGCACTGGCACCGGGGTCTCTCGGGCCAGCTGCGCCTTGGGATCGAGCACGGTCTCTATTGCCTCGGCTGCTGCTGGGCGCTCATGGCGCTCTTCGTGGGCGTCGGTGCGATGAGCCTCGTCTGGGCGGTGGGGATCGCGCTGGTGGTGCTCGTGGAGAAGGTCGTTCCGCAGGGAGTAGCGTTCGGACGGATCGCCGGGGCGTTGCTCATCGTCGCGGGCGCGATCGTTCTCGTTCGCCCGGAGCTCGCGATGTCCGTTGGCGGACCGATGTGAGGGAGGAAACACGTGGCTGACCCAAAGGCTCCCCCGTGGAACATGAAGGGAACGCTCGTCATCGCGTGCAACTGCGAGTACGGGTGTCCCTGCAACGTGAACGGCCGCCCGACAACCGGCAAGTGCGAGGGCGGGTGGACGTGGCAGCTCGAGCAAGGGGTGTACGGCGACCTGAGGCTCGACGGGCTCTGCCTCGGGCTCTACGCGAACTGGCCGGCCGCGATCCACGAAGGGAACGGTGTGGCGACCTCGCTCATCGACGACAAGGCGAATGCCGCGCAGCGCGAAGCTCTCCGGTCACTCGTCGAGGGTCGCTCGGGCGGTCCGTGGGCGATCTTCCGCAAGACCTTCACGGAGCTACATGGTCCGGACTACGTCGCCTACGAAGTAGACAGCGAGAGCCGTCTTCCGCGCGTCCGCGGCGGCGACGCGCTCACGATCGAGACGGAGTACATCCGCAATCCGGTGACGAAGGAGACCATCCACCCGCGCCTGGCCATGCCCGAGGGGTTGCTCGCCAAAGACATCGCGCTCGTGGGCTCGAAGCGGTTCAAATTGAGCGCCGACAAGGTGCGATACGACCACTCCGGTCGCTATGCCGCCTTTGGTTTCTTCCAGTACTTCGGCCCCTGAGGGGACTACGGAGCGCGCGCGACGACGAGCTTGTCCTGTCCTGACATGGCACCCCACATCTCGCCGGGGCGGCCGAGTATCTGGCGAACGTCGGCCCCCGCTTGGGGATGCGCGCGCGAGGTGAACGTCTCGGTCGCGGGGTCGAAGCGCACGATCGCGTTCGCGGCCCAGTCGGTGATCCAGACGATGTCGGCGTCGTCGACGAAGACCGCGTACGCCATGGGCCGCGAACCTGGGAGCTTCCACTCTTTCCATCCGCTGCCGTCGTAACGAGCGAGCTGTCCCGCGTTCCACTCGCTGATCCAGACACGGCTCTTCGAGTCGCACCAGACCCGCCGCGCTCCCTGACCCGCCGTAGGTGGGGCGAGGACCGTCGCTCCGCCGGTTTCTTTCACGATGCGTCCGACGTAGCTTCCAGCGAGCGACGCGTAGTACACGTTCCCGTCCGGGCAGGTTGCGATCCCGTACGGCCCGGCGCCGCGCGGCGCGTCGGAGACCACGATCGTCCCGGTCACCGTGTCGAGGCGCCCAAAGACTCCGCTCTGCCCGGTGAACCAGAGGGTTCGCCCATCAGAGTCGAAGGCCGCGGTGTTCAGGTTCGCGCCGCGCCGCTCGGCCGGCAGGGGGAAACGCTTCACCTCGCTCGTCGCTGGGTCGACGCGGACGATCGCGTTCAGACCGCCGTCTGTGATCCACGGCGCTCCATCCGGGCCCACGATCACACCGTGCGGCGCCGAACCCGAACCGAGCTTCGTCATCTTCGTCGCGCCGGTCTTTGGATCGAGCCACCCGAGCTCGCCCGAGAGCTGCGCCGTGTACCAGACGCCTCCGTCTTTCGCCGGCGCGACGTCGTGCGGGTGCTGACCGCTTCCGACCGCGAACTCCTGGAGCACGAACGCGGCGGACGACGGTGTCGCGGCGGCGGTCGCCGACGGGTCGGGAGCGCGTGTGCCGGTCGCGGTCGGCGTAGCAGTCGCAGAGGGCAGCGCCGACGGAGTTGGAACGGCGGCCGGTCCACAGGCGATCGCGGCGGCGGCGAGCGCGGCGGCGAGCGCGGCCGCGAGGACGAAACGCATCACTTGAGCGGTACGGCCCTGAGCCGGAGAGAGTTCGTCACGACCGTGACCGAGGAGAGCGCCATCGCGGCCGCGGCGAGGACCGGAGAGAGCAGCCACCCCGTGAACGGGTACAGGACGCCGGCAGCCACCGGGATGAGCGCGACGTTGTAGATGAACGCCCAGAAGAGGTTCTGCCGGATCGTCGCGACCGTGGCGCGCGCCAGACGAAGTGAGCGTGCGACGCCGCGCGGATCGCCGCCGACGAGCACGACGTCAGCCGTGGCGATCGCGACATCCGTGCCCGAGCCGATCGCGATGCCGAGATCCGCGCGAGCGAGCGCGGGCGCGTCGTTCACGCCGTCGCCGACCATCGCGACGCGGTGCCCCGCGGATTGGAGCTCGGCGACGAGCGCGGCCTTGCCGTCGGGCCGGACCTCCGCGCGTACTTCGTCGATCCCGAGGTCACGCGCGACCGCTTCGGCGACGCGGCGTGCGTCGCCCGAGACGAGGAGCGTGCGGAGGCCCATTCCCCGGAGCTCCGCAATCGCGTCGCGCGAGGCGGCCTTGGGCGTGTCGGCGAGCGCGAGCATGCCGGCGGGCTCTCCATCGATCGTCCCGACGAGCACCGTCCGCCCCTTTTCCTGGTGATGGGCGAGGACCTCGTCGCCGAGCTCCGCGAAACCGTGCGCTCGAGCCAGGTCCGGATTGCCGATCCATACATCGTGGCCCTCGACCGTGGCGTGGATTCCCTGCCCCGGTAGCGCCTCGAACGCGGTCGGCTCGGAGAGCGCGAGTCCCTTCGTCGTCGCGAGCTCGACGACGGCTGCGGCGAGCGGGTGCTCCGATCGCGACTCCGCGCTCGCGAGGATGCGGATGCCCTCGTCTTCGCCGATGCCCGCGCAGTTCATGTACTCGACGACCTGGGGCCGGCCGACGGTGAGCGTGCCTGTCTTGTCGAACGCGACGACGTCGATGGCCCGCGCAGCTTCGAGCGCTTGCGCGCTTTTGATGAGAATGCCGCGCGAAGCGCCGCGACCGGTGCCCACGATGATCGCGGTGGGCGTGGCGAGGCCGAGCGCACATGGGCACGCGATGATGAGGACCGCGACGAATGCGGAGAGCGCGTAGCCGAGTCGGGGCTCTGGCCCAAAAGCGAGCCAGGCGAGGGCGCTCGCGAAAGCGATCCCGAAGACGATCGGCACGAAGATCGACGCGATCCGGTCCACGAGGCGCTGGATGGGTGCCTTGGAGCCCTGCGCCTCCTCGACGAGACGGACGATCTGCGCGACCAGGGTGTCACCACCCACGCGGGTAACGCGAAAGCGAAACGTTCCGCTGGTGTTCTGCGTTCCGCCGGTCACCTCGTCGCCCGGGCCCTTGTCGACCGGGATGGATTCGCCTGTGACCATCGCCTCGTCGACAGCGGACGACCCCGCCAGGATGCGCCCGTCGGCCGCCACGATCTCCCCGGGACGCACGATGACGACGTCGCCCACGACGAGACGGTCGATCGGCACATCCTCCTCGATGCCGCCGGGGCGCCGCACGCGCGCGGTCTTCGCGCCGAGCGCGGCGAGCGCACGCACCTCGTCGGACGTTCGTGCGCGCGCACGTGCTTCGAGGTACCGGCCCGCGAGCACCAGCGTCACGATGACCGTTGCGGTGTCGTAGTAGAGGAACCGTGCGGGCTCGAGTCCGACCGCCTCGAACGCCGAGCGGAAGAAAGTGGCGAGCACGGAAACGGCGTACGCGGTCGTCGTGCCGACCACGACGAGCGTGTTCATGTCGGTGCGCCGGTGTCGCGCGGCCGAGAGCGCCCCGCGATAGAACGGCAGCGCGGCCCAGAGCTGCACCGGCGTCGCGAGCGCGAAGAGGACGAAGGGACGCCACGCGGCCTCCATGAGCTGTGGAAACACCAGATCGGCCATGGAGAGGAGCATCGTCGGCACCGCCAGAGCCGCGGCGACGAAGAGCCGGCGGCGGAGCGTCATCAAATAAGCCGCACGCATCACGCGCTCGCGGGCTTCGGTCGCGGCGCGCTCGGCGCGATCGGCTGAGAGCACGAGTGCCCCGTATCCCGCGCGCTCTATAGCGCGCACGAGGGCCGCGTCGTCGGCGCGCGCGGGATCGACGTTCACGCGCGCGCGCTCCGTCGCGAGGTTCACGTCCGCGCCGCGGACACCCGCGACACCGCGGAGCGCATCCTCGACGCTCGCGACACAGGACGCGCACGTCATCCCGGTGACGACGAGATCGCGTTGGGTCGCGGCCGGAGTCTCCGGCGGGCTAGAGACTGGCACCGCAGGAGGGGCAGCGACCAGCGGCTCCGGCGAGCAGCCCGAAGCCGACCATTCCGGCCGCGATGAAGAAGAGCATGAGCAGGTCCATCAGCGCCCCTCGTCCCCCTTTGCGCGCAGCGAGCGCGCGACCGTGTGTATCAGGTCAACATCGTCGGCGACCTGAAATTCCGGAAGGAGCGGGCGGAGCCGGGCTGCGAGCTGTTTTGCGAGGGCCGTCCGCGCGGCGGGCGTGAGCTTTTGCTCGCGGAGGACGAACTCGCGTACGAGCCGCTGCGCTTCACCCGGGAGCACACGAAGGGTCGGCTCGGTCGGTGCCGTCGGCTCGGCGAGATTCCAGCGGGGACGAGCGCTGAGGGTCCGAAGCGCCGACCAGTTCCGGCGGGGATTCGGGGCGCGGACGACGAACGTCCCGCCGGCGTAGTCGCCGAGGCGCTGCGAGCGCGACGAGACGATGAGCGTCACCAGGCCGAGGCCGTAGAGCAAGGGCAGGAAGTCGACCACGCGCACGAGGTTGCGAACGATCACGGCGACGAATCGCGCCGGCTCTCCGTCCTCGCTGATGACGCGGAGTCCGAAGAGTCGCTTGCCGATGGTCTGGCCATTCCAGAGCCACTCGAGCAGCACGAAGTAGAGCCACGCCACCAGGAGCTCGAGGAAGGCGACCCAGCCGGACCAATCGTCGAGCGTCGGATCGATCGTCGTGAGCGCCTGGAAACCAAAGCCGATGGCGAGCATGAGGATGAGGGCGATGAGGAAGTCCACGATCGCCGCGAACCCGCGATTGCCCGCGCCTGCGAGCTGGTAGCGAAGCACAACGTGATCGGGCGTCTCGATTTCGAGGCGGCCCATCGCGATCGTCATTGATAAATGTTACGTTCCGGCCGTGCCGCGGATCGCCGCTCCGGGCGCGATCGACCGTTTCGTCGAAGATCATCTTGGCCGCTGGTCGCGCCTCGCCGATCTCGTCTCATCCGCGGCCGGCCGGGTCGATCGATTGAAAGCCGATGAGGTCTTGGAGCTCGGCCGTCTCTATCGCGCGGCGACCGGCGATCTCGCGATCGCGCAACGCGACTTCCCGCAGGACATCGTCAGCTCGGAGCTCAACGATCTGGTCGCCAGCGCGCACGCGCTCGTGTACAGCGAAGCGCCGACGAGCGTGCGGCGCCTGCGTCGATTTCTGCTCGGGGATATTCCCGCGACGGTCCGCGCGAACACGCGGTTCATCGTTGTCTCGGCGATCCTGTTGTTCGGACCCGCGCTCGTGGCCTTCGCTGCCGGCCTTCTCTCGCCCGACGTGGCGGCCGGCGCGCTCCCCGCTTCGTTCCGCGACGAGCTTGCGCGCCGCAGACCGGGCAACGAGCTTCCGGAAGCGCTGCGCCTGGGCGCGGGCCCGACGATCATCGTGAACAACGTCCGCGTCGCGGTCGTCGCGTTCGCCGGCGGGCTCACCGCCGGGCTGCTCACCGTCTACATACTCGTGGCGAACGGCGCGCTTCTCGGCACGGTGTTCGCGGTTCTGCAGACCACCGGGCTCTCGTGGGCGCTCCTCACGTTCATCTCGGGCCACGGCGTGCTCGAGCTATCCGCGATCGTCCTCTCTGGAGCCGCCGGCCTGCGCTTCGCGTGGGCAATCCTTCAGCCGGGGGAGCGGACGCGCGGCACGGCCCTGCGCCTTGCGGGCATTCAGGCGATGCGGATTCTGCTGCTCGTGATCGTGATGCTGGGCTTCGCCGGCCTCATCGAGGCCTACATCTCGCCGAGCACCGCGCCCGCCGCCGTCAAGATCGCGGTCGGCCTCGGGACCGGGGCGATCGTGCTCTCGTACGTGCTGTTCGCCGACCGCCTCCTCACGCTGCGCCGGCCTCAGAGAAAACGCTTCTTGAGCTCGATGTAGCGCTGGATCGTCGCGACCGTGAGGCGATCGGACGGTACGTCGATCGTGTGCACACCGCGGCGGCGCAAGGTCGCCAGTGCCTTCGCTCGCGCGTCACGCACCTCACGGGCGACAACGCGTTCGTAGAGCGCGACGGATGAGTCGGGCACGCGCGCCGCGACTTCGGCGAGCTCGGGATCAGCCAGCAGGCAGCAGAGCACGAGGTTGTTGCCGGCGAGACGCGTCACCGCCGCGACGAGCGATCGCGACGCCTCCTCGTCCACGAGGTCAGTGAAGAGCACGACGAGCGCGCGACGTGCCGCCCGCGCGCGGAGGAACTCGAGCGCCGAGCGATAGTCCGACTCCGTCGTGGTGACCGCGATGCGACGCAGCTCCTCGGTTATACGTAGGAACTGGCCCCGACCGCGCCGCGGAGGCAGGTAGCTGCGAACGTCGTCGGCGAATCCGAGCAGGCCGACCTCGTCGCCTTTGGCGGCGCCGACGTACGCGAGCATCAGCGCTGTGTTGACCGCGTGGTCGAGCTTGGTGAGCGTCCCGAGCGTGCTGGCCATCATGCGGCCCGCGTCGAGGAGGATGAGGAGACGCTGCTGTCGCTCGGTCTCGTACTCGACCGCGATAGGCCGGCCCCGCCGTGCGGTCGCGGTCCACGAGATCGATCGCGGATCGTCGTCGGGGCCGTAATCGCGAAGCCGGGCGAACAGGCTGCCGGCGCCGGGAATGCGCGCCCTCCGCTGACCGGCGTCATAGGCGAGACCGCGGCGCAGGGTGATCTCGTAGCGGCGGATCTCGCGCAGGTCGGGGTACACCTTCACGTCCACCCCAGCGTCGACGAGGCCGCGACGTTCCACGAGTCCGAGCGGGCCGCGCTGCCGGGTATGCAGGTCGCCGAACCGGAACGTGCCGCGGTGCCGCGGGCGCGCGGCGTAGTCCGCGCTCGACGACCCGAGGGACGGGACGTCGACGCTGACGGTCCTGCGGTCGACATCGAAGGACGCCGGTGGCTCGTCCCGGATCGTGATGGCGAGATGGCGGGTGAGAGGGTTTCGCACCACAAGGCGCACCGGGTTCGCCGCGCGCAGCGTCGGCTGGTCGGTGATCTCGCGCGTCACCTCGTCCGCGGTGAGCGCGCGCGTCGCCCGCGCGTCGATGACGGCAAGGATCGCGGTAAGGACCCACACAGCGGCCGCGCCCCACGCCAGAGGCTCGTAGAACGTGGCGAGCGCGATCGGGACGGCGCTCAGCAGGAACAGCACGAGCAATCGCGGGAGCGGCACGAACGGAAGGCGGCTCGCGCGCCGCTTGCGCGGCTGGATCACCGCGGGACGTCGAGTCGCGCGAGGACCCTGCGGAGCGCCGCATCGGCGTCGACCCCTTCGATCTCCGCTTCGGCTTTGAGCACGACGCGATGCCGAAGCGTCGGCGGCACGAGCGACTTCACATCGTCGGGTGTCACGAAATCGCGACCGTCGAGCGCGGCCGCCGCTTTCGCGGCGTGCATGAGGTGGACGCCGGCGCGAGGGCTTGCGCCGAGGACGAGATCTCCGGAGCGGCGCGTCTCCTCGACGATCCGAACGATGTAGCCGACGACCGAGTCCTCGACAGTCACGCGCTCGATCTCGTCCCGTGACATGACGAGGTCGGTCCCGGAGAGAGGCTCCAAGGTCTCGACGAGATCCTGCGGGCGGCCCTTGTCGTGCCGCCGGAGGATCGCCGCCTCCTCGGGCTGCTGCGGGTACGCGACGATCGCCTTGAACAGGAAGCGGTCGAGCTCGGCCTCGGGCAGGGGGTAGGTGCCCTCGTACTCGACGGGGTTCTGTGTCGCGATGACGATGAACGGGTCGGGGAGAGCGTTCGCTGCGCCCTCGAGGGTGACCTGTCGCTCCTGCATCGCCTCGAGCAGCGCGGCCTGGGTCTTGGCCGGAGCGCGGTTGACCTCATCCGCGAGCACGACGTTCGCGAAGATCGGGCCAAGCCGGATCCGGAAGGAGCTGGTCGCCAGCTCGAAGATGCTCGTTCCAACGATGTCGCTCGGCATGAGGTCGGGCGTGAACTGGATCCGCTTGAAGCTGCCGCCGATCAGGTGCGCGACGGTCCGTGCGAGGAGGGTCTTGGCGGTGCCGGGCACGCCCTCGATGAGGATGTGACCCCGAAGCGCGAGCGCCATGAACGCCAAACGGATCGTCTCGTCCTGGCCGACGATCACCTTGTGAACGCTGTCGGTAAAGCGCTGCGCGACGTCCTTCGTGCTCACGGTCTCTCCTTCTTCGCGATGAGGCCTTCGATCCGCGCGACCGTACGGAGCAGGTCACTCTCGCGCAAGCGCCCTGTGAGGGCGGCGTCGGTGGCTCGAGCCTCCGCCGCGACCAGTGGATCGTCGGCCTCCGCGGTCGCCAGGATGCGATCGAAGGGTGTCGCCGGATCCAGGCCGTAGCGGGTGGCGAGCCCGAAGCGCAGGTCGCGCCGCAGCCGTTCGCGCGCGATCTCGTCTCGCCCCGAGCGCCGCAGGAGCCCGGCGAATCCGCGGATGTACTCGAGGCTCGAGCGCGGCGGGCGCGGGTCGGCCGGAAGCGGTGCTCCGAACCTGCGGCCCGACCACCAGAGGTAGAGGAAGACGAGCGCCCCGGCCAGGAGCATCGCGCGCCCGAGCCACGTCCGCTCGAGCACGGCCATGAGCTCGGGCGACGGATGCGCGCCGTGGTGGTATTCGTCGAAACCGACCGAGCGTCCCGTCCCGAAACCGGCAGCCGCGAGCGAGAGCGCGAAGCGTCCGTTGTCCGCCACGGCGAGGTACTGATTGAGGAATGGGGCGAGGCTGCCGACGACGACGAGCGTGCCGGTTCCCTCGCGCGTCATTGCCGCGAGGGTGCGCCCGTCGCTCCGCATCACCGGCGACCAGCGATCGCTGAGCGTGAGAACGCGCCCTTGATCTACGGAGATCTCTGATGCGCTCGCCGTCGCTGCGATCACTGAGCTCGCGGCGTACTGACCCGCGCTGACGCCCTGGCTCATGCTGATGCCGTATCCGCGAAGCACTGCGGATTCGGTAAGGCCGAGGTCCGTTCCGACGATGAGCGTGCCCCCACCCTGAAGGAAGGTCTTCGCGGCGACAGCGTCCTCGTCGCTCACGAACTCCGACGCCCCGAGCATGAACAGGACGCTCACGCCGGTCTCGTGGGGCTGGAAACGCTCGCCCTGAACGATGACGGTCCGCGCCCCGAGCTCCTCGAGAAGCACCCGTAGCTTGGCGGTGCCGCCGCTCGTGGCGTCGAGGGCAGATCCGGACCGTGCCTGGGATTGCGCGTTCGTGCCGACGAAGATCGCGAGCGCCACGACCACCACCATGAGGATTGCAGCGATCGCGTAGAGCGGATCGATCTGCAGACGCCGTCTCATGCGACCGCCCGCTCCGCGAGGTCGCGAGCGTGGTCGGCTTCCTCGGTGGTCGCGCCCTTGAGGCCGAACCACGCGCGATCGTGCAGCGAGATGAGCTCCCGGAGCGTTTCGACCTGCGGCAGCGAAGAGGCTCGCTCGAGGAGCTCGCGGTCGGTCAGAGAAGGCTCGTACCGGAGCATCCGCCGCTCCGCTAGGGTCAGGATCGCGTAGCGGTAGAACGCATGGAGCGCGGCGCGCGGATCCCCCGTGACCGCGGCGTGCTCCGCGGCCGCGAGCTGCACCGCGGCGCTGGCCGCGGCCTGCGTGTGCGCGGCGGCGAGCACCGTCTCGCGCCGGATTCGTTCACGGACACCTCGCACGAGGATCGCGAGGATCACGACGAGCAGCGCAGCGCCCGCGATCGTCAGGGTGATCTCGACGCTCCCCGAGGGAAGGCTGGCGTTCGGCGACGGGAGGAGGCGCCTGAGGATCTCCCCGATCGCGCTGAAGAGGTCGTTGCCCCCGGAGCGGGTCTCCTCGGCGGCAGCGAGCTCGCGAAGTTGGGCATCCGCCTGCGCCACATTGAACGGAGGGCTGATGGCGCGGTCGGCGATGGCGATGAGCTGGTCGATATCTGCGACGCTCGCGTCGATCGCGGCGGTCGTCTCGCTCAGCCTGCGAACGACGCGGGATTCGTCCAGCACGATGATCGACCCATCCGCCGTGCGAACGGCGGTCGTCTGCGAGAGCGTGGTCCGCGCTCGCTCGATGATCGGTGCTCGCTGCGCGAGCGCGGCGACGCGAGCCTGCAGAAGGAGCGTTCGAGCGTCGCGAAGACGCGATCGGTACGCCGCGAGATCAACGGTGTCGGCGCTGGCGATGCCCGCCGTCGCCATCGTGAGGATGACGACGAAGGTGAGGACCGAAGCTAGGCGCGCGGCATGGCCTCCGCGGCGAGCTGAAGGTCGAGACCTTCTTTGCGGACGCGCAGGTCGTAGTAAAGGACGGTCATCGTTCCGAAGAAGAGCGGCATCCAGAGCGGAACCGCCGCGAAGACGGCGATGAACACGGCGATCGCTCCCGCGGTTTGGTTCGCCGCGGCGATGAGCCCGACGGCAAAGACGATGAGGAACAACAGCACGAGGAAGAGCACGACGAGCAGGATGAAGAGACCGACGATGCGCCAACGGAACCCAGCGGACAGCTGCCACGACCGGCGGAGCGACGAGATCGGCCCATGCCGCTCGATGGTGGCGACGACCGGCGCGACGAACCATGATGCCTGCACGTAGAAGAGCACAAAGAAGTACACGAGGGAAAGCAGGAACAGCAGGAGATTGTTGTCGAAGAACCCACCGATAATGTTGTAGACAACCCCGATGAGGCTTACAGCGACGCTCGCGATCAGACCGGCGAGGAAAATCCGCAGGGACGACTGGAAGCCGACCGCTAGCGACTGTGATATCGAGCGGTTCTGCCCGAGGTGCGCAGATGCCGCGGCATCAATGACCGCGCCTGTGAAGATCGCGCCGATGAGCAGAGTAATGAGCCAGCCGACGATGAAGTAGACGACGAGTCCCGCTACGGCCTCGACGAACGCGGGGTTCGCGAGGACGCTGGCTGGGTTGGCGGTCGAAGGCACGCTCAGGCGGGCAAAGGCTGAGCCTGCGGTTACCGCGAATACGACCGTCAGGACGATCCAGGCGATGACGACCGCGACAAAAAGGATGAGCCCGATGACGAACAGCCCGATCGCGCGCGCGCGATAGATGCCGAAGACGCGGTCGATGACGTCACCGATACCGAGAGGCCGCAGCGTCGCGCCGCCCGAGGGCGTTGCGGGGACCGGTTGCACGAGCGCCAATGCTACGAGGGCGGTCTATAGGGCTTGGGTACTAGGCCGCTGAGTCCGAGAGGCCCATCCGGCGCTGCAGCCGCGCCAGCGGCCTCGGCGCCCACCAGTTGAGGTCGCCGAGGAGGCGCATCGTCGCGGGGACCACGAGGGCGCGAACGAGAGTGGCGTCGATGGCGACGGCGAGCGCCATCCCCAGACCGATCGCCTTGATGAGGACGATGTCGGCGAGCGCGAAGGCGGCGAAGACACCGACCATGATCGCTGCGGCGCCGGTGATGAGCCGGCCGCTCTTTTCCAGACCCATCGCCACGGATCGCGTGTTGTCGTGCGTCTTCAAGTACTCCTCCTGGATCCGCGACAGGAGCAGCACCTCGTAGTCCATCGATAGACCGAAGACGGTGCAGAACATGATCACGGGCAGCGTCGGGTCGATCGAGCCGGGCGTGAATCCGAGCTGCGCCGCGAAGTGGCCATCCTGGAAGATCCAGACGATCGCACCGAACGAAGCGGAGATCGACAGGAGGTTCATGACGACCGCCTTGAGCGGCAGGATCACCGATCCCAGGAGGAAGAACAGGACGAGCATCGTCGCGGCCATGATGTAGGCGAGGGCTGCAGGCGTGTGGCTCGCGATGAACTCGACGGTGTCGAGATCGATCGCCGTGAAGCCCGTCACCAGGGTCGCGGCATCCGGCGGTGCGGGGAGCGCTCGGAGCGAGCGCACGACCTGTCGCGCTTCGTCGCTGTAGATGCCCTTCTGTGTGACCACGTCGAGGAGCACGATGCGCTCGCCGACGGTGCTACGGACGAGCGCCTGCAACTGTTGCGGAAGCTGCGACCTCGGCTGCGCATAGAGCGCGGCGTATTCGGCCGGCCCGAGGCGCGGATCGATGGTGACGGGGCTCGTGATCTGGTCGACATTCGGGAGTGCCGCGATCCGCTTGGCGAGATCGACGAGACCGGGCACGCGCGCGGGCGCTAGAGGATCACCGGCCGGGTGCTCCACCACGACGCTGATGTGGGTCTGATTTCCGCCGGGGAATTCATTCACGAGCCGGTCGAACGCCGCGCGCGACTCTTCGTGCTTGGGCAGGGTCGTCACGTCGTTGTTCGCGAGGCGCAGGTGCAGGAACGGCGATCCCGCCAGGAGGATGAAGGCGACCACCGGAACGAGCACCATGACGGGCCGCCGCATGACCGCGGTCGCGATCGTGTGCCACCAGCCCGTGCCCGCCGAGTCCGGTTGGAAGATGGGGATCCGTCCACGCCCGAGGTTGCGCCCGAGGATCGCGAGAAGGGCCGGGAGGAACGTCAGTCCATAGAACACGGCGCTCGCGACGACGATCGCGCCGGAGATCCCCATGGAGGAGAGGAACGTGCCCTGGTAGAAGAGCATCCCGGACAGGCCGATCGCGACCGTGAGTCCTGAGAACGTGATCGCCCGGCCCGACGTTGCCATCGCGATGGCGAGCGCGTTGTTGCCGCTGTGGCCTCTGCGCATCTCCTCGCGGAATCGGTTCGTGATGAAGAGCGAGTAGTCGATCGCGACCCCGAGCCCGATGAGCGTGACGACGTTGAGCGCGTAGACCGAAACGTCGGTCACGCGCGCGATGAGGAACATGCCGGCGATGCCGCCGACCACCGCAAGAACGCCGACGCCAAGTGGGACGAGCGCCGCGACGATCGATCCGAACACGACGAGAAGCAGCACGAGCGCGAGCGGCAGCGAGACGGCCTCGGCCCTGTTCAGGTCCTGCTGGAGGACCTCGTTGAATCCGTTGTTGATGGCGAGGATGCCGGTCGCCTGAATCTGGAGCGTGTCCGAGCGCACGAGGGCGCGAAGCTCCTTGTAGTAGTCGCGCGCAGTGGCGATGTCGTCCTTGACGGCGACATCGACCGCGACGGCGTGCCCGTTCGTCGAGATGAGCCGGGTCGGATCCGGCGCCGTGCCGTCATAGGGCGTGACGATCGCGGCAACGCGTGGGTCGCTCCGCAGCGGCCCGAGGGCGGCGTCCACGGCGGCGCGGAACTGGGGGCTCGTTCCGACCAGAGTGTCGCTCGAGAAGATCAGAGTGAAGGTGCCGCCACCCGCGCCGGGCAGCTCCCGTTCGATGAGACGCGACGCGCGTCCGGACTCGGACGTCTCGATGAAGCCGCCCGACTGCAGCTTGGCGCCCTGGATGACGATCAGGGCCGAGGCGACGAGCATCAGGCCCGACACCGCGAGGACGGGCCAACGGCGCCGGTAAACGAATCGCCCCCAGGCCGCGAACATGTACTCCCACCCCTTCCGAGCTTCCCGCACTAAGCGTACGTGGACGGCACGCCACTTTTTGAAGGGGCCTGCAGCGGGTGCGCGGGCTAGAGGCCTGCGAGCGCTTTCATCGGGTGGTCATGGCGCTGCTTCCGCGATGCGGGGTTCGATGCGCGGACCGCATTCCACGTTCTCGCGACAAAAGCGTCGTACGTGATCGGGCTTCGCGTACATCGTCGAGAACTGGGACGAGACCTCCGGCGCGGATTGCGCGCTCGCGTTCGGCCTCGACACACTCGTCGCAGGCTTGGAGCGGATGCGCCGCTAATCAGCTAGGCGCTGCGGGCGCGAGCCTTCGCGACGTCGCCGATGATCACAGCGAGCTCTCGGGGGCGCGACCACATCGGCCAGTGGCTCGTCGGCAGGTCGACGTAGGTGACGTTGCGCAGCTCGGCGAGACCCCCGAGCCACTCCTGGCCCTCCTTGACGGCGTCCTTGTACTGCGCGGACGTGTACCCCGTGCACACGACCGTGCTCGGCACGTCGAGGCGCGCGTCGTTGGTCAGCTTCGCCGCCCCGCGCAACGCGGCGCCCGGCTCGGGAACGGCCCGCCGCCGGAACGTTTCGAGCTGCTCCTTGGTGAGCCCGTCGAGGTTCTCGTCCCCCGCGAGCTTCTCCAGCGAGGGCATTGGCTTCTCGACAGCGTCGAAGCCGGCGTCGAGGGCGCCCGTCGCTGGGCCGGTGTCGACGTAGACCATCGCCGCGATCTGCTTGGGGATGCGGTCGGTAACCGCATACCCGGGAGCCCCTGCACCGCTGTGCACGGCGAGCACGACAGGGCGCCCCGCCGCCGTCACCGCGTTACAGATCGCGTCGATGTGGTGGGCGAACGTGATCGCGGAACGGTCGGCGTCGGCCGACTCGAGGCCGGGCAGCGTCACCGCGGTGACTTTGTGGCCATCGGCACGCAACGCGGCGGCGACCTCGTCCCACGCCCACGCGCCGAGCCAGAACCCGGGAACGAGGACGATCGGTGCGGTAGTCACTCCTCGACCCTAGCGCGGGCAGCGACATCGCGCATCTAGAGCTCTGCGAGCTCGCCCATCAATTGGTCGAACAGGTCGAGCCCCGATCGGGTCGCGCGCTCTCCTTTGGCGAGGAGATCAGGCTTGATCCCACCGGCCGGAAGTCCGACCACCACACGACCCGGTTCGAGCCGATCGACCGCGGAGTACCAGCGCAGAAGCGCATCGCGCAAGCGGACGTGGCGCTCGAAGTTGCTCCTAGAGCGTGACGTGTCCGCGCCGCGCCGAGCGCGAAGGGTCGCGTCGTCGATATCAGACACCAGGAACACGTCGGCGAGCGCATAGCGGCCGGCCGCGAACGCGTCCCGCGCGACATCGCGCTGCGTCAGCCACTCGACCTCGCTGACTTGTCCGGCCTTGAAGAGGGTCCACACGAAGTGCAGCTTGAATGGATCGGTGTCGACGACCACGAGACCGTCGCGAGCCTCGCGCGCGAGGACCTCCTGCCATCGCGCGACGTTTCGCTCGACCCAAAACCGTGCGGCGGCGTGTGGGTCGGTCGGAACCGTCGCGTGATCGGGCAATCCTTCAAGGAGTGCGTTCGCATCGGCGTGTGTGCGGCACCACGTCGTCTTGCCCGCACCGCTCGGTCCCTCGACGACGATGATCACGTCCGATCGAATGCGGCGAGCGGCCGCTCGCGGAATGCGACCGCGAGCGGAAGCGCGGTCGCGATCCCTACGACGCCGGCGACCAGGAACGGGCCGACCCATCCGGCTCCGAGATCGAGCGTCGCCCCGGCCACGACCGGTCCGAGCGAGCCGATCCCGAACCCCGCGACCGCCTGGAGCGCCTGCGCCGACCCGATGCGCGCGGCTGGCGCGAGCTCGGTCACTGCCGTCGAGTAGACCGCCGAATCGGCGGCGACGAGCGCGCCGTAGATGGCGCCGATGGCCACGATCGCGGGCCACGGCGCGGAGAGCAGCGTTCCAAAGCCGATCGAGATCGCGCCGCTGCCAAGCGCGTAGAGGAGGGCCGCGCGTGTGCGACCCACGCGATCCGAGAGCCAGCCGCCGAGGAACACTCCGGGAACGCCTAGCGCGAGGAGAAGCGCGGCCCACTGACTCGCGGTCGCGGATGCGTCGGTGGGCGAGAGCCCCTTGAGCGCGAAGGCAGCGGCGAGAAAGGCGGCGAGCCAGGCGCGGACGATGAAGAGCTCCCACGAGTGGCCGGTGTACGCCGCGATCGTTCGTACCAGTGGTGCGTTGCGGAGAACGCGCAGGTCGAGGTGGGCGCGCTCGCCGCTCGGTTCGGGAATGCCTCGAGCGCTGATCGTCGCGACGGGCAACGCCGCGAGCGCGACCGCGCCGAGGATGATCGCTGCGCCTCGCCAGCCAAACGGGCCCAGGAGTAGTCCGGTCGCGAGGAACGAGAGCGAGCCGCCGAGGTAGAACGCGGCGACGTAAAGGCCAACCGCGGTGCCGCGCCGCGCGGGATCCGAGGTCTGCGCCACGAGACGCACGCCCGGCATGTAGACGCCTGCGAGTCCGAAGCCGGCGATGACGCGGAGCACCGATGCCGTGATCACGTCGTGGGCCCCGAACGCGAACGCGATGTTCGCAAGCGCCGTCACGAGCGCGCCGATCGCGATGATGCGCGATGGCTTCAGTCGATCCGTGAGTGGGAGAACGACGAGCACCGCGGCCGCGTAGCCGAGGAGGTACGCGGAGACGACCCACCCGAGCTCCGCGCTCGACGCGTTCCACTCGGTGCGCATCAACGGAAGCGCCGCTGCCGGCAGCTGCGATGGCAGTAGGACGAGCGCGAGGGTTGTCGAAAGTGCGAACGCGCGCGATCTCACGCGGGGCACACTACTGTCGACGCTAGAGGGAGTGCTGTGGAGTTTGTAATCGCGGCAGTCGTCCTTGGGCTCCTTGTCGTGGCCGTGCCCTTCGTCGCCAGGATCTTCTTTCCGAAGAAGCCGTCCGGGGCCGAGAGGCATTTGTGGGGGACTACTGGGGCCCGTCGAACCAGCGAAGACGACCATCACGCGGGGAATGGCGCCGCCGAAACCGCTCCCGTTAGATCTGTCGGGCGAGACCGGGGACGACCCCCAGGCCGTTGAGAAGAGTTACGCACGAGGCTGCTGACGGAGCCGAAGACGCGCTGCCACCGCGCAAGTCCATGCCGATATCTATGTTGATATCGAACGAATGGGCTAATGCACGTGAAACGTTGCTCGAAATGCGGCGAGACCAAACCGTACTCGGATTTCCACAAGTACAAACGCGGTGACGGTTACCAGGCGTGGTGCAAGGCCTGCCGCAAGGTGTACGACCACGAATACAACTTGCGGAATCGTCGGCGCTGGGCCGAAAAGAAACTCGCCTGGCAGCAGAGCCGCGGGGCATGGCTACGAGAAATGAAGGCCGGCAGAACGTGCACCGATTGCGGAAGGTCGTTCCCTCCCGAGGCCATGCAGTGGGATCACCTCCCAGGCACCGTCAAGCTCGGCGAGATCAGCGACGAGATGAGAGCACGGAGCCGTAAACTCATCTTCGAAGAACTCGCAAAATGCGAGCTCGTGTGCGCGAACTGTCACGCGATAAGGACCTACAAAAGACTCCGCGAAGGTCTCCGGGGTGTAGCTCAGTTGGTAGAGTGCAACGTTTGGGACGTTGAAGTCACCGGTTCAAGTCCGGTCACCCCGACCGTTCATTAGGCGACGTATCCTGCCCGGCGATGAGTCGAACATTTTGGATACGTCTCGCGATCGCTCTTCCAGTCACATTGGTCGTACAGGTCCTCCTATTCAATCGACTCGAGCTCCAGGCTGACGTCGGCAGCGTCGGCGCGTTCGTAACCGCCGTCGGCACGCTCTACTCGGTCCTCACCGGCTTCACGGTCGTCTCCGTGTGGGGACAGTTCACCGACACGGACCGCGCGATCAAGGGCGAGGCTCGTGAGCTAGCGGAACTCTGGCGTTATGTCGGGTACGTCAGCGATGCGGAAGGGGCAAACCGGGCGCAGGACGCGATCCGCCGATACCGGGATGAGGTCGTGCGGACGGAGTGGCCCGCCATGGTTCGAGGAGAAACCGCGACGGCTGCCGAGGACGAATTCATCGGGATGACTGACGCGGTGAACGCGATGAAGGTTGAATCGCCGAAGGATGTGCCCGCCTGGAGTGAGGCGGCGAAGGCTCTTGGTGCTGTAAGCGATGCCCGCGGTGAACGGACGGTGCTGGTCCTCCAACGAATGCCCGCTGTCCTGCGGATCCTTCTGTACATAGCGACGCTGAGTCTTGTTGGGGGGATGACGCTCCTCGGCTTTCAAGACCGCATCGTCGGGGTGATCGTCGTCGGCTTCACAGTCCTCGTCAGCCTGCTCGTTCTCGAAGTCATCGACGATCTCGACGACCCGTTCACGGGCGCTTGGAGTATCTCGAGCGACCCATTCAAGCTGGCGCAGCTAGGGAAAGACCGGAGTTAGCGCGGCGACATGCTGATCCATAGGCACGACGAGCCGCTCACCGACGCGGAGTGGCGCGACTTCCTCAAGACCCACGACTTCGGCGATCTCATCGTGCCGGGCGCGCCGACGCGCGACCTGCCTGTCGTGGTCCCGACGCACTTCATCTGGGACGGCGACAAGACAGTGCTGCTGCATCTCGCGCGCATAAACCCGGTGTGGAAGGCGATCGAAGAGCGGCCGCGCGCGCTCCTCTCGGTCTTCGGCGCGTACGCGTACATCCCGGGCCACTGGAATCAGGACGAATACGGTGTGCCGACGAGCTACTACGCCGCGGTGCAGCTCGCCTGCGATATCGAGCCGATCGACGACGATGTGGCTCTCGCGAAAATCCTCGAGAAGCAGCTCGACCACTTCCAGCCCGAGGGAAAGCACGCGCCGGTCGAGCCGGGCGAGAACCGCTACGCGAAGCAGTTCGGCGCGATCCGCGGACTACGCCTGACCGTCACCGACGTGCGCGCGAAGTTCAAGTTCGGCTCCAACCGCACGGTCGAGCATCGCCGTGTGATCGCAAGCAAACTCAAGGACCGCGGCGGGCCGCTCGATCTTGAGGCCGTGTCCAGCCTCGAGCGCCGGCTCGGCGGGAAGATCTGAGCCATGCGCGGCCGCGTTCCACCGTATTTGGCCGGATACGTTGATCGCATCGAGGCCTATCAGCGGGAGTGGCTACTGGATACCTATTTCGTCCTCACCGGCGAGCGCGCCACGAGTGACCGCGGCATCCACGAGCGTTATCGCGAGCTGAACGACGGGCGCCTCTTCCAGGCGGCGCTCGAGCACGGCGATCGACCGTACGCGCGTGCACTCGTCAACGCGTACTTCGCAGCAGCGCCGGCGCTCGCGGAGGCGGGCGATCGCCTCCGCACGGCGCGGCCGAGCCTCGTGGTCGAGGTCGACGGTGTCTCGCTTGGCATCCCGCAGCTCAGGATGCGCGCAGCGTCGGAAACAGACGCTGCTAAACGAGCCGCGTTGGAGAGTGCGGCGCTTGATCTCGTCGAGCGTCGCGCCATCCTCGAAAAAGCGTGGATCGAAGCGCACGCCGGGGTCTCGCGCTCGCTCGGCTTCGCCCGGCACTTGGACCTAATCGAGGCACTCGAGGGAGATGTAGGCCCGTGGCTTCGTCACGCCGAGAGGTGGCTCGAGGAGAGTCGTGCCGACTTTCTCGCCAGATGGCGTGTGTGGCGTGAGCGCGACCAGCTCGAGACGGGTCCCTTCACGCCGTATCTCGGGCGCGACCCGACCCTCTTGCCCGGCGCAGCAGATATGCCGACTTCGGTGCGAGCGACCGCGGCAGGTTGGGGCTTCGGCGATATCGCTGAGCGCATACCCATCGACGTGGCCCCGCGACCCGGAAAGTCAATGCTCTCGTTCTGCGCGCGCATCGCCCCGCCCCGCGATGTGAGAGTCACAACGCAGGGGAGCACGAACCCACTCATGTATGGAGTCCTGCTCCACGAGTTTGGCCACGCGCTGCATTTTTCGCTGGGCCCGGACCGACCGTTCGACCTGTACGGCGATCACCAAGCGGTCACCGAAGCATTCGGCATGACGTTCATGTTCGTGGCATCCCAGCCCGATTGGTACGAGAGGTTCGTAGGCGTATCCATCAGCGCGGAGGATCTCGAGCGGCTTCGGTTCGTTCAGGATCTGAACCGGCGCATAGACGCGACGCAGCTTCTCTACGAACATGCGGTGCACGCGGGCGCTGCTGATCCACCGGAGAAATTCCAACGCCTATACCGTCGCGAGTTCGACGCCGACCTCACAGCCCACCTGGCGTATTTCCGCATGCAGCTCTTCTTGGAGGTAAGGCCGTTCTATCCGCTCTATCTGCATCAAGCGAACTCGATGCGGAGCATCCTCTGGAAGGAGTTGTGCGGAATCGGGGGCGGCCAGTGGTATCTCGGTGACCGCTGCCGCCCCTACCTCGTAGAGCGGTTTAGAACGACATGCGAGGTGGATCTGCCGGAGTGGCTGACGATCCTAGGGAGCGCGCTTCCTTCGGAATCGTCCGACCGAGATCCCGCCTAGCCCGCAGTCCGAACGCCGTTACCGGAACCAGGCCTCCTTGAGGACACGCATCACGTTGCCGCCGATGGCCTTCGCGATGTCGCCGTCGGAATAGTCGTGCTTCACCATCCAGCGAACGATGTTGGGGAACGCCTCGCCCGGGTTCTCGATGCCGTCGACGTATTCGACCTCCTCGTACTGGACACCGCGATTGATCGAGCCGATCGACAGCTGCTTCGCGTAGTAGTGGTGGAGCCCGACGTGGTCACCGAAGAGGGTGTCCGGACCGAACGCTACGTGGTCGATGCCGATCAAGTCGGCGCAATACTCGAAATGCTCCATGAAGCTCTCGATCGAATGTTTGGGGTGCGCTTTCGTGAGCGTCGTATGCGGCGCCGCCTCGATACCGATTACACCGCCCTTCGCTGCCATCGCCCTCAACACCTCGTCGGGCTTCATCCGTTTGGTGTTCCAAAGCCCACGCGCGCCGGCGTGCGTGATGAAGATCGGCTTGTCGCTCGCTTCGATCGTGTCCAGCGACGTCTGATCTCCGGAGTGCGAAACGTCGATCGCGATGCCGAGCTTGTTCATGCGCCTGACCGCCTGGCGGCCGAAGTCCGTGAGACCGCCGTCGCGCGCCTCGCGGAGCCCGCTGCCGAGGGTGTTCGCCTCGCTGTACGCGATGCCCGACGAGCGAATTCCGAGTCCGTAGAGGATGTCGAGGCGATCGACCTCGTTCTCGATCGGGGTCGCGGCCTCCAGGGACGCGATGAACGCGATCTGCCCGTTCTCCTTGGCACGCTTCACATCGTCGAGCGACTCGCCGCGGATGATGAAGTCCTGATGAGCGAGATCCGACAGGCGCATGCCGAGGTCGTAGATGACGTCGTCCCACTTCCAGGCCGACTTCGACGTGATCGTCCCGGTGCCATCCAAGAGGTTGTCGAAGACCGCGTCCAGGCCGGAAATGGCCATGCCCGCATATCCGGTGAAGTCGCGCCCCTGCCGCCGGTGCTCGGCCAGCTCGCTCGGATCCTCGGGGATCATGACGCAGTGATCGTGAAGCGAGATCGCGAGATGCTCGTCGAGAAGGCGTTGCGTGCGCTCCTCTTGTGAGTCGCTCACCTCGACCTTGCGTGACGGAACGCGATCGAGCTCCTTCGCAAGCTTGAACTCGCGGTAGTCGGCCCCCGGCTCGAGGTACTCGAAGCTCCGGTATCCGTCGTACTTCGTACGCTTCCCCACATCGGCTGTCTTCATCGTGATCCTCCCCTATGCGTGTGCCGCTCGAACCTACTCCGGGGGCCGGAACCGCCCACGGTAGTTCACGTCGAGTATTGCCAGCCTTTCCAGGTGGGTCTCCAAACGTGACTTGAAGCTCTTAAGGTCGCGCGTCTCGGGCGGCGACCACAGGACCTCGGCAAGCGCGATGAGGCGCGGCCAGGCCATGTACTCGACGCGCTTGGGATCCGGCATGTACTCGGTCCAGATCTGGCCCTGCGCCCCGAGGACGTGCTTGGACTCTTCGGCGGAGAGCTCTTTCGGCACGGGCGTGTACGCGTAGACGTCCTCGAGAGAGTTGTGGCCGCCGATCCCCGCCGGCTCGGTCGGAAGCTCAGTCTGCGAGTAGTCCAGGTACGTGGGCTTGGTCGGCGCCATGACGACGTCGTGGCCCGCTTTCGCGGCGGCCACGCCGCCCTCCTCGCCACGCCAGCTCATCACCGTCGCGCCGGGCGCGAGACCGCCCTCAAGGATCTCGTCCCAGCCCACGAGGCGCCGGCCGCGCTTGGCGAGCCACGTGTCGAAGTGGCTGATGAACCACGACTGCAGCCCGTCCTCGTCCTTGAGGCCCTCCTTCTTCATGCGCTCCTGCGCCGACGGGGTCTGGCGCCACTCGGTCTTGGGGCACTCGTCTCCGCCGACATGGATGAACTTCGACGGGAAGAGGTCGAGCACCTCGTCAAAGACGTCCTCGAAGAAGCGGAGGACGTTGTCGGTGACCGCGAGAACGTTGTCGGTGATTCCCCAGTACGTGTGGACCTCGATGGGTTTTCCCGTGTTCCCGAGCTCCGGGTACGCCGCGATCGCGGCCATCGCGTGTCCCGGCATCTCGATCTCCGGCAGGACCGTGATCCCGCGATCCGCGGCGTAGCGCACGACCTCGCGGACGTCGTCCTGCGTGTAGAAGCCGCCGTGAGGTTGGCCACTGAACTTGCGCTTCGCCGGATCCTTGGTGCGCGGCGCGGTCATCGAGTCCTTCCGAAATGCGCCGACGGACGTGAGCTTGGGGTACTTCTTGATCTCGATGCGCCAGCCCTGGTCCTCGGTGAGGTGCCAATGGAAGACGTTGAGCTTGTGAAGCGCGAGGAGATCGATGTGCTTGAGGACGAACTCCTTCGGCATGAAGTGGCGGCCGACGTCGAGATGACTCCCGCGCCAGCCGAAGGTCGGTCGATCCTCGATCTCGACGGCCGGAATCGCCCAGGACGCACCGTCGACCGGCGCGCGGCGGAAGATCGCGGGCGGGAGGAGCTGCCGCAGCGTCTGAAGGGCCTGAAGGATTCCGGCCGGCTTAGCGGCGCGAATCGCGACCTCGTCGGCGCCTGCGGTGAGGCGATAGCCCTCGTCGCCCAGGCTCGCGAGAGACGCATCGAGCGCCAGCGAGATCCGCGATCCCGACGCGGACGCCACCATCGGCAACGGCAAGCCGGTCGCGGGACGCAGCGCATCTCTCAGCATGTCGGCGTGAGCACGGAGGTCGGGAGACGCGACGATCGACGTCGAACCGCTAAGCGCGAACGTGCCGGTTCGGGACTGGACCTTCGCGGGTAAGGGGATGAGAGCCAAGGGGGGCACCAAGGCATGCTAGCCGCGCGTGCGGTTACGCCGCTGCGGCCTCCGCGCGGCGGTTCCCGACGACCGCGATAGTCGCAGCGCCTATTCCGAAGAGGCAAGCGATGGAGAAGACGAGCGGTCCCAGGATCGGGATCAGGGCGACGAGCAGAAGTACGACGAGACCGATGAGAAGCGCGAGCCACACTGGAACGGGGCGTCTCGTCATCCGAAGGATCGCACCGCCCACGCCGACCCCCGCCACCGGGATGCTGAGCGCAAGCAGGACCCCGTAGATAGCCAGAACGACGAGACCGATCCACCAGCCACCGATCAGGACGCCGACCGCGAAGAAGACGACCGCGAGGATCGGTAGGCCGATCAGGACGAGCGCCCCGACCGCGAGACTGATCCAGGGCGATCGCACGAGGGCCTCGCCCGCGCGGCGCGAGAACCCGGGGAAGAAGAACACCACGAGGATCCCGAGGATCAAGAGGCCGATGAGGCCCTTGATCCAATCCAGAACCAGCGCCGCCGGACCGGTGACGAGCGGCGCGCGTCCGCTGTCCGGCGTTTCGCGCTGGACCGTGCCCTTGACCGACGAGGTGTTCGCGATCTGCGCTTCGTTCTTGCTCGTGTACTTGAGGTTGCCGCCCACGGTCGCGCGGTCGGTGAGCTGAAGCTTCTCGACCGTGGCGAGCACGTTGCCGCCGACGCCACCGTCGATTTTCACGTTCGAGCTGCCAGCCTGGAGGTCGCGCCCGATCTGACCGCTGAGCGTCGCTGTCGCCGCGCCGACGATCGCATCGCGTCCGACGCGACTGTTTGACGTCAGCTCGACTGTGTTCCCGCCGAAGACGAGATCGTTTGTGATCTTGCCATCGACGAAGAGCGATTGGCCTGCCGCGCGGACGCTTCCACCGACCTGACCGCGGATGGTGATCGAGTTGCCCGCCACGAAGACGTCGCCGGTGACGTTGCCGTCGACGCTGATGTTGTTGCCGGCCGCGATCAGATCTCCGCTGATCGTGCCGTTGATCGCGATGTTCGAGCCGAAGGCATAGAGGTCGTCGTCGATCGTTTCGGTCGTGCCGATCGTGATGGTGTCAGCGGACCGGATATCGGCGGCCGCGGCCGGACTCGGGGTGAGTCCAAGGATCAGGACGACGAGAGCGAGGACCCGGAGATGCCGCATCGCGCCGATA
This sequence comes from Chloroflexota bacterium, assembly GCA_038040265.1. GTDB lineage: Bacteria > Chloroflexota > Limnocylindria > P2-11E > P2-11E > 3-1-20CM-2-70-9. Next base: position 224,813 of record JBBPIP010000002.1, on the reverse strand, counting down.
GTAGGTGCCATGGCGAAGTGCGGCACGCGTCAGGTCGGTTGGTAATTAACCAAGAGCCAGCGCGAGCACGCCGACGACCATTGCGGCCGCGCCGATACCGCGCCGCATGACGTGGCCCTCTGCGAGGACGCGGGCGCCGAGGATCGCGCCGATGAGGATCCCTATCTCGCGCGCCGGCGCGACATAGGAGACGGGACTCACCACCAGTGCAGTGAGCACAAGGATGTATGCCAACCTGCTGAGGACGCCGACACCGATCACCTCGCTGCGATGGCGCGTCCAGGTCTCGCGGACGGCGTCGCGACGGCGAAGGGCGACCGGCGTGACGACGATGGCCTGCCCGACCACGGTCGCCCAGTCATACAGGAGCGGCGGGATGAGGACGATCGAGACGGCCGTCTTATCCCAGAGGGTGTAGAGCGCGATCACCGCCCCGGTCGCGAGCGCGAACCCGACGGCGGGTCCCGCGCCCTCTCGGAGAAGAGCACGCGGATCTCCACTCAGGACGAACGCACCGGCCACGATCGCGAGTGCGCCGGCGATCGCGACCAGCGTCGGATGCTCGCCAAAGATCGCGACCGCGCCGATCACCGCGAGGAGCGGACCGCTCGCGCGCGCGATCGGGTAGACGAGCGAGAGATCGCCGGCGCGATATCCCGCGGTCAGCGTGGCGAAGTACAGGGTCTGCAGGCCGATCGCGACCGCGACGAAGAGGAGCGCGACCCAGCCGATCGCGGGCTGCGCGATGACCAGGATGCCGATCGCGAACGGCGCGAACACGATCGCCCCGACGATGTACGCGAGCCACAGGAACGCCGTGTCCGCTCCCGCGCGCTTTGCGAGGAGATTCCAGGTCGCGTGGAACACGGCGGATAGGAGAACGAGGCCGAGGGCAAAGGCGCTCATGCGCGGACATTAGGGCGCTCGGCCCGAGAGCTACTCGCGGCTATTCGGTTGAGACGGTCTGGTCGGTGATGTCTGCGCCCGGTCGAATGGCGCGGAAGTTCGCGGCGGGATCGCTCAAGAGCGAGCGCACGTATTCCGCCGCGTCTGGCTGATCGCTGTCGCGAAGCGCGTCGGCGTAGGCATCGATGAGCTCGCGAAGCGCTGGCACATCATCGTCGCGCGCGGGACGCATGTGTACCTTCGCGCCCTTCGCGAAGCGATCGCGTAAGCCGGCGTCGTCGAGGCCGCGTGCCGGATCGTGCCGCAGATAGACGACCCCACCGCTCATGCCTGAGCAGATCCACCGGCCTGGGTCGCCGAGGACGACGGCGGTCCCACCGGTCATGTACTCGAATGCGAAACCGCGCAGGTCTCCGCCGAACAGGACCTGGGCGCCTGAGAGGCGGATCGCGGCCCGCGCATCGCCGCCGCCCTGCACCAGGAACCGGCCGCGCTGCGCTCCGTAGGCGAAGCACTTCCCGACCGAGCCATCGACGAACATGCCTGCGGCGTTACGGGCCTTGAGGATCGCCACGGTGCCACCGAGCGCGGTCTTTGCAGCGCCGTCCTGCGCGCCGCCTCGCAACGTCAGGGCGACGCCGTCGGTCGCATAAGCCGCGAAACCGTTCCCGGCGACGGAGCCCTCGCGGTAGGTCGCGGCGATGTCGGCCACGGTCGCTCCGGCGATCCGCAGCCGCGCGAGCTCGCCAGAAGCGTCAGTCGCGACAAAACGGTCGCCCGCGCGGAGCGTTCGTCCCTCCTCGGCCTCAGAAACAGCCGCGGCCACTCCGGCGACGACGCGAAGCTCGCGCGCGCCCGGCGGAGTCCAGGTGACCGGCTCCAGAAGCTCGCGGAGATCGACACGGTCAAGGCCGCGCGTCTGCGCGAGGAGATCGGTGCGTCCGACGAGGTCCGTCGTCGCGCGGACGCCGAGCTGCGCCGCTATGCGGGCGAGCTCCTCACGGAGCGCGGTGAAGAAGCGAGAGAGATTGTCGACCGCCCGATCGAACTCGCGCGGCTCGAATCGCTTTATCCCGCGGTCGGTCGCCTCGGCGACGGACTCGAGCTGCGTCGCGATGCCGACGTGACACGTGTCGAGCTGGCAACCGCGGCAGATCGTGCAACCGATCGCGACCATCGCAAGCGTCCCGAAGCCGACGCGGTCGGCGCCGAGACAAAGCATCTTCGCGACATCGAGCGCGCTCTTCATGCCGCCGTCGCACCACAGCTCGACGACGTCGCGAAGGCCCGACGCCACGAGCGCGCGGTGCGCTTGCGCAACCCCGATCTCCACGGGCAGGCCCGCGCGGCGCAGCGCGTGCTGACGCGCGGCGCCGGTGCCGCCGTCGTAGCCCGAGAGCGTGACGATGTCGGCCCCCGCCTTCGCGATGCCCACGGCGATGACGCCGATGTCGGGCACGACTGGGACCTTCACCGAGACCCGCGCACGGGGGTTGACGGTCTTGAGCTCGTGGACGACCTGCGCGAGATCTTCGATCGAGTAGATGTCGTGGTTGTTCGACGGCGAGATGAGGTCGATGCCGGGCTGCGCGTTGCGCGCGAGCGCAACCTTCTTGCTGACCTTTCGCGCGGGGAGGTGCCCGCCCTCGCCAGGCTTCGCACCTTGCCCGATCTTGATCTCGAGGTAGTTCGACGAGTTCGCGAGCAAGGCCGACACACCGAACCGGCCCGATGCGATCTGCTGGCCGCGGTTGTGGGGATACCGCCCGATGAGGTCTGGGAGCTCTCCGCCCTCGCCATTGATGCAGAGAAGGTCCAGGCGCGCCATCGCCCCGGCGTAGGCGCGGTACGCGGTCTCGCCCTGTGACCCGAAGGACATCGACGAGATGTAGAACGGCGCCGCATGCTCTCCGGCTGACGTTTCGGCGGCGCCGCCCAATTCCTCGACCGGACGGTTGAAGTCGACGAGATGACGCAACGAGACCGGGTGCATCGTCTCGAGCTCGCGCAGCTTCTCGGCGTACGCGGTGTACGGAGCCTCGCCGTTCGCGACCGCGAGCGCTGTCTTCCAGGCCCGCGGCCAGATGCGGAACGCGGGCTCCAGGCGCGCGTCCCGCCGCTCGCGGAGCATCGATGCCCGCGTGAAGCCCTCCTCGGCGATCCGCTCCCAACCAAGCCCGATCTCGTCGCTCGCGCAGAACGTCTCGAGGCCGGCGAAGCGCGCGACCTCGGGCGCGAGGCCCACCGCGGAGAGCTGCCGGCCGTAACCGCGGAGCTCGTGAATCCCGAGGGTCGACATGACCTTCTCGATGCCCTTGCGGAGCGCTTCGACGAGGTTGCCGAGCGCGTCGGGGTCCGCCGTCGCGATCGCGTACTCGAGCAGCAGGTACGGATTGACGGCATCGGCACCGAGCGCGAGCGCGACCATCACGTCGTGAAGGTTTCGGATGCTCCCGGCCGACACGACGAGCGCGCAATCACGGCGCAGCGAAGGCTGAGCGACGAGCGCGCGATGCGCGGCCGCGATCACGAGGTGCGGGTCAAGCCACGCGCGGCCCTCGCTCATGACGCCGTGATCGCGAACGACGACGAGCTGCGCGCCCGCGCGGACTCCACGCGCGGCCGCCCCGCCGAGGCGGGCGAGTGCGTCGCGTGGGTGCTCTTCCCAATCGCGATCGGCTTCGAGGAAAACGGGCGGGGCCTTCGCATCCGCCGTGAACCGGGCCACGACGTCGTCCAGAAGCCAGGTCCCCTTCTGACGGGCAAGGCCGCGGAAGTCGTCGCTGCGCAGGCCGGTCCAGGCGGGATGTCCGCCGAGCAGGAGCGGCGTCGTGAGCTCGATCCAGCGGCGGGAGTCGTGCGCGTGCGGCGCCGGCCGCGGGCCGAGGAGAACGCGCGTCGAGAAGTGCTCGATCTCACGCTCGCGATCGATCGCCGGATTCGTCACGACGGCGACCGTCTCCTGGAGATGGTCGGCAAGGTTCGCCCGTGGCGCGAGGGCACCCAGGGGCCCGTCATAACCGAGCGATCCGATCGGCTCGTTGCCCGTCTCGATCATGAACGCGGCCATCTTGAGATCGTCCGGCTCGAACCCGAGCGCCGCGAACTGGCGCTCGCGACGCACGGAGACGTCGTCCATCTCGTCGGGTGGCGTGCCGATCTCCCAGCGCTTGGCCGATCCGATCGGCTCCGCTGGTCCACCCGCGGTGAGGTGCGAGCGCAGCCCGCTCATCGCGACACCACGGAGACGACGGGCCGCGAGGAACTTCTCGCGGACGGCGGTCTGGTCGAGGAGGCGCCAGCCCCGATCGCGGCGCAGCGCGACGCGCTCGCCTGGCGCGAGCGGGACGGGGTCGCGCACGTATCGCTCGAGCGGCACGAACCCGCGCTCGCTCGCGAAAACGTGCTCGTCCTCGGTCTCCACGTGCCAGAGCGGCCGCAGACCGAGCGCGTCGACGCCAAAGATGCACGTGTCGCCGACACGGACCAGGATCCCGGCCGGTCCCTGCGCCAGTGGCCCGATCGCGGCGCGCCCCTGAACGTACGCGTCCTGGAGCTCCGCGCCCATTCGCTTCATCTCGTTGACGATCGGGGGGAACAGGAGCTCGATCGACTCGACCGCCGTCAGTCCGTGACGGATCACGAGCGCGCGGATCGCTGCATCGACGTCCTGTGAATCGCTCCCATCGCGCGAGAGCGGCAGGCCGAGCGCACGCGCCTCCTCCCGCAGCCGACTTATGGTGTTGATCTCGCCGTTGTGCGCGAAGACCGGGAACGGCTGCACGCGCGTGAAGCTCGTCGACGTGTTCGTCGCATAGCGGTTGTGTCCGAAGGCGGCCGACGTCGCGAAGCGCGGATCGGCAAGGTCGGCGAAGTACGACGTGAGCTGGTGCCCCGCGCCGCGGAGCTTGTATACGGCGGTGTGGCGCGACAGGCTCACGACGGTCGCGGAGGTCATTCGCTCGATGTCCACGCCGGCCTCGTACAGCGCCCGCGAACCGAGCGCGGCGCCCCGCGGCGCGAGCAGCGCGAGCTGGAGGAACCGCGGAGCCTCGGTCCGCCCGCGCGGGCCGAGCGCCGCTTCATCCGTCGTCTCTGCTCGTACGAGAAGGGTCTCGATGCCGTGGGCCGCGAGGATCGTCACGATCGTCGCGACATCCGCTGGTTCGGGATGGAAGAAGTGGCCGACCGCGAAACGCTCGAGCTCCACCGCCGTCTCGTCGCGTCCCGATCGATCAAGCTCGTGTGCCCAGAGCTTGCGCGGGATGTCGGTCAGGACGCCGGCGCCATCGCCCTCGCCGTCCACGACGCCGGAACGATGCGCGAGCGAGGCCATGCCGTGCAGCACGAGCTCGAGGACCGCGCGCGTCGGCCGCGCGTCCTTGCGCGCAACCGCGACCAGCGCACAGGCATCGTGCTCGCTTGCCACGTTTCCTCCTCGCACTAATAAAGAAGCCTCCCGCTCTCGGGAGGCCTTTGTCGCTTCGCGGCGTGAGCGGTCGCGACTAGGCCTCGTCCTCCGACGCTGCTGCTGCCGACGACGACGTAATGCGGTCGCTCACGTGAGCGAGGCTATGGGAGGAGAAGGTTGCGGAACAGCCCTCCGATGGTCGCGCTTTGGTGCTGAGGCCTACGCGCGGACGAGCACCTCGGCCGGATCGCCCACGCGAATAGGCGCCGACGCCGCGACCACGGTGCACAGCGCACCGCGCCGACCGAGCAGAGACTGCCGAAACTCCTCGCGATCGGGAACGCCGAGCAGCTCGCCGATGTGCGTGCATGGCTCGCACGGACCGTTGACTCGGAGCGTCACGCCGCCGATGCGGAGCTCGGAGTCCACGGGCAGGTTGGTGACGTGGGGTATGCCCTCGATCGTGACCTCTTCGCGAAGATCGCCCGGCCGAAGGTGCAGCGCGTCGAGCGTGGCGCGGTCGATGACGAGCACCGCTCGCGATGTGCGGCGCGCGTGGATGTCGCGTTCGATGCCGCCACCAACTCTTCCGACCACTTCAGGGACGGACATCGGCAGGCCATGCTTCTCACTGCGGACGTGGAGCGCTATGACGAGACCGCTCATGGCTCTACCTACGATACAAACGAGAGGGGAGCCCACCCGGGCTCCCCTCAGCGCGAAAGGCGTGGTCAGCGTCAGTCGATTCGACTCTCGACCGGAGCCGGTCGACCGGCGCGGAGCAGAACAAGCCCGAGGGCGATCGAGACGATCCCCAGGAGGATCGCGCCGTTGTTGTCGCGGCTCTCTGTGCTCGTAGATGGAAGGTTCGCTACCACGATGGGCGCCGTTTGGGTACCGAGGACCGCGCCCGTATTTGTCGCGGTCGTAGGCGCGGTCTGAACTGAAGCCACAACGCCGCCTGGTCCGAAGCCTGGAGCCCACGTGATCGGTCCGGCGGGGGTCACGGTCAACGTTGCGGTCGTGACGGTCTCTGTCGTGGTCGTCGTCGTGGTTACCGGTGTCTGACCGCCGGTGCTGCCTTGGGCTTTGAGCTCCAAGCAAACTCAACACTGCGTGAGGATCGGTTGGCGCCCCGTTTTGCGCTCTAGCCGCGCGCGCGTCAGTTCGCTCCGGAACATGATCTAGGGATGCCCAGTCGCCTTCGGACCTTCCTGTGGCGGCATCTTCCGCGCGTCATGCTCGTGGCGCGCTACGTTCGTCACTTCGGGCGGCTGCCGCGGATCTTGCGCCCGCAGACCTTCAACGAGCGGGTTCTCGTGAAGCTACTGTTCGACCGAGACCCGAGGCTAACCCTCTTCGCCGACAAGTTCGCCGTTCGCGCATACGTCGCGGAGAGATTGGGCGGCGAACAGAATCTGACGACCCTCTACGCCGCGGCCGATCGGCCGGAGGAGATCGGCCACCTCAATCTGCCGAACCGTTTCATCATGAAACCGACCCACCTCTCCGGTCACGTAAAGATGGTGAAGGACCTCGCAGCGATCGAGCGCACTGAGCTCGAGGTGCTCGCGGCGGCGTGGCTTCGACGGAATTACGGCTTTGAACGCGGAGAGTGGGCCTACCGCGGCATCCGGCCTCGGGTGTTGTTCGAAGAGCTTCTGGAGGAGGAGGGTCACGGGCCGATCGATTACCGCTTCCACTGCTACCGCGGAGAACCTCGGTTCCTGCTCGTCACTCGCGACGTCCACGGCCCAGACTCGACTTTCACGTACTACGACACCGAGTTCCGGATGCTCCCCTTCCGTCTCGCGACAACTCGGGGGCGCTACGTAGCAATGGAGGTCGAGCCGCCACCGAACCTCCGCGACATGCTCGAGATCGCTCGCAAACTTTCGGCCGGCACCGAGTTCCTCCGGGTCGACCTGTACAACATCGGTGGGCGGATCGTCTTCGGTGAGCTCACGAACTACCCAGCGGCCGGCTTCAGGATGTTCGACCCGCCGTCATGGGACTTGACCCTCGGTCGTTACTGGCGCCAGTAGTCTCCATAAATCCGATCCCAGACTGGCGGCGCGAACTTAAGCAAGCCAGCTCCGGGATAATTCGTCAGCTCACCGAAGACGATCCGCCCGCGGATGTTGTAGAGGTCAACACGCACATAGCCGACACCATGTGAGAGCTTCCGTGCGATCTCAGGCATCCGCGCGAAGTTCGGCGGGGGAACGGTGACTTGCGGCACGGAGACAGCAAGATCCTCGAGCCGGACCGGAAGCGGATTGAACTGCATGTCATAGATATCCAATATCAGCCGGCCCCTGAACCGCCCGCTAATGAGTGTGAGGAAGCGTGGCTCTCCATCAAAGCAGTGGAACTTGTAGTCGATAGGGGTGCCGCCCTCAGCGTCGAGCAGCTCCTCGAACAGTACCCGTGGCTTGATGTCGCGGTACGCCCACTCGCCGTGCTCGTGAAAGTAGTTCCGTCGAAACCAGGACGCGGCGAGGGTCTCTAGCTCGACGCGGTCCACGGCGGCGGCGTCCTTCGCGATCCTGACCGCGCCGCTCAGATGGTTTGGCTTCATTACAAAAAGGGGCGCGCAGGTTGAGATCGCGGATTTGGGACGGTTGGTCGATGACTGCAGAGAGATTGGTGAGGTGTTCAGTGCCGCCAAGTCTTTCCGCGACGTACTCGCGCACGGCGACCTTGTCAGCAAAGAGCGTGAGCCGCGGGTTCCGGTCGAACAGCAACCGGACCAGCATCTTCTCGGTGAACGTCCGCGGATGCCACCAGTGAGGTACACGCCGGAAGTACCGGATGTACCTGCCGACAAGCATGAAGTTAGGAAAGGCGCGCCACGCAAGCTCGCGTAATTGCCGACTTGCGCGCGTCCGCAACGAAACTGCCCGCCTCATCAAGTCGAAGTGAGCCGATACAGGGTCGACACCGCGTTCGCGATCCTGACTCTTCCCTCACACCTGCGGTGGCTAATTGGTCCTGACCTGAAAGTCATCTCGACCGACTTCGGTGTCGAAGCCAGCATCGTCAGTAACCAGGACGGTTTCGGACCGTTCCGGCCACAGACACTCGTACTCGCAGTTCAGGGCACCTGCGAAAAGGCACACCCGTCGCGAGACGGGGTCGCAAAGCCACGGAGCTCTTTTTTGAGCCAGCCGGGCAGCCGAAGGGAGCCAAGCCTTGCGATCCGGAGATTACCGCCAGCAGCACGAGCGTACGGCCCTGGGTTCAGCGGGGGCGCCCGACTGGTCGAGGGCTGCACGGGCGTGGGTCGTCGTGATCGTCCTGACCATCCTCGTGTCGCAGGCCTCCCTCCTCGCCAACCTATCGAACTCGGCGCTCGAGAAGCTCGCTGGACTCCACATCGACTTCGGCGCCAGTGAGTCTGCGCTGACCCTCCCCACCGCGGGCGAGCTTCCAACGACGATGCCGGCACTGGACCAAGCCAAGGCCGGCGGTAACTCCACAGCGATTCCAGCAAGAACCGCGGTTCCCCAACCGGCCGCACAAGGCCCGAGCGTCGCATCGACGTCAGCCGCCGCAGCGCTGAGCCTTTCCCCGGCGGCTGGCCTCATGGGCACCGATGTGTTCGTTACCGGGGCAAATTTTCCGGCGAGTCGCATGGTGCAGCTCACGTGGAACGGTGCCGCCCTTGGCAACGCTGTCAAAACATCGGCGAACGGCGATCTCTACAGCATCGTCACGGTGCCGTCATCGCCGGTCGGACTTAACACGCTCGGGGCTAGCGTTGTCGAGTCGACGAGCCTGATCCAGTTTCCGTGGGACAAACCGAATTTGGGTCCCCGCCTGGCCTCGGCTGTGTTCGCCGTTTCCGTCGCGGCGCCGTCTTCGGCGGTGGGATCAACGCCCGCCCCGCGCTCGGGCGCCTCGAGTCCGCCCTCAGGTGCGCCGGCTCCGACATCCAGCGCGCCCACACAATCCAGCACGGCGCCGACGGCAGCTCCGACTGCTCCGCCGGCAACTGCAGTACCCACCAACGCTCCGACCGCGCCGCCACCCTCGGCGAGCGCACCCCCCGCGCCGGCCCTGTGCCCTTCTTTGCAGGGAGTGGTGAATGCCGCTGCCGCCGGCGCGGTCGTGACGGTAGCTACCTGCGTCTACAGAGAGACGATCACGATCACGAAGCCGCTAACACTTCGGGCCCAGCCAGGCGCTGAGATCCGGGGTAGTGACGTTTGGACGGCTTTCTCCGGCAGTGGTCCCTGGGTTTCCGAAAAGACCGCCCCCGCGCTGTCCGCCTACGGGGAATGCCGCGCGGGAACTTCCCGCTGCCTGTGGCCCGAGCAGGTGTTCGTTGACAGTGTGGCGCTATTGCAGGTTGCGGCTAACCCCGCCGCCGGACAGTTTGCCTTGGATGGTTCGAGGCACATAGTCCTCGGCGCAAATCCCGTCGGCCGCCTCGTCGAGGTTACGGTGCGGAAACAGTGGCTGATCGCCGCCGCAGACGATGTGACGGTCGATGGTTTTCGGATGAAGCACGCCGCTAACACAGTGCAAACGGGAGGGATTCAAGGGGATGGGTCGCATTCGCGACTCACGATTAAGAACTCGGTTCTCTCCGACACCCACGGCGCGGTCGTTTCTCTCCGAAATGCCGACAGCATGCTGCTCGGATCGGACGTGAGTCGTGGAGGCAACCTTGGCGTCCACGGAGCGGGGGCGAGAGCGATCTATCGGGGTAACCGGATCCATCACAACAACACGGAGGACTACGCGCCCGGCTGGGAAGCCGGCGGACTAAAGTCCGTCATCAGCGACCAGACTGTCGAAAACAACGAGGTCTTTTCGAACGATGGCGTCGGGATCTGGTACGACATCCACGCCACGGGTGTCACGATCGCGGGCAATCGCGTTCACCACAATCGGGACTCAGGTATCGCATACGAGATCAGCAGCTTCGGCCGGATTACCGGCAACACGGTATGGGAGAACGGGTGGCGCTCCCCGGCGTGGGGCTGGGGCGCGGGGATAATTCTGAGCGGCTCAAACAACACCGAGGTAAGCGGCAACGTGGTCGCGTGGAATGCAGACGGCGTGAGCGTTATCGCTCAGAACCGGCCGGACGCCCCCGGGCCCGTCTCCGGTAACTACGTCCACGACAACGTGATCGTGACGAGCCATCAGTCAAGCGACAAGAGCGACGTAATGAACCTCGGCTGGCTGCAGGATGCTCCGATGGGCATGTATGACGCTGGGCGAAACAACCGCGGTGCAGCCAATCGCTACTGGACGGACAAGCCCGAGCCGACCTATTGCTTATTCCAGTGGATCGGGTGCATCTCCGCCCTTGCTGCGTTTAACGGAACACCAGGCGAAGAGGGTGGGCAGTATTTGACGACGGCCGAGAGAGATCAGAAGCTCGCATCTTCCGGATTGCCGACAGCGCCAGAAATCCATTAGGACCCCGCGCGCAGCGACACTCGACTCATAGCACGCGCACTCGCGGGAGCGACCTCGAGAAATGGCGAGCGGTCATCGGCCATCCCGATCGTCCACGCGCGTCAATAAGCCCACCTCCTGGAGAAGCTGGGTTAGATCCCGCGTTCTGGAATCGAGGTCCGTTCGCGGCGCGTCCGGGCGTCGCGACGTTGGTGCGGCCCGAACGGCGTCCGCGAGAAGGCTCACAGTGGTGCTTGGATCGCGTGCGACGACACCGCCTCCCGCCAGCACCGCCGGTCCGCCTCGGTCAAGGCACACGACCGGGAGACCAGCCGCGACGGCCTCTGCAACCGCCCATGACCCTTCGTCGTGCAGGCTCGGAAACAGGAAGACGTCGGCCTCCTCTCTCATGAGTCGAAGGACTTCCGCCCGGGGTCGCCAACCAACGAAGTCGACACGACTAGCGATACCGAGTCCCGTGGCGATCTCGCGGAGTCGCCGCTTGTCTTGGCCGTCACCGCAGATGATCAGACGCCACTCCGGAAGCTGCGCGATCGCACGGATCGCCAAGGCTCCTCCTTTCCATGCGCGGAGCTGACCCGCGAACAACGCCGTTCTCGCGCCGGTCCTAGCGATTTCAACTGGGATCCGCGGTTCCTCGAGTACCGCATTTGGAAAGACGAAGGCTCTTCCTTGCTGAGCCCGCGGAAGCCACGCCCGTGTCTCCGGGTTCTGAACGAGGATCAGCCTCGCGCGCTCCCAGCTCAGTCTCGCGAGGGGATTCAAATACCGCCCGCCCGATCGCCCCATCGCGCGTAGCAGCTCGTCAACGATCCCCCTCGCGCCGAGCGCTGCTACGAGTCGCCATGGCGGCGCCACCCCACCACCGACGGGCCCATAGACAAAAGGAGGGCCAACGACGGCTGCGAGCGATCCGAGCCAGGCGTTCGCCCAAGTGAGATGCCAAACGAGATCGAAGCCGATTTCGCGTTGCATCGTCCGCGCAGTCCCTAGCGCCGCTGTTTGCCAGAGCATGTATTCGAGGCGACCCGCACCTTGCGGCCGTGTCGGCATGAACGGGCGTGCCCACCGCGGCAGATCGACGTAAACGAATTTCAGCTGCTCCCTTTCGGGCAGCGTCGAGAGTCTCGCTTCGATTGCGGCCACCTTCGTCTCGCTACGGCGGGTGATTACCCAGGTCTCGCCCAGGCGCGCGAGCATGCGTGCCCAGACCCAGCCCGCTCCCGACTCAGAGCCAAGCCCAGGCATGCACGCCGAGGCAAATGCGAGGATGCGAGGCCGCCTCACAGTGCGGATGCTCCTTCGTCTCTATTCCCCGTTCGACGGGAGATGCTGGGTGAGAGAAGTACGTGGTTTGTACATGTTCTTGAGCATGCATACCGCGATGGCTCCCGAGAGCCGCTTGCCGACAACTACAGCATCCCGCCGAAGCCGCAATATCGGTCGAGTGAGGTTCGGACTACAACAGCGGAGGCATATGCGTAGGCAGTCGAATACGCGCGCAGTAGTCGTGTGTATCGCTCTTATCGTCACGACCGCCTGCACGCAGAAGCAACTCGGGTCGTCGAGCTCTTTACCGCCGGAGGCGATCCTCTCCTCTCCGACGGAGACGGTCGCGTCATCGCCGACGCAGGCGGTCGTTTCCTCTCCGACGGAGACGGTCCCGTCATCGCCGACGCAAGCGGTCGTTTCGTCTCCCTCTCGAGTAGTCGTTCCGTCACCGACACAGGTGCTCGTTCCGTCGCCGACACAGGCGGTCGGCCTCAACGTCTCGGCGACTTCACCTTGCGGGAGTGGAGCGAGGGCACCTGCGACCTACAAACACGTCATCGTCTTCTTCATGCAGGACAAGATCGCGAGCGAGGTGTATGGCTCACCGAAGGCGCCGTACTTGAACACGCTTGGCGCTGCTTGTGGCATCGCGACGAACTACCACTGGGTGTGGCACCCGAGCTTCCTACCGATCATCTCGGGGGCTTACAACGACCCACTCCCGCGGGGGTGCACTTTGGCGGAATGTCTCTACCCCGGGCAGAGCATCTTCTCGCAGTTGAAGGACGCCGGTAAGACGTGGCGAAACTATGCGGAGGAAATGCCGTCGAATTGCGCAAGAAGTTCGAAGGGTGGTTACACCCCAACGCACAACCCGCCCGTCTACTACCGGAATCTGATGGCGGACTGCGCGGCGTGGGACGTGCCGATGGGGACCGTTTCCGCGGGTGCCTTCGTGGACGACCTCAACAACGATCGACTTCCCAGCTACTCGTTCATGTCACCAACTCTCTGCCACGACACGCACGATTGCGATCTTGCCGAGGGCGACAAATGGCTTCAGGGCTGGATGACCAAGATTCTGAACAGTGCCGTTTATCGCGCGGGCGGCACGGCTGTCTTCATCGTGTGGGATGACGGTACAACGGACGCTCCCGGAGTTACCGACTGCACGACTTCGAGCCACCCCTACTGCCTCGTCTCGCTATTTGTGATAAGTCCATACACCCCGGGAGGCACGCGATCGGGGGTGCCATTCAGCCATTACTCGCTGCTGCGAACGACCGAGGAGATGCTCGGGATCACGAGCTTCCTGGGAGGCGCGGCCCGAGCGACCTCATTGCGAGCCGGGTTCGGGCTTTAGCTGTTTCGCCCGAGCGACGGCACCAACGAGGGGCGGGTCTTCCCGATGTCCGCCTGGAGGCGCATCGCGGCGAGGCCGAGGCCGAATATCGCCCAGAACCAAATGCCGCCCTGAGGGCCTTCCAAGTACACGTCAAACATCGAGTTGACGATGGCCGCGAGCCAGTACGCAAAGAGCCAGAGATCGACCCTTGACCAGAATGTTGCGCCCGCCTTGCGAGCCCGGAAGAAGGCGGCAATAAGACTGGCGCCGAACCCCAGCTGAAGCGCAATCCACAGCCCCATTCCAGGTACCCCCATACGGGCCAGCACCGTCATGTTGCTGTTGTGCGGCGATCGCAGCGGGAGTGGGTTATTCACACCCTGCACGACCCCATCGTCCTCAGCCAGGTTGACACCGAAGCCTTTGCCGGAAAGGAAGTAAGGCCCCCACACGGTGTAGTCGACGATCTTGCCCCACCACTGAAGACGGAAATCTTTCGTGCCTTCCTGCCGGCGTTCTCCCGTGTCAGTGAAGATGCTGACAACGTTGTCCTGGATCTGGCTCAACGAGAGGGTGCGTCGGCCGGGTACCTCAACCACCGGATTCGAGAGCGCGATCAGGATCGAAAAAAGCGCAACGAGGGGCAACCCAAGCAGCCATCCTTTCGATGGCCGGAGAAGCAGGGCCGACCCCGCGACACTCGCTGCAAGAAGGCCCCCTCGGTTTAGCGCCCCAACGATCCCGATAGACACCACCCACAGGACCGTCAGTAAAGCCTCGAAGATGCGCTTCGCCCCGTGAGTTGCGAACAGACCAGTGATCATGAAAGCACCGACTCCGGCTAGATGAACGCCGGCGTCGCCAGCTTTCACCGTCAACACGTCGATAGAGTTCGCGCCAACGGTCGGGAGCGTGTCATCCAGCAGCGCACTCAGGGGCACAGCCAGCGGCACCCACAAGAGGAAGAACGGGATCACCCTTCTGAATACCGAGACGGCGCCTGAAATGTGGCGCTTGTCGATGGCCGCCGATAGGGCAAGCGCGAAAAGTCCGTATCCCCATAGAACCGCATCGCGCAGAGCGTCCAACCCGTCATGTTCGAGGTACGGCAGCGTTCGCAGGGCACCCAACGCCATGAACGCCAGGAGGATGAAGTGCAGCGGATCTCGAGGGATACGCCTCCATGCCGTCAGCAGCCAAACAACGGCTATCGCTAAGACCACCTCGCCGATGTAGAGGGGTGCCACACCGACATACGCAAAGGCACGATCGAGGAAGGCGTAACCGATGAGGATGATCGTCAGGGATGTGAGGAACAGCCACCGCAATCTGGGTCCGAGCATCAGAAGCAGCCCAACGAGTCCAAGGGCCATGGCTCCGATCGCAGCAGGCAGCGACAAAGCGGTCAGCGCCCCGACGCCGATGGCTCCGCTTGCGAGAGCGATCGGCAAGAGAGGCCGAGCCGCAGGAAGGGTAAATGGGTACCTCACGGGTGGAATCGTAGACCGTCAGGCTTCCCTTCTACCGCGGTAGCAGAGGCGCATTTGTAGGTAGCAGCGCCAGAATTCGAGCAAGAAGTTCGCCGTACGCGACCGCCAGTGGGCTTCTGTCGGAATAACCGTCCTCGACGATCCGCAGGAGGTAGTCGACTACGCCAAGTCCCGATAAGACGAAGACGTCTTCGGGCTCGAGTCCGTGCGGTCGCGTCCCGGCAATGGCGCGCACCTCCGCATAGGCCCGCTCGACGGTCCAGCGCCGCAAAAGGAATCCCACCTGCAAGACGTGATGAAGCAGGTCGATGAGGGGCGGACCGTCAATCGACCACCACTCCCAATCGAACGCGGCAATTCGTCCATCACGTTGCCGTAGGTTCCAAGGCGCGAAGTCGCCATGCACGATCACCGGAGACGCGGATATGCCATCAAGGAGCGGCCGAAGCACAGCCATGGCGTGGGTCGCATCGGGCCGGACCTCTTGGAGCGCTAGGGCACGCCCATCCAGAGCGCGGACGAATGCGGATGCACCAATGGGTCGCCGTTCCTTTCGTGCAAGCAGATCGAGAAACCTGCGATGTGACGCCGAAAGCTCCGCTGGTCCGGTGGATCCCCGGAGTGGAGTTTGCATCGTGACGTAGGTACCGTCGACCTCGCCGGCAAACATCAAGCCAGGAGCCATTCCTGCCCAGTCGTTGATAGAGGCAAAGTGCGACAGGGCCTCGGCTTCCCGTCGTGCGGCGCTTCGCCGGAGCGCGGAGGCGCCAAGCTTTCCGAACGCAATTGGGTGACCGCCGTGGTCCAGAACAAGGAAGGTTGGCTTGGGATGGCCGCCGGGTGTGCCCGACGTCAGCGCGAGACGCACCGTGTCGGTCCCTACGACGTCACGTACTTGAGATTCGAGGGGAGGAGTTGCCCGTTGAGCGACGACGATCGAGTCTCGATAGAAGCGCATTCCTACTCGCGCCAGAAGTCGGCCGGCCGCGTGCTGAATGCGTGTCTTGGTTCGATACGTGGCATATAGCTGAAACGCACCCGACGCGACCCTCGGCCCGTCTAGTGGAATGAGCCAGCGCGCGTTGCGAAGCGTCGGCAGCACAGCGAAGCGGCGCACGTATGCGAAGCCATTACGATGAAGTGCCTCTTCGGATGCCCGGGCTGAGTTGACAAGAACTACACCGAAGATCTTTTCGAGCGTCGAGGGATCACGGATGGGTCTCCAGGCGACTACAGCGGGTCGACCTCGCGGCCCTTCCGGCAGCGAGTAGGTCTCCCCGAACCAGGCGGGTGCGCCCAGCGTGGTGAACGTGATATCCGCCGGAAAGAGGTGCTTAAGAATCGACGGATCACCCGGGGAGGTGGAGCCGCGCCTCGACCTGCGGCTTCGCCCGCCCTGTGACGCGGAGATGCACTGCAAGGGCTCGGATTCGCATGTAGTCGAGCAGGGCGTAGACGAATATCACAACTCCACTCATTTCAAGAAGCTCTTCCACCGTTGAGATCATCTCGTATCCGATGTCCGCGCCGAACACCTCAGAACGAAGTCCACTCACCATCTCGGACCCGAGCGCTCCGCCGATGTACGTCACGCCGGCAAGTACGAATAGATTGCGAGTCCGCGTCGGCAGTCCGAGGAGGAAGCGCAGATATGCGAGTCCCAACAGCACAACCAACAGACCCGCCGGAACCACCCACGCGTAGTTGAAAAGACCCGTGCCTCTTAGCGAAATGACATGCGACGCCGCTTGGGAGAGGCGCTCGTGAATCGCGGCTCCTTCGTCCACCGCGATGTACAGAAAGATCAAAGAGAGGAAGCTCCATTGAAGGAGACGCCGCCCGGCTTGCTTGCGCTCGCCAAAGGCAATGATTGCCAACAACAGCGAACACAGAAGCAGCGCGAAGGACGAGTACCACGTCGGTATGTTCATCTCGCGCCGGGTCGAGAAGAGGTTGACGAATTCTGTGGCGAAGAAAACGCGCGGCGTCGAGTAATCAAGGATCACCGCGATCAGGTTCAACCCTGTCAGCAGGACGGCGGCGGCGGCCAGACCAATTGCCACTTTCGAAGGGGAGACAGTGAGGTCTGTGTCCAACGACTTCACCCGTCGATCCGCCCGTACCCATGGGGTTGTGGGGCCGCCGCGGTGTATACGGTCGCGGCAACAAGCTCGGGCTCGTGCTCACGAAGCGCGATTGCGAATTGCCACCACCACATGACTGCACTGACGGCACCGACGACCGCCAAACCCCATGCCGCCAAGCTTGCTCCGCCGAGCCCGGCTCCAGTGATTGCGGCGATTGGACTCAGTACGGCCGACACAAGGCGAGCTTGCAGACTACGGTTCGCCGCGGCGAGCGCACGCAGTCCTGTCTGCGCTCCGCTGACCACACCGGTACCAGCTAGCACGAACGCCATCGGGACCAATACCCCGCGGGCGGGTTCCCAGTTTGCGCCGAGTAACGCTCGACCGATCTCTGGTGGCAAGAGCAGGGCGGCAGCTCCGCATAAGAGAGCCCCGGCACACAGGGCTAAGGACAGGAGCGCGCACGCGTCGCGCAGGCGTCGAGGTGATGTGCGCAGAAGGCGCACGCCCTCGGGAAGCGACATCAGTCCCAGCCCTTGCAACACGATGTTCACTGGACCGAGGACGATCTCGGCCGCCCGAATCGCCCCGACCGCGGCTAGCCCCGCCACCATCCCAATTCCGTAAGTGGCGAGCTGGCCAGCGCCCAAGCCCGTGAGCGCCTCGGCGATATAGCGAGATCCCAGATCGGCCTGGTCGCGCCACCACGTGGCGGCGCGGAGCGGTCTCGGCCAGACACCGGACTGGACGGATCCAAACACAGCCGCGGCCGACGCGGCCACCGAAAGCGACAACACCAACCGAAACACCGATGCATTTCCGAGAAGCACGCAGAGTCCGATCGCGACGAAGAGCAGCGCTGCGAACGCCAGGTCGTTGACGATCGCGGATCGTGCCCTCCGCTCTGCGAAGAAGGCGTAGCGCAGGTTATCGCGAAGAAGTAAGCCCGGCAGACCCAGACCGAGCGCAACAAAGGCCTCGCCGAGGGTGTTGCCGGCAATCCAACCCACGACGATGCAGGCGACGCCACCGATGACCCCTGCCACGGAGACCGCGCCAGATGCATCGGCCAAAGCGGAACGCCAAACGGCTGCGGCGGATCCCGAATAGCGGATGAGGAGAGGCTGAGTAGCTAATGCGCGAGAAACGTTCAAGGCAAGCCAGTAGGTGACGAGGGCGATACTGAACGCCCCGAATTGCTCAGGCGGCACCGAGCGCGCGACAGCGACGCCGAGAGCGAAGTTCGTCAGACTAGAGAAGGTCTGTCCAGCCATGCCCCAGCCTGCCTGCGTCGCGATCCGTTTCGTTTGAGTCACGTGGACATCATCCGCCACGTCGCGAGGAGTCGTCGTTATTGGAATGTTGCGAGCTACGATCCCTCATTGCGGGTAACTGCATGCGCTCATTGCTTCGCGAACATCCTCGATGGCATCGTCAAGCTTGAGCGCGATCTGTCGGCCGAGCGACATCATGGTCGGAGGCGGACCGTGACTGTAGGTGCCCGTTCACGGATCACTCAGGTGCGAGCGGCAGTTTCGCCCCTCGGTGTGATGCTGCCGCTTGCGCCCTCGAGCTATTCGACGAGGCGTCGGGACTGCGACACTGGGCGGCATGATTCGCCATCTTGACCTGTGTACAGGACTCTTTGCCACGCGGGGCCGAGCCCCGGATACCTAAGAGCATGAGCACGGGGCGGCTTGCGGCCGAATCACGCCGCGCAACAATCATTGGACCTTGGCGCACGCAGCGGGACGTTGCCGACCATGCACCCCGCATGCGCCAGCATGACAAGTGTGGAAGTAATTCTCTGTCGGACTATTTCGTCCGCTCATACGAAATCGTGACAATGAGGGACAAGCCCACGAGAGGAGGCCCCTGGGTGGTGTGATGAAACCCTCAAGACTGGAAAGCAACGTCGAGTGGCGACAATGGGGCGAGACGGATCCCCTCTGGAACGTCGCAACGCGGGACGGTCGTCGGCGGGGGGAAGCTAACGCATGGACTGACGACGCCTTCTATGCGCTTGGTCGATCCGACTGGGCCGACTTCCTCCGTCGCTGGGAGCGCTACGGGGTCGACGAGAAGAGTTGCGTGGAGGTCGGGTGCGGCGCCGGCCGAATCACTGGGCCGATGACTGAATACTTCGATGCGGTCCACGGCTTAGATGTCTCAGAGGGGATGCTCGCCTATGCGCGCCAGCGGGTCCCGAAAGCGAACTTCTACCTGACCGACGGTGTTGAGATTCCGCTGGCGGACGCCTCGGTCACTGCGGCATTCTCGACTCACGTCTTTCAGCACCTGGATACAGCCTTGCAATCCGTCCCGATCTTCCGCGAGCTCCATCGCGTTCTAGCACCAGGGGGAACGCTGATGATCCACCTCCCCCTCTACACGTTTCCGTTCGCGAAAAAACAATTCGCCACCTTCTATCGGACTAGGGGGTGGCTGGCCCAACAACGTGCGCGACTCCGGCGCCTCGTAGGACGGCCGATAATGCGCAGGGTTTGGTATGAGACCGACTGGCTTTACGGCACACTTGCCAGTCTCGGCTTCACCGATATCGAGTTCGCGATCTTTCCCACGTCGCTCGAGAAAGTCCTGCACGAGTTCGTGCTGGCACGTCGGTGAACATATAGGTCTGTACGCGCCAGCTCCATGTCGGCTGCAAACCCTTGCCTTTGTCCTTATGGTGTTGTGCGATCGCTCTGCAGTCGCTCGAGTGTCTCTTCTTGCCAGCGCCTAAACCTCGAGAGGCTTCCCAGCTCAGCGTCCTGCGACTCCCGGAAGATTAGGTTCTGGAGGGCTACGAAACGGTCACCGAGTTTCCGTGGGTCACCTGCTCGCAGGAAAGAGATCATCTCGGAGGCGACGCCATAGAGTTCATCGACTCTTCGTTGACGGCCACCGTCACGGCTGAATCGACTCACGATCGACGCGCGCGTGCGCGAAAGCACGAGTAGTCGGTTCAGTGATCGCCGGTTTGATTCTTGGGGGAGGAGCTTTTCGGTCAGATAGGCCGGGTTGATCCACCGAACCAGGAAATTCTGATTCGTTCCTACCCGCGCTACCGGAGATTCGTCATGACGAACGTACGCATCGGTGCGTTCCAGAAGCAAGTGAGTGCGGCCAATTCTGATCGAAATGTCGAGATCTTCGCAGTAAGAAAAGCGCTGCATCCGCTCGTCAAATCGTTGAGCGACTGCGAGATGACGCCTCAGACTCATCCTGCCTCCGGGCAAATTGCGGACACGACGAACGGGCAAGCGACGCACCGAAGAGGGAAGGCGGACGGTAATCGGAAATGCCTGCCCGGAAGTGGTCGCGAATGAGCGAGCAAAGTGTCGTCCGAGGTCGCCAAGATATAGGCGGACACGTGCGGAAACCGTTTCTTCATCGCGCTCCGTCCCACCCACACCGCCGATCACTCCGTTTTCGTCAAGCATGTAGACCTCTGCGATTCTGTCGAGGAACTCTTGCTCAGGCATGCTTTCGTCATCAGCGAACAGGATGACGTCTGTCTGAACCACTTCAAGCGCGAGGTTTCGTTGAGCAGAGATCGATGGCTGGCTGGCGACTACATAGGTACTACCTCGCCCCGCAAATAGATCGGCGAATTCAGCCAGGACTCTGGCCCGCTGCTCCTGGGCGTCTGGGCTCGCGTCGACGACGATGAACTGTTCTGGTTTCCGATTAGATCTTCGCCAGGACTCGAGCGTTCGACGAAGAACCTGCTCACGACGATATGTGACGATTGCGATCCCGATCGTCGGCCTGTTGACGGTCGCCGTTTGAATGTCCGGCCCCTGCCCGGACGGCAACTGATTCCGCTCCCTACGGCGCTCGGCGAGACGTTGTCGGAGCAATCCGCCTGAGTACGCTCCGGACAGCTTCCCGACCAACTATCGACAGAAATACGACGTTGACGACCGTATAGCGGCGCCACAGTCGTCGTGGCTCGGACCCCAGGCGGAATAGCCACTCCAAACCGCTCCGCTGCATCCAGTAAGGAGCCTGCCGCTTGGTACCGCTGTGAAAGTCAAAGGCGGCCCCGACCGCAAGCAGAGCAGACGCTGACAGGCGACCGCGATGCTCAAAGACCCACAAATCTTGCTTCGGCGCTCCGAGGCCCACCCATACGCAGTCCGGTGTTGCGTCGTTCATTCTCTGGACAACTTCCCGATCTTCCTCGGGAGTAAGCGGACGGAATGGCGGCGCCTCAAAGCCGACAACGCAAAGGCCAGGAAAGCGTGCCTGAAGTTTCTCAATCAGACGCTGGACCGTGTCGGCCGTTCCACCAAAGAAGTAGTGCCGATAACCAAGGCTCCGGCCTCGGTCGAGAACTGCGAGCATCGTCTCCGGACCATAAACCCGCTCGACCTTGCGCCCCTGCAGCCGACCTATCCATACCAACGGCATGCCGTCCGAGGTGTTGAGGCTGGAGGGATCGTTCAGCGCTTGGCGCAGGGCCTCGCTCCGCGATGCTTCAACGACCGTGTGCGCGGTACAGAAATGAACGCTGAAATGTCGAGACTGATCCCGCGCAGCGAGAATCGTGTCGACGGCCTCGCCGAATGCCAGGGCGTCCGCCGCGAGCGGTCCGACATGGAACTTTCCGGTCACTCCACCAGCCCACCTCTCCGATCCGATTCGGCCGCGGGTGGAGTGGTGAACCCGCTCACAGCGCAGGGATGTTCGTTCCACCATCCAAGACCAACGCGCCGACTCTTCTCGCCAGAATAGGTTTCACGAATCCCAGTAGCGCCTGGGGGATCTACTTCATTGTGGGTACAGGCGCTCGGCGCCAAGCGCATTGCTGGCACCATCAGCCCCAGCACACGCCATTGACCTGGGAGAGGAGTGTCGAGCGTTCGCATTCTGATTTTGCACAATGCCTACAAGTTTGCGGGCGGCGAGGACCGCGCCGTCGTCGCCGATCAGGAGTTGCTGCGCTCCAGAGGCCACGAGACGCTCGTCTATCACCGCTCGTTTAATGAACTAGAAGGGCTTAGCCCTCTTACGACAGCCGGATTGGCGACGCAGGCATTTTGGTCAAGAACCTCGTACGTCGCGATTCGTAAGATCGTCGACGACTGGCGTCCGGATGTCGCGCACTTCCACAACATCGTCCCGCTGATTTCGCCGTCCGGCTACGAGGCATGCCGCGCAGCGGGGGTACCTGTGGTCCAGACTCTGCACAACTATCGCCTAATCTGCCCCGCGGGCACGCTACTTCGCGATGGCGTTGTCTGCGAGCTGTGTGTGGGCAAATCGCTGTGGCCAAGCATCCACTACAGCTGTTACCGAGGGTCGCGGCGCGAAAGCGTCGTGCTGGCGGGCTCGCTCACTGCGCATCGTCTGCTCGGGACGTGGGACCGACGTGTCGACGCCTACATCGCGCTAACTACTTTCGGCAAGGAAATGTTCATTAAGGGTGGGCTACCGGCCGACCGTATCCATGTCAGGCACAACGCGCTCGACGTCCCGACCCCGGCCCAATATCGCGGCCCCCACTCCGCGATTTTCGTTGGACGGCTGTCCCCGGAAAAAGGGGTGCGTGTGCTGCTCAACGCGTGGGCGACTCTGCCAGAGATTCCTCTCACGATCGTCGGCGATGGACCACTTATGAGCGAGGTTCGGGATCGGGTTGCGAAGAACGACATGCGCCACGTCAAGGTGGTCGGTGAGCTTCCCCACCACGAAGTCCTCGAACGCGTACGCGCCGCCGGAATGCTGATCTTTCCTTCCCTTTGGTATGAGGGGCTCGGCTACGCAATGGTTGAAGCGCTGTCCCTTGGGATACCGATCATTGCCAGCAAGATGGGGGTGCAGCTAGAGGTCGTGATCCACGGCGTGACCGGACTCCACTTCACTCCCGGCGACCCCTCTGCCCTTGTTGCCGCAGTTCAAGAATTACGTTCGTCTGATGGTCTCGCGGGGAGGCTCGCCGAGGCAGCTCGACGCGATTTCCTGGAAAGGTATTCCCCCGAACAGAGCTACGGCCAACTGATGAACGTCTATAGCCACGTCGGCGCGTCGGCCTAAGAACGGCGCGGTCGGACCGACGGGGCTCAGGAGAAGTCGGTTGGTGAACCGAAGATCCCGCCCGGGGCTGGTCGTTACCGTGGCTGGGCCGGACGGCGCGGGAAAGAGCACGTTGTGCGATGCGCTTACACGAGAGTTCGCATCGGTTCGGCCCGTGCTTCACCTTCATGGACGCCCGCACCTTCTGCCACAGCGAAGTGGTGGCATCGTGACCGATCCCCACGGAGCGGAACCCTACGGCCGTCTGGTCTCGGTCGCGAAGATCGCGTACCTGTTTTGTGACTTCACGCTCGGCTGGCTGTTGCGCATCCGCCCGTTCGTACAGCGAGGTGGTCTGGTAATCGTGGAGCGAGGCTGGTGGGATATGGCAGTCGACCCGAAGCGCTATCGGCTCGACCTACCGGCGGCGATTTACACGTTCCTCGGAAGGCTGCAGTCTCACGGCGATCTCTTGCTCGTTCTCGATGCGCCGGTCGATGTCCTCGTCCGACGGAAAGCGGAGCTGCCTAGGGCGGAGATTGAGAGGCAAACGCGATCGTGGCGAGACCGTCACGGTGCGCGATCTGTGACTGCCTTTCTGGACGCGTCCCGTGGAATCGAGGACTTGGTCGCCGATGCTCGGCGCGAGATCGAGGCACGGCTGAGGTAGTTCTGCGGTCACAGGTGATTCTGTTTTCAAAGTACGTGAGCCTGAAACGTAACCGCGCGTGGGGGGTCCGCGGTAGCCTCCGCGGATGAAGTTGTGGCGCAACAGAATCGGTCGAGTGGGATGGGGAATCGCGGATCAGGGCGTGTCCAGCCTGACGAATTTCATCGTCGCGGTCTTCGTCGCCCGCTCCGTCTCGCCCAATGACTTTGGTGCGTTCGCCATCGCTTTCACCACGTACCTGACAGCGATGGGGTTTTGCAGAGCCGTGGCCGCCGAACCCCTGGTCGTTCGCTACACCTCCGCCTCTTCCGATGCCCGCCAGGACGCAATCGCGGCGGCAAACGGATTGGCCGTCGTTGTTGGGGTACTGCTCGGGGGGGTCTGCGTTCTCGGAGGCGTCGCAATAGGTGGGACGCTCGGCGACACGTTGATCGCCCTGGGCTTACTCCTACCGGGGCTGCTGCTGCAAGACAGCTGGCGATTCGCTTTCTTCGCAGCGGGTCACGGCGCAGCCGCATTCCTGAACGATCTCGTCTGGGGTGTCGTGCTGGTCCCTGTGATGTTGGTGGTGTTATTTGTAGCCCCGCCGACCGCGCCCACGTTTGTGTTTGCCTGGGGCGCCGCAGCCACTGTCGCAGCCATCTTTGGCATCGCACAGACCAGAACGATCCCCCGGCCTCAAGAGAGCCTCAGTTGGTTGAGGACAAACAGGGACCTCGCCTCACGTTTCCTCGCCGAGTCAATGACCATGTTTGGTGTCGGACAGATCGGCGTGTCGGTTATCGGGGCGGTCGCGGGACTCTCTGCGGTCGGAGCCTTCCGCGCCGCTCATATCCTGTTCGGACCGGTAGCTGTCCTAGGACAAGCGACTGGACTGGCCGGGGTGCCCGAAAGCATCCGGATCATGCGGCGAGGGCGTGAGCGCCTCTTCCGCGCCGCGATCGCCTTATCACTAGCGATGCTCGGGGCTGCTGTCATTTGGGGCGGTGTACTGCTCGTTCTTCCGGCGACATTGGGGGAAGCCATTCTCGGTCCGACATGGGAGGGGGCTCGGAGCATTCTCGTTCCGTTGCTCATCGCACTTTGCGGGACAGCTGCCAATTCCGGCGCGGTAATCGGCCTTCGCGCGCTCGCCGCCGCTCGCAGGAGCCTTCGCGCGCGCATCGCGCTATCGATGATTGGACTGCTCATATCGATCGGTGGCGTAGTCACCGCTGGTATTCAAGGAGTCGCCTGGGGATCAGCTTGCTCCGCGTGGATTGGTGCGGCGGTTTGGTGGTCCCAGTTCAGAGGGGCCCTTCGTTACCAACCGCTTGCGCCTTCAGAGGCGGACAGCCCGGAGTATTCCTTCGAGCGCACCGGACAGATTTCATAGTCTCAGGGCCGCTTGGTCATTTGGCCCCCATCAACCACGATCACCTGCCCGGTTACGTGCGTGAGGACTGTCGCCAGAGCGAGAAACGTGCGCGCCACATCGGCGGCGTCGCCCAGTCGTCCCAACGCAGTGGTCTTTTCCAGTGCCTCGAAATGGCCTGGGCTGGTGCTCCAGATTCGCTCGGTTCGCGGGGTACGGATGGTCCCCGGAGCGACGGCATTAATCCGGATCCCTTCTGCGCCGAGCGGACCGGTTAGGGCCTGGACCATCCCGATTAGTCCTGCTTTCGCAGCGGAGTATGCGGGCATTCCCCACCCCGCTAAGGCATTGAAGGACGAAGTGAGCACGACTGACCTGTCGCGTGTCGGGCTTCTCCTCAGCCAAGGCAGGACGGCCTTGAGGACCAAGAACTGTGTGGTGAGGTTGGCCTCCAGCGACTGACGAAAGAGGTCGGCCTCGAGCTGGACCAGGTCTTCGACCCCCGGCTCCCCGTCGAGGGCTCCGCCGGCTATCCCAATGACGTGAGCGAGTTCGCCTTGAGGGGTCGCTGAGGTTACCGCCAGGGTGAGCGCCACCTCATCACGAAGATCGACCCGAAAGCCGGTGTAACGATCGGACGGAAGCTCGCCTGCCGAAGGGGTCCGGTCGAAGCCGACGACGCGAAAGCCTGCCCTTAGGAACACATTCACGGTCGCCGATCCGATGGCGCCAGCGGCGCCCGTCACCAGCACCACCCGCGGTCGCTCGTCCGCATCCACGACAGAAGTCACAGTAAGTGCCAGTTTGACTGTTACGGTCCGCGGAATTCGACGGATGAGGCCCGCGCTACCCAATTCCCACCGTTGACGGAGCGCAGGGGTTCACCGAGTTTGAACCCCGGTGGAAGCGCTAAGGGGGGTGGAGACCCTTCGACCCTACCTACTCAGGCGAGCCCGGATCTCGGTGACGGAGTCGCACACCAAACGGGTATTCGATCTCGTTGTCGCGAGCGTGTCGCTCATCTTGCTTGCACCGGTATGCCTCGCGATTTGCGCGGCCATCGCCGTCGAATCTGGCTGGTCCCCGCTCTACTCGCAGCGTCGGACGGGCCTCAACGGCCGCGACTTCAGGATTTGGAAGTTTCGAACCATGGTGCGGAACGCGGAGGCCATGAAGGCAGAGCTCCTGGCGCTCAACGAAGCGCCATTTCCGGCATTCAAGCTCCGCAACGATCCGAGGGTTACGCGTCTCGGCCGTTTCTTGCGCAAGTCGAGTCTCGACGAGCTCCCTCAGCTTTGGAACGTCATCAGAGGCGATATGAGCCTGGTAGGTCCGCGGCCTTTACCGGTCGCCGAGGCAGCGCGTGTCAGCGCTGCCGGCAAGGCAAGACTCCTCGCTCGGCCCGGGATCACGTGCATTTGGCAGGTCACGAATCGGCACTCGGCTAACGACTCGTTCGATGACTGGGTGGCGAAGGACCTCGCCTACATCGACAATTGGTCGTTCTGGCTTGATCTCGTGCTGTTGTGGCGTTCCGCAGGCGCGGTCCTTCGCATGACCGGCCGCTAACGCCCGCGTCGTTGGGGGACATAGAGTGAGTTCGATTACGATCGTCGGCGCCGGCCATGTTGGCGTGATCTACGCCGCTGGGCTTGCCGAGATGGGGCACCGAGTAAAGGTCATCGACATTGACGAAACTCGGATCGCTCGTCTACGCGAAGGCAAAATCTGGTTCTACGAGCCAGGACTCCCGGAGCTGCTCGACCGCAATTTGCACCGGCGCCGCATCACCTTTACGTCGAACTACCGTGCCGGCCTTGCCAAGGCCCAGTTCGTCTTCGTTTGTGTGCCGACACCGACTTCGCCGGACGGGAGTCTGGACGACCGGTTCCTGCGGAAGGCTTTCGAGCAGATCAAAGCCAACCTCGGTCGACCTGCACCGATCATCGTCAACAAGAGCACGGTTCCGGTCGGAACCAGTGACGACGTTGCCCGCCTCTTCACGACGAGCGCAATGCGCGTCGTCTCAAATCCCGAATTCCTGGCGGAGGGCCGAGGGGTTGAGGACTTCTTCCACCCTACTCGGATCGTCATCGGGTCCCACGACCGTGTCGCGGCTCAAGCCGTCGCGGGCTTGTACGCCCCCTTGCAAGCACCTGTGGTCTTCACCGACCCCGTCACGTCCGAGTTCACGAAGATCGCTGCAAACGCATTTCTCGCGACGAAGATCTCTTTCGCGAATGTCCTCTCCCGTATCGGCGAGAAGCTCGGAGCCAACGGCGAAGACGTAAGCCGGGCGATCTCGCTTGACCCGCGTATTGGCCGAGGTCACCTGCGGGCGGGCCTCGGATACGGAGGTTCATGCCTGCCGAAGGACTTGGCCGCGATGGAGACGCTGGCCCAGAAGTTCACCGGATCCTCGGAGCTTTTCACCGCGGTCGCCGCGGTGAATCGGGCGCAGCGGACCAGGATCGTCGACCTTCTTCTCGCGAGATTCGGTTCGCTGGCCGGGATCCGTATCGGGATCCTTGGAGCGGCGTTCAAGGCCAACACCGACGACCTTCGTGACTCCCCTGCCTTGGCTCTCGCCCGAGAGCTTCGGGACGGCGATGGCGACGTGGCGATCTACGACCCGGTCGCGAATGGCCATTTGCGCGCCTTCGCCCGAGGATGGATGACGGTGACGCGGTCCGCACATACGGCGATTCGCGGGGCCGATGTGCTCATTGTCGCCACCGAGTGGCCCGAGTTCGCTTCGCTGGACTTCGCGCGGCTCCGAGGCCTGATGCGTGGAAACCTGGTGGTCGACGGTCGCGGGATCCTCGATGGTGAGCGCATCCGCGCTCTCGGATTCGACTTCTTCAGCTTCGTTGGGTCCTCCAACTCTTCGGAGACACTCCAACATCGCACAGCCGTCGCGACGGCGTAGTCTGCGCGTCCTCGTCGCCGGCGGCGCGGGCTTCGTCGGCTCCCATCTGGTTGATCAGCTGCTCGCGGAAGGCCATAGCGTCGTCGTCGTGGACAATTTCATCACCGGCGCCCCGGAGAACCTCGCACACATCCGGTCGCGACGTCTCCGCCTGATCCGCGCAGATGTTTCGCGGACTCCTCATGCGGCGTATGACCGTGTCTATCACCTTGCGAGTCCTGCCAGCCCAGATGCATATGGACGAATGGCAATACGCACACTGCTCGTCAACGCCGTTGGGACTAAGAGGCTACTCGAGCTCGCTTGCAAGGCGAAGGCGAAGTTTCTCCTGGCATCGACCTCAGAGGTCTACGGGGATCCGCAGGAACATCCCCAACAGGAAACCTATTGGGGGAACGTCAATCCGATCGGGCCTCGATCTCAATACGATGAAGGCAAGAGGTTTGCCGAGGCGCTGACCGTCGCTTTCGTTCGTGAACGGGCTGCGGATGCCCGGATCGTCCGAATCTTCAACACGTACGGACCGCGGATGCGGACCGACGACGGCCGTATGCCGTCTGCGTTCATCACTGCAGCTGTGCAGGGCCTGCCTATCCCGGTGCATGGGGACGGGACACAGACACGCAGCCTCTGCTATGTCGCCGATACCGCCGCTGGCTTGATCGCGGCAATGGAGAACGGACGCCCCGGCGAGGTCTACAACATCGGCCGGCCGGATGAGCTCAGCGTTCTCGATTTCGCGGAGAAAGTCCGCCGTTCGGCGAAAAGCAGCTCCGTAATCGAGTTCGTACCGGGCCGACCGGAAGACATAACCCGTCGACGTCCAGACTGCCGCAAGGCAGCGCGAGAGCTCGGGTGGCGGCCCAAGACGGGCTTCGACGATGGTCTGCTCAAGACAATCGAGTGGTACCGCTGCCGGTTACCGCGATGAGCATCGAGCCGGCCGGGTCGCGAGGCAACTAGGTGTTGCGAGTGCTCCTCTACTACCCACGAGCACGCGCGGGTGACGGCGGCATGACCCACGCGGTACGCAGCCTCGCCGACGAGCTCACCTGCCTCGGTACACAGGTGACCATCGTCTTCGACGGCGGAGAGATCGGCCCCACCAACGATGGCATTCGGTGGATTGGACTGCGTCACGTAGGGCGGCGGTTCCTCCGCTTTCCCCTCGGACTATCGGACGCATTCAAGGACGCGGATGTCGTGGTCCTGCACTCGGCCTGGACATCCGAGAACGTAAGAGCCGCAGCCGTAGCGCGACGACTGGGGCTCCCATACGTGCTCGCGCCGCGTGGCTCGTATGACCCGATGATCGTGAGACGAAAGCGCTTGCTGAAGCAATCGTGGTTCGCGCTATTTGAACGGACGCTGATCAAGCGCGCGCGAGCGATTCACGTCTTCTTCGATTCGGAAGCAGCCCACCTCCGATCTCTTGGCTACCGCGGCGAATTCGTCGTTGCACCGAACGGCGTCCGCACACCAGACGGAAGAGCGTGGGATGGTGGAAGCGGCGGCTATCTGCTATGGCTTGGCCGATTCGACCCGGAACACAAGGGTCTGGACATCCTGTTGGATGCAATGGCTCGGATTCCAGTAGCGCAGCGGACTCCGCTTCGACTACATGGACCGGATTGGCGCGAGAGAAAGGGAGCCGTCCGCCACCGTATCGCCGAACTCGGGCTGGAGAGCTCCGTCACGGTCGGCGACCCTGTTTACGAGGACGAGAAGTGGAGGCTCCTGGAGCGAGCGGCAGGCTTCGTCTACCCCTCTCGGTGGGAAGCCTTCGGCAACTCGCCAGCAGAAGCGGTGGCGATGGGCGTGCCAACCCTCGTAACCCCTTATCCACTTGGCCGCCACCTCTCTGACAACGGTGCGGCGTTCGTAGCTGCAGCCACGCCCGAGAGCCTCGCCGATGGGTTGAAGCGGCTGACGTCGAGCGATGCCGCCCGAGTCGCGGCGAATGGGGCTCGCTTCGTTCGAAGTGAGCTCACGTGGGGGGCGTGCGCACGCGCGTGGCTCCAACAACTCGAGGCGCTCGCATGATCGACTCCAAGGCCAGATCGGGAGCCGACTGGCTTCCGCTCCTGCGGCGCCTGACGCTCGTGTCTCCCTCCTGGGGAGTTTGGAAGAACGCTGGCGATGCACTCGCTGGCTCCGGCGACATCGACTCGTCGGGTTCTCCGGAGGACTGGACGACCATCACGCGCGAGTTCGCTGCGTGGGCTGGCGAGCGCGGAATATCTTCCGTCTTCGCTTGCCGTCACATTCCCGGCGGAATCAACCTGATCGCGGTACCGCCGGAAGCGCCTCTGTTACTGGAGGTCTCCGTCAAAGAGCGCAAAGTCTTCCGAGGGTCGGACCTGTTCACTTGGCGCGACCTCGTTCCCCTTATGGAGATGGACAAACAGGGATTTCGCCGCCTTCGCGACGGTGCCGAGGGCCTTTTCAAGCTCGTGCTGAACGGGGCGTCGCGGGACGGCAACCCTAACCCGGTTGGTCTCCGTACTAAGCATGTTTTGGAGCTCCTTCGGCGCGACCCAGAGGGAGTGGACGCCGCAGCGGCGACGTTCGGGCCGGCGCGTGCGCTGGTTCTTCGCGCGGCGCAGAGCGCGTCGATGGACGACTGGGACCGAACGGCACTCCTAATGACGAACGCATGGGCCTACGGACGCGCTGTGCTCCATCCGGTCGACCTGGCTCGACGGGCGCACTTTCATCTCGTCGCGAAGGAGCGATGTCCGGTGTTGAACGCTCTACTCAAGAATCACCGTCGGATCCCGGACGATCGCGCCGCGTGGTTGGCAGCGGTCTCGACCTCACACAAGCTGACTGACGAAGACGTGGACCGGGCAACGTCGGCCGCGACACGGCCGTGAAAAGTCGATGGGCGCTCGTAACCGAGGGAAGCGGCGGCGCTTCACGGGCCGCCGTCGCTACCGTGCATTGTCTCGCAGCAGCCGGATACCAAGCGGCGGTGACTGTCTCGACGAGCTCGACGCTCGCGGCTGCGTCGCGGCTCTGCGGGCGACGAGTGCAAGTCCCATCGGCGATCGGCGACCCGCAAGGTTATGCGAGCGCATTGCGCGACGAGCTTGACCGCAACACCTATCTGACAGCGTTTCCTGCGAGCGATGCCGCGGCTTTCGCGCTGGATCCGACGGTGTTGCGGTTTCAGGACAAGCTGACATGGCCAAAGAAGGCAGGATCAGTCGGTCTCGAGACGCCACCTAGCCAGACATTCGGTTCTACTGCCGAGCTCATATCGGCAAGCAGCGAGCTCGAGTACCCGCTCATCGTGAAACCCAACCTGAAGCGTTTCCTTGCGGTGCGGATCAAGTCGTCCGAACAGCTTGCCGCCTACCAGGGTGATGGTCCTCTGATCGTGCAGCAATACATCGACGCACCTGCCAGAGGCGTCCTCGGCCTGATGTGGCGGGGACGCCTTGCGGGCGCAGTGCATCTCCGGTACTTGCGCGTCTGGCCCTACCCGTGCGGAACGGCAGCGGCGGCGGAGACGATCAGCGCGGACACCAACCTCGAGGAGCGCCTCGAGGCATTCTTCACTGACTTCGAGGGCATCTTCCATGTCGACATGCTGGGTTCCTACCTCATCGACGTAAACCCTCGTGTGCATGCGACGCTGCCCGCAGCGGCCGCGGCGGGCGCGAACCTTGTTGGGATGTATTGCGACCTACTCGCCGGCGCGCCCGTGCGGCCCATGCGCGGCAGGCCAGGCGTTTTCTACCGGTGGATCGAAGGCGACCTGCGCTCTGTTTTTCGGGGCGTGCGAGAGCGACGTCTCACAATCCGGTCCGCTGTAGCGGCTCTGGCCCCGCGTCGCGCAACGGCGCATAGCTTCGAGAGGCTCGACGATCCGGCGCCGATGCTGATGAGGGTGGGCTTGGCTGTTCGGCGGGTTGCGTCGCCCCCAGCTCCGACCCGACTCTCGATGAAGGAGCCGACCCCCCGATCTCATTAGTGCCGCAACGGCGCCGGGCCTCGTCTGTACCGAGTTCTGCCCTACTTAGTTTCTCCCGTTGTCTCACCAACCACTTCAGATGACCCTCGTATCGGTCCGGGACGATCTGACTCTGTGGTGGGGTGCACGGCGAGGGCGCGTTGGGGCACAACGAATAAGAAGAGAGGTCTGATTGGTGTCTGACAGGGGGATTCCCAAGAACGGCGACTCAGTGCCATCGGTATGGCGTGGGCGTCCGGTACTGATCACCGGAGGAGCCTCCTTTATCGGCTCCCATCTAACCGACGCGCTTGTCGCTCGAGGCGCCAAAGTCAGGGTTATCGACAATTTGAGCTCAGGCCGCGCGGAATACCTCGCCGAATACATCCGCGACGGCAAAGTCGAGTTCATCAAAGCGGACCTGAACACGCCAGGCGTGGCCGATCGGGTCGTCGAGGGCTCCGAGGTCGTGTTCCACTTGGCCGCCGACCACGGCGGACGGGGTTACGTCGACCTCCACCAGGCGGCGTGCGCCGCCAATTTGGCTCTCGACGGAATGTTGTTCCTCGCATGCAGGCGAGCGGGCGTCGACAAGGTCGTCTATGCCTCTTCGGGTTGCGTCTACCCCAACTTCCTGCAGAACGACCCGGACGAGATCCTCTACCTGAGGGAGGAGATGGTCGGCCCGCCGTTCGACGCAGACAACATGTACGGATGGGCCAAGTTGATGGCGGAGATGACCTTAAGGGCGTATTCGCGCGAGTCCGGACTAAAGAGCGCGTCCTGCAGGTACTTCACGGTCTACGGGGAGCGGGGCAAGGAAGACCACGCGGTTATCGCGATGATCGCCCGGGCTTTCGTCGGTCAGGATCCCTTCGAAGTCTGGGGCAACGGCCAGCAGATCCGGAACTGGACATATGTTGGAGACATCGTCACGGGGACGATTCTTGCCGCAGAGAAGATCGATGACGGCACGGCCATCAACCTGGGAACGATGGAGCGCACCCGCGTCATCGAGGCGGCCCTCGAGGTCCTCCGCTACACCGGACACAAAGCCGAGATCAAGTTCCGTCCAGACATGCCGACGGGGCCTGTAAATCGGGTTGCCGACAACGCCTTGGCGCGGCGTTTGCTCGGTTGGGAGCCGCAGGTGAAGTTCATGGACGGCCTGCACCGCACGATCGACTGGTACGTCGGGTCCAAAGATCGGGACTCGATCAAGGAACGTCTGGAACTGGCGCTCACCGAGCGCTGACCGGCCCCTGGACCGACATACCGAATATCAGGCACATACCGAAGAGCGCGGGGTGGCCGGCGTCGACCTAGAATTCGGGCCGATGCCGTAACGCTCAGTCGAAAAGATTGGCGACAGGCAGGTGGAGGCACGAATGGCAGCATCAACGACGTCCATTCTCGGAGTAGGCAGTCTTCCGTCGACGAGCACGGGTGACGCCTTTGGAGCAATCCTGGGTCTGGCGCTCATCGCCGTCGCAGCAGCGTTCTTCGTTCTTCGTCGGCGCACCGCCTAGCAAGTCGAAGTCGACGTCAGCCGAGGGACGACGGCCTCCAAGAGAGGAGGCCGCTCGCCCCTCTGGAATCGGCGGTTGACGACGCGCGGCACCACAACGTGGACCTCCACAGCAACGTCGGCCCCAAGTGACGCCTTCGGAACGTCGCGGCTTAGGCAGCTGCTTCTCTTTCTCGTCGCGATCAAGATCGCTGGGATCCTACTTATCTTCGACCCATGGGGTCTCCAATCTTTCGACCTGCCCAAGACTCTCTTCAGCCACACCGTTGCTTGGATCCTCGGGGCGACCACGATCGCAGCGTTACTCGTGTACGGAGCTGGCATCGTTCCGCGCACAAGACTCCACCTAGCCGTTGCGGCCTATGTTCTCGCGAATCTGCTCTCCGCTCTGTTCGCGGAGAACGCTTACCTAGCGGTATTCGGCGATCAGGACCGATATCTCGGCCTGGGTTTTGTGGCCGACATGGTCGTGCTGTACCTCGCGGTTGCCGTCGGTTTCCGTTCGGCCAAAGACTTGCCGCCGTTCTTCGCGGCGCTGGGGGTGGCGACCTTACTTGTCTTCGCCTACGCGCTGGTTCAGGCTGCGCAGCTCGACCCCTTGCCGTGGCTTGGAGCCACCGCTCAACCGTTTTCGACACTCGGCCATCCGGACATGCTCGGTCACTTCCTCAGCATCGTGTTTGCGCTGTGTGTCGTGGTAGCACTTGTCCCGCAGCTGGGATTCAGAGGGGCCGCGCGGGCCGCCGCCGCAGCCGCAGCGTCGCTGTCCGTCCTGCTCGCCGCCGTGATCGCAACGCGTGGGACGCTCCTCGGATTTGGAGCCGCCCTTGCGGTCGTGATGGTGCTCGAGCTGCGTTTGCGAGGCCTTTCGCGATCAACGGCAACCAAATTCCTGCTGACAGCCGTCGTGGCGGTGGGTCTCTGCATCCCAATCCTTGCGCTCTCACCGCTCGGTGCACGGATGGCGAATGTCCTTGACGACCGAGGCTCCGGACGGGTTGCCCTCTATGACGCTGCGTTACAGGCGACTCTCGCGCGACCCGTCGTGGGATGGGGTCCCGACAACTTCGCAAGCGCTTATCCGGCGTTCAGGCAGCCTCAGCCGTATGGGGGAGTTAATCCGGAGAGCTCTGCGCATGACTGGCTGCTACAGGCATCGGTCACGACCGGTGCCCTGGGTGTTGGTGCGCTTCTCGCCATGCTTCTCGCTTTCGCCGTCGCGCTCTGGCGTGTCGTTATGGTCCGCTCGGCGAGCGTCGCTGCGCTGATTTTGGGCGGCCTCGCCGCGTACTACACACACGGTCTGGTCGCAGTTGGATCCATCTCGGTCGATTGGTTTCCATGGTTTTGCTTCGGTCTCATCGCGAGCACCACGGGCTTGTCCAGTTCGGCCACAGCCCGCCGGGTTCGCCCTGCGCCCCTAGGTCCGATTGGGCTTTTCGCGGCAGCACTTCTCGCAGCTGCGGCTATCGCCCTTCCGATCTCCGCGTTCCAGGCGAATCGACACGCGGGTGCGGCTCGCGCCGAGTTGTTGCTCGGCCGGCCCGAGAGGGCGGTCTCCGCGGCAGAGTCGGCCGTCAGTACCGATAGCGGGCGTTCGGCCTATTGGCGTTGGCTCGGGCTCTCGCGCGAAAAGATGGAGCGATGGCGCGAGGCCGCGGAAGGGTACGAAGAGGCTGCCGTGCGCGCCCCTCACGACGCAACCTACTGGAGCAGTCTCGCGCGCGCGCGCAGGAATCAGGCGCTGGCGAAGGATGAGCCCGAACTGGCGGGCGCCGCCGCCGTTCAGGCAGCTCTTCGTGCCGTGGCCGTCGACCCCTACGGCTTGGGCGTAAACGAGAGTCTGGCCGACCTGGCTTACGAGTTCGGCGACTTCGACATTGCCTTACGCGCGGCGGTCAAGACCGTCGTCATCTACGACGGCTATCCGACTTACGGTCATCGAGCGTTGCAGGCGGCCGAGCGGGTCACCGACTTGCCTGGCGCCCGACGTGTATTGGAAGAGGCCGTGACGCTCGAGGAAACCACCGAGCTGCGGCTTGCTTTGGCCGTAACCGCGCTAAGGATGAACGATCGACCCGCGGCACGAGAGAGTGCGCTACGCGCTTTGGCGCTCGCACCAAACAGCCAAGAAGCACTTCGACTTCTCGCCCAACTCGACCGTTAGGTCGGTCGGAGGAACCCCGCCGCTCTCTAGTGCGCCGTCGGCTCGTTGGCCCTGATGCTCGCGGCGGGCGCCGGGGGTTGTGGATCTTCGGCAGACTTGTAGTAGTGATAACTCGCCTGCCCCTCGTCCACCTTATTCAAGACCACACCCAGAACCGTGGCGCGGACGCGACGCAGCGACTCGAGGGCCCGGCGCGCAGACCGCGCGTGGGTGCGGCTTGAGTCGACCACCAGGAGGCAACCGTCGACCTTGGATGCCAGCGCTGCGGCGTCCGTCACGGCGAGCATCGGACTTGTGTCGATTACGACAACTCCGCCTTCGGTCGCGCTCGTGAGCTCACGTACCAACGCCGTCATGCGGTTTGAGGACAGCAGCTCGGCCGGATTCGGGGGAAGGGGTCCCGATGGGATCACTACCAACTGAGGGCCAACGCGGAACTGCTGAATCGAGGTGACGGGGACCGTTCCGGCAAGCAAACTGGTGAGACCGATCGACGTTCCGACCTTGAACAGTTGGTGCTGCGTGGGCCTCCGAAGGTCGGCATCTACGAGTATGGTCGGCACGCCCGCTTGCGCGAACGCAAGCGCGAGGTTGGCGCTCACAACAGATTTTCCCTCGAGCGGAAGTGCTGACGTGATGAGGATGCTCTGTGGCCGACGATCGACATTTGCGAAGGAGATGTTTGTCCGGAGCGACCGGAACTCCTCAGCTGCTACTGACGCCGGCTCATCCCGAACGAAGAGCGTGCCCGCCAGAGCCGGCGAGCGTGGAGCTCGGGCCACCTCAGCAATCCCAGGCACACCAAGCTGGGCCCTAACCGACTCGATGTCCCTCATCCGATCGTCCAAGTAACTGATCACCGCGATGCCAAGGATCGCCAGAAGCGCCCCTGCGAGCGCGCCGACCAGGGTGTTGAGGCCGACCCGCGGCGAGACCGGCTCCGTCGGTGCCACGGCGGGCTGCCACAGGTTGACCGCGCTCTGTCCGCGTGCCCCCGCTAAGCGGATATCGTCGGCGGTCTTCACCAGCTGCGCCACCGACTGTTGCTTCGCCAGACGAGACGCCTCAAGTTGGACCAGTTGAGTCTGCTGCTCGGCACGGGTTGCGGCGTTGCCACCTGGTACCGCGAGCTGCGATCGCAGGCCAGCGATTTGGCTGTCGAGTGCGGCCATTTCTGTCCGAAGTGAGGCCGCCTGCTCGTCGAGCTGGGTAGCCGTCGTGTCTTGAAGCGTCGACTGAAGACTGCGGCTTTGGTCGATGAATGAACGGGCGATCGCATTGGCGGCGGCCGCAGCGCGCCCAGCGTCGCCATCCTTAAAGCTGACAGTGATGATCGAGGTATCGCGGACTTGAGTAGCGGTTGTGCGCTCGCGGAATGTCCGTAGGTCGGACCAGCCGACAGTCTCCATCGCGGGCCGCAGAACAACCTCGGCTTCCACCAGCTGCACATAACTCCGCGCGAGGTTCTGGCCAAGAACCACATCTTGGAAGATCGCGGTCGTTGATGAGGCCGGCGTCAGAAAGAGTTGGGCCGTCGCCTCGTACTCCGGATGTACAGCCTGACTAACCACGAATGCCCCGCCCCCGGCGAGCGCGGCGGCTGCGATGACCACGACCCCCCACCGCTTAGCCGCCCGGAACATCTGATCCGGCGTAACGCGGCCCGATCGGGCGGTGTCTTCGCGAACCTGAGGATCCTCGGCCATGGCCACCCAAGTATCGGCACGCGGCCGGGCACCTGCCCCTACGAAAAAGGAGTACGTGCGTCGCGCAAAGCCCGTGAGTTGGCCGAGGAAGGGGTCGGTCGCGGGCATCGCAATAGTCGGTACTTCGCCTTTTCGTCCACCTCAAAATCGCGTACATTCCCGGCTCAGGGGTAAGGGCCTCCGGTAGATCAACGGACGATCGCCGGGACTCAGGGGGAGCGTCGGGTGGTCAACTTCAGGGCGGGAGCCTCAGCGTCTGGCGTGCTCGTATTGGATCCGTCGGGCGTTGTCTTTGCCTTACTTCGAGCGGCGAAGCTGAACGTTGCGCTTTGGCGGGTGACAGGGAAGAGCCGGCTTCCGCACCTAACGGGTATCGGACTCGTCGTGCTTGCAGTTTACGAGCGTCCTGACTGGACCCTGGTCACGGAACTTGCGGACGAAGTGCCGACGATGATCGTCGCCACCGCCCCAGACGACGATCACGCCGGCCGAGCGTTCGACGTAGGCGCCTTCGGATACATCTCCGGCGCCCTCGCCCCCGACGCGCTGCGTCGCGCGGTCCTCGGTGCTCTGCACGGCGAACCTGCGTATTCGCGGCGACTTCTCGCAGAACGGCTCCGCCTCGTGAGCAAGCCACATTTCTCTGGCAGCGCGCTCGCGCTGACAGCGCGGCAGCGAGAGGTGGTCACACTTATCGCG
This sequence comes from Chloroflexota bacterium, assembly GCA_038040265.1. Lineage (GTDB taxonomy): Bacteria > Chloroflexota > Limnocylindria > P2-11E > P2-11E > 3-1-20CM-2-70-9. Next base: position 186,834 of record JBBPIP010000002.1, on the reverse strand, counting down.
AGAGGCGCCGCCGACAAGGAAATAGCGCGAACGCTGGGCATAACCACGGCGACCGCGCAGAAGCACGTGACGAATTTGCTCAAGCGGTTGGGCGTTCCCAATCGCGCTGCTGCCGCCGCCGTGCTCGTCAGCTCAACAACGTGGTACGGAACCCCCGCCGCACTGCGGCCGACGACTGAGGCGGCACCGACCGAAGCACTACAGGCGGCCATCTCCTAGTTCCCACACTGCGAGCGCGATCGCCTATTCCTTAAGGACTACACGGCTGAGAATTTGTACCTGAAACCATGTACCAGCGTGACAGTGGCGGTCCTCCACCGTCCGCCCGCCGTTAGATGAACACCCTACTCATGTTGGATTAGTCGGCGTAATGAGCATTGACGTTTGCTGCACGCCAGCACGATGCTGCGCTCGAGGAAAAAGGCGAATCGACCAGCGCTCAGGAATATGCGGCGCGGACCCTACTGGGCTGTCGAGAAGCTATCAAGGAGGTGCCGTGACGCGTGACGAACGTTTGCCCAGGGCCATCTATCGTCGGGCTCGCATCTGTGTCGTCGACTCGGGTGTTAATGGTCCCGCCTACGATCGCCTCGAAGAGTGCGCCATCGACGTCATGGCCGTTCTACCGAGACTAGGTGACGTCGATCTTCCTCTTCTCGCGAACTTCGATCTCGTCCTCATAGGCTGCACGAAGGCATTGCTCTCGAACCCGGCGTTCGAACGAAGCGTCGCTCGGGTAGCGAACCGGACGCGGCTCATAGGCGTCGCAGCGCGACCGACACCGGACCTCGCGGCCCGGGCAGCGCGTATCGGATTCCATGGATTCGTGGCCCGCGAGGTAGAACCTGACGCGTTCGACCGCGCCATTGCCGCCGTCCTCGACGGCGAGATGGCGTTCCCGCGGACGGCGGTGTCCGCATTCATCGGCCTTATTCGCGCCGCCTACGTGCGACTTCCGAAGTCCGAGCGGAATGTCGAGTTGACCCCGCGACAGCGCCAGATCGTCAATCTCATTGCGAAGGGCGCGAACGACCGCGAGATCGCCGACGCTCTTCGGATAAGCCCTTTGACCGTGCACAAGCACGTGCAAAATGCCCTCAAGCGCACAAAGACCAAGAACAGAAGTCATCTGGCAGCCGCCATCGGACAACCCAGCTAGAACGCGGACCGGCGCTCCGCATCTCTAGCATTCCGCCATGCGCCGTCCCGAACAACGAACCGACCGTCGTCTGAAAGTTGATATGCATACGCACTGCGACGCCTCGCCAGACAGCGCTACCCCAGTTGAAGTGCAAGCGGTGGCGATCCGTAAGGCGAAACTCGATGTGGTGTGCGCAACGGATCACAACACGATCGAGGGCGCCGTTCGGCTTCGGGAGATTGCTGACGGTTTCCGCGTGATCGTGGGCGAGGAGATTCGCTCAGCTGATGGAGAGATCATCGGACTCTTTCTCGACCGGGTGGTCCCGCCCGACTTGTCGGCTGAGGACACGATCGCGAGGATCAAAGAGCAGGGCGGCCTCGTCGTGGTTCCCCATCCCTTCAGTCCGACAAGGCCGAGACCGCTTCTCCGGACGGTGCTTGACCGGCTTTGGCCGCAGATCGATGCGCTCGAGGTGCTGAACGGCCGGAAAGAGTTCCCGGCGGACAACGCCAAAGCCGCCGAGTATGCGCGCGAACGGGGCATCCCTGGGACCGCCGGCAGCGACGCCCATCGGGCCAGCGACATTGGGCGCGCCTTCGTGGAAGTCGCAGAATTCGCCTCGGCGGAGGAGTTGCGTCAGGCGCTCCGAACCGGGTCGGTCCGGCGGCGCAGTACGTTCGTGCGGGACCTGCTAGGCCAACAGGGTCCGCGCTAGCTCCGAAGAGAAGGGCGAGTGGTGCGAGCGCTTCTCGGGCGTGTTATGAGCGAATTCGTCCGGACCGTCCGCCGTCCGGCGCGGTTGCGTGCATTGATGGATCGAGGGGTCCTGATCAACCTCTATCACGACCTTAGGGCACCGGGTATATGGGTGATCCACGGAACAACTCGCTCCCGCGTCTACCGGACATATGACGAGTACCGACGGCACCAGCGCTCTAAGCAGCCTTTGATTCTGCGGACCGACTACGACGAACGGTTCCGAGCCGCCCTGCGGCAGCGCCTAATCTCTGATGGACTCGTTAAACGTGGAGCCGTCGTGCTGTGTCTCGGAGCCCGGAGTGGAGCCGAGGTGCGTGCCTTCCTCGATTACGGGTGTTTTGCGGTCGGCGTTGACATCAAGCCGACGCGCGAGAATCCCTGGGTACTGGCCGGCGACTTCCAGGCGCTCCAGTTCCCTGACGCAACCGTCGACGCGATCTTCACAAACTCACTCGACCATGCACACGACATCGACCGCGTCCTCGCGGAGATCGCTCGTGTGCTCAAGCTAGATGGGCTCGTCGTGGTCGAGGCGGTTCGGGGGTCCGACGAGGCTCACCCACCTGGCCCCTGGGAGAGCTTCTATTGGGCGACTATCGACGAACTGGTCGCCGTGCTAGTCCCCCGGCTGGGTACGCTCGTAGCGCGCTACCCGATCGAGGTCCCCTGGCCTGGCGAGCACCTCGTCTTTGCCCGCGACCCGCACCGAGCCGGTGAATCGCATGCGCCTTGACCTCTGGCTATAGCTCCTTACGAACGATGCAGAAGTCGGTCTGCTTCGCAGCGATTTCGAAACCCGCCTTCACGTACATCGATAACGGGCCAACGTACTGCGACCAGATCCACCTGGCGGGATCGACCTCACCGAGCCACGGGTACGCCTCCGCGGTCTTCATGCCGCGCGAGCGCAGGTAGTCGAGCGCAGCGTCGAGGAGCTGCGTCGCGATCCCCTGTCTACGCTGATCCGGTGCGACGACGAAGCAGACGATCGCGCCGACGTCCGCGACGCGATCGCCCGGGACGTCGACCAGTTCCGACTTCGGCGCGGCATGGCACCACCCGACGACACGCCCAAGGCGATACGCGACGAGCCCGTTCGCCTTCGCCGAGTGAAGGAGCTCGCTGCGTGACGCGCGGTTTTGCGCTTTGGTGCGCTCGTCGTAGTTGTCCGCGAGCCGCGCCATGCAATAGCACTTCGACCAGCTTGGATTGTCCGCATACGCGACCATGTCGAAGTAGTGCATGACGGCGTCGTGCTGATCGGGCGAAACCTGCCGGATCGCGACGTCGCTCACCAGGCGAGTCTCCCACACTGATGCTCGTGGACATCTGGTCCGTCGGTCACGGCGCGCGGCCGCTCGACGAGTTCATCGCGACACTCCGAGCGGCCGATATCGGAGCGCTCGCGGACGTGCGGCTCATGCCCGGATCCCGGCGGCATCCGCACTTCGGCGCCGCGTCTCTCGAGGTCGCACTCGGCGAGATCGGCATCGGGTACCAGCACCTGCCGGAGCTCGGCGGTCGTCGCGAGCCGCACGCGGATTCGCCGCACCGCGCGCTCCGCGTGGAGGCGTTCAGAGGCTATGCCGACCACATGGACACGGAGGAGTTCGCGCTCGGTTACGAGCGCCTCGTCGCGCTAGCGCGCGAATCGCGGACCGCGTTCATGTGCGCGGAGACGCTCTGGTGGCGGTGCCACCGCAGATTGATCGCGGATCGACTGACCGCGGACGGCTGGACCGTCACGCACCTGCTGGCACCAGGAAAGAGCGAACGACACGCGCTCTGGGATGTCGCGCGTACCCGGGACGGACACCTTGTGTACGACGCGGGGACGTTACCGTTGCCCACGTGAGGCGGACCTGGGACCTCGATTGGGAAGCGCGGAAGGCGGGCAAGGGCTGTCCGATGTGCGCCGAAGGCCGTCCCGACGACGCACATGGCAACGCACGCGTCTTCGCCGGCCGCGTCTCTGACGCGTACCTCGTGCGTGGTGACATCGGCCAGCCCGGCTACACGATCGTGATTTGGCGCGGCGGTCACATCGCAGATCTCACCGAGCTGAGCGACGCGGACGCGACCACATACCTCCGCGAGGTCCTGAAGGTCGCGCGCGCGCTCGAGGCGCACTTCCGGCCGGCGAAGCTGAATCTCGAGATGCTCGGGAATGCGGTGCCACACCTGCACACGCATCTCGTTCCTCGCTACGTGACCGACGACAGCCCGGGCCAACCGTCGAAAGGTTTGATGCAGCCGGATCCGCACCGAAAGCCCATCGCCGACGACGTGTTCCATCGGGACGTCGCGGCGCTGCGCGTCGCGCTCAGCCGCATGCAGGAGCGAACGACCTAAACCGGCGGAAGCAGCCATCCCCCGAGCGGGGGCGTATCAGTTGCGTACCGCGAATGGCGTACCCAGTTCACCTGAATAGGTGGCATGCCTTTGGGCGCGGGTCCGTCAAACATGTTGATGGAAGATCGCATCGACTTCGTCTGCGCTCGTGCGGAGCATCAGAGCTCCGAACCGAACGACGCCCTGACGATGCACGAAGACCGCTGGGCGTACTGCTCGGCCGGCGCCGGCCAGCCGCACGACTGGCAGCCGACGCGTGGGATGTCATTGGACGATGCGAAGCGGTTCGTTACACGCTCACGCACCGGCGGCGAGACGCGCTCGTAACTTCGCGCCGGCAAGGCCACGGTGCGAGACGCGGTGTTTCTCCTCGGACGAGAGCTCGGCCATGGTGCGACCGTCTCCCGCGATCACGAACACGGGGTCGTAACCGAACCCATCACGGCCTCGCGGCGACTCCGCGATCTCGCCGCGGACCTCGCCCTCGAAGAGCTCGACGTGTCCGTCGGGTGACGCGAGTGCCGTGACGCACACGAAGCGCGCGGAGCGATCCCCCACGCCGTCAAGGAGCGCGAGGAGCTTGGCGTTTCGCTCCTCGGCGCTCGCGTCGTCGCCGAAGAACCGCCGGCTCCGCACGCCGGGCGCGCCCCGGAGCGCATAGACCTCGAGCCCGGAGTCGTCGGCGATGGTCTGCAGTCCGCTCGCGGCGGCGTACCCACGTGCCTTCGCGGACGCGTTCTCGGCGAAGGTCGGGGCGTCCTCGCCTGGTTCCGGCGGCACGGGGTCGAGGTCGCTCGGGGCGACGAGCTCGAGATCGAGGCCCGCGAGTATCTCGCGGTATTCGCGGAGCTTGCCCTGATTCGAGGAGCCCAGAAGGATCGGGTGCCGGTCGGATGTGTCCTGGGTCACCCGTCCACGATGGCGGTCGTGGGCTCGAGGTGCATCCCGCGCCCCGCGAGCCAAGACGGTCCCCACCAGTTCGCGCGGCCGAGCAGGCGCATCGCCGCGGGGACGACGAGCGCGCGAACGAGGGTCGCGTCCAGAAGCACCGCGATGGTGAGACCGAGACCGACGGATTTGATGATCACCACGTCAGCGAGCGCGAACGCCACGAAGACGCCGACCATGATCGCGGCCGCACCGGTGATGAGCCGGCCGCTCTTCTCAAGGCCCATCGCGACGGCGGCCATGTTGTCGCCCGTGCGCCGGTACTCCTCCTGGATCCGCGAGAGCAGCAGCACCTCGTAATCCATCGAGAGCCCGAACATGATGCAGAACATGATCACCGGGAGACTCGGCTCGATCGACTGAGGCGTGAAGTTGAGCACGTTCGCGAAGTGACCCTGCTGGATGATCCACACGAGCGCGCCGAACGATGCGCTCACCGAGAGCGCGTTCATAAGGACCGCCTTCAACGGAAGCACGAACGACCCGAGCAGCAGGAACAGCGCGAGCATCGTCGTGAGGGTGACGAACCCGATCGCGATGGGTGTGCGCTCGACGAGGTACTGAACCGCGTCGACGTCGAACGCCGTGTCGCCCGTGACGAGCACGTCACCGCCGCTCACCTTCTGGCCGCGGATCGCCGTCACGATCGCGCGTGCTTCGTCGCTCTGCGCGGTGCTGGCCGTCCGAACGGAGAGAACCGCGATGTGCGGGCCCGTCGGGCTGAGCGGCACGTCGACGCGCAGCACGTCGGGGAGCGCCGCCAGACGCGCACGGAGGTCGTCTAGCGCGGCGCGGTGCGACAGTGGGTCGTCCGGGAAGCGAGCGACGACGGTGATGGTCGACTGGTCCTGGCCGGGGAAATCGTTCACCAGCATGTCGTACCCGCGCCGCGACTCGACCGTCGGCGGCAGGATGGTCACGTCCGCGCTCGCGAGACGCAGCTGGACGAACGGAGACGCGGCGACGGCGATGAGCGCGATGGTCGGCACGAGGACGAGGACCGGGCGACGCATCACCGCCGTGGCGATGGAGTGCCAGATACCCGGCCCGCCGCGGCCGCGAGGGAGCGGAAGGCGCCATGCGCCCACGCGCGGTCCAAGGATCGAAAGCAAAGCAGGCAGGAACGTGAGCGCGTAGAGGACGGAGGCCGCCACGACGAGGGATCCGCTGATCCCGAGCGACACGAGGAACGTGCCCGGATAGAACAGCATGCCGGCGAGGCCGATCGCCACGGTGATCCCCGAGAAGAGAATCGCCCGGCCGGCCGTCGCGAGCGCGATGCCGACGGCATCTTCAACGGCCCTGCCGCCCGCGAGCTCCTCGCGAAAGCGGCTCACGATGAAGAGCGAGTAGTCGATCGCGACGCCGAGTCCGATGAGCGTGACGATGTTGAGCGCGTACTGCGAAACGTCGGTCGACCGCGCGAGGGCAAAGGTCGCCCCGAGACCGGCCACGATGACGAGGACGCCCACACCGAGCGTGAGCAGCGCAGCGGCAGCGCTGCCGAAGACCAGAAGCAGCAGGACGAAAGCGAGCGGGAGCGAGACGAACTCCGCCCGTTGCAGGTCGCGATCGAGCGCCGCGTCGATGTCGCCGTTGAGCGGGATGTTGCCGGTCGCGACGACGTCGAACCGGTCGGCGCGCACGAGCGCCCTAAGCTCGGCGAAGAACGCCTCGGCTTCGGTAGTGGTCCCCTTGACCGTGACGCTGGCGAGAGCCCGTTTGCCGTCCTTGGAGCGCAGCGCTGCGGCCGACGCCGGCAGCACGTTGTCGGCAGTGAAGATGGACACGACGCGCGGATCGGCGCGGAGCGGCGCGAGTGCGGTGTTCATGCCCTCGATAAAACGTGGATCGGCCGCGTCGAGGCCCTCCGTGCTCGTGAAGATCAGGACGAACGACGACGTCGCGGCGACCGGCGCTCCCGTCGCTCGGGGCAGCTCGTCCCGGATCAGCTGGGTGGTGCGCCCGGACTCGGTCTCGCGGAAGGGCACGTCTCGCAGCTCGCCGCCGGCAAGGAGCGATGCGACCGAAACCCCGATGGTGAGCAGGGACAGGACCAGCACGACCCACCGGCGCCGGTAGACAAAGCGGCCCCAAGCCGCCAGCGCTCTCATCGTCGGCCTATATACGTGCCGGGGACGCCTGGCGTTCCGTTAGCGAAGCGCCGCGCGCTGGGCGGCGATCAGCTGGCCGATCCCGTCGAGGGCCAGCTCGAGGACGCGGTCGAAGTCGGCTCGCGAGAAGGGGCGGCCCTCGGCCGTCCCCTGGACCTCGATGAGCTCGCCCTCGCTCGTGGCGACGACGTTCACGTCGGCGTCGGCGATCGAGTCCTCGGCGTAGGCGAGGTCGAGCAGCAGCTCGCCCTTCACGTAGCCCGCGGAGACGGCGGCGACGTTCCGGACGATCGGCGAGGGCTTGATCTTGCGCACCGCGTGAGAGAGCGCGATGAACCCGCCGGTGATCGCGGCGGTCCGTGTGCCGCCGTCCGCCTGGATGACCTCGCAGTCGATCACGATGCTGCGCGGGCCAAGCGCCTTGAGATCGATCGCAGCGCGAAGCGCCCGGCCGACCAGACGCTGGATCTCAAAGGTCCGACCGCCCGGCCGTCCGGCGATGCTCTCGCGCTGGCTGCGCTCGGGAGTGCTGCGCGGCAGCATCGCGTACTCGGCGGTGATCCAGCCGGTGCCCTTGCCCTCCAGGAACTTCGGGACGCTCTCCTGGAGCGTCGCGAGGCAGAGGACCTTCGTGTCGCCGAACGAGATCTCGGCCGACCCCTCCGCGAACTTCGAGACACCGACGTTGACCGTGACGGGGCGAAGCGCCGTGGGCGTGCGACCGTCCGGCCGCCTGAAGGTCACGCGGTCTCGTCCCACACGCGTCGCATCTCTTCGGCAGCGTACGACTCGAGGGCGCGGCCTTCCTTGGCGGCGCGCGCTTCGACGCGCCCGACATGCACGGCGAAGCGCTCGTTCGCGTCGCGGAGCGCGGTCTCGGCATCGAAGCCGGCGTCGCGCGCAGCGGCGACGACATCGAACAGGAGCTCTCCGAGGAAGTCCTGATCGTCGATGTCGAGCGGCAGGTCGAGGCGCGGCGGGACCAGCTTCACGCGAGCCGCACGCTCGAGCATCCGCTCCGCGGCAAAGAGCGCGGGAAGCTCGCGCGGGACGCCGCCGAGAAGGGACTTCGGGCCGTCGCCCTGCTCCTCGCGCTTGATGCCCTCCCACTGCGCAAGGAGATCACCGCCGGCGATCTCCTTGCCCGCGAACACGTGCGGGTGCCTGCGAATGAGCTTCTCGTTGAGGCGGCGGGCGATCTCGTTCGCGTCGAAGGTTCCTTCCTCGCGCCCGAGCTGCGCGTGAATCGCGATTTGGAAAAGGAGATCGCCGAGCTCGTCGCGAAGGCGAGCAGGATCGCCCGAGTCGAGCGCGGCGAGCGCCTCGTACGCCTCCTCCAAAAGATGCGGGCGGAGCGAGGCATGGGTCTGCTCGCGGTCCCACGGGCAGCCGTCGGGAGCGCGAAGCCGCTCGGCGATGCGCATCACCATGTCGAGAGACGCGAGATCCGCGAAAGGATCGAGCGGAGCGAGCACCAGAAATCGCGAGCGGCCGATCTGCTGCTCCGCATCGACGAGCGTGGCCGTCTGGTCCGGGTCGAGGAGCTGCACCGGGTGAGCGCTGGGATAGCGCGCGCGGAGGAGAGTCCAGTCGACGGAGCCGTCGACCGCGATCGCGAGCGCGCGCAGCGTCGAAAACGCATGACGGTCGAGACGACTCGCCGGAACGAGGTCTACGCCGGCGGGCCAGCGGTCGAGGACGGCAGCCAGCGCCGCCGTGCTACTCGAACTCGAGGCCAGGGATGAGGCGGACGACGTCGTGAGCCTTCTTCTGCTGGTTGAGCCAGTACTGGTAGGCGTTGTCCTTGATGATCTTCTTCTGGTCGTCGTCGAGATCGCGCGAGTCGGACTTCTCGATGACCTTGTACCAGGTGGTCGTCGTGAGCAGGTTGTGCTGCTGGCTCAGCTGGCCCGCGGGGATGCTGAAGAGCTCCTTCTCAGCCAACAGATCGGTGATCATGCCGCGCGCGATCCAGCCCAGGTCGCCGCCCTTGTCCACCGTCGCGCTGTCCTCCGAGTACTGCTTCGCGACCTCCGCGAAGTCGGTCCCGGCGTCGAGCGCCTTGCCGACGTCGGCGACCTTCTTGAGCTGAGCGGTGAAGGCCTCGAAGTCGCCGCCGACCGGGCGAGGTGTCGCGACCTGGATCTGCGCGACGTGCACCTGCGCCGTCGGCGAGACCCCGCCGCGCTCCTGCTGCCGCCTGGTGAACTCGTCGCGAAGGATGTCGTGCCGAATGTGCCGCTTGATGTCGGCCTCGGTGAAGCCGCTCGCGAACCAGCGCTTCACGATGTCGTTCTCCGCCGGCCCGCGGCGCTCCTCGACCTGGATGATGTGGTAACCGAAGTCGGACTTCACCGCGTCGGAAATCTCTCCGATCGCGAGCGCCTTCGCGGCATCCTCGAACGGCTTCACGAACTGACCCTTCCCCACCCAGCCGAGCTCGCCACCTGAGGCGGCCGTCCCCGGATCCTGCGACTTCTCCTGCGCGAGCTGGTTCCAGAGCGTCTGGTTGTTGGGATCCTGGCGCAGCTGATCGCGGACCGCGACGGCCTTCGCGAGCGCGTTGGCCTCCTCGACGGCCTTGTCGGCGGCTGTCGTGTCGATCGAGATGAGGATGTGGCGGGTTCGGAACTGGCCGAAGTCTTCCTCGTAGCGGGCGCTCACCGCATCGGGCGCCACGACGATGCCCTCGTCTCTTGCCTGCCGGTCGAGGATCACGTACTCCTCGAGCGTGTCCAGCGCGCCCCGATCGAACGACGCCTTGGCCTCAGCGACCTGGGGGTCATCCTCGTAGCCGGCCGGAACGCCGTACTCGACGTAGAACCGCGAGAGCTGGTACTTGCGCTCGGTTGTCCAATCGCGCATCGGGACGACCGTGCCGTCGAAGGTCATCGCCGGCTTCAGGTTCTCCTGGTAGTACTTGTCGCTCGCGGCCCAGCTCACGAGGCCGAGCACGAAGAAGAGCACAGCGGAGAAGACGGTCACGATGACCGCCTGCTGGCGGCGCTCCCGCTGCCAGCGCGCGCTGCGTTGCCGACGGGTGAGACGTGGAAGTGGGATCCGGCGGGCCATATCTGGAGACCTAAATTGTACGGGAGTTATCGGGCGACGAGGCGGTATACCGCGAGCGTTTCGTCCGCCGCCCGGTCCCACGAAAAGGCGCTCGCACGCGAGCGCGCGCGGGCGCGGAGACCAGCGCGGAGCGATTCGTCATCGAGGAAGCGACCGAGCGCCGCTCCGAGCGCGCCCTCGTCTCCGCTCGGGACGAGGAGCCCGGCGTCACCGACGACCTCGGCGACGGCGCCGGCCGCATACCCGACGACGGGTGTGCCCGCGGCGAGCGACTCGAGGGGGGTAAGCCCGAACCCCTCGAGGAGTGCGGCGTGGAGCAGGCATTCGGCGCCGGCATAGAGGGCCGCGAGCGTCGCGTCGTCGACGAAGCCAGTCACGATCACGCGGTCGCGCGGCGCCCGCTCGGTCTCGAGGGCATCGCGCAGGTGGGACGAGAGCTTGCCGAGCTCGCCGACGATCACCAGGCGCAGGTCCTTGTCGCGTTCGGCCGCGACGGCGAACGCGCGGAGGAGGCCCCGCACGTTCTTCCGGGGGTCGAACTGTCCGACGTAGAGGACGTAGCGGTCCGGCACGCCGAAACGCTCTTGCGCAAGCGCGCGCCCCTCGGCGGCCGGTGGCGGCAGAAAGTCGCTGTCGACCGCTTCCGGAATCACGGTCACGCGGTCCTCAGGCACACGCAAGCGTTCGACGACATCCTGCTTCGTCGCCTGTGACACGGCGATCACTGCGTCAGCGCGCCGCGCCAGCGCGTACTGCCACGTGTGCCCGATCCGCGAGTACGGGAGCCGGAGGTAGTGCGCCGGCCAGATGAGCGGCGCGAGATCGTGGATCGTCACGACGGCGGGAAAGTCGCGGCGCGCGGGTAGCGAGAGCTGCGTCGAGTGGTAGACGTCGATCCCCTTGCCGCCGAGCTCGAGCGAGAGCAGAAGTGGGTCGAGCGCGAGCATCGAGAGCTCGGGCCGACGGAGGCGCGAGGTGGCGATGTCGTCGTGCGCCGGCACGAGGCCGGGATCGGCCGCGGGGAAATTCCGCAGTCGGAGGAGTGTCCACTCGATGTCCCGCGGCGAGCGACGAGCGAACGCGGCGAGGAGGTTCCGCGTGTAGCGACCGATGCCCCGGACGCGGGCCACCGTCTGCAAGTGCCTCGCATCGATGGCCACACGCATCGTTCCTAGACTATCGGCGGTCGTGATCTCCGTGATCGTACCCACCTACAACGAAGCCGACTCGCTTCCGCCGCTCGTCGAGCGCCTGGGAGCGGCGATGTCGGGCCATACCTGGGAGCTGGTCGTCGTCGACGACGGCTCGCCCGATGGCACTGCGGATGTCGCGAACCGCCTCTCGGCACGGCATCCGGTGTGGGTCGTGCGCAGAAGCGGCAAAGCGGGCCTGGCGTCGGCGGTCATCGCGGGCTTCAAGGAGTCGCGAGGCGACATCCTGGTGGTCATGGACGCCGACCTCTCGCACCCGCCGGAGATCGTCCCCGCGCTCGTGAAGGCGATCGAAGAGGGCGCGGATCTCGCCGTCGGCAGCCGCTACATCGCCGGCGGGGCCACGATGGACTGGCCACTGCGCCGTCGCGTGGTCTCGCGCGTCGCCTGTCTCATGGGCAACGTCCTCGTGCCGGTGCGCGATGCCACGAGCGGATTCTTCGCGGTGCGCCGCACCGCGATCGACGGCGTGCACCTGAACGCGATCGGATTCAAGATCGGCCTCGAGGTCATCGCGCGCGCCAAGACGAAGAAGATCGTCGAAATCCCGTACACGTTCCGGGACCGGGAGCTCGGCGCCTCGAAGTTCGGCCGTCGCGAAGTCGGGCAGTATTTGCAGCAGCTCGGCATGGTGGCGCGGGACAAGGTCCTGGGGAGGCTTCATTGAAAGCTGGCGACGTCGCGCTTCGCGAAGCACAGCTGTCCGACGCGGAGTTCGTCGCCGACCTGGAGACCGCCATTCGCCCCGACGACCCGCGCGACCCCGTCACCCTCAAGAACTACTGGAAAAACCCTGAGGAGAACGCGAAGGTCGAGCGGTTCATCGGCGAGATCGGCGGAGAGCGGGTCGCGCACGCCCACCAGCGTCACCAGCTCTGGAAGACGCCGAAGAAGTACGGGAACATCTCCGGCGACCTCCTGCCGTCGCATCGAACTCCGGCGCGCATCGACGCGCTCTTCGCCGCCATGGAGGAGCGTTCGCGCTCCGACGGCACGCAAACCTTCACGACGTGGTGCTGGGAGGACGACACGGTCCGCGTCGACGCGGTCACGAAGCGCGGCTATCGCGAGGAGCGCCGTCAGCGCTTCTGGGAGCTGGACCTCGTCGCGAATCGCGCGAAGCTCGAATCGACGGCCGCCGAATCGCGAGCGAAGATGCGTGAGGCGAAGATCCAGGTCCTCACCGTCGACCGCGACACCGACCCCGAGAAGTGGAAGAAGCTCTGGCGGATGAGCGAAGAAGCCATCCGCGACATCCCGACAACCGAGCCGTTCACAGAAACGACGTTCGACGACTTCATCAAATGGATGCGCTCACCGGGCCTGCGCGAGGACCGCATCTGGATCGCCCGAGACGGTGACGCGATCCTCGGTGTCTCGATCCTCTCCTACCCGCCCAAACGTGGCGTCGTGTCCACTGACTGGACCGGTGTGGCGCGCGCCGGGCGCGGGCGCGGAATCGCCCGCGGATTGAAGTACGAAACAGTGATGCAGGCGATCGCGCTCGGCGTGGACAAGGTGCGCACGGATAACGACTTCAAGAACACCCCGATCCTTCACATCAACGAGACGATGGGCTACAAGCGGCGCCGCGACGGCGTGCAGTTCATGCGCGCGGCGGCGAGCTAGCCGATGTGGAAGCGGAAGCTCGCCTCGCGCTGATAGACCTCGTAGTCGTTGTCGATCTGCCGGTAGGCTGCACGAAGCTCGGGCCGCGCATCGAAATCATCGAAACCGCTGAGCGCCTGGTACGCCTCGAGGGGAGTCTTTGTCAGGATGAGGAAGTCCGTCTCGCCGGCGCCGGCGTCCCGACGGTCGACCCTGCCGGTATCTCCGAGGGCTGCCGAGACGCGATCTTTTAGGTGCGCGACCTCGTCGTTGTCGCGATAGGACGAGCCGGGGATCGGAAGGACGAGAAGGAACTCCACTGCCGTGAATCTAGTCGCCCTGGCGCCTCCGGATAGAGCGCGATAGTCCTAGCGGTGCGCAGTACTTCGTGCCTAGCGTCACGGCGGTGGCCGCCTTGCGTTAGGCCGCCTTCATGAACGAACGCACCGAGTCCGCGACCCGCTCGAGCTGCTCGTCGGTGAGCTCCGCGAACATCGGGAGCGAGAGCACTTCGGACGCGACCTTCTCGGTGACCGGCATGTCCCCCTTGCGGTAGCCGAGGAACTCCGCCGACTGCTGCAGGTGGATCGGGACCGGATAGTGAATCTGAGTACCAATGCCCCGCTCGCCGAGGTACTTCCGGAGATCGTCGCGCCGGCCGCCGGGCACGCGGATCGTGTACGTGTAGAAGACATGGCGTCGGATGTCCGACGGGATCTCGGGGACGACCACCCCTGACCCTGCCAGGCGCTCGTCGTACATGCGCGCGAGCTCGCGCCGCCGGCCGTTCCACTGATCCAGCTTGCGGAGCTTGATCCGGAGGATCGCAGCCTGGATCTCATCCAAGCGCGCGTTGTATCCGATGACGGGGTGGTAGTAACGCGTCGACTGACCGTGCTCGCGGAGCGCGCGCAGCTCCTCGGCAAGGCGATCGTCATTCGTCGTGATGCTCCCCGCTTCGCCGTACGCGCCGAGGTTCTTCGAGCAGTAGAACGAGAAGCAGTTCACGCGGCCACCGGTGCCTGCTTTCTTGCCGTCGTCGAGGAGCGCGCCGTGCGCCTGCGCCGCGTCCTCGATGACGGTGATGTTCCGGTCCTGCGCGATCTGACGGAGGGGCTTGAGGTCCACGGTGCGTCCATACAGATGCACCGGGATGATCGCCTTCGTTCTCGGCGTGATCGCCGCGGCGACGGCGGCCGGGTCCATGAGCATGGTCTTCTCATCGACATCGACGAGGATCGGCCGCGCGTTCGCGTACAGGATCGCCTCAACCGTGGCGAAGAATGTGTGCGAGACCGTGATCACCTCGTCGCCGCCGGAGACGCCGCACGCGCGGATGGCGAGCTGAAGCGCGTCGGTACCAGAGCCGACCCCGATCGAGTGCTTCGAACCGATGTAGGTGGCGAACTCCTGATCGAACGCCTTCACGTTCGGGCCGATCGTGAGCTGCATGCTCTCGAGGACCTCGTCGATCGCGCGACGGACCTCGTCACGGATCGTCGCGTACTGCGCCTTGAGGTCCACGAGGGGGATTTCCTGTGTGGCGACTGCGGTCATGTCGTTGCCGTCTCCTTCATACCTTCACCTTCGCCGGCAGGTCCTTGAGCCACGCGTACGCGTGCGGATAGATGCCGACGAAGCAGGCCAGGTCGCGAATGTCTCCCTTGAGCTGCACCGCGGGATTTCCTGCCCACACCGTACGCGGCGGCACCGTGTGGCGCACGACGCTCCCGGCACCGACGAGCGCGTCCTCACCGATCTCGACGCCCGGCAGGACCGTGCTGTTCGCGCCGATCCGCGCTCGCCGTCGGACCACGCCGCCCTTGACGCAGTCGAGATAGGCCGGGCACTGCGGATGCGGATCGTCCGTGAACACGACGTGCGGGCCGAGGAAGACATCGTCGTCGATCTGGCAGAGCTCGAGAAAGCAGCCGGTGTGGATGCGCACGCGCGAGCCGACCCGGTTGCCGAACTCGAGGGACGCGTGTGTTCCAACCGAGACGTCGTCGCCGATGACGTTGTCCTCGCGGATCGAGGCGCCCTGCCCCGTCTGAAGGCGCGCGCCGATTCGCGTTCCGGCATAGATCGTGGTGAACGGACGGATGACCGCGCCGGGGCCGATGACGAGCTCCAGCTCGCCCTCGGCTTTCCCGCGAGGCGCGCGTCCCAGGATCGCGTACTCGCCGACGATGCTCCCTTCGCCCAGTCGCACGTTTGGCGCGACTACCGCCGTGGGATGTACGGATGCGGTCATGCGCGAACGGGGTCGAGCCGGTAGGCAACGCGCGCGCCGCCGGACCGGAGGGAGCGCATCGCCAGCTCGAGGACGCGTACGACCGTGAGCCCGGCCTCGCCGTCGCTTCGCGGCTTCTTGCCGTCGCGCACGCACTCGATGAAATGGCGCATCTCCACCTGCAGCGCCTCGGTCATCGGAACACGTGGACTGTGGATGTCGCCGGCGCGATAGCTGCGCCGGAGCTCGTCGCTCTCGAGCTTGTCCACGCCCTGGTCGTAGATCTTCACCTTCTCGACAGCCTGGTTGTCGTCGTAGACGACCATCTTCTTTGAGCCGATGACGATGGTCGTGCGCAGCTTGCTGGGCGCGAGCCACGAGAGGTGCGCGTGCGCGATCGCCCCCGAGGGGAAACCGATCATGAGGAAGACGACGTCCTCGATGTTCGGCTGCACGAAGCACGCGCCTGTGCACTGGACCCACTCCGGCTCCTCGTCGAGCCAGTAGAGCGCGATCGACACGTCGTGCGGCCCCAGGTCCCACAGCACGTTGATGTCGAACTGGTGCAGCCCGAGATTCACGCGCTGGCTGTCGAGATAGTGCACGTCACCGATCCCGCCGGAGTCGAGGATGTCCTTCACGACCGCGACGGCCGGGTTGTACACGAAGGTGTGGCCGACCATCAGCGTCTTGCCGGCGCGCTCGCCGGCGCGGACGATCGCTTCGGCGTCGCTCACGGTCCTGGCGAGCGGCTTCTCGACGAAGACATGCTTCCCCGCCGCGAACGCTTCCTCCGCAAGCTTGCGGTGAGTGCCGACCGGCGTGACGACGCAGATCGCGTCGATGGTCGCGTCACTCAGCAGCTCGCGGTAGTCCGTCGTGACGCGGACGGCCGGAAAGCGCTTGCGGATCGCCTCGAGTCTCTCCTCCGAGAGGTCCGCGACCGCGACGGCCTCGGCACCGGGGGCTTCGTGGAGGTTCCGCACGATGTTCGGGCCCCAGTAGCCCGCACCGATCACACCGACGCGGATGGTCTTCGTCAAGAAGACCGAAGTCTAGAGTTCGTCCCGAAGCCGGACGTTACTGCCCGGTGGCGGCCCGAAGCTTGGCGAGATCGTCCTCGAGAAGCTTCAGCTGGCGGCCATATTCGGCGAAGTCGCCCGCTTTGAGCGCTGTCTGGGCCGCGTTGTAGTGGTCGTTGGCCGACTTGACGAGCGCCGCGATGTCAGATGGCGGCGTGGTCGTCGGCGGGGGCGTCGTGGTCGGTGGCGGTGTCGTCGTGGGTGGCGGCTGCTGTACAGGGAAGAGCAGGTCGAGAGACTTCTCGAATGAGTCGGCCATGACGACTCGGTCCTGCGTCGCGAGGATCACGCGCTGGAGCTCGGGGATGCGGCTCGTCGACGTGGCCTGGACGAAGATCGCCTCGACGTACACGAAGCTGCTGCCCACCGGCAGCACCAACAGATTCCCTCGAATGCAGTTCGCCGCCGAGGGACAGAGCAGCGTGAGCTGCTGCCGGATCGTCGAGTCGGCATCGATGCGGTTCTCGATGTTCAGCGGACCGGCGATCGGGCGGTCGCGCGGGAAAGTGAGCACCCGAAGCTTCCCGTAGTCCGGCGCGTCGGCGCGACCGGCGATCCAGCCGACCATGTTGTTGCGCTCCCCGCCGATGGGGGTCATCGGCACGAAGAGGACGAACTCGAGGCGGTCGGAGCCAGGCAACCGGGTGGTCACGTAATACGGTTCGATCGGTTGCGGGCTGCCGCCCTGGGAGAGGATCTCGTTCGCGATCTTCCAGGCGTCGGTCCGGTTGTAGAAGTCGTCAGGGTTCGTCATGTGATAGAGCGCGTAGACCTGCGCCTGGATGCTGAACAGAGCCTCCGGGTAGCGGATGTGGTCGCGCAGCGCCTGCGGCATGTCGTTGATGGACTTGAAGAGGTCCGGGTAGATGGCCTTCAGGTTCCGGATGACCGGATCCTTGTCGTCGACGATGTAGTAGCTGATCGTGCCGTCGTACGCGTCGGTCACGACCTTGACGCTGTTGCGGATGTAGTTGAGCCGCCCGCCCGCGACCGACGTGCTGCCGGCACCCAGCGCTGAGAACCGCTCGCTGTACGGGTACTTGTCGCCGGTCGTGAAGGCGTCGTTGATCCAGTAGAGCTTGCCGTTCGCGATCACGAGATATGGGTCGGGGTCGTACTCGAGGAATGGCGCGATGAACCGCTCGCGCGGAAGGACCGTGCGGCGGAAGAGCACCTTGCTTTGCGAGGTGATCTGGTTGGAGATGAGTAGGTTCGTGTCACCGAGGCGCACCGCGAAGAGGATCCGGTCCCAGAGCGACCCCACGCCCACCCCACCGTTGCCGCTGAAGCGCGTCTGCACGGTCCCCTGGTCGGTCGTGTAGTCGAACTCGTCCTGATTGGTGTCCACGATCACGTAGTCGCTGGTCAGCTCGCCGTAGTAGATCCGGGGCTGATCGATCTTCGGCTCGCCGACCGGAGGGATGTCCTTCACCAGGTAAACCGGCGAGCCGTCGGGGGCCACGCCACCCACGGGGCTCACGACCGCCCCAAGCCCGTGGGTGAAGATGAGGTGACGGTTCACCCAGGTCTGCTGCGGCAGGCGGTTCGAGGAAAGCTCGCGCGCTGAGAGCATCACCGGCTGTTCTTTGCTGCCGATCCGATAGCGGTCGATGTCGACGTCGACGAATGTGTATTGGGTCCGCAGCGCCTGGTTCTGGTCGAAGGCCTGCTGCAGCGGACGGTAGTCCCAGAGGCGAACGATCGATGTATCGGAGAGGGCGGCGCGCGCCTCCGCCGCGGTCGGGGTGTCGGCGACGTTGAACGCGCTCTCGTCCACCGCGTCGAGCGAGTACGCGGCGCGCGTCGCTTCGATGTTCCGCGTGATGTACGGGCGCTCCTTGTTGAGCTGATCGGGCTGGACGATGAAGTTCTGGATGATCGCGGGGTACACACCGCCAACGACGAGGCTCGCCACGAACCAAAGAGCAATCGCGCCGCCGAGGATCCAGAGCGTCCCACGGAACGCGTTGACGAAGCACGCGAGCGCGGCGACGCCGACGAGGCCGGTGAGGATGGTGAGCGCGGGGAGACGCGCCGTGATGCTCGTGTAGCCGGCGCCGACGAGGACGCTCTCCTGCCGGAAGAGAAGCTCGAACTGGTCGAGGACGTAGCCGCTCGCGATCAGAGCCAGGAAGAGCCCGCCCAGGATGGACAGGTGAGCCCTGGCGGGACGCGCGAGGGCCAGCGCGGTGCGACCCGCGACCCGGAGATCGGCGCTCGCGAGCGAGCCGGTCGCAACGCCGATGACGCCGCGCGTGAAGTACAGCGTGACCACGCCGATGGCGATGACGATGAGCGCGAAGAGGAGCCAGCCGCGCACGAACTCGAGGACCGGCAGGGTGAAGAAGTAGAAGCCGATGTCGCGGCCGAAGACTGGGTCGACCGTTCCGAACGGGACCGCGTTGACCCAGCGAAGGAGGATGTCCCACTCGTCGCCGCCCGCGAGGCCGAAGAAGAACGCGGGAATGAGCAGGAGCCACATGAACCGCAGCGTCGTGGAGAGAGCGCCGCGCCTGCGGCGGGCGTCGACGACGACGCGCGGCACCTGCGGCCGGAGCGCGAAGTACAGATTCGGCAGCGCGAGCAGGAAGAAGATCGCCCCGAACACCGCGAACGCATAGAACCCCGCGGTGAAGCGCCGCAGGTAGACCGACTCGAGCCCGAGGCTACGGAACCAGAGGAGGTCGGTGAGGAACGACACGAACGGACCGATGAGGATGGGGATGAGCAGGAGGAGGAAGAGCAGGAGCGCGATGAAGATGTACCGGCGCGAGGGGCCCGAAATGCGGTTGCCGCCCATCCCGAAGCCCGAGAGGTCGATGTTCGACCAATCGATGCTTCCCCAGTCCCTGCTTCCCCCGTCGCCGCCTCGCCCACGCCCCGTCATCAACCTCAGGATAGGCGTGGTTCCGGTCGCGTGAGCGCGGGGGCTGCGGCTAGGGCCGACCCTTGTCGCGAACCTCGCGCAGCGCGGAAAGATTTTCGACTTCGATCCGATCTTTGATCCGGCCTGCGGCACGCTTCATCGCGATGATGTCGTCGAGGGAGGCGACCATGACCTTCCAACCGGTCACGTCCATGTGATCAGCGTTCCGCTTCAGAAGTTCGTAGTCGAAGCCTCCTCCAGGGTCGCCAAGGCAGTCAAAGTCGCCATGCTTTGTCTTGAACGTGAAGTTCAGCCCGTTGCGGAGGGTCGCGGCATCCAGTTGAAACGGAACGTCGACGTCTACGCCGCGAAGGCGGACGTCGAGCTCGCGGAGCGCGGACGCGAGACGGTCAAGGTTCGCTCGTTCTCGCGAGTAACAAATGTCGAAGTCACGCGTGATCGTTGTTGAGCCTTGGAACGTGGCTGCGATGCCCCCAATGACCACGTACTCCACTTTCCACTTGCGAAGGATCCGAATGATCGGCTCGGGGTCTAGCTCGAGGATCTTGAGTTGATCCGCCGCGCAGATTTGACAAGTCGATCGATGGCCTTCGACGCAGAAACTCCGTTGCGCAACCTCTGTAGGGGAGCCAGCCGAAGCGACTCGATGAATTGCGTGCGGTCGACGCCGCGCCCAGCCCGTTCGATAACGTTGATCTCCTGATCGACCGCCGCGAGGATCCGCTCGAGGGTGCTATATCGCGGATCCTGAAGGCCTCGTTCGATCGAGGAGATCATCGGCTGCGGTATTCCGGCTCGGAGTGCGAGCTCGCGCTGGGTTAACCCCTTCCTCCGGCGCGCCGTTCGCACGAGAGTGTTCACCTTCATATATGGAAAAGGGTATATCAGGACGCGAGGCGCGCGCGAACCTCCGCGAAGAGGCCGAGGTAGCTCTCGACCACTCGCGGCCACGTGTACGTGCGCGCGACGAATTCCGCGCCGGCACGGCCGAGACGGTCGCCGAGGGCGGGATCGTCGGCAAGCAGCTCGCATATCTCCGCGAACTCCGACGATGTCCGATACGCGAGGCCCGCGCCGGCGCGCCGGGCCATGCCCGCGAGCACCGGCGAGCGCGCGTCCACGATCACCGGGCGACCGGCGGCCCACGCCTCGAGCGTGACGAGCGAAAGCGATTCGAGCAGACTCGGCATCACGAACGCGGCACAGCCGGCGAGCGCGTCCCACTTGTCCTGCTCAGAGAGGCGGCCGAGGTGCACGATGCCGCTCGTCTTCGGAACTCTGATCTCCGCGTCGCCGACGAGCACGAGCGACACGTCGTGCGCGGGGTCACTCGCGCGCCAGCGCTCGTAGTTTTCGAGGAGCTCGCGCGATCCCTTGCTCACGCCGATCCGGCCGACGTAGAGAAGATACGGGCCGTCGATGCCGTGCTTCTCGCGGAACCGCGCGGCGTTCATGGCGGTGGGCACATCGATGCCCACGCCCACGATCTCGTTCGAGACGCGCTCGTTCCGGAAGCGGCGCCAGACCATGCGTCGCTCCTCCTCGGTGTTGTACGCGATCGCCCGCGGACCGTGGAACACCGGCTTGTAGGCCGCGAGCCCGATCGCGGACTCCTCGTGCGCGGTCGGCACGAGCACCGCACGCTCCGGCACGAGTGGAAGCCCGAGGACCGTCGGGTAGTAGATGTAGGTGAAGAAGAGCACATGGTCGTAGTCGCGGCCGCGCTTGAACAGGTAATCGAGGAGCTCGGGCGCGTACGGCCCCTGCGCGTCGACGAATGCGCGCTCGTCCTCGAGCGTGTGCCCCGCGCGAAATGCGCGGCGCTCGTAGAGCTTGAAGTTCCACGCGCGCGGCCGCTCCACGGGAAAGCGGCGCACGGTCACACCGTCGACGCGATCAATGCCCGCGGTCAGGTCGCCCTTCCACGTGAGGTAATCGGTCGAGTTCGTCGTGGCGACCTCGATCGCGAAATGGGGGCGCAGGCGCTGCACCACCGAGCGCGCGTGAGCCTCGGCGCCGCCCGGCACGTCGCCGTAACGCTGCACGACGACGAGGAGGCTCGGGTCGGTCACGAGAGGAGGATGTCGATGTGATCGGCGCCGCGACTGGTGAAGGCGTCCATCACCCGCTCAGGGTCGGCGTCACAGTCTCTCAGCGCGCCCCCACCCTCGATCACGGCGATCTTGTACCCAAAACCAAGCAGAAAGCGGAGGTACCCACGACCGTCGATGCCTGAGATCCCGGGCATCGTGGACGGGCTGAATTCGCTGACGATCGTCGGGTGGCAGCGCTTGATGAGCTCGGAAGCCCCCAGCAACGCGTTGTACTCGGCGCCCTCCACATCGATCTTCACGAAGTCGACGTTCTTGTTGCGTGGGATCAGGTCATCCACCCTGAAGGTCGGCACGGTCGTCGAGTTGATCAGCGCTTTCGCATCGTCAGGAGCCGCCGACGTCATCACGTTGCCGTACGAGCCGTGCAGGACGAGGAGGCCGAGCTCGCGGCCGGCCGCCACCTGAATGACGAGCACGTTGTCGAAAGAGTTAGCGCGCCGGCTTGCCTCAAGCATCTTCGCGCTGTCGGGGTTGGGTTCGATCGCCGTCACGCTGCCCGAGGATCCGACGACCGACGCGGAGAGCATCGTGTAGTAGCCGATGTTCGCGCCGATATCGAGAACATGCATGCCCGGTCGCAAGCGGTCTCGAAAGACGGCCGTGACGTGGGGCTCGTAGACGTCGCGCTTCACATGCTGACCGACCGCGGTGTCGTCATCGTTCACGTAGATCGAGAAGCCTTTGGAGGACGCCAGCGAAATGCGGTCGTTCAGTCGATGGCTCATCAAGGTTTCGGCGCGCCTCGAGAATTCGAGCGAGTTCATGTAGGAGCGGATGACCGCGTCTAGATCGCTTCCGGCATATGCGGCGTGTCCTTCCCACTCTTCGAGATTCGGCGGACGCCCGAGAAGTAGGCGGAAGCAGTAGAAGATGTCTTCCGGTGTCGCCGTGCCCTGCGGGATCTTCCGTGCCGCGGCGAGGTCGAAGGCTGATCTCGCGCGCTGCGGCCGCAGGACGCGCCGCAAGAAGCGTCTGATCAATTCGCCACCAGGTCGACGAGCTGCTCGAGCCGCGTGTCGAACGCCGGCCAAGCGCACTCGCGCTCGACGTACGCGCGTCCGGCCGCGCCGAGCGCATCGCGTTTCGCAAGCACGGCGGCCAGGACGGCGGCGAAGCCACCCCGGCTGTAGGCAGCCCCACCCTCGGCGCGGGCGACCTGGCCGGTGGTGACCTTGTTCTTTGCCGAGACGAGGCAGGGCGTTCCGACCTGCCACGCCTCGAGTAGCACGATCCCGAGGCTTTCGAGGTGCGACGGCAGGACGAGCACGTCCGCGGCTTCGAGGAGCGCGTACTTGTCCTCGTCGCTCACGTGTCCGAGCGGCACGATGTCCGGGCGCTCGGGTATTGGCATTCGCGTCATGCCCGCGAGCACCAGCGACCCCGCACCGCCGCCCTCGCGGTACGCGATCCAATCCTCGACGAGTTCGTTCACGCCCTTGCCCTCACTCACCTGCCCGAGGTAGAGGACGAGCGGCCCGCGGGGCGCGTAGTGGTCCCGGAACGGCTTGGCGTCGTGCCACGGCGGCGAGTCGAGACCGATGCCGAGCACCTCGCTCGGGATGTGCTCGTTTCGGAAGCGCGAGTGGACCAGGTCGCGCTCTTCGGGCGTCAGGAATCCGAACGCGCGCGGCAGCTGGAAGAGCGCGCGGTACGGGGCCAGCCGGAGCGGCTCCTCGTCGTGGGCGGTCGAGATGAGCGCGGCCCGCTCAGGAACGAGCGGGAGGCCCGCGGCCGTCGGCTCGTAGATGTACGTATAGAAGAGGATCGCGTCGTATGCCTTGCCCTCGCGGCGGAGGAACTCCAAGAGATCAGGAGTGTGCGGCCCTTGCATCGCGAGCCACCCCTGCTCGTCGGCAAGCGTGTGCGGCTCGAAGAGGACATGGCGCTCGGCGTCCTTGAAGGTCGGGCTGCGAACGCCCGTCACCGCGAAGCGGCGCACGCGCACCGGGCCGTCCATCGAGTCTCCGGCTGGAAAGTGCGGCGCCCAGCTCCAGTAGTCGAGAGCGTTCGTCGTCGCGACCTCGACCTCGTTGACCATCGCGAGACGATGGGCGACGACGCGCGCGTGGGACTCCGACCCGCCGACGACCTCGGCGCCGTAGCGCTGGACGACGACGAGGATCTTCACTCGATGCCGGCGAGGTACCGCTCGGCGTTGCGCTCCGGCGAGAGCAGGCGGCGGAGGATCCGCACGCCACGCAAATACTTCGCGTATGTCTCGGGCTGCTGAATCTCGCGCATCGCCCGGGCGAGCTCGTCGATGCTCCGAACCACCGGGCCGGCCGCGTGATATGGCGCGAAGCCTTCGGCCTCCGAGAAGATGCACGGCAGGCCCGCCCACACGGCTTGTGTCACCACGGCACTCTGGAAGACGTCTTCGTAGAAGAGGACGACCGCATCGGAGGCTGCGATGTACTCGCCCATCGTGTTGTACTCGGTGTTGACCACGACGTTGGGCTTGGTCTTCGCGAGCTCGATGACCTCGTCGAAATAGCGCGGCTCCCAATCGGATTTCGTCCCCGACAGGACGAGTACGGCATCGTCGGGCAGTGCCTCGATCACTTCCTTGTATCGCTTCCGAGCGAAGAAGAAACCGGGCGAGACGAAGATGAACTTGTCGGTCGGTAGGCCGAACCTCGCTCGGAGCTTCCGCTTCTCCTCGGCGTTCCTCGGAAGGACGGTGTTCTCGAGCGGCATGATCAGGAGAGGGAAGCGCTCGCGCTTGTCCTGATCGGGTGTGAGCAGCTGCATCCACCGCTCGCTTCGGGTCGAGTGCACGACGAGCTTGCGTGGAATGGCGCCCATGAACATCAGGACAAGCCGGTAGCGCACGAACCAGTTCGCCAGACGCAGGCCGACCCAGGGCATCCGGAGGATCTCGAGCGGCAAGCTGTAGCGCGGGTTGTAGTGCAGGCCGGACGAGATGCGGCGGAAGTGGTGGAACTTCTCGGGCTCGAGCTCGTGCATCGAGAGGATCACCGGAAGGCGCTTGCGCCAGAGCGAGAGAAGCGCCCGCACGAACGGGACGTCGCGGAAGATCCCGGCCTCGTGCTCGATGAGCACGGCGTCGCTCTGCGACGAGATGAACTTGACCTTCCGATACAGCTCGGCCGTGTCGAGATGCTTGACGCCAACGAAGGTCACCTGGTGACCGCGATCGCGCAGGCCGTCGGTCACGGCGAGCGAGTAGTGGTGGATACCGCAGCGCTGATCGCTCGACATCACGACGACCTTCTTCGAGCGCGCGTCGGGCAGGTCCCAGCCGCCCTGGGCAAGTGCGAGCTTCAGCCTCTCGGCGACCGCCCGGCGCGAGAACGCGTCGACCCGGCGGCGGCCTTTTTCGATGAGGTCCTTGCGGAGCGCCTGATCGTGCACCACACGCTCGAGCTGCTCGGCCACCGCCTCGGGAGTTTTCGTCTCGAGCAGGATGCCGCCGTCGCCGAGCGTCTCCGGTATCGCGGCGGCGGCGTTCGCGACCACCGGCAGGTCGCTCCGCATCGCCTCGAGAAGCGGGACACAGAAGCCCTCGTGCTCCGACAGTGTCAGGAACGCGGTCGCGCCGCGGTAGTACGCGACCAGCTGCTCGATCGTCACGCTGCCCGTGAGGGTGACCGCGCTTTCGAGACCGAGCCTTCGGATGTCCCCACGGACACGATCGAGGTAGCTCCCCGACATCGCGGTCGGCCCGACCAGGTACAGGCGCGCGGTGCGGTCGGACTCGCGGTACTTGGCGAACGCCGCTACGACATCGTGGACCGCCTTGTGCGGCAGGATCTGTCCTACCGTGAGGATCGTGGTGCGCTCGTCGGCGAGCTCCCGAGCGACCTCGGGATCCGGCGGCCGGTCGAAGTCCTCCCAGTCGACGAGCGCCGGCACGACCGCGGTGTTCGCGACTCCGGCTTCCTCGAGCTCCTTCCGGTTGTACTCGCTGTCGGCGATGCCGAACTCGGCGACCTTCGCGAGCTCCTTCAGCTGCTCGCGCCCGAGATCCGCGTAGGTCTTCAGGTAATCGTTCAGCCCGGCGAAGTAGTGACCGGGTGTGATGTTGTGATAGACGATCGCCTTTCGCGCGGGCGATGCCAGGACCTTCGGCACGGCCTGCGTGCCGATCGAATGGTGGACGAGAAGAAGTCCGTCACGTCGGCGGATGAGCTCGAGGTCGTCCCACGAGCGCGTGAGCGCGCGCATCTCCGGCTTCGCCTCGGCCGCGAACAGGTCACTGCGGACACCGGCGGACCAGAAGATCCGCTGCAGCTCCAGGCAGTCATTCCCGACGGCGTCGCCGTAGGCGATGACGGGATTGAACTGATGTGCGAAACGGAGGGGCTCCCCCACGTGAAAACCCTACGACTCCGCGCGAAACGGCGCGGCGTCGAGCGCGCTGGGCCGGCTCCTAGATCGTAAGGGCGCGGATCGCGAACATGCGGTGCCCGTCTGGACCGGCCTCGCGGTGGATCTGGACCTTCACGCCGAACCGCTCCTCGAATGCGGAACCGAAGAGCGTCTCGCTCCACTGCGTCGCATTCCAGCCCGCCCCCTCGGCGCCCATGAACCGCATGACGAACTCGCGAAGGCGGTCGGAGTCGACCTGGACACCCTCGCCCACGATCTCAGTGCCGTCTGGCATCCGCCAACTGACCATCCCACTCACCCCCAAGGCAACTTACGTCGGGCGTAGGCCCCTGACTATTAGCCGAGTGCTCTAGTTCAAATGGCGGAGTGACCCTCAGAGTCCCAATACCTGGCGAGTGCGTTCGGCGACCTTGTCCGGGTCGAAATCCTGGACACGCTTCTCGCCAGCCGCGACGAGCGCTTCGCGAAGCTCAATTCGCTCTCCGACCATCGCCGCCGACTCGGCTGTCTCCGCAAGGTCGCGTTCGCGAAGCAGCACCCCCGCGTTGCCCACGGTCTCGCCGATCGCGGCCGCGTCGTAGGCGACGACGGGGAGGCGGAAACGCATCGCCTCGAGGAACGGCACGCCGAACCCCTCGTGCTCGGAGAGCGAGACGAAGGCGGTCGCCGCGCGGTAGTAGGCGAGCAGCGATGCGTCGTCGACGCCCCCGGCGAAGTGGACGGCACCGCCGAGGCCGAGGCGCTCGACGAGCGCCACGAGGCGCGCATGGAACTGCGGCTGGTCGCGGAACGCGCCGACGAGGACGAGATGCGCTTCCGGATCGATGCAGCGCCGGTAGTACGCCAGCATCCGCACGAGATCGTCCTGCCTCTTGTTCGGCGAGATCCGGCCCACGAAGAGAATGACCGTGCGCAGGCCCTTCCAGCGCGCCAGCACCGCGTCGTTCGGCGGCACCGCGAAGTGTTCCCAATCGAGGAGGATCGGCACGCGCGCGGTCTCCGCGTATCCCGCTTCGACGAGCGCGCGCCGGTTGAATTCGGAGACGCCGATCGAGAGCTCGAACGCGGGCGCGATGCGCGAGAGCTGGCGCAGCCCGAGGCGCGCGAACGCCGCCGCATGCGGATTGATGCCGCTGAAGAACTCGGGCGGCGTGATGTTGTGATAGACGAGCACGCGCCGCGCCGGGATCTTCGCGAGCTGGTCGACGACCTCGCTGCCCATCGAGAAGTGGACGATGAGGAGATCGTCCGGCTTCACCTCCCGGAAGAGCCGGCGGTACGAACGCACGTCGGCGACCCCGGGCTTCGCGTCGACCGCGTAGGCGTACGAGTCGTAGCCCCAGTGCCGGATCCTCTTGCGGAGCGCGAAGACGTGGTTGCTCATGGCATCGCCAGGCGCGAGCACCGGGTGGAACTGGTGCACCCTCACTTCGGCGCGCGCCCGATCACGGCGTAATCGCGATCGCCAAAGAGCGTCTCGTTCAGCAGCTTCACGTTCTCGCGGATCGGGCCGGCCGGGACGTCCTCGTTGAGGCGCGTCTCGCTCGGTTCGAAGGTGCGCAGCTCCACGTCGGTGAAGCCGTTGACCTCCAGATAGAACTTGAAGAGGTCGGGCGGGATCGGCCGCAGGTGCTGCGGGTCCATCCAGAAGGTGTGCGCACCGACCGTGAGCGTTTCCGGGTTCGGCGTGATGAAGACGATCGGCGCGCCCGGCGCCAGGGCGCGGCGGCACGCGAGGAGTATCTCGAGAAGATCGCCCGGGAGGATGTGCTCGGCGAGATGCCGCGCGTACAGGCCGTCGATGCTCCCGGATTCGATCTGCCGCAGATGCGTGAGCGCGTCGATCTCGTGCGCTTCGAGGCCTTTCTCGCGGCACTGGGCGACCATCCGGGGATCGAGATCGACGCCGTACCCGCCGATGCCCTCGTCCTTCAAAAGCTGCAGAAAGATCCCGCGACCCGACCCGAGGTCGAGCACGCGTTTACGGCTCCGGTAGAGATCGACGAACGCCTCCGACTGGCGTCGGATGACCGGCTCGGTACCGCCGAAGCGCGCCTGGAAGTAGACCGAGTGGAGGTTCGCGGCGACCTCGTGCTCGCGCCGCTCCTTCCATTCGCGCTCGAGCCGCTCGAGCCGCGATCCGAAGCGCGGCGCCATCTGGCCCTCGTAGTCGTAGGCGGCCGCGAGAAGCCGGTTGATGCGTTCCTGCCGCTCGAGGATCGCGCCCATCCACCAGCGGACCAGGGAGATGACGACCTTGCGCGCGTACGTGATGACCGGTCCGATGACCGGTTTGCGGCTGCGCGGGTCGTACTCGACCTCCTCGTCGAGGGCCTCGGCGAGCGAGGCGAGGGGATCCTGCAGGTCGTCCGAGAAGATGCGGCGCCCGCCGGGCAGAGGAACGCGCATGAGCGCGTCGACGTCGGGCCCGTAGATGCCCTTCTCGCGCTTGGTGCGGATGCGTTCACGTACCTCGGCCATGAGCGCATCAAGATCTACGGGCTCCTGCTCCCCCATGTGGCCGAAGAGTAACGATGGAGCGGCCCCAGCGCGGGACCGATGAATTTGGACTAGGCCTAGCGGAGTAGCTGCGCGGCGACCGCGATGACCGCGACCACGGCGACGGCGATCCAGAGAAGGCGCAGACCCAGCACGAACGCTAAACGGACCAGCGGGCGTGGCCGTTAGGGCACCCGCCGCTAGAGCGCGCTTTCGAAATCGTCCTTCGCGCGGTCGAAGTACCAGAAGCCGACGACGAAGAGCAAGAGCGCAACGCCGGCCGAGTACGCGAGCGCGTCCCACTGCGGCGGGAGACCGTCCAGGAGGGCGCGCTGGTACGCGACGATGATCGCGGTCATCGGGTTGAGGTACAGGAGCCGCAGTTCCTCGGGCCGATCGCTGAGCACGGCGACCGGAAACAGCACCGGTGTTAGGAAGTACCAGGCGAGAAGCAGGACCCCGAGGATGTGCTGCACGTCGCGGAAGAACACAGCGAGCGCGCTCAGGAGATACGCGAACCCGAGGTTCATGACGATCTGGAGCGCGACGAGAAGCGGGATCCAGACAAGCCCTTCCGGGTGGCGCGGGCCGAAGATGGCGAGGATCCCGAGCAGCACCACGAAGCTCAGAAGGAAGTTGGCGAGCGCCGAGAGGACGCTCGCCGCCGGAAAAATCTGCAGCGGCATGCGCACCTTCTTGACGAGCGGCGCGTTCGCGAGGATCGCCGAGGCCCCCGACTGCAACGACGTCGCGAAGAACGTCCACGGCAGAAGTCCGACGAAGAGGAAGATCGCGTAGGGCTGCTCGCCGGACGCGGTGATCGGCCGGGTGCGCAGAACGACACCGAACAGGATCCAGAACACGACGAGCTGCAGCAGCGGGTTCACGAAGTTCCAGGCGAACCCGAGCGCCGAGCCCTTGTATCGCGCGCGAAGCTCGCGCCACGCGAAGTCGGCAAGGAGCTGGCGGCGTTCGACGAGCGTCCGGAGGTCGGCGATCACGGTAGAAGAGTATTTCGGGTGATGCCCACGCGACACACGGTCACGCGCGAAGGCACCGAGCTCGTGTACTGGACGTGGCCCGGCGCCGGTCAGCCGACGCTGCTCCTTCACGGCATCGGCAATTACGGGCGCTACTGGGACCTCTTCGCGGACGCGATCGCCGGCCGGCTCCGGCTCATCGCCCCCGATGCGCGCGGCCACGGCGAAAGCGGACGACCCCCGGACGGCTACGCGCCCTCCGACTTCGCGGCGGACGCCCTCGCGGTGCTCGACAGGCTCGGCATCGACAGCGCGATCGTCGTCGGCCACTCGATGGGCGGACTTCACTCGATCGGGCTCGGCGCGCGCCATCCCGAGCGCGTGCGCGGGCTCGTCATCGTCGACGCGAGCCCCGAGCCGCTACCCGCGGGCGCGGAGCGCGCGCAGCGTCTCCTCGCGGGTCGGCCTGCTCGACTTGGGGATCGCGCGGAGGCGCGGGCGTACCTCGAGCGGACCTCGCCGGGATACCCGGACGCGGTTTATGAGAATCGGCTCGCGTTCGCGTTCCGCGAGGAGGACGGCGGTCTCGTTTGGCGGTCGGACCCAGCCGCGCTTGAGCGAATCATGAGCGGGCGGATGCCGCGCGAGGATCGCTGGGACGCGCTGCGGTCCATCACCTCTCCGACCCTTGTGGTGCACGGAACGCGCTCGAATGTTCTGTCCGAGGACATCGCGCGCCGGATGGTCCAAACGCTCGCCAACGGCCGCCTGATGGAGCTTGACGCCGGCCACAACGTGCCGCTTGACCGGCCACGGGACCTCGCCGACGCGGTCGCCAGCTTAGGGATAACGAGCTAGCAGGCAGGCCGTTAGACGGCTGTGGTGGGCGGCGAGCGCAGCGCCAAAGATACGGTCAAGCTGATCGAGGAGGTCGCGCGCGGCGACCGGCTCCTTGAGGACATCACGAACCTCGAGCTGCGCGAGACGGTGCGTCTGGCGCTGCGGCTGCACAAAGATCCGTACAGCGGACCCGACGGAAAGACCCGCTCCCGAATCAGGGTGCGCGTCCTAAACGGGTTGCGTCCGCGGCAGGCCACGTTCGCCGACAGTGTCGCCGTCGCTTTCGAGCTGCTCGGCAGACCGACGCCCTACGCGATGCGCGCGCTCGCCGTCGGTCTGGTGGTCGTCGCTATAGGAGCGAGCACAGCGGTCGCGAGCGCCGGCACGGTCGCCGACGACGCCCTGTACTCGGTCAAGGTCTCCTCCGAGCAGATGCGCCTGGCGCTGGCCATGTCGCCCGAGGACCGTGCGGTGGTGCAGCTATCGATCGCCGAGCACCGGCTCGCCGAGGCGATTGCGCTCGCAACTCTCGGGAACGAGGATGACGCGATCGTCGCGACGAGCGAGTACGGCGAGCACATGGCGAACGCGGCGGCCGAGCTCGCTCAGGTCGAGGCGCTCCAACCGGAAACGGCGACCCTGGTGATCCAGCTCCAGCAGCGGATCGACGAGCACCGTGCGACCGCCGCTGCGGTCGTCGCACGACTCGCCGAGGATCCGACCAGGGCTTCGGCTTCCGCAGCTCTCGCGGCGCTCGCGGCGCGCGGCAAACGTGCCGCGCACCTCAGTCCCGCCGCCGCCATCGCGCAGGATGCGGCGGACACGGCGGATGAAGCCGCGTCGGTCGCGGAGCGCATGGCCGCTCCCCTCCGCGTCACGGATGCGCCCCGGTCGTCTAGGAGCGCTACTCGAACCCGCGCACCCGTGGATCAGGAGAGGACGACCCGCGCTGGCGAGCTCACGCCGAACGAGACCACTCGGGGTCAGAACGAGCGCTCGTCGAAGGAAC
The DNA here is from genome assembly GCA_038040265.1 of Chloroflexota bacterium. Classification (GTDB taxonomy): domain Bacteria; phylum Chloroflexota; class Limnocylindria; order P2-11E; family P2-11E; genus 3-1-20CM-2-70-9. Next base: position 155,629 of record JBBPIP010000002.1, on the reverse strand, counting down.
GCGCATCGGTGGCGGCGCGAAAGGCGGCTGACGAAGCGAAGGCCGCGGCGAAGAAGGCGAAGCACGGAAATCGCAGCGCGCCAGCCTCCGAGAACTACGAGGAGTCAGACGACTTCGAGGAATCGCATTCGGGGGACGGCGGATGACATTAGGGCGATAAAAAACTCTTTCGTTGCGGACGGGTTGATCGTTCGCCCGTAGTCGAGCGTCTTCTCACGTCCGCCGCCGATCATCGCGATGCTGAAGGCTTCCGCCCATGACTCTCCCGGCAGGTGGATCCACTGGGCCATTCCCGTCATCGCATTGGCGTCCTTGAGCGCGTCCTGCCACGTCGAGGGGAAACCGCGATACGTCCAGTACTTCGCCATCACATCGGTTCCAGCGAATCGTCGCTGGACCAGATCCTGGTAGGCATGGCCTATCTCGTGGAAGGCTGTGCTTGGAGTCATCACGTAGTCCTCTCGCACCGAGAAGATCGGTTGCCCCGCGGCATTGACTCCTCGGTACCACGCGTCGCCGTTCTCGCCGGCCGGCTCGTCGAAGTCGATCTGCGGCGTCGGTGGAAAGATGGAGAACTGCGCGCGGGCCTGGGTGTAGTACGTGATGAGCTGAAGACCCGCGACGTTCGTCGTCGGGCGAGGCCGCGGGGTCGGTGCCCGCGTTGGGGTAGTCGTGCGCGTCGGAGTCGGGGTAGGAGTCGGAGACGGGCTCGGCGACGGCGTCTCGGGTGCGACCGTTGCCGTGGGCGAAGGACTCGGGAGGGCTACCGGGGTCGACGGCTCGCGGGTCGCAAGGACGACGGCCGTACCGACCACAAGTACGAGCGCTGCGGCGATAAAAGGGCGTGCTCGGCGATCCACATAAAGAGCGTAGGGCCCTCCGGTAGCGAGACCGTGGCTTCGTTACAGCGGGGTAGCGGGTGCTCCCTCAGCTCGCGGCCGCGAGCAATTTCAGGATCCGTTCCGCGACCGGTTGCGCGGCCCCGCCGACGTTCGCAAGGACGATCACGGTGTATCCCTTCGTCGTCATACCGAACACGGCACTGGCACCGACGTCATCGCCCGCGAACACACCAGAGGTGAGGCCCGATGCGGTCTTTGCGGCGGTCGGCGGCGACAGCACAAGACGGTTGGCGGTCTCCGGTCTTGTGAGCGCGCCGGTCGCGAGCGCTTTGTGGAAAGAGAGCAGATCGGGAGCGGTCGCATAGGCGCCGCCCGCCGGGGTGCCGCGAACGGGAAGGACGCTCCAATTCTTCCTTTCATCGGGCCCGTAGCCGAGGGCGAAGCCGCGATTGCTGCGTTCCTCCTCGGTGTTGTGCAGGAATCCCGCGGCGACGCCGGCTTTCGCGAACACCTCGTTGTCCATGTATTCGTAGTAGTCGCGGCCCGACGCCTTCTCGATCACAGCGCCGAGCAACAAGTAGCCGGTGTTGCTGTACGCGAACGACTTGCCGGGCACCGTCGCGGCCGCAGGGTCGGTGTTCACGGCAGCGAGCAGATCCGAGATCGACGCGAAGCTGTCTCGCACGCCGAGATAGCCGGGGTCGCTCAGAAAGTCTGCGGTTCCCGCGGTGTGGTCGAGCAGCATCGCGATCGTGATCTGGTCGCCGACCGGTTTGGGATAGGTCGGCAGGTATTTCGTGAGCGGATCGTCGAGCGACACCTTGCCCTGATCGACGAGCTGGCCGATCGCGACCGCGGTGAAGACCTGGGTGACGGACGCGATGTTGAACGGCGTGATCGTCGCGTTCGGCGAGCCGCGGTCGCGGTCGGAATACCCAGTCGCCTTGCTCGCGAACGGCACGAAATCCTTCGCGACGAGGACCACACCGGAGAAGTTGTCGTCGTTGAGCTCCGCCAGGTACGCGTCGACCGAGGCGGCCGGTGCTGGCACCGGGTCGCGTTGCGATGTGACGCAGCCCGCGACGAGGGCGATCGCGGCGAGCACTGGGAGGAGCCGCTTCAACGGAACTCCCACCGGTGCGCGAGGCGGGCGACGCCGATCTCGCGAGACGTGCCGATCACACGGAACTGCAAGCCCTTCTGGTGGTAGTCGTACACGCGGTCCTGCGTGTCGATGATCCCGATGTCCACGTCGAACGCTCCGGGAAGCAGCTCGAGCTCGCCGATCGCGAAGCGCACCACGCCCTCCGGCTTTACCGGAACCGCAGCACCATCGATGAGGGTGTTCGTGCCGAACACACCGACCCCGTCGTCCCGATAGAGATACACGCCGAACACCGCGTCGCTCACGCCCCTCGGATTGCGGAAGCCGATCTCGATCGCGGCCGGCTGGCCCGACTCTAGGACGACCCGCTCGACGTCGTCGGGGCCGAGCACGCGCGCGGTCGTGATCTCGATCTCCTTGGATCCCCAGCGGTTCCCGATCTCTCCACGCGCCGCTCGCTCGCGCCGTTCCTTCTCGCCAACTTTTTGGTGATACGCATTGATGACGTCGTGCGGTGATCCCTCCGCGGCGAGGACGCCGTCGTCGAGCCATATCGCCCGCTCGCAAAGCCGCGCGACGGCGCCCAGGTCGTGCGAAACGAGGACGATCGTTTTCTTGGCGGCTCGGAACTCGCCGATCTTCGCGAAGCACTTGTGCTGGAAGTACTCGTCGCCCACGGCGAGGACCTCGTCGACGAGCAGGACGTCCGGTTCGAGGTGCACCGCGACCGCGAAACCGAGGCGCATGTACATCCCGCTCGAATACGTCTTCACCGCCGCGTCGAAGAAGCGCCCGATGTCGGCGAACTCCTCGATCGCCGGCATCGCGCGATCCATCTCTTTCCGCGACAGGCCGAGCAGCGAGCCATTGAGGTACGCGTTCTCGCGGCCGCTGAAGTCGGGGTGGAATCCTGCACCGATCTCCAGCAGAGCGGTCACGCGGCCGTTGACCTCGAGCGTTCCGCTCGTGGGCTTCGCCGTGCCCGCTAGGAGCTTGAGCAGCGTCGACTTTCCGGATCCGTTCGCGCCCACAACGCCGAACGACGAGCCCGGCTCCACCTGAAAGCTGACGTCGTGGAGAGCCTGGACCTGCTCGACCGGCGCGTACTGACGGAGGACCGTCTCCTTCAGCGTGCGGCTCCGCTCGCGGCGGAGCTTGTATGTCTTCGAGACACGGTCCGCCCGGATCGCGGTCACTTGCGGGCGATGACCGCGGAGATCTCCGCGCCGAAGAGGAGGTCGTTCAACATGCGCATGTTCGCCGCGAGCTTCGGATCGGACACATCTTCGGCGAGACTCTCGCTGGCCCCGCGGAGCGTTCGTATCTGGGGCCCCGCGAACCCCGCGAGCTCGACGATCTGGGCGTAGAGGCCTGGAGGGACCGGACGGCGGACGGCGGGATCGTGCCAGACCGCGCGGGCACCGACGCTCAGGGAGTCGGCGTTGGGGACAACGAGCACGAGCGGCGCGCCCGCGACGAGGGTGCGACGCAGCTGGCGCAGCAGCACGACGACGTGCCCGAGTGTCGTCTGCAGCGGCGACCCCATCAGGACGGCGCCGTGCAGGCTGTCGTCGGCGAGGGCGCGGAGGTGTACGTCCGTGTTGCGCTGCACCGCGTCGGCGCCGGCCGCGCGCGAGCGCGCGACGCTCCCCGCATCCGGGTCGACGCCCTGAAAGACGATCTTCGCGCCGCGGAGCGCGTCCGCGAGCGCCGGCCACGACAGATCCGAGACGAGCACTCGCGGCCGCGATCTGAGGAGCTCGACGAGCGGCGCGGGGTCGGCACCCGCGAATCGGTCTAGGGACGCGAACGCTTGCGCGAGCGCCGTGGACTCGAGCAGCTCCGCGCGCTCGGCGGAGTCTTTAGCTCTCCAGCTCTCCTCGATCGCAGCGACGCGCTGGTCCAGCGCACGCGGGGACCGTTCGTCCAGCTGCTCGATCGCGCGCACGAGGAGCCGGTTGACGCGGTCCTGCCGCTCGAGGGCCGAGAGAAGCCACCAGCGCAGCAGACGGACGAGCGAGCCCCGAACCAGGGTGAGGGCCGGCCCGAACGGCAGGCGGCGTGAGCGAGGGTCGTACGGGATCCGCGCGCCGAAGTAGTGCGGCAGCGCGACGAGCGGCTCGCGGAGCTCGTCTACGAACCGGTCGGGATCGTCCTCAGGCATCGTTGCCGGTCCTCCGCGGCGCGACAAAGAGCAGGTCCGTCACGAGGTGGCGGGTCTCGACGATGGGTTTTTCGATGCGGCGAAGACGCGCCACACGTCCGAGGTCGTAGGCGCGGTACCCGAATCGCTGGCAGTACTCACGCGTCGCGTCATAGGTCTGGCCCTGCGCATCCGCGAGGAACGTGTTCAGCTCGCAGACGATGTACGCGATCCGGGATCCACGAAGCAGCTCGTCCATGCCCCGCAGCGCCTCGAGCTCGGCGCCTTCGAGATCGAGCTTCAACAGGGCGATGCGTTCCAGGCGATGCGCGCGGGCGTACTCGTCGAGGGTCTGCGCCGGCGCGCGCTCGATCGAGCCGCGCCCCAGATGCACGCTCGTCGCGCCCCATGCCAGGAGGCCCTCGCCATCGGGATCGATCGGCACCTCGAGCTCGATCTCGCCCGCGCGCGCGGCGAGCGCCACGCGATTCAAACGGACATTGGCCGCGCCGTTGAGCCTCACGTTTTCCTCGAGCGCGGCGAACGTGCGGGGCACCGGTTCGAAGGCGTGGACCTCCCCCGAGGGGCCCACGCAGCGAGAGGCGAGCAGCGTCAGGTAGCCGATGTGGGCGCCTCCGTCGACGACGCGGTCGCCCGGGCGCAGGAGGTACGGGTATACCCACGTGACGTCGCTTTCATACCGGCGCTGAGCGGCCATGGCCCGTTGCAGCGGATCGCCCGGGTCTAGGTGCAGCGCGAACCCGTCGCGCATGGAATGGACGTCGTTCACGACGGCAAGAGTATTCGCGGTCGCCGGTCTGCCACTGCCGCGATCCCGTAGCCGAGAAGCCATCCACCTGCGACGTCGCTTGGCCAGTGTTCGGCCAGGTAGATCCGAGTGAGCGCCATCGTGAGGACGATCACGAACGAGATGCGCTTCGGCCACCTGAGTGCCGTGACCAGGAACGCGACGCGAGCGACGTGGCCGCTCGGAAATGCGAAAGGCGTCGGCCCCTCGATGAATGGCAGGAGATGAACCCTACGCGCCAGCTCGCTCGGCGGCGGCGCCTGCGGGATCGTGAACTTGAGCACGACCTCGACCCCAACGACGAGCGCGACCAGCAGCGGTATCCACCAGTCGCGACGACGTGCGCGGAGCCGCGCGATGGCAACTCCAAGAGCAATGCTCGCGATGACTTCGGACTGCCCGAAGACCGTGACAACGGACGCTCCGAGATCGAGCCAGAACGCATGCGGCAGCTGGGCTGTGTCCAGGATCGCGCGATCGAGGCTCGCGAGCGCACCGAGTGCGACCAGCGCCGCGAGACCAACGAACGCGGCCAACGCTGCGGCTCCCCGCATTAGGGGGCTGACGTGTTCACCGTCGGCGTTCGTCGGCTGATGATGTAGCCCAGCACGCCGAGCGCGATCGCGAAGGCGACCCAGAAAAGCGCGAGGAACGGCGTCGCGGTCTCATGCCCGTAGAACGACGGAAGCGCGGTCTGCACATCCGGGCGGATGACCCGTCCCAGCTCGAGAAACAGCCGCACCGGGTTGGCGTCGCGAATGAACGGCATGTACTCGTACCGAAGGCCCGGCAGCACCGCGTAGACGAACACGACGAACGCCGACCACCAGACCGCAACCCACGTGAAGACAAGGAGCGCGGTGCGCAGCCGACCCGCCGAAGCAAGGACCGTCTCGAAGCCGCCCGCGACCGCGACGACCAGAAACGGCAATCCCGCGAGCAGATACCGCGACGGCGGGCCGCCGTCCGCGTGCCAGGTCACGATGTCGGCGATGTAGAGGAAGTAGAGGCCCCACCCCAGGATGAGCGCGGCGAGGGGCGGGCCGTACAGGCGGCGCCGGCGCCAGAGCGCTCCCACGCCGATGAACGCGAGCAGATAGATGGGTGCGCGCGGTATCAGGCCGAACGCGCGATCGAAGAGGAGGCCGGGTATCCCGCTCTCAGGTGAGTAGTTCAAGATCTCCTGCTGATCGCGGATGAGGAAATAGCCCGCGCCCGGCATGAACCAGCCAAAGAGACGCCAGTTGAGATAACAGAGCACCAGAACCAGAAGGGTGAGGGGCAGGCCGGCGGCGAGAACGCGACGCACGAGATCGCGCCTCGGCTTCAGCGCGGCGTACGCGATCACGAGGCCGAGCCCGATCGTGACGAACCACGCGCGCGTCGTGAGCCACGGAAGCGTGCCGACGAGCGCGCTCGCGAGGGCGAGGTTCCGGAGCGGCGTCGCCGTGCCGTGCCTGATGAGCCGCACGACGGTCACGAACATGACCGCGGCGATGAGATCGGGGTAGACCTGCGTGGTGTACGTGAGGAACGGATGAACGAACACCGTCGCGGCCACCGCGAGAAACGCCACCCGCCGGTCGAAGGCGAGCTCGCGCAACAGGAGATAGAGCTGCGCGGCGAGAAGCGCGCCGAAGACGCAGATGAGCACGAGGACTCCGGTGCGACCCGCGAGCGCGTAGGGGATCGCCGCGAGCACGGGAACGCCCATGTCGCGCACGGGGAAGAGTTGGGGGCCAACCTGAATCGAGTGCACGTCCGGCAGCGGCTCGGGGTAGAAGTCGTAATACCGCTGGCCGGCCCAGTCGTTCGTAAGATCGAGATCGTGATCGAAGACCATGCTTTGAACGATGAGCAGGTAGATCGGCTCGTCGGAGGCCGTTGGCGCGATCGTCCGGTCATAGGGCAGGAGGACGAGCGCGGTCCCCAGGAGCGTCGCGCCGAGGAGGATCGCCGCGCGCGTATCGCCGAGGCGCGTCATGACGGTCCACAACGCCTGCAGCGAATTCGCGGCGAGGCCGACGGCGAGGAGCAGGTAGAGAAGGCCGAGCTCCGTTTCGGGGATGAAGAGGCTTCGCATCCCGAGCAAGACGAGCGGCGCCACCAGGTACAGCGCGAGGTGACGCGCGAAGAAGCCGGTGCGCGCCTGCACGTCGAGATGCCAGCCGATCGCGACCCCGAGCGCGGCCGCGATCCCGAGCGCCGGCAGAAGCCAGCGCGTCGCGAGACTGCGCGGGAGGTCGCCGACCTCTCCGACCCAGGGCTGCGACACCGCGAAGGCCACCACGGCGAGCCCCACGGCGTTCGCCGCAAGGAATCCGCCGAGCTGCGCGCGCTTGCTGATCGCGCGCGGTGGCACCGCCTCGGCCAGGGCATAACGGCGGCGCCATCCATAGATGGCGAGCACCGCGACGATCGCGAGCGCCGGGAGCAGGCGAAGGTACGCGGCGACGTACCAGTTAGGCGAGGTCGCGGCGAACGAGGGAAGCCAGCCGAGCGGGTTGGGCCCAAGTATTCGATCGAGGACCTCCTGCGGTTGCTGCTGGAACCCATCGTTGAGCGCGCGGGATGGCATCGCGCAGAGGACGAGCGTCAGCGTGGCGCTGACGCCGATGAGGAGTCCGTTGAAGATGCGCATCCACCAGTCGCGCGTCACGGCGAGCCCGTACGCGACCAGGGGCGCGGCGAGCGGGAGCACGTCCACGAAGTACCGCGCCGAGGGCGCGTACCCACCCTCCCAAAAGTGGTAGAGCGAGAGCCCGATGACGCTGAGGGCGAGCGTGGCCACGGCGGGCGCGAACACGCGACGGTTCGCGCGGAGCGCCGCGGGAATACCGATCACCGCGATGAAGAGCCACGGCGCGACTCCGGCGATGCCGAACGTGCGGTCGAACAGCAAGCCCGGAAGGCCGATCCAGAACTCGAAGGACACGAACGAGAACGAGAGCGCGGTCTCGCGGGTGAGCTCCTGCGGATAGACGACCGCGAGGAAGTAGCCGATGTACGGGAGGGGGATCCCGTAGAGGAACGCGTTCGAGATCGCCGCGACGAGGCCAACCGCGGCGGCCCCGATCGCGAACCGCCGGAAATCCTGGCGGCCGATCCACCATGTCGCGACGAGCAGCACGGCGAGGACGAGCCCGTCGCGCGGATTGAGGAAGAGCGTGAGTCCCGCCGCGACGCCCGCGAGGAGCGGCCGCCGCACCGGCGCGGTGATCCCGAAGCGGTACGCGAACCCGACGGCGGCCGCGCCGAAGGCGTTCGGATAGATGTGGAACGCGAGGAGGACGCCGGGCGCGAGGAACGTCGTCATCGCCCACACCGCGCCTCGTAGGCGGACGGACGCGATCGTGTCGCGCAGGATGAGTGCGGTCGCCACCGAGGCGAGGGCGGCGAAGACGGCGACGATGAGCTCGGCACCGAAGCGGCCCGCAGCGAGCCAGCCGGGCGCAAGCAGGAGTGGGATCGCGTAGCCCTGGATCGCGCGCGGACCGAGCGGCGTGTTGAAAACGTGGGTCGCGGTGTCGAAGTCGCTCGCGGTGAGGGTCGCGAGCCGGCGGAAAAGGTCCGCGTCGAGCGTGGCGTCCACGCTTCCGTGCGCAAGGCGGTCCGCGATCAGCAGGTAGTGCACCTGGTCGCCCAGTGGGAGCGCGGCCGCCTGGTGCCAGGCCGCGAGCGCGGCGTAGACCGTGAAGCTCGTCGCGAAGACGAGCGGCGGCGATACCCGCTCGGTCTCCACGCATGCCACGACGGCCGGAGCGATCCGGACGGCGAATGCGAGGACGAAGAGAACCCCGATGTACTCGCGATCGAGCCGTCCGAGGGCCAGCGCGAAGATGACGACGAGAAGGAGCGCCCACGAGATCGCATCGAGCAAGAAGAAACGGCGCGGATGCTTGGTGACGAAACCGGCAGCGATCGCGAGCGCACTCGCCGCCGCGCTGAACGCCGGGATGGCGAGGCGGAGGACCTCGCTCGTGATGGGATCGGTCGCCGTCTCGCCGACCCACACCTGCGCGAGCGCCCGCCACAGGAGAACGGCCGCGACCGCGGCGCAGATGACGTGCGCCACTCGTGTCACGCGGGGCAGGCTGCTGCCTTAAGGACTCGCGGTCGGCGAGGGCGTTGGGCTCGCGGACGGAGTCGAGTCGGAAGGCGCCGGCGACGGCGACGGTGAGGGCGAGGGCGTCGGTGTCGGCCGCGGCGGGCACTCGTTGGTGCCAGGCGTGAGCTCGAAGGTCCCCAGCACGCCATGGGCGGTGATCTCCTTCATGTCGTAGCCGGCCGCGCAGATGAGGAGCTTCGCGTCCTTGCCGGGATGGGGACTGAGCACCTTGTTGCCGCCTTCGTTTGTCGTATCGAGAAGGGTGGTCCCGTTCCGGATCTCGGCGTTGGCGATGTGTTTGTTGGGATCGCCGGCCTCATTCACCTGGATCGTGAATGAGTTCGGCGTCATCCGAATCTCCTCCTCGGCCGGCGTCGCTGAGTTCTGAAAGTAGCCCGGGGCCTCGACCTTGACTCTCGACTCGCGGGGTATGCCAGGGAAAGTGAACGCACCCGTCGACGGGTCGGCGGTCACGGTGCGGGCGCCGTGCGTGATCTTGGCTGCCCCGCCTGCGCCGACCGACTCGCTCGTGAAATCGTCAACGACATGGCCGTGCATATCCACGCCGTTCAGCCAGCCACCGACCACAGTGGCGAGGCCGAGGAGGACGATGGGGGCAAGCGAGATCACCCGGTGTCTCGCGAGGGGCCGAATCACTCAAAGAAAAGGCTAATGGCACTCCTTGCGCCCGTCGAATGACAATCTATCGGATGCCCCGCCGTTTCCTCGTCATCGGCGCCGACGGGCTCGTCGGCCGGCACGTGGCGGGCGCCCTTCCCGCCGCGGACGTGTTGCGAACGTCCCGTCGCGGCATCGCCGGAGAGCCGACCCTCGATATCACCGATTCCGACGCGGTGCGGCGCGTGATCCGCGAAGCTCGGCCCGATGTGATCGTCCTTGCGGCGGCGGACGCGTACGTCGAGCGGTGCGAGCGCGAGCCCGCAAAGACGAGACGGGTGAACGTCGATGCCGCGCGAGTCGTCGCGGCGTCCGCGAAAGAACGCGAGGCGCTGCTCGTTGTCTTCTCGAGCGAATACGTTTTCGACGGCGCGGCCGGGCCGTACTCCGAAGCAGACGAGCGGCGACCGATCAACGAGTACGGCCGGCAGAAGGTCGCCCTTGAAGACATCGCTCTCGACACAGGACGAGCGCTTATCTGTCGGACCTCCGGGGTATTCGGAATGGACCAGAAGCGCAGGAATTTCGTGCACCAGCTTGTCGAGCGTCTGCGTGCGGGTCAAACGTTCGACGTGCCGTCGGACCAGCTGGTCACGCCGACGTTTGCCCCCGCCCTCGCCGGCGCAGTGGTCGAGCTGGCGCGATCGGGATCCACCGGTCCGTATCACGTCGCCGGTCCGCAGATCATGAGCCGGGTCGATTTCGCGCAAGCCGTCGCGAAGGCTTTCGGCCTGGACGCCTCGCTCCTTCGCCCCCGCGAGACGCGCGAGCTCAGTCTCGCGGCGCCTCGACCAAAGCGGGCCGGGCTCGACACGCGAAAGGTCAGTGCTGCGCTCGGTCATCCACTCACGGCGCCTATCGACGGTTTGCGAGAGCTTGCAGGGTCGGAGTCAGCCCAAGCACACTGAGTACTTCACCAGACTTTCCACGGCGGCTTGCCGCTGGCCCACTCCTCTTCGAGCGCGCGCCGCTCGCGCATGGTGTCCATCGGTCGCCAATACCCCTCGTGCCGGAAGACGGCGAGTTGTCCATCGCGCGAAAGCCGTTCGAGAGGCTCACGTTCGAGAACGGCGTCCGGCCCGATGTAATCGAGCGCCTTGCGCTCGAACACGAAGAAACCGCCGTTGATCCAGCCCTCATCGAGCTGAGGCTTCTCGCGGAAGTCCTCGACGAGATCGCCGCGGATGTGCAACTCGCCGAAACGGCTCGCCGGTCGAACTCCCGTGACCGTCGCGAGTTTGCCCTGCTTGCGGTGGAACTTAAGGAGCGCGCCCAGATCCACATCGGCGACGCCATCGCCGTAGGTGACCATGAATTCGTCCCCCTCGACGTACTTGGCGATCCCGTGGATCCGACCCCCGGTCTGCGTCGCGAGCCCTGTCTCGGCAAGGAGGACGCGCCACTTCTCCTCGGCGTGGAAGGGCCCGAGGTGTTCGACGCGCCGCTCGCCGATGTGCACGCGGACGTCGCTGTTCATCTCCCCGTAGTTCAGGAAGTATTCCCGTATCAGGTCGCCCTTGTAGCCGAGGCACAAGATGAAATCAATGATGCCGAAATGCGCGTAGAGCTTCATGATGTGCCAGAGGATCGGCCTCCCGCCGATTTCGACCATTGGCTTCGGTCGCACCTCAGTTTCCTCCGCGAGCCGCGTCCCGAGGCCGCCGCAGAGGATCACCGCTTGCACGCGCGTCATAGTACGGATGAGGTTCGGCGCGGCACGCTAGACCACGCGCGGCGTCGGGATCGGCACGATGAATCGACCGCCGTGTGATCGATAAGCGTCCTGCTGCCGCAGTATCTCGTCCGCGAAGTTCCAGGCCAGTAGAAGCGTGTCACGGATCTCCGAGCTCAAAAGGCGCTCGGGCGGCTCGACCGGGATGTGCATCCCGGGTGTGAGCAGACCGTGCTTGAGGGGACTTCGGTCGACAATGAAATCGAGGATCGATCGGTCGATCCCGCAGTAATTGAGGAGGGTGTTGCCCTTCGCGGGCGCGCCATAGCCCGCGATGTGCCGCGACGCGCGGACCTCGCCGAGAAGCCGCATGAGCTCTTCGCGCTGGCGCTGCACGCGGTCGACGAAATCTGGCAACGGCCGGCCTTCACCGAGTCTCATGGCTCGCTCGAGGTCGCGCAGCTTCACCACCTCGGGCGACGGCTCGCCGTCTCGCGAGATGATCACGCGGATCGACCCACCATGAACGCCTACGCGTCGCACATCGACGAGGCGCATGCCGTGGCGCGACGCGAGGTCGGAAACCGACGCGATGGTGAAATAGCTGAGGTGCTCGTGATAGATGGTGTCGTACGCCGACTTCTCAAGGAGGTCGACGAGGTACGGGAACTCGGCGACGAAAACGCCGTGCTGTTCCAGAAGCGCCGCAATTCCATTCATCAACCCGTGGAGGTCGTCGATGTGGGCGACGACGTTGTTGCCAATGATCGCGGAGGCGCGGCCATCCTTCGCCGCGATCTGGCGCGCGATGCCCTCGCCGAAGAACTCGTCGAGCGTCGGGATACCGGCGGAGTTCGCCATTGCGGCGATGTTTCGGGCTGGCTCGACGCCGAGCACCCGAACGGTGCGCCGATCGAAGGCGCGAAGGAGGGTCCCGTCGTTGCTCCCGATCTCGACGACGAGTCCATCGTTGGGGACGAACCGCTCCGCGACATCCTTCGCGTACGCGGCGAAGTGAGCGGGGATCATGTCCGAGGTGCCCGAAACGTAGAGGTAGTTCCGGAACATGATCTCCGGGGGGACGGTGACGGAGAGCTGGACGTGGCCGCAGGAGGTGCACCGGGCCAGCTCCAGGGGGTAGCGCGGTTCGGGCTTCCCGACGGCGTCGGGAGCGATGAACGAGTTGGCGAGAGGCTGCATCCCGAGGTCGAGGACGTTCTCTAGTGCATCGGCCTCGCAGATGCGGCAATGAGAGCGCGATCTATCCGTGACGTACGTTCCAGTCGTACGGGATCTTCGAACTGAATGGATCGAGCCTGACGATCTCGGCCGGGTCGTGCGGGATCGTCGCGCAGTTGGCGACGACCGAGTACGGCTGGCCGATGCCTTTGAAACCGTTCCAGATATGAGGCGGAACCGTCACGAGAGCGTAGTTCGCATCGCCGGTGAAGATCTCCTGGATCTCTCCGCGAGTCGGCGAGCCGTCACGCTCGTCGAAGAGGACGAGCTTTATAGCTCCAACGGGGACCGCGTAATTGATGGTCATCCGCTCGTGGAGATGCCAGCCCTTGACGACGCCCGCGTACACCGTCGAGAAGTAAATCTCGCCGAACCTTTCGAAGTGAGGGTCGTCCGCGCGGAGCATGTGCATGACCTTCCCGCGCTCGTCGGGAATCTGCCGAAGCGGGACGACCCGAACGCCTTCGATCATGAGTTCGCCTCGAGATAGTCGCGGTACCACGCGACGGTCGTCCTGAGGCCGTCCTCAAGCGACACGCGGGGCCGCCACCCTAGGACGCGCTTCGCCTTCTCGGTCGACAGGCGCTGCTCCTTGATCTCGTTCTTGGCGACACTCAACACGCGCGGCCCGGGGAGCTCTCCGCCAATGACCTTGGCGATCGCCTTCACCATGTCGAGCACGCTCATCGCGGTGCCGGTCGCGAAGTTGAAGGCCTGCCCAGCGACGTCGGGCCGGTCCAGCGCCTCCGCGACGTCCAGGTAGGCGCCGACGACGTCGCCGATGTAGATGTAATCGCGTATATAGGTGCCGTCGCTGCGGATCTCGGGTCCTTCGTGCTTCAGGAAGGAACGGATCGTTCCAGGGACGATGCGGCTCCAATTCAGATCGCCTCCGCCGTAGATGTTCCCGCAGCGAACGATGCCGACGCGAAGGTCGTAGGTGGCGTAATAGCTCTGCGCGATGAGATCGGCGGCGGCTTTCGAGACGTCATACGGCGAAGACGCCCGTAGCGGATCGTCCTCGGCGTAGGGGTGGTCGCTTGGTCCGTACGCCTTGTCGCTCGAGGCCACCACGATCCGCTCGACCGTTCGCGATTGTCGGCGAGTCGCTTCGAGCAGGTTATAGGTCCCGCGGACGTTCGATTCGAGCGTGAGCAGCGGAGCGTTGAGCCCCACTCCGACGAGGGTCTGGGCGCCTAGGTGGAATACGACCGAAGCGGCGTTTTCAGCGACTGCCCGCTCGACATCGGCGAGTGATTCAAGGTGGCCTTCGGTGACCGCCACCTTCCGGACATCCCCGCTCCGGAAGAGCTCGGAACGGCTGTCGTGGTCGCGCACCAGTACGCCGACCTCTGCGCCGAACCCAAGCAACGCGTGCACAAGGTGGGATCCGACCAGTCCCGTCGCACCAGTGACAAGGGCGCGTCGCTCATGCCAATAGGTTCGGCGATCGTTCATGGCGATTCACGAGCCGCCGCACGCAGTGCGAGCGCGAACCGCGCCGCGACAGTGCGGATCGAGTGGCTCTCCGTCACCCGAGCCCGTCCAGCACGACCCATGCGCTCTCGCAACGCGGGATCATCGGCAAGGCGGCAGAGCGCCGCAACCCATTCGGTCGATGTGGAAACGCAGAAACCCGTTTCAGCATCGGAAACGATATCCATATTCACTCCCACGCGCGAGGCGACGACGGGTATTCCGACCGCCATGTAGAGGAGCGCCTTATATCCACCCTTGCCACGCGTCCATGGATCATCCGGCTCGGGAAGAATGCCAATGTCGAGACTCTCCAGGTCCGCTTGCTCACGTTCGAGGGCGAACTCGCGGACGTCGAGTCGAGGGACCCCTGGATTCTCGTATGGACCGCCGATCACGCGGATGATGACGTCGCGGCTTGCGCTGACCTGGGCGAGGGCCTCATCAACCAGATGGAGGTAGGGTGCGGTCGTCTCGGACCCAAGCCAGCCGATGACGACGGGCCCGGGCCGACGAGTCTCGCGGGGGCGTCGGGCCTCTGTGTCGACGGGCGTTGGAATAACACTGACGTGCGCGTTCCAACGCCGCGCGAATTCGGCGAGGTACTCGTTCTGCACGGTCACTGCGGCCGCAATCGCCGAAACCCAGGCAGGCCTTGCCCAATCGCGAAGCCAGGCCCAGGCGCGATTTGCGCCGTGGATGTTCGGCACGAAAATCGCCTCATCGAAGTCATAGGCGATCGGGATGTTTCGACGATGTGCGAGCCACTCGATGAATGGTGGGCCAAGCGGTGACGATTCGCGGTAGATGAGGATGAGGTCAAACTCACCAAGTCTCATCGCGTCTGTCACGCGCCTGATGAAGCCACGCAGGACCGCGAGCACCTTCGCCACCGTATGGCCGCGCCGGAAAGCGACGCTGAGGCCCTGCTGGTCCAGAAAAGGGGAGAGCGTGACGTCGATGCCCAAACGACGGAGCTCGGGGACCTGCTGGTCGATCCTCAGACGAACTCCGGCGTTCGACGTCGGGTACGGCGTCAGGCATAGCACACGAACGCGGCCGGTCACTCCGGGGGAAGGCTCGCGGCGAACTCTGTGATCGAAGGGTGCGGCGTCGGTAGAAGCGCCGGCCAAGAATCCTGAATGTAAGAGCGTTCACCTCCGCGAAGCAGCCCTCGGAGTCGCCTGGTCAGGCGGTAGCCGAGAATCGGCACCATGACCGTCAAGACCTCCCACGGCCGGAGCGAACGCGCTCGTGCGAGGAGCCCCCTGAGCGGAAGCCTTCCGAATTCGGCCTGGCGGTACCAGTGGTTGACCTGGCGGGCGACGTACTGCCACCGGGCGATCCGCGCATTCGCAAGCTCGGGATAAGTGTCGCGCAGAGCGACAAGCCACGTGTGCATGGAGTTGACAAGCTCGCTGCCCTCGATCATCCCACCAAACGCGGCTCCCGATCCGAGATAGCGCACGCCGTCGCGCTGCTGTCCGCCGTAGAAGTAATGACCAAATGATTTCGGCGAGACGCCCACGATCACGAGGCGTTGGTCAATGACAACGAATCGCCGCGCACGTAACAGCATCGAGTTGAGGGCGAAATGATCGGGGAATGGTGCCCGGAAAAATTCGCCGGGGACTGCCGCCACAGCGTCGCGCGAGAAGAGCGTGAGTTGCATGTTGAGAGGAAAGCGCACGTGGAACCGGAACATGTCGTTGACGATCCGGAAACGCTCGCCGCGCGGGAGCTCTCTCTCCGGTAGGAGCGCCCCGAGATCGAAGTGCCGAGGCGACCAATACGGAGGGGCCGTCGGACTGAAGGATCTAGGCGCCACGTAGGAGTACGCGTTGAAGGTGAGGCAGTCTGGCCAGTCATGCCGCGTAAGCGCTTCCTGCGCGCGATCGAAAAAGCGCGGGCGCAGGAGGTCGTCGTCACCAATCATGAGCAAATAGCGACCGCGTGCGTTACGAAGCGCGCGCATCCAATTGTCGGTGACCGATAGGACTGTTTCGGAGCGAAGGATGACGAGACGGTCGTCGCTGGAAAAGGAAGCGAGAACGGACGGCGTCGCATCCGTATTTGCGTTGTCGGCGACTACGACCTCGAAATCGCCGGTCTGGCTCAGTACCGACTGGAGAACGTCCGGTAGGAGCGCTCCACCATTCCGTGTCGGGACAAGGACTGAGAACGTCACGGGCGAGCTACCCGCACCAATTCGATGCACGTTAGGTAGTCTGCGGGGAGTGCCTGATTTGAGGAAAGCGCTTCGTTACCCCCGGCGTGCGCTGCTCTATGCACTTCTCGGCCCCGCGCGGTACCGCCGACTGATGGCTGATGTCGAGGCGAGTTCTCGGGCAGATTGGCTCGGACGTCAGATCGCATCGACGGACGACGTGGTCGCCCGCTTCCACCTTCTGTCGTTCCACAGCGGGGCCCTGCAACAGACCTACTGGCTCGGCGTCCCGATTCTGAAATCGCCTCTCGACTGCTGGATCTATCAGGAGATCATCACCGAGCTCCGGCCGGATCTGATCATCGAAACCGGCAGCGATCTCGGCGGTTCAGCTCTGTTTTTTGCGTCGATCTGCGATCTAGTGGGCAACGGCCGGGTCTTGTCGATCGATATCCGTGGCGCGGCGCGCGTGACTCATCCGCGGATCCGCTTCCTCATAGGAGATTCGGCCTCGCCCGAGATCCTGGACCAGGTTCGTCACGCCGCGGTCGGCGCCGCACGTGTGTTGGTCGTACTCGACTCGAACCACCAAGCCCAGCACGTCGCGCGAGAACTTCGGGCGTATCGCGAATTCGTCCCGCCAGGAAGCTACCTCGTGGTTGAGGACACCAACGTGAACGGGCACCCGGTCATGCCCGAACACGGTCCCGGACCACACGAGGCCGTAGACGAGTTCCTTCGCGAGGACCCTGCCTTCCAGGTAGACAAATCCCGTGAGAAGTTCTTGCTTACCTACTTTCCAAACGGATTCCTCAAGAGAGCCGCGAGCGAGTCCCCACCGGGCTCGGACCGGACGCGCCCGACCTCCCGATAGCCGAGCCACCCGGCGGCGGCCAGACCGACGCTCGTCCCTATGGCCCCGCCGTACACGCCGATGATCGGAATGAGCAACACGTAGCAAGAAAGGCTGAGCGCCAACAAGACAATGTTCACGCGTGCGGCCGCGGCGAGCCGATCGTTCGCGGCTAGGTACGCCGCGAGCACGGTCCACGCGCTGATCGCCCCGCCTCCTACGGAGAGAATGAACATCAAGCGACCTAGTACCTGAATATCACTTCCCAGATCACCCAGAAGACTAATCAGCGCCGCGAGCAAGACGCCGGCGATCAGACTCAGAGCTCCCGCATAGATCGCGCTCCGCCTCGCCAGCGCGACGCCGCGCCGCAGATCGGCTTCGGAGAAACGGCGGAAGAGCACGGTAGCGGCCGTCTGGCCAACACGAGCAACGGCGTCGACGCCATTCAGTGCAAGGCTGTAGAGGCCGGCGGCACGGGAGCCAAGGAGTGCGCTCACCAAGATCAGATCAAGGCGGTAACTCAAATAGTGTGCGACCGCGCTTGGATAGATCCGCGCCGTGTACGAAAGGACGGTGCGGACTTCATCGTCTTCGGCTCGACGCGGGAGTCTGAGCAAACCGAAAGCGGAAAGAAGGCCCTGCAAGATGAATGGCGCCGTGATGATCGGACCCGCCCAATCGCTGGGCTGTTCCGAGGCCGCGGCGAGCAGCGACCCGATCACGGCTAGGACGAACGCGGCGACGGGCTGTGTAACGTAGATCGCGACATAGGCTCGGGACCGCCCAAGGCCTTGCTGCAGGCCGAGGCAGAGCTGGGCCAATTGTATGAACGGAAGCGCAAGGGCGATGTGCCACCACAAGACCGGAAGGGTTGGGGCGACCCGTGGTCCGATCAGGGCGGCAAGGACGCCAACAACGGTTCCTGTGCCGAGAGTCACCAATGCGGTCTGCCGACCAAGCGTTCCCGCCTCGTCGGGCCGTCGCGCCGATAGGAACGCCGCGGCATGCATGAATCCGGACCCGGTTAAGACGGAGAGTCCGATGACGACACTCATGCTCGTGGCTACAACCCCTTGGGTCGGAAGGCCCAGATTCACGGAAACGAGAAGCGCAGTCAGCAGGGCAAGCCCACCCGTGGCGAGGCGCCATAGGAGCTGCAGTGCCGCGACGGAAGTCACTCGTGAAAAGTAGCGGGCGATCGATGCCGGGGAATAATTGCCGGGTGCCGACACTGAAAGCCCGTCGCATACGCGGACGGCATCTTCTGGTGCTGGATCTTGTCATTCTCGTCCTTGCGTTCGCGGGCTCGTGGGTTGCGATCACCGGCCTCGCCATCCCATTCGGGGCAGTTGCGATTGTGGTCGTCGCTAAGGGAGTGGCTCTGGCGCGATCCGGCACATATCAGAGCGTGGGCACCCTCACCCAGGCGGCCGATTTCGTGCGCATGATGGGTTGGCTTCTGTTGGGGAGCACCGCCGGCTATCTGGTGGCAGCGATCTCAGGTCCTCCGCTCCGTCCGGAGTTCGTGGTTACCGACACCGCGACCGCCGCGCTGTTACTCGCACTTTCTCGGGTAAGCCTCGGGCGGATCGGCGTCGTTCGACATCGATCGGCTGAGCCCGACCAAAGCACGCCGGCAATTGCCCCGCCCCCCGAACTCGCGGCGATGTTCAAGGAATTTGCACGCGCGCCGCGCACATATCAGCCCTCGCGATTCTGGGAGTCCCTTAACCAGCGACATGTGGGGTTGCTGCTCCATGAAAGCGGCCTCGGCAACTTCAAGCGAACACTGAATACGTCGTATTTCCAGTTTGGTGCGGCGGGATTTCTTCGATCGATCCCGGTCCTGGTAATGAGCTGGATCCGTCATCCCGACAGGAGTGTCTTTGACGCCAGAGTGGAAGGAGGCGGATGGCCCGAACGAAGCTTCGCGATCGCCCTTGCGCTCTACGCGAATGCCGTGCGGCACGTACCTGGAGGGGACCTGCTCGATCGGCTCGAGGAACCCCGCACAGGGAATCCGATCGTCGTCCATTACGGCGGTCGGACGATCTCCGAAGACCTCTGCCACTCGGTGGAGGAGTACG
The DNA here is from genome assembly GCA_038040265.1 of Chloroflexota bacterium. GTDB lineage: Bacteria > Chloroflexota > Limnocylindria > P2-11E > P2-11E > 3-1-20CM-2-70-9. Next base: position 136,448 of record JBBPIP010000002.1, on the reverse strand, counting down.
CCGCAGTCATGAGTGGCATGCCGCCTGATCTACCCGTCCGCCGGGTCGTTGAGCTCGGGGCGGGCTATGGCCGCCTCGCGTACGTTTTTGCCCAGGCTCGCCCGGAGATTCAGTACCACATCGTCGACATCCCACCGGCGCTATATGTCTCCCAGCGCTACCTCACTTCCGTGCTACCCGAACGCGAGGCCTTTCGTTTCCGTCCGTTCAACCGTTATGCCGATGTCGAGGCGGAAATGAACCGCGCCCGTCTGGTCTTTCTCGAGCCGCAGCAGCTTGAAGAGCTACCCGATGGCTACGCCGACATCGTCTTGACGGTCAGCACGCTCCACGAAATGCGAGAAGATCAGATCGCCCACTATCTGAAGCTCGTCGATCGCATCTGCAAGGGAGCGTTTTATACGAAACAGTGGCGCCGCTTCTACAACGACCTGGATGAGATAACGCTCGCGAGGGGGACGTACCCGATTCCTACTGGCTGGATGACTCTATTCGAGCGGTCAGCCTTGGTACCGCGCAGCTTCTTCGAGGCGCTCTACCTCTGCCGGTCGGGAAACGCACCGCCAATCACTAAGGCACCGCCTCGAGCTGCCGCAACAGGTCCCGGGCGGGCGCGTTCTGTGGGTCCTTCGCAAGGAGGTCTCTAAGCACCTGGCGGGCATCCGCACGCCGACCAGCCTCGATGAGCCTCACTGCAAGCTGTAGCCGGATTTCGTTCGAATCTGTCGCCGCGACGCCTTGTTGCAGGAACTCGATCGTGGCGCCACTGTCGCGTAGCTGACGGGCCGACTCGGCTGCTTGCACGTAGTACTTCGGCTCTTTCGAAAGCAGTGCAATCGCCCGCTTCTCGTTTTCGACGCTTCCGCGGTAGTCGCCAAGATTGAACTGGATGCGTGCAAGCCGATCGTAGCTCTCGGGATTCTCCGGGCCTGCCTCGATCGCGCGCCGCATCGCCTCGAACGCGGCCTCACGTGCGCCCGCCTCGTTTCGCTTGGCTAGCTCCATCTCCGCAGTTGCAAGGTTCCACCAGAACGCCGCCGTGTAGGGTGCGCGGATCGTAGCCTCGCGATAAGCGGCCCGCGAAGCAGTGAAGTCCTGGATTCCGTTCTGCCCACGACCAAGATCATTCCAATACGCCGCACGCCCCGGGTCGGTCGAGGTAGCGAGGCGAGCGTACCTGACCGCGTCCTGCGCCTCCGACCTGGTCAACTTCACGACGACAGCCTTCGCGTATCGGTCCGCCTGAAAACTCCCGAGGTGAATCAACCCAACGGATGCCAGAGCCACCACGATCGCGTGCGGCGCGAACCTCGGGACTCGGAGTGGAGGCAGCAAGCTGATGGCGCGCGCCGTCCGCAGCTCGCTGGCTAGCGCGACGCCGAAGCATACCCACGGAATCCATTGAATGCTCTGCGCGCCAGGCAGAACGAGGCCGCTCCCATAGAAGGAGGCGAGCGCGACGGCAGCCACAAGGAGTGCTGGCGCATCGGGATCGCGCGCGCGTCGCCAAACATGCACCGCGAAGGCTCCGAGAAGCGCCAGGTTCGCTAAGAGACCGACGGTGCCGGTCGTCGTTGCGATGTGGAGGATCCAGTTGTGAGCGGAGCTGTTTGTGGAGTTGACCCCGGCAAGCTCGAACCACTCGGCCTGCTGATATTTCGGATACGCCACGGCGAAGTTTTCGAAGCCCACCCCGAGCACCGGGTGATCGAGGAACATCTGGATGGCCGAGTCATAAAGCAGCTGGCGGTCGCGAAGCCCGACCCCGCGGCTGATGTCGAGGATTCGGCCGCCGAGCGGTGTGGCGACGAGCATGATCGCCAAAGCGACCGCGAGGAGCGTGCTCACCATCCCGAAGCGGATCAGATTGGGACGGGTCAGCCGCGCCCGTCGTAGCCAGAGCAGGCCCAACGCAACAGAACCCGTTGCCACGCCGACGAAAGATCCCCGCGTGGCGACGACAAGCATGAGGCCGACGGCGACGATCGCGAGGACTCCCACCGCAAGACGGGAACCGCGTCCCGCGATTGCGAACGCGAGCGTCGCCGCGGAACCGAGGGCAACCACGGCTAGGAACTGCCCATAGAAGTCCGGGTTCCCGAATGTCGAGAAGGGCCGGGCCTGTTCGTTGAGGTCCGTCCACTGCACGGGGTCGGCGCCGATCCTCTGGACGATGGCGTAGAAGGCGGCCCCAATAGAGACAGCCGCAACCGTCCAGCCAATGGCGGCTGCCCGCCGCGGGTATTCGAGAGTGGCCGCCATGGCGAGGGCGATCAGCCCGAGAACGGCATGCGTCGTGAGTCCGAGGTATCGGCTAGCGTCCCCAAAGAGCGCGATGTATTTGTTCTCGGCGGTCAAAGTCGTGAGGACCGCAACGCCAAGGACCAGATAGAGCGCAACGAATATCGGAGAGACCGGTACCCGAACTCCGTGGGTGATACCAATTACCAGAAGCACCCCGAATAAGGCCCATGCAACGGCATGGGTGAAAACCGCCTTTGGAAGATCGAAGATCGTCAGAGCGGTCGTATCGAAGACCAGCACAAAGATCGCGATCTCCAAACAAACGACGGCGATGCCAACAGCCCGCCAAGGCGACGAAGAGGCCCCGTTTCTCTGGGGGACCTTGGCGCGGGCTGGTCGTGCCCTTCCGCGCCGCTTAGGCATCTGGTCTCGTTACGGTGCCGCGAGGGCGTTGGAACAAAGGAGGCGTCATTCGACCGGGTCTCTAGTATCGGGTTCCTTGATCACGTACGTATTCACCGAGTCCGTTCTGTGGGCATGCGATCGGTCCGAAGAGGAGGCTTCGTCTTGCGGGGCATAGTGACGGGTGGGGCCGGCTTCCTCGGTTCGCACGTGGCGGATTCGCTCGCCACGGAGCACCAGATCACCGTCATCGACCAGGCGCCCACTGATCGACACCCCTCCCGCAAGCTGGACCTGCGGGCGAGCGATGACCTCATCGGTACATTCGAAGGAGCTGAATTCGTTTGCCATCTCGCGGCTATCGGCGATGTCTACCTGGCCGGCGAGCAGCCGTCACTCGCGGCGGATGTGAATGTTGTGGCCACCGCAAGGGTCTGTGATGCGATGCTCAAGGCGGGGGTGAAGCGGCTCGTCTACGCCTCGACGTGGGAGGTCTACGGCGAGCCACGGTACCAACCCATGGATGAACATCATCCCTGCACTCCGGAACATCCCTACAGCATCACGAAGCTGGCCGGCGAGCAAATCGCCCTGGCATATCAGCGGATGCGGTCGCTCCACGTATCCGCATTACGCCTGGGCACGGCCTACGGAACGCGGATGCGGCCGAACAGTGTCTTCTCGCTCTTCACGGATCGCGCGATGCGCGGCGAGGCCATCACCATTCAGGGCACGGGGCAGCAGGGCAGGCAGTTCACCCACGCGCGCGACATCGGCGCGGGGTTCGCGGCCGCGCTCCAACACGCGGAACCGGGCAGGGTCTACAACATCGTGGGCGACAAGATGATCACTGTCCGAGAGCTGGCGGAGCAGATCGTGCGGATCATCCCAACCACCATCGAGTTCTCGCCGCCGCGGAAGGCCGAAGTCCCGTCCGCGCTCGTCTCGAACGAACGCGCGAAGAAGGAGTTGCACTGGTCTCCCGCCGTCTCGTTCGAGGAGGGACTCCGCGAGCTCGTCGCGGAGAGAACCGGGAAATCGGCAATGACGCCGTCGCCTCGTTAGTAGGCGCCTCGGCTGGCAAAGAGCGCGCGCAGCGTCCACACCATGATGAGTAAATCGAGCCCGGCCGAGCGTCGGCGCAGATAGAGCGCCTCCAGCCGCGTCTTCGAGGAAAGCGTCAGCGCTTCGCGGCCTTTGACCTGGGCGAGTCCGGTCATTCCGGGCTGCAGCACCTCGACGCCCTTCCTGCGGCGAAGCTCCAGCAGGTCATGCTGGCTCGGAAGGGCCGGTCGCGGACCGACAAGGCTCATGTTGCCGATGAGGACGTTGATGATCTGCGGCAGCTCGTCGAGGCTGGACCGGCGTAGAGCTGGACCGAGCCTCGTGTACAGGGCCTGGTCGGACGCCAGCGCGGACTTCGCCACGACCGGGACGCCCGTGGCCATCGTGCGGAACTTGAACATCACAAAAGGAATCTGCCGCGCTCCCACCCGGCTCTGCCGCAGCAGGAGCGGTGGTCCGTCTATGAACGAGATCGCCAGACCGACCGTGATGAGGATGGGGAGGCTGACGAGAGCCAGGGGCACGCCGACGATCAGATCGAACACTCGTTTCGAGGTCATAGCGCCCCGGACGCGCGCATCTCGCTGATCAGCGACCCTAGCCCATCCTCGAAGGTCCGCGGCGAAATGCCGGTGACCCGCATCATCTCGCCGACATCGACGACGCGGTCGATCTCAGAGCGGGCGACGCGCGGCGCGAGCCTCGAGCCGGTGACTCGATCCCACACCCGAGCGACGTCGAGGGCCGGCGAGACGGGAATGCGAACCAGACGTGGACGCATGCCGAGCGCGCCGAAGATGAGTCGTGCGCACTGTTCGAGAGTCAGTGCCGAAGGGCCGCCGGCGGCGAGGGTCGGTCCTACATCGCGGTCCAGGACCCGGACCAGAACCTGGGCAAGGTCAAGATAGTGAACCGGCTGGATGCGAGCACCGCCAGAAGACGGGACCGGCAGGAGCCGCCAACGATGCGCGAGCAGGACGACCTTGTGTACGTTGCGATCACGGAGGGATCCGTAAATCATTGTCGGACGAACCACGATTAAGTCCGGCCGAGCGGCTCTCAACCGGTCTTCCCTCGCCAGGTACATCGCGGCGTTCGGGTGCTGCGGAAGCATTGCGTTTGCCGTGCTGACGACGACCAAGCGGGCCGGATCGCCTCCCCCGCACGCTCGGGCAACCGCCTCGGCCAGATGGATGCCCGCGACGTGGACGAGCGCGTCGCACGAACGAATGACTGGCGTCACCGCATCCACATCGCCAAGGTCCAACACAGCGATGTGAGCGCGAGGATCGACCCCTGAGGCCCGCTCCCGCGTGTGCACGCCTGCGATGACCTCATGGCCGCGGTCCAGGAGCAAGCGGGTGACTGCCGAGCCGGTGAGGCCCGCAGCCCCCGTGACCACGATCTTCACAGAAGGCGTTCGAACACTTGGAGCTGCCTGCGAATGACCAATCGCTCGTCGTGGCGAGCCTCGGCGCGCCGGCGCGCGGCAAGACCCATCGCCGTTCGGCGCGCCGGGTCGCCCACGAGCTGACGGATCGCCGCTGCCAAGGGGGCCGGCTCGCCAACCGGGACCAGCAGACCGGTCTCGCCAGGCTCGACAAGCTCGCGGCAGGCCGGAATGTCGGACGCCACAACCGGAATGCCACCGGCCATGGCTTCGATCACGCTCCTCGGCAGCCCCTCACGGTAAGACGGGAGAACGAGCAGGTCGGCGCAGTTGAGGAGGCGCTCGACGTCCGATCGATATCCGAGCTGGCGCCAGCGCCCACCGAGGGCGAGCGCTGCCGGATGACGTTCGAGCTCCGACGTCACGGGATCGCGGTCGCTTGGTAGGGCATCGCCGACGATGAGGTAGATGAGTCCAGGGAAGTCGGCCACCCGGGCGGCCTCCGCAAGATCGAGGATGCCCTTCTCCCGCACGAGCCGACCGACAAAGAGCACGACAGGGTCGCTCGTCGGGATACCGAGCTCCCTGCGAACCTCCGCTCGGATGACATCGTCGCGCCGAAAGCGAGAGAGGTCGACACCGTTGCCAATCACGAGTATGTCCTTGCCGCGCGCGATGCCGAGGTCGACCGCTCTCGCCGCGTCCCCCTGGCTCTGGCTGAAGAAGGAGGTCGTTACCCGAGAGGCGATTCTTTCAAGCCCAAGATATGCGTCCGAACCGAGTCCGGAGGTGTCTGCGGCGAAAGGCAGCCCGTGAAACGTGTGAACGATGCGTCGGCAGTTCGCCAGCCTCGCGGCAAAACGCCCAATCAGTCCGGCGATCGGGGTGTGGGTGTGAACGAGCGTCGGAGGATCCCGCCGCAGCTCGGCGGCGAGGCTGAGCAAAGCGCGGCCATTCGCGACCGGCGAGAGGCGCCGGCTGACCTTGAACGGCCGATAAGTGAACCCGCCCTCCTGGAGGCGCGAAGCGCCAGGTCCAGGTGAGCAGGCGAATTCGACATCCCAGCCGGCCGCGCGGCAGCCGTCCATAAGCGGCTGCAGTAGATGGACGGCGGTGAAGTCCACCGCGCAGATCTCGAGGATGCGAGGACGCGTCAAGTGCTCAGGAAGATCGGATAGTTACCGGCGGGACCGGCGCTGCGGTGATGCTCGACCTCTGCCGATCAATGTACGCACGATGCCAGAGTTCGAGCATCAAGAGACTCCACAAGTGGTGATGCCATGAGCGTGTTCCAGCTTCGTGCTCGCGAATCAGCCGATCGATGACGGCGGAATCGAAGTACCCTCGCGAGACTGCCAAGGGGCCAAGAAGGATGTCGCGCACGTAGCTCTTGAGCTCACCTCGAAACCACTGCTCGATTGGCACCCCGAATCCCATCTTCGGTCGAGTCAACACGACCTCCGGAACGACGCCCTTAAGCGCGCGCCTCAAGAGGTACTTCGTCGTTCGGCCTCGTAGCTTCAACGAAGAGGGCAGGCTCGCGCACAGCTCCATGAATTCGTGGTCGAGGAAGGGCGAGCGGCCCTCGAGACCGTGCGCCATTGCCGCGATGTCCATCTTCACGAGGAGGTCCTCTGGCAGGTAGGTCTCGACATCGACAGCCAGCGTCCGATCGACGAGGTCTGGCGCGGTCGCGTTGTCGTATGCGTCCACGATGAGGCTCGCGTAATCCTCTTCGCCGGCAGCCTCGCGGAATGCGAGGGTACATAACTCCTCTTTCAGCGGCGGTCGGAACTGGGAGATCCAGCGCGAGTACCTATGGGCTGGCGATTCGTCCAACGCCTCGGCAAACCGTCGTAGCTTGCCTCGGACCGAGCGTGGACTCGCTCCGTTTCCGGCGAGTGGCGCGAGCCGAACTGCGCCGTCTCGGAGGATCTTTGGCAGCGTGTCAACCCGCGCCGCCAACACGTTCGCCAGGTACCGCGGGTAGCCGGCGAAGTTCTCATCGCCGCCGTCCCCATTGAGCGCTACCGCGACGTGCTCCCGAGTCAGCCGGGCGAGGTAGTACGTCGGGACCGCCGATGAATCGCCGAAGGGCTCGCTGTAGCACCAAGCGAGCTCAGGGAGGACTGAGAGCGCATCTGGGCGGACCACGAACTCGTGGTGATCGGTGCCAAAACGTTGCGCGACCGACCGCGCGAACGCAAGCTCGTTGTAGTCCCGCTCGTCGAAGCCGATCGAGAAGGTTTTGACGGCGCTGGACGTCTGTTCGGCCATGAAGGCGACGATGGCGCTCGAATCGATGCCCCCGCTCAGGAGGGCGCCCAGCGGTACGTCGCTGATCAGCCGAATGCGGACGGACTCGCGAAGCTTTGCAGTGACCGCCTCAATCGCCGCTGTTTCGTCGAGTTGGATCTTGCGGTCGTAGCGAAGACGCCAGTACCGCTCCGTGCGTATGCCAGAGCGATCCGCGACGAGGTAGTGCCCAGGTCGCAGCTTCCAGACGCCCTCGAAGGCGGTTCGCGGACTCGCGACGTATTGATAGGTCAAATATTCGGAGATGGCCGGCAGGGATGGGCGCGGCGAAAACGTCCGATCGGCTAAGAATGCTTTTGTTTCGGATGCGAACGCGAGTCCATCCTCATCAAGGGTGTAGTACAGCGGCTTCTTGCCGACGCGATCGCGCGCGAGCAAGAGCCGCTGGCCACGAGCATCCCAGATCGCGAACGCGAACATCCCTCGGAGACGTTTCAGGCAATCGTCTCCCCACTCGAGGTACGCCGCGAGCAGGACCTCCGTATCGGTCTGCGAGCGGAAGCGGTGCCCGTGCTGTTCGAGCTCAATACGGAGTTGTGGAAAGTTGTAGATCTCCCCGTTGTAGGTGACCCAGACATCGGCATTGCCGGCTCGCATCGGCTGGTGCCCTGCTGGACTCAGGTCGACGATAGCAAGGCGTCTGTTCCCAAGGCCCACCCCACCGGCGACGAAGGATCCCGAGTCGTCCGGACCGCGGTGAGCGATCAGGTCTGCCATCGATACGACGAGCCCAGCCTCGACCGGGCGGCCCGTCCGGAAGTTGTACCGTCCGACGATTCCGCACATCTCTCGGAAGCATAAAAGCGCCCGGGCGCGCCTAGTGGAGTCGTCGAGGACTAGACGTTTTCGGTGCGCGACGGGCTCGGGGTGGATGTGTCCGGGGTGTACTCCGGGACGATGTCTGTCATCAACCGGATCAGTGCTGGACGATCCGCACCGTCGGCGAGAGCCGCCAGCCGGTCGACCCGCTCGCGAACATCCGTTGTGGACCGCTCGTCTCCCCGCACTCTGCGAATCGCTTCGTGCGACGTAGGCTCCGGTCGTTCGCTCGGCAAGTAGAGCTCCTCCAAAAGCTTCTCGCCGGGGCGCCGTCCGATGATCTGGATCTCGATGTCTTCTTCAGGGTCGAGCCCGTGAAGCTCGATCAAGTCGTGGGCGAGCTCGGCGATGCGGACTGGCTCGCCCATGTCGAGGACGAACGTGTCGCCGGGCTCCGCCATGATCGCGGCCTGCAACACGAGCTGCACCGCCTCTGGGATGGTCATGAAGTAGCGCATCGCGTCCGGGTCTGTAATGGTCAGCGGGCCACCGTGGGCGAGCTGTTGGCGGAAGAGAGGGATGACGCTGCCGCGACTGCTGAGGACGTTGCCGAACCTAACCGCGGTGTACGGAAGGGCGCTCATCCGCGCGGCCTCACGGACTAGGAGTTCCCCTATCCGCTTGGTCGTACCCATGACGCTCGTCGGGTTAACGGCCTTGTCGGTCGAGATGAACACGAACCGGCCGGTATGTGCGCTCTGCGCGGCGTCGACGACATTTGCCGTACCAAGCACGTTTACCGTGACGGCCTCCTCGGGATAGGTCTCCATGAAGGTGACGTGCTTGTGCGCCGCGGCATGGAACACAACGTCGGGCCTGGTTTGCGAGAAGAGTCGCATGACCTGCCGACGCTCTCGAATGTCCATGATCACCGGCACGACCTCTGTCGCGCCTGTAGGAGGAAGGCTGTGGATCATCTCGAAGATGCTGTTCTCGCCTCGTCCAAGCAGCAGGAGGCGCCGCGGCCGGAACGCGACGATCTGCCGGGCGAGCTCCGAGCCGATCGATCCGCCTGCCCCGGTGATGAGGACGCACGTGTCGCGGAGAGAATCGGAGACGAGCTGGAGATCGATGCGTGAGGGCGACCGTCGGAGGAGGTCCTCGACCTCGATCTCCCGAATCGCGTTCATCAGCACTCTTCCGGCGACAACCTCGGCGATGCTGGGAACGGTCAGGCACCGCGCTCCTTCTCCCTCCGCGACGCGAACCAGTCGCCGCAGTGTTCGACCGTCCACCGAGGGGAGAGCGAGGAGCACGACTCGCACGTCGTGACGCCGGATGACGGCCTGGAGGTCGTTGCGCGCGCCGAGCACGGGAAGACCCATGAGGCGCTGATTCTTCGGGAGGTCATCGGCGAGGATCCCGGCAACGTTCAGTCCGAGGCTCGGGTTGGCTCGAAGCTCACGGATCGTCGCGAGCGCCGCTGCGCCGTCGCCAACGACGAGCGCGCGCTCGAATGTTGCATCGGAAGCAGAGGCACCTCTGCGGCCGATCCCCGAGATGCGAAGCGCGAAACGCCACGCGCCGGCCAGCGCGATCATGAGAACCGTGTCGGTGATCGCGACGCTCCGCGGAAAGCCCAGAGCGACCACCGGAGTCGTCAGGACCACCGTGAAGAGAGCCGCGTAGGCGACGACGGACGAACCAACCACGGCCAACACGACCGCGACGAGCTCATCGACACTCGCGTATCGCCACGCCCGTTGGTAGAGCCGCAGCCAGACGAACGCCGCGAGCCGCGCGGCGACGAGTACAGGCACGAACCACAGGAAAGCGGTGAGGTAGGTGACGAACGGCTCTGATGGGGCGTCGAAGCGAAGGCCTAATGCGATAACCCACGACCCGATCGCGGCAATCGCGTCAAAGACGATGAGCTGGCGACCGCGGAGGGCGGGCGAGCGCCTTTGGACAGCTGCTCGCGCCTTTGACCGTTCGGTCATGGCAACCTCACCCGCACCCGCTCGATCCTAGTTTGAGCGACGTTCTGGGGCTGCGGGTCATCTGGATAACCCGGCGCGAATCTGCGTGCGGAGTCTTTCCGCGGCCTCGCTTGGTTGCATGCCCAAAGCGATATCGAGCTCCTTCAACGCCTCGAGTGGCTGGTTGTCCAGGACCAGCGCCCGCGCCAGCTCGTAACGGAGATCGGCGGAGCTCCGGAACCGTCCATGGATCGCGAGGCCTTGCCGCGCGATAGAGATAGCTTCCGACGCGCGAGCCTGCGCGATCTTGATTTGCGTCGCCGTGGTCCACAGTTGAATGTTGATCGAGTCGGGGTCCAGAAAGAGTGCTCGATCCACGGCACGGTTGGCTTCGTTCGGATCGCCTGTGACCTGCTTTACGACGGCCCTCGTCAGCTGCGCGTGCGGGCTGTTCGGGTCGGTCTGTACAACTCTGTCGGCGACCGCAAGAGCTGCCCTGCGCGCCTTGTCGTCGCCGGCACCGGCGAGCACCAGTTGTGCACGAGCGAGATCGCCCATCGGACGCACGTCGTATGGCGCGAGTCGAACCGATTCCTCGAGAGCGGCGATCGCCTCCGGCCAGCGTTTCCCGGACACGTAAGCGAGCCCCAGATAGTGCCAGTACGCGGATCGACCCGGGTCGGCTTTGGTAGCCGCCACCCCAAGGTCAACAGCCCTCGGGCTTGAAGCTAGTCGCGCGGCCGAGGCCTCGCGACCGAGTCGAGAGGCCTGGTAGGCCCCGACGCTGGCGGCTGCGAGGACCAGAGCCAACGCGATACACGCGGCAGTCGCGGCGGACCTCGTGGTCGACGTGGCTTGAGCGGTCGCGTGTTTTGTGCGGGAGGTCGGTCTCCGAGACGGCAGGCGAGACGGAACCTCGCGTCCGGTAACGGCCGCGATCGCGCCGGCGCTGGCCCAGAAGAGCCAGTCCGTGTCGATCTCCGTCACGGTGGTCAAGCCTGTTCCCAAGAACGCAGCCAGCGCGACAGCCCCTGCGAGGCCAATTGGGTGGAAGCCGTGCCTTAGGGTCATCGCCATCGCCGTGAGGGCGATCGCGATGAAGCAGGCCAAACCGATGAGCCCGCTACCAGTCGCCACGTACAGGATCCAGCTGTGCGCGCTCGTCGCTAGTGACAGCCGGACCTCGGGTGGTTCGCTCTCGCTACGGTGCTCCGCGACACCGACCGGAAAATTGTCCGGCCCGTATCCGAGGATCGGGCGCTCCAGGAACATCTCAACCCCGATGCGGTAATGAGCGAGGCGTGACTCGGTGGACGGTTCCACGCGCGTCAGCGCATCGTCATCGAGCTCTGCCGTCGCAGTTTCCACTAGGGCGGCGACCCGCGCGCCGAGTGGGGTGAATGCCACCAGAGCCGTCAGCGCAAGCGTGGCAGCAACCGCGGTACCCAGGCTGATGGCGCGAGCCCACCTGCTCGGATGCAACGCCCAGACCAGGGCCACCAGAATGACGCTTCCCGCTGCGACCCCGAGCAATGACGATCGAGTTCCGGTTGTGGCCGCGCCAACGAGCAACACCGCCGACCACAGCACCAGGCCAATACGCAGGCGACGATCCAGCGCAGAGGTAACGGTCCCGAGCGCCAGGATGCCCATCGCGAGCGTCGTCAGGTACTGACTGAGCATCGTCGGGTTGCCCAGAGTCGAAAAAGGACGGGAAGCGCCCGAAGGGACCCACCGAAGCGGGTCTCTGTCGGCGAACTGAACGAACTCGTAGGCCACGACCGCTATCGAGCTGACGACCGTTGAAGTGATGACTGCCGCCGCATCGCGGGGAGTACGCAGCAGGAAGGCCACCGCGAAGTAGAAAACGACCCAGTCGGCGATGGTTCCGAGGCCGAGCATCCGCTCATGAGTTCCAAACAGGGCGAGCCGGACATCCGCGGCTACCGCGGTCGCGGCGACGCTTGCGGCGAGAAACGCAAGGACCGGAACGTGGAGCCACGACCAGGTGATCGACCGGCGACCGAACTGAATGACGAGCGCAAAGATGACCCCAACGAGCAGATACGACAGCGCATGGCTGAGAAGCGCCTTTGGGAGGATGAAGGCCTTGTCCGCACCCTGATCGAACGCGAGAGGTACCAGCGCGACCTTTGCGCACAGGAGAACCACGCCCACCAGACGCAGTCGTGACGTGAGGAGGTCGGCATTGGTGGACGCAAGGTTTCGCGCTGACTTCTCTCGTCTTACGCGACTCATCACGAGAAGGGTATCGGGACAAAAGAGGACCGGGGCCCTCGCGGGCCCCGGTCCGGGATCGCTACGCGAGTGGCTGCTGGCTACTCGTAGTCGACAAGGCGGTCAGACGAACCGAGTACGTTCGGAACGTTGCCCTGCGCGTCCGCGAAGCCAGTGAGCGTCGTGACGTTGAACGGGATCTGCATGCCAGGCGTGTCGCCTGCACCAGCCGAACCGACCGGTGGCGGTGTGATGGCCTCGTCGAGCGTCACAGTGACCGCGGTCTCCGCGGTGTTCCAGTCGCAGGTCACGGAGTTCGTCGTGGCCGGGGCACCGCCGCACGCAAGCGTGAAGACGGTTCCGTCCTGGTCCTGGATCTGGATCGTGTCGCCCGTTGCGTCGGCATCCATGACTTCGCTGAACGTCAGCGTGAATGCGTCGTCGGTCTCAGTGAAGTCCGTGGTCCCAACGTTCGCGGCAACGCGAGCGTCCACGATGGTCGGAGGCGTGAAGTCGCCTGCGCCAGCCGTGAAGGACGCCTCGTTGTCATCGAGGTTGTTGCCCGCCGCGTCCTGAACCTCAGTGTCAGCATCGATCGTGACTTCGTACTCCGAGTCGGACTCGATGTCGTCACTGATGGTGATGTTGAACGTGGTCTCGGCCGCTGCACGGTCTGTCGTGCAGGGATCCGAACCGTAACTAACGACCGCTGGATCAGTACCGTCCAGATTGACGACGGTGATCTCGGTCGCTGGGGTGAAGCCCGCGTCGCACCAGATCGGCTCAGAGAAGGTGAGCGTGATAGTCGTGCTGCCAACGTTACCGCTGGCCGAAATGAGGTCGGGCTGAACCGTCTCTGGGGCCGTCGCCGTTGCCTGGCGGGCCTGCGGTGCGTTCGCGAAGTTGCCAGAGGCGTCTTCGTAGTTCACGTTCTCGCCACCGCCAGTAGTGCTCTCGTTCAGGGTTGCCTCCACAAGAGCTCCCGGAGGAACTGCCGAAGCGAGCGTGATGACGAAGCTAGTCACGGTCTCGTCGTCGGCGCAGTCCGGAATGTTCGCGCCGGAGGTTGCGCCTGCGAGGTCCCCGGACGGGTTGGAGATGTTGGTCACATTCCAATCGGCGGGGCTATAAGCGGTGTCAGTGCAAACGCCCTCACTGAACGTAACCGTCAGGAGGTCGCCCGAAACCGCCATTGACGTGAAGACTGGCTCGTCCAGGTCCTGGTATTCGAACGTCAGTGAGTTCGAGGGGCCCTGGCCGCTATTGGTGACTGTCACGGCCACATTACCGGCCGCGTGCGCGGGCGATGTCACCGTAAGGGATGTGCTGCCGCAGCTGACGACGGCGGCAGCGGTGCCGCCGAACGAAACTGACGGGAATGCCGGGGTGCAAACGATCCCCGTTCCGGTGATGACGACGTTGTCGTCGCCGGCAGTCGTACCCTCGTTGGGGTCGAGATCGGTGATCGTCGCGGTGCCGGTAGCGACACCACCCAGGTTCGCTTCCTGGTAGTAGCCCTCAGGGTGGATCTTCTCGCCTGTCGTCGACAGGACGAGGTCACCGTTGAACCGGTAGATGCCGTTCGTGGCTCCGACCGGCGCGGTGATGTTGTAGCTGAACGTGCCGACCCCGCCCGGTGCGACGCTCGTGTTCGAGGTCGTCGCGTAGCGGGTGGTCGAAAGCCAGTTCGTGTTCCAGCTGGCCTCTCTCGCGTCCTGCACGTTGCAGCTCACTTTGTCCTCGAGGCAAGCTGCGAGGTCAACCTGCGTGCTCGTGCCGCGTGTCCAGGTCGTCGTGCCGGCGTTGATGAAGAAGACCTGGAAGTTCCGGGTCTGCCCGGGGTTAATGTCGACGAACGCCGACTCGGAGTTGTACTGCGAGTCGTAGCCCGTCACTGCAGCAGCCGGTACCGCGAGCGCAAGCATGCTGAAAGCAAGCGCAGCGGCAGTGACTGCCGTCGTAAATCTCCGCATAGATCCTTCCTTCTTTTCGTTTCCGATTTAGTGCTTCGCGTGGGTGTGCTCGTGAGGCGCTGGGTCGCAAGTTTGCGTTGGTGCTCGAGCGCTAACGCGAGAACATTCCGGCGGGCATTTTCCCCTGATGCTCAGCTCACCCCCTTACCAGTTCTTGGCCTGTTGGCCGACAGGCCTTTCCCCGGAGGGTCGTGTCACCCGGGGGTCGTACCCGTATCGGACACTTTGTGGGACAGGACCTGAGCTAGCGAGTCGCGCCGAGGCCGATTTGTACCATAGGCGGCCAATTGGCGCCACGGCAGACCTAGCCAGGCCATCCGTCTCACGTGCCCTAGACGAGTGGGCCAGTCGATTTGTCGCTGCGGTCATCGCGCACCCTCGGTGCTCATGTAAAAGGCGCCACGTGGATCGGCGAGGAGGGCGCGGCCAGGGGCGTTAAAACTCAGGCTGATCACTGGTCCGGGCACCGACCGGGCTGCCTGGCTGCCATCGGCCGGGGCGTAGATGTAACCGACGAAACCGCTCGGGAGCGGCGCCAAGTACCACGCTCGGCCCGTCCGGTCGACGGCAAACGAGGTCACGGGCCTCTGGACACTGACGGCGAGTAGCGCGACGCCGCCGCGCACCGAGTAGATCTCCCCGGCGCTCGTGCCCAGCCAGAGCGTGCTGGTGCTGTCGACCAGCAGCGCGGTGGTCGTCCCGCGCTTGGCGAATCCCACCTCGTTCAGGTGTGAGGTCGTGGCATCGATGACACCGACCGTGCCGCGGAAGTCATCCGCGTACAGCACCCGGCCCGAGGAGTCGACCGTCAGGGCGCTGATCTTCGCGCCGGCCAGGTCGATCGACCGCATCAGGCGTGTGGTGGCATCGAACACGAGCAGATACGGCGCGTCGCGCAGACCGATCCAAAGTCTGCTATCGCCTCCGACGGCGACGGCCGAGACCTGGCTCAACAAGTTCGTCGCATACGCATCGACCCGCTGCCTCGCGACGTCGACGACGCTGACCTCGCCGTTCGCGGCGTCCACGCCGAAGACGAACGACGGCGACGCGACCCAGAAGCCGACGCGCGCGCCGCCCTTGAGGCTGCCGTAGCCGTAGAGCTCGCCCGTAGCCGTGTCAAAGGAATGCACGCCGTTCGACTGGTCGAGGATCCAGAGTCGCGACCCGGCCGACGTCACCAAGCGCGGCTGGATCTTCTTGGGCAACGGCAGGGTGTAGAGATTGGCGCCCAGCGGGAACGCCTGACTGAGCAGGTTAGCGTCCGGCGAGGCCGGCGCGACAGACGGCTCGGGGGTCCGAACGATCGCGACCGTCGGCGCTGTCGAAGGCGAGGTGGAAGGCGAAGACGCGGCCGAGGGCGATCGGCTGGCACTTTGGGTTGGGCCTGTCGCGACCTGCGTAGGCATATCAGCGGAGAAGAGCCGGCCCGCGCTCGCGACGGTGAATCGGTTCGCCGCCTGGTCGTACAGGAGATCGCCGTTGGTGATCGCGATCTCAATCGTGCCGACAACGCTGCCGTCCTGACCGATCCTGCTCACTCGGCCTGCCTGACCTGCCTCGACGAATACCAGATAGCCGCCATCAGGAAGAGCCGTCATTGCGCGCGGAACTCCGTCGAGTTTGACGTCGATGGGCGAGCCCGCCCCACTGAATCGCAGGACCGATCCGGTCCCGGAGGCAGACAGCACCGCGATGCCGTCGCCACGGCGGGAGAACGCGGCGCTGACCCCGCCGGGTAGCGTCTCGATCACCTTGTACGAAGAGTCGACGATCGTGGTCGCGTTCGGGGAAACGATCGCCGTGCGGCTTCGATTCGGGTCCGGAACAACCAGACTGGGCGCGACCTCGATCTCGCGGACCGTCTCGAGCTGCTTCGTCGATCCGTCGATGACGGCGACCGCTCCGGCAGGTGACTTCTCGGCCGGTGTGCTCGGGGGCGATACGGTGGTCACGAGAATCTTTCCAGCGTTCGGATCCACGCTGATGCTCGTTGGGGTACCAGCGACCGCCACCGTCGTCGCGCCGATGACCGTGTTGCTTCCCGCGTCGATCTCGGTAACTCGTTTCTGCGAGGCATCGAGAACGAGGATCGTGTTCGCACTCTCATACAGCGCGAGCGCCGTTGGCTCTCCGCCGACCGCGATCCGCACTTTGAGGCCGTTCGTTGCGGGCTCGCGTGCGTCGACTGCGGCGCGCGCGACATCGAGCACGTAGAGCGTGTTGTTGTTCGGATTGAAGACCGCCTGCTGCATGGCGGCAACGAGGGCTCGCTCCGGCCCGCTGGTGCGGAGTGCGGTCGTCGGAGGACGCGCGCCCGAGGAGAGCCCGGCCACGACGATCGCGACCACAGCCGTGACAGCGATGAGGCCGCGGGCGGCGATACCTGGAAGCAGCGTCCTGCGAGGCGCCCCGCGCGGCGCGCGGCGAGGGAAGACGAGGTCGCGAATCGCCCCATCCACCCGGGCGGAGGGCATTGCCGCAGGCAGCGCTCGCAGCGACTCGGTGACGGCCACCCAGTTTCGGACCATGACCCGGCAATCCCCGCAGCTCGCGAAGTGCCGTCGGGCCGCGGCCTGCTCCGCCTCGTCGGCTTGCCGATCGTGGCTCGCCGAGAGCAGCTCGAGGACGGCGTCGCACGAGAGGACCGGCGGCTCGCGGAGCTCGGCATCCAGGCGAACGGAGATCGCGTACTCGGCGGAGCACGAGGCACACTCCGCGAGGTGCTGGCGAGCGCGAAGCTCTGCAGTCGGTGCGAGCTCAGCGTCTAGGAGGGCGGAGAGCTCCTCGGACGTAAGGTGCACGATCCCCATCGCCGATTAAGACGGCTGACGAGCCTCCGTTGTCGCATAGTCGGTCCGGAAAGATTTCCGGGCCCGCGCCAGACGACTGCGGACTGCGGTGAGGGTGCACCCTTGGATCTCAGCGATCTCCTTGTACGAATACCCTTCAAGCGCGTGCAGTAGCAAAGCGGTGGACTGCTCCGCCGGTAGCCCCGCAAGAATGCCTTGCACCTGATCCCTCTCCGGAAGCTCGCCGTGCTGGTCGCGCATGACGGGCTCCTCTCCGGTGCCCGCGAGGCGGCCGACCCGCAGCCACGTGAAGCGGCGTTTCCGGCGCAGGTGGTCGATCCCGGTGTTGGTTGCGATGCGGTAGAGCCACGGCAGCACGCGGTGCTCTTTTGTCAGAGTGCCTAAGGCTTGGTAGGCCTTCGTGAAGACGTCCTGGGTCAGATCGTCGGCGCCTTCAGGGTCGGCCAGCAGGCGCAAAAGATAGGTGTAGATGCGGGCTTTGTAGGCCGAATACATCGCGTCGAGGGCATCGGCCCGCGATTCGTGCGCCAGCGCGACGAGCTGGGCGTCCGCGATCACGGCACGGCCGACCTCAGCGGAGATCGACGCGGACAAGCGTCCACCGCTCATCGCGTGAGCCTACTTACCTGCGGGCAAACCCTCAATGGCAGACCGGCTAGGTCTTTCGCAGGACCAGGTTGAAGACAGTCGAGCTGCTGGGGGTCATCCGCAGCCAAACGGTCTCGCGCCCGGGGATCTCGAAGTAGAAGTCGAAGTTGACCGATATGCCGGCAATCACCTGCCCCGAGGCGATATCCAGGAACCAGTGGCCGCGCTCGTCGGTCTTGGTCGTGAACGTCTGGCATCCTCCCGGGCCGATGACGACGCAGACGTTCTCGATGGGCTGACCCGATTCGTCCACGACGTATCCCTCCAACCGCCACAGCCCGGGCTCAGGCGTCGCGGTGGCTTGGGGGGCTGGCGGGACCTTGACGGGGACAGAAGCCGAGATCGTGACGAAGGTCGAGGGCCGCGGCGCCGGGGTACCCGGTGGGGTGGCGCGCGGCCGAAACGCGGTCGGAGCCGGCGTGGGTGCGGCAGTCGCAAGCGCCGCAGGCTCCGCCCGGGACGCCAGTCCCGGACCGAGAACGGCAAAACCTGCAGCGCCTAGAAGCAATACACCTGCACCCGCAGCGGCCGCCAAGACCCGCCGATCCTGTCGCGCAAGCGATCGAAGTATCTCCGCGATCTGAAGACGCAACCTATGTCTTCTTCAGGATGACGTTGAATTCGATCGGGCCACCAGGGGTGATCTGCCACCAGACCGTCTGATGCCCTGGCATCTCGAAATAGAAGTCGAAGGTCGTGTTCACTCCTTGGAGGATGGGCTGAGCCACATCCAGGAAGTAGTGACCTTGGTCGTCGGTACGCTGGCTGAAGCGGTGACAGCCACGAGGTCCCACGACCACACAAACGTTGGCGAGTGGGTTTCCGTTCTCGTCGACCACGTAACCCTCGATTCGCCATAGACCCGGCTGCGGCGATGCGGTGGGGCCGGCGCGGGGAGATGGGGGGGTTATTGATGCGGACGCCGCTTGATCGACGGGCTCGGACGGGTGGGGTGCGGGCGTACCTTCCGGCGTCGGCGATGGCGCCGGCGGCGGAGTCACCGCCCCTGCGACCGTGGCCTCCGCGCTAGGACTCGGGCTTTCTGCGCTCGGACTCGGGCTCTGGCTCGCTGCAACCTGGGGCGGATCCGTACTCAGCGGCACTACACCCGACAGCGACAAACCGATCGGGACAAGTCCTGCGAGAAAGATGGCGACGATCACCGCGTACGTCCACGGAACTCGTGCGTCCATTCGATGGAGCCACGCGCCGACTGCAGCCCACCGCAGTCGCGGCAGACGCAGTCGGCGCACTAGCTCCGGATCAGGGCGACGCAAAACCCTCGTAGATCATGGCGTTGTCACCGAGAGCTGCGAACTCGCTAACGATCGCGGTGACTGTTCCGGTTCCGCCGTCGACGACGACGGAGTACTGCCTGTCCGCGGCGAGCGACGGGATGGTCCACGGGTCGATGCGTATTCCGGTGCCCGGCGCGAGAGTGACGGTCTGCGTGAAGGCGAGGCCGCCTCCGAGGAAGTTGTACCAGCGGAGCGTGATGTTTGTAGCGGTCACGCTCTGCAGGAGGATCGGAGTCGTCCAGCCTGTGGCGATGTCCGGTGCGGGGCAGAAGCAGAGCGACTTGGTCACGTTCGGGAGGAAGAACTTCGCCGCGGGCGTGGCGGTCGCCGAGTAGCCCATGGCGGTCGATGCGGTGAAGACGTTCAACTGTGCGGCGAGATTCCCGCCCGTTGCGGTGATCTTGAATGAGTATTCACCCTCGGCGAGGCAGTCCGCGTTCCCGACGCTGCACGTCAGGTTCGTCGTGCCCTGCGTGCTGTACGAGAAGCGTGGGTCGAAGGCCTTCGACGCGTTTGGCTGGATCGCGGGGAACGTATAGGTGTTCGCCGTGCCGGTGCTGCCGTTGAGCGGAGTGAACGTGATGGTCGGTGTGACCGCGGCCGCGCCGAGGTTCTGGACGACGATCGTGCTGTAGCGGCCAACGCCGAACGCGTTCTTCGCGGCGTAGGCGCCGTAGATGGTGGCCGCGCCGGAGGTCACGCCGTTCGTGGCGTACGCCACGGGCTGCGCCACCGTGGGCGCGTCGGCGTGCGTGTTCACGACAACGGCGATGTTCTCGTTCGACTGGACGGTGACGCTGTACTGCTTGCCGTCGACGAGGCCGGGCGCGCCAAGGTTGAAGTCGTTCGAGTTCGGATCGATCGGCTTTGAGCGACCGGGCTCGATCGTCCGTGGAATGATGATCGGCTCGCCCGTCCCGTCGAACGTGCGGAACGTCGCCGTGACGGAAGCGGTCGCCGTGCCGAGGTTCTGGATGATGAACGGCGTCACGAAGAGGCCGAAGAACCGCCGCGTGATGTTCGGCAGATAGACGGTCTTCGCGCCGGCGTTGAATCCGTTGTACGAGAGGGCCTCGGCGCGAACGCCGGTGCCGGCGTGCTCGTTCACGACGCCGACAACCTGCGCACCGAAGCTCCGCACGACCACGGAGAACTGCGCGTCGTCAGGCAGCGTTGGGTTCTTCACGGTGTCGTTCGGGTCGTTGCTATACGAGGTGCCGGGCTGAAGATTGAAGACCTGGAATCGCGAGACGCAGGTGCCGTCGGTGAACTTGTAGAACGACACCTCGAGGAGGGTCGCTGCGGTCCCGGTGTTCTGGATGATGAACGGCGTGTAGAAGCCGGTTGGCCCACCGAGTCGCCGCGTGATGTTCGGGAGGTACACGGTGGTGGTGAGCGCGGGTCCGGTGTCCGGGCCCGGATCGGTGCAGCTCGCGCGAGGCGTGATCTGCTTCGCTGTCATCTGACCGTTGTACGTGTAGCCGCCGTTGGAGGTGAACACAGGCGACAGGAGCGTGAGGTAGCCCTCTTTGCTGAATACGAGCTCCCATTGGCCGCCGTCGTTCGCAGAGATCGCGTCGAGGTCGATCAAGTAGAACCCCGCCGCGTTGGTGTGCAGACCGGGGTAGCTGCCGAATGCGAGGAAGCACTGCCCAGTCCTACCAAGCGTCACGCAGGCGCCCGCCACGGGCAGCCCGGTCGTCTTATCGGTGATGGTCCCCTGGATCTTTCCCGCTGCCGCCGCCGCTGGACTGGCGGGCATGACGCCAGCGACCAGAACGGGCAGTGCCAGCACGAGGGTCGCGGCAAAGCGGAACAGTCTTGAGCGCATCAGAGATCCCTCCTCAGGGAAGCGCCGCTGCAACGACGCGATCTTTTGGGGCTAACGATGTGTGCACGTGGAACTATACGGCCGGTAAGGCCAATTTCCGATGGGGAATCGGTCTCTAGTTGAACGCAAGGCGCTCGATCGTGCGATAGGCCGTTTCGTCTTGGCCCGTGCCTGAGAGCTGGTACACGACTCCGCGGACGATCACGATGCTTCCCCACGCTCGAGGAGTCGGCGCGGGTGGCAGCTCGCTCCAGAGCCCGGTCTTCGGGTCCCAGATCTCGACGCTGCGCAGCGGCGCGAACTCGTGCATGCGGAGCGGCAAACCGCCAGAGAGGATGACGCGCCCATCGGGGAGTGCCGCGCCCTGCGCGACAAGGCGCGGGGTGACGAGCGTGCCGGACGCGACGAAGCGGTCCTCATTGAACCGATAGAGCTCGCTCGTGCCGGACGCCACCCCGTTCCCGCCGGCGAAGAGCACGTCGCCGTTCGGGAGCGCGACGACGACCTGCTGATTACGCGCGTGGGTCATGAGAGGACCGTCGGTCCACGAGTCGGTGCGCGGGTCGTATATGAAGGTGGTGTTCGTCGCCGCACCGTCGAAGTCGATTCCGCCAGCCACGAGCACGCGACCGTCGAAGAGGGTGACTGCGCTGAGCTGCGTTCGCGAACGTGGCATCGGCGCGGCGTCAGTCCACCTGTCGGTTCGCGGGTTGTAGATCTCGCTAGCACTAAGGAGCGTGGTATTGAAGTTGCCGCCGGTCACGAGGACCCGTCCATCCTGGAGCGCGGTCGCGGCATGATCCGAACGCGGGTGCCGTAGCGGCGCGCCAACGGCCCATCCACCCTGCGACGGCCGAAAGATATCGACGCGATTGACCGGCGACCAGTACTCGAGCCATTCCACGCCTCCGGCGACGACGACCAGATCGTCCCACCCGGAAGTGATGCTCTGATGAATACGCCCGAGAAGCGGCTGCGGAAGCAGAGTAACGCTCCCGGTGACGGGATCGATGAGCTCACTTCGCCCGTTCATGACATCGGGAACGTCCCGGTCGAATCCGCCGACGACAAGGATCTTTCCGTTTGAGAGTGCGACCGCGCTCGCGTAGGCCCGCGGCTGATGAAGCTCGGCGATCGTCTGCCACTCTGGCGTCGTCACGGGCGCGAGCCGTGGTCCGCAGGCCGTTATCAGGACGATGACCGCGAGCGCGACGAGCTGCCTCACTGAATTTGGAGAGTAACGCTCCCCATCGGGATTCCCTGTCCCGAGAACCATGCAACGCCTTCCTGCACGACGTCGAACCGCACGAGATACGTGCCCGGAGCTGCCGGCGTCTTCACGACGACGTTGACCGTGACGGTCTGGTTCGGCGCGACCGCGGCCGGCAAACCGGTGCGCACGCCGTCCCACACGAACAGCGGGCCGTTCGGGACGTACACGTGGTACGAGGCGTTGAACGCGCCGGGCTGCCACGTTGTCGCGCCCACGTTCGTGATCGTGACCGGCACGATGACCGTGGAGTTGACCCCACCGTTCACCGACGTGGCATTCGAATAGATCGCGCTGAGCGGCGGCACCACGACCGTCACTTGCTTTATCGGCGTCTGCATGCCTTGGCCGGAGAACCAGGCGACGCCTTCCTGCACGATGTCGTATCGCAACCGGTATGTGCCAGGCGTCGCGGGCACCGCGATCTTCGCGTTGATCGAGGCGATCTGCGTCCGTGCGGTGCCGACGAGCGGCGTGCGCAAGCCGTCCCACGCGACGACGTTCCCCGCTGCGTCGTACCAGTGGTAGCTCAGGTTCACGCTCGAGCCCCAGTCGAAGTTCGACATGTTCTCGATCTTCACTGGCACCGACACGGTGAGCTTCGCGCCCATCGTCGGCGGTGTCTGGTCCACGCCGAGCGACGCCCCGAAGAACGGCGCGACGAACGGCTGCACCGAGACGGTCTGCTCCGGCATCCGAACACCCTTGCCCGAGAACCACGAGATGCCTTCCTGGACGAGGTCCCAGCGGAGGAGGTACGTGCCGGGCGCGCTCGGGAACGCAAGGTCGGCCTGGACTTGCATCAACTGACCGGCGGGGACATCCGCCGGAAGCTTCGTCCGGAGGCCGTCCCACACAACGGTCTTCCCCGCGCTGTTGATCCAGTGATAGCTCAACGTCACAGGGTTCGCCCCGGCGGCGGGCCAGGTGAAGTTACTCGTGTTGCCGAGGGTGATCGGCACGGTCGTCCGGCTCGACGCCGACCCGGCCACGGGAAGGATGCCGTAGTTGGCGCCGAACGATGCGACGACAGGGCCGGCCATGTTGACCGAGAGGTTGCCGGTGGTCGCGCCCTTCACCGAGAACCACGCGACGCCTTCCTGCACGAGGTCGAGCTTGAGGACGAAGCTCCCGCCCGTCGTCGGCGCTGTGACCTTCGCGTTTACCGTGGCGCTCTGACCGGCGAGGAGATCCGCGCCGATCGGCGTGCGCGCCCCGTCCCATAGAACGTTCGCGCCACTCGCGCTCGTCCAGTGGTACGAGAGGTTCACCGGGAACGAGCTCGTCGTCGGGAACGTGCCGTTCCCGATGTTGCGGATGGTCACCGGCACCGTCGTCGTCTGGCCGGCGCTGAACTGCGGCGTCGCGTTGAACGTGTATGCGGCCTTGAAGTCGACGCTCACGCCCGTGCTCGTGTCGTTGTCGGCGATGCCTTTATCGGCGAACGCGAACTCGTTCTGCTTGTAGAGGTCGAGCGACATCGTGTAGTTCGTCGGGTAGACCGGCGCGGTCACCGGGATCTGCATCGTGATCGTCTGACCCGGCTGCACGTCGCTCGAGAGTGAGACTCGGTTCGCGCCCGGGAACGTGTTGCCCGTCGCGTTGCTCACCCACTTGTAGCCGAGCTGCACCGGACCAGCACCCGTCGCGTTCCACACGCGACCGCCGTCGTTCGCGAGGGTGAGGTTGATCATCTTCGTCTCGCCCGCGCTCCACTGGATCGGGACGTTGTCGGTGACCCAATCGACGCTCCAGTCGGCGCCGCGGAAGTACTGCTCGCGCACCGGCGTGCCATAGACCGGGTTCCACCAGGTGCTGCCGCTCTGCAGATCCCAGCGAACGATGTAGTTGCCGATGGCGGGAACGGTGAAGGGCACATTGACGCCGGCGGCAGCGCCTGGACCGATGTCCGTGGCGATGGTGGCGGTCGCTCCCTGAGCGATGACGGTCGCTGTGCCCTGGAGCACGCGATACGAGACGCGCGTGCCAGCCGGGATGGGCGTCCTGCCGCGGTTGATGACCGTGACGACCGCGTTGATGACAGCGCCCGGATAGCCCGCTTTCGGGAGCGTCGTTTCGAGGAAAGGCATCTGGTTGTAGCCGTTGTTCACGGCCGTCTGTGCCATCTGCCGGACGCTCGTCAGTTGCGCGTAGAGCGCGTTGCCGGGGCAGGCGGTCTGCCCGCCGTACTGGCTCTGGATGTAGTTGCAGTCACGGTGACCCTGGACGTTCGGCGGGTTCGAGCTGAC
Organism: Chloroflexota bacterium; assembly: GCA_038040265.1. Taxonomy (GTDB): domain Bacteria; phylum Chloroflexota; class Limnocylindria; order P2-11E; family P2-11E; genus 3-1-20CM-2-70-9. Next base: position 111,973 of record JBBPIP010000002.1, on the reverse strand, counting down.
GTTGACCCACGTTCCATCGCGCGCCTGCTCCTGGTGGACGAACGTGTCGGAGCCGTAGGGCTGGACGCCGAACTGCGTGAACTTCATCGCGATGATGTTCGCGATCGAGGCGAGCATGGCGGGGGACGGCTGCGTCACGCTGTAGGTGCCGAGCGCGGCGATACCGATCGATCCCTTGTTCCAGCCGTACGCGTGACCCGCTTCGGTGTTGTCGCCGCCTTGGCGGCCGGTCCACACGTTGCCGTACTTGTCGACGATGTAGCTGTAGCCGATGTCGCCCCAGCCGCGCGTGACCGCGTGGTAGTAGTAGATGGCGCGGATCGATGCGGCGACCTGACCATCCCCGCCGTCGCTGGTGACGGTGTGGTGCACGACGGCCTTCAGCACGCGCTGGGGATAGCGCGGGACCCACTGCATGAGCTTCTCGTCCGCGGCCCAGTCCTGCCGCGTGAGGATCCGCGTCGCGTTGATGGCCGCGCTCGCGGACGTGGGCTCGGTGAACGATCGCGCGACATCCTTCGCCGCACCGACGATGTCGTTGACAAAGCGCGCGACCGGACCGGCGTTGAGGTCGTTCACGTCCATGAAGGTCAGCCCGACGCGCTGCACGTTGGCGGGATTCCCGTCGGTGAGCCACACGCGGTACTGCGCGAAGCGCGCGTTCGCGACCGCGACCTGCGGCGACGCGTACCACTCGTTGGTGTCGGCGTTCGCCATGTCCTCGTCCGCGGAGAGAAGCTGCCAGTCGCTCCAGCCCGCGGCGTCGGCCGACGTGCGCAGCTCCACATAGAAGGTGCTCTCGGTGCCCGGCGCGGCGACCCAGTGGACGCCGACGTGGTCGTAGAGCTGCCCCGCGGCGACCGTCGGTGAGCTGTACAGGAGCGTCTCGCCGCCGGTCTGGCCGGCGTCGGCGCCGTTCACGGTCCCGCCACCCTCGCGCGTGAGCGTCGCGTTCACGGCCGGGAGCGCGATCGTGACCTCGCGCGCCGCGATCTCGCCCGTGACGCGCGGCGATGCGACGGCGGGGGGCCCGGAGTTCGGGAAGAGGGCGAGAAGGAAGAGACCGATGAGGAGAGCGAATCGCTTTTTGCTCAGGCGTTGCTTGCGCAAGGCGGAGATCCCCTCTCTCTTCCTCGTTCACCTCCCCTGCGCGAGCGCTCATTGTGTCGCAGGGCGATGCGTCTGTACATGGTCGAACGAGAACGGGCGCAAGACGTTACCGCGCGGTGTCGGTCGAGTTTCTTAAGAACAAGCGTGCAGGCGTGCGCTTCAGGTGCGTGCGCTTAGAACGGGCTCAACCGCACCATCGTCGAACGTAAGCCAAGACAACTACGCAAAAAGTCATCCGCCTTGAGGTCTGCGGTCGCGGCCGTCCCGATGACGCGCACCGAGATCGGATGGCCGACGCCGGCCGGTACTTGATTCGAAATATCGACCGCCAGGAGTGATCCGATATCCGGACCGCCGCAGCGCAGCACCGCCGACCGCATCTCGGCGCTGGTGAACGTTACGGTCCAGCTCGCCCGCGGATTCGCGGGCGCCGAAACCGCGCGGTCCGCGGGATCGGGCATCGGGGTGAGGTAGGGCGAGCCTCCACTGCACACCCACGTGCCGCCGGAACGCACAACGTTGTTCATCCAGCATCCGTCCGAGAGGGTGTAGCCGCCGTTTGAGCTCGCGAAGTACGCGCGGATCGACGCGCCCTGGTACGTGATGACCCGGCCGCTCGTCGCGGTGACCGCAGTGTTGGATGAGGGCACCTCGACGCGTGTGCCGCCGTAGCACTGATCGGCCTGGTCGTCAGTGACGTCGTAGTCGCGCGCGGTGCCCTTGTAACCGGAGTACGCGTACGTCCGCGCCGCGTAGGCCTGCGCCTTCAGCGCCTCGGGATGCCAGCTGGTCGGCATTTCGAGGGGCAGCACGCCGCGAACATAATCGTCATAGGTCACGGTGTTGATCACGCGGAGCGTTCCCCCGAGGTTCGTGAAGCGCATGTTTCCCCGGTACGTGCCGCCCTTCTGAATGAAGCCGATCGGCTGATTCGGATCGATCGGCGCGACCGAGATCGGCCCGGCGCCCGAGTAGACGAGTCGCGGCGGTGCCCAGTTCGCCCAGACCTCGACGATGCCGTTCTTCGCGATGAACTGGAAGTTCTGGCCACCGGCCCCGCGCGCGATCTCCTGATTGTTCGCGCCCTCGTTCAGCACACGCATCCCGCCGGCCGAGGTGAGGTCGACGAGCGAGCCCGCGAAGTAGCGGTTGTCGCCGCAGATGAAGCGTCCCTGCGACGACGGCGCCGAGAGCAGCACGCGGTTGAACGGCCGCTGCGCGTCCACGAACTGGAGCTGGGTGCCGGGGTAGTAGCGCGCGACGATCTGCTCGCCATTCAGGGCCGGGCCGACGGCCCCGGTGGCCCAGCCGTTCGCGCCGTACTGACTCATGCCGACGCCGTGACCGAAGCCGGATCCGTAGAAGGTGACGCCGGGCACGATCGTGAAGAGCTCCTGCTTCACCGGGACGCCGAGCGAGCTGAACCAGGTGACGCCCTCCTGCACCATGTCCCACTGAATGCGGTAGCCGCCCGTCCCGCTGGGGAGCGCGACGCTGATCGGGACGGTCACCGATGTGAGCGGCGGGACCGCTGAGGGAAGCCGGCCGCGAGCGCCGTCCCAGATCACCGGACTGCCGAAGTTGTCGTAGATGTGGTAGCTGAGCGCGAATGCGCCCGGCGTCCACGTGCGCTGGCCGTAGTTCGAGACGACGGTGGTGAGCTGGAGCGTCGCGCCGATCGTCGCCTGTTGCGGCGTAGTCGTACCGCCGTAGCCAGCGTTGAGTCCGCTGGACACGGCGAAGCTCTGACGGAAGGGCTGCGCGCCGAGGGTCTGGAACCACGCGACGCCCTCGCGCACGAGGTCGACAACGAGCGTGTACGTCCCCGCCGTGTTCGGGGCGGTGTAGCCGATCGTGAATTGTTTGCTTGCGCCGACCGCAATGTCGGCGCCGAGCGGGATGCGCGGACCGTCCCAGATGAGGGGCGTGCCGTTCGCGTCGAAGAGGTGGTAGCTGAGATTGATCGGGTTCGGGCCGGTCGTGTTCCACGGCTGATTGCCGGTGTTCGTCACGGTCATCTGGATCGTCTTCGTCTCGCCGAAATACGCGGCCGCAAGAGCCGCGCTGTTGTAGCCGGCCGCGTAGGTGATCGGCGCGACGGTCGTCAGAAGCCGCGTCGTCCCGCTGCCGAGCGACTCGAACCACGCGACACCTTCACGCACGAGATCGAACGTCAGCGCGCACGCGCACGCCGACGGCGGCGCGGTGACGGTCGCGTTGACCGTCGCGGTGGCGCCGGGAGCGATGTTCGCCGCGAGCGGCGTCCGCCTTCCGTCCCACACGATCGTGTTGCCCGTGGTCGCGTCGTGCCAGTGGTAGCTCAGAGTCACCGCCGATACGCCGGGAGCGGCGAGGGCGGGCCACTGCGCCGCGCCGACGTTCGTCACCGGCACGCTCATTTGATAGGTGCCGCCGGCGATGAACGACGGCATCGTGACCGAGCCGACCCTCGCCTGATAAGCGGGCAGCGCGGTGATCGAGTACGGATTGCTCGGCGCGAGCCAGCCGACGCCCTCTTGGACGAGAGCGATGCGCAGGAGATACGAGCCCGGCGTGTTCGGCGCGGTCACGTTGAGCTGCACGGTGCGCTGCTGGTTCGGAGCCACGTCGCTGCCGAGCGGGGTCCGCGCGCCGTCCCACACGACGCTCGCGCCCGACGGGTCGTACCAGTGGTAGCTGACGTTGACGAGACCGGGCGGGTTCGACTTCCACATCTCCGTGCCGGTGTTGTTGAGCGCCACCGAAACGACGAATGCGTTGCCGGCCGGGACTGATGCGGGCGGCGAGGCGACGTAGGTCGCAATCAGCGTCTCCGCCGGCATCGCGAGGGCGGCGCCGCCGGGAAGCAGCATTGCGATGGCGACAAGCGCCGATGCGACGTGCCTCAAACTCACCTTTCCCTTTTCCTCAACGCTCACTTGGCCGCTGGGCTACGGGCTGGTGTTCACGACCAGCACGGTCTCAAGGTGCCGGAGGTCTACCGCGGGAACGAGGATCGCGCGCTGGAAGGTTCCGTTCTCGCCTTTGGTGACCTCAACGACCTTACCGAGGATCAGGCCTTTCGGATAGAGCGATTTCAGGTCATTTCCGATCGCGAGGCCGGCTGTGATAACGACATCGCCGACCTTTACATCCTCTGTCTGGAGGATCCAGTCCATGACGAGCGTGTCGCCGAACTGCCCGCGCACGATGCCCGCGGCGCGCGAGCCCTGCACGAGTGCGGACACCGCCGACGACGAGTCGGTCACGAGAAGGACCTTGCTGTAGTTGTTGCCGACCTCGCTCACTCGGCCGACCACGCCCTGATCGGAGATGACGACGTTGTCGAGCAGCACCCCGTCCTTTGCTCCGGTGCCGAGGACGATCGTGTGCAGCAGACCCGATGGGTCGCGCGCGATGACCGGGACGCTCTGCGTCTTGAGCTTGAGAGTCTTCGCGGCCTCGGCGAGCTGCATCGCCTGCTGCGCCTGGAACGCCTGCTCGCGGAGCTGAACGTTCTCGAGCGTGAGCTGGTCCACCCGCGCCTGAAGGGCGTCGTTGTCGGTACGGAGGTTCTCGATCTCGGCGATCGCCTGCCAGAAGCCGCCCACCGTCGAGCCGACCTGGCCGAGCACGCGCTCGGCGGGCACCAGGAGCTCCGTTACGAAGGTCGCGCCGCCACGGACGAAGGTCGTGTCACGGAGCAGCAGGAGGGCGAGCGAGACCAGGAGGAGCGCCGCGAAGGGCCTGAGGAAGGTGTTTCCCGAGCCCGGAGCGCGCCGGGCGCGCCCAAATGTGGCCATCGAAGCTATTTAACGGTGCGAAGGCCCGTATGTCTCTAGTTCTAGCGAGGCAGCGCCGCGTATGTCTCCATTACGAGACTGCGCTCGTAGTTCTCGAGCTCCTCGAGGATCTTGCCGCAGCCACGGGCCACGCAGGTGAGGGGGTCGTCGGCGACGTGGACCGCCATCTGGGTCGCCTCGGCCACGCGCGTGTCGAGCCCGCGGAGGAGGGCGCCGCCGCCGGCGAGGTAGATGCCCTGGTCCATGACGTCCGCGACGAGCTCGGGCGGGGTCTCTTCGATGGTGTCCTTGATCGCGTCGACGATCTGCTCGACCGACGGGTCGAGCGCCTCGCGGATCTGCGCGCTCGTGACCTCGATCGACCGCGGCAGGCCGGTAAGCAGGTCGCGGCCGCGAAAGAACGTGGTGACCTCCTCGTCGAGCGGGTACGCCGAGCCGATGGCGATCTTGATGTCCTCGGCCGTGCGCTCGCCCATGAGCAGATTGAACTCGCGGCGGGCGTAGGCAACGATGTTCTCGTCCATCTCGTCACCGCCGATGCGGATCGATCGCGAGACGACAATGCCGCCGAGCGATGTGACCGCGACCTCGGTCGTGCCGCCGCCGATGTCGACGATCATCGAGCCCGACGGTTCGTTCACCGGCAGTCCCGCTCCGATCGCCGCGGCCATCGGTTCCTCGACGAGTCGCGCCCAACGCGCGCCCGCGGAGAGCGCCGCGTCCTGGACCGCGCGCTTCTCGACTTCAGTGACGCCCGATGGGATGCCGATGATCACGCGCGGGCGCGGCAGGAGCGCCATGCCCGAGTGGACCTTGTGGATGAAGTATCGAAGCATCTGCTCGGTGATGTCGAAGTCGCTAATCACGCCATCACGGAGAGGGCGGATCGCGATGATCGACGCGGGCGTCCGTCCGACCATGCGCTTTGCCTCGGCCCCGATCGCGAGCACCGCGCCGGTGCGCGTGTCTTTTGCGACTACCGAGGGCTCGCTGATGACGATCCCGCGCCCACGCACGTGGACGAGGGTGTTGGCAGTGCCGAGGTCTATGCCGACATCACGCGAGACCAAGCCAAATACGGAATCGAGCAATCCCAGGAACCCTCCGAAGCGCTGTGTGTATCGCCGTCGAACTGTAACGCCCGAAATGGGCCGTTAGCGCGCACTTGGGGCCGGAGTTGGTGTCGGTCTCGGAGTAGTTCTGCCCGAAAGCGTCGGTCGAGCCGTCGCGGTGGGCCGCGGAGTCGCCTGCGTCGTCGGTCTGGCCGTCGCCGTGGGTCTGGCCGTTGGCCGCGGCGTGGGTTTGATGGTCGGCTGCGGCGTCGGCCTCGGAGCGCGAGGCGTCGCTGTGCGCTCGGGCGCCGGCGTCCCGGGAACGATCAGCGCGACGCCCGCGCCCGACAGACCGGAAAGACGGATCGGCTGATAGCGGTCGTCGTACACGACGACGCGGTGGACCGAACGCGGTGGCGTCTCTTCGTAGACCCACATGACGGTGTGCGCCACGTTCGCCCACGCCTCGAAGAGACGGATGTGCCCGAGCCGCTTCGGGTCGCGGCCGGTCGTGAGATTGACCGCGTCACCCGGAAGGAGCTGGTCCTTCGTGATCGCGGAGGAGACGTTCCATATCGAGTCGGTCGAGTAGCGATCGACGCCCCACGCGCGGCTCAGCCATGCGGAGCAGTCCATCCCGTTCTTGGTCGAGTTGCCGCCCCACACGTACGGGATGTTGAGCATCGAGGCGGCGCGCGACACGATCTGTCCGCGGATCGCGAGTGACGGATCGACGACCGCGTGACCAACGGCAGAAGCAGGAGCTGGCGTCGGCGGTGCGGGCGCGACGGCCTCGGGTCCGTTCGCCTTCGATGGGTCGGCCATCAAGGTCGCGAGCGATGCGAGGAGCGGCGCGCGAACAATGGGCCATTCATTTTCGTCAGCGAAGAAACGCACCACGACGACGCGATCGGACGTGTTCGCGAAGTGGTACCGCGTGAAGCTGCGAAGACCCTCGTAGCTCGAGTCCTCGTCCATCGCGACGAAACCCTGGACCGCGCGCGAGGTCTGCTCCCATTTCTCGGGACTGGTGCCGATGAGTCCGCTGCCGATGCGCGCGACGCCGATCGAGAGGACCGCACCGGCGTCGCTCAGAAGTCCGCTCGTGAGCGCGATCGGCTGCGCGTACAGCGATGGATCACCGAGCCGAAGCTGGAAGCGCGCGACCTCGAAGATCGGGTCGGCCGGTTGCGTCACCGGATTGAGCGACTCGGACGGCGAGCGTCGCCATTCTGCGGGCGGAGCGATCGATAATCCCCAGTCGCCGTCGCTCCAGAGGTCCGAGAGGATGGGCGGCGCGTCGACGTCCGGGATGCGTTGCACCGTGAGGATCGGTGCGGGCTCCATGGCCGGCGACGCCGCCGTTATCCCACCGAGCGGGAGTAAGACCAAAGCCATCACGGCTAGAAAGGCCGTGCGTAGCGCCGTGAAGCGATCTGGCTTCCCCACCGCTCGGATATCGCCGGCGCGCCGGAAACGTCACACCACGCGGCTGATACGCGCCTGATGCGCGACTACGTCGCTAGTGGTCTCCAGAAATCGATCTCGCTAATGCCGTGCATGCCGAGCACGAGGGAGATCTCACCCGTGTGATACGCGTCGTGCGTGATCAGACGCATCAGCACGGACTCTCTCGTGTGTATCTGGGTCTTTCCGCGCATCTCGCGCGTGAACTTCTCGCCGAGCATCTCCGGCGTCCACGTTTCGAGACATCGCTCGACGATCTTCCACGACGATTCGAGAGCCATGACGATCTCGTCGGATCCGCGCGGTGTGCTCTCGTCGTCCTCCCAACCGAACCCGCTCAAGGGATCGATGAACGGCGTCCTCTCCGCACCGCTCTGCTCGAATACGCCGCAGAGCCAATAGACGCGCGCGCCCGCCGTATGAGCCGCGATGGCCCAGATCGGCCAGTAGTTGGGGGTGGCTCGAAGCTTCAGCTGTTCGTCCGAAAGCGAGCGGATCGCGTTGACCAGGCGACGGTTGTACATGCCCCAGTCGCCATAGAAAGGAGTGATGCTGCCGCCGCTCACAGCCGCGATCGTAAACTTGAGGGTATGCGTGCTTTGCTTGTCCTTGTTCTGGTCCTCACCGCGTGCACGTCCCAGCCGAACGCGGCGGCGTCGCCAACCCCTTCTCTGACCGCGTCTCCAACGGTTACACCGAACCAGACGCCGACCAGCGCACCGACTCCGTCGCCATCGTCCATCTCGCTCCCGACCACCGCGAAGCTCAGCGCGCCGACCGGAAGCGTGATCTGGGCGCTCGTTGCTGAGAAGCGTCTCTTCGTCTCGTCAGACCGCGCCGATACATGGCAGGAGCGTTCCACTCCGCCCGCCCTCACCAATATCGAGATCGCGTTCGCGAACGATCGTGATGGCTTGATCCTTAACGTGGGGATTCCCGCGACACAGTGCCAGACACAAACTGTGACGATCTGGCACACCACGGACGGCGCCGGCACATGGCAGCAGCTCGCACCAAGCGGCATAGCGGACGCGATGTGCAAACGGTTCCTCGTGTCGGCCGATTCGAGCCACGGACTCCTCACGACATACAGCCCGAACGCCGGTTCACTGGTCTACCGAACCGCCGATGCTGGCGCGAGTTGGACAGCGTCGGCGCCTCTGCCCATTCCACCGAACCTAGCCAGTCACGGCGCCCTGTTCGTCAGCATCACCGAGCGTCCGAGGGGGTTCGGGTCGGTCGTCCTCGTCGCCGGTGGAGCGGGTCAGACGAAGGACGTCTTCCGCTCGACCGACGGCGGTGCGACCTTCACGTACGCCTCGGAGGTCGCGGCCGACGGGACCGTCGCGTATGTCACGGCAACGCGTTGGCTGCAGATCGCGCCGCCCAGTTCATCGATGGAGACCACGGACGGCGGCGCGACCTGGCATGCGTACACGACCGACTACTCGCAGGCTGCACCGATCGCGCCGGATGTCGTCTTCGGTGACGCGACGGTCGGTTACGCGACGGTGCGCGGGAGCATTCAGCGAACGATCGATGGCGGCGCGCACTGGACCACGCTCAAGACGCCGGGGACGTAAGCGCTAGGAGCGGGCGCGCTCCCCTTCGGCCTTGCCGCCCGGGTGGACCGTCCAGTCGCGCTCGTCGAAGTCCTTCGCGCAGAACGGGCAGATGTTCCACTCCGGCCGGATGAGCTTCCCGCACGAGGGGCACACCCTCTTGAGTCGCGTGCGGCACGTCGGGCAGAGGATGAATTCCTCCTGCACACGTTCCTTGCATGTGGGACAGACGACGCGCTGCTCCGCTTCGGCGAGAAGGCTTTCCTCCGCGAGCTGACGCTCGTAGGCCTCACCGAGGGTCTCCTTCGGACGGACAATGAGATAAAGGAAGAGACCGAAGATGTTCAGGATGACCACCATGAGGCCCGCGAGGTACGGAAGGAGCTGGTTCTCGGTGCGCTGCTGCGCATCGCGAACCGTCCAGAACACCATCGCGAGATAGATGGCGAGGATGTACAGACCCGCCAGTCGCACGGAGAACTGGATGAGCGGGTTGCTGACGATCGACGTCCAAAGCTGGTTGAGATCAGGCATTTAGCACGGCTCCAACGCGTACGGTGTCACGACGGACCCGGTCGCGCCAATAATCAAGTAGGTCTCTAAGGGTCTGCTCGAAAGGGATTTTCGGCTCCCAGCCGGTCGCGCGCTGGAACTTGGAGGCGTCGGCCCAGAGGATCGGCACGTCCGACGGGCGTAGGCGGGCCGGATCTTCTTGAGACCGGATCTTCACGGTCGAGTTCGCGAGCTGCATCGAGAGCATCTCGCCGATCGCCCAGGTCCGGCCGCGGCCGACGTTGTAGACCTCGCCGGCCTCACCCCGCTCGAGCGCGAGCCAGTACGCCCGGACCATGTCGCGGACATCGGTCCAGTCGCGCTTGCTCGTGAGGTCTCCGTGGTAGATCACCGGCTCGTGCTGTCCCGCCTCAATCAACGCGATCTGCCGCGCGATGGTGCTGGTCACGAAGTGCGTTCCGCGGCGGGGGCCGGTGTGGTTGAAGCCCCGGGTGACGACCAGGTGCAGCCCGTAGGACTTGAAGTACTGGTACGCGAGCTTGTCCTGGGCGACCTTGCTCACCGCGTATGGCGAGAGCGGGCGCAGCGGGTTCGTCTCTTTCATCGGTACTTCGTCCGGGTAGACGAGGCCGTACTCCTCTGACGAGCCCGCGATGTGCATGCGGATCTTGGTGTCGTGCCGGCGGATCGACTCGAGGATGTTGAGCTGGCATTCGATGTTGATGCGCATCGTCGCCGAGGGCTCGTCAAAGGATGACTGGACGAACGACTGCGCCGCGAGGTGGAAGATGCGATCCGGCCGCGTCGCGGCGATGAGCTTCTCGACGGCGCCCGCGTCCGTGAGCTCGCAGTGCAGGAGCGTGACGCGACCTTTGTGCGCCTGATCGGCCTGACCTGCGCCTGAGGAGTAGCGGCCTTCGATGACGTCGAGGACGCCTCTCGCCATGAGCGTGTCGAGGTTCTCCATCCGCGAGCGCCACCGATAGGTGCCGAAGACGGCGACATCGGGATGCTCGGCGAGGATGTACTCAGCGAGGTGGCTGCCTGCGAATCCGGTGATACCGGTAATGAGGACGCGCATCGCGCCCAGAACATTAGCAAGGGTCGTGCCGGGGGTCGGTTGCCTGGCTTAGGCGAGGAGGCAGAGAGTGCGGCCGCAAGGTCGCCCTCTTCTTTAGATGAGACGCGCGCCGTCCCTGTCGCGCCGGCCCACGCTGGCCCGCTGAGGAGTAGCCCTACTCTCGCCCGGTGCCACTCCTCGAAATCCGCCGCCACTCCGAGCGCACCGATCGCGGCAATGAGCAGAGCGCGCTGTCGCCGGCTGGTCGCACGATGGCGGAGTCGCTAGCGAAACGCGCGCCGAAGTACGCCCTCGTGCTCTCGAGTCCTCTCCCGCGCGCGAAGGAGACCGCGCAAACGATCGCCGGTCGGCTCGATGCGATCGAGCCCGGCTTCCTGCCAGAGATGGGCGGCGCCATCGGCGACCGCGTCTTCGGCGAGTTGCGGACGCTCGCGGACTGGGCGGAGATCCTGCGCGAGCGCGAGGACGCACGTAAGTTTGCGACCGAGCAGATCGCGACCTGGGCTCGCATCGCGATGCGAGTCGGTGAGAAGGACCGCGTCCTCGCGGTCTCGCACGGCGGCATCATCGAGCTGCCCGCGATCACCCTCGCGCAGCGCGTGCGCATCCCACTCGAGGGCGCGTCGTTCGGCTACTGCGAAGGCGTCGTGATCACGTACGCGAAAGGCGCGCCGACAAAGATCGAGGTCGTGCGGGTCTAGCTATTCGACGGAGATCGACTCGCGCCGCTTCGTTCCGCTCTTCGATCCGTTGTCGTCCTGCTTCTCGATCCAGTGGTCGAGCACCGAACGCACCGCGAGCAGGAGTCGGCGAGCGAGTGAGCGATGTCGGTCGAGATGACAAGCGTGCGCTTCCCTCGCTCTGCGGATAAGAGCGCCGTCGCGGCCGCGACACTTGTCTTTCCGACGCCGCCCTTCCCCGTGTACACGATGATCCGCGTCGCGTCGGTCACCGACCGAGCATAGGTCTGACAAGACCGATACCTCATCGACCTGACCGCGAACGTATTCGCGCGATACGGTCGAACCACCGGTGATGGCGGCGCCGTATGGAGGGCCGCAGATGTCTCCACTGTCACAACGCGAAGCAGAAGTCCTCGAACTCGTCCGCACGGGACACACGACCAAGGACATCGCAACGCAGCTCGGCATCAGCACCAGCACCGTTCTCTGGCACCGCAAGCTGGCAATCGCGCGTCAGACCGCAGCCGCAGCGCCCAGCCCAGTCCCCGGCTCGCGCACGACGTCGACCGCCAGGTCGACGTCCGCTTCCGCAGTGCGCCAGCCGACGATCTCGGGGCGGAGGGCGACCACGCCGCGGTAACGGCCGCCGCCTCCGAAATCTGAGTCGGGCTAACGTGGGGGGATGTCGAAAACGGCTCCCCCCGAGCGTCGTCCCAGCGTGCGGATGCTGCTACACGGCGCCTACCGCGGGTTCGCCGGGGGCGCGCGCGAGTTGAGCCTCGACGCGGGCACGATCCGGGAGGCACTGGACGGGCTCGTCCGCACGCATCCCAGCCTCAGCGAGCGCCTTCGCGACGAACACGGCAAACTGCGTCCGCACCTGGCGCTTTTCATCAATGATGACGACGCGCGTCTGCTTGGCTGGGAGGACGCGCCACTCCGCGACGGGGACATTGTTCACGTGATACCGGCGATGTCAGGCGGCTGAAAGGGGAGTTCGAATGGCGAAGAAAGTCACGCTCTTGATCGGAACGAAGAAGGGCCTGTACATGCTCCGCGGCGACGCGGGTCGCGGCTCGTGGGCCTGCGAAGGTCCGGAGTTCGCGCCGGCCGAGATCCATCACGCGGCGTACGACTCGCGCGACGGATCGATGTTCGCAGCCGTGAACCAGACGTGGGGCGGGTCGCGCATCGAAGTGAGCCGGGACATGGGCAAGACGTGGAAGACCACGAAGAACCCAGCGTTCCCCGAAGGCGGCGACCGCACCTTCTCCAAGACCTGGCACATTGAGCCGGGACACGAGAAGACGCCGAACGTGGTCTGGGCGGGCACCGAGCCGGCCGCGCTCTTCAAGAGCGAGGACCGCGGCGAGACGTGGTCGATCGTGAAGAGCCTCGACGACCAGCCGTCCCGCGCGAAGTGGGTGCCCGGATTCGGCGGAATGGGCCTCCACTCGATCGCGATCGACGCGAAGGATCCGAACAAGATGCAGGTCGGCATCAGCGTCGGCGGCGTCTATACGACGACCGACGGCGGCACGACATGGGTGCAGGACAACAAGGTGGACGGCGCGCCGAGCGAGCGGCCCGACGTCTTCTACTGCATCCACAAGCTGCTCGCGCATCCGGTGGAGAGCGGCGTGCGCTTCATGCGGGTGCACGAGGAGGTCTACTGGCGCGAGCCGGGAGAGACCACCTGGCGCTTCAGCACGCCTGGGCTGCCGTCGAACTTCGGGTTCGCCGCGGCGCTCCATCCGCGCGAGCGCAGCACCGCGTTCTGCATTCCACTCGACGGCATGAAGCGCACCGCGACACCGTTCGGGATCGGCGTCTATCGCACGCGCGATAAGGGCAAGAGCTGGGCTCGGCTCGACAAGGGACTGCCGGAAGGCGCGCCGCTCGAGTCCGTTCGCGAAGGCATGCACAACGATCGTCTCGACCCTATGGGTCTCTACTTCGGCACGGCGAACGGCGACGTCTGGGCGAGCACCGACGAAGGCGAGAGCTGGAAGCGGATCGCGCAGTACCTGCCGTACGTCACCTCGGTCCACGCCGCGACGATCGAGTGACGTGCACGTTCTGTCAGATCGCTAAGGGGGAGCTCCCGGCACACATCATCCATCGCGACGCGGACGTGGTCGTGTTCCTCGACCGTTCGCCGCTCATACACGGGCACGTCCTCGTGATCCCGATGGAGCACGTCGAGACACTCGACGACCTGCCGGACAACCTGATAAGGCCCGTCTTCGCCGCGGTGCGCCGCACGTCAAGCGCGGTGCAAAGGGCGCTTCGATCCGAAGGCTCATTCGTCGCGACGAATACGCGGGTGAGCCAGAGCGTTCCGCACCTTCACGTCCACGTCGTTCCTCGGAACAAAGGCGACGGATTGTTCTCGACGCGGCTCATCTGGCAACGCAGGAAGTACGAGAACGACTCGGAGATGGCGGAGATCGCGACCAAGATTAGAACCGCATACGCGGACTGACCGCAAAGTACCAGTGGGTATTGCCGCGATAGTTCCATTGCGCGAGCGGGCGGCCGGGCGCTCAATCGTCCGTGGGTGGAAGGCCGGCGGAGCCGGAGGGGCTGGAGAGGAAGCGGCTATGAGTGCAGGACAGAACCTGCGACGGGGCTACGCATACGGGGTGAACGCAGTGGTCCATTCAGGAGCCATCGAACGACGCAGCGGATCGCCGGACATGGTCTCGCTCATCGTGCTCGCGACGATCGTCGTGTTGATCGCCGCAATCGCGAGCGACCCGGTCCTGTCAGCTTCGGTCGGACAGGTCTTCGGCACAGCGTGGTCTGAGTCACTCGCGTTTCTCACGCGTTTGGTGAGAGCCGGCTAGCGGCTCATCGGCACCGCGCCGAATCGCCGAATCGCATCGACGATCGCGCGGTGCTCCTGCTCGAGGACGCGCGCCGCGAGCGTCGCGGCCGTATCGCCGGGTTCGACCGGAACCCGGCGCTGGACGACAACCTCACCGAGATCGACGGTCTCCGGATGGACCCTATGCACGGTGCACCCGGACTCCGTCGCGCCCGAAGCGAGCACGGCCTCGTGCACCTTGTCGCCGTGCATGCCTCGGCCGCCGAAGAGCGGCAGGAGCGCAGGGTGGAGGTTGATCACCGGCACCCCAGGGAGTCGCACGAAGAAGATCGGGGCGAGGATGTGATCGAATCCCGCCAGGACCACGAGCTCCGCGCCGACACCGGCGATCGCGGCAGCCATGGCCGAGTGGGCCGCGGCTCGATCGGCATACCGACGGAGCGTGAACACCGCGCTCGGCACGCCAGCCAGCGCGGCCCGCTGCAACGCGGGGACGCCGGCGTGGTTCGAGATGACGATGGCGACACGCGCATCGAGAGCGCCTGAGGCGCACGCGTCGAGGATCGCCTGCAAATTTGTGCCACGCCCCGACACGAGGACCGCGATTGGCAGCGTCATCCGAAGATCACCCTCCGACCTGAAGAATGTGAAGCGACGTTTCCAAGTGCGACAGCGCCGGGGACAGCCTCGAGCGCAGCGCCGAGCGAACCCGCGGCGACCACGACGACGAGCCCGATCCCCATGTTCCAGGTGTCGAACTGCTCCAGCTCGTCGAGATCGCCGAGCCTCCCGAGGAGCGAGAAGAGGGCCGGCACCTCCCACGACGCGCGATCGATCTGGGCGGCCGTGCCGTCGGGGAGCGCGCGCGGGAGGTTGCCTTCCCACCCGCCACCGGTGAGGTGCGCCATCGAGTGGATCTCAGCGACGTCACGGAGCGCTCGGAACTCGGCGAGGTACGGGCGGTGGACCGCGAGCAGCGACGCACCCAGCGTCATCCCGCCAAGCTCGTCGCGGGGAGCCAGGAGCACGTCGAGGAGCGAGGCGCCCCGGTCGTGCATCGCTCGCCGCGCGCAGATCTCGCGCGCCAGCGAGTAGCCGTTCGTGTGCAGACCGGTCGACGGGATCCCGACGAGCGCGTCGCCTTCGCGCACGCGCTGGGGCCCGAGGATCTTCTCTCGGTTCGCCACGCCGACGAGGAATCCGGCGAGGTCGTACGTGTCCGCCGCGTACATGCCCGGCACCTCGGCGGTCTCGCCGCCCAGGAGCGCGACGCCGAGTTTCGCGCACGCATCGGCCATCGCGCCGACGACCCGGGAGAACACGCCCGGATCGATCTGTGAGGTGGCGAAGTAGTCAAGGAAGAAGAGGGGCTCCGCGCCCATGGCGAGCGCGTCGTTCACGCAGTGGTGCACGAGGTCGGCGCCGACGACCTCGTGACGGTCGAGAAGGCGCGCGAGCTCGAGCTTCGTGCCGACGCCATCGGTCGTCGCGACGAGTACGGTGCCCGCACCCGGCGACGCGAAGAGCCCGCCGAACTGGCCCACATCGCCGATGACCTCGGGCCGCCTGGTGCGCGCGATGCGCTCTTTGACCCGCGACAGGGCGTCCTCCGCACGCGCGATGTTCACGCCGGCGTCGCGGTACGTGAGACTCATGCCTTCACGGGCTCGCTCTCGAGCGAATCCTTCGCAAGCTCCAGCTGCACCGGCACGAGATAGTCCCCGGTAAAGCACGCAGTGCACAACTCGCCTTCGGTGCCACCGGTCGCGGTCACCATCCCCCCCAGCGAGAGGTAGCCCAGCGAATCCGCGCCAATGTGCCGGCGGATCTCGTCGACATCGAGGCGCGACGCGATGAGGTCGTCTTTCCGCGCCATGTCGACTCCGAAGAAGCACTGATGCCGGATCGGCGGCGAGCAGATGCGCATGTGCACCTCGGTGGCGCCGTGCGCGCGAAGAAGCTCGACGATCGGGCCGCTCGTCGATCCGCGGACGATCGAATCGTCCACGACGACCACGCGCTTGCCATCGAGAACGTCGTGGAGCGCGTTGTACTTGAGGGCGACTCCCTGACGACGAAGCTCGGGGGACGGCTGGATGAAAGTGCGCCCGATGTAGCGGTTCTTGATGAGCCCCTCGCGGAAGGGGATGCCGCTCCGACGCGCGTAGCCGACCGCGGCGGGGATCGCGCTGTCCGGCACAGGGATAACCACATCGGCCCCGGCAGGGTGTTCGTCGGCGAGCGTCTCGCCCATCCGCTCGCGGGTCGCGTACACGGAGACGCCGCCGAGGTCGCTTGCGACCGACGCGAGGTACACGTGCTCGAACACGCAGAGGCCGCGCCGGTTCGCCGCGAAGTCGGCGACGGTCACCGGGCCGCGGTCGTCGATCCGCAGTACTTCACCCGGCGCGACGTCGCGGATGAACCGAGCACCGACGGTCTCGAGCGCGCAGGTCTCACTCGCCACGAGCCAGGTGTCGCCCTTCCGGCCGAGGCAGAGCGGGCGAACCCCGAGCGGGTCGCGCACCGCATAGAGCGCGGATGGAGTGAGGATGACGAGTGACCAGGCGCCCTGGAGCTTCGGGAGTCCGCGGGCGAGGCGCTCAGTCCAGCTCGCACCGCGTTCGGCCGCGATGACCTGTGCGATGACCTCCGTGTCGCTCGACGTGGTGAATGGCACGCCCTCTCGCGCGAGGTCCTCACGCAGGTCGCGGGCGTTGATGCAGTTGCCGTTGTGACCGATCGCGAGCTCGCCGAGCTCCTCGTCTCGCACGACCATCGGCTGCGCGTTCTGGATGCGCGAGCTGCCGGTCGTCGAGTACCGCGTGTGACCGATCGCCGCACGGCCCCCGAGCACGCCGAGGTCCGGCTCACCGAAGACCTGGCCGACGAGGCCCATGCGACGCACGATCCGCATATCGCGTCCGTCCGTGGCCGCGATGCCCGCGGACTCCTGGCCTCGGTGCTGCAGCGCGTAGAGCGAGAAGAACGCAAGGCGGGCGGCCTCGGTCGGGTCTGCCCGCTCCGGATTCCAGATGCCGACGATGCCGCACATCGCTACGCGTCCCTTTGGAGCGCGGTGCCAAGGCCGCCGGCGTGCGCGTCGGCGAGAGCGGATACGGGCATGCCGAGGACCGGCGCGACCTCCAGAAGATCACCGCCCACCGTGCCAAGCGTCCAGAGCGGCACGTCGTGCTCACTCGCGAGCGCTCGGACCTCGCCCTCACGTGAGGGCTCGATGACGAGGACGATCCCAGACGGCGCTTCGCCAAAGAGCGCGACACGCTTGTCGATCCCGCGGATCGCGGGAAGCGTGACTTTCATGCCGATGCCGTCGCGTATCGCGATCTCCGCGAGAGCGATGGCAAGCCCGCCGGCGTCGCGATCGTGTGCCGCGCGGATCGCGCCGCGCGCGTGCGTCGCGAGCACGAACCGCTGCAGGCGCGCCTCGAGCGCGAGATCGATCGTCACCGGGCCTTCATGTAAGCCGCGCGAGGCTCCGTACGCGGATGCACCTAGCGACACGTGCGCATTGCCTGCGAGAAGCACGAGGTCGCCGGGCTTGCCGCTCGTCGGCGCGATGTGCTTGGTGACGTCGGCGAAGCGACCGACGGCGCCGATGACCGCGGTCGGCCAGATGTCGGCGCCGTACGTCGCGTTGTACAGCGACACGTTGCCCGACACGACCGGAACGCCGAGCGCGTTGCACGCGGCCGTGATGCCTTCGACCGTGCGCGTGAGCTGCCACGCACCCTTCGGACGCTCGGGATTGCCGATATTCAGGCAGTCGGTGATCGCAAGCGGCGTCGCGCCCATGCACACGAGATTGCGAGTCGCTTCCGCGACTGCAGCGGCTGCGCCGACGAACGGATCGATCGCAGCAATGCGCGGCTGTGCATCGATCGCGATCGCGATGCCGTCGGGCCGTCCTTTGATGCGCATGACAGCCGCATCGGCACCCGGACCGACGACCGTGTCCGTTCCGACCATTTGATCGTACGTGCGGTAGATCGCTCGCCGCGACGCGACCGCCGGAGACGCGAGCAGATCGAGGAGCTCCAATCCGATCTTGGCCGTCTGCCGTTGCGCATCGGCCGAGGGGGCTGTCGTGCTCGCGGGTCCCTCCGTCGACCACGTAGGGTCGCCGGTCCCACTGCGCGCGCCAGCCCCCTCGTCCGATTCGCTGCGGTACGACTCAGCAAGCTCGGCAATGTCGTACTCGGGCGCATCGTCAGCAAGAGATCGCGGCGGTAGCTCGGCGACCTGCTCATCGGCGTCGAAGATCCGGAGCATCGGCTCATCGATGACTTTGCCGATGCGGCTGCCATGCAGCTCCCAGCGTTTGAAGATCTGCTCGACATCGCGCTCCCGGCCCGGTCGCGGGACAACGAGCATGCGTTCCTGCGACTCCGACAGCATGACTTCGTATGGCGTCATGAGCTGGGCGCGCCGTGGCACGAGTGACACATCGATGCGCATTCCTACGCCGCTCTTTGCGGCCACCTCGCTCGTCGCGCACGTCAGGCCGGCCGCGCCGAGGTCTTGGAGCGCTTCGACCGCGTCGGCTTCAACTAGCTCCAGCGTGGCTTCCAGCAGCAGCTTCTCGAGGAACGGATTGCCGACCTGGACCGACGGGCGCTTCTCGTCGGAGCCGGTCCCCAGCTCGAACGACGCGAGCAGCGAGGCGCCGGCGATCCCGTCGCGGCCGGTGTCGCTCCCGACGAGGTACACCGCGCTCCCTGGTCGCGCGCCGCTCGCCTTGCGAAGGTCCTCCGAGCGCGCGAATCCGACGCACATCGCGTTCACGAGAGGGTTGTCGGCGTACCCGGGCTCGAACGAGATGTGCCCGGCGACATCGGGGATGCCGACACAGTTCCCATAGAACGAGATGCCGCCGGTGACCCCGGCGATCGTGCGCCGCACCGCGGGATCGCTCGGATCTCCGAAGAAGAGCGCGTTCAGGACCGCGGTCGGACGTGCGCCCATCGCGAAGACGTCGCGCAGGATCCCGCCGACGCCGGTAGCCGCGCCCTGGAACGGCTCGATCGCGGACGGGTGGTTGTGGCTCTCGACCTTGAAAACGCAGAGCAGTCCACCGCCCAGGTCGACGGCGCCCGCGTTCTCCCCTGGTCCGACGGCGACGGACGGCCCGCGCGAGGGCAGCGTGCGCAACAGCTTCTTGGAGTGCTTGTACCCGCAGTGCTCGCTCCACATCGCGCCGAACATCGCCCACTCGAGCGCGTTCGGCTCGCGGCCGACGAGCTCGCGCACCAGGGCGGCCTCGTACTCGGTGAGGCCTGCGTCTTGCGGAATCTGGTTAGGCTGCGCCGTCTTCGTCGTCCCCAATGCCGGGGACGCACTCACGATCGGGAAATCGCTCCGCGCGCCATCAGCGCAAAGAGTAGCGGACTAGGACAGGTCTCCGGTACCCACGAATTTCTCGACCTGGTCCGCAAAGGCGACGAGGTCCGGGATACGGGTCTGGATCTGGCTGTAGACATCGTCGATGTCGGTCTGCTCGCGGTCGTAGGCGAGCAGATTCCTCAGGTTTGCGAGGTGCTCGAGCCGGTACGCGAGCGCTCGCTCGATCACTCCGTGGCCGGCGATCGCGTCGAGGATGTCGTGGTATGCCTCGGGCTTGGGGAGCGCGAGGGCGGTCACGAGATAGGCACCGGTCCCGAAGAGCAGCTCGACCGCCTGCTGAAGGTGCCACTGCGCCAGGCCGTAGAGCTTGGGGTCCGCCTTGAACTTGGTGTGCTCGATGGGCCGAAGGTCGCCCAGGAGCGTCGTGTACTCACGCAGCCGCGCGATCCGCGCGCGCACGTACGCGGCGTCGATCGCGAAGCGCTCGCCATGGGTGCGCTCGGCGAGCGCCTTCGACTGCACGTCGTCGTACTTCTTGAACTCGAGGTAGTCCATCACCGAGCGCGCCTCGAAGTGCACGCGCCGCTTCTGGTCACGCTGGAAGAGGAGGCTCCAGCTTCGGATGATCTGCGCGCGCTGCAGCAGCGAGGCCTGGTTGAGGATCACGACGTCGAGCCCCTCGATCTCGAGCGTCTTCGAGAGCTCGCTCACGAAATACACCTGGTAGTCGAAGAACTCGCTCGCATTCACGCGCGAGAGCAGAAGAAGGGCGATATCGAGATCCTGATAGGACCCCGCGATGCGCCGACCGGTCGTTGAGCCCTGCGCGTAGGCCGCGTCAACCGGCGACGTCTGGAAAAGACTTTGCAGCTGGGCCTGCTTTTCGAAGAGGTCCATAGCTATCTATATAAGGCAGACGCCGTGCCCTGGCGCGCCGCTACCAGGTTTGCCAGCATCCGATACCCATCCGCACCCCCCAGAAGCGCCTCCACGCAGCGCTCGGGGTGCGGCATGAGGCCCACCACGTTGCCGGTTTCATTTGTCACACCGGCGATGTTTCCGAGGGACCCGTTCGGATTCGCGGCCGGTGTCGCGACGCCGCGCTCGTCGACGTAGCGGAAGATGATCTGCCCAGCCGCTTCGACGCGCGCGTGCGTCTCCGGGTCTGCCACCCAGCAGCCCTCGCCATTACCGATCGGCATGCGGAGGACCTCGCCGCCAAGACCGGCCGTGAATCGCGTCCGGTCGTTCTCGACGCGGATGCGCACCCAATCAGAGCGGTACTGAAGATCAGCGTTGCGGATGAGCGCGCCTGGAAGCAGCCCCGCCTCGCAGAGGATCTGAAATCCGTTGCAGCTCCCGAGGATCGTGCCGCCCTCCGACGCGAAGCGGCGCAGCTCCTTTGTCCCGGGCGAGAGCTTCGCGATCGCGCCCGCGCGCAGGTAATCGCCGTAGCTGAAGCCTCCGGGAACGATCGCCGCTTCGAAGCCGCGCAGGTCCGCGTCCTCGTGCCACTGGATCTCGGTCTCGACTCCCTCTATGAGCGAGAGCGCGTGCGCGAAGTCGCGCTCGCTCCACGTTCCGGGGTAGCGGAGGATGGCAACGCGGGTCATCACAACCAGTTTGACTCACGCACGCGACGAGCCGGGAAGTAATTTCGGCTCGTGAGGGCCGCTGCTCTTGCGTTCGTGCTCCTGCTTGGGTCGTCGTGCGGGGTCATCGGTAGCCTGCGTCCCGGCCCGACGATCGCGCCCCTGATCTCGGCCAAGTTCCTCAGCGTGCGTCTTTTCGTGGGCGACCAGGGTGACGCCCAGGAGAAAGCGCGCTTGCCTGCGCTGCGCGACTCGATCGCGGGCGCGTTGCCCGCGGCGTGGATCACCGCGACAGTCGGCCGCGGACAGCTCTCGCTCCGGACCGACGCGGACATCGACGTGGAACTGGACGGCACCGGGGGCACGTCGGCCCTCAGGCAGCACACGCTCGGCGGAAGGGTCGTCTCACGAACGATCGCCGTCCACACGATGGAAGGCTCGCGCCGACTTTCGATGGCCGAGATCCTCGTGACAATCATCCACGAGCTCGGACACATCTGGTGCTGCTTCGGACCGGGCACGAAGGACGGGCACTGGGCCGATCCGCCCTCCACCTTCTCGAGCGTCGGGCTCATGTTCTCGCCGATGACCTGTACGGTCGCGGCGGGGAGCGATCCGATCTGTCCGAGCATCTTCAGCGACCGCGAGCTCGCCGAGATGCACCTCACCGCGCCCTAGCGGCCTCGCGGTCGACTTCGACCGAGTAGCTCTCGATCACCGGGTTCGCCAGGAGCTGGTCACCCATGCGGTCCGCGGCCTCGCGCGCGGCGCTCTCGTCGGCGGACTCGAACGTGACGACGATCTCCTTGCCGGTGCGCACCTCCGCGACCTCGTGCCCG
>JBBPIP010000002.1:85729-89998 GCA_038040265.1 Chloroflexota bacterium | reverse complement strand
CTCGAACGTGACGACGATCTCCTTGCCGGTGCGCACCTCCGCGACCTCGTGCCCGAGAGAGCGCAGCGCAGCGAGGACCGCCTCCCCCTGCGGATCACGGACCTCGGTCTTCGGCCGCACCAGGACCCGAGCGACGAACCTCATGACAGCTCCTTTCCGACGATGCGCTTGTACGCCTCGCGGTACCGCTCGCTCGTGCCCTTCACGACCTCGGGCGGCAGCGGCGGCGCGGGAGGCTCCTTGTTCCAGCCGCTCGCGGTGAGGAAGTCGCGCACGTACTGCTTGTCGAACGACGCGGGCGAGCTACCCGGCTTGTACGTCTCGCTGTCCCAGTAACGGGACGAGTCCGGAGTCAGGATCTCGTCGATGAGCGTGAGGCGGCCGTCGAACATGCCGAATTCGAACTTCGTGTCGGCGAGGATGAGCCCCTTCGCTGCCGCGTAGTCGTGAGCGAAGCGATACAGCTCGAGCGTGAGGCGCTCGAGCTCGCGCGCGAGCTCCGTGCCGACCATGCCGGCGAGCTGCGCGCGGCTGATGTTCTGGTCGTGGCCGGACTCGGCCTTTGTCGCCGGAGTGAAGATGGGCTGCGCGAGCTGCTCCGACTCGATGAGCGCTTTCGGGAGCTCCTCGCCGGCCACGGTCCCGAGCGCCTTGTATTCCGTCCACGCCGAACCCGAGATGTATCCGCGGGCGACGCACTCGATGTCGATGCGCTCGCAGTGCTGAACGAGCACGGCGCGGCCCGCAAGCGACCGCGAGTCACGGAACGCCTTGGGAAAGCGACGGAGGTCGGTCGAGACGAGGTGGTTCGGCACGATCTTGTCGGTCTTGCGAAACCAGAAGTTGGAGAGCTGCGTCAGGACGCGGCCCTTGTCGGGTATCGGCGTCGGAAGAACGGAGTCGAACGCCGAGAGGCGATCGCTCGCGACGATGACCAGCTTGTCTCCACCAGCCTCGTAGACGTCGCGCACCTTGCCGCGGCGGAAGAGGCTTGCGCCGTCGACGCGCGACTCGAGGAGGACGCTCACTCCGGGAGGATGCCCTTGAGGCGCTCGCGCCACGTCGACGCGATCTCGCGCGCGACCTGCGGCGCGAGGCCGTGGTACTCCTCGGGGCGCTCGAGGATCCGCCGCTCGTCGGGCGTGAACTTTGTCAAAAAGTCCCGAAACTCGGTGTCGCGCGTCGCGACCTGAAGTAAGGAGCGCGACCCGCGCTCGGCCTCGAGGGTCAGCCGGCGGACGGCCTCGTGGGCGTCGGGGTGGCCGTACTTCGCGAGCAGGACGTACAGCGGCTCCGCCGCAATGGCCCCGCGTGACATCGCGAGGTTCGCCTTCAAGCGGTCGCGGTCGACGCGCATGCCGTCGAGCGAGGACGCGAGACGGCCCGCCGCGTACGTCGTGGCTGCGAGGATCTCCCCGAGGAAGCGCTGCGATGCGGAGTTGGTGAGGTCGCGCTGGTGCTCGCTGATCTGGTCCATGTACGTGGTGAGCATCCGCGGCGCGATCGCCTTCCAGATCGACTTCACGTTTTCGAACGAGACCGGGTTGCGTTTGTGCGGCATCGTCGACGACCCGACCTGTTCGGCGCCGAAGGACTCGGCGACCTCGCCGATCTCGCTCCGCTGGAGCTGGCGCATGTCGTCGGCGAGATTGGCCATGACGCCGAGCGCGCTCACGCATGCGTGCGCGAGATCGGTCCAGCCCTCCGGCGGCACGATCTGGGTCGACACCGGAGCCGCGTGGAGCTGCAGGCTCGCGAGGAATCGACGCTCGAGCCCGCGGGGCTCTGCGGTCAGGAGCGCGAGCGCGTTGTACGCGCCGACCGCACCGGAGAGCTTCCCGGGAAGGCGCCGCGCGGCGAGACGAAGCTGCTCGAGGCGGTCACCGAGGCGCGAGACGTACTCGGCCATCGCGAATCCGAACGTGACCGGGTCGGCGTGACGGCCGTGCGTGCGGCCGATCTGGGCGGTGTCGGCCTCCGCCTCGGCGATGGAGATGCACTTGGCGATGAGCACGGCGATCGTCGGCACGAGGACGCGCTCTGTGCACTCGCGGTAGCGGAGCGCGTTCGCGGTGTCGACGATGTCGTAGCTCGTCGCGCCGAGGTGCACGAAGCGCTTGGCCTCGTCGGGCACCCGCGCGCGGATGACGTTCACGAGCGCGCGCACATCGTGCTTGGTGCGCGTCTCCTCCTCCGCCACCTCCTGCGGCGTGATCTGATCGGCCGCGCTGGCGATCGCGTTCGCGACGTCCTTGTCGGTGACGCCGACGTCCGCGAGCGCGAAGGCGAGCGCGCCTTCGACCCGCGCCATGTACTTGATCGCCGCGGCCGCCGAGAGGTACGGGTGAAGCGCCTTGTACAGGGCCGGGTCGCCGCCGTAGAAGCGCGAGTCCATGGGCGAGACCGTGTCGAAGCGGTCGGTGATCGTCATCCGGCGAGCACCTTCGCGGCGTTGCGCTCACGCATCTCTTTCAGCCGGATCGCAAGGAGCTCGTCCCCGATCGCGAGTATTTCGGCGGCGAGTATTCCGGCGTTCGCCGCGCCCGGCTCGCCGACGGCGACGGTCGCGACCGGGACGCCGCGAGGCATCTGCACGGTCGAGAGGAGCGCATCGAGCCCGCCCGCGATCGCGTTCGGCGACACGAGGGGCACGCCGATCACCGGCATCGTCGTGAGCGCGGCGACCGCGCCGGCGAGGTGCGCCGCGCCGCCGGCGCCGCAGATCACAACACGAACACCTCGTTCCTCGAGCGAATCGACCCACTCCCGCAGAGCTTCGGGCGTGCGGTGCGCCGAGAGGACGCGCGTCTCGCACTCGACGCCGAGACTTTCCAGCGTGTCCGCGGCAAGACGCATCGTCGGCTGGTCCGATGTGGAGCCCATGACGATGGCGACCTTTGATGTCAAGCGACCGCCACCTCCTGCTGCGCGATGTCCGAACGATAGAACTTGCCTTCGAACGACACGCGCTCGGCCCCGGCGTATGCGCTCTTGCGAGCGTCGGCGATGCTGTCGCCGCTCGCGACCATGTGCATCACGCGGCCACCGCCCACCACGACGTTGCCATTCGCGTCGCGCTTGGTCGCTCCGTGGAAGGCGAGCACGTTCTCGGGCAGGCGATCGAGCCCCTCGACGGCCATGCCGATCTTTGGCGCACCCGGATAGTTCTCGGCGCAGAGCACCACGTCCACGTAGGCGCGCTTGCTGAAGCGGATCGGGTCGGCGGCGACGTACTCGGCCAGCTTGCCCTCACCGAGAGCGAACAGCAGCTTCGCGAAATCGCCCTCGACCCGCGGCAGAGTGACCTCGGCCTCGGGATCGCCGAACCGAGCGTTGTACTCGAGCACCTTCCAGCCGTCGGCCGTCTTGATGAGACCCGCGTAGAGGACGCCGCGATACGGCGTGCCGCGCTTTGCGAGCGCCGCGGCGATCGGCGCGATGAGCTCGTCCGCGACCGCCTGCGCCTGGTCGTCGGGTAGGACGGCGGTCGGCGAGAACGCGCCCATCCCGCCGGTGTTCGGGCCGGCGTCGCCGTCGCGAGCGCGTTTGTGATCGCGCGCGGGCGGGAGCGCGACGACGGTCTCGCCGTCGACGAGCGCTTGCAACGATGCCTCTTGTCCCTCGAGCACTTCCTCGAGGAGCACGCGCCCGCTGTTGGCCGGCGGCGTCGCGAGCGCCTCTATCGCCTCCTCGCGGGTCCGCGCGATGGTCACGCCCTTGCCGAGCGCGAGTCCGTCGGCCTTGACCACGACCGGCGCAGCCCAACGCGCGAGCGCGTCCTTCGCGGCGTTCGCGTCGGCGAACGATTCCGACCGAGCCGTGGGCACGCCGGCCTCGGCCATGAGCTCCTTCGCGAACGACTTCGACCACTCGACCTTCGACGCCTCCCGCGAAGGTCCGACCACCGCGATGCCGGAGCGGCGGAGCGCATCCCCCATCCCGGCCGCGACGAGCTCGTCTGTGCCGACGATCGCGAGGTCGATGAACGACGCGAGGACATGCTCGTCGAGCCAGCCGACATCGTCGGGCCGACGATCGAGAACGCGCGCGAAGAGCGAGAGGCCGGCATTTCCCGGGACGACGTCGATGGTCGTCACGCTGTTGCAGTTCGCGAGGCGCCACGCGATCGCGTACTCGCGGCCGCCGCCGCCCAGCACGAGGCAGTTCAGACCGGGCGCGCCCGCCGACCGGCGCGGGCTGCGCTGACGCCGGTGCTCGTAAATCTTCTTGTAGACGGCTTCGCCGCCGAAGATCCCCTTCAGTCCCACG
>JBBPIP010000002.1:76868-85629 GCA_038040265.1 Chloroflexota bacterium | reverse complement strand
TCGTTCACGATGCGCGCCGAGACTCGCTCGAGCAGGTCGTATGGCAGGCGCGCCCAGTCCGCGGTCATGAAGTCTTCGGTGGTCACCGCGCGGAGCGCGACGAGCGCGCCGTAGGTTCGGAAGTCGCCCTGGACGCCGACGCTGCGGACCGGCGTGAGGACCGCGAAGGCCTGCGCCACGGTGCGGTACAGATCGGCGGCGCGGAGCTCCTCGAGGAAGATCGCGTCCGCGCGCCGCAGCGTGTCGAGGCTCTCGCGGTCGATGGGTCCGAGCACGCGGACCGCAAGGCCGGGCCCTGGGAACGGATGGCGCCAGAGGATGTCCTCGGGGATGCCGAGCTCCGCGCCGACGCGGCGGACCTCGTCCTTGAAGAGGCGGCGGAGCGGCTCGACGACCTCGAGCGACATGATCTCGGGAAGGCCGCCGACGTTGTGGTGCGTCTTGATACGCGCGCTCGTCTTCGATTCGCGAGAGCGGGACTCGATCACGTCCGGGTAAATCGTGCCTTGCACGAGCAGGTCGACACGTCCGACGCGCTCGGCCTGCTCCTCGAAGCAGCGCACGAACTCCTCGCCGATGATCGTCCGCTTGCGCTCGGGGTCGGCGACGTCCTTGAGCTTCGCGAGGAAACGGTCCGCGGCGTCGAGATGAATCAGCCGCAATCGTGGCCCGAACGTGGCCACGACCTCCTCGGCTTCGTTCGCGCGCAGAAGGCCCGTGTCCACGAAGACACAGGTGAGGCGATCGCCGATCGCCCGGGCGACGAGCGCCGCGGCCACCGCCGAGTCGACGCCGCCGGAAAGGGCGCAGATCGCGTGGCGATCGCCGATCTTCGCGCGGAGCTCAGCCACCGCCTCGCCGACGAACGCCGCTGGCGTCCAGTCACCGGCTGCGCCGCAGACCCGGTAGAGGAAGTTGCGAAGGATCTCCGCGCCGTGCGGGGTGTGGGCGACCTCGGGATGGAACTGCACCGCGTAGCGCGAGCGGCCGTCGGTCATCGCGGCAACCGGCACGCTCGCCGTGCTCGCGAGGACGGTGAACCCGTTCGGCGGGCGACGCACCGTGTCGCCGTGGCTGACCCAGGCGCGCTCCTGCGCGGAGAGGCCTTCGAAGATCCCGCCGCGGTCCCTGATCTCGACCGTCGCCGGCCCGTACTCGCGCTTTCCCTCGGCGACGACGTCGCCTCCCAGAAGATGCGCCATGAGCTGCATCCCGTAGCAGATGCCGAGAACGGGGAACTCGCCGGAGATAACGCCGGGATCGACGCTCGGGGCACCCGGCTCGTACACGCTCGCAGGGCCGCCCGAGAGGATCACGCCGATCACATTCCGCGCGCGCAGTTCGGCGGGCGTCACGTCGTGCGGAAAGATCTCGCAGTACACGCGTGATTCGCGGACGCGCCGCGCGATGAGCTGCGTGTATTGCGAGCCGAAGTCCAGGATCGCGATGGTCGCCCGCGCGGACGATGCGGTCTTCGCCCCGGTTTCGGGGCGATCGGTCTTTGAGCGGCTCATGAACTAGGCCCGGACCCGGTAGTTCGGAGCTTCCGCCGTGATGCGAATGTCGTGGGGGTGCGATTCGCGAAGTCCTGCGCCGGAGATGCGGACGAACCGCGCGTTCACGCGCAGATCGTCGATCGTGGCCGCTCCGGCGTAGCCCATGCCAGCGCGAAGGCCGCCGATGAGCTGATGCACGACGGCCGCGAGCGGACCCATCGCGCGAACGCGGCCCTCGACTCCTTCGGGAACGAGCTTGGAGAACTCGCCGACGTCCGCCTGGCCGTAGCGGTCGCGCGAGCGGCGCGATTCCATCGCGCCGAGCGAGCCCATCCCGCGGTACGACTTGAAGGCACCGTCGTCGGCCTCGACGACGTCACCGGGTGATTCGTCGACCCCCGCGAACAGACTCCCGAGCATCACAGTCCAGGCACCCGCGCCGATCGCCTTGGCGATGTCACCGGAGTGCTGGATGCCCCCGTCGGCGCAGACGGGGATGCCGTGGCGGTCGGCGGCCTCGGCACAATCGAACACCGCGGTGATCTGGGGCATCCCGGCACCGGCAACGATCCGCGTCGTGCAGATGGCACCCGGGCCCATCCCGACCTTGACGCAGTCGGCGCCTGCCGCGATCAGCTCCTCGGTGCCCTCGGCCGTGGCGACGTTGCCTGCGATGACCTGGACGCGATGCCGGGCCTTCACCTTTTCGACCATGCGCACGACGGCCGCCGAGTGTCCGTGCGCCGTGTCGACCACGATCACGTCGACCCCAGCTCCGACAAGCGCTGCGGCGCGTTCGTCCGCGTCGCCCGCGACTCCGACGGCGGCGCCCACGAGCACGTCCGCGTCCTTCGCGCGTCTGACCTCTTCGGCCTGCTCCGCGACGGTGAGGTTCCGATGGATCACGCCGAGGCCGCCGAGTCTCCCGATCGCGATCGCAAGGCGCGCGTCGGTGACCGTGTCCATCGCGGCGGAGAGGATCGGGATGTCGAGACGGATCTCGTTGGTGAGGCGGGTCTCGGTCGAGACCTGAGTGGGGAGAATGTCGCTACGGGCAGGGATCAGGAGGACGTCGTCGAAGGTCAGACCTTCCTTGGCGAACTTGTCCTCCCGGGTCAATCCGCCGCCCTCACCCGGGCAAGTGTATCGGCTGCGAGCTAGAAGAGGACTGCCGTGACCGAGGGCGTTTGGGCCGTGTCGATCGCCTCGCCAGCTGGGCTCGTTATGGTCGCGTTCGGCAGATACGTCGCCGTGCTGCCGCCCGCAACGGTGCCGGTCTTTCCAGGCGTCACACCGGCGAGCGTGATCGTGAGCACCGTGTTCCCGGCAGTCCAGGCGCACGTCGAGTTCTTGGCGGTGTCGGCTCCGGTGAGGTAGCCGTTGTCGCCGAGGGTGATCGTTCCGAAGGCCATCGCTAGGCCGTTCGCCGTCAAGGTATCGGGGTTGGCATCGTTCAGCATGATGTCGTTGCCGCTGTTCACCGCACCGTTGCACGTACCGAGCGAGGCAATGTTTGCAGCCTCGCTGAAGGTTATCGCGATGGTGTCAGCCGTCTGCAGGCGCCCCGCCGTGCTGCCGCCGTTCGTGAGCGCGATCGCCGTCGCGCGGAAGTGGTTCAGCGTGAATGCCGCACTCGTGCCCGACCGGTTGGGCGTGCCACCGGCGACCGTGATCGTTTCGTTGGTCTTGTAAGGGCCGGTGATGGTCACGCTCTGCGTGAGCGAGCCGTTGGTCATCGCCGCAGAAGTCGGCGTGATCGTCCCCGAGCTCACCGAGAATGTCACCGTGCCGTTGAAGCCGCTCACGGCCGAGCCGTCCTGCGCCCGGGCGATGACGGTCACGTTGAACGCCGCGCCCGAGTGCTGGGTCGCGATGGCATTGAAGGTGAAGTGGTCGAGTGGCTTCGCGCTGGCCTGCGCCGAGTCGACGCTCGACCAGTTCGCGCCGCTCGCGTCGTAGTAGCCCCGAACGACGTAAAAGAACGTGCCAACTCCGGGCACGTCGTCGTAGGTGACCGTCGTGCGTCCGGCGATCTGTTGGATCAGCGTGAAGGGACCGCCGGCACTCGTCGAACGGTACACACGGTGACCCGTCGCCCATGTCGAGCTCGTCGCGGTCCATGTGACGCGGACCGTGCCGCCGTTCGACTGCACGGGCGCGGTCACGCCGGTCGGTGCGACGAGAGTCGCGGTGGCGATCTGATTCGAGGGGTTCACCGTCGGCGCGGTGAATGTCGCGCCTGTGGACACGGTGAGCATGAGCATGACCGCGCTCACGAGCGCGAGGATGGCGACCGCGTAGATCCGGGCGGCCACGTTATGCCGCGATCCGACGTGCGGTCGATTCGCGAAGCCACCCCATGTGGTCCGCCCAGACTTCCTCGTGATCGATCGTCGGGCGGGCCGGAATTGCCGGGCGGCGGGTGCGGGGGCGCATGAGCTTCGTGTTGCCGAGCAGGAGCATTAAGGCCGAGATTCCGAAGACGAGCGCCGCGACCGCTGTGAGCGCGATCCTCCAGTAGAACTGCGCGTACACGACCGCGTAGCCAACGAGCGGGACCGACGTGCGGTAGATGCCGACTTGGCCCGGGAAGTGGACGGGCTCCGGATCGGCGGCGGCGTTCGCGTCGCCCTTCGTGGTGAAGGTCGGGCTGGCCGGGTTCGAAGCATCGATGGCGACGACGCGGTGTGTGGTCATCTGGCCGTAGTGATCGAAGGTGATGATGTCGCCGCGGTTGATCAGCGAGGGCGAGACGGGCTCGACGAGGACGAGCGACCCTTTCTGGATCTCCGGCTCCATCGAGCTCCCGGTGACGACGAAGGTTCCCATGCCGAGCATGCGGACCGCGATGAGAGCGAGGCACGTGGTGAAGAGGGCGACCGCGAGTCCAATCGAGCAGATCTGCCAAAGCTTCTTCACGGTCGCCCTCCTTTTCTTTCTGGCTTAGCGGGCCGTGCCCGCGAGCTGTGTTGCGGTGTAGGTGACGGTGAAGTCCTGCGTCAGGGCCTGGAAGGTGTTGCCAGCGGTTGTCGGGAGGCTGAAGACGAAGGTCAGGTAGTCGCCCCCCGCCGCGGCGACGGTGCCGGAGGCTGGGACGATGAGGTTCTTGAGAGCGCCTGAGTAGACGACGTTCGCCGGAGTCGTGCAGTTGTTGCAGCGGTAGACCGAGGCCTGGAGGCCGAAGGTCGTGTCGGTCCAGAGGAGCGTCGTGGCGGTCGAGCTGACCGCGCCGGCGTACGTGAATCCGGTGTTCCCACCGTTCGTCAGCTGGACGACGCGCTGTGCCGTGTCCCCAGGGACGAGGTTCGTGATGTTGACGAGGTCACCCGCGTTCGGCTTGTCGTTCGAGATCACGAGTGTCGCGGTCGCGAAAGTGTTGGCGGGGTTCGTCGTCGTCGCCGTGAACGTTGCCGTGGTCGAGCCGACCGACATGACGCCGATCAGGACCAGGGCCGAGAGCGCCATCGTCGCGAGAAAGAAGCTCGTTCCGCGCATCTTGGTTCCCCTTTTCTTCCGGCTCGATCCGCCGGGTCTTTTTGTGTTGGGGCAACTATCTCGTGGCGCGGACGTGCCGGGATGGGACCACAGAGGGGAACGCGTCTAACCCATTGGGACTACGACCACGCCGATCCGTGTCACTTAACGCGTGGGGGCTACAACCCTTGCGCTAGTCGCGCTCTTGCGCGAGCTGCTGCCCGAATGTCGTCCCCCCGCGGCCCCAGGCTTCGAGTGTTGCAACGCGGTGCTTGCTCCAGGAGCGCGCTCGCCACCAGAAGACACCGGCCGCGGCCAGGCTGATGAGGCAGGCCGTGGGGAACACGATCGGCTGAAGGTCCCACCACAGTTGAAGCTGGCGTGCCGCCATGGCCACCCCGATGAACGCGAGGAGCTCCACCTCGAAGAGCAGCACCAGGAACGTGAAGGCGAACGAGGCGGCCCCGTAGGAGCGCCTGCGGCGATAGGGAAACGCGATATCGATGAGGCTGCTCACGCCGGCGATCTTAGAGGAGGGTTGCCGCCCGTTCGGGTCCAACGCCGATCATTCCGACCGGCGCGCCCACCGTCTCCGCGATGCGATCCAGATATGCAACGGCCTTTGCCGGTAAGGCGCGGCGCTCGGTCACGCCGGTGATCGCCGTCGACCAGCCGTCCAGGGTCTCGTAGCAGGGCCGCGCTCTTTCCAGGACGAGCGTCGGCGGCATGTCGGTCGTGCGTTTGCCGTCGAGCTCGTAGCTCGCGCAGAAGGGGATCCGCTCGTAGACATCCAGAACGTCCAGCTTGGTCACGGCGATCTCGGTGAAGGCGTTGAGGCGGTGCGCGTGCCGCGCCGCGACGGCATCGAACCAGCCAACGCGCCGCGGGCGTCCCGTCGTCGCGCCGTATTCGTGGGCGCGCTCGCGGAGCGCGGTGGCCTCGTCGCCGCGCAGCTCGGTCGGGAACGGACCTTCACCGACGGCGGTCGAGTACGCCTTGACGACTCCGATCACCCGCGTGATCCGGCGCGGGGGAATGCCTGCCCCGACGCTCGCGCCCCCCGCGAGCGGATTCGAGCTCGTCACGTACGGGTAGATGCCCCAGTCGAGATCGCGCATCGCGCCGAGCTGACCCTCGAGCAGTACGCGCGCGTCCTTCGCGAGCGCCGACTCGACCAGCGGAAGCGTGTCGACGATCCGGTCACCGAGCTTCGCCGCGGCGGCTAGGACGCCGTCGGCGACCTCGTCCGCATCGAGTGGAGCGTCGCCGAATCGCTCGAGGATGGCGTTCTTCGTCTCGAGCTCCCGCTTGACGCGCGCTCGGAAGCGCTTGGGGTCGAGGACCTCGTAGACCTGAATTCCGTGACGGCCGACCTTGTCCGAATACGCGGGGCCCACGCCCATCCCCGTAGTGCCGAGCTTCTTCCGTCCGCGTTCACGCTCATCTAGACGGTCGAGCGCGATGTGCCACGGCATCAGGAGGTGCGCGCGATCGCTCACGCGAAGGTTCGCGGTCGAGATTCCCCTTCCCTCGAGGTCGGCGAGCTCGCGACAGAGG
Organism: Chloroflexota bacterium; assembly: GCA_038040265.1. Lineage (GTDB taxonomy): Bacteria > Chloroflexota > Limnocylindria > P2-11E > P2-11E > 3-1-20CM-2-70-9. The sequence continues at coordinate 79,102 of JBBPIP010000002.1, read as the reverse complement.
AACGCGAGGTCGACGACGCAGCCGGGTCCGAGAACGCAGAGCGCGTCGGGATTGAAGATCCCGCTGGGGATGAGATGAAGCTTGAACGTGCCGTGCTGGTTGACGACGGTGTGACCGGCGTTGTTGCCGCCCTGGAATCGGATGACCACATCCGCTTCCTGCGCCAGGAGATCAGTGATCTTGCCTTTGCCCTCGTCGCCCCACTGAGCACCGACGATGGCCGTCACGGGCACGTATTCGAATGCTATCCCGCGCCCTGCCCCAGGACCAGCGCTCCAAGCTTCGCGAGCTCGACCAGCGTGAGGTTGCGTGATGCATCGCGCGTCCACCAGAGGCTCGGATCCCATACCGGGTCGGCTGCGGGATGGTTCAGGAAGCTGAGCGTCGCCCGTCCGAACTCGCGCTCGAACAGAATCGCGGCGCGCCGCTGGTGATAGGGACTGGTCACGAGGATCGCGGACCGAAGCGATCGGCTTTGCATCAGCTCGGCGACGCGCTGAGCATTCTCCTCAGTGGTCGCGGAATCGCCCTCCACGAGGATCGCGTTCGACGGAACACCCGCGGCCACCGCCGTGCGCTTCATGAGCTCCGCGGAAGCCACCGAATCGGGGTCGCTCGAGCCGCCGGAGAAGATGAGGAGTGGCGCATAGCCCTGTTTCCAGAGCGCGATCGCGGTATCGGCTCGCGCCCCGGTGTCGCCGGAGATCGCGACGATGGCATCCGCCTTCGCGAGTGGATCGGTGACCTCAAGCCAGTGCCCGACCCCGACGAGAATGCCAACGACCGTGATGGCACCGAGGAAAAAGCCCAGAAGGAAGCGCCTCACAGGAAGTCGGGATGCTGGAAAGGGGCCAGTCGGTCAGTTGGTGTCGGCGGGAACCGCTTGGGTGCGACGCGCCTCGAAGCAATCCGAGCAGTACACGGGTCGGTCGGTCCGCGGTGCGAACGGCACCTGCCCAGGCCGGCCGCAGTTGGAGCACACGATGTCGTGCATGCTCTGCGCTCGCGCCGCGGCGCGCTCGGCCTTCGCGCGTCGCCGGCAATCGGGGCAGCGCTGGGGCTCATGGAGCAAGCCCTTCTGCGCGTAGAACTCCTGCTCGCCGGCGGTCCACACGAAAGGATTGCCGCACTCGCGGCAAACCATGTCTTTGTCGGTCAACGCCATCGCCATTCGCGCGCTCCCCCGGCGAAATCCTATGCCGACCCGTCAAGGGCCCCCTCGGCGACAGCGGTGAGGCGAAGGCCTTCGGCAATCGGCGTCTTCGGCCGCCAGAGTCTCTCGTGAGCGGCCTTCGAGGGGTCGACGCACCCGCGCAGCACCTCGCCCGCTCGTGCGGGCGCCCTGCGGATGTCTGGCGGGGGGCCGAGCACCGCGCTGAGCGCGGACACGAGATCGTTCACGCTCGTCGCGATGCCGGTTCCGATGTTGAAGACGCCGGCGTGGGGCGCCGCCAGGGCGGCGAGAACGGCCTCGACCACATCCGCGACGTAGACGTAGTCGCGCTGGTAGCTGCCGTCGCCGAACACGGTGATCGGTTCGCCCCGCTTCCAGGAGCCGATGAAGATCGCGATCACTCCGCCTTCCAGGTCCGTGCGCTGACGCGGGCCGTAGATGTTGGCGAGCCGCAACGTCACCGCGCGGAAGTCGGACGATTCGACGAGCTTCTCGGCTTTCGCTTTGAAGCGTCCGTAGTTCGACTGCGGATCCACGGGGACGGTCTCGTCCGCGCAGACGGGGGTCTCGCCGTAGATCGCGCCTCCGGTGGAGATATTCACGAAGATGGAAGCGCCGAGGCGCCGCGACGTCTCGACCACGTTGCGCGTCCCGCCGACGATCACGCGCTCATAGAGATCTTTCTTCGTCATCGACTCGACGACCTTCGTTTTGGCGGCGCAATGGACGACAGCGTCGATCCGCCGGCTGCCGATCCCTCGCTGGAGCGACGAGAGGTTGGCGACGTCCGCGACGGCGAAATCGGCATGGCGATCCACATTGGCGCGAGCTCCGGTCGAGAGATCGTCAACGACCGTGACCTCGTCGCCGCGTGCGAGGAGCGCGTCGACGACGTGGCTGCCGAGAAAACCGGCGCCCCCGGTCACAAGGACACGCAACTCCTGGCCGCTCCTTTATCGATGTGCCCGCATGTACTTCGTACGCTCGCCAGCTTCGCCGCCTCGTTGTACTTCGTACGCTCGCCAGCTTCGCCGCCTCGTTGTACTTCGTACGCTCGCCA
>JBBPIP010000002.1:55805-76768 GCA_038040265.1 Chloroflexota bacterium | reverse complement strand
CAGCTTCGCCGCCTCGTTGTACTTCGTACGCTCGCCAGCTTCGCCGCCTCGTTGTGGACGAACTCGTGGAGGAGATGGTGGACAAAGGACCTACGCGCGGTCCGAGGTCGACGCTAGCGTCTTGGAGCCGCGGGGGCGCTTCCGCCGCGCATCAAGCGTCGCGACGGAGGGCTTCTCCTGCTTAGAACGCACGTTCTAGACTACAACGCGTGACGATTGAGACCCGCGCGCCCGATCGGCAGATCCCCTTTGACGAGTCCGCCGAGCAGCAGGTCATCGGGAGCCTGCTCATCGATCGCGACGCCATCTTCAAAGTCGCGGACCTCCTGCGCGTCGACGATTTCTACCTTCCGCGCCACCAGCGGATCTACGACGCGGCCCAGTCGCTCCTCGAGCGGCGCGAGCGGATCGACCCGCTCACCATCCAAATGGAGCTGGCACGGCGCGAGGAGCTCGATCGGGCGGGCGGCCAGGCGTATCTCCGCGCGCTCGCGGAGGCCGTCCCCACCGCGTCCGAGATCGAGCGCTTCGGGCGGATCGTCCGCGACCGCGCGATCCTGCGCCGCCTTCTCGGCGCGGCCACCTCGATCGCAGCCGACGCGTACGACGAGCCGACAGACATTCCCCTGGCGCTCGACCGCGCGGAGCAGCGGCTCTTCGCGCTTCGCGACGAATCCGCGAACGCGCAGCTCCGCCACATCACCGCTTCGCTCCAGGCGAACTACGAGCACCTCACCGACCGGATGGAGCGGCCATTCGACGTGAGCGGGATTCCGTCCGGCTTCCGCGAGATCGATTACTACACCGAGGGCTTCACCGTCGGGGACCTGATCGTCATGGCGGCCCGGCCATCGGTGGGGAAGACCAGCCTCGCGCTCGGGATGAGCTTCAACGTCGCGCGGCGTGGCCATCCGGTGCTGCTCTTCACGCTCGAGATGGACACCAAGCAGATCGTCTCCCGGTACCTCGCGCTGAACTCGCGCATGGACCTGCTCGCCCTCCGAACCGGGAACATCATCGACACCGAGGCGGCCGCCGCGCTGCACGGTCTGCCCGTGTTCATCGACGACACGCCCGGCATCTCGATCATGGAGCTGCGAACGAAGGCCCGCCGCGCGAGTACGCACGAGAAGATCGAGGTGATCATCGTCGATTACATCCAGCTCATCCGCACCGGCGAGGATGACGAGAACCGCGTGCAGGAGATCGCGACGATCACGCGGAATCTGAAGTCGCTCGCGCGCGAGCTCGGCGTCGTAGTCATCGGACTCTCCCAGCTGTCGCGTGCCGCCGGGGATTCCGGCGGCGAGCCGAAGCTCTCGACCCTCCGTGAGGGCGGCAGCCTGGAGCAGGACGCCGACATCGTGATCATGCTTTGGCGCGACCGCGAGGAGGTGCCGGCAGGCGCACCGCGCCTCATCAACGGCGCCATCGCGAAGAACCGAAACGGCCCGACCGGCGGATTCCAGCTCCTCTTCGAGAGCGAGCAGGCGAAATTCTTCTCGAAGGCCCCCGACGACGGCGGCCCGCCGGCATGACGGTACAGACCGACCGCGGCGTCAAACCGCCGCCGGAAAAACCCGAAGCGGAGGCCTCGCTCATTGGCGCGATGCTCATGGACGGCGCGCTCTACAACGAGATCGCGCGCGGTCGGCTCGCACCTGCCGACCTCTCGCGCGAGCAGCACCGCATCGTGCTCGCGGCGATCGCCCGAGTCGCGGAGCGAAGCGAACAGGTCGGATTCGCGACCGTGCAGGCGGAGCTCGTGGCGCACGACGAGATCGACGCGATCGGCGGCTCGCAGTTCCTCGTCGGCCTCATGCAGAACGTGCCGACCGTCGCGCACGCCTCGAGCTACGCCGCGATCGTCGAGCGCACCGCTCTTCTACGCCGCCTGATCGGTGTCGCGAACGAGATCGCCCGCCTCGCGCTCACCCGCGAGGATTCGGCCGCCGCCGTGGCGGACGCGCAGGAGCTTCTCTTCGCCGTCAGCGAATCGACGCTTCATCGCGACATCGTTCCGCTGGACGTCGCGCTGCGCCGCTACGCCGAGCAGATCGACGCACGCGGCGATCTCCGCGTGGGCGTCCGGACCGGGATCGAGTCGGTCGACAAGAAGACCGGCGGTCTCCAACCCTCCGACCTCATCCTCGTCGCGGGCCGTCCGGGTCTTGGTAAGACGAGTCTCGCGCTCAACATCGTCGAGCACGCCGCCGTGGTGCAGCGGAAGACCTGCGCTTTCTTCTCGATGGAAATGAGCGAGATGCAGGTCGTTCAGCGCCTTGTCTCAATGCGCGCCGAGATCGACGGCAACCGGATGCGACGCGGGCGTCTCTCGACGCAGGAGTTCACCGCCATCTCCGCCGCGTCGAGCGAACTCCAGCAGGCGCCGATCTTCGTGGAGGAGTCGAGCCGCCTCAACGTGACGGACATCCTCGCGAAGTCCCGGCGCCTTCAGGCGGAGCGGGGCCTGGACCTGGTCGTGATCGACTACCTGCAGCTCATTGAAGGCGCCGATAACCAGGAGAGCCGCGTCCTTGAAGTGGCTCGCATCAGCCGCGCGCTCAAAGCGATCGCGCGCGAGCTCGAGGTCCCGGTGGTCGCGGTCTCGCAGCTCTCGCGCCAGATCGAGCAGCGTGGCACCGAGCCGATGCTTTCAGATCTTCGCGAGTCGGGAGCCCTCGAGGCCGACGCTGACCTCGTCCTGTTCCTCTGGCATAAGGACCGCAAGGACCGCGAAGAAGGTGTCGTCCGGCTCAAGCTCGCCAAACACCGCAACGGACCGACCGGCGACTTCGACCTGCACTTCCAGTCCGACCTCACGCGGTTCCGCGATCTCGGCGAAACGCGCGAGGGGCCTTAAGCCGGCTCGATCGCGACCGTCACGTTCGCGCGCACGTCTGACAGGAGCCGGACCTCGACCTTGTGTACGCCGAGTGATCGCAGCGGCTCGTGCAGGACGATTTTCGTCTTGTCGATGTCGGCTTTTGCTTCCTTCTTCAGCGCCTCGGCGACCTCCTTCGCAGTGACGCTGCCGAAGGTCTTGCCCTGGTCACCCGCCTTGAGTTTGAACACGAGCGTGACCTCGCCAAGGCGCGCGGCGAGGTCCTCGGCATCCTGGTGCGCGCGGTCCTTTTTGGTCTTCTCGGATTGGCGCTCCTGCGCGAGGTGTTTCAGCTCGCTGCCGGTCGCCTCGATGGCGAGGCCCTTCGGCAGGAGGTAGTTGCGCGCGTACCCGTCGGCGACGTCCTTGATGTCACCGGTACGACCGAGGCCGCGGACTTCCGCCTTGAGGATTACGCGCACCCGGGGCTAGGAGGAGGTGGACGCCTCGTCGAGCGCTGTGTCCTGCTCGCTGCGCCGCAGCTCCATTTCCCAGGCCAGCACCGACGCCGCGACGGCGACGACGCCCATGACGGTGAGAGCGCCGACGATCGCAAGCAATGCCTCGATGACACCAAAGAAGCCGGGGCTTGAGTCGCGGTCGCTCATGTACTTCCCTTCTTACGACCTGTCGTCTTGGAATCGCGCGTGCGCAGCTTCTCCACAGTATCGCGGACCTCGCCGAGGCGGTCTCCGAGAAGCCGCTCAGCCGTGGCGACGTCGCGGCGGAGCTGATCTTTGTCCTGCGAGATCTTCGCAAGGTGCTCCTCGACGATGTCGGCAGGCGCGCTGCGGATGAAAAGGTCGAGACCGAGCACTACGACGGCCAGGTCGTCGAGCTGCCCGAGCACCGGGACGAAGTCCGGGATGAGGTCGATCGGGAAGAAGAGATATGCGCCGATCCCCGCGAGGATCAGCTTCTGCCCAGCAGGGACGCGGCGATCGCGAAGGAGCGCCCAGACCAAACGGACGTACGTCGGCAGGCGGCGGATGAGATCCACCACCTCGGCCACGTCCTTCGGGGCGCGGATTCGATTAGCCAATGCGGACATCCCCCTGCGGGAAACGTGCCCGAATCGCGCGCAGAGCCTCTGCGAGAGCCGCCTCGCGGTTGGCCGCCCAGAACGTAACGAGGTACTGGGCCTTGCCATCGGCGACGCTCCGAAGCTCGATGGTAGGCGGCGGCTCCGGCGAGACGCCCTCGACCTTCGCGAGGGCCGCGCGGATGTCTTCCGCTGTCACGGCCTTCTCATCTGCCGGCAGGACGAGCCATGCGGCCGCGCGTCGCGTCGGAAAACGCGACAGATTCACGACCGGCGACGTCATGAACGTGCCGTTCGGAACGATGACCTGACGGCCATCGTCGGTCCGCAGCTGCGTCGTGCGAAATGAGATCTCTTCCACCGTGCCGCTGTAACCGCCCACCTCGATGCTGTCCCCGATGCGGAAAGGCCGCTCGATGAGGACCCACATGCCGGCGACGAAATTCTTAAGGATGTCCTGCAGCGACAGGCCGACCACTACACCGACAACGCTGAACGACGCGACGATCCAGCCGAACGCGCCCTGCGTGTAGATCGCGAGGATGAGAAGGACTCCTATCGCGATGACGGTGAGCTGCGCGAGATTCCCAATGAGGACCGTGACGTTCGCCTGCGCGCGATTGCGCGAGAGCGCGCGCATCGTCACGCTCCGGACGGCACGGGCGATCAGGAGCGCGACCGCGGCCACGGTGAGCGCCCAGAAGGTTCGAACGCCGTAGTCCAGGAGGTTGTCGCGGATAACGGTCGGATCGAGTGGCACCGGCCGAGAATACGAGCGCGCTTGACAAGTGAACATCCGTTCGGTTAACCTCACGACCAAGCGTGACAAAGCAAGACCAGCAGCGGGCGGACCGCATCCTGGCGTTCATCCGTGAGGCCGTGGCCGAGCGGGGTTACCCCCCGAGCGTCCGCGAGATCGCGGAGGCGGTGGGGCTCGCATCCACGTCAGCTGTGCACCACCACCTCACCAAGCTCGAGAAGGACGGACGGCTCATCAAAGAGGCCACCCGCTCCCGAGCGCTCAGCCTCCCCGGAATGAACGGCGGTCGCGTGGTCCAGGCGCCCGTCATCGGTGAAATCGCTGCTGGCCAGCCCATTCACGCCTATGAGGACCGCTCCGAAACGATGGGACTACCGAGCGAGCTTGCTGCGGGCCGAGGCCGAGAGACGTTCGTCCTGCGCGTTCGCGGCAAGTCGATGATCGACGACCACATCGACGACGGCGACTTCGTCGTTGTGCAGGAGCAGAACACCGCGCGCGACGGAGACATCGTCGTCGCCGTGCTCGAGGACAACGTCGCGACTCTGAAGCGCTTCTACAAAGAGAAGGACCGCATCCGTCTGCAGCCCGCCAACGGCGCGATGTCTCCCATTTACGCGCGGGACGTGCAGATCCAGGGGAAGGTCATCGGCGTAATCCGCAAACTGTCCTAGCGTCGGCGATCGATGCCCGCAGGCGTTCCCTCGCTCACTCTTCGTGAGCTGAATCGCGCGCTTCTCGCACGTCAATTGCTGCTGAAGCGGCAGAAGCTCGGCGCTGTGGACGCGGTCGAGCGCCTCGCATGCCTCCAGGGTCAATGGGCTCCGTCCCCATACGTGGCCCTCTGGTCGCGACTGGTGGGTTTCGAGCGCGAGCGGCTGACTCGGCCGATCGACCGCGGCGAGATCGTGAAGGCGACCCTGATGCGAGCAACGCTGCACCTCGTGTCGGCACGGGAGTACCCGGCGTACTCGCTCGCGACGATGGAGGGCCGCTTCGGCGCGTGGCGGCCGTCGGGCGGCCCGGCGCTCGCGGATCTCGACAAGCTCCACCGCGCGGTCATGACGTTCGCGGCCAAGACAGCGCGCACGCGCGCGGAGATCCAGGAGTTCATGGCGGGACATCTGCCGCCGAGTGCCGCAAAGAACGAACGGCTTCGCAACTGGTTCAGCTGGGCCGCGGTCGCGACGAGCGGCCTCGTCTGGGAGGCGGCGGGCGCGCACTTCGAGCACCGCCAGCTCGGCCGACATGTGGCGCCGCCGGCGAAGCTTCGCAAAGCTCCAAAGCCCGCAGCCGCGTACGAGCTCGTCGTGCGCCGGCACCTGGGAGCGTTCGGTCCCGCGACCGTGGCCGACATCGCGACCTGGGGGAGCGTCCGCGTTCCCAACATCCGCGCGGCCCTCGCGGGCATGAAAGATCTTCGACGGTTCGCCGACGAACGTGGACGCGAGCTCATCGACCTAACACGCGCACCCCGCCCGTCCGCAGAGGTCGCCGCGCCGGCGCGATTCCTCGCGCGGTTCGATGCCGCGATCCTCGGCCACGCCGCGCCCGAGCGCACGCGCATCCTGCCGGACGCGTTCCGCAAGCAGGTCATCTTCGCGGCCGAGGTGTGGCCGACTTTTCTCGTCGACGGTTTCGTCGCGGGACGCTGGACCATCGCGGTCCGTCCGAAGGAAGCGGTGCTCGAGCTGAAGCCGTTCAAGCCGCTGACGCAGGCGGTACGGACGGAGCTGGTGGAGGAGGGCGAAAAGCTCGTTCGCTTCTACGCGCCGGAGTCCCGCGTTCACGGAGTGCGCGCGTGACGAAACGCGGAGGCGATCGGCCGGTTCTCACCCTACGCGAGCTCAATCGCGCGATGCTCGCGCGACAGCTGCTTCTCGAGCGGGCGCGCATCGGCGTCGTGCCGGCGATCGAGCGGCTCGCCGCGCTGCAGGCGCAATGGGCGCCCTCGCCGTATATCGCGCTCTGGTCGCGTCTCAAAGACTTCCGTCGCGAGAAGCTTTGGTCGGCGATCGAACGCCACGAGGTTGTCCGCGCAAGGCTCATGCGCGGCACGTTGCATCTGGTCTCCGCCCGAGACTTCTATGCGTACGCGGTCGCGACGCAGGATCTCCAACGAGGCGCGTGGAATCGCTATCAGATCGGCCGCGGCGTCGATCCCAAGGAGGTCGCGGCTCTCGCGATGGCGTTCGCGCGTCAGCCGCGTCCCAAAGAAGAGGTGCTCGAGCACCTTCAACAGCGCATCGGCGGGAAGCTTGGCGGTCCTTTCAATTGGCTGGTGTGGCGCTTTGTTAGCGCGCATGCCGACCTCGTGACCGCGCCGCCCGGCGGACATTGGGAATACGGCGGCACCGACGCGCCGTACGTCGCTGCGCGGCACTGGATCGCGCGCGGCGAGCGGCCCTCCGAGGAGGACGCGCTCGACGTTCTCGTGCGGCGATGCCTGGCGGCATTCGGGCCGGCGACGCTCGCGGACGTCGCCAAATTCGCGGGGCAGGTGCCGCTCCGCGTGCGCCCGACGCTCGAGCGCCTGTCACCGAATCTTCGAACGTTCCGGGACGAGCAGGGCCGCCTGCTGTACGACCTGCCGCGCGCTCCGCGCCCGGACGGTGACGTTCCCGCCCCGGTCCGCTTTCTTCCCCGGTACGACGAGCTCCTCATCAGCTACGAGCACCGCGATCGCGTGATCGCGCCCGCGCATCGGCGCGCGGTCTATACGAACAACGCGATCGTCGAGGCCGTGGTGATGGTGGACGGATTCGCGGCGGGCACGTGGAAAGTCGACCGCGCGAAGAACGAGGCCGTGCTTGGGGTCGCTCCGTTCGCGCGTCTCGCGCGCCGCGACCGCGCGGCCATCGAGTTCGAAGGCCGCCGGCTTCTTTCCTTTCTCGCGGCTGACGCGAACTCCGTCGGCGTGCGGTTCGCATGACGCGCGCGATCCTGCATTGCGACCTGGACGCGTTCTACGCGTCTGTCGAGCAGCGCGACCACCCCGAGTACCGCGGAAAGCCCGTGATCGTCGGAGGCGACGGCCCGAACGAGCGGGGCGTCGTGATGGCGGCTTCATACGAAGCGCGCGCCTTCGGCGTCCGCTCAGCCATGCCGCTCGCGATCGCCGGCCGGCTCTGCCCGGACGGAATCTACGTTCCCGGAAACTTCGATCGTTACGTCGAGGCTTCCGACAAGGTCATGGCGATCTTCGAGGAGCTGACGCCGCTCGTTGAGCCGATCTCGCTCGATGAAGCGTTCTTGGACGTCACCGCGACCGAGCATCTGTTCGCCGGCGCGGTAGCGATGGCCAGCCAGATCAAGCGTTCGGTGCGCGAGGGCTGCGGGCTCGTGGTCTCGGTCGGGGTGGCCACGAACAAGCTCTGCGCGAAGGTGGGTTCCGATCTGCGGAAGCCGGACGGCCTCGTCATCGTCCCCGCGGGCGGGGAGGCGGCCTTTCTGGCGCCCCTGCCGCTCGAGCGCCTGTGGGGTGTGGGGCCACGTACCCGGGAGGTGCTCGCGGGCTGGGACCTGCGAACCATCGGGCAGCTCGCCGCATTCGACCGTGCGGTGCTCGAGACCCGCCTGGGCGAGCACGGCATCGACGTCTGGAATCGCGCGAACGGAATAGACGAGGGCGCGGTCCAGAGCGAGCACATCGCGAAATCGGTGGGCCACTCGCACACCTTCGACGAGAACACGCTCGACCCGGCGAAGATCGAATCGACGCTCCTTCGCCTATCGGAGGGCGTCGGCCGACGATTACGCGAGCACACCCTGCGCGGCCGGACGATCACGATGACCCTCCGCGTCGCGCCGTTCGAGACCCGAACGCGGCAGCGCACGCTTCGCGAGCCAACTGACGACGACGTCACCATCTTCCGCATCGCGCGACAGCTTCTTCGCGATGCCCTGGCACAGGACCGCGACGGCGGACGCACCAGTCCGGTCCGGCTCATCGGCGTCTCGGTCTCGGGAGTGAGCGCGGGGCAGCAGTTGGGATTGTTCGACGCCGCTCGTCACGCGAGGCTCAACGCCGCGTTAGATGCAGTTCGCTCTCGCTTCGGCGACGCGGCTCTCGATCGCGCGAGTGCACGCGAGGTAAAAGAGCGCCGTCGTTTCAGCGGACACAGGTCGCGATGAGATCACAGATGTGGATATCGCGGTCGATTCAAGCATGCAGCCCTGTGGAGAAGTCTGTGGAGAAGTTCGTGGACAGATCGTCTTGTTCGCGGACCACGACGTGGCGATGATGCGCGGAGCCGTCAAGGCGAAGGGGAAGGAAGGGGTGCCTGAAGATCGTGTCGCTCAAGTTGCGATTGATTTCATCTCGTTCTGCTTGTCACGGCGCGCGGTCGACTGGCCGTTTCTTTACGACGAGATGTGCTACGTCGCCTCGAACAGGCTCTATCGGGGGCTCGGATACGAGGAGCTTCGTGAGGTCGGGCTTGACCTCGCGCTCAGCGGGCTCGTAAGGACGAGCCGGATCGCGAACGAAGTCGTACGGCAGATGCGCATTGGGGATCGGCCACTGGGGGAAGCACTCCTCGTAGCGAGCTGAACGTCAGTTTGGCCACACCGGCGGGGCGGCGAGTGAAAGGAAGCGCACTCGCCGCCTCTTTTTCTTCATAATGGAATGACGGGGAGAGCGCGAAGGCGCACTTCTATCAGTGGGTCCCGTGGTGCAGCGGCCTAGCATACGTCCCTGTCAAGGACGAGATCGCCGGTTCGAATCCGGTCGGGACCGCAGATGTGAAGCAGGCCGCCGGAGACGAGGTCAGCGTCGCTGCTTTGATCGGGGCCTCCAACTTGAGGAAGAAGACCTTCATCAAGTGGAGCGGGTCTGCACTGATCCTGTGGGCAGTGCACTTGCTCGTCAGGGATTTCATCTTTGCATTCACGCACGGCACGACCGAGGCCGCCATGGGCCTCAGGTTCCTGGGACTGAACAGCAGCCACCCTGGACGAGCGTTTGAGTGGAAGTACGCGTCCCGGTCCAACACTCAGATGGCTCTCTCTCTCCTCGCAACTGCTCTATGGAGGCCTCTCGGTGCCATACGACTTGTGTTGGCTGTGGCTGGGCTTTCTCCTTCTCGCCGCCACCCCAGGAATATCTAACTCATCGAATCCGCGTCCCTGGCGCGAATCCGGCACCGCTGGGTAGCGGTACTCTCCGCGCCGTGAATCCGCGGTTCGCCCTGATGATCGGCGGCATCGCGGCTTTTGTCTTCGGCCTCGCCCTCCTGGTCTTCCCCACCTCGACGCTCGCCGGTTTCGGTCTCCCCGTCTCGACTGAGGCGAGAGTCCTGTCGCGCGATGTCGGCGCCACGCTCATCGGCCTGGGCGTCATCAACTGGATGGCCCGCAACGCGACCGGCGACGCGCTGCGTGCGCTCCTGGTCGGCAACGTCGTGGTGCAGGCACTCGAGTTCCTTATCAACACGTTCGAGATCGTGGTCGGCGATTTGCCTACTCAAGCTGCGGGTGGACTCCTGATCCATCTGGCGCTCGGCGCCGTTTTCGTGCTCGCGATGCGCTCCATCTCCGCGCGCGCGTAGCGCAATCGCTCGCTCGGTCGCTCTCGTAACGTTCTCCTTCGATACCGCGGATGCCCTTCTCGCGGCGACGATTCGCATCTTTAATCGCTGATGTGAGCAGGGGGAAGGATCTCGCGTGCTCTTTCATGTTCGCTGTCACCCTGTCCGCCTGCGCGCAGGCGCCACAAGCGGGCAGTGACGCCAACATCTTTCTTCCCGACGATCCACCGCTCCGCGCGACCACCCAGGCGGACATGTTGCGGTGTACGGACCGCGCGACGATCCCGGCGCTCGATAACGTGACAAACGCGATCTGGTCGCCCGACTCGGGCGCGCTCGCGATGTCGCGCATCGCCGTGGTTCCCTCGCGCACTACGATCACCGGCTACCAGGAGATGACCCGCCTCACCGTCTACTACCTCCGGAGCGGCAGGGTGCAGGAGATCGGGCAGGGCAGGCTTCCGCAGTGGTCCGGCTCGGGCGCGTATCTCTCGTACTGGCGCGACGACGGCTACCTCTACGTGAACCTCGCCGGCACGATCGCGGGGACGATCGAGGCCTCCTCGCCGCAGGTGCGGTGGAGCGGCGACGACCTGTACTTCTGGTACGCCGACGAGATCCGCGTTTGGCAAGAGGGAGTCGCCCGAACGGTCGCGCACGTCGACCCCGACCTGACCCCGCGCTATCCCAGCGACGACGCGTACTTCAGCGCCGACGCGAAGCGCTTCACGGTGACGCGTTACTCGATGGATGGCACCTCGGAGCGCTACATCGGCGTGACCGCAACGGGTGAGATGACAAAGCTCGCGGATGAGGATGCGACCTTCACCGAGTGGGGGCCGCTCGGCGAGACCCTTCTCGTTCGCTCGAACGACAAGCTCGAGCTCATCGACCCGAGCGGAGCCGCGCGGTCGGCGATGCTGTCGACGTTCACCGGCATGGTGCACGGGTGGACCGCCGACGGTCGGTTGCTCGTCGGCGGCGTCACCGCGACGGTGCCCGGGGGCAACGTGTTCGACCGCATCCCGGTGTGGGATCCGAGCGGCGATCGAGACGAGAGCGTGGCGACGCTGCCGAATCTCTTCGGCATCCGCTCGTTCAGCCCGGACGGCCGATGGTTCACTGGCGTGAGCCGGACCGGCCTCTACGAGACGCAGCTCGAGCTCTATCGCTGTGGCGTCGCGAGCCGGCAAGGCGGCGCCGATCTGCGCGCCGACCCCGCCGCGCGCTCCCGCCTCGGGCGCATCGAAGAAGCCTCGCGGCGTTTCATCCGCCCGGTCGCGGGATCAGTAAGCCAGTTCCTGCAAGGGAGCCACACGGGTGTCGACATCGCCGCGCCCTTCGGCTCGATCATCGTCGCCGCCGATGACGGCGTCGTCGACGCGGCGGGCTGGGTCCAGGTCGGCGGGCGTCGGGTCTGCGTCCAGCACGCCGACGGAATCGAGAGCTGCTACTACCACACGTCCGCGGCGCTCGTGTCCATCGGCGACCGGGTCCAGCGCGGCCAACCGATCGCGCTCATCGGGATGACCGGTGCGACCACCGGTCCGCACCTGCACTGGGAAGTCAAAGAGAACGGAAGGATCATCGACCCGCTCACGCATTAGCGTCTAGCGATGCGCTTCCTCGCGGCGCTTGTGGCTGTCGTCGCGATCGTCGTCGTCGGCATGGCCGCCCTCGGCCAGTTCGGACCCGCAACACCCGCGGTGGTTCGCGGTACCGACCGCCCGTCCTCGTCGGCCTCGCCGACGGTCTCGCCTTCGGCGAGCGGGCCGCTCACGATCACGGTCACGCTCACCGAGCAGGAGCTGACCAAGGCCGCGCAGGACTACGCCCCACTCACGGTGAGCGGCATCACGGTGAGCGATCCGCGGATCCGCCTCGAGCCGGGAAAGCTGACGCTCACCGCGACGGGTCGCGCCTTCATCGTGAGCGGACCGGTCGTCGTGATCGCGACTCCGGTCGTCTCAAACGGAGCGGCGGCCGCGAAGATCGAATCGGCGACCTTCGCGGGTCTCGGCTTGTCCGACTCCACAAAGAAGGATGTTGCCGATACGTTCGCGCGTGTCCTCGCCTCGAAGATACCGTCCGGCATGCGCGTAACGTCGCTCACGGTGAAGGCCGGGACCCTCGTGGTTGAGGCGGTCGAGGCGTGACCGACACGAGCTACCTGACGCTCGAGGAGGCCGCGGAGGCGATCCGCGGGCGCCGACTTTCGCCGGTATCGCTGACCGAGGCCTGCCTTACGCGGATCGAGGCGCTCGAGCCGCGTCTCAACGCCTTCATCACGGTGACGGCCGACCGTGCGCGCGAGCAAGCGCGAACGACCGAGCGCGAGATCGAGGCCGGCCACTACAAAGGCCCGCTCCATGGAATACCCGTCGCGGTGAAGGACCTATTCGCGACGAAGGGAATCCTTACGACGGCGGGCTCGCGGATTCTGGACAGGTGGATCCCTGACGAGGACGCCACCGTGGTGCGCAAGCTTCACGAAGCGGGCGCGGTGCTGCTCGGGAAGCTCGGCATGCACGAGTTCGCATACGGCGTCAGCTCGGTGAATCCGCATTTCGGCGACGTCCACAACCCGTGGGACACGACGAAGATCCCGGGGGGCTCGTCCGGGGGATCCGCCGTGGCCGTCGTCGCCGGCGAGGCGTACGCCGCGCTTGGCAGCGACACTGGAGGAAGCATCCGCATACCGGCTTCCCTCTGCGGCTGCGTCGGCCTCAAGCCGACATATGGGCGAGCGAGTCTCTTCGGGGCAGTTCCCCTCTCGTGGTCGCTCGATCACCCGGGGCCGCTCGCCCGCACCGTCCGCGACGTGGCGCTGACGATGGCCGCGATCGCGGGGCATGACCCGCACGATCCGGTTTCCGCGGACCGGCCCGTGCCCGATCCGCTAGCCGGCCTCGAGGAGGGGCCGCAGAAGCTCCGCGTCGGCGTACCGACCGATCACGTGTGGGACGAATGCGATCCGGCGATCGCCAGGGCGGTGCGCGCCGCGATCGAGGCCCTCGCGCGGGCGGGCGCGGAGATTCTCGAGATTCGCTGGCCCCGCGCTGCGGAATACGCGAAGGCGTCGAGCGCAGTCCTCGGCGTTGAGGCGCGCGCGTATCACGAGGGAGCATTCCCGGGACGCTCGGCGGAGTACGGACCGCTCATACGGGCGCGTCTCGCGACGCAAGGCGATGTCGACGCCGAGACCTACGCGCGATCGATGAGGCTTCTTCTCGAGGCGCGCGGAGGAGCGGCCGACCGCGACCTGGACGGCGTCGACGTCCTCGCGATGCCGACGGTGCCTTCACGCGCCTGGACGATCGAGGAGGCGAAGGAGATCCCGCGACCGAGCGAGTGGACCCGTATTACGCGGATCTTCGATCTCACCGGACAGCCCGCGATCTCGGTACCGTGCGGAATCGACCCGGATGGCCTCCCGATCGGTCTGCAGTTCGCCGCGCGGATGTGGGACGAGGCGGCCGCCCTACGCGCGGCGCGCGCATACGAGCTCGTGCGCGGTCCGTTCCCGCTGCCACCGCTCGATCGCTAACGCGGCATGGAGAACGACGAGGAGCGCGACCGCTGTGTCGATCGGCTCGCCCGCGTCGAAGGACCCCCGGACGAAGATCACGAGGAGTCCGACGATTCCCAGGAGCAATACCAGACAGCCGCAGCCGGTCACGGAAGCGACGGTAATGCGTTCGCTAGCATCGCGCGGGGAGGTGCGGTTGGTGACACGTGATGAGGCATGGGCACTTTTGTGCGAGCACACCAAGTCGGAGAGCCTTCGCAAGCATGGCCTTGCGGTCGAGGCCGCGATGCGCCGGTTCGCCGGCAAGAACAGTGAGAACGAGGAAACCTGGGCGATCACCGGTCTGCTCCACGACTTCGACTACGAGCGCGACCCCCAGGGACATCCACAGAATGGGAAGTCGACCCTCGAGCAGGCCGGCGTACCGGAAACCATCGTGCGCGCGATCCAGAGCCACGGCGACCACACCGGAGTCCCGCGGGTGACCGCGATGGAGAAGACGCTCTACGCCGTCGACGAGCTCTGCGGGTTCGTGACCGCGGTCGCGCTCGTGAAGCCCTCGAAGGCAGTGCGGGACGTCGAGGCGACCTCCGTGCGGAAGAAGATGAAGGACAAGGCCTTCGCGCGCGCGGTGAGCCGAGACATGATGCTGAAGGGCGCAGAGGAGATGGGCGTGCCGTTCGACGACCTCGTCGCCGAGGTCGTGCGCGCGATGGACGATGCCGCCGACCGCCTGGGCCTCGAAGGCACCACCACGACGTGACCCGTGACGCGTGCGGCGGCAGCCGCCCGCGTCGGAGCGCCGAGGATCGCTCGCGCCCTGCGGATGTGAGTGTTCACGCTCGCCTCGGTGATCCCGAGGACCTCCGAGATCTCCTTGGTCGAGAGCCCGCCAGCGACGGCGCGTAGGACCTCACGCTGACGATCGGTCAGCGCGGCGATTGACTGACGATGCCCCGCCACGACTCGACGCGCAAAGAGATAGCCGGCAAGAACCCCGACCAGGACCGAAGCGGCGCGCTGCACCGAGAATGTGAGCGGCCGCGACTTGCACTCTAGGTCAACTCGCTCGCTTGAGCGTGCGACGCTCGCTGCCGCGGATCACCTCGTGCTCGAAACGCTCGAGGAAAAGCTGGCCGCCGCAGCGGGGGCAGAGCGGCTGATCGCCGTCGTTCCAGACGGGTGCCTCGCCGCCGCGAACGGTCTCGTACGCGGTGCGAAGCTGCGCAACGGTCGGCCGGCGCGCGCTCGTGGGTACGAGCACCTCGCCCAGGCCGTGACCACAGAAATAGCAGTAGAGCTCAGCTCGAAGAGCCATTTATCGCTAAACCTCCACACGGAAAACGGTGAAGACCGATCCTTTGTTCCAATACGTTCGATCGGCCGATCCGGTTTCCGTATCCCTAGATACGCTCCGGAGGGCGTGGAGGTTTTAGTTTTCGGCGGTTTCTTAGAGGGTCTTTAGCTGGCTTCGCCCTGGAGCGAGATGAGGGGCGACGCGGTCTCGCGAAGGTAGGTCAGCTGACGGATCACGCCTCGAGGAATGATGTGGAAGTCGTTGTGCCGGTAGTCGCGACCCTCGTTCGTGATGTCGTAGTCGCCGACGATCACGATGTACTCGGCTGTTTCCTTCCACAGAAGGCCACAGGTGAGCTTTCGCAGACGGTAGGGTTCGAAATCCTCGGGGAGCGCGGTCCGTGAGTAGGCGGTGATGTCCTCCCACTCGACGGCCACGAGCGGCGCCGCGACCTGGTCCACAGCCCTTCCCTCTACGACCCCTCGGGTCGTTCGCTTCTCGGTACACGAAGGCCGAAGATCGGCTTCTCCGCGTACAGGGCGAAACGATATGGAGCGCCCCATACGTGTCAATGGGAAACGGGGGTGGATCGCGATCGGAATCGGATCATGCGCGCCCAAAGTAGGCCGCACCTCGGTTCCTCGCTCGCTCTCCGTGCCGTCGACGAAGGTCGTTATGTCGCCTGCCTGCCTCTCGCGATGAGCTCGGCGACTTTCTGTCCGCCCTTCTTGCCGATCTCCTCGAAGTGCTCGTGTCCGTACTTCTCGGAAACCGCGTCGCCGCCGATCTTTCCAATGCGGCCGTAGAAGCGCGGCCCGTAGAGCTCCTTCACCTTCTGCCCGCCCTGCTTTCCGATCTGCTCGTAGAACTCGGAGCCGTGACGCTGTGCGGTCGTCTTGCCGCCCTTCTTTCCGATCTGCTCGTAGAACTCCGGCCCGTGGCGCTGCGCCGTCGTGGCGCCTCCCCGACGACCTGCTTCGGCGACCGTCATCGCTCCCTTGTTCCTTGTCATCGCATCACCCTTTTCTCGCCCTTCGAAGTTGGGCGTGTGCTGCCCGAGCTAGATGCCAAGTTGGGCAGCAAGACGTGTGCCAGCGCTCGCCAGCCCGGTGAGTACTCGGGCGGTTAGGCGGACGGTCGAGGGACACTCACGGACCGATCCGCATGGAAACCGTGCAGAGGTCCGTGCAGGCCATCGCGATCTTCGTCGCGTTCGAGAGGTCGAGCGTGCGTCCGGCGATGTAGGGCCCTCGATCGATGACCCGAACGGTCATCGCCCTTCCCCTGAACTCGATCGTGACAAGGGTGCCGCAGGGCAGCGTGCGGTGGGCGACGCCGACGATCTCCGGTGTGTAGATCTGACCGCAGGCCGTGCGGTTCCCGTAGAAGCCCGGGCCGTACCACGAGGCGATCACGATCCCCGACGTCGGGGGATCGGGAAGCTGCGGAAGCATCGGGATGGCGGGCGCCGGCGTTCGTGCAGGCGTCGGTGTGGGTGTGGGCTCCGGTGTCGCGGGCGGCGCTGGTTCGATCCTCGGAACCGGCGTCGACTCGACGCCGAGCACGATCTCCGCGCGCGCGACTTCGCGAGCGCGCACCGGCGCTACTGCTGCGGGTTCGGCGGCCGGGGTCGCAAAGGCCTGCGCAACCGATCTTGGGCGCACCTCGTTCGCAAGCAACAGCGCCTCGAGAAGAACAAGGCACGCGACGAGTAATGCGAAGACGCCCGCGCGCGCCAGTGCCCCCCGGAACATGAGCGCGACGCTTTGCAGGACGAGGTCCGCGATGTGTCGATTTCGTAAACACGCGGCTCGGCGACGGACAGGTCGTGCGTGGCGTTGGTCGCTCGGCCGCTCAAACTTTCCCGCGCTGCGAGATCGTGACGAGCGGAAGCGGTGCTAGGCGGGCGCAGCGACCACGACGAAGCGCGGATCTTCGCGGTTCGGTCCGGTCGAGGTTTGCAGCGTGAGCCGCTCGTCACCAGCCGGCTGGATCCAGCTCATCTCGGTCGGAGGGACGCGGGGATGGACCTCGGTGACTACAAATTTGAGCTGGGCGCCAGATGGAGTCGTGATCGTGACCTCGTCTCCGACACGGGCATTCCAGAGCGCGAGGAACATTCCCCGTCGCGCGTGCGCGTAGAGGTAGCTGTTTCCGAACGTCCCGGGAATCGCCGTCCCCGGAAAATGAAACGCGAAGTTCTCAGGCGTCTGCTGGTCGATGGTGTCGCGAACGAGGTCGCCCTCGGCGATAGGAAGGTCGATCCCGAGACGTGGCATCTGGATGCGATAGCCGTCTGGGATCGGACCGATGGTCGGTATCGGCGTCGCTGAGACGGTTGGTGCCTCGGACGCGGTCGGCGTGGGCGTCGCGCTGGCGGACGCGCTCGGGAGCGCGATGGGAGCGACCGAGCCCGTGGATGGCCGCCCGCCGCCGGCGACGAGAGCGATCCCGATCGCGAGGAGGAGGGCGGCGGCGACCGCGGTGATCAAACGGGGCATGCGGCTATTCTCGGATGCAGAACGGATGCCGAGCGACCGAGCGAGCTTCGCTGACCGGCGAACGCGCGCGGCTGCGAAGCTGCGCGAGCTGGACCTCGCCGCGCTTTTGGTGTCGCCCGGCGCCGACCTTTTCTATCTGTCGGGCTACCAGATCTTCCCGAGCGAGCGGATGACGTGCCTCGTCCTGGACCGCGGCGGGAAAGCGACGATCGTGTGCCCGGAGCTCGAGGCGCCGCGTGTCGCCGTCACGGCTCCGGACATCGAGCGTTCGACGTGGGGAGAGACCGACGACCCGTATGCGATCGCCGCTTCGCTGGTCCACGCTCCCGGCGGCATCGCCGTTGCTGATCAGATGTGGGCCGCGTTCGTTCTGAAGCTGCAAGGTGCGATCCCCGGCCGGACCTTCACCGTCGCCTCGGAGATCACGAGAGGTCTGCGGATGCGGAAGGATCCGGCGGAGGTCGATGCGCTCCGACGCGTGTCCGAATCCGCGGACCGCGCGTACGCGGGAATTCTCGGGCGCTCGTTCGCTGGGCGGACCGAGCGGGAGATCGGCGCGGATCTGGCCGAGCTGCTTCGCGTGGAGGGCCACGAGGAGGTGGGATTCACGATCGTTGCGTCCGGCGCGAACGGTGCGTCTCCGCACCACGAGACCGGCGACCGCCGCATCGCGGAGGGCGACACGGTCGTCCTCGACTTCGGTGGTGCGATGCGCGGCTATCGCTCCGACATCACCCGCACGGTGCACGTCGGCAGGAACGCGGACGCCGAAGAACAAAAGGTCCACGACGCGGTCCGCCGCGCTCAGGAAGCCGGCTACAAAGCCGCGCGCACGGGCGCGTCCGCCGAATCCGTGGACGCTGCGTCACGGCGCGTGATCGACGACGCCGGATACGGCGCCTTCTTCATCCATCGCACCGGTCACGGCATTGGTCTCGATGGCCACGAGCATCCCTATCTGGTGCGGGGAAACCGCGAGACCCTCGAGCCGGGGATGGCCTTCTCGATCGAGCCGGGCATTTATCTCCCCGGCCGCTTTGGCGTCCGCATCGAGGACATCGCGGTCATCGGCGCCGACGGATCGGCCCAGCCGCTGAACCACGCGGACCACGCCTTCGCGATCGTGGCCTGACCGTGCGTTTCGCCTTCGCCGTGCTCGGCGCGGGGATCGTGCAGATCTTCCCCTACCTGCGGCTCGATCAGTGGGTCGGGTCGGGCGCGGTGCTTGCCATCGGGTACATCGAATTCGCCGCATTCGGGGCCGGGTTCTTCGCGGGCCGCCGCACCTGGCTCGCAGGCGCGCTGTCGGTCCTGGTCGGCGCCTTCCTCTATGTGGTCGTCGAGGCGCTGGTCCAGCCGGGAACCAACGTCGGCGGGTTCGTTTCCTTCTTCCTGCGAATCCCGGTCGCCGTGCTCCCCTTCATCCTTCTCGGCGCTCTGGCCGGCGGGCTCGGCGGTTTCGTCCGGGAACGCGCGGTGAGGGGCAGACGATGAGCTGGGCTCGCGTTTTCGCCTCGGTGGTCGCCAGCGCGATCGGCCTGGCCTTCTGGTGGGCGCTGACCGAGCCGCTGCCGGTGCCGCCGGCGATCCTCCTGGGCGTCGCGGGCGCGATCCTCTTTTGCGCCGGGCTCATCGCGGGAAATGGCGGTGTTGTCGCCGCGCCTGTGGCGCTCCTGTTTTCGCTCTTCGTCGGAAGCATCATCGCAACGCAGCTTCATCAAGCCTTCCGACCTCAGAGCGCGCCGATCGAAGAGTTCAACGGGCTCATCTCTCTCCGATTCCCCGAGGTCCTGGCGCCGCTCGGTCTCGCCGGCGTGATCGGAGCCGCGGGGGGCTGGCTCGGGGAGCGGCTGCTGCCGTCCCGGCCGGGCGGCGACCCGCCCTAGCGAACGAGCGGCTGCGCGGCGGCGAGCGCCCACTGGTAGATCGAGTTCGGGACGATCCCCAGCAGGATCACCGCGAATGAGGCAATACCGAGACTGACCGAGAGCGTGCGCCCGGAAACGAGGCGCGGCACCTTCTCATCCACGTCGTACATGTACATACGCACGACGACTCGCAGGTAGTAAAAGGCGGCGAGCACGGCGTTGAGCGCGATCACGACCGCGAGCCACGCGAGCCCCGCGTCGAGCACCGGCTGGATGACGACGAACTTGGCGACGAAACCGATGGTCGGCGGGATCCCGGTCAGCGAGATGAGAAAGATCGCGAAGGCGAGCGCGCCAAGCGGCTGTCGTCGCCCGAATCCGTTCAGCTCGTCGAGCGACGCGCCGCGCGTTCCCTCGAGGTCGAAGTAGAGAAGGCACGCGAAGGCGCCGAGGTTCATCAGCCCGTACGCGAACACGTAGAAGAGCACCGCCGCGGTGGCGCTCGGCCCGGCGCTCGCCGCGGCGACCGCAGCGAGGATGTAGCCGGTGTGGGCGATGCTCGAGTACGCGAGCATCCGCTTCACATTCGTCTGCGCGAGCGCGACGATGTTCCCGCCGGTCATCGTGACCGCCGCGAGGATCGCGAGCACCGCGCTCCAGTCCAGGCTCAGCGGACCCAGCGCCCCGATGAGGACGCGGAGGATCGCGGCGAACGCGGCGGCCTTCGGGGCGACCGACATGAACGCGGTCGCCGGGGTGGCCGCGCCGTCATACGCGTCGGGCGTCCACTGATGGAACGGCACGATCGCGGCCTTGAACCCAAGACCGACCGTGATGAGGGCGAGCGCGATGATGGTCGGACCGCTCGCGATGCCCTGTGCGGCGAGGGTGTTCGAGATCGTGACGAAGTCGGTCGCCTTCGTGACGCCGTACAGCCACACGAACCCGTACAGAAGGAGAGCGGAGCTGAATGCCCCAAGGAGGAAGTACTTGAGGGCGGCCTCGTTGGCGAAGCGATCCGTGCGCTGGATCCCCGCGAGAACGTAGATCGGGATCGTCATCGTCTCGAGGCCGATGAACAGCGTGATCAGGTCCGCCGAGAGCGCGATGGTCATCGCGCCCACCGTCGAGAAGCAGATGATCGCGTAGTACTCGCCGGCTGGGACGCCACGACGTACGAGGTACGCGGGCGACACGGCGGCCGCGAAGATCGCAAGGATGATGAAGACTGCGCGGAAGAACGACGTGAACGCGTCGATCGTCACGAACCCGCGGAAGTACGGGGCGGCCGGGACGTAGTAGAAGACCGAAGCCAGCGCCACGAAGAGGCCGGCGATCGTGATGATCGGCAGCGCGAGCGCCGCTCGACGGCGGTCGAGCAGCGCGTCGACGACGAGCACGAGCATCGCCACCACCGTGACGATGATCTCGGGGTAGACGGCGACGATATCGGCGCCGCTCATTTGAATGCAACCACGATGAACGACGGATCCGTTGCAAGGCGGATCACGCGGTCGACCGAAGGCTCGATGTAGGCGATGAACGGCTGCGGCA
>JBBPIP010000002.1:13112-55705 GCA_038040265.1 Chloroflexota bacterium | reverse complement strand
AGGCGGATCACGCGGTCGACCGAAGGCTCGATGTAGGCGATGAACGGCTGCGGCAGGACCCCAAGGAGCACGGTGAGAAGCAGGAGCGGCACCGCGCACGCGATCTCAAGGCGCGAGAGATCGGGCAAGGTCCGATAGGCATCGCGCACCGGCCCGTACATGACGCGCTGGAACATCCAGAGCAGGTAGACCGCGGCGAGGATCACGCCGATCGCCGAGAGCGGTCCCCAGAAGAGACCGCCGAGCGGCGCCGCTCCCGAAAATGCGAACGTGCCAAGGATCACCAGGAACTCACCGACGAACCCACTGAGTCCCGGTAGTCCGAGCGAGGCGAAGACGAACACTCCGAAGAACGTGGTGAAGAGCGGCCACATGTTCGCGAGACCGCCGAGGTCCGCGATCATCCGCCGATGTGTCTTCTCGTATTGGATTCCGACGAAGAGGAACAGAGCGCCCGTCACGAAGCCGTGGTTGAGCATCTGCAGAACCGCGCCGACGCCGCCCTGGATGTTGAGGACGAAGATCCCGAGGGTGACAAAACCCATGTGCGCCACCGACGAGTAGGCGACCAGCTTCTTGAGGTCCTTCTGCACGGCCGAGACGATCGCCCCATAGAGAATGGCGACGACCGAGAGAAAGATCAGGACCGGTAGCCATGCCTGAACCCCGATCGGGAAGAGCGGCAGTCCGAAGCGGATGAACCCGTAGCCTCCGGCCTTCAGGAGGACGCCTGCGAGCACGATCGATCCGGCCGTCGGCGCCTCCACGTGCGCGTCCGGCAGCCAGGTGTGGAACGGGATCATCGGCATCTTGATCGCGAAGGCGAGGGCGAAGGCCAGGAACACCCAGAACTGGAAGTCCGCGGGAAAACGGCTGCGCAGCTCGATGAGCTCCGGCAGCGAGAGCGTCCGCGATCCGGACGGGTCCGCCGACGCGATATACACGGCGACGATGCCAACGAGCATCAGAAGAGAGCCCGCGAGCGTGAAGATGACGAACTTGAGCGTGGCGTAGATGCGCCGCGGCCCGCCCCAGATGCCGATGATCAGATACATCGGCACGAGCATCAGCTCGAAGAAGATGTAGAAGAGGAAGAGGTCGAGCGCGACGAACACGCCGACCATACCGACCTCGAGCAGCAGGAAAGCGGTCATGTACTCGACCAGGCGCGTCTTGATGGCGCCTCCGCTGGAGTAGAGCACGGAGATGAACGTGAGCAGGGTCGTCATCGGCACGAGCAGGACGGAGATACCGTCGACGCCGACCAGGTAGCTGATGCCAAGGCTCGGCAGCCACTCAAGCTGCTCGACGAGCTGAAAACCGGCCTCGCCAGGTCGGAACTGGGTGAGCATCCAGAGCGAGACGACGAGCTCAACGAACGTCGTCGTGATCGCCACCTGCTTCGCCGCGCGCTCGTCTCGGCGGAAGAGGAAGAGCGGAACGAGCCCCGCAAGCGGGATGATGATGAGCAGCGAGAGCAGGTTGGTCATCGGCCGATGATCCCCGCGGCATAACCGCCGTACGCGACGAGCACCAGGAGAAGACCCGCGACGATCGTGAGCGCGTAATTCCCGACGATGCCCGTCTGCGCGCGCCGGAGACCCTGGCCACCCATCGCAAGCGCCCATCCGAGCCGGTTCGCGAGGCCGTCGATGATGTGGATGTCGAAAGCCCACGCCGCGCCCGCAAACGCGCGGCCCGCCTCGACGAGGCGATGGTCGTAGAGCTCATCGATGTAGTACCTGTTCACGAGGATCCGATACACCGGGCCGGCCGCGCGGGTGAGGGCCGCCGGATCGGGTCGGTGACGCACGTACATCGACACACCGATGGCGATTCCGATCGCGCCGGCGAGCACGGACACGAGAGCGAGCGCGAGGATCGTCGCGAGCTCGGGCGCATGCTCCGCAATGCCGGCGGCCTCTACGACAGGGCCGAGGAAGTGATGGATGAAGCCCTGCTCGGGCGGAAAGCCGATGACGATGCCGAGAACGGCGCTGCCTGCGGCGAGCGCCATCAAGGGGAGCGTCATGACGCGCGGGGACTCGTGCGCGTGGTCGTAGAGGTGGTGGTCCCGCGGCTCTCCGTAGAAGGTCATCCAGAGCGCACGGGTCACGTAGAACGCCGTAAGGATCGCGGTGATGATCCCGACCGCGTACAGCACGACGTGGCCGTTGATGAACGCGGCACCGAGTATTTCGTCCTTCGACCAGAACCCCGCGAGCGGCGGTAACGCGGCCAGCGCGCCGCCGGCGATCAGCATCGTCCAGAAGGTCACCGGCATCTTGCGGCGAAGGCCGCCCATCTTCCGCATGTCCTGCTCGCCGCCAAGGCCGTGGATGACCGAGCCGGATCCGAGGAAGAGCAGCGCTTTGAAGAACGCGTGGGTCGCGAGGTGGAAGATCGCGGCGATCGGCGCGCCGACACCCAGTGCGAGGAACATGTAGCCGAGCTGGCTGACGGTCGAGTACGCCATCACGCGCTTGATGTCGAACTGCACGAGCGCGATGGTCGCCGCGAAGATCGCGGTGATCGCGCCCACGACGCCGACGACCTGCAGCGACGGACCCGCGACCTCGAAGAGCGGCATCGATCTCGCGACCAGGTAGACGCCCGAGGTGACCATCGTCGCCGCGTGGATAAGCGCCGACACCGGGGTCGGGCCCTCCATCGCGTCGGGGAGCCACGAGTAGAGCGGCAGCTGCGCCGACTTTCCGGTCGCGCCGAAGAAGAGCGCCAGGCAGATGAGGGTGAGGACGCCCTGCGCCGGCGCACTCTCCTCGAGCCGCTCGAACACATCGACGAAGTTCATCGAACCGAAGACGAGGAAGATCGTGATGATCCCGATCGTGTAGCCCCAGTCACCGATGCGGTTCATGACGAAGGCCTTCTTGGCGGCGAAGTACGGCTCGGGGCGCTCGAACCAGAACCCGATGAGGAGGTAGCTGCAGAGCCCGACGCCCTCCCAGCCCACGAACATCAGGAGGTAGTTGTCGGCCATCACGAGGATCAACATCGCGAAGACGAAGAGCGAGAGCCAGGTGAAGAAGCGGTAGAACCCGGCGTCGTGCGCCATGTAGCCGTTCGAGTACACGAAGATGAGGAACGAGACGACGGTGACCACGAGCAGCATCACCGACGAGAGCGGGTCGATCAGCGCCGAGACGTTGACGGAGAAGTCGCCGACCCCGATCCAGCGATAGAGCGCCACGACGGTCTGCGTTTTGCCCCCGAGCACCTCGAGGAAGACCCCGATCGATAGGAGCGCTGAGGCACCGACGGCGGCCGTCGCGATAACGCCCGTCCAGTGTCCGAGCCAGCGTCGGCCGAAGAGTCCGTTGACGAGGAATGCCGCCAGCGGCAGCGCCGGGATGAGCCAGACGAGCGAGATCACCTCGCGCTCATCCTGCTCAATCTCTCGGCTGACGCCGAGGAGACACGCTCAAGACTGATTGACTCGTTCGTCGTCGGCAGGGGCAGGGGCCCAGGGGGCAGGGGCCCCCGGACGCGTAGCGGAGCGCGAAGCGCGCCGCTCCTCACTCGGGTCATCCCTTCATCTGATGGATCTCGTCGACGTTGACCTCTGGGCGATTGCGATACGCCGAGAGGATGATCGCGAGACCGACCGCGACCTCGGCCGCGGCGACAACGAACACGAAGACGACGAACACGCTGCCGCGCTCGTCGATCGAGCCGTACTTCCGCGAGAACGCGACGAGCGCGAGGTTCGCCGCGTTCAGCATGAGCTCGACGCACATGAGGATCACAACAGCGTTCCGGCGGGTGAGCACGCCGGCGCACCCGATGAAGAACAGCACCGCGGACACGGCGACATAGGCCCCGAGCGGAACCGTCATCGCCGACGCCTCATCGCGGCCTCTTCGGGATCGTCGCGCCTGGTCAGCGCGATCGCGCCGACCATGGCCGCGAGCAGGAGCACGGACGCGATCTCGAACGGGAACGCGAAGTCAGTGAACACGCTCGTGGCGAGCGCCGGCAGATCGCCGCCCCCGGGCCGAGGGGGCGCGCTCGTGAACGTGAACGAGAAGAGCGCAACCGGGATCGCCACCGCCGCGACGAACACCGCCGCGATCGGCGTCTGCTTCTGGAAGAAGAGCGCCCTCGGACCGTCGCTGAACTTCGTGAACATGACGCCGTAGAGGATCAGCACCGTGATCGCGCCGACGTAGATGAGCACCTGGAAGGCGGCGATCGTCTCAGCGCCGAGGAGGACGAACATTCCTGCCATGCAGAGGAACGTGAACGCCATGAGCAGCGCCGCCGCGGTGATCCGATTGAGAAGGACGACCGCGGCGCCACCCGCGATCACCCCGATCGACAGAAGGGCAAAGACGACCGGCTCGACGAAGTCGAACGTCACCTCTTCGTCAGCTGGCCGCGCGGACCGCCGGAGCCGTCGACGCGCGGGCTCGTGCGCGTAGGGTCGCCAGACGCCGACGCTGCACGAACGGAATGCCCGCGATGAAGACGATGACCAGAACCCAGTTCGCGATCGCGATCGGGACCAACGTGTCCGGGAAGGCGAGGGCCAGCGTCGCGACCGCGACGATGTTCACGAGCGCCATCGGAATGAGGCCCTTCCAGCAAAAGCTCATGAGCTGATCGATCCGAAGGCGCGGCAGCGTGGCGCGGATCCACATCATTACGACGATGAACGCATACACCTTCAGCGTGAACCAGAGGACGCCGAGCAGCGGGATCGCGTCGACGCCCGGACCCTGCCAGCCGCCGAACCAGAGTGTGGTGATGATCCCGCAGACGACGGTCACGTTGCCGTACTCCGAGAGCGCGAGCATCGTGCCCCAACGCATGCCCGAGTACTCGGTCAGCCAGCCGGCCACGAGCTCCGACTCCGCCTCCGGAAGATCGAACGGCGTGCGGTTGGTCTCGGCAAGCGCCGAGATGAAGTAGATGACAAACGAGAACGGCAGGACGAGCACGTTGACGAACGGGCCGGGCTGCGAGCGCGTGATGTCGATCATGGAAAGGGACCCCACGACGAGCGCGACCGAAACGAGCGCGAGGATCTGCGGGATCTCGTACGAGATGAGCTGACCGGCCGAGCGGAGACCGCCGACCAGCGCGTACTTGTTGTTCGACGCCCATCCGGCGATGACGATCCCGAGGACGGTCATCGAGCCGAGGGTGGTCAGGTAGAGCAGCCCGATGTCGAGGTCCGTGCCCACGATGTCCCGCGCGAAGGGGAGGACGACCCATGACGCCAGCATCGGGCAGAAGACGAGGGCCGGCGCCGCGACGAAGAACCAGCCGTCGGTCGCTTTCGCGCGCACGTCCTCCTTCGAGATGAGCTTCAGCGCGTCGGCGAAGGTCTGAAGGAGGCCGAAAGGCCCGACGTGATACGGGCCGAGGCGGTCCTGAATGATCGCCTGGATCTTGCGCTCCAGGTAGATCTGCAGGAGAGCCCCATTCAGCACGAGGAAGAGCGCGAGGCCGACCGCGATGATCAAGCGGAGCGGCGCCCAGATGAACGGATCGATGCCGAAGGGACCGACCGGCATCCCTAACCTCCGCGCGCGTCGCTGCGCGGTGGCAGGAATGACTTGCGAAGCGGATGACCGGGGAAGCTCTCCTCGAGGAAGATGCGGCGGAGATCCGGATGTCCGTCGAACTCGATCCCGAACATGTCATAGGTCTCACGCTCGCACCAGTTCGCGCCCTCCCACACCGGGACGAGGGTCGGGATGTGCGGATCGAGCTCGGTGCATGACGTGCGGAGCATGACGGTGACCTTCGTGCCGGTGCCGCGAACGAACGTCACGGAGCGGAGCTCCGCACCCGAGTCGACGCCGGCGTTGATTGAGTAGAGGTCGCAACGAGTGCGCGGATCGTCGCGAACGAATGTCGCGACCTCGACCAGCCGGTCGCGATCGACGTCCACGACGAGCATGTCGTGCAACGTCGTGACACGAGCCTTCCCGTCGAGCTTCGACGCCACGTAGGAACGAAGGCCGGCGAGGTCGATCGTCGGGCGAGGCGCGCTCAATACCAATTCAGAGCGTCCTTCTTCCATGCGTAGTACAGGCCGACCACGAGGATCGCGATGAAGACGATCACCTCGATGAGACCGGCGACACCGAGGGAGCGAAAGAGCACCGCCCACGGGAAGAGGAAGATCACCTCGACGTCGAACACTACGAACAGCAGCGCGAAAACATAGAAGTGCGTTGGATATCGGCCCCATGCCTGGCCGATCGGTTCCTCGCCCGATTCGTACGTGCGGAGTTTTTCCTCCGTGGCCTTCCGCGGAGCGACGAGGCGAGAGAGCGTCAACAGCGCGGTTACGAAGATCGCCCCGACCACGAAGAACGCGAACACGTAAACGTACGAAAGGCTGTAGTCGGGCACCGAAAGAAGCCTACGTAGGGGTACTCATGCGAGCAAACCGGCACAGACACCGGATCTCCACCAACGCCTTGCTTGGTGGTACCCCGTTGTACGGTTGACACATATGTTGGCCCGGAGTTACGGTGCAGACCTCCCAACACGGTTAGTACGCAATTCGTACATGCACGCCGGTCGGGAGATCGATCAAAGCGGATCGATGTGGTGAGCGAAGGGACGAACTGACATAGATCGGCCGAAGGTGGCCGCATTTAGTAGTTTGGGAGGGACCGCCGGGGTTGGGACAGCAAAGCCGCCGATCGCAGGCAACGCCTAACCCGAAACGGATCCTTCAGCGTCATGCACGACTTCTTTCCCTCGGAGTCGTCGCGTCCGGCGCACGGTTCCGGCACCTTTGCTTCGTCGCTCTCGACGGAACGAGCGGCTATCTCGCCGGTCTCGTTGGGGTGCGAGGCCTCCGCCTCGCGCTCAACACCTCTGTCGCGGTCCTCGTTCTGTCGCTTCCCTTCGCGGCGACCGCCGCGTCGCGCGCCAGCACGACGGGTCCGCTGGTCGCCGCGACGACGATCACGGTCTCCGGTGACGTTTCGCGAGCGCAGCCGAACGCGCGCGGCGGTTCGATCGCGACAAGCCGAAATCCGTTGACCGTCGCCGCCGAAGGCGCGAGGCCGGCTCAGGAGGTCACGATCCACGAGGGCGACACGCTCGCGACGATGGCGAACTATTACGACGTCTCGGTCGAAGCGATCGCGTTCGCGAACGGGCTGACCGACGCGCACTCGCTGCAGCTGGGTCAGAAGCTCGTGATCCCACCGGCCGAAGGCGCTCTCTACACGGTGAAGGACGGCGATACGGTCGAAACGATCGCAAGCCACTTCAAGGTCGACCCGTCGGTCGTCCTCGGCTACAACCGCTGCCACTTCGAGCCCGAGCAATGCGCGGCAGGCCAGAAGATCTTCGTACGCGGCGCCGAGCTGCCGGCCCTGGTCGAACCTGTACGTCCCGCTCGCGACGTATTCGCCGCCGCGCCGCCCCAGGTCGCGCAGCAGCAGCGGAACGGCCGCCTCGCATGGCCGGTCGGCGGCGTTATCACGCAGTACTTCTGGTGGGGCCACACCGGCGTCGACGTCGCCGCTCCATACGGCAGCGGCCTCGGCGCGGGCGACGACGGGGTGGTCACGGCCACGGGCTGGGTCGCGGTCGGCGGTCTCCGCGTGTGCGTGCAGCACGCCGGCGACCTCACCGTCTGCTATTACCACACGAGCAACGTCTACGTGAGCGTCGGCCAGCAGGTCGCCCGGGGTCAGATAATCGCGGCGATCGGGCTCTCCGGCGTCACCACCGGGCCGCACGTCCATTGGGAGTGCAAGGTCGGAAACCAGTTCGTGAGCTGCCTCAGCCTCTAGACCTGCTCAATCTCGCTTCGCGGAGACGCGCTCAGGCTGGTGGACTCGCTCGTCGCGGCAAAGCCGCTCCTCGCTCGACCTAGCAACCTATCCTCCGAGTCATGTTCAGTGCCGTTCACAGCGATCGTTCCGGTCGTCTCGTCGTCGCGGCCGACTACGCGGCCGCCGTGTCCGACGGCGCATCGACCGGTCCGCTCACGCAGGCTCTTCCGCTTCCCACCGGGACGGACGTGGTCCAGCTCCCGGGCCGCAAGGGGATCGGCCTCGACCGCGCCGGCCGCGTCCGAGAGCTGGGGCAGGGTCGCTTCGGCGTCGCCGCGATCCTTCCGATCGGGTACTTGCGCATGGGTCTCCCCGCCTATGCCGATGACCTGGTGGCGGCGCCGCTGCGGCCGCGCGCGTACGCAGCCGTCGGTGCCGACTCGACTGGCGAGCTCGTGGTCTCCGCGCTCGCCCTCGATCCCGACGCGGGTGCGGCCGACGGCAGGTCCGCCCCCGACCTCGCGGCGCGGATCACCGCGACGCAACGCGACCAGCCATCGAGTCGCGTGCTGCGCCAGCTGGCGCGTTGCGCCAAGGACTATCGCTGCCGCGCTGCGGCGAATGCCTTCCTCGGACGTCACGACTGCGCTCTGCCGGTAGCGGCTCCGCGCAACGAGCGACCGCCCGACGTCCTCGTCCTCCACGACGATGCGGAAGCATCGCCGACGGAACCTGCCGCGTTCAGGCCGACACCGGAGGAGATCGCGGACGCTGCATCACGGCACCTCGAAGGTGGCGGCACGGTCGTCGCGTTCGGGCGCGCGTGCGAGGGCGAACCGCTCCTCGCCGTGCGCGTCATCGAGGCGGCGATCGTGAAGATCCGCGAGCGCACACGCCTCGGGACCATCCACCTCGAGACGAACGGATCGCTGCCGGGCCCGCTCCGGAGGTTGTGCGACGCGGGCCTCGATTCGGTCTCGGTGCGTTTGGCCTCGGCGCGAGCCGAAACGTATGACGCCATCCACCGTCCCGACGGATTCCGATTCGCCGATGTCCGCGCGTCGATCGCGAACGCGATAGCCGCGAAGGTCGCCGTCGCACTCCGCGTGCTCACGCTGCCCGGTCTCACCGATCGAAAGCGAGAGCTCGACGCGCTCGTGCATCTCGCGCACGATCTGCCCGCGGGGAGCTCGCTCGTCCTGCGCGATCTTGCGGCCGACCCGCCGCGCGCCCTTGAGATCGCCGGGGCCATGGAGCCTCCCCTCGGGATGGACCGGCTGCTCGACCGCTTGCGCACCGATGCCGCGCACCTCGAGATCGTCGCGGTGCCGCGACCGCTCGTTCGCCTCTAAGACGTGTTCCTCGACCGCGCGCACCTCGTGGTCCGCGGAGGCGACGGCGGACGCGGCGTGATCTCTTTCAGGCGCGAGGCTCATGTGCCGCGGGGTGGCCCCGACGGCGGCGACGGCGGCAAGGGCGGTGACGTCGTTCTGAAGGTCGATCCACAGCTTGGGACGCTCACCGACTTTCGCTTCACAAAGGAGATCGACGCCGAGGCCGGGCGGCCGGGAAGCGGCCGCAACAGCAGCGGACGATCCGCCGCGGATCGGATACTCCGCGTCCCGCCGGGGACCCTGGTGATCGATCGCGCGACCGGCCAAACGGTGGCCGACCTCACCGCGCCCGGAGAGGAGCTCATCGTGGCGCGCGGCGGATCCGGCGGAAAAGGCAACGCCCGTTTTGCGACGAGCACTCGACAGGCGCCGCGCATCGCTGAGGACGGCGGGAAGGGCGAGCGCAGAGAGATCGACCTCGAGCTGAAGCTGCTCGCGGACGTGGGGCTCGCGGGCTTGCCGAACGCGGGCAAGTCCACGCTCCTTGCCGCGCTGACGAGCGCTCGCCCGAAGATCGCGGACTATCCGTTCACGACCCTCGTCCCGAATCTCGGCGTCGCACGTCTTGACGACCGCGAGCTCGTCGTCGCCGACATTCCCGGGCTCATCGAGGGCGCGAGCCGCGGCCTCGGCCTCGGCGAGGAGTTCCTCCGGCACGTCGAGCGGACGCGGCTCCTGGTGCACGTGGTCGACGCATCACAATCCGATCCGCTGCAGGACATCGCGACGATCGACACGGAGCTCCGAAGCTATGGACGTGGACTGGAAGAGCGGCCGCAGCTCGTCGCGCTGAACAAGATGGACCTGCCCGAGGCGCGCGAGGCGGCGCCCCGTCTCGCTCGCGCCCTCACGGAGCGCGGGGTCGCGAGCATCGCGATATCGGCCGCGGCGCGCCAGGGCACCGACGACCTCCTCCGTCAGATCTTCGATCGCTGCCCGCCCCGTGAGGCGGCGCCTGCGTCGGCGCCGCGCGAGCGCCGGATCGCGTTCGCCGGAGGAGCGCGCGACTGGCACGTCAAACGCGAAGGTCCGGCGTTTCGCATCGAGGGCGACCGCGTGGAGCGCCTCGCCTCCGGGATTGACTGGGGCTCGCCCGACGCGGCGGCGTACTTCCAGCGCCAGCTCATCAGAACGGGGATCGAACACGAGCTGCGCGCGCTCGGCGCGAAGGAGGGCGACACGGTTCGCATCGGCAGCCTCGAGATGGAGTGGAGCGAACGGGCGGGCGAGGAGTGACGCGTGTCGGTGTATTCGGCGGCACGTTCGACCCCGTCCACGTCGGTCATCTCGCCATCGCCAACGCTGCGCTCGAGGAGCTGGGCCTCGATCGCGTGTACTTCGTGCCCGCACACCGCTCGCCGCTCAAGGGAGACGTGCCGATCGCGAGCGCGGAGGATCGGCTCGCGATGTTGAAAGAGGCGATCCGAGACGAGCCTCGGTTCCGCGTGTCGCGCGCCGAGCTGGATCGAGAGGGACCGTCATTCACCGTGGACACGCTCGAGGCGATGCGCGGCGAAGGCGAGCTCTTCCTGATCCTCGGCAGCGACGCCTACGCGGACTTCGAGCGGTGGCGCGAGCCCGCGCGGATCAAGGATCTCGCGACGATCGTGCTCGCCGCGCGGCCTGGCGTACCGAATGCACCCACCGGTGTCCGGATGCTGGACTCCCCGCTCATGGACATCAGCTCGCGTGAGCTCCGCGCGAGGGCCGCGCGCGGCAGGTCGCTGCGCTACCTTGTCGTGGAGCCGACACTTCGATACATCGAGGAGCACCGCCTGTACCGATGACCGACCTTTCGCCCAGAGCCATGGCGGACGTGGTGGTCGATGCCGCGGGCGACAAGAAGGCCGAGGACATCCTCGTGCTCAACGTCTCGGAGCTGACGACGATCGCGGACCTATTCGTCATCTGCACCGGCCGCGGCGAGCGGCAGGTGCAGGCGATCGCGGACGCGGTCCGCGAGAAGGCGACCGAGGCGGGCCGCCGGCCCATCGGGGTCGAGGGCTACAACTCCGGACGCTGGGTGCTGATCGATCTTGGCGATGTGGTGGTCCACGCATTCGTGCCCGAGGAGCGCCACCTCTATCGGCTCGAGCGCCTATGGGGCGACGCTCCGGTGGTGCTCCGGATCGCCTGAGTCAGCTCGCGCCACCTTATCGACATTCAGTCCTTCATCTGGGTGCAGGGGTCGGACGAGCACTGACGTCCGGGTGGTGGCGAGTGCCGGCACGACCGCGTATCGTTTTCGGGCATCGGCCGCGTACGGGGCTGTAGCTCAGCTGGGAGAGCGCATGAATCGCACTCATGAGGTCCGGGGTTCGATCCCCCGCAGCTCCACAAGACCCGAAGTGCCTTGCAAGGTGTAGGAAAAGCTAGATGGATCGCTTCACGCAGAACGACCCCGAGCGGCAGGCGAACATCGCCTTCGCGCTCATCTTTCTCGGCATCATCGCGGTCGGCGCTCTGACGATCTGGCTCTTCTACGGAGCCTCCTAGCCACACAGTCAAGCGGGCCCACGTCCGTGCGAATCGCGTCCAAAAAGCAGGAGTGAGGCTCGAATCGACCCGTCGTTGCCTCCTGGGATGGGCGATGTGCGAACGATTCCGTACGAAAGGGCTGACAAGCCCGCGTCGTGACGGTTATCACTTGTGTCACGACGCCGTTGCTGGACAATCACGCTGGACCGCCATCCCAGGGGCAGGGGCCCCTGATGGGGTAGGGCCCCCAGAGTGCTGCTGCTTCGCCGCGCGCTGACCATCTCGTTCGCGCTCGCCGCCACGGTCATCGCACTTGCCGGACCCGCCGCGGCGGCACCGCCGATCGAGCCGAGTCTTGTGAGCGCGAGCGTGCAGGGCGATCTCATCGCGCTGATCAACGGGTATCGAGCGAACAACGGACTCGAGCCGGTGTCGTCCAACGGAGCACTCGCGGGGGCCGCGACGTGGATGGCCGGCGACATGGCCGCCAAGAACTACATCGGCCACGTCTCGTCTGACGGTCGCTCGCCGACGCAGCGTATCTCCGCGTTCGGTTATCCAGCCACTTCGATGTACACGGGAGAGAACCTCGGGGCAGGGCACGGGACCGCGAGCGCGGTGTTCGCGGGATGGCAGGCGAGCTCCGCGCACAACGCGGTTCTTTTGAGTCCGAACTACAACGCCATCGGGATCGGCCTCGTCTACAAGGCGACCTCCACCTACAAGTGGTTCTGGGCCGCTGATTTCGGCGGCCCAGGTGGGACCGTCAAAGCCGTCGTTCCGCCGGCCGCGCAACCGGCGCCCGAGCGCGCCGCCGCGGCGCCGCGACGTGCGGCCGCGCAGCCGGCCGTGGGAACCGTCGATCCCGCGGCAGAGGCGCGGACCCAAGAGGTCGCTTTCATCGAGGCCACCGTGCGGCGCATCACGAATGTCTACGCGGTGCTCCATCGCATTGGCGCCATCTAGCCGCCTAACATCCCCTTAACTAAGGGGGAGTCAAGGATGGCGACGCCCACGCTCCAGAACTACATCGACGGCCGCTGGATAGACGCGTCCGAAGGCGGCACGTTCGAGAACACCAACCCCGCGACCGGCGAGCTCATCGCGAACGCGGCCAAGTCGACGGTCGGCGACGTCGACCGCGCCGTGGATGCGGCCCGGCGGGCTCTCGACGGCTGGCGCCTCTACCCCGCTCCCAAGCGCGGCGAGATCCTCTATCGGGCCGGCGAGATCATGCTCACGCGAAAGGACGACCTCGCGCGCGAGATGACGCGCGAGATGGGAAAGGTCCTCGCCGAATCTCGCGGCGACGTCCAAGAGGGCATCGACATGACCTACTACATCGCCGGCGAGGGGCGTCGTCAATTCGGCGATGTCGTCCCCGCGGAGCTCCCCAACAAGTGGGCGATGAGCATGCGGCACCCGGTGGGCGTGGTCGCCGCGATCACCCCGTGGAATTTCCCGTTCGCGATCCCGACGTGGAAGATCATGCCCGCGCTCATCCTCGGGAACACCGTCGTCTTCAAGCCCGCGTCGTACACCCCGATGCTCGCGGTGCGGCTCGTCGAGATATTCGAGGAGGCCGGGCTGCCGAAGGGTGTCCTCAACCTGGTGCTCGGGTCCGGAGTTGACCTCGGAGACCATCTCGTGTCGCATCCGGGAGTCGACCTGATCTCCTTCACCGGATCCTCGGACACGGGCGCGCACATCAGTGAGATCGCGGGGCGTCTCCTCAAGCGCGTGTCTTGCGAGCTCGGCGGAAAGAACGCGATCGTCGTGCTCGACGACGCCGATGTGGATCTGTCGCTGGACGGGATCGTCTGGTCTGCGTTCGGCACCTCCGGGCAGCGCTGCACCGCCGCATCGCGAGTCATCGCGCACAAGAGCGTGGCCAAGGATCTCGTCGACAAGCTCGTCGTCAGGGCGAAGAAGCTGCGCCTAGGGAACGGGCTCGATGCGTCGACCGACGTCGGGCCGGTCGTGTCCGCGTCGCAGCTCGAGCGCGTGCACGCGTTCATTCCGGTCGCGGAGAAAGAAGGTGCCACGGTCGCGGCAGGAGGGCATGTGTCAAAGGACGGCGCGCTCGCGAAGGGCTTCTTCCACGAGCCGACCGTGCTCGTCGACGTCAAACCGAACATGCGAGTGGCCCAGGAGGAGATCTTCGGACCTGTGACGGCGGTGATCGAGGTCTCGAGCGTCGACGAAGCGATCAAGGCGGTGAACTCGACGAAGTACGGGCTCTCGAGCTCCATCTACACCCGAAACATCAACAACTCGTTCCGCTTCATGCGCGACGCCGAGACGGGGATGGTCTACGTCAACGCGGGGACGATCGGCGCCGAGATCCAGCTCCCATTCGGCGGCATGAAGGCGACCGGCAACGGTCACCGTGAAGCGGGCCGCGCCGCGCTCGACGTCTACTCCGAGTGGAAGTCGATCTACGTCGACTACTCGGGCAAGCTCCAGCGGGCACAGATGGACACGTCGGAAGGCACGAAGACAGCTCCCTAGTCGCCCGAGGGCGACGGCGCTTCGGCGGAAAGCGTGAAACGGATGGTCGTGCCCTCTCCGACGGCGCTCGTCGCGGAGATCCGACCCCCGTGCGCCTCGACCAGCTGTTTGGCGATCGCCAGTCCGAGACCGGCGCCGCGAGACTCAGCGGATTTGTAGAAGCGGTCGAAGATCCGGTCGATCTGCTCCGGTGGGATCCCCGCACCGGTGTCACGTACCTCGATCGCCACACCGGGGTCCTCGGCACGCGCGACGACCGTGATGCGACCGTCACGAGGTGTGTAGCGGAGCGCGTTGGCGATCAGGTTCGAGAGGATCTCGCGAGCCCGCACCGGGTCGGCATCGACCTGCGGCAACGCTGGCGCATCCGCCTCGAGCGAAACGCCGAGCGGTTCGGCGCGCGATGCAAACGAAGCGACCGTCTCACGGACGAGCGCGCCGATGTCGATCGCCTCGCGATGCAGGGCGAGCGCTCCGGACTCGGCGAGCGAGAGCGTGCGCAGATCCTCGACGAGGCGCGACAGCACCTTTGTCTCATCGAGGATCGCGACCAGATGCGCCTCGTCGGCGGGATGAACGCCGTCGACGAGCGCCTCGAGATTGCCCTGCACGACCGAGAGCGGCGTCCGCAGCTCGTGGCTCACGTCCGCGAGAAGGCGCCGGCGGACCTCCTCCCCCGCCTCGAGCCGGCTCGCCATCGCGTTGAATGCGCGCGCGAGAGCCCGCCCCGCGCGCGAGCCACGCACCGTGACTCGCGTCGTGAGATCGCCGTCGGCGACGCGCCCGACCGCGTCTATGACGTCACCGACGGGGCGAGCCAGGCGGCGGAGAGAGCCAAAAGCGATGACGATCATGACGAGGACGAGGAAAAGAGCGATGCCTCGGGCGAAGCCGCCCGCCACGTCGGTCGCGCCGAGCGCGTTCGCAAGTGTCCAGAAGAGGAAGGTCGCGGCCGCGATGGACAGCACCACCGTCCCGACGAAGAACATGAACATGCGCCGCATGACGCCAGCGCCCGGACCCCAGCGCTGCCCGGATAAGGGGCGCTCGGGAGGAAACGGCTCGTTCTCCGGCCACCACGATGGCCGGCGGCGTGGATAGACCCAGCGATGCCGTCTCAATCGTCGAGCTCCGCGAAGCGATAGCCGACACCGTACACGGTGAGCACGTAGCGCGGCGTTGCGGGATCGGGTTCGAGCTTCTGCCGGAGGTTCTTCACGTGCGCGTCGATCGCGCGCTCGTACGACTCGAACGCGACGCCGTGCACGGCGTCGAGGAGCTGTGACCGCGTGAACACGCGGCCCGGCTCGCGTGCCATTGTGGCGACGAGCTGGAATTCCGTAGGCGTCAGGGTGACAGTGCGGTCGGCGACAGTCGTACGCATTCGCGGTATG
Organism: Chloroflexota bacterium; assembly: GCA_038040265.1. Classification (GTDB taxonomy): domain Bacteria; phylum Chloroflexota; class Limnocylindria; order P2-11E; family P2-11E; genus 3-1-20CM-2-70-9. The sequence goes on along the minus strand of JBBPIP010000002.1, from coordinate 40,156 downwards.
TCGAGCGTGACCTCTCCGACGCGAACGATCTCGGTCGCGGAACGTGGACGCTCCGTCCGGCGGAGCACCGCGCGCACCCGCGCCACGAGCTCCTTGGGGCTGAAGGGCTTGGTCACGTAGTCGTCCGCGCCCAGCTCGAGGCCGACGAGCTTGTCCGACTCTTCGCTGCGGCCGGTGAGCATCACGATCGGCACGTTCGACTCTGCCCGCAGCGTGCGGGCGACATCGAGGCCGTCGAGCTCCGGCAGGCCGAGATCGAGGACGATGAGATCGGGGGTCTGGGCGCGCGCCGTGGCGAGCGCGGCCTTTCCGTCGTGTGCCACGACGACGGCGAAGCCGGCGTGCTCCAGATAGTCACGGGCGAGCTGCACGATCTTGGGCTCGTCGTCGACGACCATGACCTTTTTCATCCGCAGTCCGAATCCTAGGTATGACGAGACGCCGGATCTCTGTCCGGCGTCCCGTCGTCGGATCGCGACCTACCGACCGCTGGGCGGGGGCGACGATGAAGAACCTGTGTCCTTGGGCTTCTCACCGTGTAGCTCTCGATGCAGCTCCTCGATGCGCTCCCTCGGCCCCAGGTAGCCCGGGCCGCCCCATCCGCCGCCGTAGCTCCTGCCCCATCCGCGTGACGCCCCGCGCATGAGGGCGAAGATGAAGAGGATGAAGAGGAGTGGGAAGAGGAAGCCGAACCCTCCAAAGAAGTAGGGGTGGTAGTAGACGACCGGGGCGACCGCGGTCCCGGTCGCGCCAAGGCCTTGCGCCAACCCCAGCTGGTATGCGCCCACACCGACGATCGCCGCGATCACGAGCGTGAAGATGATCCCGATGGCTGCTCGCATGTGAATCTCCTTTGTTTGTTCTGTCTTGGGCCAAGCATCAAAGGAGGTGATGAACTGGGTGTGAAGGAGGTGAGGAGAGCCGGGGGCTCTACCCCGTCAGGGGCCCCTACCCCTGTGTCAGCGCAGAACGCTGTCGAGCCAGCGCGCGGCCGCGGCGACGGCCTGGCCCTCACCAGGGCCGAAATCATGTCCCGCCCCTGCGATCCGGACGAGATCGATCCGCGGGTTGTTGGCCGCGATGCGCTCGAGGACCGCGAACGGACCGAGCTCGTCCCTCTCGCCCTGGACGACGAGCGTCGGGCAGGTAGTCGCGGCGAGAGCCGCCTCGTCTTTTGGGCGCGGGCGCTTCGGAGGCGCGATCGGATGGCCGAGGATGACGAGCGCGTCCGGCGGCTCGCGCTCGGCGAGGAACGCGGACATGCGGCCGCCGAACGAGCGGCCGACGAGAGCGATGCGATCGTGCCCTTCGGCGCGGAGCTCGTCCCGCGCGGCGCGAAGGTCCTCGATCTCGGACAGGTAGTCCTTGCTCGGCTGGGACCCGCGCGTTCTGAACATCACCGGCCGCGAAGCGATGCCAAACCCGTCGAGCGCGGACGCGAGCTTCCGAAGGATCGGCTGCTCCGCGGTCCCGCCGTAGCCGGGCGCGAGGACAGCGGCGCGCTTCACGCGGGCGGTTTCGGCAGCTTCTGCGCGAGCTTGAGCGATGGTCCAAGGAGATCGCCGACCGCCTCGAGACGCGCGGCCATGTTCATCATCGTGAATGCGTCGGGCCGCCCGAGCGCGGGAATCTCCTCCCACCGGAGCGGCGCCGATACCGGCGCCCGGGCTTTCGGTCGCACGCTATACGGACCCGCCGTCGACTTGGCGCGCGTGTTCTGCAGATAGTCGATGTAGATCCCGCGCCGCTTCGCCTTGCTGAACTCGAGCGTGACGAGCTTCGGCAGCTTCTCCCTCGTGAGCTCGCCAACGCGAAGCGCGAACGCACGGCTCTCCTCGAACGAGTAGCGGCGAGCGATGGGAACGAGCACGTGGATCCCGCGCGAGCCCGTCGTCTTCGGGAAGCCCACGAGCCCGAGGTCGTCGAGGACCTCCTTGACCGCATGCGCGACCTCCTTCACGTCGTCCCAGGTCGCACCTTCGGCGGGATCGAGATCGATCATCACGTTGTCCGGCTTCTCCGGCTCGTCGGCACGCGCGAGCCGCGGATGGATCTCGATCGCGGTGTAGTTCGCCATCCACACGAGCGTCGCCATGTCGTTGGCCAGGACGTAGGCGTTCTCCGGCTCGCGCGGATCGGTCCAGCTCTTGATCCACTCGGGCGTGAAACCCGGCTTGTTCTTTTGATAGAAGTGCGTGCCGTGGATCCCGTCCGGGAACGGCTTCAACGTCAGCGGCCGGTCGCGGAGCCACGGAACCAGATACGGCGAAACCTCCGTGTAGTAGCGGATGAGGTCAGCCTTCGTGTAACCGTCTTCTGGAAAGAGAACTTTTTCGAGGTTCGTGAGCTTGATGCGTTTTCCCTCGACCTCGAGGACCGAGGGCACGCGAGCCGGCTGCTCGCCGTTCTCAGAGGGCGTGCGCGTCGTCGCGGCGCGCTTGGCGGCCTCCTGCACCTTTTTCGCCGACTCGCGCCGCTCCTCACCGGTGACCTCACGCGGGTCGACGTCCGCGCGAAGGCCGCGATAGGTCGGATGCCGCAGCGTCCCGTCGCGGGTGATCTCGGCGTACTCGACCTCGCACACGAGCTCCGGCAGGCACCAGCGCGCGGGCTGATTCGTTCGCGGCTTGGTCGCGAACGGCGACGTGGGCGACTCGTGTTCCTCCAGGATCTTCAGAAGGTCGCGAAGAGTCCGTTCGTCGAAGCCTGTACCCACGTGCCCTACGGGCTGGAGCTTGCCATCCTTGTACACGCCGAGGAGGAGCGCACCGAGAGTCTTGGTGCGTCCACCCTGGCCCGCGGTCCACCCGCCGATGACGCACTCCATGCTGCGGAAGGCCTTGATCTTCACCCACGCCGGCGACCGCGCGCCGGGTTGATAGATCGAATCGAGTCGCTTCGCAACGATCCCCTCTATCCCCTGCTCGCGCGCCGCTTCGAACAGCGCGACGCCGGTCCCGGGGAACCCTTCACTGCGCCGGATCGAGCCCATCGGCGTGAGCGCTTCGTCGAGCCGGCGCAGCCGCTCGCGAAGCGGCTTCCGCATGAGGTCCTCTCCATCCGCGTAGAGGATGTCGAACACTTGATAGATCACCGGGGTCGATTTGCGCAGCTTGCGCACGGTGCTCTCGTCGCTCACGTGCATGCGCGGTTGCAGCCGCTGGAAGCTCGGCACCCCCTTCTCGTCCAGCACCACGACCTCGCCGTCGAGGATGGCCTGGTACGCGCCGGTGAGCGCCTCCGCGGCCTGCGTCGCCTCGGGGTACTGCTTCGTGCAGTCGAGAAGGTTGCGCGTTTGAAGGCGGACCTCTCCCCCATCTACGAACGCGATGGTGCGGACGCCGTCCCACTTCGGTTCGTAGGTGAAATCGGGCGAGTCGAAGGGCTTATCGGCTGCGGACGCGAGCATCGGCTCGATTTTCGAAAGAAGCGGATCGTTCTTCGGCGGTGTTCCGTGTTTGATCATGAGCCAGTCGCGGCCCTCGTTCTGCTTCGTCTGCACGATGACCCACTCGCCGTCGAGTCGCTTTCCCTTCATGCGTATCTTCAGCTCGTTCGGCTTCTCCTCGAGCATCTCGTAGGTGCCGGTGTCCCAGATGGTCATCGAGCCGGCGCCGTACCCGTCGGGGATCACGCCGTGGAACGTGAGGTATTCGATCGGGTGGTCCTCGGTGTGGACGGCAAGGCGCCGCTTTCCGGCCTCGAGCGGCGGGCCATTCGGCACGGCCCACGACGCGAGGATGCCGCGCAACTCGAGCCGAACATCCCAGTGAAGCCGCGTCGCGTGATGCCGATGCACCACGTAGCGTCGCGTCTCTACTTTCTTCGGCAGCTGGCCTTTCGGCTCGGGCGTGCGACGGAAGTCGCGTTTGCGCTGGTATTCGGTGAGGCTCAATCTGTGACCTTCGCCATTGTCGGGGAGGTCGCATCGTGGCGTCCGTGCCGTTCTCGTCGCTGGTCAAGGACTATCTCGATGAGCGCTACGACGAGTCGCCGACGTGGGCCAGCATGCTCGGTCTCTCGGCGTACGACGAGCGGTCGGAAGACCTCTCGGCGGAGGCGTTCGGGCGACGCGACGCGGCGGTCCTGGAATGGACGAAGCGTTTTCGCGCCGTGAGCGACGAGTCAATCGATCAGGACGAGCGGATCGATCGTGACGTCATCCTGTCGTCGCTGCGCGGGCGCGAGCTCACCCAGCCGCATTTCGAGTGGAAGCGCCAACCCAACACCTATCTGAACCCCTCGCTCGGCGGGGTGTTCACCCTCTTCCTGCATCGCCTGCGCCCCGAGCCCGACCTCGCCGACGCGGCCCGCGCGCGTCTCCTCGCGGTGACGAAGCACGTCGCCGACGGCAAGGCCAATCTGGACTTCTCGCTCGCGCCGCGGATCTACGTCGAACGCGCGATCGGCCAGGCGAAGGCGGCGGCGCGCTACGCGCGCGACCTCGTCCCGGGAGAGGTGAAGGATCCGTCGCTCCGGCAGAGAGTCGCGGAGGCCGGAGCCGTCGCGGCCGGCGCGTACGAGGACTTCGCCGAGTACCTGGAGTCCAACAAGGCGAATGCCGCCGGCGACTACGCGATCGGCGAGGAGCTGTACACGGCGCTGCTGCGCGAGAAGGAGCTGCTTCCGTTCGGCGCGCGCGAGCTCCAGGCTCGCGGGCGCGAGCAGTACGACCTCCTCGCGAACGAGGCGAACAAGATCGCGAGCCAGATCGACGGCGGCGGAGACTGGACGGCCGTCTGCGAAAAGCTCAATCGCGTTCACGCTCCAACGCCAGACGCGATGCGCGCCGAGTACGAGGAGTGGACCCAGCGCGCCCGCACGTTCCTCGTCGACACCGGCCTCGTCACGCTTCCGCCGGGCGAACGATGCACGGTGGAGCCGTCGCCCCATTACCAGCGCCCGATCCAGGCGGTCGCGAGCTACAACCAGCCGCCCGCGTTCAGCGATTCGCTCCACGGGCACTTCTTCGTCCCCTACCCGCCCGACGGCACCCCACCGGAGGAGGTGCAGAAGAGGCTCGAGGGCAACTGCAGCGCGGGCATACCGACGACCGCGGTGCACGAGGCCTACCCGGGCCACCACTGGCACCTCGTTATGGCGAAGCAAAACCGTTCGCCCATCCGCCGGACCCACTTCACGTCGTACTTCGCTGAAGGGTGGGGTCTTTACGCGGAGCGCGTCATGCGCGAGCAGGGTTTCTTCGCCGATCCGCGCCACCTCCTGTTCCAGTACGAGGCGACGCTGTTCCGCGCGGCGCGCATCGTCGTCGACACCTCTCTGCACATGAAGGAGATGACCTTCGACGCGGCGGTCGACTTCATGGTGAAGAACGGCAATCTCACTCCGCCCAACGCGAAGGCCGAGGTCGGCCGGTACTGCTCCTGGCCGACGCAGGCGTCGAGCTACCTCACCGGGATGCTCGAGATCATCGACATCCGCACGCGATGGCTCGCCAAGCGCGGGTCGGCCGACCGGGCCGCACTCCGGGCGTTTCACGACGCCATCACCTCCACGGGCTCGATCCCGACGTCCCTCGCGGAGCGGGCGATCGCGAACTAAGAGCGATGGATCTGCCGGCCTGGGCGAACGTCCTTCTCGTCCTCATCGCGATCTGGATCGTCGTCGTGGTGGTGCTCGTGATCGTCGGTCGCGCCTTGCTCGCGCGCGAGCTTGCCCTTCTCCTCCCGAACCTCATCCGCCTCTTCGGAGGCCTCCTGCGCGACCCGCGCGTCGGGCTTCCCGCGAAGATCGTCGTCGGCATCGCGAGCCTCTGGCTCGCGTCGCCGATCGACCTCATTCCCGAGTTCATCCCGATCGTCGGCACGCTGGATGACGCGATCGTCGCGGCGCTCGCGCTGCGCTTCGTCCTCCGCACGACCGACGGCGCCGTTATTCGCGAGCACTGGCACGGGGACCCCGCCACGCTCGCGCGGTTGCTCCGCCTGGCCTCATTGGGCAGCCGCGGCACGCCTCGTGCGCTCCCTTGACCGAGCCGTTACACTTCGCGCGGCGGGCCGCGCGCAAGATGGGAAAGCGGCTAAAAGAGGTGATTGGACATGCCGCGATCGATTTGGAAGGGCGTCATGAGCTTCGGGATGGTCGCCATCCCGGTGCGGTTGTATCTGGCGACGGAGAGCTCGAGCAAGGTCTCGTTCAACCTCCTCTGTCCTGAGCACCGAAGCCGAATCAAGAACAAGCGCTTCTGCGTGGAGGGCGACCACGAGGTCGCATGGGGCGACGTCGTGCGTGGCTACGAGTACGAGAAGGGGAACTACGTCGAGCTGACCGACGAGGACCTCGAGAAGCTCCCCCTCCGTTCGAGCAAGGCCATCGACATCACCGGATTCATCAAGGACGACGAGCTCCCCGGCGCGCTCTACTACCAGTCCGCGTATTACCTCGAGCCCGAGAAGTCAGCTGAAAAACCGTACGCGCTCCTGAACAAGACACTGGCGAAGACGGGACGCGTGGCCATCGCGAAGTTCGCGCTGCGCGACCGCGAACGTCTCGTCTCCGTACGTCCACAGGACGGCGCGCTCCTCATGAACACCCTGCACTGGCCGGACGAGATCCGGTCGACCGAGGACCTCGACGTTCCCGAGGACGTGAAGGTCTCCCCGGCCGAGCTCAAGATGGCCGAGAACCTCGTGGGTATGATGGCCACCGCGTTCGAGCCGTCCGAATACAAGGACGAGTACAAGCAGGCGGTCCTCAAGGTGGTGGAAGCCAAGGTCCAAAAGAGAGAGGTCATCGAGGCGCCCGAGCCGGAGGCCGAGACGACGGTCGTCGATCTCATGTCGGCGCTCAAGGCCTCGGTCGAAAAGGCCAAGAAGAGCGGGGCGAAGACCAAGGGTGCCTCGTCCGCATCGTCATCGCGGACCGCCCGGAAGAAGGCGTCCTAGGACCTATCCTCGGCAAGTGCCGTCGCGCGAGCGGGAGCGACAGGAGAGCGCGGAGCATCCGACGCTCCTCGACGTCGGCGAAGCGACGAGCGCGCTCCCGCGCGCGCTCCTGCCGATGCGACCGCGTCTCGCGCTCCGAGCATTCAACTCGCCGGAGTACGTCTTCGAACTGAAGTGGGACGGTGTTCGCGCGCTCGCGGCGAATGACGCGACCGGACTCCGCGTGACCGACCGCACCGGTGGAGATCTCCTCCCCGCGGTTCCCGAGCTCCGCGATCTTCGCCTGCCGGAGGGGATGGTTCTCGACGGCGAGATCGTCGTCTGCGACTCGCGCGGACGTCCGAGCTACGACCTCCTCGCGGGGAGACTCGGACCAAAAGCGGCAAAACGCGGCCGCGGTCCGATCTTCGTCGCGTTCGATCTCCTCTACGCGGACGGCCGGCCGCTCATCTCGCGTCCGCTCGCCGAGCGGAGGGCGCGTCTGCTCGGCGCGGGTCTGGGGTCGCGCATCCTCGCGGTGCCGGAACACCTCGACGACGACGGCGAACCGTTCCTCGAGGTCGTCGAGGAATACGGCCTCGAGGGAATCGTCGCCAAGCGGCGCGACGGTCGGTACGTCCCGGGGACCCGCACCGCCGACTGGCTCAAATGCCACGTGACGCCGCGCGCGGACGTGGTCGTGGGCGCGCTCGTCATCGACGAGCATCGCGGCGCGCGCACGCTGTTGTGCGGTCTCCGCGGCGACGACGGCGCGATCGCCTTCGCAGGCGACGCGTATGTGCCGCCGTACCTCGGCGAGTGGCTCGACGTGGCAACGCGAGGCTTCGCGGCCGAAGCTTCGCCTTTCGCGACGCCGGTCGCTCTGCGCACAGGCCTTCGATTCCTCCGGCCGCGCCTGGTGGCGATCGTCGAATACGCGGGACTCGAGAACGGAGAGCTTCGCGATGCGAGGTTCCGCGGTCTGCGACTCGATGGACACCTGGACGATTGCCGCCGCGATGAGCCGGTCGAGGTCCCGTCCTACCCGCCGCACACCGCGAGGGATCGACCCCGGCTCATCGTTTTGAACAGTCTTCCCTTCCCCGTCTCCTGAATCTGCTCATCTCTCGGCTTCGCCTCAAGACGCGCTCAAGGCTGGCCACGCCTCGCTGCGCTCGGCTAACGGGGGCCCCTGCCCCCTCTCCTCGCGAACAGGGGCAGGGGCCCCGGAGTGCGTAGCACATCGCTCGTCGCTGCTCTCGTCCTGTATCATTGAAAAAACCCCGGAGGTCCAGCCCGTGCCTAAGTTTGTGTTCGTGACCGGAGGGGTCGCTTCGTCTCTCGGTAAAGGCATCACCGCCGCTTCCCTTGGACGCATCCTCGCCGCGAGAGGGCTCGCGGTCGCGTCGTTGAAGATGGACCCCTATCTCAACGTCGACCCCGGGACGATGTCGCCATACCAGCACGGTGAGGTCTTCGTGACCGAAGACGGCGCCGAGACCGACCTCGACCTCGGTCATTACGAGCGCTTCATAGACCGCAACGTCACGCGCGCCTCGAATCTGACCACCGGCCAGATCTACAACTCGGTCATCGCGAAAGAGCGGCGCGGTGACTACCTCGGCGCGACGGTGCAGGTCATCCCGCACGTGACGAACGAGATCAAGGAGCGGATCCATCGCGTCGCCCGCGAGCAGCAGGCCGAGATCGTCGTCGTCGAGGTCGGCGGCACCGTCGGCGACATCGAATCGCTTCCCTACCTCGAAGCGATCCGCCAGTTCCGCAACGACGTCGGCAAGCAGAACGTCCTCTACATCCACCTGACCCTGCTTCCCCGTGTCGCCACCGGCGAGCTGAAGACGAAGCCGACGCAGCATTCCGTTCGCGAGCTTCGGGCGATTGGTATCCAGCCCGACGTGGTGATCGCGCGCGCCGACGAGCCCATCGACGACGACCTCCGCGAGAAGATCGCGCTCTTCTGCGACGTCAAGGTCGACAACGTGATCAGCGAGCCCGACGCCTGGTCCATCTACGGCGTCCCCCTGATGCTCGAGGAGGCCGGACTCGGGAGGATCGTCGTCGAGGAGCTTGGTCTGTCCGCGCGCGAGCCGGACCTGACCGAGTGGAAAGCCCTCACCGAGCGGATCCGCGGCGCGCGCATTCCGCTCTCCATCGGCCTCGTGGGAAAGTACATCGAGCTGCCGGACGCGTACCTCTCGGTCGCAGAGGCCGTGCGTCACGCCGCGTGGGCGGCCGGCTGCGATGTGAAGCTCCAGTGGATCGACAGCGAGCATCTCGAGCGCTCCGACGATGTCGAACCGCTCGTCGGCCTCGACGGCATCGTCGTCCCGGGCGGCTTCGGCTACCGGGGCATCGAGGGCAAGGTGAAGGCGACGCGCTTCGGACGTGAGCGGCGCGTGCCCACCCTCGGTCTGTGCATGGGTATGCAGTGCATGGTCATCGAGCTCGCGCGAACGGCTCTCGGCACCAACGACGCGAACTCGACCGAGTTCGACGCATTCACGCCTCACCCGGTGATCGATCTGCTGCCCGAGCAGCGCGACATCGGCGACAAGGGCGGGACGATGCGCCTCGGAAGCTACCCTTGCGTGCTCGAGCCTGGGTCGGTCGCCGCCCGCTCGTACGGACAACCGATCGTCCTCGAGCGCCACCGTCATCGCTTCGAGTTCAACAACGCGTACCGCGACCTCCTGCAAAGCCACGGGATGCGCTTCTCGGGGCTCTCCCCGGACGGCCGACTTGTCGAGATCGCGGAGATCCCCGACCACCCGTTCTATCTCGGCACGCAATACCACCCGGAGTTCAAGTCGCGTCCGAACCGGCCACATCCTCTGTTCATTTCGTTCATCGATGCCGCGATGTCGTTCGCACGCTCGAACGGACGCGCCGCCGAATCGGCATCCCGGCTGCAGGAGTTGCCAACCACATGAAGCTCTTCCTCGACACCGCGATCTACGAAGAGATCGAGCAGGGGGTCACCTGGGGCGTCATCGACGGCGTGACCACGAACCCAACGCTCATCGCCAAGGCCGGCAAAGACCACGAGGAGCAGGTGAAGCGCATCTGCCAGATCATCGGCAACGTTTCGGCGGAGGTCGTATCCGAGAAGAAGGACGACATGATCGTCGAGGGCCGTCGGATCGCCACGTGGCATAGGAACGTGATCGTCAAAGTCCCTCTCACGCCCGATGGCCTCGCGGCCGGAAAGGTGCTCGCTGGCGAGGGCACGCGGATCAACGTGACGCTCTGCTTCTCGGTGAACCAGGCGCTCCTCGCTGCCGCGATCGGCGCTTACATCGTCAGTCCGTTCGCCGGGCGCCTCGACGACATCAACGAGGACGGCATGCGCGTCGTCGCGGACATCGTGGCCGCGTACCGGCAGCAGGAGATCAAGACCAAGGTGCTGGCGGCCTCGGTCCGCAACCCGATGCATGTGACCCAAGCGTCGCTCGCGGGCGCCGACATCGCGACGATGCCATTCGGCGTGCTCAAGATGCTCTTCGAGCACCCGCTCACCGCGGCCGGGCAGAAGAAATTCCTCGAGGACTACCGCAAGACACAGGAAGCCAAGCCCGTTCCCAACACGCAGGAGGCCGCCACCAAGCGCTAGCGGCGGGGCGCCTCCACGAGCAGCATGTCGCGCAGGTCGGCGTTCGCGACTCCGCAGAGATCGAGTACGCAGAGCTCGAGCGCGGCGACGTCGGATTCGGCGCGGCCCGTCTTTATCACCTGGTCCGCCGCGTAGATCGCCTCGTACGCGCGAACCACGTCCTGGCGCGTGACGCGGCGCGCAAACGCGGTCGCGCGCTGTATCGCGTACGGACTCGAATGGATCGCCTTGCCCATGCGCTCGGCATCGGCGTTCGAGCGCATCGCCGACGCGAACAGGAGCACTCGGAATTGCCAGAGAAGCAGCGCGAGGATCTGCTGCACCGCGTTGCCATCGGCGAGAAGCCGCTCGAGCGTCGCCACGGCGGTCCGTGAGTCCTTCCGCACGACGGCCTGCGTCAGCTCGAACACGTCGGCTTCGATCGCACCGCTGACCAGGGTCTTCACATCGGCCGCGGTCACGGTCGCGCTTCCGGCGTACGCGCCGAGCTTCTTCACTTCCTGCTCGATGCGCTCGGTATCGCCCCCCACGGCCGACGCGAGCGTCGCCAGCGCATCGGCGTCGAGCTTCACTCCGTGCAGGCGCGCCCGAGCGGTGATCCACCCGGGGACCTCGACCGGGCCGAGCCGCTCGATCCGCTCCACGGTCCCGCCGGCGGCCTCGACGGCTTCGAGGAGGTTCGCGGCGGGCGCGTTCGGAGCCTTCGGCTTCTGACCCCGTCGAGAACGGCCGGCAGCGAGGCGCTCGACGGAAACGAGCACGAGCGCCGCCTCGCGCGGGAACGATGCGATAAGGCCCAGGTCACCAAGCGCCTCGGCGTGGTCGACGATCACGACGCGAGCTTCGTCGACGGCATCGAACAGGCCCCGAGCCTGTCCCGAAAGCATGATCGCGCCGGGTGTGTCGAAGCGGGCGTCGTGACGCGTGATCCCAAGCAGGGTCCCAAGGGCCGACTCGAGCCGTGTCGAGAGGTCGGTCGATGTCGGTGGGTTGCCGGAAAGAAGTGCTGTGGCGAGCTCACCGAGCCGAAGGCGCGCGCGGAAGGAATCCTCCCCGTGGAGGAGGAAGACCATTCGCGTGGGTACGGACGACGAGCTGGGCGTTGCCACCTTGATCGAGCTCCACGGTGCCGTCGCGGTCGGTCCGATATGTGGGCACCTGGCCGAGCGCCGCGAGCGTCTCGGGGGTGGGATGACCATACCGGTTCTGCGCGCCGACGGAGATCACCGCGGCGCGTGGTCGAACTGCCTCGACGAGCGCCGCGGCGTGTGGGCTCGCGGCGCCGTGGTGCGGGGGGACGTAGACGCGCGCAACGAGAGATGCCGGGCTGAGCAGAAGGTCGGCCTGCGCCTGGTCGGTCGCGTCGCCCATGAACAGCATCGAGAAGGAACCGCGCTCGAAGCGCAAGACGAGAGACGGAACATCCACGCGCGGATCGCCGTTGGGCGCGAGCACCGCGAGGCTCGCGTCGCCGATGAGGATCCGCATCCCCGCCTCGAGGGCACGACGCACGACGTGCGCCCGGGATATGCGGTCACTCCACGCGGTGGCCACCGCCCCCGGATTCAGTCCGACCGGTTCGATCGCGAGCCCGACTTCGTATCGCTCGAGGACACCGATGAGGCCGTCGGCGTGATCGGCGTGCGCGTGCGTGAGCGCGACGACGTCGATGCGGCGCGTCCACGGAGGGAGGCTCGCCCCAAGCTGGGCGAGGAGCCGCGCCGGGTCCGGACCTCCGTCGATGAGGAGCGTTCGGCCATCGAACTCCACGAGGAAGGCGTCGCCCTGGCCGACGTCGAGGGCACGAACGCGTATCCCGATGGGCTGAGGCCAAAGAACGGGGAACGCTCCAACGACGACAAGGACGACACAGAGGACACCGGTCGCCCAGAGCGCTTGGCGCGGGACGCCAGTCCAGCGGGGCACCCGCGTCTGGGAGACGCGAGGCCACCTGATCCCACTGAGGCCGCGCCGCAGTCGAGAGATCACCGCCGGGCCAGAGAAGAGCGCCAGGGCCACCGCGGCGCCGTACGCGAGTCCGGCGAGCGGCCCATCGGGAACGGAAAGCGACGCGAGCGGAAGTGCCGCGGACGTCTCCACCGCGAGGCGAAGGAGGTACGCGAGCGCGTACGCGAGGAGCGCCGGCACCTGCGCCAGATCGAGTGAGATCGTGCCGAGGGCGGCCGTCGCGGCCCCCGCGATCATGAGCGGCGGGAACAGCGGTACCGCGACGAGATTGGAGAGCGGGGACACGAGCGATACCCGGCCGAAGACTGCCGCGATGATCGGGATGGTGGGCAGGGTCGCCGCGAGCGTGGTCGCGAGTCCCTCGCGGATCGCACCCGGAAAGAAAGCGAGGCGCCGCGAGAGTGGATCTCCTAGATACAGGATGCCGCCGGTGGCAGTCGCCGAGAGCAGGAACCCGACGTCACCGATCGCCGACGCGTCGATTCCCACCATCGTCGCGACCGCGAGGGCGAGCGCGTTGTCCGTCGCCGGACGCCGTCCATAGGCAAGACCGAGCGACGCCACGACGGCCATGACGGCGGCTCGCGCCACGCTCGGCGCAAGTCCCACGAGGACGCTGTACGCGATAACGCAGGCGACCGTGAGCCCAGCCGTGATCGCCGGACGTACGCGGCCGCGGACGACAAGCGCCACCGCGGTCGCGACGAGCGTCATGTTGAACCCGGAGATCGCGAGCAGATGCGAGGTGCCGCTCCGCGCGAACGCTGTCGCGAGGTCGGCGGAGACAGCGGCTCGCTCGCCGAGGACGATCCCGCGGACGATGCCGCCCTCGGGCTCCGGGAGGAGACGGCGCAGCGGCTCGGCCAGCGCGTCGCGCACGCCGTCGAGCGGACCCGCGTGACGCAGGTCAAATCCGGGCAGCGGGCCGAACACGGTAGCCAGCGCGGACATCGAAGCGACGAGCGCGGCCGCGCACCAGCAGAGGCGCCGCGCGCGGTCGGCGCTCGCGGCCGCCAGCACCGCGAACGCCAGGGCCAACACCAGCGCGAGCGCGATCCCGAGGAGGGTCGCGACCTGTACGGCGAGGGCGATGCAGACCGCCCCCGCGGCCGCCGGAAGGAGCGGCGCCCCCAGAAGTCGGGTCACCGGGTCGTGACGAGATCCTTTATGTCGGCGAAGACCCGTGCGGTCACGAGGCCCCGTGTCTGCAGCTCCTCGATACGCGCGAAGGGGTGACCGCCCCGCGAGCGGACGATGCGCGCCGCGGTCGTCGGCCCGACGCCCGGGAGCGCCTCGAGCTCGGCGGCAGTCGCGTGGTTCACGTCGATCTTGAGCTGCGCCTCGCTGCCCGCGCTACCCGCCGGGACCGTCTCACCGGGTCGCGGGACGTAGATGCGCTGGCCGTCGCGGACCGGCGCGGCCTTGTTGAGCGCGGCGGTGTCGGCCTCGGAGGTCATCCCGCCGGCCGAAGCAAGGACGTCGGCAATCCGGGAGCCTGCCGCGAGCCGGTACACACCCGGATGCGCGACCGCACCGGCGACATCCACGACCAGTAGCGGCTCGGGCGAGCGCGTGGGCGCCGGGGTGTCTTCGACGATCGCGACCGCCTGGCTCTCGCCTCCGTGGAGGCGCGCCAAGGTCAGCGCGGCAACGGCCACCGTCGCGATGCCGAGGAGGATGAGGACTGGCCTGCGCATGCCCGGGACGTTGAGCTGCGCGCGAGGTCGTGCATAGATGCGCAACACGCCAATGCTGTCGTCATTTTTGACGACAGCCTGTCGTCAATTCGTGCGGCGGCCCTGTTGCTGTTGCTGCATCTGAACGATCGCCACCGGTAGACCGCCGATCGAGGTTCCGTCGACCTCGAGGTCGAACTTGTGTGTTCCGTAGCTCGCAAAGCTCATGTTGTTGAGCTCGACGATCACGTTCACGTCCTGACCCGCGACGGCGTGGACGGAGATCTCAGGCGGGTTCGGCATCGCCTGCTGCCCGTCCGGCCGCAGGAGGCGGACCTTCACCGTGTGCGCGCCGACCTCGAGGCCGAGGATCGCCACGACGAACATGCGCGGATGCTGCGCCGGCAACCCGCTGACGGAGATGTTCCGGAAGATCCCCATGAGGCTCACCTTGCCGTCCTGTCCAACGAGCGCGTGGTCGCAGAGTGCCGCCAGGCGGATCTCGGCGGTCACGAGGACTGCCGCGTGACGATGTTCACCAGGCGGTCCGGGACGAAGATCGTCCGCTCGATCCGTCGACCATCAAGTGCCGCCTTCACTTTCGGGCTTGCCATAGCGAGCTTCTCGGCAGCCGGCTGCGCGATGCCAGCGGCCGCGGTCACCCGATCGCGCACCTTGCCGTCGATCTGGATGACAAGGGTGACCTCCTTCGCGGCCGCGATGGCCGGGTCGAACGCCGGCCAGCTCTGCCTATGCACGGAGCCGCGACCGCCACGGCGCTCCCAGAGCTCCTCGGTCATGTAGGGCGCGAACGGCGCGAGGAGGAGCAGCAAGGTCGCCACGCCTTCGTCCCGGCTGGGGCCGGTCGCGTGCTGCAGGGCATTCGATAGCTCCATCATCGCCGCCACCGCCGTGTTGAACGATTCCGTCTGCAGGTCCTCGGTGACCTTCGCGATCGTGCGATGAACGGCTCGATCGACGTCGGCGTCACGCGGGCCAGTAGGCTGGGCCTCCGCCTGGGCCATCTCCCAAACGCGTCGTAGGAAGCGGTGCACGCCCTCGATGCCTGAGGCATCCCAGTCCGCGCCATCGACCCACGGACCCATGAACATCATGAAGAGACGCAGAGTGTCGGCGCCGTACTTCTCGACGTACGCGTCGGGAGTCTCCACGTTCCCGCGCGACTTGGACATCTTCCGGCCCTTGAAGACGATCGTGCCCTGATAGCGGAAGCGCAGCGCGGGTTCGTCGAACCAGATCTCGCCCAGATCGCGGAGCGCCTTCGTCATGAAGCGCATGTACAGCAGGTGCAGGATCGCGTGCTCGACGCCGCCGGTGTACTGCTGTACAGGCAGCCATTTCGTTCCGAGCTCCTTGTTCATGAAACCCGCCTCGTACTTGGGGTCCACGTAGCGGTACATGTACCAGGACGAGTCGACGAACGTGTCCATCGTGTCGGTATCCCGGCGAGCGGGTCCGCCACACTTCGGGCACGTGGCGTTCACGAACGAGGCGACGTGGCTCAGCGGCGAGCCACCCCGCCCCGTGAACTCGACGTCACGGGGCAGCACGACCGGGAGCTGCTCGTAGGGCACGGGCACCGGGCCACAGCGATCACAATGCACGATCGGGATCGGTGTGCCCCAGTAGCGCTGGCGCGAGATCAGCCAGTCGCGCAGGCGATATATGACCGAGGGCCCGCCGATGCCGCGCTTCTTCGCGTCCTCCGCGACGTTCTTCTTGCCCTCTTCGCTGCGCGCTCCCGTGAACGGCCCGCTCCGGACCATGCTCCCCTCCCCGATGTAGGGCGCGTCCAGGCGGTCGTGCTCCTTGCCGTCCGGGGAGATCACTTCACGGATCTCGAGGCGATATTTCTTGGCGAACGCGAAGTCGCGCTCGTCGTGGCCGGGAACGGCCATGATCGCGCCGGTCCCGTATGTCGCGAGGACGTAGTCCGCGACCCAGATCGGTATGCGCTCTCCGGTGAAGGCGTTCTTCGCGAACGCGCCCGTGTCCACGCCGGTCTTCTCGCGCTCCGCGGAGGTGCGCTCGATCTCGGCCATGTTGCGAGCGGTCTCGACGTATCGCTCCACCTCGGCGCGCTTGGCCGGTGCTGTGATCTTCGCGACGAGCGGGTGCTCCGGCGCGAGGACCATGAAGGTCGCGCCGTAGATCGTGTCGGGACGCGTGGTGAAGAAGCGGATCTCCTCACCGGCCGCGCCCTCGACGGGGAACGCGAGCTCAGCGCCCTCCGAGCGGCCGATCCAGTTCGTCTGCAGCACGCGCACGCGTTCCGGCCAGTCCAGACCTTCGAACTTCAGCAACTCGTCCGCGTACTGCGTGATCTTGTAGAACCACTGCGTCATCTGCCGCTTCACGACGACCGTGTCGCAGCGCTCGCATCTTCCGTTGATGACCTGCTCGTTCGCCAGCACGGTTTCGTCGCGCGGGCACCAGTTGACCGGCGCGTCGGCACGGTATGCGAGACCCTTCTCGTAGAGCTTCAGGAACATCCACTGGTTCCAGCGGTAGTACTCGGGGTAGCACGTCACGACCTCGCGGCGCCAGTCGATCGCGGCGCCCATGCGATTGAACTGGTCGCGCATGTGCGCCATGTTCTTTTCGGTCCACACCGCCGGATGGATCTTGCGATCGATCGCCGCGTTCTCGGCGTTGATCCCAAAGGCGTCGAAGCCCATCGGGAAGAGGACATTGTGCCCGCGCATGCGCAGGAAGCGTGCGGCGGCGTCCGGCGGCGCGAAGGCGTACCAGTGACCCACGTGGATCTCGCCCGACGGGTACGGGAACATCGTCAGGAAGTAGAAGTTCGGCTTATCGGAGACGTCGGGGGTGTTGTGGAGGCCGGACGAGGCCCAGCGCTCGCGCCACTTTTCTTCGATGGTGGCGGGCGTGTAGCGATCGATCTTTTTCTCCGTTTCGCTCGTCATGTCGACCTCCTTTCGGAAAATACAAAAGGTCTTTCATCCTGCGCTTACGCGCTCAGGGACTTCTGCCCCTGGGGACGAAAGACCTCCGTGGTACCACCCCAATTGAGAGCCGCTGTGACCGGTGGAGCTGGCGGGATTCGAACCCGCGACCCCCACACTGCCAGTGTGATGCGCTCCCACTGCGCCACAGCCCCGATGCTCTCCGCTCGAGCACGTTGATAACGGGCGTGACCCCGGCGAGGGCTAACCGACTAGCGGCTCACTCCCGCGGCTCCCGGGCGAGTTCCGCGCTCCCGCGACGCCGGCTCGCACCTGCCGCCGGCTCTCTTTGTTCGAGGGAATTCGCGTACTGCTCCCGTTCGTGGCCGTTCGCTCGAAAGTATACGGACTAAGGCCCCGCAGGCTCGCGACGCATCGAGATCGATTGCAGGACACCGAGAGCGAAGCAGATCGAGACGAGCGAGCTGCCACCGTGAGAGATGAATGGCAGCGGGATGCCGGTCACGGGCATGAGCGATATGGCCATACCGACGTTCACCATGATCTGGAACAAGAGCATCGTGGCGACGCCCCCGCCGATCAGCATGCCGAAGGGGTCTTTCGCGCGCATGGCCACGCGGAGCGCGGCGACGAGCAGCACGATGTACAGCGCGAACAGGATCACCGCCCCAGCGAATCCGAGGTCCTCCGCGAGGCCGGAGAAGACGAAGTCGGACTCGGCGATCGGCAGGTAGCCAAGCGGCGACTGCGTGCCAGCCGTCAGCCCCTTCCCGGTCGCGCCGCCCGAACCGACCGCGATGAGCGACTGGATGATGTTCCAGCCGGCGCCCTGCGGATCGGCGTACGGATCGAGGAATGCCGAGAGGCGGGCGCGCTGGTAGTCCTTGAGAAGCGCCCAGATCACGGGGAACGACGCGGCGGCGATCGCGACGAGCGCCACGAGCTGCCAGATCCGAGCACCTGCCAGGAACGCGATGCCGAAGAAGATCGCGATGAACACGAGACTCGTGCCGAGGTCGGGCTGGCGGTACACCAGTAAGACGGCGGGCGCGAGCAAGCCAAGGCCGAGAAGCATCGTGAGCGGGGACCCGATCGACGCGCGCCGGTCCGCGAAGAATTTCGCAAGGACGATGATCATCAGGACCTTCGCGACTTCGCTGAACTGGAACGACAGCCCTCCGATGTTGACCGAGCGTTGCGCACCGAGACTCGACGTTCCGATCGCCAGCACCACCGAAAGGATCCCCAGCGTGAGCACGTAGAGCAGCGGCGCGAACGCGCCGAGCCACGCGTAGTCGAAGACCGCGATCGCCGCCATCGCCGCCATCCCGACCGCTGCCCAGATGGCACCTCGGATCACGAACTGCATCGGATCGCCGGTGAAGGTGCGGGTCTCGGCAGTCGTGGAGTACGTCATCACCAGCCCGTAGCCGATGAGAAGTAGCGTCACGATCAGCAGCATCGGGTCGAGCTGGACCCAGCGCCGCGGGGCCGGCCGGTCGTGCAGGGGGGTGGCAGCACGAGGCAGGGCCATAGGACGGACGCTCATTTATTCGCCCCCAGGTACTGCTCGAGGATCCGCTGAGTCATCCCGACAGCCGGGTTCAGGCAGAGCTCGCAGAGGGACTTCGACGAGTCGTACGTGAAGATGACCATGGCAATCTGCGCGGTGGGATCGGTGTTGTCGGCCTGCGGGACGAAAGAAACGAACCAGTTATGGAAGCCGAGCTTGTTGCGGCCGGCGCTGTCCTTGCCGGCGGAGGAGCCAAATTCCGCCGTACCGGTCTTTCCGGCGATCGGGATCTTGAGATTCGGCATGTACGCATGCCCGATCGTGACCACCCGGCGCGCCGACTCGCGAATCAGACGGAGGTTCTCGTCGCTCATCTCGAGCTTCTTCGACTTCGGCACATCGATCGGCACGTTCTTCCCCGCCGCGTCGGTCACCTGCCGGAGGAGGTGCGGCTGCCAGAGCGTGCCTCCGTTCGCGACCGCGGCGTACGCGTTGAGAAGCTGGAGCGGGGTCACAGCGACGAAGCCTTGCCCGATCGCCTCCTGATAGGTGTTGCCGATGGTCCACGGCTCGTCGAACGTCGCCTGCTTCCACTCCGGGTCGGGCATGATGCCGCCGACCTCGTTCGGGAGATCGATTCCCGTCGGCGAGCCGAAGCCGAGCATGCGGCCGTATTTCGCGATCGCTTCGGGCCCGACGCCGCGAACGTTCGGCGCCATCGGGCTTCCGCCCGCGAGCGTGTAGAAGTAGATGTCGCTCGAGTGGGCGAACCCGTTCACGAAGTTGACCGCTCCGTGCGCCCGCCAGTCGAAGAAGGTCGTCCCGCTCACGCTGAACGAGCTCGCGGAGACGTTCACGACGGTGTCCCGCGTCGCGGTCCCCTCCGAAAGGGCAGAGAGGCCGGTGACCATCTTGAAGGTGGAGCCCGCGGGATAACGGTCACCGATCGCCTTGTTGACGAGCGGGTGGCGGTCGTCGCCATTCAGTGCGGCGATCTCGGCCGTCGTGATCCCACGAGCGAACATGTTGTTGTCGTATCCAGGGATGGAGACCATGGCGAGGATCTCGCCGTTCTGCGGATTCATCGCGACGCCGACCGCTTGCGTGAATCGGTCCTCTTCGACGCCCTTTCGCAGCTCCGCGTCCAGCAGCTTCTGCAGCCGGTCGTCGATCGTCAGCGAGACCGTGTTGCCGACGGTCGGGCGCTGGAGCGCGAGCGTCTTGATCTCGCGCTGCGCGGCGTCGCGCTCGATCTCGCGCCACCCGTACGTTCCGCGCAGGTAGTTCTCGTAGACCTCCTCGATCCCGGTGCGGCCGATGTCGTCATCCCCGAGATAACCCGAATCCTTGAGCTTTTCGAACTCTTGCTCTGTGATCGGCCCCGTGTAACCGATGACCGGCGCGTAGAGGGTCCCGTCGACGTAGAAGCGGATGCTCTCAGGGTCCACACGCACACCTGGAAATAGCTCGGCACGTTCGGTAAGGGCGAGCGCGATCTCGCGCGGTACCGGCGTTTTGGAGATACGCCCTGGCTCATACGGGTTGCGGATCCGCTGCGCGCGGATCAGGTCGCCGACCGACTCGCTCGAGACCCCGAGGAGTGACCCCAGACGCTGCGAGATCTCCCCCTCCCGCGCTTTCGGGAGGTCCACCGGGATAACGCTGATCGCGAAGCCGGGGACGTTGCGCGCCAGGACATAACCGGCCCGGTCGACGATGCCGCCGCGCTCGGCCGTCACGGGCAATCGAACGATGCGGTTCTGCTCGGAGAGCTCGTGGTAGTAATCGCCGTGCACGATCCCGAGGTCGTACAGCCGGGCCGTCAGCGCCGAAAAGACGACGAAGATCGCGAGGCCGAAGGCGATGAACCGCCGGACCGGAACGAACGAAGCGTCTTCTCTCACCAGACTCCTAACGCGCCTTGCTTCTCGGTGGCGCGCCGCAGAAGTCGCGCAACGGGATAGATCGCAAGCGCCAGCAGGCCGGTGTAGACCGCACTGGCGACGGTCGTCCCGGCGGCGACCGGGAGCGATGAGACGGCTTCACCGGTGACCGCGAGGATCCCGAGGTAGATCAGGCCGGCAGCGAGGGCAGCAAGACCGACCAGGACCGCTCCCACGACGATCGGTGCGGGACGGCTGGAACCCGCCTCGCGGAGGCCGACCGCGGCAACCGGCGGAAGCGAGGCGAGCGCGAAAGCGCCAAGAGGACCCGCCGAAATGAGATCCGCGACGATGCCCCCGAGGAACGCCCACCACACGCCCTCGCGGGCGCCCGCGGCGACCGACCAGGACGCAGCTACCAATATCGGTAGCGACGGTCGAGCCCCGCCGACCGCGATCAGAGGCGCCACGGTCCCCTGAAGGAGAGCCGCGACGAGCGGGATCAGGACGCCGAGCAGAAAGCGCATCGAACCCCCTTCCCGCGACCAGACGCTGGTGGACATGCCTTCGTTCTGCTCGTCCGCTCAGGAATGCGCGCGCCGACCGAGGGCGCGGGTCCGCGGCGGCGCCGGGTGCGGGACCTCGAGCTCCTGCTCGAGCTGCGGAAAGGGATCCTCGTCACGGAGCTTCGCACCGACATAGATCACCACCAGGCGAAGCGTCGCGGCGACCGGAACGGCGACGAGGACGCCGAGTAGACCGTACAAAGCGCCGCCCGTGAGCAGGGAGAAGATGACGACCGCGGGGTGCAGCCGCACGATCCGGCCGATGACGAACGGGATCACGAAGTAGTCCTCCGCGTGTCGAAGGACCGTGTACATCACCGCGACGATCGCCACGTACCAGATCTGCGACAGGCCCCACGGCGCGGGGTGCCCCAGCGCCACCAGGCATGCGATTGCGCCTGCGGTGATCGGCCCGACGATCGGGATCACCTCAAGCACCCCGGTCATGATCGCGAGAAGGAGAACGAATGGGACCTGCAGGATCGAGAGGCCGATGAACGTGACCGTCGACATGACGCCGATGAGGAACATCTGGCCGCGGACGTACCGGCCGAGCAGCGTGTTCACCTGCGCGAAGAGCGGAATGAGCTCGTTGCGCTGGCTCGCCGGAAGGATCCGGCGGAACCATTGGAAAAGACGTGGTGCATCGCGCAGCAGGAAGAAGGTGGCGATAAGAAACACCAGAAGCTCAAGTAGGAAGTGACCCAGGCCGACGATGAACGGCACCGCGCCGCGGGCAACCATCTGCGTGAGTTCGCTCACCCCCGCGAAGTTCGCGATGACCACGTTGAAGTCCTGAAGTCCGATCTGGTCGGCGGTCTGAACAAGTGTGTTCTGCGCATTGGCGACAAGCGACGGGGCTGTCCGTTGAAGGTCCCGCACCTGATCCAGCGCAAGCGGGACCAGAAGGCGAGCGCCGCCAATTATGGCAGCGAGCAGTCCGACGAAGACGACGCCCGCCGCGGCGGTACGCGGCAGCGCGAGACGGCGCTCGAGCAGACCGACGACCGGGAGCAACACGAAAGCCAACACCCCAGCCCAGATAAATGGGCGGACGATGTCCCCGGCGCGGTAGACGATGTAGAGCGCGGCGATCGCGGATAGGGCGACCACGACACGCTTTGTCGTGCTGCTCCAACGGGCTCCCATGACTGTCCGAGGATTATCAGGCCGCAGCAGCGGTGATTGGGGTCCGATCGGTCGCTACCTCGCTATCGAAAATGGTTGCAGGTGGCCGGGCTCAAGGACGTCGCGAAGCGCGGCCACCGTATGGTCGGCGGGCCTCATGTCGGCTAGAATGGAGGGCACGAACACCCCCGTTCTGCCCCCAGTTTTACCCCTATTTTCGGCCAGTGTTTCACGTGTGACAGGACTGGCGAATTGACGATTCTCGTCGTCAGCAACCAGAAGGGCGGAGTGGGGAAGACAACGACCGCAATCAGCCTCGGAGCGGCTCTCGTGGAGCAGGGCGAGAGAGTCCTGATCGTGGATCTCGACCCTCAGGCGAACGCGACCAGCGGACTTGGAATCAGCAAGGCCCCGCCGAACCGTATCTACGGTCTAATCCTGAAGGAGCTACCCATCGAAGACTCAATCGTCCACACAGCGGTGCCCGGCCTCGACATGATCCCCTCCGGTCCGGATATGGCCGGGGCCGAGGTCGAGCTTGTCCCGCTGATGGCGCGTGAATACCGCCTTCGGAACGCCCTCCGCTCGACCCGGAACTACGACACGGTGCTTGTTGACTGTCCGCCCTCCCTCGGGTTGCTGACCGTCAATGCGCTCACGGCTGGCGATGCCGTCGTAATCCCGGTTCAGTGCGAGTACTACGCGCTCGAAGGGTTGGCGCAGCTCCTCTCGACCATCGACGCCGTCAGGGGACGGCTCAACGACCAGTTGGACGTGCTCGCCATCGTGCTGACGATGGAGGATCGGCGTAACCGCCTTTCCCTCCAGGTGGTCGACGACG
This sequence comes from Chloroflexota bacterium, assembly GCA_038040265.1. Taxonomy (GTDB): domain Bacteria; phylum Chloroflexota; class Limnocylindria; order P2-11E; family P2-11E; genus 3-1-20CM-2-70-9. The sequence goes on along the minus strand of JBBPIP010000002.1, from coordinate 17,118 downwards.
TCCGGCGGCACTTTCCCAGCCTCGTCGCCGACGCGCGGATTCCGCGGGCTGTGCGGTTGGCAGAGGCGCCGAGCCACGGCCTGCCGATCTCCGTCTACGACCGGCGGTCCGCCGCCGCCCAGGCGTATGACGATCTCGCGCGCGAACTCACGGCCCGTCTCAGAGCACGAGCGCCGATCGCCCTCGGTGGAGCGATCGCCTGATGGCCCGCAGCGGCTTGGGCCGCGGCCTTGACGTCCTGCTCGGCCAATCCGCCGCGCCCGCGAGGGCAGCCGCTGATCGTCCCTCGACTAGCGAGATCCCCTTGGAGCTCGTGCGGCCGAACCGCCAGCAGCCGCGGACCGCGTTCGACCCGGTGGGTTTGTCCGAGCTCGCCGCGTCGATTTCGAGGCACGGCGTGCTGCAACCAATAGTGGTATCTGCCGACGGCGACGGCTACGAGCTCGTCGCGGGCCATCGCCGCGTGCTCGCGGCCCGACTCGCCGGCAAGACCACGATCCCCGCTGTCGTTCGCGAGGAGGTGGGGGACCGCCTCGAGCTTGCGCTGATCGAGAACCTGCAGCGGTCCGATCTGAATGCGATCGAGACGGCCCGTGCTTACAAGCTGCTCATGGAGACATACGACCTGACGCAAGAACAGCTGGCCGAGCGACTTGGGAAATCCCGCTCCTCGGTTGCGAACATGCTCCGCGCACTCACCGCGCCACAGGCGCTGCAGGACGCGGTGATCGAAGGCAAGATCGGCGAGGGCCACCTGCGCGCGCTGCTCCCGCTACCGCTTTCGGATGCACTCCAGGCGCTGGCCACGGTCATCGCCAAGGGGCTTTCGGTCCGCGACGCCGAGGCGCTCGCTCGAAAGATGGTCCACCCGACACGCCGGGGCCGGGCGCGGCCCCGACTCCGGGGCGGCGATCCTGACCTTGCTCAGGTCACAAATGAGCTGCGGGCGGCCCTCGGCACGAAGGTCGAGATCCTGCGCGGCCGACGGGGCGGCCGCATCGCGATCCAGTTCTACTCCGACGAGGACTTCGAGCGGCTCTACGAAGTTCTCATCCGAGCCGGAAAGGTCTAACGGTGGCCGTAAGAAAAGACGTCCCGGACGAGCGCAAGCGCCGCGTCGCCGCCGCTCCGTCCTACAGCGCCAAGGACATCCAGGTCCTCGAAGGCCTCGAGGCGGTTCGTCGCCGTCCGGGCATGTACATCGGGACGACCGACCTCCGCGGCCTTCATCACCTCGTCCGCGAGGTGATCGACAACTCGATCGACGAGGCGATGAACGGGACGTGCGATCGGATCGACCTCTGGATCCATAAGACGAACGAGATCACCGTCGCCGATAACGGCCGCGGGATTCCGGCCGGGCCGCACCCAACGCAGAAGGACGCGAAGGGCAAGGCGATGGATGCGCTGCAGGTCGTCATGACCATCCTCCACGCCGGTGGGAAGTTCGGCGGGCCCGGTTACAAGGTCACCGGTGGTCTGCACGGAGTCGGCGTGTCGGTTGTGAACGCCCTCGCGTCCGAGATGGTCGTGGAGGTCCACCGAGACGGGAAGATCTTCACGCAGTCGTACGAGCGGGGGAAACCGATCACCGCCGTCCGCACCATCACGAAGCCGCAGCTCCCGGTCCCCCACGTCGTGCCCTGGCGCCAACCTTCAAAGGTCACGGGTACGGTGACGCGCTTCGCGCCGGACAAAGAGATGTTCCCGGTGATCGAGTGGGACACCACGATCATCACGCAGTGGCTGCGGGAGACCGCGTACCTCAACAAGTGTCTTTGGCTGTCTTTGCACGACGAGCGCACCGGCGCTGAAGAGAACTATTACTTCGACGGCGGGGTCATCAGCTTCGTCCGCCACCTAAACAGGACGCACGAGAACCTGCACCCGAAACCCGTCTATGTCGAGCGGACCTTCGAGAACAACACCATCGCCGAGGTCGCGCTCCAGTACAACGACACGTTCGCGGAAAAGGTCTACACGTTCGCGAACAACATCAACACGATCGACGGTGGCGCGCACCTCACGGGTTTCCGCACTGCGCTGACCCGGACGATCAACGCGTACGCGCGCAAGAGCGGCGCGTTGAAGGATCCCGACCCAAATCTCACATCCGACGATGTCCGTGAGGGACTCACCGCCGTCATCAGCGTGAAGATCCGCGAGCCGCAGTTCGAGGGTCAGACCAAGACCAGGCTCGGCAACGCCGAAGTGGCCGGCCAGGTCGCCACCGCCGTGAACGACGCGCTCGGCCAGTACCTCGAGGAGAACCCCTCCGACGCGAAACGCATCGTCGAGAAGTGCCTTACCGCATTCCGCGCCCGGGAGGCGGCGCGCAAGGCGCGCGACCTCGTGCAGCGGAAGGGCGCCCTCGACGGATTCTCCCTGCCGGGAAAGCTCGCAGACTGTTCGGAGCGCGATCCAGAGAAGAGCGAGCTCATCATCGTCGAGGGCATCTCCGCTGGCGGCAGCGCCAAGGGGGGCCGCGACCGCCGGTTCCAGGCGATCCTGCCGCTTCGGGGAAAGATCCTGAACGTCGAGAAGGCCCGCGCCGACAAGATGCTCGGCAACGAAGAGATCAAGGCGCTCATCACCGCGCTCGGCACCGGAATAGGGGACTACTTCGACATCAAGAAGCTCCGCTACGGCCGGACGATCCTCCTCGCGGACGCCGACGTTGACGGGTCGCACATCCGCACGCTCCTGCTCACTCTCCTGTATCGGCACTTCAAGCCGCTCGTCGAGGACGGCCGTATCTACATCGGCCAGCCTCCCCTGTACCGCCTGCAGCTCGGCAAAGAAGTCCGCTGGGCGTACACCGACAACGAGCGCGACAAGGCGATCAAGGAGCTGAAGTCCAACGCGAAGGCCAAGCGCGATGACCGAAAGAAGGCCGCGGGCGAGAAGGCCGCCGCCGAAGGTGACAAGGCGAGCGCGCGCACGCGACGACGCGCGGCAGAGGAGGCCGAGGACCAGGCCGACGCCCCGTCCACGAACACGGATGAGGGCACTGACGACGGCAAGGGCGGACGCGAGCCGGCGATCGCGCGGTACAAGGGACTCGGCGAGATGAACGCGGATCAGCTCTGGGACACGACGCTCAACCCCGCGACTCGGACGCTCAGGCGCGTGACGCTCGATGACGCCGAGCTGGCGGACCTCGCGTTCGACGAACTCATGGGCACCGAGGTCGAGGGTCGGAAGAAGTGGATCATGGCGAACGCCGGCAAGGCGGACCTCGACATCTAGTGGCGAAGCTTTCGGAGCTCGGAGTCGATTTTCAGCATTGGTGCTTCGCGTGCGGGCAGCTGAATCCCGGCGGGCTTCACCTCGACTTCGAGGTGTCCCGCGATCGTGCCGAGGCGCGCTACACCGCGCTGCAAAGCCATCAGGGTTACGACGGCCTCCTGCATGGTGGTGTCGTCACGGCGCTTCTCGACGAAGCCATGGGTTGGGCGATCTTTCACCAGGGCATCTGGGGCGTGACCGCAAAGATCAACGTCACATTCCGCCAGCCGGTCCCGATCGGCGAGGACCTGCGGATCGTCGGCGAGGTCTCGCGAGACCGCGGGCGGGTGATCGAGACACACGGCATGGTCGAACGCGCAGTTGACGGCACAACGCTCGCCGAGGCCGACGCGACCTTTCTGCGGATGCCCGAAGGTCGCCGCCGCGAGCTCGAGCAGCGCTACTCGGGTACCGATGACGCGTTTGCGAGAGTGAGAGCCGCGGTCGATAGCGAAGAGCACGCGACCGAGCATGGACGGACCTAGAGAGTGAGCAAGAGAACTCAATTGAACGAGCGACGAGCGATTCACTCGCGAGGAGCGAGGGGGCAGGGGCCCCCGTTAGCCGAGCGCAGGGTGGCGTGGCCAGCCTTGAGCGCGTCTCGAGGCGCAGCCGAGAGATTGAGTGGTCATGGGAACGAGCGACGAGCGATTCACTCGCGAGGAGCGAGACCGTCCAGCCTTGAGCGCGTCTCGAGGCGCTGCCGAGAGATTGAGCA
>JBBPIP010000002.1:0-13012 GCA_038040265.1 Chloroflexota bacterium | reverse complement strand
GCCGAGAGATTGAGCAGGTAACGAAGTGATCGAAGAACCCAAGAACGACCGCGTGATCGGTGTCGAGCTCGAGCACGAGATGCGCCAGGCCTACCTCGACTACTCGATGAGCGTCATCGTGGCCCGCGCGCTTCCCGACGTCCGCGACGGGCTCAAGCCGGTCCAGCGCCGGATCCTCTACACGATGCTCGAGGAAGGGCTGCGGAACGACCGGCCATTCCGCAAATCGGCGAACGTCGTCGGCGTCGTGATGGCGAAGTACCACCCTCACGGCGACGTCCCCATCTACGACGCCCTCGTCCGTCTCGCGCAGGACTTCGCGGCGCGATACCCGCTCGTCCAGGGACAGGGAAACTTCGGATGCTTCACCGGTGACACGAAAGTCGAGCTCTATAACGGAGAGCAGAAGCCGTTCACCGAGCTCGTCGAGATGGCGCACAAGGGTCTGCGCGCCGAGATCTTCACGGTCGACCCGCATCGCAACGTGCGGATCAAGCCCCTGCGTGCGCCGCGCCTCGTCCGCCGCAACGACCCGGTCGTGAAGGTCACCCTCGAGTCGGGCGCGGAGATCGTCTGCACGCCGGACCACCGGTTCATGCTCCGCGACGGGACCTACCGTGAGGCGCAGCAGCTGAAGGCAAAGGAGCAGCTCATGCCGTTTTCGCGGAGCGCCATACCCGAGCGGCTGCACCGCACCGGCGCCTTCCCGATCCCGGCGAGCCTCACCCAGAAGGTGAGCAAGGTCGAGCCGGCCGGTCGCGCGGACGTCTATGACCTCACCGTCGACCTCACCCAGAACTTTGCCCTCGCGGCGGGGGTCTTCGTCCACAACTCGATCGACGACGATCCGCCGGCCCACATGCGCTACACCGAGGCTCGACTCGCCGCGATCTCGACCGAGATGCTCGCCGACATCGAAAAGGAAACCGTCGACTGGATGCCGAACTACGACAACCGGCACCAGCAGCCCACGGTCCTCCCGGCGCGGGTCCCGAACCTGATCGTCAACGGCTCCGCCGGCATCGCGGTCGGCATGGCGACGAACATCCCGCCGCACAACCTGCGCGAGATCGTCGCCGCCACCAAGCGGCTCATCGACGATCCCGAGCTGACCACCGACGACCTGTGCGAGACCGTGATCGGTCCCGATTTCCCAGGCGGTGGCGTCGTCTATCGGTTCGACGAGCAGCGCAATGTCGAGACCGGTGCCGCCGAGCGAGTCGACGCGATCCGCCGGGCGTACGCGCAGGGCCGCGGGCGCATCGTCGCTCGCGCGAAGGCGCACAACGAGCAGCTCCGAGGCAACCGCGACGCGATCATCGTGACTGAGCTGCCCTACGTGGTGAACAAGGCGTCGCTCATCGAGAAGATCGCCGATCTCGTCCAGAACAAGAAGCTCGCGGGAATCTCCGACATTCGTGATGAGAGCGACCGCGAGGGAATGCGGATCGTCATCGAGATCAAGCGCGACGACGACAAGACCCTCGTTCTAAACAACCTCTTCAAGCACACCGCAATGCAGTCCGCGTTCAACTTCAACATGCTCGCGCTCGTCGACCAGCAGCCACGCACCCTCTCGTTGAAGGAGATCCTCCAGCACCACATCGATCACCGACGAGAGGTCATCAGGCGGCGCACCGACCACGACCTCCGCAAGGCGAAAGAGCGTGCGCATATCCTCGAGGGCCTCAAGATCGCGCACGATCACATCGACGAGATCATCAAGCTCATCCGCGCGCACAAGGGCCAGGAGGTCTTGCTCGTCGCCAAGATGCGCGAGGGGTTCGGCCTCACCGAATTGCAGGCCAAGGCGATCCTCGAAATGCAGCTTCGCCGGCTCTCCGGACTCGAGCGTCAGAAGCTGGACGACGACTACCGAGAGACGATCAAGCTCATCTCCGAGCTCGAGTCGATCCTGGCGAGCCCGCGCCGGATCCTCGCCCTTATCAAACAGGACCTCGACGAGATCGCGACGAAGTACGGAGACGACCGCCGCACCGAGATCGTCGACGACACGCCACGACAGCTCTCGGCAGAGGAGCTCGTCGCCGACGAGGACGTCGTCATCACCGTCTCCAGCCGTAACTACGTGAAGCGCATGCCGCTCTCGACCTATCGCGCGCAGCACCGCGGGGGCAGAGGCGTGATCGGTATGGCGACGCGCGACGAGGACGACGTCGACTACCTGGTGGTCGCGCGCAGCCACGATCGTCTCTACGTCTTCACCGACCGAGGTCGGGTCTTCGCTCTGAAGGTCTTCGAGCTTCCGGATGCAAGCCGGACCGCCAAGGGGACTCCGATCCAGAACATCCTCGAGGCCATGCAAGCCGGTGAGCGCGTCTCGGCCCTGGTCGCGCTACGCGACAACGGATCGTCCGAGCATCTGGTGATGGCCACGCGGAAGGGCTTCATAAAGAAGACGCCGCTCTCGGAGTACAAGAACGTGCGTCGCGCCGGGCTCATCGCGATCGCGCTCCGCAAGGGCGATCAGCTCGCGTGGGTCGCGCCCTGCACGTCGCAGGACCGCATCCTGCTCGCCACGAGGAAGGGCAAGGCGATCACCTTCAAGGCCACGGACGCACGCCCGATGGGCCGGCAAACGCAGGGAGTCACCGGTATTCGGCTCCAGAAAGGTGACGAGGTCGTCGGTATGGGCATCGCTCGGCCGCGAACCGAGGCGCTCTCGGTCACTGAGAACGGATTCGGGAAGCGCACGGCCGTCGCCGAGTTCCCGACGCAGGGTCGCGGCGGTCAAGGCGTCATTCTCGCGGCGCTGTCGCCGAAGACCGGGAACGTGGCCGCGATCCAGATGGTCGACGAGGGTACTCAGGAGATCCTTCTCATTACTTCAAACGGTGTAGTGATCCGCACACCGCTCGAGCAGGTGCGTGCTCTTGGCCGGGCGACGATGGGCGTGAAAGTCATGGCCGTTGGGGAAACGAAGATCGCGTCGATAGCGACGTTCACCCCGACGCGGCCGGCGCAAACACAGCTCGATCTGCCGAGCTGAGCCAAGCTGGTTGCAATCTCGGCGCATGCTTGTGCGGGGTGCGTAGCAAAGAGACCCCAACGGTACTTTTCTCGACCGATTTGACGTTGTCCCAACGGAGCGTCCCGGTATGGTGGCGCTCCTTGGGAGGGGCAACGAACTGATCACGCTCGACGACGTCAGCAAGCGTTATCCAAATGGCACCGACGCCCTTCGCGACGTGGATCTCGAGATCGACTCGGGAGATTTCGTCTTTCTCGTCGGCTCCTCCGGCGCCGGAAAGTCGAGCCTCATCCGTCTGCTCATTCGTGAGGAGCTCCCGTCATCCGGTCGCGTGTGGGTCGATGGTCAGGACGTCGTCCGCATGCGCCGATCGGCGGTGCCGAAGCTGCGCCGGCGCGTCGGCGTCGTGTTCCAGGACTTCAAGCTTCTGCCGCGCAAGACCGTCGCCGAGAACGTTGGCTTCGCGCTCCTCGTCACCGGGCACTCCGGCGAAGAGGCTCGCGAGGAGACCGAGCGCGCACTCTCACTCGTTGGCCTTTCGCAGCGACGCGGCCACTTCCCTGATCAGCTCTCGGGTGGCGAGAAGCAGCGCACCGCGATCGCGCGAGCTCTGGTGAGCCGGCCGAAGATCCTCATCGCCGACGAGCCGACGGGAAACCTCGACCCGGTCACGAGCTGGGAGATCATCAAGCTGCTCGTTCGGGTCAACGAGCTCGGCACGACGATGGTCATGGCGACCCACAACGCCGAGATCGTCAACGCCCTCCGCCGCCGCGTGGTCCACCTCGATCACGGCATGGTCGTCCGCGACGAGCGCGAGGGGCAGTACGCGGCATGAGGCGGCTCGAGTACGTGGCCACGACGGCCGCGCAGGGCTTCTGGCGCAACCCCGTCATGAGTCTCGCCTCGACGTTCACCGTCGGGCTGATGCTCCTGCTGTTCGCGTTCTTCCTCGCGACCGACCGGGGCCTACAGGCGGCGGTCAACGTTCTCGAATCGAAAGTCGAGCTCGCGGCCTTCCTTGAGGACGACGCGCGGGTGTCCGACGTGCTCGCGCTCCGCGCGCGCATCGAGGCGGACCCGGCGGTCTCGAAAGTCGACTACATCACCAAAGAGCAGGCGATGGCGCGCCTGGTCGACATCGCCTCGCGGCGCCCGGACATCCAGATCGTCGACACATCTTCTAACCCTCTCCAGAACTCTCTCGAGATCAAGCTGGCACACGCGCAGGACGCCCCACGGGTGACCGCGGCCTTGCGCGACGAGGTCGGTGGTGGCGTCGTCAGCGACGTCGTCGACAACCCGCAAGTCGTCGACAAGCTGCTTACGATCACGCGCGTCCTCTCGTTCGGCGGTCTCGCCGTGCTGGCGATGATGCTGGTGGTCGCGCTCTTCGTGATCGTCAACACCATCCGCATCGCCGTGCACGCCCGGCGCGACGAGATCGAGATCATGAAGCTCGTCGGCGCGACCGACTGGTTCGTGCGGTTGCCCTTCATCCTCGAGGGGATGCTCGTCGGCGCGCTCGGCGCCGTGGCCGCCACGGCCGTGGTCCTCGTCGCGGCGGGACCGGTCATGAACGCGATGGTCAGCTTCATCGAGATCCTTCCGCTGTCGTTCGGGCAGACGTTCGTCTGGCAGCTGGTGGGCAGCGTCTTCGCCCTTGCCCTCGCCGTCGGAGGAGGTGGCGCGATGCTCTCGGTCCGCTCCCACCTCGCCAAATGAGACTTCAAAAAGCCTTGACCCCGACTACGGCGCGATGCGACGATGCGCCACGCATGGGAACTCCCCGGACCGCTCGGGGAGGTGGGGTTTGGAGGACGCGTCTCGCGCGCGCGACCACGGTCGCGTTCGTTGTTAGCGCTGTCCTCGCTTCTTTCGCGCAGCCCGCGTACGCCGACGACCCAATCACCGCGGCGCTGAAGCGCAAGGAAGAGCTCGAGCGAGCCGTCCAGATCTCCCGCGCGAACGCCGAGCGCTACCAGGCGGTCGCCAACCAGTTCCAGGCCGTCGTGAACCAGACCAACGCGAAGATCGCGGATCTCGCCACGAAACAGGCCAACGCGCAGTCGGAAGCGGACCAGCTCTTCTACCAGATCCAGATCGCTGAGGAGCAGCTCGCCCTCGTCACGTTCCAGCTCGACGAGACGCGCGCGCTGACCGATTCCCTGAAGGCTGAAGCCGCCCAGGAGCAGAAACAGCTCGCGGCGCGCGAGGAGCTCTACGCGCGCCACCTCCGGACGACCTACCGGCAGGCTCTCATCAGCCCGCTCGAGATGCTCCTCTCATCGTCTTCTCTGACGGAGTTCGCGAACCGACTGCAGGCCATGATCTTCATCAACCGCCAGGACGTGCAGCTCGCGAACGACATCCGCACCCTCCGCGCGGACACGCTATGGAAGCAGGACCAGGCTTCGACGAAGGAGAAGGAGATCCTGGGTCTGTCCGATCAGATCACGACCCAGCGGACTCAGCTCGCGGGCGCGAAGGAGCGCTACGACAAGCTCGTCGCCGAGGCCCAGGCGGCGATCAACTCGGAGGCGGCGGCCCGCGGCGACGCGGCGAAGAGCAAACAGAACGCGCAGGGCCAGGTGAGCCAGACCAACCGCACGACCGCGGACCTCGAGCGTCAGCTCGACCAGGCGGAAGCGCAGTACGAGATGCTCGCGGCGCAGGCCGCGGGCGGCAGCGGACTCGGCCCCTTCAACGGCTCGAAGCTCACGATGTGGCCGCTCCGCGGACCGATCACGTCAGGCTTTGGCCCGCGCTGGGGCGGCTTCCACAATGGCATCGACATCGCGCAGCCGAAGTACACGCCGATCCGCGCGGCATCGGCCGGCAAGGTCGTCACCGTCGGTCGCCCGTACCTCGCATACGGAGACACCGCGGTCGTCGTGATCATCGCCCACGGCTTCAACTTCTCGACGCTGTACGGCCACCTCGATGACCTGCACTGGCCGATCGTGTCGGTCGGGCAGACCGTCTCCGCCGGCCAGATCATCGCGTACGTCGGGATGACCGGATTCACGACCGGGCCGCACCTGCACTTCATGACCATCGCGGACGGTCGCGCAGTCAATCCGATGATCTATCTCCCGTAATCCGCCGAAGGCGGATACGGTCGCCCTTCTTCGCTAGCGCAGTTCCGCAAAAGACGGGGCATTCCCGCACCCCAGTGAATCCACAGCGACATTGACGGTAATTCCGGGCCATGTAGCATCGTTTCCGAAAGAAAGGAGGTGATGTGGAGTGGGCGATGCCAGTGGGAATCCAAAGACCCATGTGAGCTCACTTCAGCCTTTCGTAATGAATCGATCTGAGGTGAACGCGCACTAACTCACTGGGTCTTTGGTGACCCGGCAAGGAGAGCGGCGGCAGCGATGCCGCCGCTCTTCGTTTTCAACCACCTAATCTGGGCGCCATGCCATCCCGAAAGACCGAGGCGCCTTCCGCTCCCGAGCCGGAGCGCCAGGTGCAGCTCGCCGACAACCGCAAAGCCCGCTTCGACTATCAGATCGAGGGTCGGCTCGAGGCGGGCATCGCGTTACGCGGTACCGAGATCAAGTCGCTCCGCGCAGGTCGCGCGAACCTGCGGGACGGGTATGCGCGGGTCGAAAACGGCGAAGTGTTCCTCCGCAACGTGCACATCGCGCCGTGGGCGAACTCGGCGGCCGACAACCACGACCCGCTGCGCCCGCGCAAGCTCCTTCTTCACAAGGACGAGATCGGGCAGCTCGTCGGGACGATCGCTCAGAAGGGCTACACGCTCGTTCCGCTGCGCATGTACATCAAGCACGGACGGGCGAAGGTCGAGCTCGGCATCGCGCGAGGCCGCAAGCGCTTCGATAAGCGGCAGGTGATCAAGGAGCGCGAGGCTACGCGCGAGATGGACGCCGTCATCCGGAGGCGCGTGGGTCGCGGCTAGCACGCCGATCGCACGCTAGTCGGCGAACGCCGGCGCCCCCTCGGCCTCAGGCTGCCGCGCCCGCTCGGTGCGGCCGCGCAGCGGGACCTCCTGAAGGAAGAGCGAAGCGACCATAGCCAGGGCCGCGACGGCCGCGGCGATGATGAACACGTCGTGGAGCGAGGACGCGAGCGCCCCGCGGATCAAGACGAGAAGGTCAGGCGGAATGCGTTGGACCGCGGCCGGGCCGAAGATCGCCTGCGCGTTGCCACCCACCTGGATCGCTCCTTGAAGCTGCGGCGGGATCGCCGCGGCGATCTTCTGGGCGAGCTCGTGCGCGAGGACCGCCCCGAGAATCGCGACCCCGACCGTGCTGCCGATGTTCCGCCAGAACTGGATCTGGCTCGAGACGACGCCGAGATACCTCGCGTCGACAGCACTCTGAGTCGCGTTCAGGTACAGCGGCATGCCGACGCCGACGCCGAGCCCGATGAGGACCAGGTCGCGCACGACCTCGATCTCGGGCGTCCCGACGGTCGCCTGCGCAAGAAGCCAGAGGCCGACCACGAGCGTCGCGGCTCCGATCGTCCCGAGGTACCGGTAGCGCTTGATGCGCACCATCAGCTGGCCGGTGATGACGCTGGCGGCGATGAGTCCGACCATCAGCGGAGTGATGAGGAGGCCCGAGTTCGTCGCGGCGATGCCCAGCACGCCCTGGTAGACGAGGCTCACGAAGATGATCGCGCCGAACATCGAAAAGCCGAGAAAGAATCCGACGACGGTCGAGACCGCGAACGTCGGGTTCTTCCAGAGGTCGAACGGCACGACCGGGTGCGGGGTGCGGCGCTCGACCATGAAGAAGATCACGCCCATCACAGCCGACAGGAGCAGGAGTCCCAGGACCTCGGGAGAGGTGAAGTCGTGTGTGCTGGTGATCGATAGGGCGATGAGAAGCGGGACGATCGTCGCCGCGAGCGTGAACGCGCCGGCGAAGTCGATGTCGCGCCACGATGCCGAGTGCTTGACCGAGGGGAGCGTCACGAACACGACCGCGACCGCAAGGAGGCCGACCGGAACGTTCACGTAGAAGACCCACCGCCAGCTGAGGTTGTCGGTGAGATAGCCGCCGATGACCGGACCGACCACGGACGCGACGCCGAAGATCCCGGCGAAGACGCCCTGTAGCTTCGCGCGCTGCGCCGGCGAGTAGAGGTCACCGATCGTCGCGAAGACGCTTGCAAATAGCACGCCGCCGAAGACGCCCTGCAGCCCGCGGAACGCCACGAGCTCGGCCATGTTCTGGGCCTGGCCGCAGAGCGCGGACGCGAGGACGAAGCCGATCATCCCGGCGAGGAGGAATGGTTTCCGCCCGAACAGGTCGCCGAGCTTTCCGGCGATCGGAGTGAGGGTGGTCGACGTCACGAGGTATGAGGTCGCGACCCACGCGAAGTAGTCCAGGCCGTTCAGCTCCGCGACGATCTGCGGTAGAGCGATGCCGACGATCGTCCCATCGAGAGCGGCAAGGAAGAGAGCGAGAGCGACGCCGATCGTCGCGAGGATTCGGGCGTTGCGAGTCATCTCAGCGGGCATGTATTGACTCCTTCGGAGAGGCGAGTGCCTCCTGCAAATCGTTGAGCGCGGCCGCGAGGCGCACGCGCTTCTCGGCCGAGAGGCCGGCGATGATCTTTGCCACCGGCGCCCTCATGAGCTCGCCGACGCGATCGATCTCGCGCCGGCCACGGGCGGTGATCTCGACGACGACGACGCGCCGGTCCGTCGCGTCCTCGGAACGGCGGACGAATCCATCGCGCTCGAGAGAGTCGACGAGCTCGGAGACGGAAGCGGGAGTGAGCGCGCAGCGCTGCGCGAGCTCACCGCTGCGTCGCGGAGCCTCGACGAGCTGCCAGAGGATCCGGGCGCGCTCCAGGGTGATCGCGCCACGCTCGTGGGCGACCTGCGCAGCGATCTTTCCTATTCGGGGGAGGAGCGACAGCAACATCCCCGCGACACGGACATCCTCCGTGCTCGGTGGTCGCGAGGCGGGCCGCGCCGGCGCCATGGTCATTGTTCAGCCTCCGAATAGTTAGGGAGATGAACTATATGGAGGCCAAACCAATCGGCGCAATGTTCCTTTGGCGACAGTCGAGACCGAACGCGTGGTCTAGCCGGCCCCTGACTCCACGAAGGGCTGCTCGATATCAGCCGCGAAGAACTTGCGCCCGCCGCACGTGGGGCACTTCTCGGGCTGGGCGTCGCCGTGGGAGATCGTCCCGCACGCTTCGCAGCGGAAGTGCTTCTGGCCGCCCTTGGCCCGAACAACGGCCGGCGCTTCGGCGAGGAGCTGGCGGATCTGGCCAAGCTCGTTCGCGATGCGCAGCGGATCGATACCCGACCCGGTCTGGTCCGCCTCCACGAGACGGTTCATCAACGCGTCGAGCCGCACAAGCGCTTCATTCACGGACGCCCTCCCCGTCCCGAGAGGATAAACGGGTCGCCACGACCGCGAGGATCAGGCCGCCCGCTTGACCTTCGCCGGTTCCGAACCGACCGCTCTGGCGCCAACGAAGTAGGCAAGAGTCCCCACGACGAGTACCGCCACGTAGACGCCCGCGCCCATCGCCGGCAAGCCGAGCGTTCGATCGATCGAATACGCCCCAGGATCGACCAGCCCGTTGATCGCGGCGATCGCTCCAAGAGTGAACGGGAACTCGATTCCGCCCTTCGCGTTCCAGAAGCCTTTTGCCCAGTGTGCGCGCGCGATGGCGACGCCCATCTGGATCGTCAACGCAGCCGCGACGACCGGCAGCAGGAAGCCGAGCGCGAACGCGATGCCCCCGGCGAGCTCGGCGAATGCAGAGACCCACGCCCAGAAGGCCGGAGGCCGCATCCCCATCCGAGTCATGCCCTGAGTCCATCCCGCGAGCCCGGGGCCTCCCCAGACTCCGAGAACTTTCTGCGCCCCGTGCGCCGCGATGACCAGGCCAACGACGGCGCGGACGAGCGCGAGCGCGAGATCGGTCGTGATGACAGATGTGACGGTCATGGAAATCCCTCCCGTCGTCAGTCGGGCGTAACGCATCCCGTGCTGGAGGTATTCCCAGTGTCTGTTCGGCCACTCGCTCGTATCGTGCGGCGGTGCGCCTGGACCACGTCGTCATCGCGGTAAGCGATTTCGAGCGTTCGAACGCCTTCTACCGGGACGTCCTCGGTGCGGAGATCGTCGAGGTCGATGGGCGCGTGGCCTATCGCATCGGGAGGCAGCAGCTGAACGCGCACGGCCCGGGGACGCGCCCGGCGATGGTCGCGCGCATCCCAGTCGTCCCCGGGAACAGCGACCTGTGCTTCGAGTGGGACGGCCCGATCGCTGCGGCTGTGGACCACCTTCGGGCCCACGGCGTCGGGGTGGAGGCGGGTCCGATGACGCGCGGCGGCGCCAAAGGCCGCGGTACGAGCGTGTACTTCCGCGATCCCGACGGCACGCTGCTCGAGCTCATCTCGTACGCGAGCCAGCCACCTCAGTAGTCGGCACCGCGGCCAATCAGTCGAGCGAAGGCAGCGGTCGCACGGAGGAGATCCGCGAGCTGCTCGGGAGCGACGCTCGACGCGCGGCAGAGCAGCATGTCGCGCTGGACCTCCCAGGTAAGGGGCAGGTCCGGCGCCTCATCGACGAGCCACGCCATCAGCGGAACGTCGAGGATCGCGGTCGCGAAGCTACGCTCGGGGGAGATAACGCGGTAGCGCGCATTGAAGTCTCCCCACTCGAGAAGTACCGGCTCGCCGTCGGCGCGGGCGGTGCGCGAAGCCGTCGCCGGCTCGATGACCACATGCGGTCGATGGCCGGCGACACCGGTGACGGCGCACGAGTACCGCTGTGGCTCGGACACAACGTCGTTGCTCGGATCGCCGTCCGAATCCACGCGCTGCCGATACAGGAAGTCGAATGCGACAACGTCGACCCCGTCGATCGATCCGCTCGCGAAGTTCTCGCAGGTCTGGTCGACGCCGCGAGAGAAGAGCTCGAACGGGTAGCGGAACGCTGACGAGCTCGGATACGCCGGGTCGGCCGGCGAGAACACGAGACCGAGGTTCCCTGCGACGCGTTCGATCCGTTCGGAGCGCGATAGCTCGCGGCGGAGCAGATCGAGATAGATCGGTCCGATGACGGCGGCGACAAGAGCGCCCAGCGCGCCGAGGATGAAGAGGACGAGAGGCATGCCGACGCATTGTCTCTGTAGCCGCTTCGCTCGTTCTGTAGCCGCTTCGCGGCCGTCGCTGTAAGGCGCTTCGCTCGTTCTGTAGCCGCTTCGCGGCTGTCCCTGTAAGGCGCTTCGCGCCTTCCAGAACTTCGTCGGCCGGCCGGAGTGAGCTGCGGCTCCCTCCGCCGGCCTCCTCGTTCTGTGGAGATGGGGGAGGGTCGAACTCCCCGTCCAAGGCTTGCGCGCGGATCGCGTCTACGAGCGTAGTCGGCGATTTTGATCTCGCGGAACGAGACGCGCACCGACACGCTTCTCGTCCTCGCCAGGTCGGTTTACTTGAGCCCGCCTACCGACCGATCGGCGGGCCGCAGCTCCGCTTATATCGCCCTTCCCGGCCCGCGGAGCGGAGACCGGGAGGACGTCTCACTGACTAGGCAGCGAGAGCGTAAGAAGTGTTGGCAGTTGTCTGCCTGCCGTTCGGATTAACGAGGAGGAACGGCGTTCCTCGGCTCGCGGCGGTCCGTCTGCCTGCCCTGTCGAAACCACGCATCCCCGTGGCCCCTCGGGCAAGACAATTGTACCGATGGGGCGAAGTGAAGTCGCGGTCCTGATGGTGATCTCCGCAGCATTGGTCGGCGCGTGCTCCGCCGCTCCGGCGGCGCGGCCTTCGCAAACCTCGCGACCCACGGCCTCGCCCAGCATCGCGCCGGCCACGGCGACGACGAGCTCGGGCATCAAGTACGTCGCGATCGGTGCATCCGACACGGTCGGCGTCGGCGCGACAGACCCGGCGAAGGGGTCATGGCCAGCACTTATCGCGTCGCGTCTTCCAGCGGGATCGCCGGCATACGTCAACCTCGGCGTATCCGGGTCGCTCGCCGTGCAGGCGGTGACGCAGCAGCTTCCGGGCGCGATCGCGCAACAGCCGAACCTCGTCTCAGTCTGGCTCGCTGTGAATGACCTGAATGCGACGATCGAGCCGGCGTCATACGCGGAATCCCTCGGCCAGATCGTCGACGGTCTGGCGCAGAAGACCGCCGCGACGATCTTCGTCGGCAACGTCCCCGATCTCCGAGCGGTCCCGGCCTACGCGAGCGTCGACAAGGCACGACTTCTCGCGGGAATCCAGGCCTACAACGACGTCGTCGCGGCGATCGCGGCAAAGTACCCGGGTCGGGTCAACGTGGTCGATCTCTTCACCGGAAGCGCGGCCCTGGTCGTGACGGGAACGGTTTCAGCGGACGGCTTCCATCCTTCTGATGAGGGCTACCAGCTGATCGCAGAACGCTTCGCAAGCGCGATGCGAGCGAAGGGGATTCCGCTCCGGGCTTAGTCCGCGGGGCTCTCGACGACCATGCGGGGGATCGGCATCGCGGTCGACGCGATGAGGCGCACGGCGCCGGCCATGATCGCGCACCCCGCCGTCATGAAGATGACGCCGATCAGGAGTACGACGCGGGCATCGGCGACACCGAGAAGCGCGGCTGCCACGAAGGGGGCGGCCGTGCCGCGGATGCCCATGAGAAGCGACTGCGCGGTCGCGTACTCGCCGATCTTGTCGCGCGGCGCGATCTGCACGATGTTCGTGAAGAAGGTGATCTCCCCGCCCGCGTTGACGATCCCGCCGACGATAGCGACCGGTATCAGGAGCCAGACGTCGGCAGCGGCGATGTAGCCGATCGGGATGAGAAGGGTCACCACGGTGTTGAGAAGGGTCAGGCGGATGGACGATCCGCGATCGATCATCCGGCCCCAGACGAGATACGCCACGATCATGGTGGCCGACGACACCGCGGTCATCGCGCCAATGAATGAGTTCGATGCGTTGAAGTGGTCGACGAGCAGGATCGGGTAGACCGCGACGTTTATCAGGTTGCCGATTCCGAACACGGTGAACGACAACAGCAGCCGCCGGTACTT
>JBBPIP010000001.1:253945-270513 GCA_038040265.1 Chloroflexota bacterium | reverse complement strand
CCGTGCATCGTGTTCATCGATGAGATCGACGCGGTCGGCCGCCAGCGCGGCGCTGGACTCGGCGGCTCGCACGACGAGCGTGAGCAGACCCTGAACCAGATCCTCGTCGAGATGGACGGGTTCGACACGGGGACGAACGTCATCGTCGTCGCCGCGACGAACCGCCCCGATGTCCTCGACCCGGCTTTGCTTCGTCCGGGCCGATTCGACCGTCAGGTCGTGCTCGACCGGCCGGACATCAAGGGACGCAAGGCAATCCTCGACGTGCACGTCCGCGGCAAGCCCTTGGACAAGAACGTCGACCTCCTCCGCGTCGGCCAGATTTCGCCCGGCTTCTCGGGCGCCGATCTCGCCAACGTGGTGAACGAGGCGGCGATCCTGGCGGCTCGGCGCAACAAGAAGCAGATCGGCCAGATCGACTTCGAGGAGGCCCTCGAGAAGGTCGCGCTCGGGCCGGAGCGGCGCTCGCGGGTCATCACCGAGAAAGAGAAGTGGATCGTCGCCTACCACGAGGCCGGCCACGCGCTGTGCTTCAAGCTCCTCAAGCACACCAACCCGGTCCACAAGATCTCGATCGTGGCGCGTGGCATGGCCATGGGCGTCACCTGGTCGCTCCCGCAGGAGGACCGCTACTTCCGCACGCGCAAGGAATTCGAGGATGACATCGCCGCCGCACTCGGCGGCTGGGTCGCCGAGCAGCTCCACCTCGGCGGGGACGCCACGACCGGCGCCTCCAACGACATCGAGAAGGCCACGGAGATGGCCCGCCAGATGGTCACGAAGTTCGGCATGAGCGAGAAGCTCGGGCCGCTCCAATACGGCAAGACCGATGAGCTCATCTTCCTTGGCCGACAGATCCAGGAAGAGCGCAACTACTCGGAGGAAGTCGCAAAGATCATCGACTCCGAGGTCCACGACATCGTCGACCGCGCCCGCCAGAGGGCGTATGAGGTGTTGACGAACAACCGCGACAAGCTCGACCTCGTTGTGAGCAAGCTCATCGAGCAGGAGACGCTGGAGTCGGACGAGTTCAACAAGCTCTTCGACGGCGAGCCCGACGCGGGCGTGCCCGTCGCCGCGTCAACTCCGGAGCAGTCGCCGCCAGGCGCACCGGCAGGAGAAGAGCGCAGGCGTGAGAAGGGTGAGAAGGGCAAGGGCCCCGCACCGGCACCGACACCGGCTTAGCAAGCGCTCACCCGCAACAAACGGCACGCGTTTTGCTTGTAACTCCTAGCGATGGCAGAGCTGATCGTCACAACACTTGCCCGTGTCGAGCAGAGTGAGCCCGCGCGCGTCGCGGCGCTTTGGGTGTTCGCGGTCGTGCTCGCGGTTGCTTTCCTGGCGCTCCTCGTCGGCGACCAGGTCCGCGCCGCGTCCTACTAACCCAGCCCCTACAAATCAGCCCTGAGCGCCCCGGGACGGTACCGTCGCGGGCGTGCGCCTCTTCGTCGCGATCCCGCTATCGCCGGACCTCGCCGCGCGTGCTGCCGAGATCCTTCCGACGTCGCTCCCAGCGCTCCGCCGCGTAAGAGCCGAGAACCTGCACGTGACCCTTGCCTTTCTCGGCCAGACTCCCGATGACCGGCTCGGCGACGTCACGGAAGCCGCAAGGGAAGCTGCGAGACCCGTCTCTCGGTTTAGGTTGGCGTTCGGCCACCCCGGACGTTTCCCTGAGCGAGGTCGACCGCGTGTGGTCTGGCTCGGCATCGCCGACGGCGCGCAAAGCGTGCTCGAGCTGGGGGAGAGTGTGTACTCAGGGCTGCGGAGCCGCGGGCTGCGCTTCGATGACCGCCGGCTCGCGCCGCACTTGACGCTCGCCCGCGTCGCCGAGGACGCGACTGCAGCAGAGGCAAAGACGGTCGGCGCTGCGCTCGAGGACCTTCCCAGCTCGAACCTCGCGTTCGAGGTCTCCGACATCACAGTCGTTCAGAGCGTTCTGTCGCCTAAGGGCCCGCGCTATACCGCCCTCGCGACTGTGCCCCTCGCACACAATTAGCGCTGCTTTTATTTCCGAGCCGTAAACTCGGAATTCGAGGGGGGAGCCGCCAGATGATCCGAAAAGCCGATCCGTACCGCGACACCGACGTCATCGACGCGCGAGCGCCACGCACCAACCAGGCGATCGTGGGGACGTTGTCGCTCGTCGCCGCGCTCACGGGCTGGTGGCCGATCTTTGGCATCCTCGCAGGTCAGCTCGCGATCGGACTCGCTTTCGGCCGGCGGTACTGCTTTCCGTGCCTTCTGTACTTCGAGGTCATCCAGCCGCGCATCGGTGAGGGTCCGATCGAGGACAGCCGGCCACCGCGGTTCGCGAACGTCGTCGGTGCCGTCTTCCTTAGCGCGGCCACGATCTCGTATCTCATCGGTTGGAGCGCGCTCGGCCTCGCACTCGGTCTCATCGTGGCCGCCCTCGCGCTCCTCGCGGCGAGCACCGGACTCTGCGTCGGCTGCGAGATCTATCGCTTCGCGGCGCGGCTGCGCGGCGTGCGAGCGCGGCGCATCGATTCCGTGGACCTAGCGGAGCTCGGAGCGTCGACCGCCGGCGGCGAGATCGTCGTTGAGTTCACCCACCCGCTCTGCACGGACTGCCGCTCGCTCGAGGCCGAGCTTCGCGCCTCCGGTCGCACGGTCGTGACGGTCGACGTCTCGCGGCGCCCGGAGCTCGCACGCAAGTACGGTGTCGTCCTCGTGCCCACCGCTGTCGCGGTGACGTCTTCCGGTGCCGTCGTGGAGCGTCTCGCCTGACCGAAGAAACCATGGGGGCGAAGCTCCGCCGCGTCGAGTCGGGCGTCGAGGCTCGAATCCGTGAGCTGCAGGACGCCGGCGAGCTCTCCGGATTGCCGGGCGAAGGAAGGCCGTTACCGGCAGACCTGGACCACGCGGCCGGCGATGCCTGGGCCGCAAGGCACGTGTTTCGGACGTCGGGAGCCCGCCCGCTGTGGTCCGACCTGCGGCGCGACATCACAGAGCGCCGCATGCGCATCGTGACGCGACTGCGCGCACATCTGGCGTGGCTCGAGCGACGTCAGGCTCTGCTCGAGCATCTTGCCGCCGAGCGAATCGTGTCGGATGTCGCCATGACGAAGCAGACCGACGATCGCGTGCGAGCCGAAGTCGCGCACGCGGTGGCGGAGTTGAACGCTCTCATCGGGCACCACAACCTGGTGGTCACTGCGACGCCGCTCCACCTCGGAATCGTGACGCTCGAAGGGCTCATCGAGACCGCGCGAAGCCCGCGCGGTTAGCTACGCGGCGCGATCACCACGCGAGCGCAGCGCCGGCGGCCGCACGTGCCCGTGTCGGCGATAGTTGGCGAGCGCGTAGCGGTCGCAGGCGATTTCCGCGCTCGAGCCCCATCCGTGGGTGAGATAGAGCCACCAATGGCAGAACTCGTGGAGGTAGAGAAACCGAATGACCTCCCGGCGCGTGCGAAAGAGGACGATCGGCGTGCCGTCGGCACCGAGGTCGACCATCTCACGGAACGGGCGGAAGGGCTCGGGTACCTGCACAACGATCTCGGGCTCGTCCCAATAGGTGAACGCCTGGAGATGCGGCGCCGTGCGGTAGCGCAGGGGTTTGACGGTGACGCGGTAGCCGGTCGCGGTAGGCAGGCCAGCGAGCACCTCGCGGATCTCGGCAGCGGTGTGCGTTGGCAGCTTGGAGCGAACCGCCATGGGTCCGGCGGGTCGGCCGCCGCCGCGTACTGATCTCACGCCTTCAAATCTAGCGGCGGCCGCTTGAGCCCAAAGCCGGGTGCTCGGGCCCCTGCCCCGGTCGGGGGCCCCTACCCTCGGTGTTACAGTTTGCGCGAACGTCGCTCGAGCGGGAGCGATTAGGCCGCGGAACACCGATAGAGAACCGGGGAGAGGTGGAAGCCCGGACGGCGGAAGCGGCGCGAATGGATCCCGCGAGACGGCATCCTGAAATTCGGTAGGGATGCCCGGAAGCCCACCGTTATCGAGGGGCGCTCCGTGACTGCGGAGGCAAAGGGTCCGTCAGCAATGGCGGGCCAAGATCGGGTGGCACCACGAGCCCTCGTCCCGTGAGCGGGCGAGGGTTTTTGTTTTGGCGGGAGGCAGGCCATGACGACAGTGGTGACGACGAAAAACGCGGTGCGCGAGCTCGTGCCGGTGGTGCGCGAGCGCCTCGCCGACCTCGAGACGCCGGTCTCGGCGTTCGCAAAGCTGCGCCCGCTCGGCGGTGCGTTCCTCCTCGAGAGCGTCGAGGGGGGCGAGCGCATGGGTCGTTACTCGTTCATCGGCGTGCTCCCGCGCGCGACCTTCGTGTTCCGCGACGGCGTCGCTTCGATCCTCGACGACGACGGCGTGCGCACGGTCGACTACACGGATCCGCTCGCTATTTTGAGAAACGAGCTCGCCCGCTATCGCCGGACCGGGGGGACCGACCTTCCGCGCTTCTCGGGTGGCGCTGTCGGCTACGTGGGCTACGAGGCCGCCAGACGCTTCGAGCGGCTGCCGGCCGCGGGGCGCGATGTCTTGCGTCTGCCGGAGGCTGCCTTCTCGATCTACGACACCGTGGTTTGCTTCGACCACGTCCGCCACTCGCTTCTCGTGATCGCGCACGAGATCGCGGGCGAGCGCGAGAGCGCAGCGAGTCGGATCGGCCGCGTGTTCGCGGCGCTGGACGCGCCGATCTCGCTACCGACCCAGGCTGACCATGCGATGCGAACCGTGACCGCGAACGGGACCGCCGACGAGTATCGCGCGCGCGTCGCCAAAGCCCGCGAGCTGATCGCGGAGGGTGACTGCATTCAGATCGTTCTCGCGCAGCGCTTCGACGTGCGCCCCGCTCCCGAGCCGCTCGCGCTCTACCGGGCGCTTCGCCACGTCAATCCCTCGCCCTACATGTTTCTCATCGACGTAGCGGGGGCGGCGCTGGTGGGCGCCTCGCCCGAGCCGTTCGTGCGCGTCGAGGGCGGGCGCGTCGTGATGCACCCGATCGCAGGGACGCGTCCACGCGGCCGCGACGAGGCCGAGGACGCCGCGAACGAGGCCGAGCTTCGCGCATCCGAGAAGGAACGCGCGGAGCACGTCATGCTTGTGGACCTGGCGCGCAACGACATCGGCCGGGTATCGCGCGCGGGAACCGTCCGGGTCCGGGAGCTCATGCGGGTCGATCGCTTCTCTCACGTCATGCATCTCACGTCGGTGGTCGACGGGGAGCTCGCGCCCGGCCTGGACGCGCTCGACGCGTTCCGGGCGTGCTTCCCGGCGGGCACAGTGTCCGGCGCGCCCAAGATTCGGGCGATGGAGCGGATCGCCGAGCTTGAGACCGACCGGCGCGGCCCCTACGCGGGCGCGGTCGGGTACCTCGGGTTCGACGGCCGCATGGATACGTGCATCGGCATACGCACGGCCGTGATCGCCGACGGGGTGTGCCGGATCCAGGCTGGGGCCGGGATCGTCGCCGACTCGGATCCGGCCGCCGAGGAGCTCGAGACGCGAGCGAAGGCGCGTGCGCTGCTGCGGGCGATCGAGATCGTCGACGGCGCGGAGGCTGTGCGATGAGCGTCAAGGTTCTCCTCGTCGATAACTACGACTCGTTTACGTACAACCTCGCCCAGGCCTTTGGTGCGCTCGGCGCGGACGTGACCGTCCTTCGCGCCGACGATCCAGCGCTCGCGGCGGCGCTCGACGCCGGTCCCCATCGTCTTGTGATCTCGCCGGGTCCGGGTCGGCCCGAGGCTGCTGGCCGCTCGCCGGAGCTTGTGCGCGAGGGACCGGAGCGCGGCATACCGACGCTCGGCGTTTGTCTTGGACTCCAATGCGCCGCGATCGCGTTCGGCGCTTCGGTGATACGCGCGCCGGAGCCGCGACATGGAAAGACCTCGCTCGTGCGCCACGACGGCAAAGGGGTGTTCGTGGGGATTCCGGATCCGACCGAAGCGACGCGGTACCACTCGCTGATGGTCGACGAGCGAACGCTTCCGCCGGACCTCTTCGTGACCGCGCGCAGCGACGACGGAGTGGTCATGGCGCTGCGCCATCGGTCGCTTCCCCTCGAGGCCGTGCAGTTCCACCCCGAATCGGTGATGACCGCCGACGGGATGCGCATGCTGGAGAACTTCGTTGGACGCGCGTGAGGCTCTCGGGGTCGTCGCCGGCGGCCGCACGCTGACCCGCGAGGAAGCGCGCTCGGCGATGGCATCGGTGATGGCCGGCGAAGCCACGCCGGCGCAGCTCGGCGCGCTGCTCGCCGGGCTTCACATCCGCGGCGAGACGGTCGACGAGATCGCGGGATTCGCGTCCGCTCTTCGCGACGTCGTCGTGCGTGTGACCGTTACGGGCGACGCGATCGACATCGTCGGGACGGGCGGTGACCGCTCGAACAGCTTCAACATCTCGACCGTGAGCTCGATCGTGACCGCTGCCGCGGGCGGGCGTGTGGCGAAGCACGGCAACCGCGCCGCTTCCAGCGCGTGCGGGAGCGCGGACGTGCTCGAAGCCTTGGGCGTGAAGATCGATCTCGGCCCGGACGGCGTCGCCCGCTGCGTGGAGGAGGCGCGAATCGGCTTCATGTTCGCCCCGCGGTTCCACCCGGCGATGCGGCACGCGGGGCCGGTGCGTCGCGAGATCGGCATCCGCACCGTGTTCAACGTGCTGGGCCCGCTCGCGAATCCCGCCGGGGTGCGCCGGATCCTGCTCGGTGTTCCCTCGCCGGCGCTCGGTGAGAAGATCGCGAGCGTGCTCGTCGAGCTTGGCACCGATCACGCGCTGGTGGTCCACGGCGAGGATGGCCTCGACGAGATCAGCCCCTCTCTTCCGACGCGAACGTGGGAGGTTCGCAACGGTTCGGTGCGCGAGGGCCGCATCGAGCCGGAGGATCTTGGAGTGACTCCGGTCGGACGCGCCGAGATCGTCGGCGGTGATTCGACGAGGAACGCGGTGATGGCGCGCGCGGTCCTCGACGGGGTGAAGGGTGGCACCCGCGCCGCGATCCTGATGAACGCCGGGGCGGCGTGCTACATCGCTGGACTCGCCCGAGACATGCACGAGGGTGCGAGGCTCGCCGCCGAAGCGATCGACACCGGCAAGGCCAATGACGTTCTCGTGCGCTTCGTCGCCACGAGCCATCGCATCGGTGCGGCGGAGGCGGCGACCGTATGACCGATTTCCTCGAGCAGGTCATCGCTGAACGGCGTGCCGACGCGGCGGCACTCGACGCGAACTCGCGGGACGTGGCGGGGGCGCCCGCTGTGCGGTCGCTCTTCGCGGCACTCTCGGCCCGACGCGCTAGCGGAATGGTCGCTCTCATCGCTGAGGTCAAGCGACGTTCGCCTTCGGTGGGGCCATTTCCCGATATTCCAGACGTCGCGGCCCGCGCACGGCTCTACGAAGAAGCTGGCGCCGCGGCGGTCTCTGTCCTGGCGGAGCCACGACATTGGGGCGGGTCGCTCGATGACGTGCGTCGCGTACGTGAGGCTGTCAGCGTCCCGGTGCTCTACAAGGATGTCGTTGTCGACGACCGCCAGATCGAGGCGGCCCGAAAGGCGGGAGCTGATGCGATCCTGTTGATCGCGGAAGCCCTCGACGATGGTCTGCTCGCGCGGCTCGACGTGCGTGCGCGCTCACTCGGGATGGAGACATTGATCGAAGCACATGAGCTCGAACATTTCGAGCGCGTGCTTCGCTTGAAAACGCCGATCGTGGGCGTAAATGCACGCAATCTCCGTGACCCGGCGCGGGGCACGGATAAGACGGTGATCCACATGGCCGCCGCGTTCATGCCTTCCAACGACCGGATCCTCGTCAGCGAGTCCGGAATCGAAACGGAGGGAGACGTGCGTGGGCTTCCCGAGCGCGTCGATGCAATCCTTGTCGGGACTGTGTTCGTCCGAAGGGTCGATCCAACCGAGACAGTCCGACGGCTTGCCACGGTGTCGCGATCCTTGAGGCAGCCCGCATGATCCGGAGCGAGGTCCGTCCGGGACGGTACGGCGAGTTCGGCGGGCAGTACTTGCCCGAGACGCTCATGCCCGCAGTCGCGGAGCTCGAAGCCGCGTGGCTCGAAGCTCGCGCCGACGGAGAGTTCCAGAGCGAGCTCGCGCGAGTCTTGCGCGACTGGGTCGGGAGACCAACGCCACTGACCGACGCGCCCCGTCTCGCGCGGGCCGTAGGGCTCGCGCGTGTTCTCCTGAAGCGCGAGGACCTCGCGCATACCGGAGCGCACAAGATCAACAGCGCGGTCGGTCAGGCGCTCCTGGCCAAGCGCATGGGCAAGCGGCGGATCGTCGCCGAGACCGGGGCGGGGCAGCACGGCGTCGCGAGCGCAGCAGCGTGCGCCCTCCTCGGACTCGAGTGCGTCGTGTACATGGGCAGCGTCGATGCGCGGCGCCAGCAAGCCAATGTCTTCCGCATGAAGCTGCTCGGCGCCGAGGTCCGCGAGGTCGAGGCCGGAAGCAAGACCCTCAAGGACGCGGTGAACGAAGCGATCCGCGATTGGGTCACCAATGTGCGAACGACCTATTACCTGCTGGGCTCCGCGATCGGGCCGCACCCGTATCCCGCGATGGTGCGTGACTTTCAGGCCGTCATCGGTCGCGAGTCGCGGGAGCAGGCCCTGGCGATGCTCGGCGAGCTGCCCGACGTTGTCGTCGCGTGCGTCGGCGGTGGGTCGAACGCGATCGGCATCTTCAGCGCGTTCATCGACGATGCGGACGTGAAGCTCGTCGGTGTCGAGGCCGGTGGCGAAGGGATCGCGAGTGGCAAGCATGCCGCCTCGATCGTCGGCGGAAGCGTCGGCGTCCTTCACGGCTCGCGGACGCTCGTGCTGCAGGACGACCAGGGGCAAATACGCGAGACGCATTCCGTGTCGGCCGGGCTCGACTATCCGGGCGTAGGCCCGGAGCACGCGGCGCTCTCCCAGGCCGGACGCGTGCGCTACGTCGCTCGCACCGACCGCGAAGCGCTGGACGCGTTCGCGCTTCTCTCTCGCAGCGAGGGCATCATCCCGGCGCTCGAGCCCGCCCATGCGATCGCCGAGCTCTCCGCGATCGGGAAGGACGGTCCCGTGCAGAACGTCCTCGTATGCCTTTCCGGCCGCGGCGATAAGGATCTCGAGATCGTGATGCGGGAGGGTCTCGTCGGGTGACAGTGTCGACCGCCCCGACGGGGACCGCGCGCATCGCCCGCGCGTTCGCGCGAGCGCGCGAGGAGAAACGGCTCGCCGTCGTGGTTTACCTGACCGTGGGCTACCCGGACCGGGCCGCGACCAGAGGGCTCCTGCGCGCCGCGCTCGACGGCGGTGCCGATGTGCTCGAGCTGGGCGTGCCGTTCAGCGATCCGCTCGCCGACGGCGCCACGGTGCAGCGCGCGAGTGAGATCGCGCTTCGCCACGGGATCGGCCTCCGGGATTGTCTCGCCGAGGCGTCGACGATCGTCCGCGAGCGCGACGCGACGGTGCTGCTCATGGGGTACGCCAACCCCTTCTTGAAATACCGCGGCGGTCTTACCGGATTCGCCTCGGACGCCGCGCGAGCCGGCGCGGCCGGGATCATCGTCCCCGATCTTCCGTCGGAAGAGTCGGCTGAGTTCGATGCGGCGCTCGACCCAGAGGGACTGGCGCGGATCGATCTGTACGCGCCGACGACGCCCGACGAGCGGCTCGCACGCCTGGTCCCTCAGGCGCGCGGATTCGTCTACTGCGTGTCCCTCACCGGCGTGACCGGGGCGCGTCGGGCGCTCGGCGCCGACGTGGCGGAGTTTGTGGCCCGCGTGCGCCGTCACACGTCGCTTCCCATCGCGGTCGGGTTCGGCATCAGCGCGCCGGAGCACGTGGCGTCTCTGCGCGGTGTCGCCGATGCGGTGGTCGTGGGCAGCGCGGCGCTCGATGCGGTGTCCGCGGCGCCGGCCGACCGCCGGACGGAGGCGCTCCGCACGTTCGTCGCCGCGCTCGCGGCCGCGGGGAGACGCTGATGCCGGTGCGTGGGATCCGAGGCGCGACGACCGTCGCCGAGAACGATTCGAAGGCCATCTACGACGCGACGCTCGAGCTCCTCAGCAGCATCGTGCGACTCAACGGCGTTCGGTCCGAGGACATCGGCTACATCTGGTTCACGGTGACAGACGACCTCAACGCCGCCTTTCCGGCGGACGCGGCGCGGGCCGGGATGGGCTGGACCGAGGTGCCCCTCATCTGCGGACGCGAGATACCCGTGCCGAAGGCCCTCGAGCGCTGCATCCGTGTGCTCATCGCGTGGAATACCCCGAAGACGCAGTCCGAGATCCGACACGTCTTTCTCCACGGCGCTCGGGTGCTGCGTCCGTCGTGGGCGCTCGATCTCCCGGGCGACCCGCCCCTCGGAGTTCCCTAGTGCTCGTCGTGATGAAGCGCGACGCGACGAAGGAGGAGATCGACGCGGTCGTCGAGCGCATCAAAGAGTTCGGCATCACGCCCGTGCCATTGCCGGGTGCGGAGCGCACGGCGATCGGGACCTTTGGCAGCACCTCCCGCGCGGCGGCGGAAGCGGTCGAGTCACTCCCAGGCGTCGCCGAGGTCGTTCCGATCAGCCGACCGTTCAAGCTCGCGTCACGCGAGGTCATCGGTGAGGACACGGTCGTGCGCATCGGAGGCGTCCCGGTCGGCCATGGCCATCCGCTTGCCGTGATCGCGGGCCCCTGCGCGGTTGAGTCCCGCGAGGTCACGCTCGAGACCGCGCGGGCGGTCCGGGCCGCGGGCGGGGCGGCGCTGCGGGGCGGTGCGTTCAAGCCGCGGTCGTCGCCGTACACGTTCCGCGGCATGGGGGAGGAGGGGCTCGAGATACTCGCCGAGGCGCGAGCGGTCAGCGGCCTGCCGGTCGTCACCGAGGTCCTCGCACCCGGAGACGTCGCCGCCGTCGCCGCCGTCGCCGATTGCCTGCAGATCGGCGCGCGGAACATGCAGAACTATTCGCTGCTGGACGCCGTCGGTGAGCAGACGAAGCCCGTGCTCCTCAAGCGCGGGATGTCGGCGACTGTGGAAGAGCTCCTGCTCTCGGCGGAGTACATCCTCGCGAAGGGCAACCGCAACGTGATCCTCTGCGAGCGCGGCATTCGCACGTTTGAGCGCTACACGCGGAACACGTTCGACGTGAACGCGATCCCGCTCCTGAAACGTCTCTCGCATCTTCCGGTCCTCGCCGATCCATCGCACGGGACCGGCAAGTGGTACCTCGTCGCGCCCGTCGCCCTCGCCGCGGTCGCCGCCGGCGCCGACGGCCTCCTCATCGAGGTCCACCCGAGTCCGGACCACGCGCTCTCGGACGGTTTTCAGTCGCTCAGCTTCGACAACTTCCGCGCGCTGATGGCCGCCGTGCCGCACGTCGCGCGCGCAGTCGGGCGCACGGAGCAGGTCGCGGCGCCGTGAAGATCGGGATCGCCGGGCTCGGGCTCATCGGCGGTTCGCTCGCGCTCGCGCTCCGCGACAAGTACGAGGTCACGGGTTACGACAACGACGAGCGGGCGCGTGTCGCCGCGAAGGCCGACGGCATCCGGGTGGCGACGCGACTCGACGATCTCCTCCCCGCGGACGCGGTCCTCATCGCGACCCCGATCTCCGCGATCGTGCCGGCCCTCGAGCAGCTGGCCGCGCGCTCCGACGGCGCCGTACTTCTCGACACGGGATCGCTCAAGCGGGCCGTTGCGGACTACGCCAGCCGGGCGCCGGCCGGCACACGCATCGTCGGAGGACATCCGATGGCAGGGACGACGTCCGCCGGGTTCAGCGCCGCGGATCCAACGCTCTTTCGCGGACGGACGTTCCTGCTCGTGCCGACCGCGCGATCCGATGACGCAGCAATGTCGCTCGCGGGGACGATCGCGCGCGATGTCGGCGGCACGGTCACGGTCTGCTCGGCAGACGTGCACGATCGGGCGATGGCGCGCCTCGTCGCCGGACCGCTCGCGACCGCGGCCGCGCTCGCGGTCGTCGGCGCGCAGGCCGAGCCGCTTCTCGGCGCCGCCGGTCCGGGGTTTCGCGACTCGACGCGTCTTGCCGACACGCCGGCCGACCTCGCCATCGAGCTCCTCTTCGGCAACAGCGCGGACGCCGCCGCGGCGATCGGATCCATCATGGAGGCGTTGACGCAGCTGCGGGACTCGGTCGAGCGAGGGGATCGCGACTACGTACGCAGCTTCCTCGCGGCCGCGCGGTCCGTCCGCAGTGAGCTCGCAACGTAGGAGGGCTCCTTGATCCGGATCGCATGGACCATCTATCGCGTCGCGGTGATCGTCCTCGCGCTCTTGACGATGTTCGTCACCCCCGTGTTCGTGTCCGGTCCGAGCGGCACGACACTCGATCCGGCCGGCGCATGGATCGACGTCCTCGCGCTCGCGGCGCTCACGGTCTCGGTGGGGTCACTCTGGAGCGAGCGACGTCGCTGATCAGGCCTGCTCCGGGAGCTTGAGCTCGAGGCGGCGGCAGTTCGGGCACGCGAGCAGCTCGACCTTCATCGTTCCCTCGCCGAGCTCCGCCCACTCGCCGAAGATCAGCTTCCACGCGCCGCGGCTCCCTCCCGTTCGAAGGCTCGTCTCTCCGAGCGACTGAAGCTCCGCGCGGCAACGCAGACAGAGCTCGCCCGTGGGCTGCGGCTCGTCGCTCATCGCGACAATTCGGCGAGCATCTCGTAGAACTGCGGAAAGGTCTTCGTGACCGAGCCCGCGCCCTTGATCGCGACGCCGGGCACCTGCAGGCCGAGTACCGAGAACGCCATCGCGACGCGGTGATCGCCACACGCGTCCACGATCCCGTCGTGCAGCGGCGCGGGCTCCACGCGAATGGCGTCGGCGAATGCCTGCGCACGACCGCCGAGGGCCTTGATCCCGTTCGCGACCACGGTCACGCGGTCGCTCTCCTGCTTTCGCGTGTGGCCGATGCCGGTCAGCTCCGTCGCCTCGGAGGCCTGCGTCGCAACGACGGCCAGGGTGGGGAACACGTCGGAGCAGTCCCTGACATTCGCGCGGACGCCGTGCAGCTCCCCGATCCGACGGACGGTGACGCCGCCTCCGCGGTGCGACACGCCGCAGCCCATGGCCGCGAGGAGCTCGAAGAATCGCGCGTCGCCCTGACCGCCCTCGCGTACCCGCGCGTCGACACCATCGACCGTCACCGAGCCACCGAGCACTGCCGCCGCGGCAGCCGGATAGGTCGCGGCGGTCACATCGCCGGGGATCTTCACGTCGCGCGCCTTGACCTTGCCCTGCTTCACCGTGATCACGTTGCCTTCTCGCTCGACCTTCACGCCGCGGTCCCGGAGCGCCGCGATCGTGAGATCCACGAACGGGGCGGAGACGAGCATGCCGGCTATGCGCAACGTGAGACCGCCCTCGAGCCGCGGTGCAACGAGTAGGAGCGCGGACGCGAACTGGCTCGACTCGTTCCCGGCGATCTCGATCTCGCCGCCTCTGATGGGTCCGGTGATCTTCACGGGGAGGCAATCCGCCGTCACCGTCGCCCCGAGGCGGCGCAGCGCGTCGAGAAGAGGCGCGATCGGACGCTCGCGCAGACGCTCGGAGCCGGTGATCGTGACGTAGCCGCTTCCGAGGGCGGCGAGCGCGACGCCGAAGCGGGCGACCGTGCCCGCGTCACGGGCGTCGATGGTACCCGCGCGATGGGGCCCCGTGCCGCTCCCGTGGATGACGAGGTCGCCGTCGTCGCGGTCGACGCGGTAGTCCAGGGCGACGATCGCGTCGGTCATCGCGCGAACGTCGTCCCCGGGATCGAGCGGACCGAGGTGTAGACGCGAGCGGCCGTCGGCGATCGCAGAGAGGACGATCTCACGATTGGCCACGCTCTTGGACGCCGGGACGCGGGCGTGCTTGTCCACGATGGGCCGGCGGATGGGCGTGATGGGCCGGAGGTCGTCCACAGGGATGCGAGGATTATCCCTGCGATGCGATACACGAGCGCGGAGCGGACAGCGCAGGCCGGTCTGGTCGCCATTGCGCTCGTCTTCGCCCTGGTCACGTTTGGGATCCTCTTCCGCGGCGGCGACGCCGCGCCCGGCGCGACGCCCACCACCCCCACCCCGACCGCGATCTCGCGGGCACCCGACGTCACGATCACGCAGCCGACGTGCTGCACCCAGGCCGCCCGATTTCTCCTGGCGACGTGGGAGTCGTCGGCCCACGTCACCGCGGCGAAGGTCGTGGTCACGCCCAATCCCGGTTTCGACTGCACCGCGGCTATAGACGCGAACGGCCTCAAGGGGACGTTCACCTGCCGCGGCCTCCTAAAAGGAGCGACCGACTACGTCGCCAACCTTCAGCTCACGACCCCGGTCGGCACGTTCCCGTTCGAGCACCGCTTCAAGACGATGGGCGACCGCCTGACCGACGTGAAATGGTTCACCGAGTTCGAGGACCCGGCGGGCGAGCCGCTCTCTTGCGCCGCCGCCAGCTGCCGGATCATCCAGAACTTCACGACCGGAAAAGACCCCCTGACCGCGCAGGCGATCCTCGACCTGGGCCGGCAGTTCAA
Source organism: Chloroflexota bacterium (assembly GCA_038040265.1). GTDB lineage: Bacteria > Chloroflexota > Limnocylindria > P2-11E > P2-11E > 3-1-20CM-2-70-9. Next base: position 256,038 of record JBBPIP010000001.1, on the reverse strand, counting down.
CCGCAGCAACGACCCGGGGCTCGATCCGGTCGCGATCGCCACCGTCCTGCAGAGGATGGACGCGGGCAACCACTACCACTACTACCGCTACGACACGCGCGAGGACGCGACCGGTGCCGCGGTTTACTGGCTCGTGCGCACTGGAAAGCCGGTCATGGTCATCAGCCTTTCCGGGCAGCACGGCCCCGTGCTCATTGGCTTTCAGGGCAACTACGGAACCTACTACGACGATCCGAACAACAGGATCACCGGCGTCATCGTCCAGGATCCGCAGCGGGGCGACCTCAATCCGCTCACCCAGAACCGCCGGCCCGACATCTCACGCTCGGCTGGATTCCAAACCGGCCAGCTCATCGGCCTCGACGCGTGGTACGGAGAGGAATGGTGGCTCAGGTTCGCGTATCCCTCCACGATCAGGATGCCGAACGGCTCGTTCCAAAACATCGAGCGGAACGACGGCGTGTACCCGACCCCGCACTGGGAGAGGAAGTTCGTGATCCTCGTCGACGACGGCGACGCGGATAACCCGCCGGACCGCGAAGGGCGCGTGAGGTTCCGGTGAGCGACGCGGGTGTCGATTGCGTCTTCTGCCGGATCGCCGCCCACACCGCTCCGGCGACGATCCGCTTTGAAGATGCCGACCTCGTCGCGTTCGACGCCGAGCCAAAGGCGACGCCACTGCACGTGCTCGTCGTGCCGCGGAAGCACATCCGGTCGGTGGCGGAGCTGTCCGACGTCGACCTCGCCGGTCGGCTGGTGGTTGCCGCCACGCGCGTCGCGGCCGATGCCGGCGTCAAGAGCTTTCGCCTCGCCACGAACTCCGGCGCTCCGCTGCAGGATGTCTTTCACCTGCACTGGCATGTGATGGCCGGCGCCGAGATGGACCACCCCGCCGGGGCTGCGTACTCGCGGTGGACGAAGAAGTCGGGCTAGATCCGCGTTCGGATCGGCTCGGATTTCCTTCCGCGGAGAGAGACCGGCGGCACGTAATCGCCGATGAGCTCGCGGTGCCACCAGGCCCCGGTCTCGCGCCGCTCCTTCGGGGTCGTAAAGCGGTACAGATACAGCTGCGCACGAACGAAGCGCGGAGGGTTGCCCGCGAAGGGATCCGTTCGCAGGAGTCGCAGGGTCGGACGGTCACCCTCCAAGAGCTTGCCGAGCAGCGGTATGAACCACTCGTGGTACATGGGTGACGACATCGCCGCGAACCACATGAGCCAGTCCAGGCGCAGGTGATACGGCGCGAACTGCGGTGGACGCCGTCGGACGTCGCCGGGTTTCCCCTTGAACTCGTACTCGCGCCACATGGTCTGCGGGGTCAGCACCGGCTCCGCCGTTCCCTCGATGACGACTTCGTAGCGCTCCTTTGTGACCGAGCCGAAGGCGCCGTACGTCCCGACGATGTGGAAGGGATCGAAGCTCGCGTTCATGATCTGCCGCCGCGAGAGGAGGTTTCTCGCGGGCCGATAGCTCAGGAACACGATGAGCGCGGTCACGGCCAGAACCACGCCGAGGTACCAGAGCGGAGTGTCGAGGGACGGCGTCGAGAGCGGGAAGATGCGCCCGAGTGCCACGTTGTCGAACGCCGAGATCGCGAGCGCGATCGTGAGAACGTTCAGCCACGCGAAGTTGCCCGAGAGCACGAGCCACGACTGCGTGAGGACGATCACCAGCCCGGCGATCGACGCGATCGGCTGCGGGAAGAAGAGGAACCAGGGCACGACGAGCTGGGCGAAGTGATTGCCGAGGACCTCCGCGCGGTGAAGCCGCTTCGGGATGTGGTGGAAGTACCAGCTCAGCGGGTTCGGCATCGGCTGGGTTTCGTGGTGGTAGTAGAGGCAGGTGAGGTCGCGCCAGCAGCGGTCTCCGCGCATCTTGATGAGCCCCGCGCCGAACTCCACCCGGAAGAGCAGCCACCGCAGCAGGACCACGAGGCTGAACTGCGGTGCGGTCGTGACCGGCCCGAGGAAGATCGCGAGGAACCCGGTCTCGAGGAGCAGCGACTCCCACCCGAACGAGTAGAAGGTCTGACCGATGTTCACGATCGAGAGATAGAGGACCCAGAGAAGCGCGAAGATCACCATCGACGCGAA
>JBBPIP010000001.1:19264-253845 GCA_038040265.1 Chloroflexota bacterium | reverse complement strand
AACTCCGGCGCGGGAAGCAGGCCACGCTCGCCCAGCAGCGGCCGGAACTGGTTCACGGTCACAAGGAAGGCGACGAGATAGACCGCGCCGAGAGCGCGCTCGAACACGAAACGCGTCAGCCAGTAGTCGGGCGCGGCGAGCCACTCCATGGCGCGGCTACGCTACGCGCGCCGTGGACCCGGCCACAGCACGCGCGTTAGCCGAGGCCGACGAGCTCGAGCTGGTCACGACCGGCCGGGTGAGCGGAGACCCGCACTCCGTCCGACTGCGGTTCGCGTACGACGACGGCGTCGTCTGGCTGCGCACGGGCGAGCGCCCGTCGGCGCCGGACGCCAGCGGCGTTCGCCGCCGAACAGAGTCCGACCGGACCACCGATTGGCTACGCAACCTGGAACACGACCCAGAGGCACGGGTCCGCATCGGCGATGCCGAGCTCCCGGCGCGATACGAACCGTCGGGCGATCGGGCCGCCGATCTTCGCCGGGCGGTCGACCTCCTGCGAGAGAAGTACGGCGCCGAATGGGTCGGCGACTGGTATCTGGACGCGGGCCGCATCCCGGTGAAACTGCGTCTGGAGGGCCGAACGGGTTTCTGAGAAGGGTCGACAATGGTTCTAATGACCCGCCCTCATCTCGCGGTCAGGGGAGTGGCCGCACTCTCGCTCGCTCTCGGTTTGCTCGGGATGGCCGGACTTGCGCTCGCGGCCGACGGCCCTGCACCGGTGCTCGTTGGTCACATCGACGGAGAGATCAACCCGATCACCGCTCGGTACGTCGAACGCGTCGTTGCTGACGGGGAGGCCGACAACGCGGCGGCGATCGTCTTCGTCATCGACACACCCGGCGGCCTGATCACCTCGACCTATCAGATCACCGCCCGGTTCCTTTCCTCACGAATCCCGATCGTGACCTTCGTTGCTCCGCCAGGTGCCCGCGCCGCATCGGCGGGTACGTTCATCACTATGGCTGGGCACATCGCCGCGATGGCGCCCTCGACCAGCATCGGCGCGGCCCACCCGGTGGATTCGAGCGGCGGCACCATCGAGGGAGACCTGCGGCTTAAGGTCGAGAACGACGCCGTGGACCACATCGTCAACATCGCCAAGGCCCGCGGGCGAAACGAGCAGTGGGCGGAGGATGCGGTCCGCAAGAGTGTTAGCGCGCGGTCCGACGACGCCGTGGCAATGAAAGTCGTCGACCTTCAGGCGAACGACGTTCCTGACCTTCTCGCGAAGATCGACGGCCGAACGGTCAAAACGTCGGCGGGTGACGTGACGCTCGCCACGAAGGGCGCGCCCGTCGCTGAAGATGGGGTCAACCCCATCGAGGCCATCCTGCACTTCGTGGTGAATCCGCAGATCGCCGTGCTCCTCTTCACGCTTGGCACGTACGGACTCATCTTCGAGCTCTCGAATCCGGGCCTCATCTTCCCGGGGATCGTCGGCGTGATCGCGATCATCCTCGCGCTGTTCTCGTTCGGGACCCTGGACGCAAACGGCGCGGGCATCGCGCTCATGGTCTTCGCCGTTCTTCTGTTGGTGGCGGAGATCAAGGTCCAGGCGCACGGACTCCTGACGGCGGGCGGGATCGCCTCGCTCCTCATCGGCCTGATCATCCTGTTCCCGCCGTTCCGGCCGACGTTCCCAGGGGTGCGCCAGACCGTCGACCCGCTGATCGTGGCGTTCGTCGTCGGGCTCACCGCGCTCTTCTTCGGGGTCGCGCTGCGCACTGCGTTGCGGCCGCTGCCCTTAGCGAGCGGGGCTTCATTGCTTGTTGGGGTGGTCGGTCTGGCGAAGACCGACATCGCCCCGACCGGAATCGCGCACGTGGCCGGCGAGGACTGGACCGTGGTGAGTGAAGGGGGAGCCATCCCGAAGGGTGGCGCGGTGCGAGTGAAGCGTGTAGATAGCGTGCGGCTAATCGTCGAACCGGCGCGAGGCGCCGAAGGAAAGGGAGCGGCCTGATGGAAAACCTGAATCTCTTCGTTCTCGGCGCCATCATCGTCATCGGGATCCTCGCGCTTCGCGCGATCATCCACATCGTCCCGGAGTATCAGCGGCTGATCGTCTTCCGACTCGGCAGCTTCGAAAAGACCGCCGGTCCCGGCATCGTCCTGCTGCTGCCGCCGCCGATCCAAAGCGTGGCCCAGACGGTGGACCTAAGGGAATTCGTGGTGGAGATCCCGCAGCAGACCTGCATCACGAAGGACAACGCCCCGATCTCGATCGACTTCCTGATCTATCAGAAGGTCGTCGAGCCCAAGGACTCCTTCCTGAACATCCAGAACTTCCGTCAGGCCATCCAGGGCATCGCCACGACGACGTTGCGTGCCGTCGTCGGAAACATCCCGCTGGACGATGTGCTCGCCAAGCGCGAGCAGATCAACGAGGAGCTGCGGATCAAGCTGGACGACATCACTCACCGTTGGGGCGTGAAGGTCACCAACGTCGAGATCAAGGAGCTGACCCCGCCGCGTGACGTGCAGGAGGCCATGAACCGCCAGCTCACCGCCGAGCGCACCCGCCGCGCGTCAGTCACCGAGGCCGAGGGCAAGAAGGCATCCGCGATCCTGGTGGCGGATGGCGCGAAGCAGGCGTCCATCCTGGAGGCCGAGGGTGCGCGGCAAGCCGCGATCCTCCGCGCCGAGGGCTTCGCACTGGCGCTCTCGACGATCAACCAGCAGGCGATGAACGCCGACGCGCGCACGATGACCCTTCAGTACTTCAACACGCTCAACCAGCTCGGCGCGTCGCCCGCGACCAAGTTCATCATCCCGACCGAGTTCACGAGCCTCGCCGGGCCCCTCGCGGGTCTGATGGCAGCGAGGGACGGCGAGAAGAAGTAGTCGTCTAGTCGGTTCGATGTGCGCGGAAGATGCGGCGCCACGCTCGGCCAGAGCGCGTGGCGACCGCCTCTTCAGCGCGGGCGGGAACGGCCATAGGCCGCACCCGTGGACGCGCAGGGAAAGGTGAGTACACGCGAGGCGGCACCCGCCAGGACGCGGATGCCGCCTCGACGTGCTGTGGTGATGGGGAGGGGAACTCCCCGGGATGGAAGGACACGAAAAGCGCAGATGCGGCTGCCACGATGCACCCCTAGAAACGAGTTTCGAACGGACGTTCGCATAATAGAACTAACGTTCGCCATGTCAAGAGCAGGGATACTCGAAGCCTGAGCACACTCCTAGGGGCAGATCTTTTGCCCCAACGAGCCCGGTCGGTCCGTGAAAGAACGGAGCGGCAGGGCCACATCCTGGAGCCGGCATGGACGGGCACGAGGGTCCTCGTGCGTGTGGGACATCCGGAGCCGCACTTCCTCGGCTACGAGGGCAAGGTCGCGGGGCCGCGCGAGCTGTACGACGCGATCGTCGCCGAGACGCATTGCGACACGGCCATCATCGACGGCGTGCTCGTCGATGACTGGAAGGATGAGAGCGACCTCGAGATCGACGACCAGGGCAACGCTTACACGCGGCAGTTCGGAGGTCGTCAGATCTTCGCCGCGTTCGACCTCCTCGAAGTCGATGGCGAGTCGCTGCTCGCGGTCCCGCTCCTGGAGCGGAGGCGCCACCTCGAGGGCGTGCTTGCCCCGAGTCCCAATGTCCGGCTGACGCCCTTCGTCACGCGCGGGCTTCGGGCCTGGCGTGACACCCTTCAGGCACAGGGGTTTCGTCGCGTCGTGCTAAAGAATTGGAACAGCGGATACACGCCCGGCAAGACAACCGATGATTGGCTCGTGATCGAAAAGTTGAAAGCAGCGACCCCATGAGGCGTCGGAGGTACTCGTGACGACTAATTCGGCGGTCATCGACCACACCCAGCGCGATCCGTGGGAGGTCGCGCTCGAGCAGTTCAGCATCGCCGCGGACAGGCTCCATCTCGATCCGAACATGCGGCGCATCCTGAGCACCACGCAGCGAGAGCTGATCGTTCACTTCCCCGTCCGAATGGCCGACGGGGTCGTGCAGGTCTTCACGGGCTATCGCGTGCAGCACAACACGACCCGCGGCCCGGGCAAGGGCGGTATTCGCTACCACCCGTCGGTGTCATTGAACGAAGTGAAGGCCCTCGCCATGTGGATGACGTGGAAGTGCGCGGTGGTCGGTATCCCGTACGGCGGTGCCAAGGGCGGCGTCGTTTGCGATCCAAAGGGTATGAGCTCGCAGCAGCTCGAGACGCTCACGCGCCGCTATACAACCGAGATCGAGCTGCTCATTGGCCCGGACCGCGACATCCCCGCGCCCGATGTGAACACGAACGCACAGACCATGGCCTGGATCATGGACACGTATTCCATGCATCACGGCTACACGGCTTTGGCCGTGGTGACCGGCAAGCCGCTCTCTATCGGCGGCAGCGAGGGCCGCAACGAGGCGACGGCACGCGGGGCCGTGTACACGATCATCGAGGCCGCGAAGCACCTCAACATGGACCTCGAGGGCGCTCGCGTCGTCGTCCAGGGGTTCGGTAATGCGGGGAGCTTCTCGGCGAAGCTCAGCCACGAACTGGGTGCGATCGTCGTCGGCCTCTCCGACACGAGCGGGGCGATCGCTAACCCGAAGGGACTCGACCCGAACCGTGTCGACGCGTTCAAGCGCGAGACCGGCTCGGTCACCGGGTTCCCCGGCGCGGAGCGCATCTCAAACGCCCAGCTCCTCGAGCTCGACTGCGACATCCTCATTCCGGCAGCGATCGAGAACCAAATCGGCGAGCACAACGCGCCGCGGATCAAGGCAAAGGTCATCGCCGAAGCCGCGAATGGTCCGACGAGTCCCGAGGCCGACCGAATCCTCTTCGACAAGGGTGTCTTCCTCATTCCGGACATCCTTTGCAACGCGGGCGGAGTCACCGTCAGCTACTTCGAATGGGTCCAGGACCTTCAGAACCTCTTCTGGCGAGAGGCGACGATCAACGCGCGACTCAAAGAGGTGATGGTCAAGTCCTTCAACGATGTCCTCGAGACGGCGAAGAAGCACAAGGTCGACATGCGCACCGCGGCGTACATGGTGGCCGTCGGCCGCGTCGCCGAAGCGACGCTCACGCGAGGGATATACCCCTAGGGCTCTAGCGGAACGAGACCGGCGCGACGAGCGGCGACCCGGACATCGGAACCGGGGCGGTGCGACCGCTCGCGAGATCGACCGCCGTCGCGCTCCGCCCGCTGTCGAACGTGACGAACGCGAGCGCGCCGTCGGAGCTCACGAGGAGATCGCTCGGGGCCGGTAGGCCTCGCGCGACGACCTTGCGATCACCGCCCGCCTTCGGCCAGAGCTCGAGCCGATCCGCGACCAGTACGACGATGTCGTCCGCGCCGGGCTTCCAGCGGGCGAACGAGATGCGCTCGCCGGCCTGCGCTCCGAACTCGCGGTGCTCGGTGTACGACGCGAGCGTCCAGACGCGCACCACGTTTCCGTTGAGCACACCGATCACGTCGCTGCCGCTGGCGCGCACCGTGACCGCAGGGATCCCGGTCTCCATCGGAACGCGCGCGCTCAGCGCGTCCTCGCCGACCACCGCCCACGCGATCCCCATGCCGTCCGATCCGTAGACGCAGGCGCCGACCAGCCGCGACACCCGGTCCCATCCTGCCGGCCAGTACTGGCTTCCGTCCGTGACCCGGGAGATCTCATGGATCGATCGCGTGGGGGTATCCACCACGCGAAGGGCGGAAAAGGGTGTGGGTTGTTCCGCGGTCCCGGTGCGGCCGCTCGATTCCACGACCGCGAGGATCCCGGTCCGATCGGACGACCACACCGCGGCGGCGCCGCGCTCGGTGTCGAGGACGGTCGCGAGGTTTGTTTCCTGATCAGGCGCGGTAACGTCGAAGACGCGAAGCTCGCGTGTAGCTCCGTTGACGGTCACCCAGTAGGCGACCCGTCGCCCGGTCCCGGAGGCCGCCCCGATGAAGCCCTGGCCGCGTAGTGCGGTGATCGGGACGGCGTCGGTCTCGCGGCGAAGTTCGGCGGATTTGTCGCTTCCGGGGAGCGCGATGAAACCGCGCGAATCGGAAAGGAGCGGCCCAGGCGGCGTCGCCGCGACCGAGGCGGTCGAGCGGCCGAGAGGCGTCGGACTCACCGGGGACTCTGCCCGGAGTACGAGCGAGCTGCCCGCGAGCGCCGCCAGCAGGACGACCAGCAGGAGGATGCCGATCCAAATGAAGAATGGGTGCGTGTCTTGTCTGCGCACTAACCGCCGCTTGCCCGCACGCCCGGTGCCAGCGCTAGAGTGACGGTAGCGCGCCCCGCGCGGCGCAACGCGCTACCGCTTAGGCGGCTAGATCGGCGAGCCGTGGACCGGTTCCTCGTGGCGGTTGACCTCGAGACGACAGGGTACGAGGCCGAAACCGAAGAGATCATTGAGATCGGAGCGATCCGTTTGACGGTGTCGCCCGATGGGGCGGTGACGCTCGGCGAGCGGTTCCTGACCTTCGCGAATCCAGGCCGTCCGTTGACCCTGCCAATCATGCGCCTGACCGGCATTCGCGACGAGGATCTGCGCGACGCGCCCTCGTGCGTGGACGCGGTCGCGCTCTTCGTGGCGTTCGCCTTTCGGGACGGTCCGCCGTGCTTGGTCGGGCACAACGTCGGCTTCGATGTCTCCTTCCTCGAGCGTGCAGGAATGCCGGTGGGCTCTGAGACTCTAGACACCGCGGAGCTCGCCTCGGTCCTGCTGCCGTCCGCGTCCAGCTACGCTCTGCAGCGACTAGCCGCCGATGCTGCGATCGTCCCCGACGCCGCGCACCGTGCGCTCGACGACGCGATCACCTCCGCGCTCGTTCTCGGCCATCTCGCGCGCGTCGCCCGCGAGCTTCCCGCAGATGTCCTGGGTGAGATCGCGGCTCTGAGCGAGCTCCTCGGTCCGAGTACCAGTGAATTCTTCCGCGACGCGACCGGCACAGCCACGCGTGACGCCTGGACCGACGACAGCGAGCATCGCCGGGGTCTTCTTCGCTCGGCCCCTCGTGGGATCGCAATGGACCGCCGGCCAGGGGCCGCTCGCTCAGAAGACCCCGACGCTGCTCGCCCGTTATCGATCTCGGTCGAGAGCGTGTTCGCGCCGGACGGCCCGCTCGCGCGCTCGGTTGTCGGATACGAGGATCGCCCCCAGCAGCGCGAACTCGCCCAGGCGATCGAGCGGACGTTCGCCGATGGCGGCGCGCTCGTGGCCGAGGCCGGCACGGGTGTGGGGAAGTCGATGGCGTACGCGGTGCCAGCGATCGCGTCCGCCGCAGCGGGAGAACGCGTGATCATTTCGACGCACACGCTTCCGCTGCAGGACCAGCTCGTCCGCAAAGATCTGCCCGCACTGCAGGCGGCGCTCGGAACCGATATCGCCGTCGCGGTGCTCAAGGGACGCTCGAATTACTTGTGTCCCCGCCGTTGGCAAATTCTCCGCGGTTCGGTGACGACACGCGAAGAGGCGCGCCTCGTATGCAAGACCCTCGTGTGGCGGACCGCGACCGAAAGCGGCGATCGGGCCGAGCTGAATCTCATGCGCGGTGAGGGCGATCTCTGGTCTCAGATCTCGGCCAACGACGAATCGTGCGACCAACGGCGCTGCAAGCGAACGCCAGGCACGAACTGCTACCTGCAGCGCGCGCGCGAGGCGGCGGCCGACGCTGGGATCGTCGTGGTGAACCACGCGCTTCTCTTGCAGGACGCACGGATGCGCGGAGCGCTCCTCCCGCAGGCCGAGCACGTCGTCATCGATGAGGCGCACCGACTCGAAGATGTCGCGACCGACGCCTTCGGACTGGAGCTTCACGAGCCGCGGTTGCGGCGTGACCTGCAGCGCGTCGCCCATTCACCCGCGGTGACATCGGCCCTGCGTGATCCAGCGCGTGCCGAGCCTGCCGAGCGCATGCGCGTCGAGATCGAGCGTGCGCTCGGCCGCACCACGGAGGTCTTCGATGCGCTCGGGGCGCTCCTCGTGCCGGTCGTCGGCCCTATCGAGGAGCGCATGCGCATCACCGCCGGCCTGCGCGCGAGCGACGATCGCTGGCTCCCCGTCGAGCTCGCCGGTGAGCGACTCGCGGACGCGATCGCTGGCATCGGGTTCGCGGCGGAACGAATCGGGAGTCTGGGGGGAGACGAAGACGAGCTGGCCGAGCTCGAGTCCGGGATGGGGGAGCTCGCCGCGGCGCGTGCCGCGATCACCCGCGGGCTGCACGATCCCCGCTCGAGCGACATCGTTTGGCTGGAGCGTGACAACGACGGCGCGCTCGCGCTGCATGTCGCGCAGACCCATCTCGGCGGTCTGATCCGCCGAACCATCGTTGACGCGCACCGCGCGGTCGTGTTCACATCGGCGACCCTCGCGGTCGCGGGATCGTTCGATTTCGCACTCGATCGCTTCGGCATTGAGAACGTCGCCGAGCCGCTCGCCGTCGGATCGCCATTCGACCACCAGCGCCAGGCGCTCCTCGTGCTGCCGACCGACATCGCGCTCCCCGGCGAGGAACGGTTCATCGACGAAGCGGCGCGGCTTATCGAGGACGTGGCGCGGACGCTTGGCGGGCGGACGCTCGTGCTGTTCACATCCCACGCGAGCCTCCGCGACGCGGCCGCGCGCCTCGGAGCGCTCGAAAGCGAAGGCCTCGCGGTGCTCACCCAGGGCATCGACGGCTCACGCCGCGCGCTGCTCGAGCGGTTCACGCAGGGCCGGGCCGTGCTTCTCGGCACCCAGTCGTTCTGGGAGGGCGTCGACCTGCCCGGCGATGTCCTGCGCTGCGTCGTGATCGCCCGGCTTCCGTTCAGCGTGCCTGACGATCCGCTCGTCCAGGGACGGGCCGAGCGCTACGACGACCCTTTTGTGCAGTTCCAGCTGCCGCAGGCGGCGCTGCGGCTCCGCCAGGGCTTCGGTCGGCTCATCCGCACGAAGAGCGACTACGGCGCGGTTGTCCTGCTCGACCGCCGCGTTGTCACCAAGGACTACGGTGAGGTCCTGCTCGGTTCGCTGCCCGATGCGCGCACCGAGCATTTGCCACTCGACGGCATAGCCGCTCGCGTGGCAGCGTGGTGCGATCGTGGATGACCGCTCGACGAGGGCACTCGACGCGTGGCTCGGCAGCCTCTCCCGCGAGACACGCCGCGAGCTCTACATCCTCCTGGACGAGCTGGTCTCGGGACTGGACGTCTCCCGCCACAACCGCTTCGGTTTCCTTCGGCTCCGGGCGGAGTTCGAGACGAGCGGGGAGATCTTCGGGTGCTCGCTGGAGCAGCTGAAGGACGCTGTCGCCGAGACACTTGGCGCCGATGCCGTCAAACCCAGTCGTCCGCGGAGCCCGTTAGAGGCCCTACGGGACCGGGTCCGCCGTCGCGGACACCCTGATTTCCGCTAGGTATCACTCAAACGGGGGAGTACTGGAGGGGGACTGGCAGGCCGTATCTCCCCACCTATTCTTGCTGCAGATCGGTTGGCAATCCGCCCACCGGACATGGAAGAAAGGAGGGACTTGAAATGCTCGCATTCTTCCGTGACGACGAGGGCCAGGGACTGGTGGAGTACGCACTCATCATTGCTGTTATTGCCATCGCTGTAATCGTCGCCATGATTTTCCTGCGCGGTCAGCTCCAGAACATCTTCAGCAACATCGGCAACAACCTCACGTAACACGCCCTCTGCTGGAAATGGTGATCGGCCCGGCGAAAGCCGGGCCGATCTGTTTTCCGAGGGTGCGCCGCTAGACGGCGGGTCGAAGGCGCTGCATCGAGCGACGGCCGAGCACGCCGTCGCACGTGCGCCGGAGTTCTTCCCAGAGCTCGCCGGAGACCTCTTTTCGGGCGAGCACGTGCTGGCCCGGCTCGACGGTTTCGTCGCCGGTAGCAAGGAAGTCAGCCTTCGCCGGATTGTGCAGATCCAGGTACCAGCCCCCGCGCGCGAGGCGCATGCCTTCGGGCACCAGTGGCATCGCGGCGAGGTCCTTGTCGGAGAACGACAGGAGAACGCGGTGCTCGGTCCGGACGTCCTTGGCCGTGCGCCGCTCGATGTCCGGGCGCGAGCTCATCGGATCGTCGGACATCAGGACTTCCCACCGTCTCGAGGTACCGCGCGGGACTGGAGACTCATCGTATTTCGCCATGACCCCGTATTACTCCGCACAGTCCGTGCCGGGCGTGAGAGAGGATTAAGAAAGCGAGTCCGATCGACACAAGACACCGGGGGCCGCGCGAGGCTGCGGGTGGCACGGCGACCCGAGCCGGGACAGGACCCGCAGCAAGGTAGAATTAACCGCAGATCGAGCATGAGCTCGGTACTTCGCACGCTTGCCGTTCCCCCTCGTTGGTATGGCAGGCGGAGGACTAAGGGGATCACTTTGGCAGTCGTCACGATGAAGCAGCTTCTGGAATCCGGAGTCCACTTCGGACATCAGGCGCGTCGTTGGAACCCGAAGATGAAGAAATTCATCTTCATGGAGCGCAACGGCATCCACATCATCGACCTTCAGCAGACCCTCTCGCGCGTCGAGGAGGCCTACATATTCATGCGCGACATGGCCGGAGACGGCGGGCAGATTCTGTTCGTCGGAACGAAGAAGCAGGCGCAGGAGTCGATCTCCGAGGAAGCGAAGCGGGCGGGGATGCACTTCGTGAACCAGCGGTGGCTCGGCGGATTCCTCACGAACTTCGTCACCATCCAGAAGCGCATCCAACGCCTCAACGACCTCCACGAGCGCAAGGAGCGCGGCGACTTCGCGACAATGCCCAAGAAGGATGCGCAGCGTCTCGAAGACGAGCTTCAGCATCTGGACCGGTATTTCTCCGGCGTGCGCGAGCTGCGCCGGCCGCCGACCGCGATCTTCATCGTCGATCCGCACCGCGAGCACATCGCGGTCGAGGAAGCGCGACGGCTCGAGATCCCGATCATCGCGATGGTCGACACCAACTGCGACCCTGACCTCATCGACGTGATCATCCCGGCGAACGACGACGCGATCCGCGCGGTGAAGCTCATCTGCCAAAAGATGGCCGACGCGATCCTCGAGGGCCGTCAGCAGTTCGACGCCGCGCGCAAGGAAGCGACGCCCGAGGACATGGGCTACGCCCCGTCCACGCCGGGCGAGCAGTACGAAATCGGCGTCCCGCGGGCGAAGCGCACTCCGCGCGTCTACGAGCCCGAAGAGGACGAGGACTACCCGCTCGGCGGCCAGCGCTACGAGGAGCCGCCGGCCGAGGACGCGGAGGCCGCCCCAGTCGACAAGAAAGAGGACGAGTAATGGCGAGCGCCAAAGACGACGTCAAGCGTCTGCGCGAAGAGACGGGCGCCGGCGTCATGGATTGCAAGAGAGCGCTCGACGAGGCAAAGGGCGACTTCGACAAGGCGAAGGTGCTCATCAAGGAGCGCGGCCTCGCCAAGGCCCAGCAGAAGTCCGGCCGCGAGGCCAAGGAAGGCATCGTCGAGGCGTACGTCCACGCGGGCGGGCGCATCGGCGCGATGGTCGAGCTCTCGAGCGAGACCGACTTCGTCGCGCGCAACGCGGACTTCCGCGAGCTCGCGAAGGAGGTCGCCATGCAGGTCGCGGCGATGGATCCCAAGGACGTGGACGAGCTCCTGACCCAGGCCTACATCCGGGACGCCTCGAAGACGATCGGCGAGCTTGTGACCGGGATTGCCTCCACGACGGGCGAGAACGTCCGCGTCAAGCGGTTCAAGCGGTTCGAGCTGGGCCGGTCCAACGGCGAACCCACCTAGACTGCCGCCGATGGCCGTCCAAGCGAAGGCCAAGTACGGCCGGGTGGTGCTGAAGCTCTCCGGCGAAGCGCTCCTCGGAGACCGGAAGTTCGGCATCTCCCCGGAGTACACGCGCTACCTCGCCGAGGAGATCCGCAAGGTGCGCGAACTTGGCGTTCAGGTGGCCGTGGTCATCGGTGGCGGCAACATCATTCGCGGCGCCACCATCGCCGAGCACGGCATCGAAGAGGCGACCGGCCACTACATGGGAATGCTGGCGATGGTGATCAACGCGCTGGCGCTCCAGTCGCAGCTCGAGTCCGTCGGTGTGCCGGTGCGGGTCCAGTCAGCCATCACGATCGCCGAGGTCGCCGAGCCCTACATCCGCCGGCGCGCGATCCATCAGCTGGAAAAGGGCTCCGTCGTGATCTTCGCCGCGGGCACCGGCAACCCCTTCTTCACGAGCGATACGGCGGCGGCGCTGCGTGCGGCGGAAATCAATGCGGACGCGATCCTCATGGGCAAGAACAAGGTCGATGGGGTGTACGACGCGGATCCGCAGATCGTGCGCGGTGCGAAGAAGTACGACGAGCTCACCTACCGTGACCTGCTCGAGAAGCGGCTCGGTGTGATGGACGCGACCGCCGCCGCGCTCGCCGAGGAGCGCGGTATCCCCATCATCGTGTTCGACATCTCGCAGCCCGATTCCATGGTGCGCGCGGCGAAGGGCGAGCACGTCGGCACGCTGGTGCACAGCAAGTAATGGCGCTCGAGGACATCCTCCCTCAGGTCGAGGGACGGATGAAGAAGGCGATCGAGGCGCTGAAGCACGAGCTCGCGAGCGTGCGCACCGGTCGCGCCGCCCCGAGCCTGGTCGAGGAGCTCGAGGTCGACGCGTACGGCGCCGCCACACCGCTTGTCTCGCTCGCGGCCATCAGCGCGCCCGAGCCGCGGCAGATCGTCATCCAGCCGTGGGACCGGAGCCTCATCAAGGCGATCGAGAAGGCGATCATTGCCTCTGACCTCGGCCTCACACCGGGCAACGACGGCGCGGTCATCCGCCTGAACATCCCCGCGCTCAACGAAGAGCGCCGCAAGGATCTGGTGAAGGTGCTGCACAAGAAGGTCGAGGAGTGCCGGGTCGAGGTCCGCACGCTCCGCCGTCACGCGCACGACGAGCTGAAGTCGAAAGAGAAGAGCTCCGGCGTGACGACCGACGAGGTGAAGCGTGTCGAGGCGCAGCTCCAGAAGGTGACCGACATGTACATCCTCACCGCCGACGAGATCGGGCAGGCGAAGGAGAAGGAGATCCTCTCGGTTTGACCTCGGCCGTCCCGCGGCATCTTGCAATCGTTATGGACGGCAACCGGCGGTGGGCCCGTAAGAGGCATCTGCCGGCGATCGCCGGCCACCGTGCGGGCGTCGAGACCATCCGCCGCACCCTTCGGGCCGCGCGCGAGCGCGGCGTCGAGTACCTCACCCTGTACAGCTTCTCGACCGAGAACTGGTCGCGCGACAAGGAAGAGGTCGGCGCCCTCATGGCCCTTCTCGAGGAAACGATCCGGCACGAGACCAAGACGCTGGTGGACGACGGCGTGCGACTCATGGTCATTGGACGCCTCCATGAGCTGAGCGAGCGCCTCCAGAAGGCCATCGCCGGTGCCGTCAAAGAGACGTCACCGGGAACCCGCGGGGTGATGACGCTCGCGTTCAACTATGGCGGGCGGGCGGAGATCGTCGACGCGGTGCGGAAGCTCGTCGTCGATGGTGTCGCACCCGACCAGATCGATGAGGCCGCGATCTCCAAGCGGCTCTACGCGCCGGACCAGCCCGATCCGGACCTCCTCGTACGCACCGGAGGAGAGCTGCGCGTCTCGAACTTCCTCCTGTGGCAGGTCGCGTACGCGGAGATGTGGGCGACCGAAGTTCTGTGGCCGGACTTCTCGGTCAGCGACCTCGATGCCGCGCTCGAGTCGTACGCAAAGCGCGAGCGGCGGTTCGGACGCTAGTGCGGGACCTTCGACAACGCACCATCACCTCGGTCCTCTATGGCGCGATCGTCCTCATCGCTGTCGTCGGACCCCTGCCACTGATGGTGCTGCTCGCGCTCGGCCTGCTGGTCGGCGCCGAGCTGGAGGTCGCGCGCCTCACCAGAGGCGGCCGTTGGCCTAACTGGCCCCTGCGCTTCTGGGCGCTGATTGTCTTCGTTGGTCTCGGGTCGCTCGTCGCGCTCAAGGCTTTTGGCCCGAGTGCGGCGCATCACGAGTGGGCCGACAACCTGCCCGTGTGGTTGATCCTGGCGATCGTTCCGACGTGGGCGGCGGACATCGCGGCGTACGTTGTCGGATCCCACTGGGGTCGACGCCAGATCGCACCTCGTATCAGCCCGGGTAAGACTTGGGAGGGAACGATCGCGGGTATCGCGGCCGCGGCCCTGGTAGCGGTCGGCATCGGTGCGCTTTTTGGGCTCCCACGGGTGTCCGTAGCGGTCTCGGCACTAGCTCTGGGTCCGGTCGCTTTTCTGGGAGATCTGGCTGAGTCCGCGTTGAAGCGCCACGCAGGCGTCAAGGACTCCGGCACGATCCTCCCAGGACACGGAGGCGTCCTCGATCGGGTCGACAGCCTGCTCGCGGCGGGCCCTCTCGTTGCAATCCTCGCGATGGTCACCGTGATCGCCGAACGCTCTGGGATGATGGGTCCATGACCCTACCCACCCGGGTCGCGATCCTCGGCGCCACTGGTTCTATCGGGCGCCAGGCGCTCGACGTCGTACGCGCGCAACCCGATCGCCTTCGCGTGGTCGCGCTCGGCGCGAACCGCAACGTCGATGAGCTGCGCGAGCTCGCCATGGAGTTTCCGACCGCACGGACGGCCCTCGGTCCGAATGCCCTCGTTGCGCTCGCCACGGACCCCGACGCCGATCTCGTCCTCGTCGCGACCCCCGGCGTCGCCGCCTTGCGCGCGACCGTCGCGGCGCTCGAGGACGGCAAGTGCGTCGCGCTCGCGAACAAGGAAGTTCTCGTCGCCGCCGGTCACCTCATCCGTCGGCTCGCGGGCGGGGCGGGGGAGCGCCTTCGTCCGGTCGACAGCGAGCACAACGGACTGTGGCAGTGCCTTCTCGGCGAAGACCTGGCGAAGGTTCGCCGCGTCGCGCTCACCGCATCCGGCGGCGCCTTTCGCGATGTTCCGCTCGAAGCGCTCCCGGGCGTCACGCCGCAGCACGCGCTTCGTCATCCGACGTGGAAGATGGGGCCGAAGGTCACGATCGACTCGGCGACGCTGGTGAACAAGGGCTATGAGGTCGTCGAGACGCGATGGCTCTACGGGCTCGCCTACGAGCGGATCGACGTCGTGTACCACCCCGAGAGCGTCGTGCACGCGCTCGTCGAGTACATCGATGGCAGCGTGAAGGCGCAGCTCGCCGAGCCCGACATGCGCCTGCCGATCCAGTACGCGCTGCTCTGGGATCGCGCACCGTCGCCGGCGCCGCGGTTCGACTGGACCGCCGATCGCACGCTCCACTTCGGCGAGATCGACGTGCGGCGCTACCCGTGCTTCGCGGTCGTCCTCGAGACCGCGCGGTCAGGAGATCTCGGCGCGATGATTGGTCTCTCGGCCGCGGACGAGCTCGCCGTCGAGCGGTTCCTGCAGGGGGACATCGCGTTCACCGACATCGCCCCGCTCCTCCGCCGCGGCGCTGACCTCGGCGCACGAGCGAAACGTTCATCACAGCCCGAGCTCGAGGAGATCATCGCGATCGACGACTCGGTCCGCGCCTCCCTCAGCGCGCCGGCGGTGATCGCCTGATGGGCGGGCTCGTCCAGTTCTTCGTCCAGAACCCGCTCGCCATTCCGCTCTTCCTCGTGATGTTCACGCTGATCATCGCGGTGCACGAGTTCGGTCACTACTTCACGGCGCGTCTCCTCGGGATGCGCGTGCTCGAGTTCGCTTTCGGATTCCCGCCGCGCATCTTCGCGATCCGCCGCGGCGGGATCGACTACAGCATCAACGCGATCCCGTTCGGCGGCTTCGTCCGGATCCTCGGGCAGGACGACTTCTCCATCGAGCAGCGCGGCGCGGGCGAGCTGGGCTCCTTCACGTCGAAGCCGTGGTGGGCCCAGGCGATCGTGCTCGCGGCCGGAGTTGCGATGAACTTCGTGCTCGCGCTCATCGTTCTCACTGCCGCGTTCATGATCGGAACCGAGGCGCCGACGGGCGTCGTCAGGGTGGAAGAGGTCGCGCCGGGTTCGCCCGCGGAGGTAGCCGGGATCCAGCCGGGCGACCTCGTGAAAACGATCGACGGCAAAGCCATCACGCGCACCGGCGAGCTGCAGACCTACGTGTACGGCCACGCCGGCAAGGAGGTCACCATCGTTCTCGAGCGCGATGGCCGACCGGTCGGACCGCTCGTCGTGGTTCCGCGAGCGCAGCCTCCCGAGGACCAGGGACCGCTTGGCGTGAGGCTCTCGGAAGTCACGAGTCCGCCGACCGCGCTCTCGCCCCCGCAGGCATTCGGTCAGGCCCTGCGCCTCACCGGGGACGTTGCCGTTCAGATAGCGGAGCTTCCCGGGCAGCTCTTCGCGCGCCCGGCGGGTCAGCCGGGCCCGCCGCCCGTCGGCGGTCCGATCGAGATCCTTCGCGTCACGGCGCTCGTGAGTCAGGCGGGCCTCTCGGCATTCCTGAAGCTGGTCGGCGTGATCTCGGTGAACCTGGGCGTGCTCAACATCGTGCCGTTCCCGGGACTCGACGGTGGCCGGCTCTTCTTCGTGCTGCTCTCGGCCGTGCTTCGCCGAAGGATCTCGCCGCAGGTCGAGGCCGCGATCCACGCGGCCGGATTCCTGCTTCTGCTCGGGCTGCTCGTCGTCGTGAGCGTCGCCGACATCCGCCGCGCCGCGGGAGGCTAGCCCCCCAAGCGCTGGGCGAACATCCAGCGATGCCCTTCCAGATCTTCGACGCGGTATTGGCGCTGCCGCTCGTTGGTCTCCGGCTCGGTGAGGATCTTCGCGCCGCCGCGCTTCGCGCGCCCGAAGTGCGTGTCGACGTCGTCGATCATCACGACGACGCCGTCGACGATGTACGGAGTCTCCAGCCACTGCCGCGCCAGCGCGCAGGCCTGCGCATGCCGGCGCGGCCCCTGATAAGCGTCCGTCGGGTGGCCGACCATGACCATCGCTCCGTCGAGCTCGAGGACGACGTCGGTGACCGTTCCCACGCCGTCGTGAAAACGCTCCGTCTCACGGAAGCCGAAGACTTTGCAGATCCACTCGGCCGCGAGGCCCGCATTCTCGTACGCGAGCATCGGGATGACGCGCTGCTCAGCCATGGTCGGCCTCCTCTCTTTCGAAGCAAATGATGCACTCGCACGTGTCAGGGAACGCGCTCATCATGCCCGAATGACCGACGCCGTTGTCCAAGTACGCGAACTGCGCAAAACCTTCCGCGTGACCGAACGTGAGGAGGGCCTCGCCGCCACGCTCCGCTCGTTCGTCAAGCGACGACGCAAGGACGTGAACGCTGTCGCGGGCATCACGTTCCGGATCGACCCGGGGGAGGTGGTCGGCTTCCTCGGGCCGAACGGGGCGGGGAAGACCACGACGCTAAAGATGCTCTCGGGCCTGCTGCACCCCACCGCGGGCGAGGCGCGCGTCCTCGAATACGTGCCCTGGCGTCGCGAGAACGCCTATCTGAAGAGCATGACCCTGCTCATGGGCAACCGGACCCAGCTCGTATGGGACATCCCGGCCGCCGACAGCTTCCGTGTCCTTCAGGAGATCTACCGCATCCCGGAGGCGCAGTTCCGCGCGACGGTCAACGAGCTGACCGAGCTCCTCGAGCTCCAGGAGCTCGTGCGCAAGCCGGTGCGCAACCTCTCGCTCGGCGAACGGATGAAGGTCGAGTTCGCGGCGGGCCTCATTCACTCGCCGAGCGTGGCGTTCCTCGACGAGCCGACGATCGGGCTCGACATCTCCATGCAGGTGCGCATCCGCCGTTTCGTCGCCGAGTACAACCGGCGCACCGGCGCGACCATTCTGCTCACCAGCCACTACATGGATGACGTCGTCGCGCTCTGCAAGCGCGTGATTGTCATCCACCGGGGGCGGCTGCTCTATGACGGCCCGCTCGCCGACCTCGCCGAGCGCATGGCTCCGTACAAGGTCATCACGGCGACGCTGCACGACGGCGCCGCGTCGTCGACCGACCTCGACGCGTACGGCACCGTCGTCTCGCGCGAGGAAGGTCGCGTGACCCTCCGCGTGGACCGACAGGTGGCGCCCGAGCGCACCGCCCGCCTGGTGAACGACCTCGGCAGCCGCCTCGCGGACATCTCGGTCGAGGACCCGCCGATCGAGGAGGTCATCGATCGCGTCTTCACGTCGGAGCAGACCATGGTGAGCGCGTGATCCGCACGTACCGCGCGCTCCTCGTCGCGCAGATCCAGGCGGCATCGGCGTATCGCGTGCAATCGATCCTCTGGATGCTGTTCTCGGTCATCCGGCCGGTGATCTTCCTCGCCGCGTGGGTCGCGGTCGCGAACTCGCAGGGCGGACAGATCGGCGCATACGACGTCCGCGACTTCGCCGCGTACTACATCTGCCTCTCACTCGTGAGCAATCTGACGATGAGCTGGAACGCGTACGACTTCGAGTTCGAGGTGCGACTGGGTCGGTTGTCGCCGAAGCTATTGCGCCCGCTGCACCCGATCCACTACTCGGTCGTCGAGAACATCGTGTGGAAGGTCACCACGATCATTCCGCTCGGCATCATCCTGGTGTTCGTCTCGCTCACCTTCGACGCGCGGTTCCGCACGACCCCCGCGCATCTGCTTCTCTTCGTCCCGAGCGTCCTCCTTGCGGCCGCGCTCGCGTTCTTCTCGGGCTGGGTCCTTGCCACGCTGGCGTTCTGGACGACGCGAGTTCACGCCGTCTCGACGTTCTGGGACCGCGCGGCCTTCATCTTCGCCGGACAGATCGCGCCGCTCGCGCTCCTTCCGGGGCCGTTGCAGGCGATCGCGCTCGCCCTGCCGTTCGGGTACATCCTCGGCGTCCCCGCGGAGATTCTCCGGGGCGGCGTGAGCGTGCCGACGGCGCTTCAGCTCATGGCGGGTCAGGCGATCTGGCTGGTGGTCTTCTACTTCGCGTTCCACCGGGTGTGGCGCGTCGGGGTCCGCCAGTACAGCGCGGTGGGCGCCTGATGGTCCGCTACCTCCGCCTGCTGCGACTCTTCTTCCGGACCGAGCTCCAGTACGAGCTCGAGTACCGCCTCAACCTCCTTCTCGAGATCGTGCAGACGATCGTCGTCACAGCGACGAGCGTTGGCGCGATCCTCGTGCTGTTCAGCTACACGACCGTGCTGAACGGATGGGATCTCGGCGCGATGCTGGTCCTGCTCGGATGCTTCTATCTGGTGCAGGGGTTCGGCGAGCTCGTCCTGCAACCGAGCTTCGAGAAGTTCATGGAGCACGTCCGCCTTGGCACGCTCGACTTCGCGCTCCTCAAGCCCGTGTCGGCGCAGTTCCTGGTCACGCTCCGCAACTTCCAGGTCGTGCAGCTCGCGCAGATGGGTCTCGGCGCGATCGTCGTTGCCGTCGGCCTTTCGCGGATCCCGAGCATCGGCGTCGCCGAAGCGATCGGATTCCCGATCGCGCTGGTGTGCGGCTTTGGGCTCATCTACGCGCTCCTGCTCGCGCTCTCGACGTTCGCCTTCTGGTTCGTCCGGGTCGACAACCTCATGGCCCTGTACTGGTCATTCATGGACGCGGGCCGGTTTCCGGTGGACGTGTATCCGGGTTGGCTTCGCGTCACGCTCTCGAGCGCGGTGCCGATCGGCATCGCCGTGACCGTTCCCGCGCAGGTGATCGCCGGGCGGCTAGATCCGCTCGGCCTCGTGCTCCTCATCCTCGGGACGGTCGCCGCGTTCGTGCTCGCGTCGTGGTTCTGGCGGCTCGGCCTGCGCTCGTACACCGGAGCGAGCGCATGAGCGACCCCAAACCGCCCGCGCAAGGCGTGGACATCGGCAAATTCTTGCGGGAGCCACCGCCGGAGACCGAATCGCCGCGCGATGTGAGGGAAACCATGCGTGCGGCCGGAGGCGGTCGCATCCCGGCCCGGATGAGCTTCGTGACCCTCGCGGTCCGTGACATGCCCGCGATGACGCGGTTCTATCGGCAGTTCCGCTGGCCGGAGTCGAAGTTCAGCGACGAGAGCTTCGTCGCGTTCCAGACGAGCGGCGCGGTGCTCGGGCTCTTCCCGGCGAAAAACTACGAAGAGGAGTTCGGAGCGCCGCCCGCGGCCGGCGCCTTCAAGGGATTCGTGCTCGCGATCAACCTGGAGGACGCGGCGCGCGTGGACGCCGCATACGAGACGATGAGAGTCTTCGACGGGATACGCATCGTCGGCGAGCCGAAGGACCTCTCGTTCGGTGGTCGCGCATTCGAGTTCCAGGATCCCGAGGGCAACGCCTGGGAGGTGGTTTGGGCGGAGGGCACGTCGTTCGACGAGCGCGGCGGTCTCATCTTTCCCTAGGACGACGGCGGCGCCGAAAAAGGGGATTCGCGGCTTCTACACTTTGACTGTGAGCACCATGAACCTCGACCTGAACCTTCCCGAGGACCGCCCCTCGCCGCGCCCCCGGCGCAAGTCCAAACGGGTCTGGGTCGGCGGCACCGCGATCGGCGATGGCGCTCCCGTCGCCGTGCAGTCGATGTGCACGACGCTCACGCACGACGTCGACGCCACGATCCGCCAGATCGAGCTCCTTCAGGAAGCCGGCTGCGAGATCGCACGTGTGGCCGTGCCGGACAAGCGCGCAGGCGAGGCCCTGAAGGAGATCGTTCGCCGATCGATCCTGCCGGTCGTCGCCGATATCCACTTCGACTACAAGCTGGCACTCATGGCGCTCGACGCTAAGGTCCACAAGCTGCGCCTCAACCCAGGAAACATCCACAACAAGGACGGCGTGCGCGAGGTCGTGAAGCGCGCGAAGGAGCAGGGGACGCCGATCCGCATCGGGGTGAACCACGGCTCGATCGGAGATCGGCAGCCCGGCGACATCCGCGACGAGTCACAGCGCATGGTCGACCTCGCGCTCAGCGAGATCCGCATTCTCGAGGACCTCGACTTCGACGACATCGTAGTGTCCGTGAAGGCGTTCGAGGTGCCGGTGATGATCGCCGCCTACCGACGCCTCGCGAAGGCGGTCCCGTACCCACTGCATCTCGGCGTCACGGAGGCCGGCACCGCCCTCGCGGGCTCGATCCGCTCGGCCGCCGGGATGAGCGTGCTTCTCTACGAGGGGATCGGCGACACGATCCGCGTGTCGCTGAGCGAAGATCCGGTCATCGAAGTGAAGGCGGGTTTCGATCTCCTGAAGTCGCTCAGCCTGCGCGATCAGGGGCTCACCCTCGTCGCGTGCCCGTCGTGCGGTCGCGCGGACATCGACCTCATCCCGCTCGCGAAGGTCGCGGAGGAGCGTCTGCGCGCGTTACCGGTGCCGATGAAGGTCGCGGTGATGGGCTGCGAGGTGAATGGCCCGGGCGAGGCGAAGGACGCGGACGTCGGGATCGCCGGCGGCGTGGGCAAGGGCGCGATCTTCCGCAAGGGCAAGGTCGTCGGCGTCTATCCAGAGGACCAGCTCATGGACGGGCTCCTCGCTGAGATCGACAAGATCCTGGTCGAGAACGGCAAAGAGCCGTACTCGCAGAAGGCGCCGAAGCTCTCGCACGAAGGACAGCTCACTCCGGGGCGCAGTGTCCCAGCGGGACAGCGAACCTAAGCCGGACGACGTTCAACCCGGCGTCGTCTCGGTGGGACGCGCCGGGCTCGCGAACGTCGATTTTCGGAAGGCGCGCTTCGACAAGTTCCAGCTCGCGGTCGCGAACTTCGTCGCGTGCGACTTCCGCGGTCTCCGTCTCGACGAGAAGTTCGCGCCGTTCTTCGTGACCCGGCCGCGCAGCACGTTCACGTCCTGCAAGTTCGACGGCGCCGACCTTCGTCAGATCAGTCCGGAGGGCACGCGCTTCGAGAAGTGCTCGTTCGACGATGCCCGGCTCGACGGCTGGACCCCGGTGCGCGCCGAGTTCGTCGAGTGCCGCTTCGCCGGGAAGGTCGTCGGCGTGACGTTCAGCGGGCGGCCGGCGGGTCCAGGCTCGACGCGCATCGATCCGGTCCGGCCGAAGAATGATTTTCGCGGCAACGACTTCCGCGACGCGGAGCTCATCGACACGGTCTTCGTGTTCGGCATCGATCTCGACCAGCAGCGCTGGCCGGAGGGAGACGCCTACGTGCGCCTGGACAAGTTCCACCGCCGCCTCGAGGCTGCGCGCGCCGAGATCCTGGGGTGGGAGGCCGGCGAAATGCGTACCGCCGGCCTCGCCATGATCCAGTCGCTTGCGCAGCGCTGGCAGGACCAGCGCGAGATCATCGCGCTACGTGTCAGCCCCGCCGTGAAAGCCGCGCCCCGCATTCAGACCCGCGTCTGGGACGTGTTCGAGCACGCGAAGGTGTGACCTCGCTCAGTCCGGAAGCTTGAGCTCCATGCCGGGCTGGATGAGGTCGGGGTTGCCGCCAATGACGTCCTTGTTCAGCTCGTAGATCTCGCGCCAGCGGTTGGCGTCGCCCAGCTCCTGCTTCGCGATCGCTGACAGGTTGTCCCCGCTGTCCACTGTGTACGTCTTGGTCTTGGTCGGGACCTTCTCGAGGTTGGCGTCGGAGAAATCCATCTTGGGCATGTCGTAGGTCTTCGGCGCGTAGTCGGGCTTGTTCTCTTCGGGCATGTTCGGCCTCCTTTGGTTCATTGCACTCAGGAGCACAGGCGGTGCCAGCTCGAAAGCTAGGCACGTACACTTGCGCGAAATGGCCACCCACCGAGGGTCCTCGTCCCGAATCCCGCGATAGCCGGCGCGGAGTCGCGCCGGCGATTCTGCCGCGCCTCAAATATGACCCTCGGAGTTTTGTGATGAGACAGTCGAAGCTTTTTGGCCGCACCCTGCGCGAGGCGCCCGCGGAGGCTCAGACCCCCGGGCACCGCCTCATGCTGCGCGCCGCGATCGCTCGTCCCCTCGCCGCGGGCCTCTACACGTGGCTGCCGCTCGGATTCCGCGTGCAGAAGAAGGTCGAGCAGATCATCCGAGAGGAGCAGGATCGGATCGGCGCGCAGGAGATGGAGATGCCCGTCCTCACTCCGGCCGAGACCTGGAAGCAGACCGGCCGCTGGGACATGCTCGAGCCGATCACGTTCCGCACGACCGACCACAACGGCCGTGAGTTCATGGTCAGCTACACGCACGAGGAGTTCGTGCACCTGCACGCGATACAGGAGATCCAGAGCTACAAGCAGATGCCGCAGATCGTCTACCACTTTCAGTCGAAGGGACGCGACGAGGCTCGGCCGCGCGCGGGCCTGCTTCGCGTCCGCGAGTTCGTGATGAAGGACGCGTACAGCTTCGACGTCGATCAGCCCGGGCTCGAGAAGAGCTACGCCGCCGAGTACGGAGCCTACGAGCGCACGTTCAAGCGGATGGGCCTCGATGCGATCAGCGTCGAGTCCGACACCGGCGCCATGGGCGGCGATGTCGCGCACGAATTCCAGGTGCTCACCGAGGTGGGCGAGGACCGCATCGCGATCTGCTCGAACTGCGACTACCGCGCGAACATGGAGAAGGCCACGCGCCACATGGATGACCGGCGAGCGCGCGCCGACGGCGTCCCGCCGCCCAGTCAGATCGCGACACCCGGCATGGAAAGCATCGAGGCGCTCGAGGCGTCGCTCAAGCAGCCCAAAGACGCCTTCCTCAAGACGCTCCTGTTCCGTGACCAATCCGGCAAGGTCGTCGCGGTCGTGCTGGCGGGCGACCGGGATGTCAACGAGGCGAAGCTCCGCAAGGCGCTCGCGACCGGCGAGGTGAAGTTCGCGGGGGACGCCGACTTCGCCGCGGCGGGAGCGGTCCCCGGCTACATCGGGCCGGTCGGGCTCAAGGCACGCGTCCTCGTGGACCAGGGTGTGGGTGGCGGCGCTTACATCGCGGGGGCGAACAAGAAGGACGCGCATCTCCGCGACGTGGTCTTCGGCAGGGACTTTGCGGGCGAGCGTGTCGATGCCTCGGACGTTCGCGAAAGTGACGTCTGCCCGAAATGCAAAGTTGGAAAGCTCTCGATCAAGCGCGGGGTTGAGGTGGGGAACATCTTCGCGTACGGCACCTACTACTCCGAGAAGATGCGCGCGACGTTCGTTGCCGAGGACGGCACGCAAAAGCCGTTCGTCGGCGGCAGCTACGGCATCGGGGTCGGCCGCGCGGTGCAGACGATCATCGAAACGCACCACGACGACAAAGGCATCGTCTGGCCGGCCCCGGTCGCGCCGTACCAGGTCCACGTGATCGCGCTGCCCGTGAACGACGAAGAGGTCCGCGCGAAGGCCGAGGGGCTGGTCGCCGATCTCGAGAAACGCAGCATCGAGGTGCTCTACGACGACCGGGACGAGACCGCGGGAGTGAAGTTCGCGGACGCGGACCTCATCGGAATCCCGCTTCGCGTCACGGTGAGCAAGCGAAACGTCAAACAGGATTCCGCTGAGCTGAAGCTGCGGAGCGCGTCGGAGTCCGAGATGGTCCCGCTCGGCACGGCGGCAGACCGGATCGGCCAGATCGTCGGCTCGTGGCCTCGCTGAAGAAGGCCGAGCGCGCGCCGCGCGATGCGGCGCCGCTCGCGCAACCGGGCGAAGAACGGTCTCTGGAGGCGTCGCTGCGGCCGCAGCGGCTCTCCGACGACGAGTACATCAATCAGGACAAGCTCAAAGGCCAGCTCCGCATCGTCATCGAGGCGGCGAAGGCGCGCGGCGACCCGCTCGAGCACGTGGCGCTCTATGGGCCGCCGGGCGTGGGGAAGACGTCGCTCGCGAACGTGATCGCCCACGAGCTCGGCGTCCCGATAAAGATCACGAGCGGCCCAGCGATAGAACGAGCCGGCGACCTCGCCGCGATCCTCACGAACCTCGAGGCCGGATCGGTGCTGTTCATCGACGAGGTGCACCGACTCCCGCGCGTCGTGGAGGAGGTCCTCTATCCGGCGATGGAGGAGTTCAGCCTCGACATCATCCTCGGGAAGGGTCCGGGTGCGCGCACGCTCCGGCTTCCGCTGCCGCGGTTCACGCTCGTCGGGGCGACGACGCGCATCGGCCGCCTCTCCGCGCCGCTCCGCGATCGATTCGGCGCCATCTACCACCTCGATCTCTTCAAGCCGGAGGCGCTCGAACAGGTGGTGCGCCGGTCGGCGCGCATCCTGAAGGTCGAGATCGATCCTGCCGCCGCTCGCGAGATCGCTCTCCGCGCGCGCGGGACGCCACGGATCGCGAATCGGTGGCTCAAGCGCGTGCGCGATTACGCGCAGGTGCGTCACGACGGCAACGTCACGCTCCCGGTCGCACGCGAAGCGCTCGCCGCGCTCGAGGTGGACGACGCGGGTCTGGATGACCGCGACCGCAGTCTCCTGCGCGCGATCACCGACAAGTTCGGAGGCGGCCCCGTGGGTCTGGAGACGCTTGCCGCGGCGGTGAGCGAGGACGCCGAGACGATCGAGGACGTGTACGAGCCGTACCTGCTGCAGGAGGGCTACCTCAAACGGACTCCGCGGGGCCGTGTGGCCACCGAGCGCACCTATAAACACCTTGGCCTGGAGGTGCCGACCAGCGGCACGCTCTGGGACGGCCAGGAGTGAAGCGCTTCGAGCTGGAGCGCGCGATATCCGAGAACGAGCTCGTCCTGCATTACCAGCCGATGGTCGACGTGCCGAACCGCCAGCTCAACGGAGTCGAGGCGCTGGTCCGGTGGCGGCATCCTGACCGCGGCCTTCTATCGCCGCTCGAATTCATGCCCGAGGTCGAGGCCGCGGGCCTCAGCCGACAGCTCACGTTCTGGGTCCTTCGCGAGGCGCTCCTCCAGTCGAACGTCTGGCGGCAGGATGGAACGGCGCTCGCGGTCGCGGTGAACCTTTCGGTCGAGAACCTTCACGACACGCATTTCCGCAGATTCGCTGAGCTCACGTTGAAGGTCGCCGGTGGCCCGGAGCACCTCATCATGGAGGTCTCGTCGCGCGCGCTCGCGCGTGACCCGGATCCGCCGGTGCCGATGCTCGAGCTCATGCGCGCGAAGGGGATACGAGTCACGCTCGATGACGCGAGTGACGAGGATGCGCACATGGTCGAGAAGCTTCCCGTCGACATCGTGAAGGTCAGCCGCGGTCTCGTCTCACGCATGGGCCGCGACCACCGCGCGCTCGAATACGTCCGTGCCGTTGTCAGCGCCGCTCGGGGGCGGGGGATCATGGCGACAGCCGTTGGCGTCGAGGACGAAGAGACCTGGGCGCGGCTCGCCGAGCTCGGGTTCTCGGGCGCTCAGGGCTATCTCATCGCCGAGCCGATGCCGCCGTCGCAACTCTCCGAGTGGCGAGCGGCGAGCGTGTGACCACCCGCGGCGCCGCCGCGCTCATCGCACTTCTTCTCATGTCGTGCGCGGCACCACCGGCCGCGACGTCTTCGACCCGGACGACGACCGTGCCGATTCCGACGACCGCACCACCCTCGACTGCCAGCCCGACGCCCACGCCTTCGCCGAGGATCGGTCCCGCGGTCGTCGAGAACGTGCAGCTCGTCGCGGCCGGATTGCGAGCGCCGTGGGCGATCGACCTCGCGCCGGACGGGCGGCTCTTCGTCACCGAGCGCGCGGGTCGCGTGCGCGTCGTGCAGCTCGGACAAGGTGGCGGGCTCCGTCCGGATCCGTGGGCAACGGTTCCTGCAAGCACAAGCAATGACGGCGAGAAGGGTCTCCTCGGGCTCGCGCTTGACCCCGACTTCGCGAGCAATCGGTTCGTCTACATCTACTACAGCTACGCAGCTTCGGGCGGCGCGACGCGCAACAAGCTCGTCCGCATACGCGATGCGAACGATCGCGGCGTCGAAGAGACGATCCTGCTCGACGGGATCCCCGGCAACAACAATCACGACGGCGGTCGGGTGAAGTTCGGTCCCGACGGGAAGCTCTACGTGACCACCGGCGATGCGGAGAACGGCGCTAACGCGCAAAACCCGGGCAGCCTCGCCGGGAAGGTCCTGCGACTGAACAAAGACGGCTCGATACCCGCGGACAACCCGACGGCAGGCTCTCCGGTGTATTCGCTGGGTCATCGCAACGTTCAGGGCCTCGCGTGGCACCCCGACACCGGGGCCTTGTACGAGACCGAACATGGGCCGTCCAATCCATTCCCGAACTGCTGCAACGACGAGGTCAATCTCATCGTGCCCGGCGGCAACTACGGATGGCCGACCGTGCGCGGCGGCGCCGGCGATCCGCGATTCCGCGATCCGCTGGTCGACAGCGGACGCCTGGAAACGTGGGCGCCGTCGGGTGCGGCATTCGCCACGCGGCCCGGGCCGCTCCGCGGATCGCTCATCTTCGCCACCCTGCGCGGCCAGCATTTGGACCGCGTCGTTTTCGGCCCCGATGGCCGGACCGTCCTATTCCAGGAGAAGCTCGTGACCAATCAATACGGCCGGTTACGCGATGTATTCGAGATAGCGAGCGGCGAATTCCTCGTACTTACGTCGAATCGGGACGGTCGCGGTGTGCCGACGGCGGACGACGATCGCGTCCTTCTGGTGACATTGAGGTGAGACAATTGGATAGTGCTGAGCGTTCCGCTGACCGTGACCTTGAGCCTGGTGGCCCGGGTGCGGCGGTAAAGGAGAACCAGTGAGCGAAGAGAAAGTGACCGACGAGAAAAAGCCCACACCCGTCATAGCCGAGGCCGAGAAGCAGGAGAAGATCCTGAACGCGCTGCAGTCGGTGCTCGATCCCGAGATCGGGCTTTCGGTGATCGACCTCGACCTCATCCGCGAGGTCGTGTTCACGCCCGAAGAGGCTGAGATCAGGATGGTGCTCACGACGCCGTTCTGCCCGTACGGACCGATGCTGATCAATCAGATCCAGTCGGCCTCTGAGACCGCCGCTGAGATGCCCGTGAAGGTCACGGTGCTCCCGGACCGCTGGGAAGCGCCGCCCTGGCTTCGCTGATCTGCCGCAGGTATGGAATGGATCTGGCCCGTAGCGTTTGATCCTGAGCTAGAGGAGCGCGCGTACCACTCGTAGCTGCGGCGAGGTCTCGGCGGTCTCGCTCCGCGATAGCGGCAGTCCCTCATACGTACCGCGCACGATCGCCCACTGGCGCATGCGGTTCGCGTCGAGGCCGGCGTCCGCGAACGCTGCGATCCAGCGCTCGACCCGATCCTTCGTGGGTAGGTCGCCCTTTGGATTCCAGAGGAACGTCGGGACGTCGAACTCGGGCTCGCCGACCATGGGCTTCGGATCGATCACGACCCAACCGTCGCCGTTGCGCACGAGGTTGTAGTGATGAAAGTCGCCGTGGACGAGCGTCGTGTCGGCGGGACGCATCGACGCGTAGATCTCCTTGGCCTGACGCACGAGGTAGTGATCGCCGGCGTTGTCCAGCCACCGTGGGACGTGATCGCCGATCCAGCGGAACGGGCGATCCCGCTGGGCCGGCCGCCAGAACCTCGTCGTCGCAGCGATCGTGACGCGGATCGCCTCCTCCTCCGGCAGGCCCGATGCGTCGTCGCCGGGCCGCGCGCGCTCGATAAGGATGGCGCGACGATCCCGATCGTGCCGCAGCAGGCGAACCGCGCCGTCGCCGGCCAGCAGCTCCAGCGCGTCGGCCTCGTGATCGGCCCCGTCGTCCTCCACCGGGACCACTTTGAGGACTGCGTCATTGCCGGCGAAGGCCACGTACGAGAAGCGGCCCGCGGTCACGCGCTCACCGATCGCAACGCCCCATTCGCGCGCGACCTCCTCGGCGGTCGCCCGGAGGCGCTCCGCGACGCGAGGCGTGATGCCCCACGGAGCCACGTCGAGCCACGCGCTCTCGGATGAGGTCACCGCCGGGCGCGAGTCGCGCGTTCGCTGGTGCGTGCCAGCACGAAGAGAACGTCGGAGAGGCGGTTCAGCCAGGGCAGCAGATCGCCGCCCGAAACGTAGCCGTCGTCGACGCACTCGACCACTCGCCGCTCCGCCCGGCGAGCGACCGTGCGGGCGTGATCGAGGCTCGCGGAGAAGCGATTCTCGCCAGGGATGACGAAGCGTCCCTCGATGGGCGTCTTTTTCTTGAGGGTTTCGAGCACCTGATCGAGCCGGGCGACCGCGGCGCCGTCGATGCGGTCCTTCAGGCGGGCCAGATCGTCCCGCGGGGTGGCGACCTCCGCCATGACCACGTACAGGCCACGCTGCAGCTCGAGGAGTTCACGGCCCAGGCTCGAACGCGGTGCGAGCGAGCGCGCGACTCCGAGAACGGCCTGTGTTTCGTCGAGGTCGCCGAGCGCCTCGATTCGAGGATCGGTCTTGCGAACTCGCTCCTTGCCGAAGAGCGAGGTCTCGCCGCCGTCGCCGGTGCGGGTGGCGACTCTGGCCGAGGGCCGTCGCGGGCGGGCGGGCACGCCGGACAGTCTGGCCGCTCCGGTCACGCTATGCTCGACCGGTCCCGCGAAGCTTCCCGCGGGGTTTTTTGGAGGGACCGATGCCAGCGGGTCGAGGCGATGCCAAAGACAAGAACAAGAAAAAGAAGTCCAAAGAGCAGCTCGAGAAAGAGCTGAAGCGGAAGGGCGTGGCGCAACCGGTCCAGCCCATGACCTTCGAGATCGTGAAGCCGAAACGGAAAGAGAAAGAGAACTGGTGACGAGCCACTCCGGAAAAAACGGAGGAGAGCGGGGCGGCGCCGGTGCGAAGCAAGCCGGCGCCGCTCTTTTTGGGAGCGCTAAGGAGCAGAAGGTGGCTGTAACAGAGAAATCCAGAGCGATCGAGCAGGCGATCCAGCAGATCGAGAAGCAGTTCGGGAAGGGCTCGATCATGAAGCTCGGCGCCAACACCGGCGAGAAGATCGACGCGATCTCGACCGGCTCGCTCGCCGTGGATATGGCGCTCGGCGTCGGCGGGTTCCCGCGCGGCCGGGTCATCGAGATCTTCGGCCCGGAGGCCTCCGGAAAGACCACACTCGCGCTCCACGCCGTCGCCTCGGCTCAAAAGACCGGCGGCACGGCGGCCTTCATCGACGCAGAGCATGCCCTCGACGCAGCGTGGGCGCGCACCTGCGGCGTGAGCACGGACGATCTGCTCATCTCGCAGCCGGACAACGGCCAGCAGGCGCTCGAGATCGTCGACACGCTCGTGCGATCGGGCGCGGTGGACATCGTCGTCATCGACTCGGTCGCCGCGCTCGTGCCGCGCGAGGAGATCGAGGGCGAGATGGGCGACTCGTTCATGGGACTGCAGGCGCGGCTCATGAGCCAGGCGCTCCGCAAGCTCACCGGGACGATCTCCAAGACCAAGACCACCGTGATCTTCATCAACCAGCTGCGCGAGAAGATCGGCGTGATGTTCGGCAACCCTGAGACAACCTCGGGCGGACGCGCGCTGAAGTTCTACGCGTCCGTGCGCATCGACATCCGGCCGATCGAGCCCATCAAGCAGGGCGACGTCGTCATCGGTCGCCGGGTCAAGGTGAAGGTCGTGAAGAACAAGGTGGCGCCGCCGTTCCGCATCGCCGAGATCGAGATCCTCGCGAACGAGGGCATCTCACGCGAGGGCGGGCTCCTCGACATGGGCATCACGACGGGTGTGCTCGACAAATCCGGCGCGTGGATCAACTACGGCAAGACGCGGATCGGGCAGGGCCGCGAGAACGCGAAGCAGTTCCTGCGCGAGCATCCGGATGTCGCGGCCGAGATCGACGCGAAGGTGCGCGAGGGCAGCCCGGCGGTCGGCAACGAAGGCCCGAATGCTGAGGAAAGCTAGCCCCCGGTCCAAGCCGCTCGCCAGCCCATACGAGGCTGCCGTGCAGTTCCTCGGGAACCGGCCGCGGAGCGTTTCCGAGATCCGCCGCCATCTGCGCGGCAAGCGCTATGACGACGAGGCCATCGACGGCGCCATCGACAAGCTGCGCGCGCAGCGCTACGTCGACGACCTCGACTTCGCCAAGTACTGGGTCGAGCAGCGCTCGCGATTTCGTCCGAAGGGCGATCGCGCGCTCGTGAGCGAGCTCACCAACAAGGGTGTTTCCCGCGAGACTATCGACGCCGCGCTCGGAGAGATGCCGGCCGAAAGCGAGGCCGACCGCGCGCGACGAGCGATCGCGCGGCAGCTCAGGCGGTGGGAGTCGCTCGCGGTCCCCGAGCGGAAGCGCAAGATCCACGCGTTCCTGGCCCAGCGCGGGTTCGGTTACGACGTGATCGACGAGGTGATCGCAAGGCCGGAGATCGAGGCGGCGACCGACTAGCGCGAGCGGCCGAAGCGGGGAAGTGCCGCGGCGAGCGCGGCCACGTGGATCGGCAACAGCACCAAGGACGCGACCCGCGCGAGGGCGGTCGTTCCGGCTCCGGCGAACGGCGCGAATGACGCGAGCGCCAGGGCCATCTGGGTTATCCCGAGGTTCCGGGCGCGGTCGCTCTTCCCGACCGCATGCACGTCCTCGTAAGAGATCGGCGATGCCATCGCGAGGTAGCGAAGCGACGGCGTGATGAGGCACAACGCATCGAGCGTCCCGAGCCGCGTCCCCGCAAACGTCGTCGCGAGCGTGAGCCAGCTGTCGAGCTCGAGATCCAGCACTCGGCCGAGACGCGTGGGACCGCGTCCGCGCCGGCGCGCCAGCGGCCCATCGATCCAGTCGGTGAGCGTCGACCCAGACAGCGCCAGCGGCCAACCGATCCTCGCGCCATAGGCCCTTCGATCGCGACCAGCGATTGCCGCGCCGGCGACGATCGAAGCGGCAAGGCCTCTGCTCAGCGTCAGCGCATCGACAGCGTCGAGGTCGTCGGGCTCGCCCGGGTCGGGGTGCGCCAACGCACGCGCGATCAGGATTTGCTGGAGAAGGAACGAGCCCAGCGCCGTTGCGAGGAAACGCGCGCCACGCCGCCGGTCAACTGTCGCGAGGGGGATCGAGGCGAGAAGGATCGCCGCGACCCCAGCACCCGTGATCCGCGTCCATCCTGGTCTCACGCCTGAGCATGATGGCCCGAGTATCGTGCCGGGCGGTGGCGGACACTGCCGACCGTTCGTCTCTCCGGATCGAGCTCGCGGGATGGGCGGCGACGCTCGCATTCGTAGCGTTTTCCTATGCGCTCCGGCGTTTGCTGAATCGCCCGCGTCGGTGACGCGCCGCGCCGAGCGGGCGGTGTGGCTCACCGCGCCAGTCCTGATCGCGGGCCTCGTCCATGTGGCGGTCATCACGCTGAATCTTGTTCCCGAGCTCGCCCGGCCGATCGACGCGGGTCGCCGATGGCGCGGGCGGGCGCTGCTCGGGAGCAACAAGACCTGGCGCGGCTTCGTCGTGATGCCGGCGGCAACCGCGATAACGATCACGGCGCAGCAAACGATCGCGGCACGATCGCCGAATCTCGCCGTGCTCGCTCCGCTCCGGCCCGGTGCTCCGCCGGCCTGGATCGTCGGCGCGATCTGTGGCGCCGCGTACGTCGTCGCCGAGCTGCCGAACAGCTTCGTCAAGCGAAGGCTGGGGATCGCGCCGGGGACATCAGCACCTCGAGCGAGAGTCGCGCAGTACGTCGTCGATCAGCTCGACTCGGTGATCGGCTGTGCCGTCGCGATCCGCTTGCTCTATCGGATCGACGTCGTCGACGCGACCGCGAGCGCGTTGCTCGGCGCGGGTTGCCACGTGGCGGTCGAGAGGCTCATGCGCATGCTCCCTCGAGGACACGATGCACGTCGCTGAGCTGGCACTGTTCCTCCTCGCGATCGCCGCGCTCTTCATCTCCGCCGAGGTGCTGCGACGCCGTGGGGTCGGTGCCGATGCGACCCGGCGCTACACGCACGCGACGGGAGCGTCCGTCGCGGCGCTGCTGCCCGCGTTTCTGACCGTCGAGGAGAGTGTCGCGCTCGCCGTCGTGATCGCGGCGGTCCTCGCGTGGACCTATCGCCGAGGGATCCTCCGCTCGGTGCACGGAGTCGAGCGCCCGACGTTGGGGGCGGCGCTGTTCCCGCTCGGACTCGCGCTCGCGGCGATCGTGGGTTGGCCGCAGCCCGCCTCGTACGTCCTCGGGGCGCTCACGTTCGCGCTCGCCGATCCCGCCGCGGCCCTCGCCGGCGCCTGGCTCTCGAGTCCGAGGTGGCGCGTGTGGAAAGGGACGAAGTCGCTCGGAGGATCGCTCGCTTTCCTCGGTGTCGCCGTGGCCATCGGCCTCGTCGCGACGGCATGGGCGCCGCTCAGTCTCGGTGCGGTCGCGGCCGCGGCGCTGTTCCTCGCCCTGGTTGAAGGTTCCCTCGGGTTCGGCCTCGACAACCTGGTACTT
Organism: Chloroflexota bacterium; assembly: GCA_038040265.1. Taxonomy (GTDB): domain Bacteria; phylum Chloroflexota; class Limnocylindria; order P2-11E; family P2-11E; genus 3-1-20CM-2-70-9. The sequence continues at coordinate 220,823 of JBBPIP010000001.1, read as the reverse complement.
CCGCCGCTGGCCGTGGTGAGCTGGTCCGCTGTGCTCGGCGTGTAGCCCGCGGTCCTAGCCAAGCGGGCTGACCCGCTCGAGTCCGTCGAGGGTCTTCGCGAGATCGACGTCCGCGTCCGTCAGCCCGTGCGCGACGTGCGTCGTGAGGACGATGCGGACGGTCTTGTAAGCCTCGAGGTGGATGTCCGGATGGTGGTTCGCGGCGTTCGCCGCCTCCCCGACCCGGTTAACGAAAGCCATGGCCCCCTTGAAGCCCTTGAACGTGAACGTCTTCGTCAGGGAGTCGCCATCGCGGCTCCAGCCCGTGCCGGCTGCGAGTAGGGAAGCGAGCGCGCCTTCGTCCAAGCGCGTCTCGTTCTCGGGAACCGGCATCGCTCCGAGCCTAGCCTGTACGCGTTTCGTACGCGGCGTCCGAACCTGCGTTATCCTGACCGCACCAAACTTTTGTGAACCAACGTGACTGGCGGAGCGCCCCGTTCCACCGGTCACTTACGCGAAAACGGGGGCGACCACACGACAACACGAGCGAGCGTCCCCGCACACGCGGCACGGAAAGGACACTGGCATGCCCGATCTGCTCGTCGTGGGCCTCGTTGCCCTCGCCGCGGCTGTCGTCGGCTTCGGGATCGCCCTCTTGGTGCGGCGTTCAGTCGCGCTCGGTAGCGAAACCACCGCACGGGCGAACGCTGACCGCCTGCTCGCCGAGGCGCGAGCCAGGCAGAACCAGATCATCCTCGAGGCCAAGGACGAGGCCCTCAAAGTCGCGAAGACCGCCGAGCTCGAGAACCGGGAGCGGCGCGCCGAGCTCCAACGATACGAGGGCCGGCTCGACAAAAAGGACGAACAGCTCGACCAGAAGGTCGTCCAGGTCGACGAGCGCGACCGCCGGCTCGGCCAGAAGGAGCAGGACCTAGAGGCCGAGCGGGGGAAAATCGCACAGCTCCACGACGAGCAGCGCACTGAGCTGGCTCGGGTCGCCTCCTTGACCATGGAGGAGGCGCGCGGCCTTCTCCTCGATCGGGTCGAAGAGGAGATGCGCGACATTACCGGCCGAAAGGTCCGCGAGCTCGAGACCGAGGCGCGAGAGCGAGCAGACGAGCGGGCTCGCGACATCATCACCATGGCGCTCCAGCGGTACGCCGCCGAGCACACTGCCGAGCACAGCGTGACCGTCGTGGCCCTCCCCAGCGACGACATGAAGGGCCGGATCATCGGACGCGAGGGCCGGAACATCCGCACCCTTGAGGCCCTCACGGGTGTCGACCTGATCATCGACGACACGCCTGAGGCGGTGGTCGTCTCGGGCTTCGATCCAATCCGCCGGGAGATCGCGAAACGCGCGCTTGAGCGGCTGCTCGTCGACGGGCGCATTCATCCCGCACGCATCGAGGAGATGGTCGGGAAGGCCCGTACCGAGATCGACCAGGTCATGAAGGAAGCGGCCGAAGCGGCGATCTACGAGGTCGGCATCGGCGGGCTCAACCCCGATCTGGTGAAGCTCCTGGGCCGATTGCATTTCCGCACCTCCTACGGTCAGAACGTCCTGCGTCATTCGATCGAGGTCGCGCACGTCGCGGGAATGCTCGCGTCCGAGACCGGGTACGACCCACAGACGATGAAGCGCGCCGGTCTTCTCCACGACATCGGCAAGGCGATCGATCACGAGGTCGAAGGGCCGCACACCGTGATCGGGGGCGAGCTCCTCAAGCGCTACGGCTTCCCGCAAGCGGTCATCGACGGAGTGGTCGGCCATCACGGCGACGTGGAGCCGGTCACGATGGTCGGCACGCTCATCTCGGCCGCCGACGCCATCAGCGCGGCGCGGCCCGGCGCCCGCAGCGAGATCGTCTCGAACTACATCCAGCGGCTGCAGGAACTCGAAAGCGTCGCGAACAGCTTTCCCGGTGTCGAGAAGTCGTTCGCGATCCAGGCTGGGCGCGAGGTTCGCGTCGTGGTCAAACCGGAGCAGCTCGACGATCTCCAGACTGCGCGGCTCTCCCGCGACATCGCGCAGAAAATCCAGGACACGTTGCAATACCCCGGTCAGATCAAGATCACGGTCATCCGCGAGACGCGCGCGGTGGAGTACGCGAAATAACGCTCCAATTCGGAAACACGCGCGCCTAGGACCGGCCTTCACAATCAGGCGCGGCGAAGTGAAAACTCTTGGGCTCGCCCTCGTACTCGGTTGTCTGCTCGCGGCGTGCGAACCCGCGTCTACCCCTGCCGGGGCGGATCCGACGGTGGCCGCATCCGCGTCGGCGACGATCACACCGACCGCGTCGCCGGTCCCGCTGACCGTGGTCAGCTCGCGCTACGGCGCGCTCGACATCAAGACACGCCCGCTCGATAGCTGCGATGTGGCGATCAAGGTGGATGGCGGGACCTTCGGTGACGGACCCCCGAAGACACTTGCGGGGAAGGCCGACGCGACGGGAGTCTTGAGCTGGACGTATCCGGCGCCCCTCGTTCCCACGGGACACGGCCGATACGAGGTGTCCTGCAATGGGGCCGACGGTCCGCAGAGCATGTGGGCGGAGTTCGAGGTCGCGCTCAAGGGCATCGACCCCAAGAGCTTCACGGCGCGGGTTCAGGCCGTCGATCCGCTGGCCGGCCTCACCGGTCTCACCACGAAGCTGGAGCCGTCGCTCGTGGCAGCGCGAGACGCCAGCGTCACCCGCCTGGGCGACACGCTGGTCAAGGAGTGGTCCGCGGCGACACGTGGACTCAGCACGGTGAAGCTCGTGCAGTCGTCCGCGGACATCGTCATTTACGTCGTGCCCGGGCGGAGCAGCTCGCTGCATCTCACATCACCGGACGGATCGCAGCGCATCCTCCTGTACATGGTCGACGAGCTCGGACCGGTCTCGACCGAGAACTCCGTCGCCGTCGCATTGCATGAGCTCGGGCACATCTGGTGCTGCCGCGGCACCGATGCCGGAACGGACGGGCACTGGCTCGAGCCGATCGCTGACCCGCTCCTTCAGGGAGTCGATCGATTCGGCCTGATGACACATCCCGTCACCTGCATGGTGTTCCCGGGTTTCGTGACATGCCCGAATCGCTTCAGCGAGCGCGAGCTCCGCACCATGGGGTTCGCCGACATCCCCGCTCCAAAGGCCGACGCGTGCGTCACGCAGGCCAACAATCTCGTCACGCAGATCAACAACCTCGACGCGAGCCTCGCGTCCGCGCGCAGGGCGATCGCCGCGACGAACGCGCAGCTCGAGACCATCTCAGGGCGGATCGCCGCGATCGAGAGCCAGTACCCCAGCCGCATCCTCCCGCCCGACGTCTACGCCACGTACACGACGCTGATCGATCAATACAACCGTCTGCTGGGCGAGAACGACGCGCGCGTCGACGCCTTCAACCGGAGCGTGGACGAGCGGAACACACTCGCACGACAGCCCCTGCGTTGCTGACGCCCCTCGCTCGCGGGCGATGAGAGCCCTCTTCGTCGGCGATGTCGTCGGCAAGCCCGGTCGTCAAGCGGTCGCCGCGCTCGTTCCCGGCATCAAGCGCGAGCGCGCTATCGATCTCGTGATCGTCAACGGCGAGAACGCCGCGGGCGGCGCTGGGCTGACGGGCGAGATCGCGCGCGAGATCCACGACGCGGGAGCCGACGTGATCACGAACGGGAACCACGTCTGGGACCAGCGGAGCTTCCTGAAGGAGATCGAGACACTCGACTTCTGCGTGCGGCCGCTCAACCTTCCGCTCGGGAATCCGGGCAAAGGCTGGGTCATCAAGAACGGTGCGCTCGTGGTGAACGCGATCGGTCGGGTCTTCATGGCCGAGCAAGACGATCCCTTCCGTGCGGTCGATGCGCTCCTGACCGAGCTCGGCGACCGCGCGCCGAAGGTCCGCATCCTCGACTGGCACGCGGAGGCGACGAGCGAGAAGCTCGCGATGGGATGGCATCTCGACGGGCGGTTCTCCGCCGTGCTCGGGACCCACACCCACGTGCCGACGGCCGACGCGCGGATCCTCCCGCAGGGAACGGCGCTCGTCGCCGATGCCGGCATGGTCGGGCCGCGCGACTCGGTTCTCGGGATCGAGCCGTCGATCATCGTTGCGCGCTACCTCGACCACCTTCCGCGTCGCTTCGAGGTCGCGTCCGGCGTCGTGCAGTTCAACAGCGTCGTGATCGACATCGACGACGACACCGGCCGCGCGCGTTCGATCGAGCGTCTGGACCGAGAGTGGGAACCATAACCGCGGGGTACGCGATCGACCTCCACACACACTCGCTCCGCTCGGATGGCGCGCTCTCGCCGGCGGACCTCGTCAAGCGCGCGGCCGCACGCGGCGTGAAGGTCCAGGCGGTATCGGATCACGACACGCTGGCCGGAGTGGCCGAGGCCACCGCGACGGGAAGTGCGCTCGGCGTACGCATCATTCCGGCGACCGAGCTCAACACCGAGTCCGAGTGGGGCGACGCGCACGTCCTCGGGTATTTCATCGATCCCGCAGACTCCGCGCTCGAGGAGCGTCTTCGCTGGCTGCGAGACAACCGCGGCCGCCGGATCGAGCTCATGGTCGAAAAGCTGAATGCGCAGGGCTACGCCGTCGACCTTGCTCGAGTGCTCGAGATCGCGCAGGGCGGCGCGCTCGGACGCCCGCACCTGGCGCAGGCGCTATTCGAGAAGGGCTACGTGAGCTCGTACGACGATGCCTTCGACACGCTCATCGCGAAGGATTCGCCCGCCTACGTGGCGCGAGTGGGCCTGACGCCGCTCGAGGCGGTGACCCTCGTGCGCAAGCACGGTGGCGTCCCGTCGCTCGCGCACCCGGGCACGGTGATCGGCCTCGAGGAGCTGCTACCAAAGATGGTCGCCGCCGGGCTGGCGGGCATCGAGGCCTACTACGGCGAGCACTCGCCGGAGATGACCGCGCGTTGCCTCGGTCTCGCGCGCGACCTCGACCTCATTCCAACCGGCGGCAGCGACTTCCACGGCCGAGGCGAGCACGGCACGGACCTCGGTGGCGTCTTCTTGCCGCCAGAGACGATCGAGCGCCTCGAGTCACGCCGCCGGGCGACCTAGGAATAACATTCCGCCCGGGAGAGAAGGGGGTCTCGGGTGGCAGGGGCGCTCCGGCCGGTCGTGCTCCTCATGCTGTTCGCATCGCTCCTCTTTGTCGTCGACGGCTTGTTGGACGGCGTGTATCCCGGTGGGCCCTCCTGGTTCACCGGCAGGTACGGGAACCTCGCCGAGATCTCGTACATCTTCGCGATCGTCAATACGGCCGTCGCTGTGATGGTCGCGCGTGGCAGCGAGCGCAGCCTCCAGTCGCGGATCGGCCTTTCGGTGTTCTTCCTGATCGAGCGGCCGATCACCGCCTTCGCGCTCGGACCGAAGCCGATCGAGTCGGTCATCACACATTTCGCGACCGCGGCGGTCGAGCTGCTCATCCTTATCACGGCGCTGCGCGTTTGGCGTCTGGGCAACGCCGCGCCCGACGTCGACACGCTCTTCGCGCTCGAGGGCTCGACTCCGGCGGCCGTCAAACCCGAGCCGAGCGCGGACGCGGTGGCACGCCGGAGCGTCGCGATCGCCACGCGAAACGCATGGCTGATCGGCGGAGTCACGAGCGCGCTCGCCATCGCGCTCGTCGCGGACGGCATCTACGAGGGCTACGTGCCGGGCGGCAAGAGCTGGACGATCACGAGCGAGGGCACGGGGTGGTTCGTCTACCTGTTCGCGGTGGTCGCGCTTTCGGTCGCGGCGCGTGCGGCGCATGGGGTCAGGCTCGCCCTCCGCGCGCTCATCGCCATCGCCCTCATCCTCTTCATCGAGCGGTCGTTCACGCCGTTCTCGATGCGCGAGCAAGACCCCGTCGTGCTCGCCCTGCACGCCGTGGGCGCCTTTGTCAGCCTGGCGCTCGCGCTCGTGACCGCGAACGTCATTCGCGGCGGCCCCACGTCGGACCACTCGTCCGTCCGAAAACTGGAGGCCGCATAGTTCTGGGGTGACTCTCACTGTTCGCGGGGCGACCGAGCGCCTCGTCCAGCACATCGGCGCGGTCGTCGTGGGAAAGCGCGAGGTCACCGAGCAGCTGTTCGGCGCTCTGCTCGTGGAAGGTCACGTCCTCCTGGACGACGTACCCGGGGTGGGCAAGACCACGCTCGCTCGCGCGGTCGCCCGGTCGCTCGACCTTACGTTCCGGCGCATCCAGTGCACGCCTGACCTCGTACCGAGCGACGTCACCGGCGTCTCGATCTACGACCAGCACGCGGGTGCGTTCGAGTACCGGCCCGGCCCGCTGTCGGCCAACGTCGTGCTCGTCGACGAGATCAACCGCGCCACGCCACGCGCGCAATCCGCACTCCTCGAGGCGATGCAGGAGCGCCAGGTGACGGTCGACGAGACCACGCATCCCTTGCCGGACCCATTTCTCGTCATCGCGACGCAAAACCCCGTGGAGCTCGAAGGCACGTTCCCGCTGCCGGAGGCGCAGCTCGACCGATTCCTCTTCCTCTTGAACCTCGGGTACCCGAGTGCCGACGACGAGGACAATATTTTGAGAATCCACGGCCCCGCGAACGTTCGCGCCGAGACGCTCGATCCGATCCTGAACCCGGCCGAGATCGCCGAGCTCCGTGACGAGGTGCGTGATGTCCGCGTCGGCGAGGCGGTGCGCCGCTATGCCGTCGAGATCGTTAGAGGGACGCGCCGTATCGACGGTGTCGAGCTCGGTGCGAGCCCTCGCGCGGCGCTCGCGCTCTATCGCGCGGCGCAGGCGCACGCGGCCATACGCGGGCGCGCATACGTCCTTCCCGACGACGTGAAGGCGCAGGCCCTCGCGGTCCTGCGCCATCGCCTGTTCCTGAATGCCGATGCGCAGATGCGCGGGCGAACGACGACCGCGATCATCGGCGAGGTCCTAGCGCGCACGCCGGTACCCGCGGAGGACATCGCCAACACGCTCCCCGCCGGCTGATCCGATGGAGACCCGTCCGCGCGACGTGCGAACCGGCCGATTTCCATGGCAGGCCGTCGCGCTGTTCGTCGCGATCGCGGCGATCAGCCGCGCGCCCGCCCTCATCGTCCTTGCGTTCGGCGCTGTGGTCACGCTGCTCGTTGTGGAGATCACCGGCCGCCTCGCGCTTTCGGCGGTCGACGTCCGGGTGACCCTCGTTCCGGATCGGATCGTCGCCGGCGAGCTCCCCGTCGCGACTGTCGAGATCGCCAATCGCAAGCCCATACCGATGCCGTGGCTCGAGGCGCGCCTCTTTCTCGGTGAAGGCGTCGAGCCGCCCAATCCCGTGCCGGGCACGCCGCGCGGTTGGATCGATTGCGGGTTCCCGTTACGCGGTCGTGAGCGGGTCGTGGTGCGCCTGCCCGTGCGCGTCCCGGCTCGCGGCGCATACGCGATCGGACCGCTGCGCCTGCGCGCGGGCGATTGGCTCGGGTTCACGCAGACCGAGCGCACCGTCCCGCTCGCCCAGGAGGTCATCGCGTACCCGGCCCCACTCGCGGTTCGCGATCGCGCGCTCGCTTCGCTGCGGCCTCTCGCGGAGACGGCCACGCGCCGTGGCCTCGTGCCCGATCCGCTCCGCTTCCGCGGAGTCCGCCCGCATCGCCGCGGCGATGCACGCAAGGAGATCCACTGGAAGGCGTCGGCTCGTCTGCGCGAGCTCCAGACGAAGCTCTACGAACCCGCGACGAGCCTCGACTCGATCTTCCTCGTCAACGTGGCGTCGTACGAGCAGTACTGGATCCAGGCCGACCCGGAGGCCGCGGAGCTCGTCGTGTCCGCGGCGACCGAGCTCGTGCGCCTCGCCGCGGCGGCCGGGCGCCAGGTCGGTCTCGTGACGAACGGGATCGACAACCTCACGCACGAACGTCCCCGTTCCGCGCTCGGGCGCGGACCGAGGTCGCTCACCCGGAGCCTCGAGATCCTCGCGCGACTTGGACCGTATGCCGTGGGTGCGCCCGAGACGGTGTTCCTTCGCGAGCGCGGACGTCTCCCGTGGGGCGCCACGCTGGTGATCGTCACCCCTCGGGTCGGCCAGGGCCTCGCGAACGCGGCGGTCGCGCTCCGGCGTGCGCACCATCGCGTGCTCATCGTTTGCGTGGGGGAGATCGCCCCCGCGCTCGGCGGGCACCTCACGGTCCACGGCGTCTCGCACGACGTCCTCACTCAAAGGGAGCGAAGTGCGGCGGTCTAGCTCGCGCGCCTTCGCGGCGCTGCTCGCCGCCCGCGCGGTGATGGAGGCGATCGCGATCGCGTGCCTTCTCGCCCTCGTCCATATGACCGGGGGCATCGAGCCGCTCGCGCTGACGCCGACCACGCTCGGACTCATCGGCGCGACGCTCGTGCTCGTGGCCGCGCTTCGCGAAACGGGTTCGGAGGCGCGCGGCACCACGGTCGTGGTCTCGACACTGGCCGTGTGCGTCGTCCTTGCGGTGCTGTTGCCGACGCGTCCGCTCGACGTCGTGACCTGGGGCGGACGGATCATCGCGTTCGTCATCGTCGGCGAGGTGTATCTCTGGCGCGTGGTATCGCTGGCGCGCGGCGCGGTGCGGTGGAGCGATGCGCGGAACGCGCTGCCCTTCGGCGCGATCGCCCTCACCCTCGTGGCCGTCGCGCCGATGCCGGTCGACCGCACGCCGCTCGTTCCGTTCGCGCTCATCTTCGTGGCCGCGTCGGCGGTGGCGCTCTCGGTCGCGCGCTCGGCCGAAGAGCTCGCGCTGACGGCGGGCACGGCTGGTTCGGCTCGGCTCTCGTCGGCGAACTCGGTCGTCTTCGCGCTCGGTGTCGGATCGCTCATCGCCGCGCTCGTGGCGCCGGCGATCGACCAGATCCTTCGCGAGCTCGGGGAAGCCCTCGCGCCAGGGTTCGACCAGGTGATCTTCTTCCTGCTGCTGCCGCTCGGGTATCTCGCGGGCCTCGTCTACGCGATCCTCGAACCTCTCTTGCGGCGCTGGATCACGTTCGGCCCGCCGCCGGTCCAGTCGAACCCGGCCGACGACGTCGCGCTTCTTCGCGAGCTCGAGCGAACGCGTCCGCTCGTGGTCGGCGGCATCGAGATCGTGATCGTGATCGTCGTCATCCTCGTCGCGCTCGTCCTTTTCGAACGCGCGGTGCGCGAGCGACGGCTGACGCTTCCCGAGGGCGCGGAGCTGGAGCGCACCGCGGCCCCCGGCCTCACGCTCGGCGCAACGCTCCGCTCGCTCTTCCCGCGACGGCCCGTCCGCCGGCGAGCGCCACGCGATGACGGAACACCGGAAGCCGCGCTCCGGCTCTGCTACTGGCGCCTCCTCGCGCTGGCGGATCGCGCGGGGCAGGGCTGGCGGGCCGCCGCCGAGACGCCGGCCGAGCACCACAGCCGGATCAGCGGGGCGGATCCGCGGTGGTCGGCGGCCTCGCCGATCGTCGCTGCGTTCGAGGACCTGCGCTACGGAGAGCTGTCACCGGACCACACAACCGTCGCACGGGCTCGCGAGGCGCTCCGAACCGTGGAGGCGTCCGTACGGACGTGATCGCGATCGTCGGCCCGACCGCGTCGGGCAAGAGCGCGCTCGCGATGCGCGCCGCGGAGCGGCTGGGCGGCGAGATCGTGTCGGCCGACTCGCGTCAGGTCTATCGCCGTATGGACATAGGAACGGCGAAGCCGACCATCGGAGAACGCGCGCGCGTACCGCATCACCTCATCGACGTCGCCGATCCGGGCGAGCGTTACGACGTGCTTCGCTACCAGCGGGACGGCCAAGCCGCGCTTGCCTCGATCCGCTCTCGCGGGCACGTGACGCTCGTGGTCGGCGGGACCGGTCTCTACATCCGCGCGCTCCTGGACGGGCTCGACCTTGCTTCGCTCCCGCACGATCCGGCCGTCCGCGCGCGCCTGGAGTCCGAGGATCCCGCGACGCTGCACGAGCGTCTACGCGCGATCGATCCGGACGCCGCGACGCGCGTCGATCCGCGGAACGCTCGGCGCCTGGTTCGCTACCTGGAGGTGGCCACCATCGCGGGCGGCCCCGTGCCGCGTGTTCGCGGCGCGCCGATTCCCGCGCTTCGCATCGGGCTGCGTCCGCCGCGCGAAGCGCTGATCGCGGCGATCGAGCAGCGCGTTCGGGCGATGGTCGACGCGGGCGTGCTCGACGAGACGCGCGCTCTTGTCGCGCGCGGCGTCGATCCACGGCTCCCGAGCATGAGCGCACACGGGTACGTGCACTGGGCCGCGCACCTGCGCGGCGAGATCGATCTCGAGACGGCGGTCGCACTCACGTCACGCGATGTGCGCGCCTATTCTCGTCGTCAGATGACGTGGTTCCGGCGCGACCCCGCGATCCGGTGGTTCGATCCCACGGCGACGGACCCGCTCGAGGACATCGTCGAGGCCGCCGCTTGAAGTTCACGAAGATGCAGGGCTGCGGGAACGACTTCATCGTCGTCGAGGGCCCCGCCGATCTCACCGCCGACCGCGTCCGCGGGCTCTGCGACCGGAGGCGGGGGATCGGAGCTGACGGCATCCTCGTCATCGGCGCCGCGCAGGGTCGGTGCTGGCCGGTGACCATCCACAACGCGGACGGTTCGCTCGGCGAGTCGTGCGGGAATGGCGCGCGGTGCGTGGCCCGCTATCTCTTCGACCGTCACGGCGGTGAGACGCTGGAGCTCGCGTTCCCCGGCGGGACGGTGACGGCGCGAAGGGACGACGCGGGCATCGCCATCATCTTCGCGGCACCGGGCTCGCCACAGGCCATCACCGTCGACGGAATGCGTGCGTATCGGGTGAGCTTCGGCAATCCGCATGTCGTGATATTCGTGGCAGACCCAGCAAAGGCCGATCTCGACGCCGTCGCGGGCGCGGCCCGCGCGGCGGCAGGCGAGGCGAACGTGGAGGTAGCCCGCGTCGTCGCGGACGATCTGATCCTCCTCCGCGTCAATGAGCGCGGGGTGGGAGAGACGCTCGCATGCGGTACCGGAGCGTGCGCGACCGTCGCGGCAGCGATCTCCGAGCAGCGCATGGCTGAGCGAGTCACCGTTCGCGTGCCAGGGGGCGATCTCTTCGTCCGCGCGGGACCGAGCACGTTCGAGCTCGCGGGCCCCGCCGAGTACGTGTTCGAAGGATCGACCGCGTGATCGAGACAGCCGAGCCACCCGAGCGGGCGTATCTGGTCGGAGTAGAGCTTCCGCGTTCGCGTCTCGACGGCGAGGACTCGCTTGACGAGCTCGGGTCGCTCGTCGAAGCGGCGGGCGGCATCGTGGTCGGACGCTCTCTGCAGGCTCGGCGGACGCGCGATCCGAATTCCTACGTCGGCAAGGGAAAGGCCGGCGAAATCGGCCGCGAAGTCTCGCGTCTGCGCGCCGACATCGTCGTCTGCGACGACGAGCTCAAGCCGTCGCAGCAGCGCACGCTCGAGGAGATCACCAACGTCGCGATCGTGGACCGCTCGGCCGTGATCCTCGACATCTTCGCGCGGCACGCGCGTTCGCGCGAGGGTCGGATCCAGGTGGAGCTCGCCCAGCTCGAGTACCGGCTGCCGCGGCTCACCGGACGCGGGAAGGAGATGTCGCGCCTCGGTGGCGGCATCGGCACGCGTGGTCCCGGTGAATCGAAGCTCGAAAGCGACCGACAGATCATCCGCAAGCGCATCCAGGACCTGCGCAAGCAGCTCGACGAGGTCGCGAGACAGCGCGAGCGCGCGCGAGGGTCACGTACGGCCGAAGGACTATTTCTCGCGGCGATCGTTGGCTACACGAATGCCGGGAAGTCCACGCTCATGAACGCGCTCGCCGGCTCCAACGTGCTCGTCGCGGATCAGCCGTTTGCGACGCTCGATCCGACGACGCGGCGCGTCCCGCTGCCCGGCCGCGCCGCCATCCTGCTCTCGGACACGGTCGGGTTCGTGAACAAGCTGCCACCGACTCTGGTCGCGGCATTCCGCGCGACGCTCGAGGAGCTCGCCGATGCTGATCTCCTCGTGCACGTCGCTGACGTGAACCATCCGAACCTGCACGAGCACATGCGCGTCGTCGACGAGACGCTCACGTCCCTCGACCTCGGCGACAGGCCCCGCCTGCTGGTGCTGAATCAGGCCGATCGCTTGCGCGGCGAGGAGGGCGACGCCCTTCGCGAGGCGCTCGGCGCGGAGTTTCCGGCGGCCGTGTTCACATCCGCACTCAAGGGCGAGGGTCTCGACACGCTGCGCGCCAAGCTCGCCGAGGCGGCGGCCGCGGGCTGGAAAAGCGTCAAGACCACGCTGCCCTACCACGCCGGCGCGCTCGTGCAGCAGATCCGCACCCGCGGGTCGCTCAAAAGCGTGGATTACGAGGAGGGCGGGATACGCATCGAAGCGGACGTTCCGCCCGAGCTCGCCAAGGAAATCCAAACCGCCGTACGCCGCCGCTAGCAGGGGCAGGGGCCCCTGATGGGGTAGGGGCCCCACGAGGACTACTACGCGTCAGGTAGCCAAGCGAGCCTTCGAATCAAGTCCGCATCGACCACGCAGTGACCCCCGTCCTGACACCCTGACGCGACTCCCAGTGGGGTCGGCCACATCAAGCATTGGTCGCACCCAGGGGTGTGATGATCCGATTTTCACGGGCTGTTCTTGCGAGCGTGCTTGCCCTCGTGGCCTTGCTTGGCTTGTTTGCGCCGTTGGTCGCCGAGGGAGCGAGCCTCGATAGCGTGGAGCAGGATCTCGTCGCGCGCATAAACGTCTTCCGCGCTGCTCGCGGGCTTTCGACGCTCGCCGTCTCGGACAAGCTGACGGCCGCCGCGAAATGGATGTCCGTCGACATGGGCTCCCGGAACTATTTCGCGCACACCTCGCTCGACGGTCGCTCGCCGACGCAGCGGATGGCGGACGCGGGTTACCCGGCGTTCGGTACGTGGACCGGCGAGGATCTCGCCGCCGGGTACACGTCCACCGCGGAAGTCCTGAACGGTTGGATCAACAGCCCCACCCATTACGCCGTCCTCGTGAACCCTAAGTACCAGGCGATCGGCGTGGGCCGCAGCTACACGACAGGATCAACGTACGGCTGGTACTGGGCCGCGGACTTCGGCGGTGTCGTCGACGTCGCGCGCGCCGCTCCCGTCTCGCGCGCTGCCGTCACTCCCACAACGAGGGTTGCGTCCCCGGTAGCCCGGTTCGTGTACCCACCGATCGCGCTACCTCCCGACTCTGGCTACCACGCGAGTTGGAACGCGCAGACTCCGGATCCGATCATCTATGCGGGTGAGCGGACGACCCTCGTGGTCTCGCTGAAGAACACCGGATCTCGCGGGTGGTACCTGAATGTGCCCGATCAGCGAGTCGTTCTCGGCACGAGTGACCCGCAGGATTCGGAGCGTACGGAGCTCGCGGTGGATTGGCTCTCGGGGAACCGGCTTACATCGATGACGACGGACTACGTCGGTCCCGGCGAAGTCGGCTGGTTCCGGTTCGCGGTCCGTGCTCCGGCGACGACCGGCGATTACACGCTGGCGCTGCGGGGTGTTGTCGACGGTGTTGGCTGGCTCGAGGACGACGGGATCTTCTTCACGATCCACGTGCGCCCGGCGTTCTTCGGCCGATCTGGCTTCAGCTTCGTCCGGTGATGATCGGGAGGTCGGGCTCGTTGCCCCATTCCTCCCACGATCCGTCGTACGTGCGAACCTCGTCGTGTCCGAGCGCCGTGAGCACGAGATGCGTGAACGCGGCCCGCACTCCGGCCTGGCAATACGTGATCGTGCTCGTCTCGGGTCCGAACCCGGCGTTCGTGTAGAACTCCTCGAGCTCGTCGGGGTCGCGTAGCGTCCAATCGTCCTTGAGCGCGTCCTTCCAGAGGATGTTGACGGCCCCCGGGATGTGGCCGCCGCGGGCGGCGCGCTTCTCCGCCCCGGTGAATTCGCTGTCGCGGCGCACGTCGAGCAGCCACGGGTCGCCTGAGCGCACGGCGGCGAGGACGTCCTCCTTCGAGGCAATGACCCCTTCGCGCGGACGCGGGGTGAAAACCGCGGGCGTGTTGACGGACCGCGACCCGGTTTCGAGAGGCCGACCTTCGGCGATCCATTTCTGGATCCCACCGTCCATGACCGCCATGCGATCGTGTCCAAAACGTCGGAGAGCGAGCCACAGGCGCGCCGCGTGATGCCCGCCTTCGGAGTCGTAGCCCACGACCATCGCTCCGTCGCCGATCCCGAGTCGCGCCATGGTCCGTGCGAAGTCATCGGCGCTTTGGAGCATCCACCGTGGATGTCCCGACGACGGCGCGGGGGCGGAAAGGTCCTCCGCCCAGTTGACATACACGGCACCTGGCAGATGCCCATCGATGTAACGCGCGCGCATGTCCTCGTCGAAGCTGAAGCGGCAGTCGACCAGACGCACCTTCGGATGGCGCAGCTCCGCCGCAACTTGCTCCGTCGACCAGAACAGATCCGGCCGCGCGAAATCGCTCACGAAGCGGACTCTATCCGCGTTAGTCTTGACGCGTCACGCGGAAGTGGGAGGGCCTGTAATGCGCAGCAGAGCCGCGATCTTCGCGATCCTCGCGGGCCTCGTGCTCGTGATCTCGCAATCCGCGATCGGCTTCGCCGCGACGAAGGGCGGCGACGCACCGGTGCAATTCGCTCGAGCGGAGCTCGGCGGCGGCTTGCGCGAGGGGGTCGCCCGCGGCGCGCCACTGACGCTCGCCGCCAAAGGGCTGATCTCAGGCACATATACGGATCTCTTCGGTTACGGCGACATCAATTACCAGAGCGGTTCGTGGACCTCGGCCTGGACCGCTGTTCCGTTCGCGTTCGATGAGTTCGTCGCGTCGTGGAACGCCACCACTCCCGCCACGACCTGGATACGCGTGGAGATGCAGGCGCGCGGCAGCGGTCGCGAGACCAAGTGGTACACGATGCAGGTCTGGGCGTCGGGCGACGGCGACATCCATCGGACCTCGGTCCGGCTGCAGGGCTCCGTCGACGGATTCATCGCCATCGACACCTTCATCCGCGACAGCAAGGCGCCGGCGCTCGACTCGTATCGGCTCAAGGTCACGCTCTACCGGAAGGCCGGCAGCTCGGCGACTCCGAGCGTCCGCTTCCTCGGCGCGATGACATCCGCCGCGTTCACCTACGCCACCCCGAGCACGTTCACCGGCAGCGCTGTCGATCTGAACGTGCCGACGCTGTCGCAGGAAATCCACGCCGGCCACTTCCCCGAGTACGACGGTGGGGGAGAGGCCTGGTGCAGCCCGACGTCCACGGCGATGGTCCTCGGGTTCTGGAAGAGCGGCCCGACCGGGGCGCAGCTCGCGGCGTTCCCGGGGGCGCACGTGGACGGGCAGGTCGACCACGCCGCGCGATACGTCTACGACTGGAATTACCAGGGCGCGGGCAACTGGCCGAACAACACGGCGTACGCGGCGACCTTCGGTCTGAACGGGTTCGTCACTCGACTCCGTTCGCTGAGCGAGGCTCAGCTCTTCATCGAGGCGGGCATCCCGCTCGTGGCTTCGATCAACGGCAGGCTGCCGGGTTTCCTCTTCGGCAAGACGAGCGGCCATCTGCTGGTGATCCGCGGATTCTCGGCGAATGGGGACGTGATCACCAACGACCCGGCGGTCTTCGCGGATGCTCTCGCGAACAAGACCTATGGACGCGAGGACTTCGAGGACGTCTGGCTCGGCGGCTCGGCTGGGATCGTCTACGTGATCTACCCGAGCGGCACGGCGCTTCCGGCTCACGTGGCCGGGCTCCCGTGGAACTGGTGACCGCCGCGCCCGGATGAGGGGAGCGCGACGGTCTGGGATCGCGGTGGCGGCCACGCTGCTCGCGGCGGCATGCCTCGGCGCGCCGCCGCCGCCTGATGCCACGGGAACGCCGCGGCCGAGCGAGGTCGTGACCACGAGCACGCCAGCCCCGACACCGACGCTCGTGCCGCAGCCGGCGAACGTTCCGGCGGTGAGCTTCCGGCGCGCGGACTTATCGCGTGGCTCATCGAGCGGAGTGACTGGAACGGGTCGGCTCGTGTTCGCGGCGAGTGGACTTGCGACCGGGTCGTACGACGATCCGTACGGGCAATCCGGGATCGCATACCAGAGCGGCGAGTGGACGAGCGAGTGGACGCCGGTCGCGTTCGCCTTCGACGAGCTCGTCGCCTCATGGAATGCCGACACGCCCGCGGGGACGTGGATCAAGCTCGAGATGCAGGCGCGCGGCAGCGGCCGCGAGACGAAGTTCTACACGATGATGACGTGGGCGTCCGGCGACACGGACATCCACCGCGCGTCGTTGTCGGGTCAGCAAAGCGCGGACGGCGATGTGAGCACGGACACTTTCAAACGAGCCACAAATGCGGCGCCGCTCGATTCGTACCGCCTTCGGGCGACGCTCTATCAGCGCATCGGCAGCACCGAGACACCCTCGATCGGGATGCTTGCGGCGATGGTGTCGGCCGCCTCCGAATATCAGATCCCGAGCGCGTTCGACGGCAAGCCGATCCAGCTGCAGGTGCCGACGCTGTCGCAGGAGGAGCACGCCGGAGAGTTCCCGGAGTACGACGGCGGCGGAGAGGCGTGGTGCAGCCCGACCTCGACCGCGATGGTGCTCGGCTTCCACGGCGCCGAGCCGTCCTCGAATGACGTGCTCGTGTGGCCAGGCCCTGACTACGGCGAGCCGCACGTGCCGTACGCGGCCCGATACACGTACGACTGGAGCTACAAAGGCGCCGGGAACTGGTCGGCGAACGTCGCCTACACGACTCGTTTCGGCCTCGACGGATTCGTCACGCGCCTTCGGTCCCTCAACGAGGCGCAGCAGTTCCTCACCGCGAGCATCCCGCTCGTCGCCTCGATCAACGGCGAGCTGCCGGGATTCCTGTTCGGTAAGACAAACGGCCATCTCCTCGTCATTCGCGGCATCGACACGAACGGCGACGTCATCACCAACGACCCCGCTGCGACAACGAACGAACAGGTGCGCAAGACCTACCGCCGCGCCGACTTCGAGCGGGTGTGGCTCGGCGGCTCGGGTGGGATCGTGTATGTCATTTACCCGCGGGGGAAGGCGCTGCCGCCGAATGTTCCGGGGCTGCCGCCGAACTGGTGATGCGCGGTGACCTGCGGCGCGCGCTCGCGCTGGTGCGCCGCCGGACCCATCGCGGTGCGCCGCTCGACGTGCGCCTCCTCGAAAAGCCGGACTGCGGACTCTGCGCGGAGGCGTATCGCGCGCTGCGCCGGGTCGGACTGGACGTGCCGCTCGAGGTGGACCGCGTCGATATCACGAAAGACCCCGCGCTCTTTGACCGGTATGCCCTCCGTATTCCGGTCGTCGTGGTCGGGGAGCGGGAGCTGGATGCAGCGGGCGTCGACGACCGCTCATTACGCGCGTGGCTGCGGGAGTGACCGTCGGGTCTGACGCGGTCAAGTTCTTCACCGGCCGGCTTCGGCGCGCGGGCTCACGTGCGCGCGCGAGCGCGGAGAAGGCGTATCTCAAGAGCGATCTTCGGTTCTGGGGAACCGGTCTAGGGCCGATCCACGCAGCCGTCCGCGAATACCGCAAGGCGCATCCCTCTCAGAGCCGTGCGGAGCTGCGCGCGATCGCGGAGACGCTTTACGCGACGGACGTGCACGAGCTGCTCTCGTCGGCCATCGGCGTGCTCGAGCTCAATCGCGAGACTCTGCTCGATCGGGACTTGCCGTGGGTCATCGCGCTCCTACGAAAGTCGAAGAGCTGGGCGTATGTCGACTGGATCGCGCCGTGGGTGATCGGCGACGTCATCGCGCGCGACCCACGCTCGCGAAAACGTCTTTCGGTGTGGGCGAAGGACGACGACTTCTGGGTGCGGAGAGCGGCGCTCCTCGCGGACTATGGCGCCCTTCGCGCCGGTGGAGGCGACTTCGCGCTGTGGTCGCGGCTCGCGTCGCCGATGCTCGAGGAGCGCGAGTTCTTCATCCGCAAAGCGATCGGCTGGGTGCTTCGCGAGGTCTCGAAGAAGCGGCCCGAGCTCACCTACGAATTCCTGCTGAAACACCGCGACCGGGTGTCGCGCCTCTCGCTGCTGGAAGGTGCGAAGTATCTGCCGGCCTCCAGGCGGAAAGCCCTTGGTTTGCCAGCCCGTCGACGCTAAAAGCGGTCGCGCATGGAGAATGCAGCCAGCCAAGCCATGGCACGGAAGCGTCGGCCTGTCCGGTGCCGGAACTGCGGGTACGTCACGACCCCGGTCTCCGGTTTTTGCCCAAACTGTCTGGAGCCTCTTCCACTCGGCAGGCGCGTGGGCCTTGTCCCGATCATCGCGGTCGCCGGACTCCTCGCGCTCGTCGTCGCCGTGCTCGCCGCCCAACCGCGACAGGTCGCGCTCGGCCCCGGTGGCGGCCAGGTGAGCACGAGTCCCTCATCTAGTCCCCTGACTTCGTCGCCGAGTGCCGCGCCTACCGCGTCGTCGCCCGTCGGGACGGCGACCCCGGCAGTCGCGTCGCCATCCGCCTCACCAGCGCAGTCGGCGTCCACATCCCCTTCAATCGGATCCTCGAGCAGCCCGGTGGCCTCGGCCTCGCCATCCGGGCCTGCGTCATCAGCCTCGCCACCACCGGCCCGGCCCTCGCCCACGGCGGTCCTCGGCAGCCAAAGCACTCCGAGCGCGTCCGGAGGACTCCCCTCGACCGCGACGTCACCCGGAACCGGAACGGGAGGAAGGCGGTACTGATGACTTGCATGGCCACGCTCCAAGACGCCGAAGCCGCGCGCAAGGCGCACCAGGACCGCCTGGCGGCGATGGGCGCCCACGCGATCGAGATCCGACCGCTGAGCGATCTCAGCGGGTACGAGCTCATCGTCCACTTCACGCACGTCCCCATCACGGCCATCCCGAGTTCGCTCGTCACGACGAACGGCGGCAAGACGTCGATGGTGCCGATGCGGATGGTGACCCGACCGTCGTAGCCCGCCGCGAAACGTAACCGTGAAAAAGGCGCCGCCAGCTCTCCTTCCGTTTCACGACCAAATCAGCACCTTCGGGCAACTCGCCTGACCGGTACAGTCGAGGCGCGCGCGACCCGATATCCGCATGTGAGGGAGTCAATGGGCGTTTATCGAGCCGAATACATCTGGATCGACGGCACCCAGCCGACACAGAAGCTCCGATCAAAGACGAAGATCGTCCCGACGGGCGAAAAGCCGCCGATCTGGGGCTTTGACGGCTCGAGCACGCAGCAGGCGACCGGAGACAAGTCCGACTGCGTCCTTCAGCCCGTGTTCGTATGCCCGGACCCGATCCGCGGTGGCGACGACAAGCTCGTCCTCTGCGAGGTCACGCTCGTCAACGGCGAGCCCCACAAGACGAACATGCGCCGCGCGAACGCCGACATGGCCGAGCGCTTCGAGAAGTTCGACACGTGGTTCGGCATCGAGCAGGAGTACACGTTCTTCGAAGGCTCGCGGCCACTTGGCTTCCCGGATGTCGGCTTTCCGGCTCCTCAGGGTGGCTATTACTGCGGCGTCGGCGCCGACGAGGTGTTCGGGCGCGACGTAGTCGAGGCGCACCTGGACGCATGCCTCAAGGCGGGGCTGAAGATCTCGGGGATCAACGCCGAGGTCATGCCCGGTCAGTGGGAGTTCCAGGTCGGTCCGCTCAACGCTCCGGAGATCGGCGACCAACTGTGGGTCGCGCGCTGGCTCCTCTACCGGGTGGGGGAGGACTACGGCGTGAGCGCCACGCTCTACCCGAAGCCGGTTCGTGGCGACTGGAACGGCGCCGGCGCGCACACGAACCTCTCGACCAACGACATGCGCGAGAACTACGACGCCTGCGTCGCGGCTGCCGAAGCACTCAGCACGCGCCACGACCTGCACATCGCCAATTACGGGTTCGGTATCGAGGAGCGCCTCACCGGTCTTCACGAGACGTGCTCGTACAAGGAGTTCCGTTACGGCGTGAGCGACCGCGGCGCCTCGGTCCGCATCCCGTGGCAGGTTGCGAAGGACCGCAAGGGCTACATCGAGGATCGGCGACCGAACGCGAACGCCGACCCGTACGTGACGACGCGTCTCATCATCGAGACGGTGTGCGGTGCGGCCAGTTCGAAAGTCGCGAAGAACGGCAGCAAGCCCGCGCCTGCGGTGAAGCTACCGACCTCTGGGCGAAAGGTGGCCGCCCGGGCGTAGCGTTGGCGCGCGCGTTCGTCCTGAGACCGGACGAGGGACGCTCGATAGATCTGGGCGGCTTCCGCATGTCCGTGAAGGCGACGGACGTGATCCCGCCGAGGCTTTCTACGTCCTCGAAGGCGAATACCTCATCTTCATCGAAGGCCGTGAGCATCGCTGTCCGGCCGGCTCGTTCATCTTCATCCCTGCGGCATCGAGCACGGTTTTCGCGTGGGAAGCGTTGCCAGCCGCAAGCTGAATCTTTACGCGCCTGCGGCGATGGTCGGTTACTTCGACGACCTGAGCGCCACGATCGCGAGCGGCCACGTCGAACCGGATGCGCTGTCGGAGATCGCGCTGAAATACGGAATGGAAGTTCGCGGGCCGGTGCCAGAGGGCTACGCGTAGGCGCAACATGCAAGCACTGAGAGCGCGGCGATCTTGTTGCGGCCGAGTTGCGACGGCTGCATGCGTCCGGCGCTTTAGGGTCGTCGCGTGCGAGTCGCGGTCGTCCTTGTGGGCCTTCTCCTCACGAGCGCGTGCGTGACGGTAACCATCGGTCCGATCACGGCGCCGCCCTCGCCGACGGGATCGACACGCCCCGTCTCCGCCGGCAAGGGCTTTGGTCTGGTGCCTGACCACGACGGCCAGGTCGTGACGGTGGATGCCGACACCGATCTCATCCGGCTCGTGCTCGACGATGGCTGGACGTGGAAGGTCGACGCGGACTCCGCGTATCTCCGTCTTACGTCATTCGGACCCCTGCAGGGAAACGGGTTCGTTGCGTGGTACTGGACGTACAAGCTCATGCAAACGGGCGAGACGAAGATCGCCGCGACCGGGACCCCGAGCTGCCGGAGCGCATCCCCTCCGTGTGGCCAGCCCGATCGGCTCTACGCCGTGACTCTGCGAACGCGCTGAGGCGACGACCCTACGCGCGCGGTCCGACGACGATCACATCGCGTGCAGTCACGTCGGCCGCAATGAACGCGAGGAGCCGATCGCCTTCCGCCTCGACAGCCACTCGCTCGCGCTTCGACAGCTTGTCGATGAGTGCGATACGCATCGTGGCGACCTTCGGCTCCCGCTTCAGCGTCCATGTCGCTCCGACGAAGCCGTCGATGAGGACGCTGCTGAAGTTCACGCCCTCCATGTGGCCAAGGAGCTTCGGGTCAAAGGGGCGCACGATCCGCGTGCGATCGGCGTGCGATAAAGCGATGTTGTCGTAGACGGGAAGGAACCGGACCGGAGCAGGAGTCTCCGGGTCGGGTAGGGGAGCATCCGGCACATCGAACAGCTCGCGACCACGCTCGTCGCGGAAGGTCCTGAGACGCGGCCGCAGCCGCTCGAAGACCACGGTGAGCCCGCTCAAGCCTGACCAGGTCCGCGCATCGGCCGCGGTAGCCGGCCCGAATGCGGCGAGGTATCGCAGGACCATAGCGTCGGGCGACCGATCCTTCGCGAGCGGGCGGCCGAGCCACGCTTCGAGCGTCGTGCGGCGAGGCTGCGCGCTCTGCCCCCAGACGCCGCGCGGCGGGACCTGCACGAGCGGAAGGAGATAGCTCACCGCCATCACCAGCGCGTCTCGATCGCGCTTCGGCCAGCGCTTCTGCAGGATCGGCCGGAGCTCGGCGCTCGTGCGCGGACGTTCATCAACGAGCGCGCGACCCATCTTGAGCAGCCGCTCCATGTCGATTCCGACGAGCTGGCGGCCGAACGGAGTACTGGACTTGAAGGTGCGCTCGAGAGCGGGCTCGAGGACCGGGCGGAGCGCCAGGGCGTCGCGGGCGGTTGCCAGATGGATCGTCGCCCGCATGAGCCCCATCCGGACGGCTTCGCGGTCCGTGATCAGCTTCGAGAGGTCGTCGGTGTGGAAGTTCTGAAGCCTGCTCCACAACGCGACGTACGGGTCTCTGGGGACCTGCGCCTGCATTCCCACGAGCCATTCGATCGCGTCCGCGGCTGACATCTTTGACCGTCGGAGCAGCAGTTGGCGTTCGAGCAGCGCCCGATTCAAAGCGCGGGCATCGAGCACGCGGGTCACTGCGACGATCGAATCGGCCTCGCACGCTCCTCGGTCAACGAAACACTCGCCGACGGCGGTGCTCGGCGCGTCGCGAGCACCGACCCGAGCACGATCAGCACAAACCCGATCGCGATGCCGTACGTGAACGGCTCGCGCAGCAGCACGACGCCCAACGCGAGGGCGACGGCTGGGTTCACGTACGTGATCACGGTCGCTCGGGGCGCGCCGACTTCCGCGATGAGAGCGAAGAACAGGACGAACGCCGCCGCCGTGCAGATGACGCCCAGCACCGCGACGGCGAAGAGCACGGATGGCGACGGAAGCGTCGACGGCAGCTGCGCCAAACCGAACGGCGCGTAGACGAGCGCCGTGATGCCGAGCGACGCCGACACCACGCCAAGCGCGGGGAGGGCGCCCAGCTTGCGCTCGATGATCATCGGCCCAATCGAGTAGCCGAGGGCGACGAGTCCGACCTGCCCGATCGCGCCGAGGTCGTCGGCGTGGACATCGAGACCGACGAGTGCGGCGACGCCGAGGAAGCCGAGGGCGAGGCCACCGACGCGGCGCGAATCCAAGCGCTCGCCCCCGGTCACGAGGGCGAGGAGCGCACCGATCGAGGGGACCGCTGCGATGAGGAGACCGGTGAGCGAGCTCGAGATCCGCCGCTCCGCATCAGACAGGAGGAACCACGGTGCGGCCACCTCGACGAAGGTGTACGCCAGGATCCATTTCCAGTACGGACGGAGGGGCGCGAGATCCTTCCGCGCGACGGCAATCGGTAACAAGAGCGAGGCGCCGATCACGCTTCGCAGGAAGACCAGCGTTGCCGGCGTGAGCTCCCCGACCGCGATCTTGATGAAGAGGTAGGGGATGCCCCAGATGAATGCCATGGCCGCGAAGAGGATCCAGCCCCGCCGTGTCACCGGATCACGTTAGCGGGGGATGCTCGCGCCGTTTATCGCCGGGTTTACATCCGCAGCTAGGTCT
The DNA here is from genome assembly GCA_038040265.1 of Chloroflexota bacterium. Classification (GTDB taxonomy): domain Bacteria; phylum Chloroflexota; class Limnocylindria; order P2-11E; family P2-11E; genus 3-1-20CM-2-70-9. The sequence continues at coordinate 197,742 of JBBPIP010000001.1, read as the reverse complement.
TCGAGGTCGCCCGGATCTTCCTCTCGAGGTCGATCTTCTGTCGGAGGAGCTCTTGCTTCTCCGGCAGATTCGACTGCCTCGTGGCTTCTCGTCCCGCGCCCCGCGCGATCCTGGAGATCTCCTGATTGATGCGCTGCAACTCGTCCTTGAGTCGCTGAAGTTCGCCAGAAGCGATCGGCGGCGCGGCGACCGGCTCAGCCTTCGTTAGTGCGGCCGGTTTCGCCTTAGCAGCGGGACGGGCGAGGGACTTTGTGGCTTTACGGGTCTTGTTCTTGATCTGCTGAGCATAGGTCGCGGCGCGGTCGCACGACCGCCGCCAATCCTGGACAAACGTGTTCGAGATCACGCCCGCGACGTGATGGCCCGATGCGGTAAGCGTGTGCAGCCGCACTAGACCTCGTCAGCCGGCGCAGCAAATCAGAGGCGCCAGGACAGCAGGAGGAAACGAAGATGCGCGTTCATCTACCTACGCCGAATTTCATCCGAAGGACCTTGGGCGCCGTTGCCGCTGGGACTCTCGCGTTCGCGATGCTCGGAGGCAGCGCGCTGGCGGCTCCGCCCGTCCGCGAGCACATCGCGAGCAGGAGTGCCGGTGCCGGCAATCTCGTCTGCAACGGGCCGGAGTGCACCGCCACTTCAGTGTTCGTGTTCGTCAACAGCCCGGACGGCCCCTCGCAGGCATGTCTGGACATCAGCCGATACGAGACGGTGGGGACCAGCTTCATCCTGCTCGGCTTCGAGACCGGCTGCGCTGACCTCGCCGAAGGGTCCTTCTCAATCGACACAAGGACTCTCAGCGGTGCGGCGCTCTCGCCGACTGAGATCACCGTTCAGGCATACGAGTGCGACGCCACGAGCTGCAACCCGACGGGCAGCCCCCGGACGGCGCTAGTCAGCGCGACATACACGGGAGTGGGTGACGTCAGCACGTTCAGATCCAACAGCAAGTCGACATTCGGTGGGTGCACGATGTACTTCGGTGGGAAAGGCAGCTCACGTAACGCGACGGCGACTCTGACCGTAGATGGCCGGTCCTTCGAAGCGCCCGGCTCGCTCTTCACCTCCACACAAAGGGTCAAGGTTCTCTGCCACTAGCGGCTTCCCGCGCGGAGGGCTCGGCACTCGAGCCCTCCCGCGCTGGGCCTCAAGGAGCCTTCGGGCGACCAGACAGGCAGACTGTCCGAGACCCGAAGGAGGCGAAGAAATGAAACCGCTCGTTGCCTGGCTCGGCACACCCGTTGGCCGTTTCCTCCGCGATCTCGTTGAAGGCGCTATCGCGGGCGCGATCGCCGCGGTCGTCGCGCTTCAGCTCGACATCGCGACTCCGAAGGTGATCCTGGTCGCCGCGATCACGGGCGCCATCGCCGCCGCGATCGCCGTTGCGCGGCGCGCGATCGTGGAAAAGGTCTCGCCGACAGCACCGACGCAGCCCTAGCCGCTAAACGAGGGACGCGCGTCCAAGAGGACCTGGCGTCGTCCCGCTTCGTCGGTCGAACGGAGTACAAAAGAACCCCTATGCCACGGCGCAAGGCGATGCACCAACGCGCGGGATCCGTCGAGAGCCAACTTCTGACGCGTACCCGGCAGCAGTCCGCGGTCGCCGAGCTCGGCAACCTCGCGCTTTCGGGGGTCGGGGAAGACAAGCTATTTGAGGCGGCCGCCTCCGGCGTGGCGGAAACGCTGGAGGTCGAGGCGAGCGGGATTCTTGAGCTGCTTCCGGGAGGAGACGCTCTGCTTCTGCGAGCCGGCGCAGGGTGGAAGGCGGGATTGGTTGGTCGGGCGACCCTGGGATCTGGCCTCGAGTCACACGCCGGGTACGCCCTCGAGCGCAACGAGCCTGTGATCATCGCCGACCTGCGTGTCGAGACACGATTCCGGCCCCCGCCACTCCTGCGCGACCACGGGATGGTGAGTGGACTCAGCGTGCTCATTCGTGGAGACGGTGTTCCGTTCGGCGTTCTGGGTGCGTACACGGTCTCCCGACGTGACTTCACCCAGGACGATCTGCAGTTCATGCAGGCAGTGGCGAACGTGCTTGCACTCGCGCACCGCCGTCATCGCATGGAACGGGCGCGCGAGCAGCGGGCTGCGCTGCTGAGCCGGCTGACGCGACGTGAGCACGATGTCTTGAGACTTCTTGCCGCAGGATCGAGCAACCGAGACATAGCCGTCCGGCTCAGGATCAAATACACGACCGTCCGCGGTTACGTCCGTTCGGTCATCGAAAAGCTTGATGCGCACTCCGAACTCGAGGCGGTGGCGCGCGCCCACGCGTATGGGCTTGTAGACGACGAGGCCACCCAGCGGGGGGTTGGTCGGGGACTCCCCGACCGTTCAACTGCACGGTCTCAACGGAACGGTGCGCCACGGCCGGAACCTTGAAAAACTAAATGGCTGTTGGTCCTGACAATTGGTCCGGACAGAAAAGAGTCGGGATATGGCGGAGAAGAGTCTCTATGAACGCCTAGGTGGGATTTTCGCGGTCGCCGCGGTCGTGGACTACTTCAGCGACCAGCTTTTGAAGAACCCGAAGATCGTGGATGCGAACCCCGCCCTAAAGGAGTGGCACACGGTGAAATTCCGCGAGCGTATGCAGGGCCTCAAGTTCCTCAGGACGCTCTGGGTGGCATCGGTAGCCGGCGGACCTTTCAAATACACGGGCGAAGACCTGGGTGACGCTCACCGCGACCTAGGGATCACACCCCAAGTGTTCGACGAGGTTGTCGCTGAGCTTGGGAAGGCACTCGATCACTTCAAGGTGCCGCCGCGTGAGAAGGCAGAAGTCCTCGCGGCCTTCAACGGAAACAAGATCGATGTGACGGCTGGTGCCAAGGTGGGGGCCTAGGCCCGCACTCGAGTTCGCCCTTGGCCGATCTCGCCCTCCGGAATGGAGTTCGGTCGCGAAGGCTGGACATATGCTGCGTCGGTGAAGGGGCAGTGGCAGGTCGTCCCAGATGAGGATGAGGACCCGCACACATCACGGTCAACCGACCTCCGGCGCGTCCGAAGACTCGCGGTCGTAATCCTTGTTGTGGCGGCGTCAACAGCCTCCAGTACCGCGCTGTGCGGCGTTGCGAGTCCAACCGGGGCAATGACGCTTGCCCGGGCAGGTCACACCGCCACGCTCCTACGGTCGGGCAAAGTGCTGGTCGCCGGCGGCGCGATCGACTCGCCGAACCCACAAGTGACCAGCTCGGCTGAGCTCTACGACCCGACGAGCGGCAGTTGGACGGCGACGGGTTCCATGAAATCTGGGCGAGCGTCTCACGCTGCGGTCCTCCTTCGATCCGGCAAGGTCCTGGTCACAGGAGGTACGGCGCCAGTGGAGGGCGGAGCTCCGCCAGTCGGACCATCGTACCTAGCAACAGCGTCGGCCGAGGTTTATGACCCAGATTCAGGGATCTGGACCGAGACGAGCAGCATGCCAGCCGCTGGCGATATTTTGACGGCGATCGTGCTCCAGTCGGGCAAGGTGTTTGTGGCGCCTGGGCTCTTCGAACCGAATGTTGTGACCACCCAAGCGGAGCTCTACGACCCAGTCTCGGAGAGTTGGTCTGTGATCGGCGGCCTCATCCAGCCGTTCGGATCGGCGACCCTCCTAGCATCCGGCAAAGTTCTCGTTGTCAACGGACTCTCTGACGCCCCGCAACTCTATGACCCGGCCACGGGCGTGTGGAGGCGGATTGGCATGAACACCACGATTCGCGGCCAGCACACCGCGACGCTGCTCCCTTCTGGCAAGGTGCTCGTCGTCGGTGGAGTTGGCCTTGACACGCAGATTCCCGCGGAGATCTACGACCCGACCACGGACATGTGGACCCCAACGAGCCCGATGACCACGCCACACCGCGAGGGTGCCGACGCCACGCTGCTCCCATTCGGCAAGGTGCTCGTTGCGGGTGGGGGAAGCGGCCCTCCGGGGCCGAGAGCGGTCGATTCGGTAGACCTGTACGACCCGGCCACGGCCAGGTGGACCGCGTCGGGGGTCATGGCGACGGCCCGCACTTTCTTCACGGCCACCCTGCTGCCCTCAGGGGCGCTGTTGTTTGCGGGCGGCTTTGGCGTAGCGGAGGGCCTATTCGCGTCGGCGGAGATCTACGCCCCGAGCTGCTTCTCGCGTTGAGTCTCATCGCGTGACGCGCATCGTTGTCTTCGGTGACTACGACGGGCGCGACAACCTGCACGACACGTGGGAGTTGGATCGTGCTATGTCGATGCACGTCGCGGCGGGGAACTAGATCGGCCAAAAGCTGCACCGAATGCGTGAACGAGCATCTTGCGCCCTTCGTCCATTTGGCGCATGCCGACGCGCTGACCTGAGTCCTCAGGCGAGGTCACCCTCGCATAGGAACGACTGAGGGACCTAGTCCGACGCCTAGAGAACGGCGGTGTGCGTCCGCGCCACATCCACTTGCGGGCGGATGAGTGAATTCTTGCCGGAGCAGTCACCGAGGGTCGCTAGTCCCGCAATCCATTGAGCAATGGGATGAGGCATGAGACTGAGCTTTGAGACTGTCATGCGATGAGTCATATCTATAGGACCCGCCCGGAGGTCAACTCGCGGGCATCCGCGCCGCAAGGTTCGCTGCGCTCTTGGTGCCATAGTCATCTCGATGAAGACACCACCCAGAGGACACACACCGGTCACGTCGCAGGAGACCGTTGAGGCCCTCCTGACTGCGTCGGAGCGGAGGCGCGTGCCGCTTCGGAAGGCCTTCATGCAGATCGGAACCGGAAACAAAGTAAAGCACGGTGTCCTCACCAAGATTCTTCATCGCCACGATCGCCACGCACTCGACCTATACCTGCTTGCGTTGGCCCTCGCCACGAAGGCGCCGTTCGAAGTGAGTTACGAGTCAGGCATGTGGGGGCGCGCGATCGGACTAATAGGCAAGAACTCATCATCGACAGTCTCGCGAACGTGGAGGCGACTCACCGAGCTGAACCTAATCGCGCGCGGGCGCCGGGGACGGAAGGCGCAGATAAGGCTCCTCAACGAGGTCTGCGACGGGTCCAACTACACCCCGCCGGGGCTGACGAAGGGCGACGTGTACGTGCAAATCCCGCTCGCGTATTGGCTCGACGGCCACCATGCGAGCCTGACCCTGCCCGCGAAGGCGATGCTGCTGATCCTCTTGAGTCTGCCGGAGAACTACCCGCTCCCAATGGTCAGGATGCCGAAGTGGTACGGAGTCTCGGCCGACAGCGCGGATCGCGGCCTCCGTGAACTTCGTGACAGAGGTCTCATCGATCGGACACCTCAATGGGAGAGGACCCCGCTCACAGGGTCAGGGTTCACGAAGACGTATCGCTACAACCTGCGTGCGCCGTTTCGACGACAGCGAAGCGCCGCGAAGTGAGACCGCGATAGAGATGCAGTGGGGCGCGAAGCACCGATTGGGCTGCCCTAGACCGGAGACCCATCTCGGCACCCCGCGCCCCAGACAGGACTCGCGGATGGTTATCAACCCGCGAACCTGGCCGCTGCTCCAATGAGCCGAGTCGGGGCGCCGTGGGGGGCCGCCCCCGACGGCGCCCCCCCACTCATCGTCGGTACTCAGTCGCAGTCCTCACGCGAGACGAGGCGCAGATGGGCGGGTCTCGGGACTCGCGCGCGGGGCACCTCACATCGATTGCTCGATGCGCCGCAGGTGCGCGGCCACTAGTTGCTCGATTTTGTCGGAGCCGGTTCGAATCCGTTCCTGCGCGTCGAGCATGGGCTTCGCATCCACTCCGGCGCCCGAAGAGCCGGTCCATCACCATCTCGCGCGCCGGCCGCGCGGCGACGTATCCCGCGCGGTTCGCTCCCGCGTAGGTCGCCACGATTGCCGTGAAACCCGGCCTGGCATAGAGTCGTCCGACGCGATCCAGGGGAGGGGAGCAAATGAAGCGTTATGTAGTAAGCGTGATCGTCGTGGCCACACTCGCGTTTACCTCGGCTGCGTGGGCTGCGAAGCCCGACGCGGTACGCATTGAGATCGACGAGATCATCCCAGGCGCCATCGATTGCGGGTCGTACCAGCTCGATGAGCACGTGTTCGGTCACATCATCCTCCGGACGTTCTTCCGGAAAGGCGAGTTCGTGATGAGCCTCAACAACATCGCCCTCAAGCACACCATCTCTAACCCGACCGGGGAGTCCCTGACAACGCCTGACGTGGGCGCCGATCACCTCATGATCGCGAAGGACGGCTCGGCGACCCTGGCGATCATCGGCATCGTGGTGCGCGTCGTCGTGCCGGGACAAGGCCTCGTCGCTGGGGAGGTCGGCAAAGTGACGCTGTTCTTCACGGACCCCGCCGACACGGAGCCTGATGTCTCCTTCGCAGGCATCCACGACGGGTTCGACGCGGTCGACGCCGCGTTCTGCGCCGCGCTCGCGCCGTAGCCCGTCCGCCCGACGAACGAGAGCAGCGGAGCCGGCTCACGCCGTGAACATCTCGCCCGTCGCGAGCAGGGAGTTCTTCGGTAGAACTGTTCCACCCGGCCACGGCCAGATGGACCGCGTGGGGGCCATGGCGGCAGCCCGCACTTTCTTCACGGCTACCCCGCTGCCTTCAGGAGCGGTGTTGTTTTGCGGCGGCCTGAGCGCGCGCGACGGCCTGATCCCTCGGCGGAGATCTACGCCCCGACCTGCCTCTCGCGTTAAGTCGCATCGCGTGGCGCGCATCGCGGACGTCGCCGACTGAGGGGATACCCGTAATGGCTTGACACGGCCGATGCACCTTTCCTACGATCTCGCAGAATGAGGATTACACGAGGACCAGGAGAGGCGGAGGGCACAAAGGGCCTGGTTTCGGCCTCTTACGTCGATCCCCGGGATCTCGGCCCGAATAGCCCCGTACGTGACCTCGCACGGGCTTATCTGCAGGAGCTTCGGGACAAAGGACGCAGCGAAACGACGCTTCCGCGCTACGAGCGCTTCCTCGTGGAGTTCCTGGACTTCATCGAGCGCGACGGCGCCAAGCCGCGGGCCAAGGACATCGACATCCGGATCCTGAAGGCCTACGGCAGCCATCTGACGCGCCGGCGGCTCCTCGCGGGGCGCGACGCGGGCAAGCGACCAATTTCGGCCGCTTCAAAGAACATGCACCTCATAGCCCTCCGGGGGCTTCTCAAGTTCGGCGTCCTCCTCGATCTGCCGGTACCTGGACCCGAGAAGGTCGAGCTCGCCAAAGCAGCCGACCCGAGCCCCGACGCGCGGCATCTTGATCAGGACAAGCTCGAACGTCTCATGGAAAGCTTCGACACCGCGACCGACGACGGTCTGCGCAACCGAGCGCTCCTGGAGTTCCTGGCGGCTACGGGATGCCGCGTGTCCGAGCTGGTCACGCTCGATCGCGACAAGATCGAGCTCGATCCGCATGCCGTGAACCCTAAGGACGGCGTACGCATCGCCGACGAGGTGACGGTCTTCGGCAAAGGCAGCCGCTACCGGCGCGTCTTCCTACGGATGCGCGCGCGCGAGTGGCTCGAGCGCTATCTCCGAACGCGAAAGGACAAGGATCCGGCGCTCTTCATCACCAAGCGCAAGAAAGCGGGCGGCTCCTACCGCATGAGCGTGAAGATGGCGCAGACGATCGTCGCCGAGGCCGCGAAGCGCGCCGGTCTTGCCGAGAGCGTGTCGCCGCACTGGCTGCGACACGCGGCGATTACCGCGTGGGCCACGCAGATGAACGTCCCGGCCGCGCAGCGGCTGGCGGGACATCGGAACGTCGCCACCACGAGCCGCTACCTCGGGAGCACCGATGCGGAGCTCAAAGAGCTGTACAAGAAGAGGTTCGGATGATCGCGGCTGCTCCGTCAAACATGTTCGTCGGCCTTGCCATGTGCGAGCCTTCGGTGATGTTCCTTCAGTCACTCGTCGGGCTTGAGCCCGAGGCGACAGGCGCGCAACATTAGCGAGGTCAGATCGCTTTCGAGAGAATCCCGTGAAGGCTAGGGTGCAGCGCTGCGCCGGTGCGCGTCAATCCGGGCTGACCGAGGCCCGTCCGTGACGAACCTCACCGACCAGGGCTCGGGCTTCACCCGCAGGCTGTGGACCATGGCATCAGACCGGCCGTGGCCCAAACAGCTCTGGCTCGACGCCGCCTTCGTGCTCCCGATGATCGGCGCATACGCCGACGTCGCCGACGCCGACACCCTCTTTCATGTGGCGTTCGCCGCGCTCGCCGCGAACGCGTTCTTGTTCGGCCTGGCCAGCACGGCGCCGCGGATCGCGGTCGCCGCGGTCGCGCTCGTCGGCATCGCGGTGCGCACGGCAGTCGATCCGGCGGCGCCGCCGTTCGCACTCGGCGAATGGCCACTCATGCTGGCGGTGGCGCTGCTGGTCGCCAGGCTCGCCGACCGCAGCGACTCCGCCGCGCGGCACTACGCCGCGCTCTACCATTCCACAGCTCTCGCGCTGGCTCACGCGCAGGAGTCGGAGCGCAAGACGCTCGCCCGGGAGCTCCACGACGGACTGGGCCAGTCGTTCACCGCGTTCGTGCTGACGCTCGACGCCGCCGAGAGCGCGCTCGGACTCGGGCAAACCGCCGAGGCGGCGGCACGGCTACGCGAAGCACGGGACCTCGGCACCGACGCATTGGACACGGCGCGCCAGATCGCGAACGACCTCCGGCCCGCGCGCCTCGAACAAACCGGACTGCTCCCAGCGATCGAGCGCCACGCGCGGCGGCTGCTACCCCATGCGTCGATCACGATCGAGGCGCCCGGTTACGAGAGCGGCGCGCTCCCACCGGAGATCGAGAGCGAGCTGTTCCGCTGCGTGCAGGAGGCTGTGCTGAATGTCTCGCGCCATGCGCGCGCGAGCGCGCTCCGTGTCGAGCTCGCGGCCCGGCGCGACCTGGTGGAGGCCACGGTGCGCGACGACGGGGTCGGGTTCGAGCCCGCGACCACAGGGCTCGGGATCCTCGGCATGCGCGAGCGCGCGGCGCTGTTCGGCGGCGGCGTCGAGATCCGTTCGCGCATCGGCGAAGGCACGACGGTCACCGTTCGCATCCCGCGCGGCGGACCGTCGGTCGCGACGAGAGTGGCCCTGTGATCTCCGTCCTGCTGGCCGACGACCACGAGATCGTGCGCACCGGCGTCCGACTCGTGCTCGAGCAGCAGCCGGACATTGAGGTCCGCGGAGAGGTCGGGAGCGGGCGCGAGCTGGCCGCGGCCCTCGAGCGCGACCCTGCGGACATCGTGCTCCTCGACATCACGCTCGGCGATGACGACGGGATCGCGCTCATCGATCTGATCCGACTGCGCTGGCCCTCCGCGAAGGTCGTCGCCCTCACCATGCATGACGACATCGCGACCGTACGGCAGGCGCTGAGCGCGGGGGCGCACGGGTATGTCGTGAAGGGCGCCCGGTCGAGCGAGCTGCTCGAGGCGATCCGTGTCACCCACGCCGACGGCGCGTACATCCACCCCGCCGTCGCGATGGGGGTTGTGAAGGACGCCGTACGCGGCGGCGTGGTCGCCGAGCTCCTATCGCCGCGCGAGAATCAGGTCCTGCGCTTGCTAGCGGGCGGCGGGACAACGCGTACGATCGCCACCGCGCTCGGGCTGAGCGAGCACACCATCAACCGGCACATCTCCAACGCGATTCACAAGCTCGGAGCACGAGACCGCGCCGAGCTGCTCGAACGCACGAGGGACCGCTTCAGCTGACCGCTCGCGGTCAGCGCACCGTCAGTCCGATGTACATCTTCGCCGCGTGGTGCCCGGCGACGTTGCAGATGAGCACGTAGTTGCCGGGCTTAAGGTTGACGGTCATTGTGGGCGACTTCGTCGGTTCGATGTCCTCGATCTCGTCCATGAGCTCGAGCTTGTCCTCGTCAACAGAACCATCCGGCAAGACCGGGAGCTTGTCCGGGGCAAGGTCGGTCTTCAGGAGCGCGAGCTCATGCAGGAGTACGCCGGTGTTTTGGACGTTGAAGACGACGTCACCGGTCTTGGCGACGCTCGACGACAGCTCGATCTTGAACTCGCTGAGCTTCACGGTGATCGTGCTCTGCCCGCTGTCCGAACACCCGAGCGCGAAGAGCGATACTGCGAGGAGTGCGATGAGCGTCGGCCGCATGATTTCCCCTTTTCCCCATTAAGGGCCGCTCGCACGCGGTGCGGCCGCACCGTACCTCGCGACCGAACGTTACGGAATGACCGCGAGCGTCAAAAGGGGCTGACGAGCTCCGCCGAGAGGGCATGGTCCCCACAGCCAGGTTAAGTCGCGTTACCCGTCACGTTGAAGCGGGGCGAGCACCTGCGCATCCAACGAATGTACGGCGATATCTACCGGGCCCCTGACACCGTCGACCAGTTCCCCGCCCCGTGCACGCCCCGCCCGCGGCTCGCGGGTCTAGTGGCGGTCGGGCGCGATCCCGCTTAGTGGCGATTGAAGATTCGCTTGATGGCGCCGATCGCATCTTCCGTCTACGCGTGGAAGAGCGTCTCGATCTCGTCCAGGTGCTCTTTACGGTGGATCGCGCGCGACAGGTTGAACGGCGGGCCTCCGGTGGCCTCGATCTTCCGAAGCATCTCGTCGCTGAGCGCCTTCACCTTCCCGTCGGCCTCCTCGGCGACCCGGAGCGCGAGCTCCGCGGCATCACGGGGTCGGAGCGCGAGACAGAGTGGCTTGGACGCATCGTTGGTCGCGTCGGTGTCCTCGGGCTCGTACGGCGTGGGCGGCGCGCCGGCGGCCCACTTGTCGAGGTAGTAGACCGCTCGCGCGTCCCAGAACGCGACGTGCGCCAGGACGCCAGCGACGGTCCAACCTCCCGGCATCGGCCGACTCAAGTCCTTATCGCTCAACCGCGAGATGAGCGCGCGTAGGCGCTCGCGCTCGGTGTCGGTCTCGACGTCGTGACTACGGTCCACTGAGGCAGGGTTCGGCATCCCACGATTAGATCACCGCGGCGCCGCAGCCGCTACGTTGGGTGCGTGCCCATCTCACAAGAAGGTCGGTCCGCGCGTTTGACTGACATGACCGTTCAGCTCACGCCAGAGACGCTCGGAGATGGCGTCGCTGAGCTCGCGCGGCGCGACCCGCATCTCGCGGCCGTCGTCCAGCGCCACGGAGCGCCGCCGCTCTGGGATCGCGCGCCAGGGTTCGCGACGCTCGTCCAGATCATCCTCGAGCAGCAGATCTCGCTGGCGGCGGGCCGGGCAGCGTACGGACGGCTCGAGCGGGTCGCAGGCACGGTGACACCGGAGGCTGTCGCGAGGCTCGACGAGACGACACTGCGAAGCGCCGGGCTGACTCGACAGAAGAGCCGGTACATCCGCGAGCTGGCAGAGGCCATCGTGGCGGGCCAGTTCGATCCGAGCGCGCTCTCCGAAATGGACGACGACGACGCCCACACGGCATTGATCAAGCTGAAGGGCATCGGCGCGTGGACCGCCAACATCTACCTGTTGATGGCGCTCGGCCGGTCAGACATCTGGCCGAACGGCGACCTCGCGTTGGTCGCGGCGCTCCGCGAGGTGAAGCGGATGCGCACGACGCCGAGTCTCGAACGGATCCGCCGGATCACGAACGCCTGGCGCCCGTGGCGAGCCGTCGCCGCGCGCGTGCTGTGGCATCACTACCTCAGCACGCCGCGTTCGCGCGCAAAGGTCAGCGCCGCGAAACCGTCCTCGCGTCGAACGACTCCCCCGTCTCGACGTCCGGTCCCGAAAGATCGGCGTTCGGGAACACGCTCGAGAAAGCCCTCGCGAGCCACCGCTGCAGGCGCGTCGTCCAAACGAGCGGCTCGTACGCCTCGAGGTGGTCGTACACGCGATTGAGCTTGCGACGGTCCTCTTCGGTGAACATGTCGTCCTCCTCCGTTGCTTCGCGAACGATGCGGTCGAGGTCGAGCGTCCCGGGACATTCCGTCGGCACGATCGCGCGGTGCGGGAGCACGGTCGCGCCAACGGCGAGCGTCAGTCCGTGCCGGCTCGCGATCTCGGCGTGCAGCCGCGCTGACGCCGCGTAGAGCGCGTCGCTCGGGGGCATCGCGGGTCCGGCCTCGTGCTCGATGCCGATGGATCGTTGATTCACCGAGAACACTCCGGCGTGGTACGCGGTGTCGTCCTCGCTCACGAGCTGTGCGATCCGGCCGTCGGAGCCGATGACGTAGTGCGCGGACAGGACGCTGGCGGGATCCTTGAACCTCCGGATCGCGCCTTCGTACATCACGACCGTCCAGTGGTCGACGATGAGGTCAATCGAGCCGCCGCCACGCCCTGGCGTGTAGTTGCTCGCCGGTACGGGACCTCGCCACTGAATGGCCATCTTTCAGACCAAACGGCATGAGACCCTACAACGTGATGGCCCGCGTATTGCTCGTTGTGGCCGTGTTACTCGCCGCGTGCCAGCCGGCCGCGGTCGGTTCGCCGACCCCCACGGCCACCGCGACGGTCGCGGCTGCTTCGTCGTCGCCGAGCCCAAGCCCCTCGCCTTCTCCGACCCCCTCCCCCACTCCGAGCGTGCTGCCGATCTTCGATGCGCACATGCACTACAGCCGCGAGTCGTGGACGGCGTACCCGCCGGAAAAGATCCAGGCGCTGCTCGATTCGCTCAGCGTCATAGGAGCCCTCGTGTCGAGCGCACCAGATGAAGGCACCTTCCGCCTGAAGGCGGTGCTCGGCGACCGCGTCGTTCCGATGCTCGGGCCGTACCGGAACGGCGCGGACGTGTTCTCGTGGACCCGCGACGGAACCATCCTCCCGTACGTCGAGTCGGCGTATCGCGCCGGAGCGCACCGCGGCTTCGGAGAGTTTCATTTGAACGTCGGCCAGATCACGTTGCCCGTCGTGAAAAACGTGATCGCGTTCGCGCAGCAACACGATCTGTTCCTCCAACCACACGCCGACGCGCGCGCGGTCGCGGAGCTCCTGAACTACGTCGGCAACGACAAGACCGTGCTCTGGGCCCACGCCGGCGTGACCGCGACGCCCGAGCAGATCGACGCGCTCCTCGATGGGTGGCCGAAGCTCTCCGTCGAGCTGTCGCTACGCGACGACGTCGCGCCCCAGGGGCAGCTCGATCCAAAGTGGCGGGCGCTCCTCCTGAAATACAGCGACCGCTTCCTGGTCGGGACGGACACGTGGACGGTCGGCGGTACCTACACGGGAAACGAACGGTGGGATGCGTACGCGGACATCGTGAATCGCATCCGCGCGTGGCTCATGCAATTGCCGGACGACGCGCGTGCGGCGATCGCGTACAAGAACGCGGAGCGGTTCCTCGCGCAGCTCCCTCGCTAAGGCTGGAAGACGGGCGGCGCGGGTGGGGCCGGTCGCGATCTGCGGGAGCGCAGGACGATCGTGCCGACGACGATCAGGACAACGACCACCAGCAGCAAGATGAGCCGCGGCACGTCGGGATAGACGCTTTCAGCGGTTAGGACGCGCTCGGAGCCCGACGTCAGATCAAGATGCCACACGAGGCGCGACTGATCCCCGGACGCGCCGTTCGTCGCGGTGACGAAGCCCGGCATGCTGACGTAGTAGTCGTACGTGATGCCCGCGAGGATCGCCTGCGCGAGCTGCTGTGAGGTCGCGTCGGTTCCCGTCGGCGTTCCAGCCGGCGCGCTCGGCGCGCTTGGTGTGACGACGATCCGCACCGTGTAGCGCCGCGCGAGAAGCCAATCGTCCCCGCGAACGCTCGTCGTCCCGACGTCGAATCCTCCCGTCGAAGACTGGGCCACGGCGGTCTGGGCTTCGGTCAGGCTGACCGTCCGGAACATGCGAAGGTGGACCGCCGAGCCCTCCGAGTTGTCCTTGATCTGCCACTGCGTTCCTGACGGTGCTTGCGCCTGTCCCTTCGTCGCCGCATCGGTCAAAGCCTGCTTCACGGCGGTTCCGAGCAGGCCATCGGCCTCGATGCTGAGCTCCTGCTTCACATTCGCACCCGGCAAGATTGGAGTCGGCTCGATCGTCTGCGTGACGCCGAGCGCGAACTTGCCGAAGCATGCGGTCGCGAGAAGGCCCGCGACGGCGAGCATCGGAAGACGGCGGTTCATGCGGCGCATTGTGGGCCGTCAACCTAACGCCTAGCCTCCCGCCCATGGTGCGAAAGCGTCTCAGTCCCGAGGAGGAGTGGCGAGGTCTTCTCCTCGGCACGAACCCCCAACTTCGGGCGTTCCGGCGCGTTTTTTTGGCTATACCGAGCCCGCCGCGATGCGAGTTTTGCGCTGTGCCGTTCGCGGGGCCGGTCGCACCTCTCCTCAAGGTCGTCGGCAAAGGACCCTGGGTACGCAACCCGCGCTACTGCTTCGCATGCTGCTCCAAGCTCATCCGCAACAAGGGCGGCGTGGAGTTGGAGCTGTCGTTTCTTTTCGCGGACGTGCGTGGGTCCACACCACTCGGTGAGCGGCTGGGCCCGAAAGGGCTGCACGACCTGATGGATCGCTTCTATGGAGTCGGCATCGACGCCCTTATCGCTCACGGCGCGCTCATCGATCGCTTCATGGGTGATCAGGTCGTCGGGTACTTCGCGCCAGGCTTCGCGGGTACGCAGCACGCCCGTGAAGCCGTACTGAGCGCGCTCGACATCCTCCGAGCCACGGGCCACGGCGGCTCCACGCCCTGGGTGCCGGTCGGTGCGGGTGTCCACATCGGGAAAGCGTTCGTAGGATCGGTGGGCAAAGGTGAGGATATGGCGGAACTCACGGCGATCGGCGACCCCGTGAACATCGCTGCACGGCTAGCGTCGGTCGCGGCGACCGGGGAGGTCGTGGTGAGCGAAGAGGCATTCGTGGCGTCCGGCCTCGAGGGCGACCCCGAGCGGCGCGAGCTGACCCTCAAAGGCGTCGGCACGGAGGTAAAGGTCCGCGTGTTACGGGTGGCGTAGCCAGGCGGCCGGATCGAGGATCGCAGGGGAGGTATCGCTGGGAGAAAAGAACCTCCCCTCGTCTAAACGCTGAGGTGTGCCGGACCCCCCTGCGACGTCGATGATCCGATCGGTCCCGGTTCGCGTGTCGCACACAGATCGCGAGGTACTTGGTCTTTGTGATCCCAAGAATCTCGGATCAGTGGGCGGGGGCTACGGCGATCAGGCCGTTGACGATGACGTCGTCGCGCTGCGGAAGCGTCGTCGCGATCCCTATCGGCGCGAGGGAGTTGCGGTCGAGTCGCTGCAGCCGCGGGCCCACGCCGCCTGTTCCGCTCAGGAGCGCGTAGAGGCGGTCTCCGGCGCCGACGAAGTCGATCGCCGTGTCCGCTCGGGCGGCCCGTCCGAGTACCCGGCCCGTCGCGAGATCGAGGAGCGCGATGTCACCGGCGGGCTCTCCCTCGGCGATGAGGTTGAACTGGACGACCACCAAGCCCGGCGCGATCTCACGCGCGATGCGTATGGCGGTTCGGCCGTCAGGCTCGCCCAACCAGAAAGACGTCAGGCCGCCGTCCACGCCGACCCGAACGTGCCGCGCACGATCGGTGAGGATCCCGACGGACCCACCCTGCGCAGTCCAGGCGACGACGCGCTCTCGTACGTCGAGCGTCACAGGCACGCGCGAGGAGATTCGGTATGAGCGGTCGAAGAAGAGGACGGACACGGAGCGGCCCTCCTGAGCAGCGCACACGGTCGCCCAGCGCTCGCCCTCGAACCGTCGCAGCGCCGCCGCGCAGCGCTCGTCCGGCGGAAGGTCGCTGTCGGAGAGCGCGGCCAGTTCGTGGAGCTCTTCGTCGAGGAAGCGCATCGTCTGCGCGACCTTGCCGTCGACGGAGACGGCGGTGACCATGACAAACAGATCTCCCGCGACCGCGAGACTGACGTTCGCCGCGCTTCCGGCGATCGGCCACGAACGTCCCGTCTCGAGGTTCCCGGTCGCAGCGTCGTACCGCCCGGTCCACACCCGCGGCTCTGACTGGAGCGCGCGTGCGACGAGTAGCCGGCGCTTGTCCGTCGTCAGGGCCAGTGCCGTGAACTCGGGACTGGATCCGAACAGGAGCTGCATGCCGGGGCGGTCGTCGGTGACGATTCGGGCTCGCGCCCCGGTGCGCAGATCGACCCGGTGGATCGTCGTGACGAACTCGCGGCGCATCACCGGGTAGTACGCGAGCGTCGGCGTCGCGAAAACCCATCCGCGACGATCCGGTCCGTCGATGCGTGCGACGGTCTCTCCGCGCGGCATCGCGACCACGTAATCGCTGTCGCCCTTCGCCGAGTTGGCTGAGACGTAGACGAGGTCCTCGACGTTCGCTCCCGCAGTGAACGGCCGCGTCGCGTCAGGGTCGTAGTCGCCGGGACCGTAGTCGCGCGGACACGAAGGCGCGATCAGCGTGAGCGCGGCGACGAGTGGGATAAGGCGTCGGATGGGGCAATTCTGCGAGCCGACCTACCCGGAATCATCAGAGTTGTGGGGCCCTGTAAGAGTTAGCGTGGGCGGCTCAGGCTTATGGCATCTCCAGTGCAGCGGCTCGCTTGGAGGTGCGAGCAATGGCCAATGAAGAGTGCGCTCACTGCGGTGTGTTGATTACAGAGTGGTCCACGGTCGCCAAGCGCGACGACAAGATCTTCTGCTGCCCGAACTGTGCGAATGCACATACGAGCTCGCAACGTCCGTCGTCCGAGACGGCCATCCCAATGCCGCCTCGAACCGGCTAGGCGGCTTCGGCCTCCGGCGCGATCTCCTCGAGCGAGCGTCCGCGGGTCTCCTCGCCAAGCAGCGCGACCGTGGCGGCCGTGATGACGAGCATCGCCATGAAGAGCGCGAACGTCCCGTTGATGGCGATCGCGGGCACAAGGACGGGCGTGAGGTAGGGTCCGATGATGCCGCCGACGCGTCCGACAGCCGCGGCAACACCAGAACCCGTCGCGCGGATCGACGTCGGATAGAGCTCGGGGGTGTATGTGTAGACCACGCCCCACGCCCCGAGGTTGAAGAACGACAGCAGCGCCGCCCAGACGAACGCATCGGTCCCGGTGCCCGCGTTGCCGAACATGAACGCGGCGCCGGCAGTCCCGAGCAGGAACGCGACGAGCGTCGGCTTCCGCCCGAACCGCTCGACGAGCCACGCCGCGCTGAAGTAGCCCGGCACCTGCGCGAGCGTCGAGAGGAAGAAGAACTCGTTGCTTCGGACCTCGGAGAGCCCGCGCGTCGCCAGGATCGAGGGAATCCACAGGAAGATCCCGTAGTAGGTGAGCACCACGCCGAACCAGAGGATCCAGAGCATCGCGGTGCGTCGCGCGTACCGGCCGCTGAAGAGCTCGGAGACCCGCGTGCGGCCAGCGCGCGCTGGTGCGATCGCGGGAGCCAGCGTCAGAAGTGCTCCCCCACCCGCGCGCTCGACCCGGCGAACGACTGCGTCGGCCTCCGGGGCGCGGCCCTTCTCTGCCAGGAAGCGTGGCGATTCCGGCAGCGCGCGCCGGAGGTACGCGACGTAAAGGGCGGGGACGGCGCCGACCGCGAACCCCCAACGCCAGCCGTAGTTCGCGACGACCGTGATCGCGACGATCCCCGCGAGGATCGTCCCGTATGCCCAAAACGACTCTAGGAGCACGATCATCCGGCCGCGTTGCGCGCGCGGCGAGAGCTCGCTCACCAGCGTCGCCACGACCGGCAGCTCGCCACCGAGTCCGAGCCCCGCGATGAGGCGGGCCAGAAGAAGCGTCTCGTACGTCGGTGCCAACGCCGAGAGCGCGCTTCCGACCGAGAAGATCACGAGCGTCACCGTGAAGACGGTCCGGCGCCCGTAGCGATCAGCGAGCCGGCCCGCGACGGCGGCGCCGAAGAACATACCGACGAAGGTCGCGCTCGCGACAAGGCCGACCCTGGTCGCGTCCAGCCCGAACTCGGCGCGGATCGGCGCCAGAAGGAAGCTCAGCATCAGGACGTCCATCGCGTCGAACATCCAGCCCAGTCCCGAGAGCACCAGCAGTCGCCAGTGGAACCGGTTGAGCGGCACGCGATCGAGCCGCGCGACGAATGTCTCGGCCGCCGCGCTCAATTCCCGAGGCACCCCTCTGCAGCGAGGAGCTCCGCGTTCAGGACCGATGCACCGGCCGCGCCGCGGATCGTGTTGTGGGTCAGCACGACGTACTTGATGCCCATCGCGGGATCCACGCGCACGCGGCCGACCACGGCGGCCATGCCGCGCTCGGTGTCGCGATCGAGGATGGGCTGCGGCCGATCGCGGCCGTCCTTCACGTGGATCGGGCGCTCCGGCGCGGTGGGGAGCTTGAGCTCCTGCGGCCGCCCGCGGAACTCACGCATCGCGTCCTTCACCGCGTCAGGCGATGGAGAGCCGCGGAGCGTGACGCTCACCGTCTCGGTGTGGCCGTCGCGTACGGACACGCGGTTGCAGTGCGCCGAGAACGCGAAGTCGGCGTTGACGAAGCGCTTCCCGTCCCACGCGCCGAGGAACTTCTTCGTCTCCTGCTCCATCTTCTCCTCTTCCTCGGCGATGAACGGGACCACGTTGTCGAGCGCGTCGAGCGACGCGACGCCGGGATAGCCCGCACCCGAGAGCGCCTGCATCGTCGTGACGACAGCGCGCTCGATGCCGAAGGCCTTCTGGAGTGGCGCCGCGGCGAGCGCGAATCCGATCGCCGAGCAGTTCCCGTTCGTGACGATCGAGCCCGACCAGCCGCGCTTGCGGCGCTGCACCTCGAGTGCCTGCATGTGCTCGGGGTTGACCTCAGCGATGAGGAGCGGGACGTCGTCGTCCATGCGGTGGGTCTTCACGTTCGAGAACACGTGGTGCCCGGTCTTCGCGAGGGCGGCTTCCCACTGCTCGGCCGCATCGCCTGGCAATGCGGAGAAGCAGATCTCGGCGTCGAGGTCGGCGGTCGTCGCCTGGAGCTTCATGCCGGCGACGCCGGCGGGCATCTCTCCGGACCAGTGCCACGGAGTCACGTCGCCGTAGCGCTTCCCGGCCTTGGTGTCGCTCGTGGTGAGCGCGCTGATCTCGAACCACGGATGGCCCTGCAGCAGTCCGATGAACCGCTGCCCGACCGTCCCGGTGGCGCCGAGGACCGCGACCTTCCGCTTGCGCATCGCGGTCAAGTTTGACGTATCAGCGGAGCGCCGCGGCCAGCCACCGGTGTCGTTCGTCGATCCACCGCAGGAGGCGGAGCCCCGCTGCGGCCAGGTCGGCGAGGATTTCGTCGTCGCTGAGGATGCGGGCGCCCTGCAGATCCACCATCCAGCGGCCGCGAACTCCGGCGTCGTACTCGATCTTTTGATACAGAAGCTTGCCCTCACGGTGAATGTCGAACGCCCGGATCGTCATGCCGTACCGCTCGTGCTCGGTTGGTGTCGGATCCTCCCCTGCTTCCGGGTCGTAACGCTCGATCAGCGCGACGCCGTGCGGTCCGAGGTGCCGCTGGATCGCGCGTAGAAGCGCAAGCCGGTGCTCGAGCTCGGGTTGGTTGATTAGGTTGCTCATGAGAAGGACGCCGCCGAATGCCCGGCCAAGATTGAGGTCCTGGATGCGAGCTTGGATCGTCTCCGCCCCCTCGATGAGCGCGAGCATCTCGGGATTGAAGTCGACGGCGACGACGCGCCGGCCGAGCGCGATCAGGGGACGCGTGATCCGGCCGGAGCCCGCGCCGAGCTCGAGGATCTCCGCGTCGTCCGGAAGCTCGCGGTCGATGAGCTCAGGCTCGTCGGCCGCTTCGAGCAGCCGGTAGAGCTCGACGGGTGCGCCGGGGTCGCGCATACCGTCGAGTTTGGCAGACGGCCGCACAGTGAGCGCTTAGCCGGTGAAGCGGACGAGGTCGACGAGGAGCTCCGGAGTGACACGAGGGGCGCGGCTCACGATCGCGCCCGTCTCGTCGAGGACGCGGTACCCGTTGGCGATCGGGGTGACGTTGTCGGGGATGATCGTCCGCACGAGGTCGCCGTGCTCGTCGAATAGGAGATAACTCGGCGTGTAGCGACATTTGTAGGAATCGCCGATCGCTTTCCCTGCCGCGGTCGGAAGCTCCACGCGAACGAATCGGCACTGGCCGCTGAGACTCGCCGCCGCCATCTTGATGGTTTGACGGTTCGCCATGCAGATCAGGCAGAAATTCGAGTACAGCTCTACGACGACCGGCTGGCCCGCTTTCACCAGGCGGGCGAGCTGCTCCGGCGAGGTGATGTCGGCCCCGCCAGGCCGCATCGCGAGCCAGACCGCCCCGAAGACGACGAGGTCGATCGCGATCGTCGCGCCGAGCGCCGGGAGGGCGAGCTCGCCGGCAGGCCCCAGGACGATCGCGATGCCCACGATCGTCGGGATGCTGACGGCGAGAACCAGGAGCAGGTAGCTGAAGTGGTTGAGGCTCCTCAGCGGTGGAACTCTTCGTGGATGAGGCGGACGGCCTTCTCGCGGTCCTTCTCCATCACCACGAGCGAGATGTTGAGCTCGCTCGAGCCCTGAGCGATCGCCACGACGTTCACGCCGGACTTCCCGAGTGCGGTGAAGACGCGCGCCGCGACCCCGGGCGTACCGCGCATCCCCTCCCCCACCGCGGCGACGATCGCGACCGGACGCTCGACCGCGATCTTCTCGACGTCGTGGCGCCGGAGCTCGGCGTTGAACATCCTCTCGAGTGCGCCCTTGAGGCGGTCGGTCGCGTCGTCGGGTACGACGAGACAGATCGAGTTCTCGCTCGACGACTGGCTGATCATCATCACGGAGACGCGCTCGGCCGCGGCCGTGTCGAACACGCGCGCCGCGAACCCCGGTACGCCGCTCATGCCCGCGCCCTGGACCGTGATCATGCCGAGCCCGCCCAGCGACGTCGTCGCCTTCACAACGCTTCCGTCCTTGTCGGTGTTGTTCGTGATCGTGGTCCCGCGATCGCTCGGGGCGAACGTGTTGAGGATCCGTACGGGGATGCCGGCCTCCACGGCCGGAAGCACGGTGCGGGGATGGATGACCTTCGCGCCGAAGTAGCTCAGCTCCGCGGCCTCCGCGTAGGACATCGAGTCGAGCGGCTTCGCGGTCTTCACGACGCGCGGGTCCGCGCTCATCACACCGCTGACGTCGGTGTAGATGCGAAGCTCGTCGGCCTTCGTCGCCGCGGCGAGCACGGCGGCGGAATAATCCGATCCACCGCGGCCGAGCGTGGTCGTGACGCCGTCCGCGGTGGAGCCGATGAAGCCCGTGACCACAGGCACGACGCCGTAGCCCAGCCGCGAGTCGAGCTCCTTGGACACGCGCGCGCGCGTCTCGTCGATGATCGGATTGGCGTGGCCGAACGCGTCATCGGTGATGAGCAGCCCCTCGGCCGACAGCGCCTCCGCTTTCGTGCCCGTGTGGTTCAGGACCGCGGCGACGATCGGTGCGGAGATCCGCTCTCCGTACGAGACGATCGCGTCGAGCGTTCGCGCGGTGCACTCCCTGAGGATCGCGACGCTCTGCAGGAGCGCGGTGGTCCGCTCGGTGAGGTCCGCGATCTCCTTCAGGACGTCAGCCGATTCAAAGCCCAGCGCGTCGGCGATCAGATTCCGGTGCTCTTCCGAGAGCCGGAGGATGGTGTCCTGCGCGGTCTGCGCATCGCCCTTCTCGGCGCCACGGGCGGCGCCGATGAGCGCGTCCGTCGTGCCCGCCGTGGCCGAGACGACGACGATGCGCTGTCCCTTCGTGCCTTTGACGATCTCGGCGACCCGCTGCAACGCCGCGGGCGACGCGACTGACGTGCCGCCGAACTTCAGAACGGTGCGGGTCATGCGCTTTGCCGCGCGATCTGGATCACGTCACCGAGTATCGCGGACGCGGTCGCGTCTCCGCCCGCCCCAGGGCCACTCCACACCAAACGTGGAACGAGATCGCTCTCGAGCGTGATCACGTTCGTCGGACCGGTCGCCTGCCCCTCGAGCGACTCCGCGGTGACTTCCTCCGGCCCCACGCGAGCTTTGGTCGCCTTCTCGCCGAAGTCGGCGACCGCGAGGTACCGCACGCGAGCCCCGCGGGCGGCGGCAGCGGTCATGTCCGACGCGGCAATGCCGCGAAGGCTCGTGCGGCGCACGTTGTCGGGATGGAAGTGCCTCCCCTCCAGGATGGAGATGAGGATGGCGAGCTTGTACGCGGCATCGTGGCCGTCGACGTCATTGGTTGGATCCGCCTCGGCATACCCCGCGGCCATCGCTTCCGCGAGCGCCTCATCGAAGGACTTCCCCGTCTCCATGCGCGAGCAGATGTACGTCGTCGTGCCGTTGAGTAGGCCGCGCAGCACGCGCGGGCGCACAGCACCGAGGCCACGCATACCCGCGATCACCGGCACGGCCGCCGCGACCGCGGCCTCAAAGCGGAGCTCGCGCTTCGCGAGCCGGGCGGCCTCGTGGAGGGCCTTCCAGTCTTTTGCGACCAGCTCCTTGTTCGCCGTGACGACGTGCTTGCCACGCTCGAAGGCGCCGAGCTCTAGCTCGCGCGCCGGGTCGGTGCCGCCGATGACCTCGACGACGATCGAGACCTCCGGATCGTCGAGGATCGCGTGCGGGTCGATCGTCATCGGAACGTCGCCTGCGTTGCGCGCTCTCTGTGGATCGCGCACGGCGGCCGCGATGAGCCGGACCGGCCGCCCCGCGGCCGCGTCGATACGGCGCGAGCGATCCGCGAACGCGCGCGCCACTGCCGAACCGACCGTGCCGAGACCGAGGAGGCCGACGCCGAGCGCGCGAGTCATGCGATCGCCTTCTCGAGGAGGTCGAGGGCGGCGTTCACCGATGCGAGGCGATTGCCCTCGCGGTCGTAGGGCCACTCGTACTTCTTCACCGCCGAGTGTTCGTCGCTGTCGACGGCGACGTACGTGAGTCCGACCTTCTTGCCCGGCGTCGCCCCGCCGGGTCCCGCGATGCCGGTGATGCCGAGACCGATCTTCGCCCCAAGTCGTGCGCGCGCGCCGCGGGCGAGCGCACCCGCGACCACGGACGAGACCGCGCCGTGTCCGTGAATGAGGTCCGGCGCGACATCCGCAAAGATCGTCTTCGCCTCGTTCGAGTAGACGACCGCCCCGCCCTTGAAGTACTCGCTCGACCCGCCGTGCGCCGTGAGAACCGCCGCGAGCAGACCGCCGGTGCACGACTCGGCGGCGGCGACCGTGAGCTTGCGGCGACGCAGCCGCGAGTGGAGCGCGGCCATGCGCTCCTCGAGCTCAGGCAGGGTCGGCGGTCGTTTGTTTGGCACGAAGCACGAGTCTGACGCCAGAGAGCACGGTGAGCGCGGTCGCCGCCACGAGCAGGGCGTTCGCGGCGGTGGCGAGCCCCGCCGACGGCCACGCCGCGGCGGCGAGGAGCGCCGCCGTCGCCGCGACCTGGAGGACGGTCTTGGCTTTGCCGTCCGCGCTCGCGCCGATGGGGTGCCGGGAGCGCGCGCGGACCTCTATCGCGATGAGCTCCCGAGCGATGATCAGAGCGATAGCCCAGGCCGGCGCGAGCCCGCGGAGCGCAAGGGCGGCAAGCGCGCCGACGACGAGGATCTTGTCCGCGAGCGGGTCCAATGCGGCGCCGAGCTGCGTCGCTCCATGGCGGCGCGCCAGAGGACCGTCGACGGCGTCCGTGGCGGCGGCGCCGAGAAAGAGAAGCAAGGCGGCCAGGTGGTTGCCCGTCCCAATGAGTCCGATTACGGGGACAACGAGAAGGGCGCGTGCGACGGTGAGCGCGTTCGGCAGTGTCACTGCGCGACGAAGACGCGCTCGACGACCTCCCCTGAACGGCCAAGAGACGCGGTCACCTGTCCGTTGTAGTTGACCTGCACGTTGGCCGCGTTCCCGGTGCGTATGCGGACTTCCTTGCCCTGGAACGTCGCGGTCTCGCCGTCCTTGAAGACCCGCCCCTGGCACGGCTCGCACTTGCCGTCGACCGTGGCGAGGATCCAAGACTCACCGCCCGTCACTCGCACGATGACCACGGCAGCCGTGTACGCGATGACGACGTTGCGCGTCTCCTCGACCGCGCCGCCGGCGCTGTTGCGCGCGACGATGCGAAAGGGCTGCGCGCCGGCCGGCAGGTAATAGCGCGCCAGAAAGGTCCCGTCGGAGCTGACCGCCACCGGCACGGTGTTGATCTGGACCGTGACGCCCCGGTCGACGCGACCGCTCACCTGGACGTACGTGTTTGTGAACGTCGCGCCGTTCGCCGGCTGCTCGACCGAGAGAACCGGTGGGGCGCTGACGCCGACGGCGGGCGCCTGGTACAGGATCGTGCGGCTCACGCGGTTCGTCTTGCCCGCGGCGTCGAGGACCTCGACGACGACGTGGTTGGATCCGGGCTTGAGCGAGACCGTCGTGGTGAAGGTGCCGTCGCTCGCCGTGCGGATGTCGCCGAAGACGTCCGGCCCGGGGAATACGTTCACCGTGATGCGTCCATCCGGGACCGTCACCCCGTGGACGACGAGCTCGGAGCTGCCGGCGAGTCCATCGGTCGACGGGTCGATGATCTCGAGCCGCGGTAGCGTCGCAAACGTCGTGAACTGGTAATACATGTACCCGAGGAACGAGCCGACGAACGCGATGATCAGGACCGGAACGAACACGACCGGCCGGAAGATGAGGCCGTGGTGCACCACCGGGCGGTAGGGCTTGAAGCTGCGCTTCGCGGTGGGCTCGGGCGGGCCGCCGCCGCGCTCCTGCTGGTAGAGCACGACGAGCTCATCGGTCTCGAGGTCGAGGTAGTCCGAATAGTTCCGCAGGAAGCCGCGCGTGTAGACCGCGCCGGGAAGCGACGGGTAATCGCCGTCCTCGAGGGCTTTCAGAAATTTCTCGCGGATGCGTGTGTCGGCGGCCGCCTGCTCGAGGGTGATGGCTTTGCGTTCGCGCTGTGCCCGGAGCTGCTCGCCGAGGCTAGGCATCGTCCTTGGCCATCCCGTACACGTCGCGCATCTTCCCGGGGCCCTGCGACGGTCCGATGACGCCGTTCTGTTCCATGATGTCGATGAGCCGGCCGGCTCGCGCGAACCCGATCGTCATCTTCCGCTGGAGCATCGAGACCGAGGCCTGCCCGGCCCGCTGAATGATCTCGACGGCTTCCTCGTAGCGATCGTCGTCGATCTCATCGCCACCGTCCTCGCGCACCCGCGCGCGGTCCTTGTCCTCGAGGATGGACAGGTCGTAGGTGGCTTCTCGCTGCTGCCTCCAGTGCCGGATGACCTGTTCGATCTCCGCGTCCGAGACGAAGGCGCCCTGCGCGCGGACCGGCTTCGCGGCGTCCGGCGCAAGCCAGAGCATGTCGCCACGACCGAGGAGCTTCTCCGCGCCTGTCATATCAATGATCGTGCGGGAATCGACTGACGAAGCGGTAGCAAACGCGATACGAGCGGGCACGTTTGCCTTGATGAGTCCTGTGATCACATCGACGGAGGGCCGCTGCGTGCCGAGCACGAGGTGGATGCCGGTGGCCCGAGCCAGCTGGGCGATCCGCGTGATCTGCTTCTCGACCTGGATCGGCGCCTGCAGCATCAGGTCGGCCAGCTCGTCGATGATGAATACGACATACGGAACCCGGTCGCGGCCGGTGTGCTTTTCGTTGTACGAGGCGATGTTGCGGGCATTCGCGCGGGCGAACAGGCGGTACCGCCGGTCCATCTCGCTCGTCGTCCAGTAGAGCGCGTTCAGGATCTGGGGCGAGTCGTGCATGACCGGCACGATCAGGTGCGGGACCCCGTTGAAGCCGGGGAAGTCCACCCGCTTGAGGTCGCCGATCAGGATCCGGACGTCGTCGGGAGTCGACTGAAGGAGCAGGCTCGTCAGGATCGCGCCGATGCACACGCTCTTCCCCGAGCCGGTCTGACCCGCGATCAGGAGATGCGGCAGCTTCGCGAGGTCCGTGACGATCGCCCCGCCGGCGACGTCCTTTCCGAGCGCAACGGTGAGCTTGGACGGCGAGCCCTTGAACTCGGCGCTCTCCGCCACGTCGCGGACCGAGACGAGCCCGATCGCGAGATTGGGAATCTCGATCCCGACGACGCTCTTGCCCGGGATCGGCGCCTCGATACGCAGCGTGCGCGCGGCGAGCGCGAGCGCGAGGTCGTCGCTCAGCGCTTCGATCCGCGAGAGCTTGACCCCCGCGGCTGGCTTGAGCTCGTAGCGCGTGACGACCGGTCCGACGAAGACGTCGACGATCGTTGCCGCGATTCCGAAGTGCGAAAGCGTCTCCTCGATGACGCGCTTGTTTCGGATCAGCTCGTCCTTGCCCGAACGTGCCGCCGATCCCTGATCAAGCTCTTCAATGGCGGGCAGAACCCACGGCGTGTCCGGAGGATCAGCGTGCAGGACGCCTTCAGCGACGACGGCGGCAGACGCGAGCCCGGCCGTAGACACCGCGAACGGCTTGCGATCGAGGTCGCTGGTCGGCTCAGGCGCCGAAGGTTTCGGCGCCTGAGCCGCAACCGCTCGGGCCGGCTTTTCTTCGGGGATGTGTATGCGGACGGGCTCGACGGGAGCTTCCTCCTCGGCGTCCTCGTCGAAGAAACGGTCAAAGCGCGTGGCGGTTCCGCCGGGAATCAGCGTGCCGGGTTTTAGCCCGCCA
The DNA here is from genome assembly GCA_038040265.1 of Chloroflexota bacterium. Taxonomy (GTDB): domain Bacteria; phylum Chloroflexota; class Limnocylindria; order P2-11E; family P2-11E; genus 3-1-20CM-2-70-9. Next base: position 171,313 of record JBBPIP010000001.1, on the reverse strand, counting down.
ATGTCCGGGCGCTGCCTCCATATCGGCTTCCAGAGGTCGGCGATCGTCCGGTTCGCGGCGATCACGATGCCGACGAGCAGCAACGCCCCGAGGGCGATCGGCGCGCCGATCTGACCGAAGAGGCTCGCCACAGCCTTCGCGACGGCCCCGCCGACGAACCCGCCGGCAACATCGTCGCGCACGTAGTGGCGAGTCAGGCCAAGGAGCGCGACCACGATCACGATCCCGCCGAGGATCGGCAGCACCGTGTCGCGGCGGATAAACCCGAACCAGAGCTCGAGCGCGATCGCTCCGAGCGCGAGCGGTACGAGCCACGCGGCCCATCCGAGCAGAGCGAAGAGCGCAGACCGCCACCACTGGAGCACGGCGCCCTGATCCGTCGCGAGCGCGACCGTGGACAGGAGCGCGAAGGCGAGAACCGCGATCGCGCCGATCTCGTCCCGAATGCGCGCCTCGATCGCTGGCGTGGCTCCTCTTCGTTTCGAGCTTGTTGCTCTCCTCGCCAACGCCTAGACCTGCATGATCACGGGCAGCACCATCGGCCGGCGCTTGGTGCGCTCGTACAGGAAGTTCACGACGCTGTTGTGGATCGCATCCTTCAACGCGGACGGCTCGGCGAGGTGCTCGCCGGTCTGCGCCTCGGCGAGGCCGTCGAGGATCTTCTGCCTGGCCTCCTCCACAAGCTGTGCCGCGTCGTGCTCGGGCACGAAGCCCTTGGTGACGATGTCGGGTCCGGCCACGACCGCGCCAGTGCGCTGCTCGATCGTGACGACGACAAGGAAGATGCCGTCGCTGCCGATCGACCACCGGTCGCGCATCACCGACTGACTTACGTCGCCGACGCCGAGGCCGTCGACGTACACGACGCCGGACTGCACCTTCTCCCCCACCTTGGCGCCGTTCGCGTCAATCTCGAGCACGTCGCCGTTCGTCAGCACGAAGGCGTTCTTTGGCTCGACGCCCAGATCCATGGCCAGCCGGGCGTGACGCACCAGCATCCGGTACTCGCCGTGGATCGGAAGGAAGTACTTCGGGCGGAGGATGTTGAGAAGAAGCTTCAGCTCCTCCTGGCTCGCGTGTCCTGAGACGTGCGGGCGGCTCTGCGGGTCGTAGACGACCTCGGCGCCGAGCCTGAAGAGGTTGTCGACGGTCCGCGAGACGAGCTCCTCGTTGCCGGGGATCGGGGTCGCCGACATGACGACCGTGTCGCCCTCTTTCACCGCGACGTGGCGATGGTCGCCGAGCGCCATCCGCGACAGCGCGCTCGTCGGCTCGCCCTGGCTGCCCGTCGTGATGATGCAGAGCTCGTGGTCGGCGAGCTTGCCGATCTCGTGTGGGCTGACGATCGATCCCTCGGGATACTCGAGATACCCGAGCTCGCGCGCCGTCTTCGTGTAGTTCTCCATCGAGCGGCCAACGATCGCGGTCTTTCGGCCCCACGCGTGCGCGATCTCCACGATCTGGCGGATGCGCGAGATGTTCGATGCAAAGGTGGTCGTGATCACGCGACCCGGCGCTCGCGACATGATCGCGTCGAACATCTCGGCGACGTGGCGTTCCGACTGCGTGTAGCCCGGCACCTCGGCGCGCGTCGAGTCCGACATCAGGAGGAGCACGCCCTTCGCCGCGATGGCCGCGAGGCGCGCGAAGTCCGTCTGGCGGCCATCGACAGGGGTGTGGTCGAACTTCCAGTCGCCCGAGTGCACGATCGCTCCGTACGGCGTGTCGATGGTCACACCGACCGCGTCGGGAATGCTGTGGCAGACGTAATACGAGTCACACCGGAAACTGCCAATCGTGAACGGCGTCCCTGGGGCGATCTCACGGAACGTCGCGCGCTCCGCGAGCTTGTGCTCCTTCAGCTTCGTGCGGATGAGACCGATCGTGAGCCTGGTGCCGTAGATGGGAACTTCGAGCAGATCGCGCAGCGCGTACGGCAGCGCGCCGATGTGGTCCTCGTGCGCGTGCGTGATCAGGAAGCCTCGGATCTTGTTCTTGCGTTGCCGCAGATAGGTCATGTCGGGGATGACGATGTCGATGCCGAGCATTCCTTCGTCGGGGAACATCAGACCGGCGTCGACGACCACGATGTCGTCGCCGACCTCGATCGCCATCATGTTCTTACCGATCTCACCGACGCCGCCGAGCGGGATCACCCGCAGCGACGCGTTCGACTTAGCCAAAGAGCGTTGTCTGCTCCACCGGTTTTTCCTCCGGCTGTTTTGTGGGCGGTGTCGTCGCGAGGAAGAGCGCGAGTGCCGCGAAGTCGGCGTGCAGCGCATCGCGCAGGGCGGGCTGGTGCAGCGCCGCGGCCGGGTGATACACGGGAAAGATCAGCAGGCCGTCGGCGGTCGTTCGCGGCTTGCCGTGGATTCGGGAAATCGACTCACCTGGGAAGAACTTCCCCATCGCGTGTCGGCCGAGGGTGACGATGACGCGCGGCTGCAGGACCTCGAGGTGCCGGAGAAGCCAGGTGTGGCACGCCGATATCTCTTCTGGTAGCGGGTCGCGGTTCTCCGGCGGTCGGTGGCGGACGACGTTGGTGATGAAGACCGTTCGCCGGTCCAGGCCGATGCCGGCGAGAAGCTCGTCGAGGAACTGCCCGGCGGCGCCCACAAATGGCTTGCCCTGAAGGTCCTCGTGGTAGCCCGGCGCCTCGCCGAGGAAGAGGATCCCCGAGTCAGCGCTGCCGTCTCCAGGGACCGCCTGGCGCGCGCTCCGATGGAGCGGGCACGCGGTACAGGCGCGGATCTCGTCCGCGACGAGCTTGAGGTCGCCCGACGTGGCTTCGTTCAACGGGCTGATTATGCGGCGGCAGAAGGCTTTAGAGGAGCCTTTCGCGCCAGGTACACAACGTCGGTGTACGGCCGGCGAGGCATTTCCTCGACCTCGACGACGAATCCAGCGCGTTCGAACATCGCGAGCGCCTCGTCCCGCGATGGGAAATAGAAGCGCTCGTGTCCGCCGCGCGTGAACCCGAGTCCGACCGTTATGAGCTCCTGCGCGTAGGTGATCGCGTAGCGCGGATCGGTCCGGCGCTCCTGAGCCTTCACGATGAGCGGCTTGCCTTCGCCGAGTGCCGCCGCCGCGTTCTTGAGCACTCGCTCCTGATCCTCGAACGGCAGCAGGTAGAGGACGTCGACGATCGTTACAGCGTCGCAGTGCGGCGGCTGGTCTTTGATGATGTCGCCCACCTCGAAGCGCAGCCACTGCGTGTCCCGCACGGCGCCGCGCGCGACCTCGATCTTGCGGTCGTCGAGGTCGATCCCGAGGATGCGGCGCTGTTCGGACGCCTCGTGCAGCAGGCACGCGAAGAGCCCGTGGCCGCAGCCGAGGTCGACGATGAAGCCTTTTCGTGGAACGAACCGCTCGACGAACGCAAGATCGGACAGGAATGCGCGCCCGTGCACGAAGAGACGCGCACCGAAGGGCGCCGCGCGGTAACGGTGGACCGCGCGGTTCAGCGCCGCACTCGTGCTGCCGCCCGGCATCAGGGCACCCGCCAGCGGACGGTCTCGCTGCCGAGCGCCGTCTGAAGGAGCGGGTCGGTGAGTACCTCGAGGTCCTTCGGCCGGTCACCGACGAGCTCGTCCTTGGAACGAAGCTCATCGTCGACGTAGCCGGGATGGGCACCGATCTCCCCGACCCCACCGTACGTCGCGAGAAGAGCGACCCCTGCCGCGTCGAGGCGTGGCCGTTCGGAGGTGATGTCGACGTACCAGCGGTTCCCCGGAATGCCCCGGAACGCGAGCGCGGAGGCGAACGTGGCCGCGCGGAGCGCCGCTTGCTTCGGTCCGGTCCAGGTGCGGGGCGACCGTGCGCGTCGGACCCAGCGAACGCCCTCATCTCGGGCGATTCGGCCCACCACCCGCGCGATCGGCGGCATGAGGTGGACGTGCCGGTGGGAGTCCCAGGCGAGCGGCAGGATCCCCCAGGAGCGCGCCAGAGCAGCTTGGGCGCGAACTTCGGCGGCGACCTCGCCGGCACGCACGCGGCCGCTGAAGAGGCGCCTGGTCAGCTCAGCAAGCCCGAGAAAGTGCCCCTCCTCGTCGATGAGGCTCCGAACCGCCGCGGGGTCGCTCACCGGCCAGCCGCCCACAAGATCGAGATGCAAACCGACCTCGAGGTCGGGCTCCATCCGCGCCTGCGCGGCCGCCTCAGCGGACGAGTCGGCGGTCACGATGAGCGACGTCGACCGGACGATTCCGCGGCGGTGCGATTCGAGGATCCCTTTCGTCACTCCCGGCGAAAGGCCGAGGTCGTCCGCGGTGACCACGAGGGTCATCGGCCGTACACGCCGCGCATCGCGTTCACTCGGATGATGAAGAGATCCCGCAGCATCTTCGGAGTGTCCGACAGGAAGTCGACGCGCGTCTCGCCGTGCTGCCGCAGCGCGAAGGGGATCTCGCGCACCGTGTAGCCCGCGCGCCGGGCCAGAAACAGGATCTCGGCGTCGAACGCGAAGCCGTTCAGCCGTTGCTTCGCGAAGAGGTCCTTTGCCGCCTCGGCGGTGTACATCTTTCCGCCGCACTGCGTGTCTCGGATTCCTGTGGGCACGAGTACGTGCACGATCGCGCGGTACACGTCGCCCATCACGCGCCGCCACCAGGGGCGGTCCACGATCGACCCGGGGACGTAGCGCGAGGCGATCGCGATGTCGGCGCCCGTGTCGACCGCGCTCGTGAAGAGATCGATGATCTCGACGGGGATCGTCAGGTCGGCGTCGAGGAACACGATGGGGTCGCCCGTCGCCGCCTCGACACCCGCGCGGACCGCTGCGCCTTTGCCGCGGTGCGGCAGGCGCAGCACCTTGAAGCTCAGTCCGAGATGCGCATGCGTCAGCTTCGCGCGATGGAACGTGTCCGCCGTCGCGTCGGTCGAGCCGTCGTCGGCGAGGATGATCTCGCCCGCGATCGTGCGGTCGCGAAAGAACTCGGCGCATCGCCCGAGGCTCTCCTCGATGCGACGCGCCTCGTTATACGCAGGTAGTACGAGGGTTAACACGAACGAGCGACGAGCGATTCACTCGCGAGGAGCGAGAACCGGCAGCCTTGAGCGTGTCTCGCGGCAAAGCCGCGAGATTGATCGAGGATCTTTAGTTATCGGCGCGGCGGACCGCCGCGTCGGAAGCCACCCCTGTCGCCGCCCGGTCGCGGACCGCCGCGCTCGTCGCGCTCGCGGTACCGCTCGCGTTCGGCGCGCTGCCGTGTCTCGTAGTCGTTGCCGTTTTCGTTCACGGCCCGGATCGACAGGTTCACCCTGCCCATCCGGTCGACCTCGGCCACCTTGACCTTCACCTTGTCGCCGACTTTGACGGCGTCCTCGACGGTGTTCACACGCTCGGTCGAGAGCTCGCTGATCCGCACGAGGCCTTCCTTTCCGGGAAGGTACTCGACGAAGGCGCCGATGCTCATGATCCGGGTGACCTTGCCGTCGTAGACCTCGCCGACCTCGGGCTCCTTGGTGAGGCCCTCGATCATGGCGCGAGCCCTGTCGCGGCCCTCGGCCTTCGCGCCGGTGATGCGGACCGTGCCGTCATCCTCGAGCTCGATGGTCGTGCCCGTCTCGGACTGGATCGCGCGGACCATCTTGCCGCCTGGGCCGATGACCTCGCGGATCTTGTCCGGCTGGATCTTGATCGTTTCGATGCGCGGCGCCCAGTGCGAAAGGTCCGGCCGCGGCTCGCTGATCACGTTGCGCATCGCTTCGAGAATGAAGAGACGTGCCTCGCGGGCTTGCTGGAAGGCCGCCCGCATGATGTCGAGTGAGATCCCCTTGATCTTGATGTCCATCTGGAGGGCGGTCACGCCCTTCGCGGAGCCGGTGACCTTGAAGTCCATGTCGCCGTAGTGGTCCTCGAGTCCTTGGATATCGGTGAGGACGGTCCACTTGTCGCCCGAGGTCACGAGACCCATGGCGATGCCGCCGATCATCTCCTTGATCGGCACGCCCGCGTCCATGAGCGCGAGCGTCGAGCCACAGGTCGACGCCATCGATGAGGAGCCGTTGGACTCGAGGGTCTCGCTGACGACTCGGATCGTGTATGGGAACTCCTCCTTGGTCGGAAGGACCGGAAGGAGCGCGCGCTCGGCGAGCGCGCCGTGGCCGATCTCGCGCCGGCCCGCGCCACGCATCATGCGCACTTCGCCGACGGAGAACGGCGGGAAGTTGTAGTGATGCATGTATCGCTTGGTGTCCACCGGCGAGAGCGTGTCGATGATCTGCTCGTCACCGCCGGGGCCGAGCGTGACGACCGACAGGACCTGAGTCTGTCCGCGAGTGAAGACGGCGGAGCCGTGCGTGCGTGGCAGCACGCCGACCTCCATCGACAGCTGCCGGATGTCCTTCGTCCCACGGCCATCGGGCCGCAGGTTCTCTTCGGTGACTGCCTTTCGGAACTCTTCCTCGAGGAGCTGTTCGTACACGGCGCTTATTTCGTCGGGTGTGAGCGCCGCGCCCTCGCCCGTCGCGAACTGGGCGATGGCCTCGAGCTTGAGCTCGTCGAGCCCCGCCTCGCGCTGCGCCTTGTCCGGGTTGCGGAGCTTGGCGCGGAGCCGCTGGCTCAGGAACGACGTGACCGCACCCATGCGGGCGGCGTCCGGGACGACCACGATGAATTCCATCTTTGGCTTGCCGGCGGCGCGCTGAAGGTCCATCTGCGCGTCGCAGATCTTCTTGATGCCTTCCTGCGCGAGCCCGAGAGCCTGGATGAGGAAGTCCTCGGTGACCTCGTGTGCGCCGGCCTCCATCATCATGATCGAGTCGCGAGTGCCCGCGACGACGAGGTCGAGCGTGCTCGTCTCCATCTGCTGGATCGTCGGGTTGAGGGTCAGCTCACCGTCGACGGTGCCGACGCGAACGCAGCCGATGGGACCCTCGAACGGAGCGTTCGAAAGGGTCAGCGCAGCGGATGCCGCGTTCACCGCGAGGACGTCGTAGTCGTTCTCCTGATCCGCGGACCAGGCCGAGACGATGATCTGCACGTCGTTGCGGAAGCCCTTCGGAAAGAGCGGGCGGATCGGCCGGTCGGTGAGACGCGCGGTGAGGATGCCTTCCTCGGACGGGCGCCCCTCACGACGAGGGAATGAGCCCGGAATCTTGCCCGCGGCGTAAAGGCGCTCTTCGAAGTCGACGGTCAACGGGAAGAAATCGATCCCCGTGCGGATCGTCTTCGCGACCGTCGCAGCGGCGAACACGATGGTGTCGCCGTATTGGACGGTGGCGGCGCCGCCCGCCTGCTTCGCGTATTTGCCTGTCTCGAAGGTGAGCGGCTTGCCATTGATGGTCGCCTGGGAACGGGTTACTGGCATGTGGTTGTTGATCTCGGGTGCCTATGAAAAAACCCAGGAGAATTCCTGGGTTTCCGCTTACGCGGGCGGTCTCACCGTCGCAGACCGAGTCGCCCGATGACTTCCTGGTATCGCTCCGGGCTTCTGCGGTGCAGGTAGGCGAGCAGCCGTCGGCGTTGTCCGACCATGCTGAGCAGCCCGCGGCGGCTTGCGTTGTCGTGGCGGGCGGTGCGCAGATGTTCGGTGAGGTGCTTGATGCGCTCGGTAAGGAGCGCGATCTGGACCTCCGGCGAGCCGGTGTCCTTGTCGTCACGGCGGTACGCCGTGATCACCTCAGCCTTGTTAGGGAGCGTCGCTGACGGCACCCGTTGTCCTTTCTTGATCCTTTGGATCTCTTATTCGCTTACGAGTCTACCGGATGCGGACCGGTCAGCCGAGCGCTCGGAGCCGCGGGAGTAGGGCGGCGGCCTCCTCGGCGCGCTTTCGCGGGTCGCTGACGGGCATCGCGCCGCCGCCCATCATCAACAGAAGCTCGGTGAATCCGGCATCGATGGACGCCTTCGCGTTTTTCAGCGTCTCGTCTGGCGTAGTGAACCGAACAGAGATGGATCTGCGGATCGACGTGAGCTCGCGGCCCACCTTCGCGGCGGCCGCATCGAGCGCCTTATTCAGCGCGATGGACTCGTCGAACGCGCCGGCGTTCGAATGCCACACGTCCGCGTGGCGGGCCGTCAGGCGCAGCATCCGCTCCCCCTTCGAGCCGATCCAGATTGGAGGATGCGGCCGCTGCACCGGCTTCGGTTCCGCGATCGCATCCTTGAGCTCGTAGAAACGGCCCTTGTACGTCGAGCGCGGCTCGGACCAAAGGAGCTTCATCGCTTTCAGCGATTCGTCCAGCATCGTGACCCGGTCGCCGGCACTCGGGAACGGGAGTCCGAACTGGGTGAACTCGGGCTCGTTCCAGCCCGTACCGATCCCGAACTCGAGGCGCCCGTTCGAAACGTGGTCAACGGTTACCGCGATCTTCGCCATGAGGCCCGGATGCCGGTAGAGGTTGCCCGTTACGTTCAGACCCATTCGCGCGCGCTTCGTGATCGCGGCCATCGCGCCGAGCACGGTCCATCCGTCGAAGATCGGCGCTGCCGGATCAGGACCGAGCGCGAGCAGATGGTCGAAGGGCCAGATGTGGTCGAAGCCCGCCTGGTCGGCGGTGCGCCAGACGTCGATTTGGACATCGATCGGATGTACCTGCTGCGAGAACTTCAGCCCGTACCGCAGCGGGTTCTTTTGAGAAGGCATCTGTGCCGAATCTAACAATCTTCGCCGATGGGTGCCGATGGCATGATGCGTCGAACAATGGCGCTCTCCACAAAGACCTACACGCTCGAGCCGGTCGACCTATCGACCGCGGACGATGATCTCCTTCGCGAGGTCAGCGCGCTCAGCAACGCGATTGCGTCAGAGCGGGTGCCGGAGGATCCACCGGTGTCGTTCGAAGCGTTCGCGAGCCGCGTGCGCAACCGTCCGTCGATGGTCGTGATCCGCGATTGGCTCGCGCGCTCGGCCGAGGGCGACCTCGTCGCGCGCGGCTTCGTCGTGCGGTTCGAGGCGGACACGAACAAGCATCTGCGAGAAGCCGGCATCGACGTTCTCCCCGCGCATCGCCGTAGAGGCATCGCGACGCAGCTCTTCCGCGAGATCGTCGCCGGAGCCGGCGAGACCGACGACATCGTCATCAGCTTCTTCACGACCGATCGCGTGCCCGCCGCGGCCGCCTTCCTGGAACGGATCGGCGCGAAGACCACGCTCACGATGCACACGAGTCAGCTCGACCTCTCGCCATCTGATCGCGCCATGGTGCGCGACTGGGCGGCGATCGAGACGAAGGGCTATCGCCTCGAGTGGGTCGACGGCGATGTTCCCGAGAGCCTCATGACGGACGTCATCGTCGCCTACGACACGATGAACAGCGCTCCGCGCGGCGACTCGGCGATGCAGGACTGGAACACGACGCCGGAGCACATCCGGGAATTCGACCGGTCTCGGCGTGCGACCGGCCGCGATCGTCGACTGGTGCTCGCGATCCATGAGGCCACCGGCGAGACCGCGGGGTACACCGAGCTCGTCTACGACCCCAAGATCCCGCACCTCATCTGGCAGCAGGGCACTGCGGTGATCCCGTCGCACCGTGGCCAGGGCATCGGCAAGTGGATCAAAGCGGCGATGCTCGAGCGCGCGACTCGGGACTGGCCGAAGGCGAAGCTCGTGCGTACCGGCAACGCGGACGTCAACGCGCCGATGCTCGCGATCAATACCCGTCTCGGCTTCAAGCCCGCCTGGGCGGAGTCGATATGGGAGGTCGGCATCGCCGACGCTCGCCGCTACCTCGGGGGCAGCTAGGGGAGACCGCACCCCTTCGACGGAGCCCCGACCGGCGAGGACTTGATCGAGAAGCTAGCGACCAGAGCGCGCAGCTCTCCGAGCGATCCGGATGGTGCTGACGCGAGATGCGTGTCCGTCCAGAAGAACGGATAGAAGTAGCCGCCCGCGGGAAAGTCGTTCGGAAAGAACAGCAAGACGACGGTGTCCTGTTGGACGTCCAACGCCGAGATCGCTCCGGGATGGCGTTCGCGATACGCCAGCGCCGGGTAGGTGTGCCCCGCATCTTCGAAGCTGGTCTCGATGATGTCCGTCCACGGCTGATCGGCCGTCGCCGCACGGAATTTCTGAAAGTAGGCGCGAGCCTGATCGGACGGAGTGGGTTCCGCCGACGGCACGAATTTGCGTGCGAAGACGGATGCCAAGATCTCGTGACTGCCCGACCAGCCAATCAACGTGATTCGGGGTATGGCTTCGCCGTCGCTCTCCTCTTTGACGGCCCAGCCGGTCGGCGGAGTGAAGCGGGCGCCGATGTACTCGCAGCTCGAACCGGGTGCCGGCGTCGGCGGCGGCGACGAGGCCGGTGGCCGGCACGCCAGCGTGGTGACGATCAGGGCGACCGCGCAGTACCGCCAGAGTCTCACCGCCGGATTGTCCGCAAGCGCCGCGAAGGTCGCGTCTCGTTCCAGTAGCGGGGCGGCCCGCGCTGCTAGTCGATCCTCTGCAGCTTCTGGACGGTGTGGCAATCGGGCGGGACGAGCCCCGCTTTGCCGGCGATGGTCCACACGACCTCGGCCACGTAGAGATCTCCATTCGGGTCCACCGCGAGACCATGCGGGGCGCAGAAGCTCCCGGGTGCACATGGATCGGGTCCGCCGAGCCGAGTGATAACCGTCCCGTTCGCGTCGAGGACGCTCACGCGCGGGTGCAGGCCATCGGTGATCGGTCCGTTGCGGAACGATCTCTGACCCGCTCGCCATCCGAGCTCGGACACGTACATCCGTCCCTCCGCGAGGACGATCTGCGTCGGCCGCTGGACGTCGGTGATCTCCCGCACGAAGCGACCATCCGCGGTGAACACCTGGATGCGGTCGCTCTCGCGGTCGCACACCAGCACGTTCCCGGTGGCGTCGACCGCGATTCCATGCGGCAGCATGAACTGGCCCGGTCCGGTTCCGGGCTCGCCCCACGACGCAAGCAACTCCCCGGTCCGAGAGAAGCGATGCACGCGAGCGTTGCCGTACCCGTCCGAAACGTAGAGGTCGCCGTTCGGAGCGACCGCGAGGTTCGTCGGCCGGTTGAACGGCGGCGCGCCGCGGATGATGGTCGTGAGGTTGGACCCGTCGTACCCGCTATCGGACGGCTTACCCGCGTTGTCTCCGAGCGTCAGCAGCAGCTTTCCGTCGGGCGTGAACTTGCGCACCGAGTGTCCGGCGTCGTCGGTGCAGTACACCGAGTCGTCCGGTCCGATCGTGATGCCGTGCGTGCGCAGCGTGAAGACTCCCTCGCCCCACGACCCCACAAAGCGTCCGTCCCGTTCGTAGATGAGCACCGGATGCTCGGCGCGGCAGAACAGATAGACGCGGCTCTTCGAATTGACCGCGACCGCCGCGATGTCCGGATGCGAATACCCCGCGGGAAGCCGCTCCCATCCCACGACCGCCTCATACCTCGGCGCGACCATCGTGCTCATCTCAGCCGACCCTCCGGATCTCTGACTTCGCGAGCGAGACGCCTTGCGGCGGCCAGTCCTTGCGATCGATCGCATAGTGCACCTGTTTCCATCCATGAAACTCGAGCTCGCCGCGCTGGGTCAAACCGGAGCGCTCCATCACGGCGCGCGACCGCGTGTTGTCCGGCCGCGTCATGCTGAAGATCTGCGGCAGACCGAGCTCGCGGAAGGCGAGCCCGAGGCTCGCGAGGGCACCCTCGGTGGCGTAGCCCTTACCCCACGCCGAGCGCTGGAGCGTCCACCCCACCTCCACCTTCGGTCCATCGAGCGGCCAGTCCGGATGGAGCATCAGGCCGACCCGTCCGACGAGCTCGCCACTGGTCCGCTCCTCGACCGCGAACATCCCGTATCCCAGAAGGCGCCAGTGCATCGACATGCGCCCGATGGCCGCAGCCGTCGACGCAAGGTCGCCCGCGGTCGTGCCGATCCAGGCCATGACCTCGGAGTCGCCGTACGTTCGAAGCAGTCCGTGCCAATCGCCGTCCCGCCACTGGCGCAGCAAGAGGCGCTCCGTGTCGATCTCGTAGAGCGGCATCAGAGCGCGCTCCGCGTCTCCTCCACGTCGCGAGCGATCTGAGCCGACAGTTCCGCCGGGCTCGCGAACGCGATCTCATCACGCAGGCGCTTCACGAACGCGACCTCCACCTCCTCGCCATAGATCTCGCCCGAAAAATCGAGGAGGTACGCCTCGAGTACACGCTCGCCGCCGCCGAACGTCGGACGGACGCCGAGCGACGCGGCCGCCTTGAAGCGGCCCTCCCCCATCTCGGCCCACATCGCGTAGATCCCATCGCGCGGAAGGAGACGCTCTTTCGGAAGCGCGAGGTTGATCGTGGGAAAGCCCAGGGAACGCCCGCGCTTCGCGCCGTGCACGACACGCCCGCGAAGGGTGTATGGCCGACCGACGAGCCGCGCCGCGGCCTCGACGTCACCAGCCAAAAGAAGATTGCGGATGCGTGTCGAGCTGACGATCGCTCCGTCGATCTTCATCGGCGTCACCACGTCGACAGTGAATCCGTCACGCTTTCCGCGTTCGCGAAGCTTGTCGCAGTCACCCTCCGCGCGACGACCGAAGTGAAAGTCCGGACCCACGACGATCCGGCGGACGTCGCAGGCGCCCCGCACGCGATCCAAGAATTCATCCGCGGAGAGCTGCGCGAACGCGTCGTCGAACCGGAAGACCGCGACCGCGTCGGCACCCGCCTCTCGGAGGAGCCTCACACGGTCCGCTATGTCAGAAAGAGCCGACGCCGGAGCACCGGGCGCGAGCGCCTGAATGGGGAGCGGATCGAACGTGGCCGCAACCGCCGTGGCCCCGTCCTGCCGCGCCCCGCGCGCCAGATGTGCGATGAGCGCGCGGTGCCCGAGGTGAACGCCGTCGAACACTCCGATCGCGAGATGGGTCGGCCTCTGCGGCCAGCCGCTAAAGTCCCGGAGCGCTTCCACGCTACCGAGTATCAGTCCGTCGAGCCGACTCCGACGGGCGAAGGTTCGGACACGGGGTCGAGCACAACGGGCATCGGAGCGGGCGACGGCGCAGGGACCGATAGGGCCGCGGGGGCGGGTTCGCGAATGGGACGAACCGGCGTGACGGGCGCGGGGATCGGCCGGCGGACGCGCCTCGGCACGCGCCGGGCAGCGCGCGTCGCGAGGAACGGCACGGGCGTGAAGACCGCCACGATGAATCCGAGGTAGTTCCCCTGGAAATACCGTCCAAAGAAAAGGAACGCGAGCAGCGTGAGCGCATAGCCCGCGAGAAGCGTCGCGATCGTCGGCCGCTGCCAGAGGCGAATGAACCACCATGCCGCGATTGGCGCGGCGACGGCGATCTCGATTGCGGCGAACGGAAAGTCCGCCTGCGGATACGGGATCAGCCCGAGCGCGAGGAGGATCGCCGAGAAGCCCATCCCTGAGATCGGGTACGTCCACGCCGCGCCGCCGGCGTTGTAGCTGACGACGTCGTCGTAGAACGCCGCGAAGTTGTTCACGAGGAACGGCGCGAAGGTCGCGAGCAGGAGCAGCGCCGCGGGCCACGTCGGTACGAGCGCCGCGAATGCCTCGCGTAGGTTGCGTGGGCGTTTCGTCGCCACGAGATACACCGCGACGAACGGCAGCAGCACGAGCGCGTGGAGCTTCGTCGCCGCGGCCGCCGCGAAAGCCAGCGACGACATCGTGCGCCGCTCGCGCATGAGGAGCGCGACTCCGCCGAAAAGGAAGAGGAGCACGAAGAAGTCGTTCCGCCCCTCGACGACGAATGGGAAGAGCTGCGGGTTCAATCCGATCGCGGCGATCATCGCGAGCCTCGGAGCCGCACCGCGCACGAGGAACGGGACCAGCGCGAGGGTGCCGACGTAAGCGGGAAGGTAGAGGTACCGCTGGTCCCAAACGAACGCGAAGTGATCGAAGAACCACACGAAGGGGGCGCTCACCAAGAACATGAACGGGAAGTACGTGAGGTGGTACAGCGCGGGGTTGTTGATCATCGGCCAGAAGAACATCGGCGTGTCGAGGTAATCGGCGACGTAGGGGTTCATGCCGGCTAGGAACTTTCGCGAGGCTTCCTCGACCATGAGCGCGCCGTCGTGGATGTACGTGTACGGCTTGCCCGTCTCGCGAAGGACGATCGACGCGACCGTCGGGATGATGACGAAGGCCGCGATGAGCGCCGTGAGGTGCACAACACGCGCGCGTGTCGTGAACGACCCGCGCGAGACGTGGTCGCGGAACGGATACGCGAACGCGAGCGTTCCGCACGCGATGAGGAACGCGGCATCCGCGCCTGGGGGAAAGAGCTGCCAGAGCGGCACGTCGCGGGTCGCGGCCACGGTGGTGTGGTTTGCGAAGAGCAGGAACCAGTTGGCCACACCGAAGACGGCGACCACTTTCGCGTCAAGGGAGAGGTCGCGCCAGGCGGACAACGCCCACTTGATGAAGCGCTCGAGTGATTTGGCGAGCATCAGGCTGACTCCCCCGCTCCGACGATCTTACCAGCGGGTCGCTCCATGAATCGGGGGTCGAGCGTCAACAAATCCTCGTTCGCGGCCTTAAGCAGGGCCGTCGCTTCGCGGCCGCGCGCGCGGAGTTGGTCAGGAGTCAGCGCATCCCGAGCCTCGAGCGCCCCCACGGCGAGCCGACGGAGACCCGCGAGGTGCGCGGCCGAACCGAGCGCGCGCCCAAGATCGCGCGCGATCGACCGAACGTAGGTTCCAGATGAACACACGACGAGCAGGCGCATGTCGGGCGGGGAGATCGCGATCACGTCGAGACGAAAGACCCGCACGGTCCGGGCCGCAAGGTCGACGGTCTCGCCGCTGCGTGCGCGCGCGTACGCCGGCCGCCCCGAGACCTTCACTGCCGCGTACTGCGGCGGCACCTGCTGGATGACGCCGCGTAGTACGGCGAGCGCGGGTTCGATGGTCTCTGCCACCAGCGCGGGGACCGCCGCTACGCGCGTCACGGCGCCCTCGCGATCGTCGGTCGCGGTCTCCGTACCGAAGCGCACCAGCGCGTCGTAGACCTTCGTCGCTTCGTGGATGCGGTCGGCGAACTTCGTCGCGGTCCCCACCAGCACGGGCAGCAACCCGGTCGCCTGGGGGTCGAGGGTTCCACCGTGGCCGACGCGCCTCGTACCGAGCACGCCCCGAACGACCGCGACGACGTCGTGTGAGGTCCAGCCCTCAGGCTTGTCGATGGCGAGCACGCCAGAGGGTGGGTCCGGCTGAGGGATCAGGCGCTGACGGGCGCGCGCGTCTTCGCTGCGTCGAGCGCCGCTCGCGCGGCGTCGAGCACGCGGTCGCGTACATCCGCGAGGTCGCCTTGGATCAGAGCGCCGGCCGCGCGGACGTGGCCGCCTCCGCCGAATCGCGCCATCAGGGCCGACGCGTCGACGGACGGCTCCCATTGCGACGTGCGGCACGAAACCTTAACTGCAGGGGTAGGGGCCCCTGATGGGGCACGGGGCCCCATCTGTTCGTTGAAGAGAAGTGCGACGCGCATTCCGCTCGACCGCGCGACCTGCTCGACGAGACCTGAGATGTCTTCGTCGCGCGCCTGCGCGGCAGCGATGTCACCCGCGCGGATCTCCGTCCAGACGAGCTGACCGCCGTCCTCGCGCGTGAGACGCGAGAACGCGAAGCCCCAGAGCTTCAGCGCCTCGAAACGCTTGTTCCGAAAGATGTTGTACGTGATCGCCTGTAGGTCGGCGCCGGCCTCGCGAAGCCGAGCCGCCCGGTCGAGCGCTCGCGCGTCGGTGCTGGGGAACTGGAACGAGCCCGTGTCCGTCATGATCCCGACGAGCGCGGCCGTCGCCATCTCCGGAGTCCATTTGATTCCCAGCGCGTCGATCACGCGCGAGACGACCTCCGCACTCGCCGCCGAGGTCACGTCGACGAGATTCGCGGTGCCGAAGTGATCGTTCGATGCGTGGTGGTCGATGTTCACGAGCGTGGGTCGCACCGGGAGTGCGAACTTGGCGCGATCCACCGAGCCGAAGTCCACGGTGACCACGAGGTCGACGTCCTCCGGCGGGGGCTCCTGGGTGAAACGGTCGCTCCCGTGCAAGAAGCGCTGCTGCTCGGGGACAGGGTCGGCACAATGCCAGGACACACGCTTGCCGAGGGATTCGAGCCCGAGGCCAAGGGCGAGCGCCGATCCGATGGTGTCGGGGTCGGGGTCGCGGTGGGAGACCAAAGCGATCCGTCGCGCACCCATGAGCGCCGCGGTGATCTCCTTCATCGTCCCTCGCTTTCGCGCGCCTGGCGAAGCAGGGCCGAGATCCGCACAGCCTGCTCGGCGGAGCGATCGTGAACGAACGTGAGCTCCGGAACGAATCGGAGATCCGTTCGCGCGCCCAGCTCGCGACGAAGGAACGCCTTCGCGTCCTCGAGCGCCTTCATCGTCTTGCCCGAAGCCTCCTCGTCGCCGAGGACGCTCACGTGCACCTTTGCGCTGCGTAGATCGGGAGTGATCTCGAGGGCGGTCACGGTCGGAAAGGCGATCCGCGGATCGCGAAGCTCTTCGCTGATAAGCGTGCCGAGCTCGCGCTGAAGTAAGGACTTCACCCGGTCGGATCGCTTATAGGCCATGGTTAGCGGGGCTTCGGCTGAATGACGTAGCACTCGATGATGTCGCCGACCAGCACGTCGTTCTGGTTATCGAGCACGATGCCGCACTCGAGACCCACGGTGACCTCTCGAGCGTCGTCCTTCATGCGCCGGAGCGTCCCGATCTTCCCGTCGTACACGGCGGTGCCGCCGCGCAGGAGTCGGACTTGTGCGCCGCGGCGGACGAGGCCGTCGACAACACGCGAGCCGGCAATGGTGGTCTTGCCCGACGTGAAGATCTGGAGCACCTCTGCGTGGCCGAGGAGCGATTCGACCATCTCCGGCTCGAGCATTCCGGTGAGGGCCTTCTGCACGTCTTCGAGCAGCTCGTAGATCACCTTGTACTGGCGAACGTCCACCTTCGTCGAATCGGCGACGCGGCGGGCCGGCGCCTCCATCTTGGTGTTGAACCCGATGACGACCGCGTTCGATGCGGCCGCGAGCGTCAGGTCCGACTCCTGGATGTCGCCGACCGCGTCGTGAATGATCGAGAGCGCGACCTCGGGCTGCGGGACCTTCGCGAGGGCGCCCTTGATCGCCTCGAGCGAGCCCTGCACGTCGGCCTTCAGGACGATCTTGAGCTCCTTGGCCTGTCCTTCCTTGACCTGCGCGAACATCTCGTCGAGCGTGGCCGGCCGCTCGGCCGCGGCACCGGCGGCGCGATCGCGCGCGTTCTGGGCGACGACCGCGCGGGCCGCCTTCTCGTCGGAGACGACGCGCATGACATCGCCCGCCTCGGGCACCTCGGGCAGGCCGAGGATCTCGACCGGGCGTGAGGGCTCGGCGCGCCCGACGTTCTTTCCCTTGTCGTCCACCATCGCGCGGACTTTCCCGAAGGTCGTGCCTGCGACGACCAGGTCGCCGCGCTCGAGCGTTCCGGTTTGGACGAGCACCGTGGCAACTGGGCCGCGCCCCTTGTCGAGGTGCGCCTCGATGACGCGACCGATCGCCGGACGATCCGGGTCCGCCTTGAGCTCGGCGACGTCGGCCACGAGCAGCACGGTCTCCACGAGATCGTCGATGCCTTCCTTCGTCTTTGCCGACACAGGAACGAGCGGCGTGTCGCCGCCGTACTCCTCGATCGTGACGCCGTGCTCGGCGAGCTGCGCTTTCACCTGATCGGTGTTGGCGTCGGGTCGGTCGATCTTGTTGAGCGCAACGACGATCGGCACCATCGCCGCCTTGATGTGCGAGATGGCCTCGATCGTCTGCGGCTGGACGCCGTCATCCGCCGCGACGACGAGCACGGCGACGTCGGTCACCTGCGCGCCACGCGCGCGCATGGCGGTGAACGCCTCGTGACCGGGCGTGTCGAGGAACGTCACTTTGCGGCCCTTGTGCTCGATCTGGTAGGCGCCGATGTGCTGAGTGATGCCGCCAGCTTCGCGGGCGGTCACGTTCGTGGCGCGGATCGCGTCGAGAAGGCTCGTCTTGCCGTGGTCGACGTGCCCGAGGACGGTGATGACCGGCGGCCGCTCCTTGAGCTTCGCCGGATCGACGTCCTCCCACAGGACCTGCTTCGTCGAGATCGGCTCGGGCGTCGCCTCTTCCTCGGTTGGTTCGGGTGCTTCCTCCACGGGCCGCGTTTCGATGCCGAGCTCGTTCGCGACGAGCGTCGCCGTGTCGAAGTCGACCGACTCGTTGATCGAAACCATCATTCCGATGTTCACGAGCCCTCGGATGACGTCGACGACGCTGACGTCGAGGGTGCGCGCGAGGTCGCCGACGATGATCGTCTTCGGCAGGGTGACGACGGTGGAGGTCTCAGCGACGGCGACGGGCGCCACCGGCACCGGAATGGGCTGCGGCATGGGGGCGCGCTGCGGCCGGCGCCCTCTGGGGCGCGGCCCGCGCTGTGGTGGCATCCGCCTCGGTCTTGCTTTAGGCACTCGGTCTCCGTTCTTTCGCGGCCGCGGCGAGCTCTTCTCGCAGGCGGTCGGCGGTCACTCCGTCGATATCAATTTCCAACGCTCGGGCCAGTACGCCCTCCGCGAGCCCGCGCTCGAGGCAGCCTGGATCCGGGTCCAGGTAGGCCCCGCGTCCGGGCGCCTTGCCGCGAAGGTCCACGGAGAGCTCCCCCGCGGGGGAGCGTACGACTCGCACGAGCTCGCGTTTCGCGCGTGCCGTCCGGCAAGCGACGCAGGTGCGCTGCGGAAGGCTCCGCAGCGGCCGCGGCGCCGGCTTAACGGCGTTCGGCTCGCTTCTTCTTGCCGCCGAGGAGCGCGCGGTCCTCTTCATCCAGGTCCTCCTCATCGGCCTGTGCGGATTCGGCTTCGACCTCCGCCACCAGATCGTGGCGGATCTCGGACTCCTCCTCCACGGGCACAGGCTCGGCGACGGCGACCGGCTCTGGCTCGGGCTCCGGCTCGACCTCCGCCCGAACCTCGGACTCGCTCCGGATGTCGATGCGCCAGCCTGTGAGCTTTGCCGCAAGGCGTGCGTTCTGACCTTCCTTGCCGATGGCCAGGGACAGCTGCCGGTCGGGAACGATGACGTACGCGGTCTTCTCCTCCGGGACGATGTCCACGCGCACGACGTGCGCCGGCTCGAGGGCGTTCGCGACGTACCGCTCGGGGCTTTCCGCCCACTCGATGATGTCGATCTTCTCGCCGCCGAGCTCGTTCACGATCGCCTGGACGCGCAGTCCGCGCTGCCCGATGCACGCACCTCGAGCGTCGAGGCCAGGCTGCCGGGCGCGGACGGCGATCTTCGTGCGCGAGCCGGGCTCGCGCGCGATCCCGACGATCTCGACCTGCCCGTGGAAGATCTCGGGCACCTCGAGCTCGAAGAGACGCTTGACGAGGGCCTTGTGCGCGCGGCTGACGATGATCTGCGGGCCGCGCAGCGTTCGACGGACTTCGAGCACCACGACCTTGCGGGCCTGCCCCGCGAAGTAGCGCTCGTGCGGGGCCTGCTCCGAGCGCGGCAGGATCGCCGTCGCGCCGCGGTCGAGCTCCATGATCGCGGAGCCCGAGTCGAAGTGGCTGATCTTGGCGTTGATGATGTCGCCCTCGCGGTCGGCGTACTCGGCGAAGACCTGCTCACGCTCGGCCTCGCGAAGCGACTGCTGGATGACCTGCTTCGCCGTCTGCGCCCCGATGCGCCCCAGCGCCGCGGCGGACTCCTCGAACGGGATCACGTCGCCAAGCTGAGCGTCGGGCTTGATCTTCTTCGCGGTGTCGAGCTGGACCTGGATCTTCGGATCCTCGACCTTCTCGACGACCGTCTTCAGCAGGTAGACCTTGAACGCGCCGGTCTGGACATCCACCTTGACGTCGATGTGCTCCTCATCGCCGTAGGCGCGCTTGATAGCGCGCGCGATGATGTCGCTGACGACCTCTTTGGGGAGCCCCTTCTCGGCTGAGAGTTGCGCCAACCCGGTGACGAGCTCTCGGTTCATGCGGCAACTCCCCTTCTCATTCAATTCGCTTCACGCCGGCACCCCGAGGTGCCTGCTGCCGTAGGGCCACAAAAAAAGTGGGGTCGACCCACTTTTTGGTGCCCGACGCGTCGCCCGACGAGGCCGGGCGACGAGCAATAACTATATCAAATGGTGGGAATCCGCTTCTGACGCGAGGAGCGGGCTGGCCGCCGCGCCGCTCCTACGTAAGATTATTTCCGATGTTCGAAAAGTAGTTCGAGAGCTGATCGCGGAAAAAGACCATCGCGACGATTACTGCGATCGCGATGACCGCGATGATGAGTGCGTATTCGACTAGTCCTTGTCCCTCTTCTTGCCCAAAAAACTCGACCATGCACGCTCCTTCCACGGCGCGGCGGCCGCCGCCATGGTCGCAAATACCGCGCTCGCCTGCTAGGTCAGGCGTACTTTCCGTCACCTCCCAGCAACCACCGTCCGTCCGGTGATACGAAGGGCCGCCGCGAGCCGTTCCTCGGTGGAAGCGCTCCCTTTTGGCGGTGCGTCGCGGAGGGCCGTTGCCGCTTCCGACGATGTGTAGCCAAGTGCGACAAGGGCTGTGTGGGCGTCGTCCGACTCGGTGAGGGCCCCGGCGGTGACGGGGAGCCCTGCGACGCGCCCGATCTTGCCTTTTAGGTCGACGATCAGCCGCTCGGCGGTCTTCTTCCCCACCCCCGGAGCGCGCGCTAGAAGCGCCGTGTCGCCCGATGCGATCGCTCCGGCGATCTCAGCGGGGCGCGCCACCGAAAGGATGGCGAGGCCGGCCTTCGGTCCCACGCCCGAGACGCTAATGAGCATCTGAAAGAGCGCGAGCTCCTCGCGCGTCTCGAAGCCGTAGAGGGATTGGTCGTCCTCGCGGACCACCTGGTGGGTATGCAGGAGGACGTCGTCGCGCGACGGATGGCGCGGGACGAACACCTTGTAACCCACGCCGGCCACTTCGACGACGACGTGGTCGGCGCCCCGCGCGATCACCTCGCCGCGGAGGGCCGCGATCATGTTGCTGCCGCCGCGACCGCCGCGACGAAGCGCGCGCGTTGCGCGTGCGTCAGCGCGATCGCGACCGCGTCGGCGACGTTGTCCTGCGTGATCGGTGCGTCGATCGCTACGAGGAGCGGCAGCATTCGCTGCACAGCCTTCTTGTCGCCGCGGCCGTTGCCGGTCACGGAGATCTTTACTTCCTGCGGTGTGTACTCGGCGATCTCCAGATGTGCACGCGCCGCGCAGAGCAGCGCGACACCGCGCGCTTCGGAGACCCGCATCGCCGTCTGCACGTTCTTGTTGAAGTAGAGGCGCTCGACCGCGAGCACGAACGGCCGATGCCGGCGGATCAGCTCGTCGAGCGCTTCGGAGATCGCGAGCAGCCGTTCCGCCGCGGTCGTGCTCGCACGGACATCGACGATCCCGCACTCGAGGAGGAGCGCGCGCTCCGGCGCGGCGACGAGGAACGCGTATCCCATTCCGGTCGTCCCGGGATCGATCCCGAGGATTACCCGGCTAGGCGTGCTGCAGGACCTCTTCGGGAACGTCGAAGTTCGCGTGAACCTTGATCACGTCGTCGAGATCCTCGAGGGTCTCCACCAGGCCGAGCAGCTTTCGAGCGGCGTCGCCCTCCACGCGCACGGTGGTGGTCGGACGCATCGAGAGCTCGGCCGCGCCGGTCTTGATTCCCGCCGATTCGAGGGCCTTCTTCACCCGCTCGAAGGAGGTCGGAGTCGTGTAGACGGTCGCCAGGCCGGGCTCGACCTCGACGTCCTCCGCGCCCGCGTCGATGGCGGCGAGCTGGATCGCGTCCGGGTCCTTCCCCTTGGTGTCGATCTCGATGACGCCCTTCTGCTCGAAGAGCCACTGCACCGAACCGGCTTCGCCGAGCTTGCCGCCGCCGCGTGTGAACGCCGCCCGGATCTCGGAGACGGTGCGGTTCCGGTTATCCGTCGCGGCTTCGATCATCACCGACACGCCGCCGGGAGCGTAGCCCTCGTACACGATGCTCTCGAGGGCTGAGCCATCGCCTCCGCCCGTCGCCCGGTCGATGGCCCGCTGGATGTTGTCGCGGGGCATGTTCACGGCGCGGGCCCGGTCCATCGCCAGCCGAAGCCGGAAGTTCGCGTCCGGGTCGCCGCCGCCTTCCTTCGCGGCGAGCATGATTTCCTTGGTCATTTTCGTGAAAACCATGCCGCGTTTCACGTCCGCGGCACCCTTCTGGCGCTTGATCTGGCTCCACTTTGAGTGCCCCGACATCGAGCGCGATACTACCAACGCATCACGCGCTGGGGAGAGTCTTGATGGCATCACCGGAGCCAACAAAGATCAGAAACGTGGCCGTCGTCGGCCATGGAGGATCGGGAAAAACCAGCCTCGTCGAGTCCCTCCTCCATGCAGTCGGGGCGACAAGTCGCCTTGGCAAGGTCGACGACGGAACCAGCATCCTGGACACGGATCCCGAGGAGCAGAAGCGCCACATCACCATCAACATGGCGCTCGCCTCTTTCACCCACGAAGGCACCAAGATCAACCTCATTGACACCCCCGGCTTCGCCGATTTCGCCGGCGACCAGCACGCCGCCCTCCGGGTGGCCGACGCCGCCATCGTGTTCGTTGACGCGTCGGCCGGCGTCCAGGTGGGGACGCAGACGGTCTGGTCCGAGCTCGAGAAGAGCGAAACGCCGCGGATCGTGGTCGCCGGACGGCTCGACCGCGAGAACGCGGACTTCGACCGGGTCCTCGAGCAGCTCCGGGAGTCCTACGGCATCCGCGTCGTGCCGTTGCACGTCCCCGTCGGTGAGCACCAGGAGCTCAGTGCGACGATCGATCTCCTGCATGGTCAGATCCTCAAGGGACCGAAAGATCCGGTCGCCGATCTCCCCAAGGAGGACGCGGACCGCGTCGGTGTCTATCGGCAGCAGCTCGTCGAAGCGATCGTGGAGGCCGACGAGGATCTCCTTACGCGTTACCTCGATGGCAAGGAGCTCACGTACGACGAGCTCCGCGATGCCCTGCACAAGGCGGTGCGCGAGGGGCGCGTCATACCGGTCGTGGCGTCGTCGGCGCACAAGCATGTCGGGCTCGGCGCGATCCTCAACACGGTGCGCGAGATGCTGCCCTCGCCCGCCGAAACGGGTTCGCTCATCGGCAAGTCCCCATCGGGCGACGAGATCGCGCGAAAGCCGGATCCGGGCGACAAGCTCTCGGCGTTCGTGTTCAAGACTCTCGCGGACCCGTTCGTCGGGAAGCTGAGCTACGTGCGCGTCTACTCGGGAACGATGCACCACAACGCGCAGATCTTCGACGCCACGAAGAAGGAGACCGAGCGCGTCGGCCAGATCTTCTTTCTGCGGGGCAAGGAACAGGAGATCACCGACGCGGTCGGGGCCGGCGACATCTGCGCGATCCCGAAGCTCACCGCGACCACGACGAACGCGACGCTCTGCGACAAGGACGCGGTCATCCTGTACGACCCGATCGACTTCCCGCCGGCGTCGTTCTCGGTGGCGATCGAGCCGTCGAGCAAGGCCGACCTCGACAAGCTCGCCACCGCGCTCCACAAGCTCACCGACGAGGACCCGACGCTCCACGTACGCCGCGAGGATGCGACGCACGAGACGATCCTCTCGGCGATCGGCGAGCCCGCGATCGAGGTCGCCGTACATCACCTGAAGAACAAGTTCGGCGTTCAGGTCGAGATGCGGACGCCGCGTGTCCCGTACCGGGAGTCGATCCGCGGGAAGGCGCAGGCGCAGGGCCGCTACAAGCGGCAGACCGGCGGCCATGGGCAGTTCGGCGACGTCTTCCTCGAGATCGAGCCACAACCCGCCGGATCAGGCGTCGTCTACGCGACACGCATCGTCGGCGGCTCGGTCCCGAGGAACTTCTGGCCGGCAGTCGAGAAGGGCGTGCGCGAGACCGCGCTGCGAGGCGTCATCGCCGGCTACCCGCTCTCGGACTTTAAGGCGACGCTCTTCGACGGCAGCTTCCACGCCGTGGACTCGAGCGAGATGAGCTTCAAGGTCGCGGGATCGCTCGCGCTCCAGAACTGCGTGAAGGAAGCGCAGCCGTTCCTGCTCGAGCCGATCATGGATCTCGAGGTCCTCGTTCCCGAGGAGCAGATGGGCGACGTGCTCGCCGATCTCAACTCGCGCCGTGGCCGCGTCCTCGGCATGGAGGCGACCGGCGCCGGTCTCCAGAAGATCAAGGCGCACGTGCCGATGGCCGAGACCTTCCGCTACGCGACCGACCTGCGGTCGATGACCGGTGGACGGGGGACGTTCAGCGCGGAGCTTCTCGGCTACGAGGAATGCCCGTCACACATCGCGCAGAAGGTGATCGCGGCGCACGAGGAGCAGGCGGAGGAGCACGCAGCGGCCCGTTAACGGAGCATCTTGCCGATCAGCCAGTGGTGCCCTGCCGGATCGGCGATCCGGCCCTGTCGCATCCCGTACGGCTGATCGGCGACTGGAAAGACGATCTTCCCGCCGGCCGCGACCGCTCTGTCCGCCACCACATCGGGATCACCGACGATCAGGCTCATGCGCACGCTCGTTCCGCCGAGGGTCGTCGGGCTGACGTTGAACGCCGAGGGGTTCTCGTCCACCGCGTAGAAGCGCTCGCCTTCGATCGACATTTCGATCATGAACTGCCCGGTCGGCGTCGACTGGCGCGAGATCTCGGTCGCTCCGAACGCCCTCTTGTAGAACTCGACGACGGCGCGCGCGTCCGTGACGGTCAGGAAGGGCGTCAGCTGCACGCTCGCCATTGATGCCTCCTTATCGCCGGCTGTCGATCTTGCCTGCCTCCAATTCGACGTGTTGGTGAGACCAATCGAGCAGCCAGCGTCCAGTCTCGAGACGTGGATCAACTGGTCGCTCTGAGTGCCTTCTGAGGAGCCGCGTGCCATCGCAGACGGCCCCAGATCCCCAGCACAGGGCGACCAGCGCAAGGCCGCCGATCACACCGGCCGGCAGCCGGTACCAGGCGGCGTAGAAGGCGACCGCGACCCCGAAGAGCCGCACCGCCTGCACCCACGGCGGCATGAAGCGCCGGAGATATGCCCCCATCGGGCTCGAGCGGTAACGCTCGAGATCGCTCTCGCTGACCAGCACCGCCGAGACGAGCACGGGCTGAAGGAGCGCGATGATGAGGCCGGCCGCGAGCTCGTGGCGCCAGAAGAGATCGATCCCGATCAGCGCGGTCGAGATGTCCGCGAACAGCTTGGCCGGATGGATCTGGTGATAGAGAACGCGCTCGCTGAGGGTCAGGGCGTATTCGCGACCAGCCGTCCCGCGAAGAACGACAGAACCCATTCCACGAGCAAAGTACCGCGATTACGCACGCCGAGGAGCTGCATGAGGTAGTTCACGCGCCAAACGGTCCAGGCTGGGAGCCCGCCCATCACCAAGCCGCCGAGCTTTGCGAACTCTGCGCCGGCCTGCGTGCGACCAAGCGCGACGAGGTCGCCCTTGCGCTTGTAGACATACGGCTCGGTGGGCTCGCCGCGGACGAGCGCAGCGAGATTCCGCGCGGCCGTCGGCGCCTCGAGCACGGCGACCTGCGCGAGCTGTGGGAGCCCCTTGCCGTCGTGCTCGAAGTAGGCCGCGTCGCCGAGCACGAGGACGTCGTCGCGGCCGTTCGCGCGAAACCGGTCATCCACGACGATGCGGCCGTCCTTCGATTTCGGAAGATCGATGGAAGCGACGAGCGGATTCACTTTCACCCCGCCCGACCACACGATGGTCCGCGCCCTGAGCCGCGCGCCGTCCTTGGTGTGCACGACTCCCGGGCCGATCTCGGAGACGAGCGTCTTCAACAAAACACGGATGCGCTGCTGCTCGAGCCGCGTCATCGCTATCGCGGAGAGCTTCGGGTTCATCCCGGGGAGAACACGGTCGGCGCCGTCGAGCAGGTGGATCGTGACATCGGCGACGAAGTCGATCGACGGGTAGATCTTGCGGAGCGTGTGGTCCATGAGGTCGCGCATCGAGCTCGCGAGTTCCACGCCGACCGGACCCGCACCGACGATGACGAACGTCAGAGCCTCGCGTCGCCGTGCGACATCCGTCTCGATCGCCGCGCTTTCGAAGATGTCCAGGACGTGGCGCTTGAGCGTTTCCGCGTCCGACAGCCATTTGACGGGGAGTGCGTTCTCGCGCACGCCGGGGATTCCGTAGTCGTTCGTCACAGAGCCCAGCGCGATGACGAGGTGGTCATACGCGAGCTCGCCGTCGGCCGTGCCGATCCGGCGATGCTCGAGATCGACTGCCGTGACCTCGCTCTGCAGAAAATGGAAGCCGGCCGGCGCCGTCGCGTCGCGGAGCGGATACGCCACAGCGTGCGGCGGCAGCTCGCCGGTGCAGACCTGGTAGAGGAGCGGAGTGAAGAGGTGGTAGTTCTGCCGGTCGACGAGCGTCACCGCCGCCTCGTCTCGCCCCAGACGACGCTCGAGCCGGCGGACGAGGTGCAGTCCGGCGAACCCCCCGCCCAGCACGACGATCTGCTTCGCCGGGCTCAATTCGACTTCCCAGCGGCAGCCTCGAGCCGCTCGAGCTCGGCAAGGTACGCGCGCGTCAAAGGATCCGCGGCGTCCATCGTGCTCGCGATGCGCAGCCGCTCGCGTGCGGCATCGAGATCGCCGGCGCGCAGGTGCGCGAAGCCCGCGTCCGCGATGTACGCCGCTTCTCCGGGACGGAGTGCGGCGGCGCGGTCGAGCAATCCAAGCGCGTCGGCCTTCGCGCCTGAGGCGAGCAGAGCCACGCCGAGCTCGTGCATCACGTCGGCTTGTTCAGGTGCGAGTTCCAGCGCGTGGCGGAAAGCGCTGGCCGCCACGACGAACTCCTCTTTCTGCCGTGCGACCAGGCCGAGGCCGAAGTGCGCTTCCCAGATCGCTGGATCGAACGCCAGCACGCGCTCGAAGGCCGCGCGAACCTCGTCGAGACGTGCTTCATCCGCCGCCAACGCCGCACGTCCCGCCCGCGCGAGCTCCGCCTCCAGATCGGGACGTTCGAGACCAAGCCGAAGCCGATGCGCTTGCGCGAGCGCGTCGGGATCGCCGCCGGCCGCGAGGATCTGCTCCAGCTCACGCGAGGCGTCCTCGCGCTGTCCCGCGGCGATGAGGATTCGCGCGATGTGGGCGCGCGCCGTGGGTCGACCGTTCGCCGCGGCGCGCTCGAAGTTGGCCCGGGCAGCGGGCTGGTCGCCTTTCTGAAGCGCCAATATGCCGAGCAGCTCCTGCGCGCGGCCGAACTCGTCGCTGCCCGCCGCGATACGCCGCAGGTGTGACGCGGCCTGCCCCTGCGCCTGCTCTGCGATGTACAGCTCGGCGAGCACCAAGACATCGACGTCACGGAGCGGCCGCAGCGAGTGCGCGTGCTCCAGAGCGACGATCGCGAGGTTCGTTTCGCCGAGACGCCGAAGCAGCTCCGCGCGCATGTAGTACGCGCGCCAGGACCGCGGCTTGGCCTCGATCAGGTCCTCGAGCGCCCTCGCCGCACGATCCTCGTCGCCGCGCTCGACGGATTCGGCCGCGAGCACGAGAAGGCGATCCTCAGCGCGCCGCGACTCGGGATCGAGCTGGACCGCCGAGACGTACTCGTCGAAAGCGCCGGCTCGAGCGGCGTCGGCGGCGACCGGGTCCCCCGCCCGCAGGAGCGTCGCGTTCGTCTCGTCCTCGAGGCCGGCGAGGAGCGACAGATAGGAGGCCTGATTCGCGGTCTCGGGATCGAGTGCCGGCGCGGGCACGCCGAGCGCCTCGGCGAGCCACGCGGCGAGCGCCGGCTCCGCCATGTGCAGCTCATCCGGCGCTACCGCGACCACGTGCTCGACGACCGGCGTGCGCCTATTCACGTCGACGAGGGTCACAGCGAACGAACGACCCTTGTCGTCGTCGCGATAGAGGCCGGTGAGCGCGTGAGTGGTGCCGAGCGATTCGCCGTATCGGGCCGCGAGATCCGCATCGGGCGTCGAGCCGAACACGAGATAGCCCGCGTCGCGCGTTGTCTCAGGCATGGCGACGAGGAAGACGGGCTTCAGCTCGACGTTCGGGTTGTCGGCGAACCGCTCGACGAGGCGACGCGCGACCTGGCGTCCGATGCCGCCGGCTTTGGCGTCGCGTCCCTTCGCGCCGAACGGGACCACGGCGACGACCGGGCGCGAAGTCGTCACCGGAAACGGACGAGCTTCGAGCGGCGTGGACCGACCTGCAGGAGCGCCTCCCCCTTTGCCGGAACGACCGTGGTGAGGTCGGCCTTCTGCCCGTTCACCTTGACGCCGCCCTGGTCCACGACCTTACGCGCCTTGCTCTTGCTCGTCTCGAGCTCGGCCATGACGAGGAGCTCGATGATCCCGATCTCTTTCGCGCCGTTCACGGACACGTCGACGGTCGCCGTATCGGCGGGCGCGGCTCGCTCCTTGTGGACGCGGTCGAACTCGCGCTCGGCTTCCTCCGCCTCGGCCGGCGAGCGCAATTCCGCGGTGATCGTGCGCGCGAGCTTTCGCTTGGCCTCACGCGGGTGCAGGTCCTTGCGCGCGAGCGCGTCGAGGGTGGCCCGAACCTCCTCCATCGGGAGCTCGGTGGCCCACTCGTAGTAACGAGGCATGAGCTTGTCCTCGATCGACATGACCTTCCCGTACACGACGGCGGGCGGGTCGATGAGCCAGATGCTCTGCGCCGGTTTCGACTTGCTCATCTTCTCGCCGTCGAGTCCCTCCAGGAGCTCGACGATGAATACCGACTGCGGGCGTTGGCCGACCATCTCCTGCAGGGTGCGTCCGGTCAGGATGTTGAAGAGCTGGTCCGTGCCGCCGAACTCGACGTCCGCCTCGATCGCGACCGAGTCGTAGGCCTGCAGAAGCGGGTACATGAGGTCCTTGATCGGGATCGCGGTCTTCTTGTCGAGCCGTTTGCGGAACTCCTCACGAGCGAGGATCTGCTGCGTGGTGAACCTCGAGGTGAGCTGGATCACGTCGCGGAGGCCGAACTTTCCGTACCACTCGTCCTGCAGGACGATCCGCGTGTTCTCGCGCGGGACGATGAGGTGGAACTGGTCGAGGTAGGTCCGCGCGTTCTCCATCACCTCATCGCGAGACCGGAGCGGTCGGCTGAGGTCCTGGTCTGTCGGGTCGCCGATCTGTGTGGTCCAGTCGCCGACGATGAGCACGATCTCGTGGCCCCACTGCGACAGCTTTCTTAACTTGCGCAGCGGGACCGCGTGGCCGAGGTGAAGATTCGCGTGGGTCGGATCGAAGCCCTGCTTGATACGCAACTGACGCTCGCCTGAAGCGAGTGCCGAGCGCAGATCGCCAAGAACGCTGACATCGCTCACGCCGCGCGTGAGGAATTCATCGAGATCGCGTTGTGATGGACGTGTCGGCACGGTCAAAGGATACGTTCGGCGGCGGTTACCATGAACGTATCGCCCGTTCGAAGACCACGCATGACCACGCGCTCCGGCGCGGCACATATCGCTCGAAGCGGCGCCGGGGCGGCGGAGCGTTCAGCGGTTGGCGCCTCGCTCTGCCGTCTGGGCTCTTCGCCGTCATCATCGGCACCTCCGCGTTGCTTCTTTTGGGCGCGGGTGCCGCACTGGCCTTCTTCACCGCGGACATGCCCTCCGCCCAGGACCTCGCGAAGGAGCCGCTGGCCCAGTCGACGAAGGTCTACGACCGCACAGGCGCGCAGCTCCTCTACCAGTTCTCGGAGGAGAACCGCGAAGTCGTCAGCTACGACGAGATCCCGCAGGTCCTGATCGATGCGACCGTCGCGGCCGAGGACAAGAGCTTCTTTACGAATCCGGGCGTCGACATCCTCGGGATCGTTCGCGCGGTCTTCTCCGACGTCACCGGCCGCGACACCGGGGGCGGCGGCGCCTCCACCATCACGCAGCAGCTCGTGAAGCGACGGATCGTCGGCGACGAGATCTCGATCAAGCGAAAGGTCCGCGAGGCGATCCTCGCGATCGAGGTGACGAACACCTACTCCAAGCGACAGATCCTCGAGCTCTACTTCAACCAGATCTACTACGGGAACCAGGCGTACGGCGTGAAAGCCGCCGCCCAAACGTACTTTGGAAAGTCGGACCTCTCGAAGCTGACGCTGGCGGAGGCCGCTCTCCTCGCCGGCCTGCCGCAGTCGCCCTCGATTCTCGACCCCACGCAGGCCGAGAATGCCGACCGCGCTCAGGAGCGTCGTCTCTACGTTCTCAACCAGATGGTCGACACCGGCGCCATCAAGCAGCAGGACGCGGACGCCGCCAACGCCGAGCCGATCAAGGTCGCGGGGCCGCCGGTCGCCACGATCAGGGCGCCGCACTTCGTCTTCCAGGTCCGCAACCAGCTCACCCAAATATTGGGCGGCGACGAGGCGGCGGTCTCCCGCGGGGGCTTCCGCGTGACGACGACGCTCGACATGACCAAGCAGGAGATCGGCGAGCGCCAGGTGCGCGAGTGGGTCGAATTCCTCCACGACAGCAACGTTTGGAACGCGGCGCTCGTCTCCATCGATCCGCGGACCGGTGAGATCCTCACGTACGTCGGCTCCGTCGACTACAACAACCGCGACGATCCGCGCGTCCAAGGACAGTTCGACGTCGCCGGCATAGGCCTTCGCCAGCCGGGCTCGTCATTCAAGATGTTCAACTACGTCACGGCTCTGAAGAAGGGCGCGACCGCCGCCACCGTCGTCGTGGACGCGCGCACGGACTTCTTCGGGAAGGCAGATCCGACCCGAATGAGCCCGTCGCTGTGCGGGTACTGCCCGGAGAACGCCGATCTGCAGTACCACGGGCCTGTCACGATGCGGCAGGCGGTCCGCGAATCGCGGAACGTACCCGCGGTGCGGTTCCTCGCCGAGTTCTCGGGCATCGAGGGCACCATCCAGACCGCGCGTGAGATGGGCATCACGACCGAGATCGACCCCACGAAGATCGGGCTCTCCCTCACTCTCGGCGCGAAGGAAGTGCACCTCGTGGACATGGCAAGCGCGTACGGCGTGCTCGCGAACATGGGTCTGCGCGTCACGCCGACGTACATCCTCAAGGTCGAGGACGCACGCGGAAAGGTGATCTGGGAGCACAAGGACTACGAGCAGAAGCGGGTGCTCGATGCCGGGATCGCCTGGATCATGACCGACATCCTGAAGGACACGACGCAGCCGTCGCGCGACTTCATCTTCGGCCAGTGGACGAACATCGGCCGCGTCGCGGCACTGAAGACGGGCACGACCGACAACCTGAAGGACGTGTACTCGGTCGGCTACGTGCCGACGCTGGTCACCGGCGTGTGGATGGGCAACTCGAACGGCGACCCGATGAGCTCGCGCAACTTCAATAGCGCAATGGGACCGGGTCAACTGTGGCGTGACTACATGAAGGAAGCTCTCGCGGACACGCCGGCCACCGACTGGCCGCGTCCCGCCAATGTTGTCAGCGGGACCGTGGTCTCGGCGCCAGGCGCCCTCGGCGGGTACGGCTCGGGCCTCGCGCCGTCGGGCCTGTCTCCGTTCTCATCGACCGAGTGGTTCATGAAGGGCACCGAGCCGTCGAAGGCCGACGACTGGTTCGTCGCCGGTTGCGTGCAGCCGGACGGGGCGACGAAGGTCGCGATGAAGATCAACGACACCCGTGCGCCGGCCTCGTTCCAGAAATACACCGACCAGTGGGTCCGCGACGCGATCACCGGAAAGCATGCCTACGGCCGCTACACCTGGAACCTGGTCAGCCCGGATCCCTGCCCCACTCCCTCGCCTTCGCTGACGCCCGTGCCAACACGGACGCCGGAACCGACGCCGGTGCCGACACGGACGCCCTCGTTCCCAACGCCCGTCCCGACGCCGACCAAGAAGCCTTAGCCGGCGTGGCCGAAGGGTCCAGGGGGAGGGGCCCCTGACGGGGCAGGGGCCCCGGGTCAGCGCGGTCGTCGCCTGTGTCGATGACGCGGGACGGGTGCTCCTCGTCAAACAGACCGCCGGTCCCTTCTCGGGCGCGTGGCTCCTGCCCGGTGGGAACGTGGAGCGGAACGAGGGTCTCGAGGACGCCGCGCGGCGGGAGCTCTACGAAGAGACGGGCTATCGCTCCGCCGATCTGAGCCCTGTCGCTCGATACGAGGTGCGCAGCGCGCCTCTTCATGCCGGCCGCTTTCACTTCCTTGTCCACATGTTCCGCGGCGACACTGTCGACGGAGCGCCGCGACCCGAGGCGGGCAGCGCGCTGCGCTGGGCCGCTCCGCTGGAGATCGACCCACACCCCAACCTCGCGGTCGCCCTGGTCGATCTCGGGCTGATCGAGCGCGATCCCGCGGCGCTCACTCGAGATCTGGCGAAGATCGGCGTCGAGATGCGAAGAATTTTCTAGACGACACGCGGAAGGCGCGGCGGACGTCGGCCGCGCGAACTACGCCGCGTCGTCGCTAGAGCGTGACGATCGTAGCGCCGTCGCCGCCCTCCGAAGGCCCGGCCGACTCGTGCGCTCGCACGAGGGGATGCTCGGTCAGAGCGGCACGTATCGCGGTGCGCAGCGCGCCGGTGCCTTTCCCGTGGACGATACGGAGGCGTCCGATCCCGGCGACGGCGGCATCGTTGAGATACCGATCGAGCACGGCGATCGCCTCTTCGGCTCGCGCGCCGCGTATGTCGAGCTGGAGGGGAACACTCGCCGCGGATCCTCGTATCACCGGCCGATCCGAACGCAGCGGCGCCTCGCTCGACTCTGGCGCCGGCCGCAGCTGTGCGGCGGGTACCCGCAGCCGCATGGAGCCCGCGGCCACGTCCGCCATGCCGCGGTCGTCGACCGCGAGCAGGGTCCCAGGCTCGGCGACTCCTTCCACCAGCACCGGCGCACCGATCGCGATCGGCACCGTGACGGGCGCGGTTGTCGGCGGGCTGGCCGCCGCCCGCGTCGACTCGGCCTCAGCGAGCGCGGCGCGTGCCTCCTCGACCAGATTCCGTTTCGCGGCGCGATCGCTCGCCTCCTCGGCCTGGCGCAAAGCGTGTCGCGCCTGCAGCAGAAGCTCGTCGGCCTCGGCGCGCGCTCGGCGCAGCGCCCGCTGGGCCTCGTCGCGGATCCTGTCGGCCTCGCGCTGCGCTTCGGCTGTCGCCAGAGTCGCGTCCGCAGCCGAGATGCGCGCCTCCTCCAGCGCCGTGTTCAGCTCGGTCCGTTGGCGCTCGGCCTCCAGCAGAGTGCGCTCGAGCGAGCGATGGAGCTCGGAGAGGTGCGTATCCGCGCGGGCGAGCACGGCCTTCTCCAGCCCAAGGCGCTCCGCGATGGCGAACGCGTTGGACGCGCCCGGCAGTCCGATGTGGAGGCGGAACGTAGGGCGCAGCGTGTTCGAGTCGAATTCCATGCTTGCGTTCCGAACGCCCGGTGTGTTGAGCGCGAAGGCCTTCAGCTCCGGGTAGTGCGTCGTCGCCGCGGCCAGCACGCCACGCTCGAGCAGGGTTTCGAGCACGGCCATCGCAAGCGCCGCGCCCTCATCCGGATCGGTACCGGCTCCGACCTCGTCGAGGAGCGCGAGATCGCCGCGCTCGGCGTCGGCGAGTGTCGCGACGACGTTGCGGAGATGCGATGAGAACGTGGACAGCGACTGCGCGATCGATTGCTCGTCGCCGATATCGGCGAAGATGCGGCGGACCACCGGCACCCGGCCGCGGTCCGCCGGAATCGCGAGCCCGCACGCCGCCATCGCCGTCAGCAGGCCGATCGTCTTGAGCGTCACGGTCTTTCCACCGGTGTTCGGTCCGGTCACGACGAGAACGCGGAAGTCGCCGCCGAGCTGGACGTCGATGCCGACGACGCTCCCCTGTTCCACGAGGAGCGGATGCCGCGCGTCAACGAGATCAAGGATCCCCTCGGCATTCAGCTCGGGCCGCGTCGCTTGAAGCGAGTCCGCGTACAGCGCCTTCGCGAGGATGAGGTCGAGAGCGGCGAGAGCTGTCGTCGTCGCGTCCAGGTCCTCCGCTGACTTCTCGATGCGTCGCGAGAGCTCGTCAAGGATTCGTTCGACCTCGAGCCGCTCGGCGAGCTCGGCCTCGCGAAGCGCGTTGTTCGCTTCCATGATCTCGAGTGGCTCGATGAAGACCGTCTGTCCGCTCGCCGACTGGTCGTGGACGATCCCTTTGACCGCGGCACGGTGCTCGGCCTTCACCGGCACGACGTAGCGGCCACCGCGCTGGGTGACGATCGGGTCCTGGAGCAGCCGCAGCAGGTCGGGCGACCGGACGAGCCCGTCGAGGCGCTGCTGCAGGCGCGCCTGGGCCGCGCGGAGGTTGGCGCGCAGCGAGCCGAGCCGTCCGCTGGCCCGGTCGAGCACCTCGCCGGTCGCGCCGATGGCGTTTTCGATCGCGGCGGCGACGTCGGCGGGCGGTCGCGCGAAACGGGCGCGGGCGGCGAGCGGTGGGTAGGGGCGGACGTCGGAGAACAGATGCTCGGCGGCGCGTACCGTGTCGGCGACGGCGATGAGCTGGGCAGGATCGAGCACGCCGCCTAGCCTGGCGCGCCGGATCGGGTCGCGGATGTCGCGCGCGCCACGGAGCCCGCTCGACGGGCTCGCGCTGAGGAGACTCCGTCCGGCCGCGGTCTCGTCCTGGAGCCGCTCCGCCTCTCGAAGGTCGGTCGTCGGCATCAGAGACAGAGCGAGCTCGCGCCCCGGCGTGAACGCGGTGCGCTCCGCAAGCAGCTGTCGCACTGCCGGAAGCTCGAGCCGCGCGAGCGCGCCTTCGTTCATGGGCGCGACACTCCGGGTGACCCGCGCACGTAGAAGCGCCAGGGCCTGTCCGTAGTCGCATGGTCGCGGAGCCCAATGCGCGCGGCGCGGACGACCCGCGACGTGGGAGGGGCCGGCGCGTCCCGTACGAAGAGCGTCGAGCGCACCAGATCCAGGTTCGTATGCGCTGTCGTCAGCCCGAATGCGCGCGCCAACTTCCCTGGTCCGGCAAGAGCGCGGAGGTCATCCCCCACGCCCTCGAGCGGCTCAGCCCCGCGGATGAGCACGGCGCCGGCAACGCCGTCGCGCTCGGTCACCAGGTTCAGGCAGTGGTACATGCCGTACACGAAATACACGTAGCTCCTCCCGGGCGGTCCGAACATCGGCGCGGTCCGCGGCGTTGGACCGCGGTAGCCATGCGAAGCGGGGTCCCGAGACCCGAGGTACGCCTCCACCTCGACGAGCCGCGCCGCGCGCCGGCCGGCCGGGCCATCGTAGACGAGCACCTTTCCGAGGAGGTCGCGCGCGACCTGGAGGGTGGCCCGAGCGTAGAAGGAGCGTGGCAGACGCCGACCCAGGCCCTTCTCGCGCGACACTGGCCTGGCGGCTAGGACGTCGCGCTCAGTAGGGGGTGCCGGGCGTGACCCTGAAGACCATGTCTCCGACGTCACCGTACCTGAGCCGCGCGGCCCGGATCCTTTGCGGATCCTCGGGCTGCGGCGTGGCCACCGCGGTGGCCACGGGGACGACAGGCTCGGGCGGCCGCGCGTTTGGGCGCGACGGTTCGATGCCGAGTGACCCGACGACGGCAAGCGTCATGACCCCGAACGCGAGCGCCGACTTGGCGAGCCGGAGTCTTAGCACTCGCGACGGAACGGCGAACCCCAGCCCGACCCGGCGCTCCGTTGCCGAAGCAAGGCGGGCGCGGCCAGCCGCGATGTGCGTCCGGCGAGACCGGAGCTTCGCGAAAGCGTGGTCGTAGGCAGAGCCGGCCACCTCGAAGGCGCGGAGCGTGCGCGCGCAGCGTGCGCAACTGGATAGGTGGCGTTCCATCTCGACGGACTCGGCGACAGCGAGCGTCCCCAGCTGCGTCCGCACGAGCTGGTCCTCTGTCGCCCGGCAGCGCCTCCGTCCGATCACGGGACTCTCCCCTTGTCTGTAGCGGGCAGCCGGCCGGACGGTTCACGCGCTGGGAACGCCAATCGAGAGCGGGCCTGTTAGATCCTGCGTCTTGGGTCGAGCGCGTCGCGTAGGCCGTCTCCGATGTAGTTGATCGATAGGACGATGAGGAAAATGCAGAGGCCTGGGAAGATCACCCAGTGCGGGGCGATATCGATGAAGTTCTGCGCGTCGTAGAGGAGCCGGCCCCATGTGGGCACATCGGGCGGGAAGCCGAGCCCGAGGAACGAGAGCGTGGACTCCGTCAAGATCGCGCCGCCAACGCCGATGGTCGCCGCCACGAGGATCGGGCTCAGCACGTTCGGGAGGATGTGACCAAAGATGATCCGCCGGTCTGTGCTGCCAGTGGCGCGGGCGGCCTCGACGAATTCCTTGTTCTTCAGCGACAGGAAGGAGGCGCGCACGAGTCGTGCGACCGGCATCCAGTTGAGGACACCGATGACCGTAACGATCATGATGAAGATCCCGAGGTCCGGTCCGAACCGCGCCGCGATCGCCTCCCGGAAGAGGTAAATGATGACGAGCAGCAAGGGGAGGATCGGGAGCGACAGGAAGACGTCGGTGAAACGCATCAGCGGGTTGTCGAGTTTGCGGAAGTACCCGGCGAGGGCCCCTACGGCCGTGCCCAGGCTGATCGCGATGATGACCGCGGTGATGCCGACCGCTATCGAGACGCGGCCACCCCAGAGCAGGCGCCCGAGGAGGTCGCGGCCGAGGTCGTCCGTCCCAAATGGGTGCTCGAGCGATGGGCCCTCGAGACCCCTGCTGAAGTCGATCACGCCCATCGGACGCTCGTAGAAGAAGGGACCGATCAGCGTCGCTGCCACGAGAATCACGAGCATGACGAGCCCGACCATGGCGAACCTATCGCGGGTGAATGTGAACCAGGCGTCGGCCCAGAGCGACCGAGCAGGACGCTTGTACTCCTGTGCAACCCCGCCGATCCGGACCTGGCTCGTCGTCGTGGCCATCAGGCGTACCTGATTCGCGGGTCCAGCACGCCGTAGAGCACGTCCGCCACCAGGTTGAAGGCTACGACCAGGACCGCGAAGATGATGACGATCGCGGCGACGACCGGGGTGTCGCCGCTACCGATCGAGCGAACCAGAAGCTCGCCGATCCCCGGCACGTGGAAGATCTGTTCGGTCACGATGGCACCCCCGAAGACCGTGGGGACGCCGAGCGCGATAAGCGTGACCACCGGGATCAGGCTGTTGCGGAGTGCATGCCGAACGACGACAGCCCGCTCTTTGAGGCCCTTCGCGCGCGCTGTTCGTACGTAATCCATCGGGAGATGCTCGAGCATCTCCGCGCGCACGTACCGCGTCAGGACCGCGGCGTCAAACAACCCGAGCACGAGGATCGGCATGATCGATTGCCTGAGCTGCCCGACGAGCGAGTTGAAGTCGGTCACCTTCAGATTCGAGTCGTACAGGAAGGGCAGCCAGTGGAGCTTGACGCTGAAGATGATGATCAGGATGAGGCCTGTGAAGAACGTCGGCACGGAGAACCCGATGTACGCGAGGGTGGACACCGCGTGGTCCGTGAGCGTGTTCCGCCGGACGGCCGAGAGCATGCCGATCGGGACCGCCACGAAGATGCCGACGATGTAGGCGACGCCCACGACGGCGAGCGTGTTCGGCAGCCGCTGCCAGAGCAGGGCGCTGACGGAGGTGTGGCTCATGAACGAGACGCCGAAGTCGCCCTGCAACACCGCGATGAGCCACTTGACGTAGCGGACCGGCCACGGCTGGTCGAGGCCGAGGGCGATCCGGATGTTCTCTCGCGCCTCGGGTGGGACGCGTGGGTCAGTTGCTAACGACGCCAGTGGATCGATGGGCGCGAGCGCGAGGATCGCGTACATGACGAAGCTGATCACCAGGAGGGTCGGAATCGCGATGAGGAGCCGGCGCACGACATAGCGGCCCACGCTCTACCCCCTACCCCTGTCAGCTTTCCGAAGAAGGATAGTGGCGCGGTGGGAACGGGTCCCACCGCGCCACAGAATCTGCGACGTGCGCTACTTGTACCAGTTTGCGACGTCCCACGTCTCGGTGTCCCAGCCCGAGAGCACGACGCCCTTGAGTGACTTGGCTACTCCCGATGTAGCCGAGGTTCGGTTGACGATCGGGATGACCGCGACGTCAGCCACGAGGAAGTCGTTGGCCTGGATGACCAGGGCAGCGGCCTTGGCCGGGTCGGCTTCCGCGCGGATCTGATCGATGATCTTGTCGAAGTCCGGGTTGCAATAGCGCTCGGCGTTGTCGAGGTTCCAGTTGTTCGCCTTGCCGACGGCGAGCTTGCAAGTCCAGTCGTCCATGAAGCCGGCAAGGTCAGGTGCGCCTGCGCTGTTCGCGAACTCTTCCACGTCGGCGTAGAACTTGAGGTACCCGTCGGGCGAGGTGTTAGTGAAGAAGACGCCGGCGTCGGTCGACTTCAAGGTGACCTTGAAGCCGATCTTCTCCCAGTTCGCCTTCATGATGTCCTGCGTCTTCTGACGCAGCGGGTTGACGCTGGTCTGATAGAGCATCTCCAAGCGAACGCCGCCCTTCGCGCGGACGCCGTCGGCGCCCTTCACCCAGCCGGCCTTATCGAGCTCGGCGTTGGCTGCGTTCAGATCGAACTTGCAGACGTCCAAGGCTGCGGTGTTCTTGGACTCGGCGGCGCCACCATTCCAGACGTTGCAGCTGGCCTTTCCGGTGAGGCCCGCGCCGTACAGCTGCTCAGCCACTGTGGTGCGGTCGGTCGCCATCGCGAGCGCGCGGCGAACCGCCTTGTCACTCAAGTAGGGGTGCTTCGTGCCGGGCTCGGAGCGCTGCTCCCCGAGCGATGCGCTCGGGTTGGTCGAGTTGAGCACGAGGCGCTCGAGGCTGTTGCTGTACACGCTCTTGAGGTCCGCAGAGGTGCTGCTCGTGGCCATGCCCCGGAGGACCGTCGCCTCGACCTGGAGGTTCCAGGCGTAGTCGACGTCGCCGGTTTGAAGGGATGCGCGCGCCGCCGCGGTGGCGTCACCACCGCCCTTCCACGTCACGCTCTTGAAGTACGGCTTGTTCGCCTCGCGGTAGTTCTCGTTCATGTCAAAGAGGATGACGTCCCCCTGCTTGAACTCCCTGACCTTGTACGGACCGGTGCCGATCGGCTTCTGGTCCGCGGCGCAGGTCTTGGCCTTCTCGGCGAGGCAATCCTTCCAGGCGTTCAAGGAGAGGATCTCTCCGCTTGTGCCGGTGCCCCACTGGAGGTAGAAGGGCTGGGCCAGGTCGTACGTCACGACGATGGTGTTGGCATCTTTCTTTGTAACGGACTTCACGTTCTCGCAGGTGCCGAAGGAGATCGCCGCCGACTTGGCGTCGCACATATACGTGTAGGTGAAGATGACGTCATCCGCCGAGAACGGCGTACCGTCCGAGTACTTGACGCCCTGCTTCAGCTTCCACGTCACCGTCTTGAGGTCAGCCGACACCCCACCGTTTGCCACGGTCGGGATCTCTGCCGCGAGACGCGGAACTGCAGCAGCGTCGTTGTCGAACGCCGCGAGCGGTTCGAGGACCATCCGCGACGCGTCTTGGTCCTTCGTGCCACCGGCCTGGTGCCCGTTGAGGATCGTCGGTGCCTGCCAGTACAGAATCTTGAGGTCGCCGCCAGCTCCTCGGGCGATGGTCGCCCCGGTCGTTCCTGGGCTCGCCGATGGAGTCCCTGTGCATGCAATTGCCATGACTGCTGTGATCGCGAGGGCCGCCCCTCGCAGGACGTAGCGTGCTCTAGTCACAAATACCTCCCTAGCGCTTGGTCGCGAAGTCTATCTGGGTACCTTCGGCACCGCAGGCCGGTTCACTCCTGGTCTGACCAATCTACGAACCGCGACTACTCCCGGATCGACGCCCCGAGCGCCTGCTGGAGCCGCCCGGCGACCCGCCGGATGATCCGATCGACGTCCGCTTCGCCGAGGGTGCCCGTCTGCGACCGGAGGACGAGCCGGAACGTGAAGGACTTCTTCCCCGCTCCGAGCTGCGGACCCCGGTAGAGGTCGAGGAGGCTGACGGACTCGAGGTCCTTCCCAGCCGCCGAGCGGATGGCGCGCTCGACCTCGGCGTACGGAGTGGCGTCGTCGACGACCACGGCGAGGTCCCGCAGCGCCGCCGGGAACCGCGGCGGCGCGGCGACGCGCGGTGGCCGCGACGACGCCTGCCAGACGGCCAGATCGATCTCCGCGAGGAACGTCTCGGCAGGAAGCTCCCACTTCTCGGCGACGCGCGGATCGAGCTGACCGGAGACCATGTGCGTCCTGCCCTCCCGGGCGAAGGCGATGCTGCGTCCGGGATGAAGACCGGGTGCGTCGGCTCGATCGCCGGCGGTCTTGACGTCGAGCAGGTCGGAAAGTCCGTCCACGATGCCCTGAAGGTCGCGTACGTCGAAGCGCCGCTCGGCCGTGAGCCAGGTCTCGCCGTCCTTCACCGGCTGAGCGTTTCCGGCGATGAGCATGCCGATCGTCCAACGCTCCTCGGGAAGGTCGGCCCGCCTCGGCAAATAAACAGGAGCGATCTCGAAGATGGCGACCGACGCACGATTGCGGAGGTTGCGCCGCGCCGCGTCGAGGAGGCTCGCGCGCAGCGTCGGGCGCGCGACCGACTGCGCGAGGGTCGTCGGGTTCAGCACTCGCAGCGGCTCGGGTGCGATGGGCGAGCCATCGGCAGTCAGCTGCTTCAACCACTCGGGGTCGATCAGCGAGTACGACACGATCTCCTGGACGCCGAATCCGGCGAGACCATCGCGGGCCCGCTCGCGGAACTCCTCCAGCGGATGGCGCTCGGCGAGCGGCAGCTGACCGTCGGGTATCCGTATCGGCAGCCGCTCGTATCCCGCGATGCGGCCGACTTCCTCGACGATGTCCTCCGCGATCGCGATGTCGGTGCGAACCACTGGCGGCGTTGCGACGAGCGTGTCGCCGTCGGCGGCCGCCGTGAACTGCAGCCGGCGCAGGATGTCGAGCGTCTCGGCTCGGTCGATGTCGATCCCCATGACCCGCGGCACATCGGAGAACTTCATCCGCACGCTCACCCTCCGGCGAGGGTTCGGATAGCGGTCGACGACGCCCTCGACCTTCGCCCCGGCGTGCTCGCGTAGGAGCTTGCACGCGCGCGCGAGAGCAATCGGCACGAGCTCCGGCGACAGATCCCACGAGAATCTCCGAGCGGCCGCGCTGCCCGACGATCCGCGGAGGTCGAGCTTCGTAGCGGTCCTGCCGATCCCGCGCGGCTCGAACGACGCGCACTCGAGCGCCACGGTCGTCGTGTCCTCGCGGATCTCCGAGTCCTCGCCGCCGAGTATTCCGGCGACCCCCAGTGCCCGTTCGGCATCAGCGATCACGAGCGTTCCCTCGGGGAGGAGACGGTCAAGGCCATCGAGTGTTCGCAGGGACTCGCCGCGATGGGCCTGTCGCGCGACGAGCACGCCTCCGCGAAGCTTGCGGTGGTCGTACGCGTGAAGCGGTTGACCGAGCTCGAGCATGACGTAGTTCGTGATGTCGACGACGTTGTCGATCGGGCGCATCCCCGCCGCGATCAGGCGCGCCTGCATCCACGCCGGGGAGGGCCCGATCCGCACGCCCGTGAGCAGCGCCGCAGCGAACCGCGGGCATGCCTGCTCGTCTTCGATCCGAACGTCCAGACCTTTCGGGGGCTGATCACCAAGCCGCTCGAGGGGAGGCTCGCGGAGGCTCGTCGCCAGGATCGCCGCGACCTCGCGCGCGATGCCCACGACGCCAAGGCAATCGGGCCGGTTGGGCTGCAGCTCGAGCGCAAGGACCGTCTCACCCAGAACTTCCCGCAGGAGCGCACCGACGGGCAGCTTCGAATCCAGGAGATGGATGCCCTCGTGTTCGTCGCTGAGGCCCAGCTCCTTCTGGGAAAGGACCATGCCCTCGCTCTTGATCCCGCGCATGGGCTTGCCGCGCAAGGTGGCGCGCTCGCCGGTATGACCGTCGATGATCTCCGCCCCTTCGTCGGCGTACGGGACGATCGCGCCTTCCTTGAGGTTCGTGGCGCCGGTGACGACGGTCTTCGGACTGCCGGCTCCGTACTCGACGGTGGCGAGCTGGAGCTTGTCGGCGTTTGGATGCTTCTCCAGCTTCTCCACGCGCGCCGTCCGTATCTTGTCGCCCCACCACGGGCGCTCGACGCCCTTCACCTCGGTGCTCGACATGTGGAGCCGGAGGGCGAGCTCGTCGATCGGCACCGTGATGTCGACGTACTCGCGCAGCCACGACACTGGCACCTTGATCAACATTTAGAACTGCTCCAAATAGCGCAGGTCGTTCTGATAGAAGAGCCGGATGTCGGGCG
Organism: Chloroflexota bacterium; assembly: GCA_038040265.1. GTDB lineage: Bacteria > Chloroflexota > Limnocylindria > P2-11E > P2-11E > 3-1-20CM-2-70-9. Next base: position 129,191 of record JBBPIP010000001.1, on the reverse strand, counting down.
CGCCCGTGCGCAGCATCGCCAGGCGCTCGATCCCGCCGCCGAACGCGAAGCCCTGATAGCGAGCGGGGTCGTACCCGACGCGGCGCAGCACGTCCGGATGCACCATGCCGCAGCCTGCGGCCTCGATCCAGCCGTCGCCGCCGCACACGCGACAGGCCGGATCGCTGCCCTCACACGCGAAGCAGTCGAAGGCGATCTCCGCGGACGGCTCGGTGAACGGGAAGTAGTCGACGCGGAAGCGGATCTTGCGGTCGCTTCCGAAGATCTGCCGCGCGAATGAATAGAGGACACCCTTGAGATCGGCCATCGTCAGTTTCTCGTCGATGGCCAGGCCCTCGTATTGAAAGAAGATCGACTCGCGGATCGCGTCGGTCGCCTCGTACCGGTAGCAGCGCCCGGGAATCACGACGCGAATCGGTGGCTTGCGCTGCTCCATGATCCGCACCTGCATTGGCGACGTGTGCGTGCGTCCAAGAATCGGACGCGACGGATCGTCGCCCAGCGGATTCGACATCCACAGCGTGTCCCATTTCTCGCGGGCGGGATGGCCGGGCGGGATGTTCAGCGCCTCGAAGTTGTAGTAGTCCCACTCGATCTCGGGACCCTCGACCGTCTCGAATCCCATGGTCGCGAAGACGCGCGATACCTCGCGCACGGTCTGCGAGATCGGATGCAGGCGCCCGACTCGTACGCGCCGCGGTGGCAGCGTCATGTCCTCGCGCTCGGCGCCGAGGTCGCGCTCGAGAGCCTTCGAGCGGAGGGCTCGCCCTCGCTCGTCCAGCGCCCCTTCGATACGCCGCTTCGCGTCGTTGACCGCGGCGCCGTATGCGGGCTTCTCGGCTGCGGGAAGCTTCGCGATGCCCTTCATCGCTTCGGTGAGCGCGCCGTCCTTGCGCCCGAGGTACTTCACGCGGGCGGCCTCGAGCGCTGCATCGTCCGCGGCCGCCGTGATTTCGGCGACCGCGCGGTCCGCGAGCTCCTTCAGGTCTTCGCCCGCCATTACGTCCTCCAATAGAAAAACCCGCCGTTCGTTCGGGACGAAGGCGGGCCTCCGCGGTACCACCCGTGTTCCCCCCTCAAGAAGGAGGAGGACGCTCGGTCGAAGCGTTATCGGGCTTCACCCGGACCGGCTTTTCTGCCGGTCGGCTCCGGAGCGAATTCTCGCGTCGTCGGCGTGACCGGCTCGCACCTACGCCGGTCTCTCTGGTTCGCCGCGTGTCGCGGTACTGCTCTCCTTCGGCGCCGCTATGACTTGTTGGCTTGCGTGCTCGACTTCTCTTTGATCAGGTCGATGTAGTGACGGAAAACCTTCGGATCGCGGATCGCCATGTCCGCGAGGACCTTGCGGTCCAGCTCGATCCCAGACAGGCGAAGCGCATTCATGAGCCGGCTGTAGGAAACGCCGGCGTCGCGCGCCGCTGCGTTGATCCGTGTGATCCACAGCGCGCGGAACTGACCCTTGCGAGCGCGGCGGTCGCGGTACGCATACCGGAGCGCGTGCATGGCGGCCTCGCGGGCCGGGCGTACGAGCTTGTGCTTGGAGGCGCGACGACCTTCGGCCTGCGAGAGCAGCTTCTTGTGCTTCTTATGTGCGGCGACACCGCGCTTGACCCGCGACATCCCTTAGCTCCTTCCCTTCAGGTTCGGCAGCAGCTTGCGGACGAGCTTGAGGTCGCCCTTGGCCACAAGTGCCTTACCTGCGTGACGGCGCTTCCGCGACGGTGACTTGTGCTGGTTGAGGTGGCCCTTGTAGGCCTTCGCGCGTCGGAGCCGACCGCGCCCGGTGAACTCGAAGCGCTTCTTGGCGCCGCTATGACTCTTGATCTTGGGCACGGTGAACGACCTCCGTTATTCGCGCGACGTGAACGACCAGTTTATTGCCTAGGCAGGTCGTTGTGCGCGGGGCGGCGGTGTCGGGCGTGCCGCAGGCGGCCGAGCGGGCCCCGGCGCGGGGGCGGGTGGGGCCGCGGGTCTCGTCGCCGCGGGTGCTGGAGGTGCCGCCGGTGCGGGCCGCGGGCCGGGGACAGGTGGCTTCGGGGCGCTGGGCGCTGCGGATGCGGCCGGGGTCGGAGAGACGGGCGGCTGCGGTGCCCCGGAGACCGGGTCACGCCGTACCGGGTTCATGACCATGTGCATCTGCCGCCCTTCGAGGAGCGGTGCGCGCTCGATGACTCCGTGATCCTTCAGCTTCTCGCCGATCGCGATGAGGAGCACGCGGCCGCGGTCGGGGTGCGCGAGCTCACGGCCTCGGAAACGCACGGTGACCTTGAGCTTGTCGCCCTCGTCCAGGAATTTCGCGGCGGAGCGGATCTTCGTGTCGATGTCGTGGTCGTCGATCTTCGGTGAGACCCGGATCTCTTTCCAGGTCACGGCCTTCTGCTTCTTCTTGGCGTCCTTGGCTTTCTGCTGCAGGTCGTAGCGGTATTTCCCGAAGTCGCCCATACGCGCAACCGGAGGCTGCACGTTGGGAGCGATCTCGATCAGGTCGTAGCCATCTTCCTGCGCCTTCGCGAGCGCGCGCGCGGTCGGAATGACCCCAAGCTGCTCGCCATTGGGACCGAGAAGGCGAACGGTAGGAACACGGATCGCTTCGTTGATCCGGAGTTCGGGCGCGGCTATAGGGAGACCTCGGTTATTGGCGTGAAAATGCCGCTAGCAGCGCGGCCGCTCCCCCGTGAAAGAACTTCAACTGGAACGAGCATATCACCGGGCATCGAGAAGGAAACCGAGCAGGCGTTCGCGGACGCTTGGCCAGTCGTCTTTGGTGATACCGAAGATCACGCTCGTCCGCAGGCGGCCGTCGGGAAGGATGCGCTCGTTCCGGAGCTCGCCTTCCTTGATCGCGCCGAGACGCGCGATCGCGTTTTGTGAGCGTTCGTTCCGTTTGTCGGTTTGCAGCCACACGCGGTTCGCCCCGAGCGTTTCGAACCCGTGACGGAGGAGTAGCAGCTTGCACTCCGTGTTCACGACGGTTCGCCGCGCCCCTTTTCCGTAGAGCGTGTAGCCGATCTCGAAGGAGCGGTTCGGCGGGTCGATGTGCGCGTAACGAGTCGTACCGACGAGCACCCCGTCCGACTTGCGGATCACCGCGAACGGCACCTGGGTCCCGAGAATCTGCTGATCGAGCGCCCAACGGATGTATCGCGTGTAGCCCTCGACTCGGCTCGGCCGCGATTGCATCCATTGCCAGATGTCGTCCTCATCCGCGGCTTCGAACAGCGCCTGGGCATGCTCCATACGGAGCGGAACGAGGCGCACGTGCTCGCCCTCGAGCGTGATGGGGCGCGGATCGAAGTCCGGGCGAGCCCGGCCCTTCAGGATCCCCATCTTCACGTCGTCGACGTAGCCGCCCTCGGTCCTGACTCCATCGCGCTCGATGCCCTCGACCTCGAACCCGACTGCCTTGTACATCGTGATGGCGCGATCGTTGAAGCCGACGACGGCGAGGCCGACGCGGTGGAGCCCGAGCTCGTCGAACAAATAGCGGAGGAGCGCCTCGAGCGCGTCGCGACCCAGGTGTTTGCCCCAGAGATCCGGCTCGCCGATGCCGATACCGATCTCAGCGCTCTTGCCTCTCGGATGAAAGTCCCGGTAGTTCGCGAATCCGACCGGTTTGCCGTCGTGCTCGATGACCCAGCAAGCCGAGTCGCCTGGCCGCGACATGCGCTCGATCCATGCCCGAGCGTTCTTCTCCTCGAACACGCCCGGCTTCTGACCCCACTGGTAGCGGCGGAACTCCGGGTCGCTCCCCCACTTCATCAGATGCGGCATGTCGTCGTAGGTCATCGGCCGGAGGGTCACCCGCGATCCGCGAAGGGACGGGACCGTCACGCGATGGCGTCTCCGGCGGTCGGCTCGTGCTGCGCGAAGTCGGGCGGAAGCGCTTTGTCCGCGCGCTCCTTCTTGAGGCGATCGACGAACGCGTCGAGCGAGACGCCGCGCTCTTCGTCGCGCGAGCCGCGCCGGCGCACCGACACGGTCCCGGCGGCGGCCTCCTTGTCTCCGACGACGAGCATGTAGCTCGCCTTGCGCTGCTGCGCTTCCTTCACGCGGTTGCGGAGGTCGCCGGCCTGCTCGTCGATGTGCACGCGGAAATCCTCCGCGCGCAGCTTCTTGGCGACTTCGCGCGCGTAGTCAAGCGCCGACTCGCGAACCGGAATGACCGCGACCTGCTCCCAGTTGAGCCACAGCGGGAAGTTGCCAGCGTAGTGCTCGATCAGACCGCCAACAAAGCGCTCGAGACTTCCGAAGAGCACCCGGTGGATCATCACGGCGCGCTCACGCTCGCCTTTCTCGTTCACGAACGTGACATCGAAGCGCTCGGGCAGGTTGAGATCGACCTGAATCGTCGGCCCCTGCCACTCGCGGCCGATCGCGTCCTTCATCTTGATGTCGATCTTCGGCGCATAGAAGACGCCGCCGCCCTCGTCGATCTTGTAGGGGACCTCGCGGACGCCGAGCGCATCGGCCAATGCCTTCTCGGCCTTGTCCCACATTTCGTCGGTGCCGAGCCGCTTCTCCGGACGCGTCGAGAGATAGATGACCGGATCGGTGTAGCCAAAGAGGCTCAGCAGCTCCATGTCGAGATCGAAGACCTTGCCGATCTCTTCCTGGGCCTGCTCCCAGGAACAGAAGATGTGCGAGTCGTCCTGCGTGAACCCGCGCACGCGCTGCATGCCGTGCAGCGCGCCGCCTCGCTCGTACCGGTACACGGTGCCGAGCTCGCCGATGCGCATCGGCAGGTCGCGGTAGCTGTGGATCTTCGACTGGAAGACCTTGATGTGCCCGGGGCAGTTCATCGGCTTGATCCAGAACTTCTGCGTACCCTCGTCCAGGAGGAGCGGCCCGTACATGTTCTCGCCGTACTTCTCGAGATGTCCCGAGCGCTGGTAGATCTTCTCGTTCGCGATGTGCGGCGTGTAGACGAGCGTGTAGCCGCGCTCGTGATGCAGCCAGCGCCACCAGTTCTCGAGCTCCTCGCGAACCACCGAGAGATTGGGTAGCCAGAGCACGAGACCGGAGCCAAGCTCGTCGTCGATCCGGAACAGCTCGAGCTCCTTGCCGAGCACACGGTGGTCGCGCCGCTCGATCTCCTGAAGCCGCTTCAGGTAGTCGTCGAGCTGCTTCTGGTCCGGCCACACCGTGCCGTAGATGCGCTGGAGCTGCGGGTTCCGCTCGTTGCCGCGCCAATACGCGCCCGCGATCGAGAGGAGCTTGTACGCCCCGATGTTTCCAGTCCGCTCGACGTGGGGTCCCTTGCAGAGGTCGACGAAGCCGTTGTGCTGGTAGACGCTCACGCGTCCGTCCTCGACTTCATCGTCGCTGTCCTCGTCCTTGCCCTTCTCGGCGAGCTTCTTGATCTGATCGACCTTGTAGTCCTGCTTGCGCTCGCCGAAGAACTTGAGCGCCTCCGGCACACCCATGTCACGGTGCTGGAACGGCGCGTCCTGGTTCACGACCTCGCGCATCTTCGCTTCGATCTTCCCAAGGTCGTCGGGCGTCAGAGGGCGCGGGAGGTCGAAGTCGTAGTAGAAGCCGTCCGTGATCGGCGGCCCGAAACCGAACTTCGCCTCGGGAAAGAGGTCGAGCACAGCGCCAGCCATCACGTGCGCGGTCGAGTGCCGCAGCGCGTACAGCTTTTCGTCGCCGTGGTCAGCTTTGCGCTCCGTTTTGGCCATTCCGAGCCCCCAAACAAAAATCACCTCCGTCCGTCCTGGGACGAGAGGTGATCTCGCGGTTCCACCCAGCTTCGCCGACCGTGCCGGCGCGCTTCGTTCACGGCTGTACGGGGCCTACCCCATTCGCTCCGTGGAGGTCTCTCCTTCCCAGACCGACCGGCTCACACCAAACCCGGCTCTCTGACGGTCATCGATGAAGGAGCGCAGTCCACTTCTTCGCGAGAACAGAAGTCTAGCGGGATGACCTCGGCGCGGCGGGTGACCCGGGACAGGACCCGCCGCGTGCGGGTCTCACTGGAGCTAGAGAACTGCTTCGAGCGTCTCCCAGACCTTGCGCTGGTTCTCCGGTGTCGCCGGCCAGCGGTCGTCGGCGCGAGGCGTCGCGATTCCGCTTTGGTGGATGAACACGAAGGCCACCTGCTGGAGCATGGCGAGCGCTTCGTTCCGGGACTCGTGGTCTTTCCAATCCAGGATGAGCGCCCGCGCGCGGGTGGCGCGCTGGTGGATGCGATCGATGACGACGTAGGTGTCGCCCTTCGGCCAGAGCTGAGCCTGGACGTTGATCCCGTTGACGAACAGCACGCCCATGAGGTCCGCGCTCGTGAAGTCGTTGCCGGTGAACGCGTTCGCGGCTCGCACCGGGTCGATCCGCTCGGCCGCGTGGCCCCACGGCTTGCCGTGGAACGTGACGTTGCGGATCGGCCCGCTGAATGTGCAGTCCACGAACTCCGCGCATGCGGAAATCCAGCCGTCGATGTTCGTGCGGGCGAAGTTGCAGCTTTCGAACCGCGCCTGACCGGGCCGGACCCCGTGGAGGTCCGCGCCGTCGAACCGGCACTCACGGAAGATGCTTTGCCTTCGGCTCGCGAAGAGCGTCTGCAGACGTTCGTCGAACAGCTCGCCGCGGAAGTCGCAGCGCTCGAAGACGCAACCGTTTGGCGCGAAGCGCTCGAATGCGGCGCGGCTGAAATCCGCGTCGCGGACCGTGACCCGATCGAGCGCGAGGACGCCTTGCACGGTTTAGGTCTCCGGGTTTGCTTGGTTAGGCTTCGTCAGCCGCCGCGCGCAGGTTGACGACGTTCGAGCCCTCGAGGCTCTCCATCTTGGAGCGACCTTCGAAGACGACGCCCTTCTCGATGCTGAGAGAGGGGCTCGTGATGTCGCCACGTACCTTTGCCGGTCGGTGAAGCTCGACCGCGCCCGTCGCCCTGATGTTCCCGACGACGTCGCCCTCGACGATGACGGTGCCACAGCTGATCTCCGCCGAGACCTTGGCGCCTTCGCCGATGTGGAGGGTGTCGTTGGTCGAGATCTCGCCGGTGAAGGTTCCGTCGATCCGGACCTTGCCCTCAAATGCGAGCTTGCCCTCGAATTCCGAACCTTTTCCGAGCGACGCGTTCAGATCGCCGCTGGAGCTTGCGTTCGTGTCCCGCTGGTACTGCTGCATGTCCCTTCTTGCCTCCGGTTCCTCAGCCCGCGGTGGCTGCGGCGCCTCCGCCGGCTCGTGCCGCGGCTGCGGCACGGTGAAAACCGGCTTCGGGGCTTCGCCACTGGGGTTACTTCCTCGCTTGAACGTGGATCGGAACACTACGACGTCAACGCGACAAGAACTAGAACGTTGTCGTCGCAAAACGGTCTGTAAATGCTCATCGGTACCCGCTCATTCGTCTGACTTTTTTCGGAGTCCGCTGACGTCGGGAGGGCCAACCCGGTCGGACCGGGAGGGTCGCGGGGGTCCGCCGGAGACCGCGTCTCAGAGGCCGCCGAAAGTACTGTCACGAACTGGCTAGTCTCTGCGCCGATGAACCGTCGCACGCTCCTCGGAGCTGCGGCCTCCGCCGCGATCGTCGTCGCTCTGCCTTGGGCCGCGCCGGGCGGACTGCCCGCAAGACCGAACTGGCTAGCCGTCTTAACCGCCCGCGAGCGCCAGTTCGGGCTGCTCATGGCGCAGGGGTGGACGGATAGAGAGATCGCCCGGGTATTCGGGGTGTCCCGGCGGACGCTTGAGGTCTCCGAAGCCATCCAGATCATTCGGCGGGAGCCGGCCCGGCACGGATTCCCCGCTTGAGCCTCACACCGCCGACCCGTGGCGGTACGGGGGGATCGCTGGTCGAGGTCATGACCACGATGCGAGCGATGCGTCGCCTCCGCCCGGATCCCGTCCCGGACGAGCTCGTGCGCGAGCTCATCGAAGCAGCGATGTATGCGCCGAGTGCAGGTCATCAGCAGGGCCAGGTGTTCGTCGTGGTGACGGACCGCGACCGCATCGCCCGGCTTGCGACTGTCTGGCGAATGGTCGTCGACATGTATGAGCCTTGGATGGGCAAAGCGGATCCGCGCTACGGGACCGACCCACTGGTGATCCGAACATGGGATGCGGTCCATTACCAGCGCGATCACTTTCACGAGACGCCGTTGGTCATCGTCGCGTGCTACGACCAGCGCACCTATATCCGTGGCGTGAAACGCCAGATCGGCGACCTCGTCGCCGCGCTCCGAAAGGCCGGCCTGGGGCGCGCGACGCGCATGCTCCTGGGCGGCCTCACTGCGGTCGAGGAGCGCTCCGAGGCCGCCTCGATCTACCCCGCGATCCAGAACCTGCTGCTTGCGGCGCGGGCGCGGGGCCTGGCGGCCACGATGACAACCTGGCATCTCTTCGCCGAAGCCGACGTAAAGGAAATCCTCGAGATCCCTGGCAGCGTCCGAACATACGCGCTCATCCCCATCGGATGGCCGCTGGGCCGTTTTGGTCCGGTGACCCGGCGCCGGCCCGACGAGGTGATCCGTAAGGACCACTGGTAAGAAACGCAAGTTCCTGTGGGCTCTGGGTGGCTCGAACACCCGACCTCGGCGATGTCAACGCCGCGCTCTAACCAGCTGAGCTAAGAGCCCGCGGGGGTCAAGGATACCGCGCGGTGCTTTCGGTGCGCGCGCCGCCAAACATACGCAGCCCTCCGCTCGGCGCATCTTTCGCGAAGCACACGACCTTGAACGCGCCGAGGCCGTTCGGATCGAGCAATGCATCGATCGCCGATCGCCGGCTCGCGGCACGCAACTGTTCGATCGGCGTGGACGGACGCGCGGCAGACTCGCGGATGCCGAGCGCGACGAGCACCTCGCGCTGCGTCGACGTGCCCACGAGCTGCAGCCCCGCACCTTCCGCGGCGCGCCGGATCGCGGTGAAGTCGACGCTCGCGGTCAAGTCGTGCAGCCCCGGCTCGGCGAGCGGGTCCGCGATCAGCCGGTGCTGCGCGAAACCTCGGACCGTCCCCGCACCCTGCCGCGTGAGGAGCTCGGTCTCGTCGCCGCCGTAGTCGATGAGCACGATGTACCCAGATACGAGCGCGGCGGCGAGGCTCGCGACCCATCCCTCCGCCGCGGGGCTCGTCTCCCAGCGCCCGCCCATCGGTACGGACTCGGGAATCCGCCAGCGAAGATCGGGAGTGCTCGGCGCGCGGAAGACTTCGGCGAGCGCGCCGTTCTCCTCGCCGACGAATACCTCGCGCACGCCGTCGGCCGTCCGCGTGAGCACGTGCACAGGAAAGGCGTCCAGCACCTCGTTCGCGAAAACGACGCCGTGGATCGGCGCCAGGCTCCGGGCGACCGACGCCCAGCGCAGGTCACGGCCCTCGAGTGCGAGCGACTGCTCGGCGCGCATGCGCGGGCTCACCTCGACGATCGCTGGCTTCGCCCCGCGCGCGGCATCGGGTCGCTCGCGCTCGAGCGCCCCGAGGAGATCGCGCATGAGGATCCCCCGCCCCGCGCCCGCCTCCACGAGATCCCAGGTCGGCGCCTTCCCCAAGAGAACCCAGAGGTCGGCGATACCTCGCGCGAGCGCCCGGCCGAAGGCGGGCCCGAGGTCGGCCGAGGTCACGTAGTCGCCCTCGAAGCCAAGAGACGCGCGTGTCGTGTAGTAGCCGTCGTCCGGATCGAAGAGCGCGGTCTCCATGTAGTCGGCGAACGTGATCGGTCCGCGCGCGCGAATGCGCGCGACTATCCGGTCGGCGAGAGTCCCCACGAGGCGAGCGTAACCCGCGGCGGCCGAGCTCTATTCGTTGGAGACGACGACGTCGCCATCGGTGACGTCAACCGTCGCGGAATCCATATCCGGGGTCGGGCACTCCGTGGTCGGCGCGTCGAAAACCCAGATGTACTTGCTGCCCTTGTCCGGTATCCCGGGACGCCCATGATTGTCCTCGAGGTAGTAGACCCACCCGTCGTACTGGGACACGTCCGGGATGCTCTCGCTGGACTGGCGCAGCACCACGCCACCGATCGAGGCGCGGCGGCCGACCACCCGGATACATGTCACCCGGCCCACGATGTCGAACGGCGACGAGTAGTCGGGCCTGCTCCGTGAGGTGATGTGGCCGGTGATCTCGCCGGTCGCTGATTGATGCGCGCTGAAGCCGAAGAACCCGCTGGTCTGGTCAATCCGTCCACGGAGTTCCACGGTCTTCGGCCCGGCGAGCGTGGGACCGTCGCAGCACCCCAGGCCGATCAGAAGAAGGAGCGCTATCGCCAGCGCCCGGTTCATTGCGGGTCGGACGTTAGGTCGAGGCTCGCTCCGTGACGTCCGGGAAAAGACTCAGGCGGTGCTCATTCCCGGTGCCTAATCGCGTCTGTTCTACGCACCCCAACGCGGCGGGCCCGGCGGACGGATCTCGGGCGGCCGCGGCGCGTTGTGGCCGTCGAGCGGGATCTCCTCTGACGGCTTCCACGTCCGCGCGACGGCGAGCTCTTCCTTCGCCAGCACCGTCCGGCCAAAGCGGGCGTAGGTCGACATCTCGAAGTTCGGGGTCTCGCCGAGCGCGCCGTGAGGGCAGACCTCGACGCAGTCGCCGCAGTAGATGCACCGGACGATGTCCAGCTCGTAGGTCTGCAAATCGCGCTCGCGCATCATCAGCGCGCCGGTCGGGCAGGTCTCGGCGCACGCGCCGCACGACACGCAGTCGGTGTACGAGAGCGACACGTTCCAGGGCGTTGTCACGATCGAGTCGTAGCCGCTGCCCATAAGGCCGTAGCAGTTCGCGCCGATGACATCGCGGCAGATCCGCACGCACTGCGTGCAGTTGATGCACTTGTTGAGGTCGCGAAGGATGAAGTCGTGGCTGAAGTCGTACTCGTAGTCGTGGTAGTCGACCGGCTCAGCGCGGTGGAACCGGTTATCGGTGAGGCCGTGCTCGAGTGAGAGACGCTGGAGGTGGCAGCGCCCGACATCGGGGCACACGCATTGGAGGCAGCGCGCGGCTTCCTTCTCGGCGCCTGCCTTGTCGTACCCGTTCTCGATCACTTGGAAGCTCATCTCGCGCTCTTTGAACGGGAGCATCGGCATCCGGACCTGCGGCTCCTCCGGCTTGTACGGAACGATGTCGATGAGCTCCGGAACGGCTTCCTCTTCCGCGATCTCCTCCGCGACGCGCGCCATGTCGTCCCCGGCGAGGTAGCGGTCGATCGCCTTCGCGGCGAGCTTGCCCTGCGCGACGCACTCGATGACGGTGCGCGCGCCCATCTGCGCGTCGCCGCCGGCGAACACGCCGGGGCGGTCGGTCATGAGCGCGCCATTGGTGATGATCGTTTCGCGCTTGCTCTTGCGGACGCCCTGCTCGCGCTCGAAGAAGTCGAGATTCGGCACCTGGCCGATCGCGGGGATCGCCGTGTCGCACTCGATGACGAAGTTCGATCCTTCGATCGGCACGGGGCGCCGCCGGCCGGATGCGTCCGGCTCGCCGAGAGCCATGCGCTGGAACTCGACACCGCCGACGCGGCCGTTCTTCTCGACGATGCGAACCGGCGAAGCGAAGAACTCGAGGCGTATGCCTTCGTGCTCGGCGTCGTCGACCTCGCTGTAGTGCGCGCCCATCTCCTTGCGCGACCGGCGGTAGACCACGGTCACGTCCGCGCCGAGGCGGCGTGACGTGCGCGCGCAGTCGAACGTGGTGAATCCGCCGCCCATGACGACGACCTTCTGTCCCTTGCCGACCGGCACCGGGTTGCCCTCGGAGTTCATGCGGAGGTAGTTGATCGCCTCGATCACGCCGGGCAGATCCTCGCCCGGAATGCGCAGTTCGTTCGATCGCCAGGCCCCCAGACCGAGGAAGATCGCGTCGTAGCCCTGTGTGAAGAGGTCGTCGATCAAGAAGTCCCGGCCGAGCATCATTCCGCCCTTGAACTCCGTGTCGCGCAGCTGCCACACCGAGTTCAGCTCTTTGTCGAGCTTGACCTTCGGGAGGCGGTACTCCGGGATGCCGTAGCGCGCGATGCCGCCCTGCTTCTCCATCATGTCGAAGACCGTCACGGCGTGACCCTTGAGCGCCGTGTAATACGCCGCGGTCATCCCCGCGGGACCGGCGCCGATGACCGCGACCCGCCTTCCGGTCGCCGGAAGCTGGGGGAACGGCGTCGGGGCCGTCTCCATCTCCATCACGAGCTCGCCGGTGTAGCCGTGGCACTGGCAGATCGCGATCTCTTCCTCGACCAGGCCGCGGCGGCACACCTCCTGGCACGGCTTCGGGCAGACCAAACCGAGCATGTACGGGAATGGCAGAACCTCTTTGACGAGGCGCGCGGCCTCGACGTGCTGACCGTTCGACATGAGCTGGAGGTATCCCGGGATGTCGATGTGCGTCGGGCAGGCCACCTGGCACGGCGGCATGCAATAGGCGTTGTGGTCGCTGAGGATGTACTCGAGGTTCTGCTTGCGGAGCTTGAAGAGCGAGTCCGACGCTTGAGTGATCTTCATGCCCGGCTCGACCGGCAGGTGGCAAGAGGGCATCGGCCGGTGATAGCCCTCGATCTCCACGAGGCACATGCGGCAGGCGGCAGCCGGCGCAAGCTTCTCGTCGTCGCAGAGAGTCGGCACGTCGAACCCGGCGCGCTGCGCAGCTCGAAGGATCGCCTCGCCCGGGATCGCGGTGACTTCCTTGCCGTCGATCCAAATCGTGCAGGTCGGCTGTCCCGACGGGATCTCGCCCATGTGGGAGACCGTCGGCAGCTGCGATTCCGCCGGCTGCGTGTATCTCTCGAGCAAACTCATGTGATGTTCACCCTATCGCCCACTGGCGAGATGCGCTGCGCGGGCGTCACGGCTGGACCATCGTCTCGTACCGACGAGACCGCACCGGCTTACAGATCCTCTCGGGACATCTCTTCTCCTGTATGTGAATTCGATAGTCGTCGGCGAACTCGCGCATCGTCGTGCGCAAAATCGACGGCGCCGTGATCCCGAAGCCGCAGAGCGAGAACCGCTCCATGTGCGTCCCCAACTCGTCGAGCCAGGCGAGGTCGGTGTCGCGACCGAGCCCGGAGTAGGTGCTCTCGAGGATCGCCTGCACACGCTTCGTCCCGACGCGGCAGGGCACGCAGATGGCGCAGCTCTCCTTTGCGAGGTACGCGAAGAGCGTCGCCGCCTCGTTCACGATGCACGTGCCCGCCGGGATCGCGCGGACCTGCGCCGAGCCCATGTGCGTGCCTGCCACGCGAAGGTCGTCGAAGTCGAATCGCGTGTCCGTCCGCGCGGCCGCGAGGATCCCGCCCGTCGGCCCACCGACGTGAATTCCCTTGAGCTTTCCGCTTGCGCCGCCGGCCTCGGCGAGGATCTCGCCAAGCTGCGAGCCAAGAGCGACCTCGTAGACGCCCGGCCGGACGACGGAGCCGGTGACCGACACGAGCTTTGTCGCGGCCCGTGCTTGCTCCAGGACGATCGGCGGTAGCCACGCGAGGGTCTCCGCGCTTGCGACCAAGGTCGGTCGCATGCGAAGCCCCTGCGAGGCCGGGTACGGAGGCCGTTGTCGCGCCATCGCGCGGCGTGATTCCAGGACCGCGAGGAGGGCCGACTCCTCGCCGCCCATGAACCCGCCGGGTCCGAGCGCGATCTCTATGTCGACCTCGAGGTCCTGGGCCAGGGCGCGCTCCGCCGCGGCGCGCGCTTCGACGGCCTCGGGGTGCAGGTAGAGGTACGCCTGCGTCGCGCCGATCGCGCGCGCGGCGATCGCGACCCCAGCGAGGACTGTTTCCGCGTTCCGCGTCAGGAGGGTGCGCGCAAGTGGACTCCCGGGGTCGGCGTCGTAGGCGTTGGCGACGAGGTAGATCGGCTCGCCGTCGGCGTTGCGGCGCACGGCGCGAACTTTCTCGACAAATGGGAAACCGGCTCCGCCGCGGCCCCGGAGGTTGCTCTTCTCGATGAGCTCGAGGAGCTCGTCGATCGGAAGGTCGCGCGCTCGGGCGAGCGCGCCGGAAGCGTGACCGTCGAGGAGGCGCGCCGCGGCGCTAGCGGGCAAAGGCCGGCTCGAGGACGTGATGGACCTCGTCCTCGTGCAGGTCATCGTGAGCGGGTGGCGGCGCTGGGTTGGGCCAGACGCCGGCGACGCCGAGGTTACCGGTGAACTTGCGGCCGCCGCGCGGGATCGCCGTGCCCTGGCCTTCGGGGGCGCCGCGGAAGTTCGCGAGGAGCGAGGCGGTCGTGTAGAGGTCGGTCATGGTCTTCCCGAACTCAGCCGCGATGATCTCCGCGGCGCGCCACGGCATATAGCCGTAGGCCGCGTTCGTCGCGTAGAGGACCCGCGTGAGCCGGTCGGCGCTTTCCGGCGTCTCCCGGATGATCGCGCGGATCGGCTCGAGGTCGATCCGCTCCTCCTCCTCGGGGATGGTCGTGACCGCGGTCGACATCGGCCGACGGTTGCCGTACGGCGCCGTCTGCACCATGCGGATCCGGTAGTAGGACGCGCGCGGGGCGAGAGGCGGTCGCTTGCGGAAGCCGTTCTTGAATGTGTACGAGATCGAGATGGCGCGGGGCGGGCACGCCTTCTCGCACATGAGGCACGACTCGCATTTGAAGATGCTCGTTTCGGGCTCGAGCAAGAGCGCGATGAGGCCCCGCGACCGCTCCGGCAGATCGCGCTTCTCATACGGATATTTCCGGGTGACGGGTTGCGGATGAACGAAGTGCTGGAGCGTCCGCACCATCCCGCTGATGATTCCCCTCATCGGTCGACGTCTCCGAGCACGATGTCGATCGAACCAAGGATCGCGACGGCGTCGGCGACGAGGCGGTCCTTCAGCAGCCACGGCAGGATCTGGAGATTCACGAATGAGGGCCCACGCATCTTCGCGCGGAACGGGTTCGGGCTGCGGCCGTCGCTGATCATGTAGATGCCAACCTCGCCCTTGGCGCCCTCGACCGTGTAGTAGGCCTCGCCCTTCGGGCATTTCCAGACATGACCGAGCCTCGCGCGCACCGAGCCGCCGGGCAGCTTGTCGAGACACTCACGGATGAGTGCGATCGCGAGCCGCATCTCGCCGAGGCGGACGCGGTAGCGCGCGTACGCGTCCCCATCCGCGACGACGACCGGCTTCAGCGACGTCAGCTCGGGATAGATGGAATACGGCCGGTCGCGCCGCAGGTCCCAGTCCACACCGGAGCCGCGGAGCATCGGCCCCGTGAGGCCGTAAGCCTTCGCGATGTCCGATGGGATCGTTCCCACACCGACGGTGCGGTCGAGGAAGATCTCGTTCTGGTCGAGGATCGTCACGTAGTCGTTTTCGATGTTCTTCTCATAGCGGTCGAGAAAGCGCGAGAGCTTCGCCGCCCAACCGGGCGGCAAGTCGTAGAGCACGCCGCCCGGCCGGTAGTAGTTGAAGTTCATACGTGACCCGCAGAGCTCCTCGAGCATGTCGAGGATCTCCTCGCGGTCGCGGAAGCACCACAGGACGGGCGTCGTTGCGCCAACGTCGAGACCATACGTTCCGAGCCACACGAGGTGCGACGCGCAGCGACTCATCTCGTCCACGATCACGCGGATGAACTCCGCCCGACGCGGGACGTCGATGTCGCCGATCGCCTCCATCGCTCCGGCGTACGCGTGCTCGTTCAACATGTTCGAGACGTAGTCGGCCTGGTCGGCGTACCGGATGCCCTGATGGAACGTCCGCCACTCGAAGATCTTTTCGATGCCGCGATGCAGATAGCCCATCACCGGGACGCACTCGACGATCCGTTCGCCGGCGAGCTTCAGCACGAGACGGAGCACGCCGTGCGTCGAGGGATGCTGAGGGCCCATGTTGAGGATGAGCTCCTCAACCTCGCCCTCTTCGATCTCGATCGTCGGGAGCTCATAGGTAGTCGAGTCCTGCAGTTCCCGCCGCTGGATCTCGGTACTGGCTATGTCCTAACCACCCTTGGCAATTTTTTCGCGAAGCCGGAGGAGCCCTTCGAGGAGGGCCTCGGGACGCGGTGGGCACCCGGGAACGTAGACGTCGACGGGCACGATCGTGTCGACGCCCTGGAGCGTGGCGTAGCTGTCCCAGAACTCGCCGCCCGAAGAGGCGCAGTTGCCCATGGCGATGACCCATTTCGGCTCGGGCATCTGCTCGTAGAGGCGGCGCAGGCGCGGGGCCATCTTGTGGGTGACGGTGCCTGCCACGATCATGACGTCGGCCTGCCGCGGGCTAGACCGGAACACCTCCATGCCGAACCGCGCGCTGTCGTGGTGGCTCATCGAGGCGGCCATCATCTCGATCGCGCAGCACGCAAGGCCATAACCGAGGGGCCACGGCGACCGCGACCTGGCCCAGTTCACGAGGTTGTTCACGGTCGTGAAGACGATGTTGTCGTCGTTCGCGAGCACCCCGGGCGTCGGCGAGGTCACGTCGGGAGCGCCCAGCCCCGCCTGCGTCGTCACGGGACGGCGCTGGATCACGTCCTGCTCGAAGTCGATGGGGCGCGAGGGGGCCTTCTCGTCGATCGCCATCGTCTTCAGTCTATTGAGTTTTTTGGCTAGTGCTGGGCCTGCGCTCCGAATCGCTTCATGAGCTCACCGACGGTCAACCCCGCGTAACGCTTGCCGACCTGCGGTTCGGCGATCCGCCACAGGATGCGCATCGGCCGCGGCCCGCTGTTCGCGACCTCCGAGAGGCGCAGGTGCGAGTAGTCCACCACGTTCGGGATCTCGCGGAGCTTGTGCGCGAGCAGGCGGGCAGCTTCGTCTTCGGCTGCCTGTAGGCCGGTCTTCGCGGTCGCCGTCGCGGCGGCGGTCGTGGCCGCGGCTGTCTCGGTGACGCTCTCGAACGTCGTTGCGGCGGGGGTCGATTGCCCGTTCGTCGCGGTCGTCGGTGCCGCCCCCGTGGCCGGAGAAGTCGATGCCGCGGCTGGGGCCGGCTTTGTCGTCGACGGTTTCGCGTTCCCGCCGCCATCGCCGTCCCCTCCCGACCGAACTCCGGCGAGCGCACCGGAGCGCATCGCAGTACCGATGAGATTGGGCACGTCGAGCCCGGTGAGGCCTTTGATCGCAGCCGCCGACTCGGC
Organism: Chloroflexota bacterium; assembly: GCA_038040265.1. GTDB lineage: Bacteria > Chloroflexota > Limnocylindria > P2-11E > P2-11E > 3-1-20CM-2-70-9. The sequence continues at coordinate 112,211 of JBBPIP010000001.1, read as the reverse complement.
GACGACGCGCGTCGTGTTTCTCACCATCTCTGATGCTCCGTCGGCACTCATGACGGTGAGCGAGTCGATGTGCTGCATCGGCTCCGCGGCCGCTCGCACGATATCGGGGAGCGCCGCAAGGACCGTTTGGATGATGGCGGCGTCGTTGAACTGCTTGTAGGCGTCCGCGCGCATCGCGAGCGCCTTGGCTTCGGCCTCGCCCTTCGTAAATACGACGGCCGCTTCGGCGGAACCCTGCAGTCTCTCGGCTTCGGCACCGGCCTCGGCCGCGGCGATGCGCGCGCGCTTCTCGCCCTCCGCTCGCTGAATGGCGGCCTGCGCCTCCGCCGCCGCGGGCTTCACCAACGTCGAAAGAAGCTCCTGCTCTTTGCGAAGCGCCGCGAGGGTCGCGAGCTCCGTTTGTTTGCGGGTGACCTCCTGCTCCGCTTCGGCCTTGGCGAGCGGTCCGGCTTGCGCGGCACGCGCCTCCGCCGCGGCGGTCTGGACCTGTGCCTCGGCGCGCCTCAGGGCGACGTCCCGCTGCGCCTGGATCTTGATCTGCTCGGCCTCGGCCTCCCGCACCGACGCCAGCTGGTCCGCGGCGGCCTTCGCCATGCGCGCGTCCTTCTCGACCACCGCGAGCTTCTGCGCACCGAGCAGGTCGACATACCCCGAATCGTCGGTGATCGACTGGATGGTGAACGCGTCGATCATCAGACCGCTGGATGACAGGTCGCCTTTCGCGGCGTCCTGCACCTCTTGCTGCAGCTTCTGGCGGTCCATGATCAGCTCTTCGATCGTGAGCCGGCCCACGATGGACCGGAGGCTTCCCTCGAGGACGTTCTTCACGATCGAGTCGACGTGCTCGTCCTTCGCGTCAAGGAATCGCTCGGCGGCGTTGCGGAGCGACTCGACGTCGCGGCCGATCTTGAATGTCGCGACGCCCTGGACCTTTACCTTGATGCCCTGGCTCGTCACGGCGTCGCCCAGCACGACATCGATCTGGCGCACGGTGAGCTTGAGGCGGCCGACGCGATGGACGAGCGGCATGACGAAGGTGCCGCCGCCGACAACGACCTTCACGCCCTTGTCGTCGGCCGCGACCATCAGCTTGCCCTTCTCGTCGCGGACCTTCGCGCCGCGCGAGCCGGCGACGATGAGCGCCTCGTTCGCGTTGGCGACGCGGTAGCGGCTCGCAACGTAGAAGACGAGCAGCGCGACGATGATGACCGTGCCGAAAACGAGCAGCGGTCCGACTCCAGTAAGCCCCAACACAGCCTTCCTCCCCTATTGCGCGACGCGCGCGACCGGCTCGACGACGACGTTCGATCCCGCGATACCCGTGACCCGCACCGAGGACCCCGGCGCGACATCGACGTCCGACGTCGCGGTGAGGTTGTGCGAGGCACCCGCGTAGCTGATGAAGACGCTGCCGTAGCGGCGCGCCGGGATCGCGACGCTCACCCGGCCGGTCTGTCCAACGAGGTCGTTGAGGCTGAACGCCTCGGCCCCCTCGGACCGGCGCAACACGCTGAACATTCCGAACACCAGGCTGAAGCCCAGCACGCCGGCGACGGCTCCCAGGACCGACGCCGCGCCGGTGTCCATCTTGAAGATCTGCGTTCCGATGAGACCGCCGATCCCGAACATCGAGACGAAGCCGAGGAGCGGCGGCATCAGCGCAACCCCGCCGACGTGGACTCCGACGTGGAGCGCGTCGAAGAGTCCGCCAATGACGTCATCGAGCACGACGGTGAGCAACAGGAGTCCGCCGCCGACGGCAAGGCAGAAAATGAAGATCCCGTTCGCGAGGTCGATCTGGAACACGCGCTCCCCTTTTCCCCGAGCCGGATTCTACGGAGCGGAAGAAGCGCTTTACAGCTATTTGCTCAGAGGGAGCTAGTTGCGCGATGGATGAGCGCCAGGAGACGGTCGTGGATGCCGACGCCGCTCCCGATGATGCGCGGAAATGCCGGATCGGCAGGGGTGAGCTCCGTGACCCGGCCGCCGGCTTCGCGGACGAGCATCGCCCCACCCATCCAGTCCCATGGCTTGTCCACGGACTCGAAGTACCCGTCTAGACGGCCCGCGGCCACAAAGGCTAGATCGAGTGACGCCGCGCCGGCACGCCGCACATCGCGGACGTCACCCATCACGTTCGCGAGGATCCGGCCCTGCGTCGCCCGCTGCGCGGCGTCGTAGCCGAAGCCGGTGGCGATGAGCGCGCTCGCGAGTTCGCGTTTGTCGGTGACAGCGAGGCGTTGCTCGCCGAGCCACGCTCCGCCGCCGCGCGTCGCTCTGAACAGCTCGGCCCGGAGAGGGTCGAACACGACCGCGGCCAGCGGCCCGGCGCTATCGGCGCAGCAGATCGAGACCGCCCATTGCGGGATGCCGTAGAGGTAGTTGATCGTCCCGTCCAGGGGATCGATGTACCAGCTCACACCGCTCGAGCCACTGGCGCTCGAGCCCTCCTCGGCCACCAGTGAGTCATCGGGCCGCCGCTCCCGGATCGCGGTGGCGATCGCGCGCTCGGCGCGCTCGTCGGCCTCCGAGACGAGATCGGTCGCGCTCGATTTCGAGCGGACGCCGGTGGCCGGCGAGCGCCGGAGCTCCAGGAGAAGCGCGCCCGCCGCGCGCGCGGCGTCAGTCGCGAGGGCCAGCGCGTCCGTCGCCGCGTAGCCGCTCACGCTCTACGCGCGCCCGGCTTGCCGTCGTCTACCACAAAGGACGCGGTCGTTTTCACGGTCGCTGTCGGCTGGCGAACGGTCGACACGGCGCGGAAGTCCGTGGTGAGCCGGCTCCGCTCGACGGTGCAGCGGACGTAGCCGCGGTGGTTATCGAAGAACCGCAGCTGCGGGTTCTTCCCCGACGGCGTGAACTGGGTCTGCTCGACGAACGGGTCGCCCTCGGAGCTGATGGAGGTGCCGAGGAACTCCGTGCCGACGGTCGGCGAGCTGGGATCGGCGAAGTCGCGCTTCAGGTCATAGACGAAGTTCACGTGGCTGTCGCCGGAGAGCACGACGGGATTCTTCGTCGTCGCGAACCGGTCGAGGATGGCCTGACGATCGACGACGTAGCCCATCCAGTTGTCGACGCCGTCGAAGAGGTGCCGCGCTGGTTCGGGGTTCGAGTCCTGTTGCGCGAAACGGACGGACTGCGCGACGAGGTTCCAGGCCGCGCGCGAGCTCCCCAGACCCGAGAGCAGCCAGGTGCGCTGCTCCGCGCCGAGCATCGTGCGGTTCGGATCGAGGCTCGCCGGGCAGTATCCCGACGGCGTCTGGTCCTGCTCCCGACAGAGCGCGACCTCGGGCGAGCGGTACTGCCTGGTGTCCAGCACGAAGAACGTCGCGAGATCGCCGAACGAGAGCGAGCGGTAGAGCGTGACGTCCGGTCCCTGCGGCCGGATCCGCACCGGCATGTGCTCGTAGAAAGCCTGGTAGGCCCACGACCGTTGAAGGAGCGCGAACTTGTTCCGCTCCGCGTCCTTATCGATCCCGCCGGCGTAGTTATTCTCGACCTCGTGATCGTCCCACGTGACGATCCACGGAAGTGCGGCGTGCGCCGCCTGCAGGTCCTTGTCGGTCTTGTACTGGGCGTGGCGGTCGCGGTAGTCGGCCAGGCTGAAGCTCCATCCACGCTTCGCGTACTCCCGGACGATGCTCCCGGTCGCGTTCCCTTCATAGATGTAGTCGCCAAGGAAGAACACCGCGCTCAGATCCTCGCGCGCGAGATTCGCATGGGCGGTGAAGTACCCGTGCGCGTAGTTCTGGCACGACGCGAACGCGAACCGCAGCTCACGCACGGACGAGCCGGCCGCTGGCGCGGTGCGCGTACGGCCGATGGCGCTCTCGGCGCCGCCGGCGCGGAACCGGTACCAGTACGCGCGGTCGGGATCCAGCCCGCCGACCTCGACGTGCACCGAGTGCGCAAGCTCGGGGAGTGCAGTCGTCTTGCCCGACCGCGCGACGTCCTTCATGGCGTCGTCGCGCGCGATGAGCCACTCGACCTCAACCGGCGCGCTGCCCATTCCACCGCCCGTCAGCGGATCGAGTGCGAGACGAGTCCAGAGAACGACGCCGTCGGGGAGCGGATCGCCCGACGCGACCCCGAGGGTGAACGGATCGCGATCGAAGCGGACCGGCCCTGTCGGCACGCATCCAGCGACGTGACTGAGCGCGGCGAGTGCCGCGAGCCGCGCGGTCGAATGGAGGAAGACGCGTCGATGCAAGCTAGACCTCCTCCGTACTAGGCGGAGGCACTCGCCTCGTGAGCTCGGTACTGGAGCTCGTAGAGGCGGTGGTAGACGCCACGCTGCGCGAGCAGGTCGCGGTGCGATCCCATCTCGACCACGCGGCCCTTGTGCAAGACGATGATCCGGTCGACGTTCTGGATCGTCGACAGGCGGTGGGCGATGATGATCGAGGTCCGGCCGACCATGAGCTTCGCCAGGGCGTCCTGGATCAGGTGCTCGGTCTCGGTGTCCACCGAGCTTGTCGCCTCATCCAGCACCAGCAGGATCTCGGGGTTGAACGCGATCGCGCGCGCGAACGCGAGAAGCTGCTTCTGCCCCACTGAGAGCGTCGATCCACGCTCGGTCACGACCGTGTCGTAGCCCCGCGGGAGCTTCTCGATGAACTTGTCGGCGTTCACGAAGGTGGCGGCCGCGCGCACTTCCTCATCGCTGATCGCCTCGTTGTTGAGCCGGATGTTCGACGCGACCGTTCCCGCGAAGATGAACGGGTCCTGCAACACGACACCGACGTGCCGTCGCACGTCCTTCTGACGCAAGTCGCGAAGGTCGACTCCGTCCAGCAGGATGCGCCCCTTCTGCACGTCGTAGAAGCGCGAGATCAGGCTGATGATCGAGGTCTTCCCCGCCCCCGTGGCGCCGACGATGGCGACACTCTCGGCGGCCGAGATCTTGAAGTTGACGTCGCGAAGGACCCAATCGCCCTCGTTGTAGGCGAAGCTCACGTTTTCGAAAGTGATCTCGCCGCGCACATGGGCGAGCTCGCGCGGGTGCGGCGGGTCAACGATGGTGGCCTTTGTGTCGAGCAGGCGGAACACGCGTTCCGACGAGGCCATCGCGGCCTGCATGATGTTGTACTTCTCCGCGAGGTCTCCGATGGGCTGGAAGAAGCGGTCCACGAGCTGCCAGAACGCGAGCAGCGTTCCGATGGTCATCTCGCCTTTGAGGATCCAGAAGCCGCCCGCGACGAAGAGAGCCGCGCTCGTCGCGGCGCGCGTGAAGCCGACGGCCGGGAAGAACATCGACATCGCACGGATCTGACCGCGGTTGGCATCCAGCAAATCCGTGTTCAGGTCGTCGAACTGCCTGAAGGACGCGCGCTCGCGCGTGAAGAGCTGCACGATCGCCATTCCGGAGAGGTTCTCGTTCAGGTACGCGTTGATGCGCGCGAGGCGGATTCGGATCGATCGGAACGAGTCGCGCATGATCCGGCGGAAGTACATCGTCAGCCAGATGAGGAGCGGGAGCGCGGCAAAGGTCACGAGGGCCAGACGGAAGTCCAGCACGAGCAGCACGATCGCGATCGTCCCGATCACGACGATGTCGCCGAAGATGGCCACCACCCCCTGGGTGACCATGTCGGTGAGCGCATCGATGTCGTTGGTGATCCGTGTCATCAACCGGCCGACCGGATTGCGGTCGAAGAACGTGAGCGAGAGGCTCTGGAGGTGCGCGAACAGCTGCACGCGCAGGTCGTACATGGCCTTCTGCCCGACGTAGCTGGCGAGCATCGTCTGGGCGTAGCGCAGGCCCGAGCCGGCGAGGAGCACGGCGATGTAGGCGAAGCCAAGCGGCGCCAGGCGCGCGAGTCCTTCGTCGGTGCCGATCTGGCCATTCACCGCGGGGGCGATCGCGTTGTCGACGATGAACTTCGCGATCACCGGCGGCGCGGCTTCGGTGACCGAGATGCCGAGGATGATGCCGAGCGCGAGGATGACGAGGCCGCGATACGGCCGGAGGTACCCGAGAAGGCGGCGCATCAGCCGCGCGTCGTACGCCTTGCCGAGGATCTCGTCCTCGTCGAACGATCCCCGCCCGCTCCCGCTGCCGCCGTGCATCACGACTCGCCGCCGATCCCGCCGAGTCGCGGTCGCATCCCGAGTCGCGGCTCTTCGTCCGACTGTGCCTTGACCCGCTTCTCGTGCTCCTCCTGCTCCTCGTCGACCTCGAGCTCCTCTTCGAGTAGCTGCCGGCGGTACATCTGCGCGTAGAGTCCGCCGTGCTCGAGCAGCTCGCGGTGGGAGCCGCGCTCGACGATGCGGCCGTCGTCGAGGACCAGGATCTCGTCCGCGTCCTTCACGGTCGAGATCCGGTGGGCGACGACGATGCTCGTTCGATCGCGCATCACCCCGCGCATGCGGCGGAGGATCTCGGCCTCGGTGTAGGTGTCGACGGCCGAGAGGGCGTCGTCGAGGATCAGGATTCGCGGGTCCTTGGCGACCGCGCGGGCGATCGCGGCACGTTGCTTCTGTCCGCCAGACAGGGTCACACCGCGCTCGCCGATCATCGTGTCGTATCGCGCGGGAAAGTCGTCCACATCTTTGTTCAGCTGCGACACGTCTCCGGCCCAGTCGAGCTGCGGATCGGTGAGCTTCTCGTCCAGACCGAAGCCGACGTTCTCACGAAGCGGCACCGAGAAGAGGAAGGTCTCCTGGGGCACGTAGCCGACGGCCCGTCTGAGCTGCTCCAACGGCCGCCGTTTGACATCGATGCCATCGATCAGGACCTCGCCCTGCTGCACGTCGAAGAGCCGCGGGATGAGATTGACGACCGTCGACTTGCCCGAGCCGGTGGGTCCGACGATCGCCAGCGAGCCTCCCGCCGGCACCTTGAAGGAAATGTCGTGGAGCTCGATGGCCTGCCCGTACGCGAACGAGACGTTTCGGAACTCGACATCGCCCTTGATCGGCGCCGTGACCGGATCGATCGGGTCCGTGATCTTCGGCACGGCGTTGAAGATCTCCTGGAGCCGTCCGAGGGACGCCCATCCCGCCTGGAACATGTTGGAGATCCAGCCGATGTTGATCATCGGCATCTGCAGGAGATACAGGTACGCGACGAACTGCACGAGCGCTCCAATGGAGAGCTCGCCACGGATCGCGTCTTGACCGCCCACGTAGAGGACGGAGAGCACCGCGATGCCGAGGATGAAGCTGATCGACGGCCAGATGAGTCCCTGCATCACGCTGAGCGAGACAGCGCGGCCGAAGTACTCGTGGTTCACCCTGGCGAAGTCCTTCGTCTCGGCATCCTCCTGAGAGAACGCCTTCACGACGCGGATGCCGGAGAAGTTCTCCTGCGCCTTTGTCGACATGTCCCCGAACTGCGCCTGAAGGCGCTCGAACCTCAAATGGACGGTGCGACCGATGTACCAGAAGGTGAGCGACGCGAGCGGCATGAGGATCAACGCGATGACCGTGAGCTTCAGAGACACCGAGATCATCGAGAGCACCGAGAAGACGAAGACCATGACCGTGAACGACCCCTGCATGATCCCCGGACCCATCATCTGTCGGACCCAGGTGAGGTCGTTGGTCATCCGCGCCATGAGGTCGCCGATCCGCTGATGCTGGAAATAAGCGAGATGCATGCGCTGGAGATGCGCGAAGAGATCGTTGCGCATGCTGTACTCGGCCTTCCGAGAGGCGTCGAGCATCACGTAGCGGGCTCCCGCCCGTAGACCGGCCTCGATCGCGGCGAAGAGAACGATCAGCAGGGCCAGACGAAGGACGTTGTCGAACTCGGCCCCGGGCGTCTGCAGCGAGTCGATGATCTGACCGATGAAACGCGGGGGAACGACCGCCGCCAGCGAGCTCCCCGCGCCGAGGCACACACCCACCAGGAGCTGGAGTCGATGGGCGGCGAGGTAGTGAAGGAAGGTCGCGCGAGGCGAGGTCACTCGCTAGCGAGTTTAGCTTTCTCTCTCCGAAGCTCGCGTGTCGATTTGCCACCGATCCACGCGATGGCGACGAGCACAGCGAACCCGACGAACACCGGCGCGACTCCCCACAGGTCGGCGATCGGTCCGACGATGATCAACGGCACCAGGCTGAAGATCGAGACGAGCATGTTGAGGAAACCAAACACACGCCCGCGAATTTCGTCGGGGAGCTCCTCCTGGAGGAGGGTCATCGAAGGAACCGTGATCAACGCGTAGGAGATGCCGAAGACGAAGGCCGTGCCGGCGACGATCGCGACGAAGACCGGGAAGGCGCCGCCCAGGCCGGGCGAGCCGGCGCGCGAGAACAGATCTGTGAGCGGCCGAGCCGCGGCGAGGAACAGAAGGGCCGACCCTGCCACGATCAGGCCCGTGCCGATCGCGTTCGGCCGCGGCCAGCGCCGGCCAAGCGCATTGATCAACCCGAGGCCCGCGATCACGCCGACGCCCGCGGGTCCCACGATGATCACCACGTTCCGTTCGCCGACGCGCAGCACCTCGCGGACGAAGCCGGGCGCGAGCGCGCCGGCGACCGCCACGAGCGTGTAGGTGAGCGCGATGTAGATGAGCGACCAGGTGACGATCGGCGCCTGACGCAGGTAGTGGAACGCCTCCGTGATCCCGGTGGCGGTCTGTGCGACGGCCATCTCCGCGACGCGGCGCGAGAGATGTTCCTGTGCCGGAGGGGCTTGGGGAAGCGTCACGCACAGGATGGACGCCGCCGCGAACATGAAGGCGATGGTCACCCACAGGACCTCGTAGCCGAACAGATTCACGACGATGGGCGCGAGGATGATGAAGCCGATCAGGAACGCGCCGTTGAACGTGAACGTGAAGAGTGAGTTCGCGACCATGAGGTAGCGCTTACCCACGATCTTCGGCAGCAGCGCGGCCTCGGCCGGTACGAAGAAGATCGTCACGGTCGCGACGAGGAAGTTCACGAGGTAGACGACCGTCAGGCTCGTCCCGAACAGGAGCAGCGGCACGACGGCCGCCGCGCGGAGCGCGTTCGTGATGATGAGGACGAGCCGTCGATTGGTTCGATCGACAATCACGCCACCCGCGATCCCGAAGAGGATCGCCGGGACGACCGCGAGGAGGATCAGCACCGAAGACGACGTGTTCGAGTGCGTGATCTCGGCGACGAGGATGATGAGGGCGCTCGTGACGGCGTTCGCCGCGACCTGCGAAAGGATCTGGGCTCCCCAGATCGCTAGGAACGCACGGTTGCGCAGGAGACCGCGGTCCGCCGCGGCCATACCGGTGTCGATCACGCGCTCCTAGTCGGCCGGTGCGAGCGGCCCGCGCTCGGCGAACCGCTTCATGTCCTTCTCGAGATCGCGCCGCGCGACGAGGACGCGACGGCCGCAGGTGCCGCAGCGAAGACCGATGTCAGCACCGAGCCGGACGACGCGCCATGTGTCTCCGCCGCACGGATGCTGCTTTCTCAAAACAACAACGTCATCGAGGTAGAACGGCACGGGACCCTTCGCGCGCGTCGTCGTCATGGCCGCGAAGTCTAGTGGGCGCTCGGCCTCATCTGGCCGCGACGATCTGCGCAGGAAGGTCCAAAGCGGTCTCTTTGGCCACCACGAACCGCGTGTTCCGGTAGATGAGCTCGAACTGACCGATGATGCCGCCCGTGCGCGTCATTGCGACGTACACGACATCGGGCGCGCCGATCGCACGTACCGTCCACGGACCGCGGAGCGGCCGGCCATCGACCGCGATCGAGCGGTCGGTCGTGCCGGTGAAGTAGGTCTTCGGGCCGACACGCATCTCGTTCACCGAGATCGCTTCCGCGCCGGCGTTCCGCAGCTCGTTCACAAGGTCCGAGAGCGCGCGCTCATCGAACGAGCCCTCGATCTTGATAGAGATGCCGGGACCCGATACGGCGCTTTGCGCGCTGAAGACGCGAAGCCGGACGAGCTGCCGCTGCGCCTCAGTCAGCGTGCCCTTGCCGTTCGCTACGGAATCACGCGCTTCCAGCAAGTCCTTACGGAGATCGAAGATCTCGTTCCGAAGCTCGTTATTTGTCTCCGAGAGATTCGCGATTAACGTCGTGAGCGACGAAGGCGTCTCGAGGTTGAGGCTGCGTGAGTACACCTCCTGCGAGTGCACCTGTGTCACAGCCGCGAAGCCAAGGAAGAGCGCGATGATCGACGCCCAGATCACGCCGCGGTTCGTTCGCAGCATCAATGCGGCTCGGCGAACCGAACGTTCAGGGCGCCACTGAAAGCGGGAACGTGTATCGCGCTCGCGCGCGTCACGCGGAAGCCCAGGCCCTGCACGTCGCGGCGCTGCTTGATGTCCTGAAGCTGGTTCGGGTCGTCGAACACCCCGAGGAGCGAATTCTGCGATCCGATCGCGTTGATGTTGAAGGGTGGAGACATGAGCGTGCCGTTGACCATGATGGTCGAGCCCACGCAATAGACGCTCGAGGAATTGACGATTCGCTCATCGTTCACCGCGATGGCCTGCGCGCCGCCCTTCCAGGCGGTGTTGAGGATGTCTGTCAGGTCGGTGGCGTGGCAGATCGACTGTTCGACGTCGCGCTGCGCGATGCTCACACTTCGCGCGTCGTCGAGCTGAATCGCGACGCCGTCGCCACTGAGCGCGGTGAGGCCCGCGGTCGCGCGAAGCTCGTCGATACGTGCCTGCAGCCCGCGCTCGGCGCCGGATTGAGTCGACGAGTTCCGCTGGATCTCGTCGAGCTCGACGCGCAGCTGCGCGAGGTCCGCTTTCAGCTTGTCTTGCTCGTTCTGGAGGGCGCGCGCCGCGTCGACGAGGGGCGCGTTGTAGCGGACTGAGAGCTCGCTGCGCTCCGCCTGGGTGCGCCACTGCAAGGTCACCAGGAGGCCGAACAGAACGGCCGGCACGAGGAGGACGAGTGAGCGCTCGAAGCGTCTCTGTGGGCGCGCGGGGCGTTCAGTCATCACGTCGAAGTGTGAGGCATGACTTGCTGGGGGCTGGGGAGAGTTGGACCCGCGACTGGGCTACGTAGGGCGGTGCTCCACCAGCAGAGTGGAATAACTTGCCCTAGCGAACTTGCCCTTCCCGCTCGAGGATCTCCTTCAGGCGGACGAGCTCGGTGTCCTCTTCCTTCTGGGCTTCGCGAGCCAGAAGCGGCGAGAAGATCCCCAGCACGCCGGTTAGTCCAATGTCGGTCGTTTGCGTCAGACGCGTCGTCGATCCGATGGCGTCGAAGAGATACGCGAAGCGGCCGCGTAGCGGGCCAAAGTTGAGGCTCACCCCAAAGACGCGGTCCGGCTCGTAGCGGGTGATCACCCACTTCGCGTTGGCGGGACGCCCGAGTATCTTGCGATCTTCGTAGAACACCGCACCTTCCCGCATGCCACCGTCGAGATGAATCGAGCCCATCTGTGGCGCCCAGTCACCCGCCCGCTCGAGGTCAGTCACCCGCGCGAATACGGCGTGCACGGGACGGTCGATCACGATTGATTTCTGCCCCATTTCTCCTCCCAGCGCCCAGCGACGATACGCCCGGACCGACGGCGCGATCCTGAGGCTGGCCGGAGAATACGCCGCAGTCGCCTTTTGGCAACGAATGGACTGCGGTGCGCTGCGATCGTCTCGATGCTTGTCGGGCCCAGGTCGCGGACCCGCGAGGGGAAGGCTACGTCGTGGTCGAGCCCGGCACAGCGCGTAAGGGCTCTGCGAGTGACGCGTCTGTCGTTCGACCATTACGGAGCGACGCGAGGTCTCGGTAGCCGAGCAAGATCCGCCCGAGATCGGCGGCGTCTTCGGTGTGGAGAACGAACGAGGCTCGCTCCGCTTCAGAGAGTCGCTCGAGCAGGTCGTGCGTCGCGAGGATGTACTCGCGCGACGGGACTGAGTTCTTCGCGAGGCGGTGCGGCACGATGACGTCGAGCCCGTGCACCTGACCGGTCTCGCCGATACGTTGCCGCGAGTACCGACCGTAATGCGCGATGAACTTGAGGGTGAGCTCTGGCGCTCGCGCGCAGGCGTCGCAGGAGCACTGCCTCCGCACCAGGAAGGTCCGCATCCGTCGGTGGAAAGTGAGGTAGGACGCTTCAAGCCACTGCATCAGCTCGGGCGCCATACCCTCGCCGACGAAGAACACGCCATCGCCTTCGAGCTGCGCCATCTCGAGGCGGTCTTTGAGGCTCGCGACGATCGTGCTGAGCATGCGCCGGACAACGACATCCGAATGCTCAAGCTCCGTCGCTGCGATGAACTTCGTGTATCCGGATATATCGGCGAGAACGAGCGGCCCTTCCGTCGTGGCCATGAGGAGCGATTCTAGGCGCTTCGATCGCTGCTCCTGATGCCCTGTAGCCCACTGGGGGCTGGGGAGAATCGAACTCCCGACGCCCGCCTTAGGACGGCGGCGCTCTATCCACTGAGCTACAGCCCCGATGGGACGTGCGCGCCCGCAGAGCGTACTCACGGGCGCCGCTGGAATCCACCGATGACTGGTCGGGGTGCCGGGACTCGAACCCGGGACCTCAGCGTCCCGAACGCTGCGCGCTACCAAGCTGCGCTACACCCCGAAGATCAATGAAGTGTAGCGGCGTCTACCCGAAAACGAAGTAGCGAAGCCAGAGGACGAACGTGCCCACGACCATCGTGAGGATGGTGGCCGGAACGCCGTAGCGCAGGTAACCGCGGAAGCTGATCGGGTGACCGCGGGCCTCGCTCATGCTGCTGACCACCACATTTGCGGACGCACCGACGATGGTGGCGTTCCCACCGAAGTCCGCGCCGATGACGAGCGCCCAGATCAGCGGCTCGATGTCCAGGTTCTGGCCGAGCTCCTGCACGAGCGGCACCATGGTGATCGTGTAGGGGATGTTGTCGATGACCGCGGAGAGCACCGCACTCATCCAGAGCACCAGAAGCATGGCGAGGTCGGTCCGCCCCGCGGTCAAGGCGATTGCCTGCTTGGCCAGATCGCTGATTAGTCCCGACTTTGCGACCGCGCCGACGAGGATGAAGAGGCCGACAAAGAAGAGCAGCGTGGGCCACTCGACGGTCTTCAGGACATCATGCACGTCCTCTTTGGCGAGGATCATCAGGACTACGGCGCCGGCGAGCGCGATGGTCGCGCCCTCGAGGCCCAGAGGACGCGCCAGCAGGAAGCCCACGATCGTGGCGCCGAGCACTCCGAGCCCGAGGCGCATGAGGCGCGGATCTTCGACGCGACGCTCATCCGCCACCAGGCGCGCGATGTCCTCGAGCTCGAGGGCGTCGCGCGCCTCGGCGAGCTCTCCACGGAACAGCCACCGTGCGAAGAGCAGGTAGGCCACGAGCGCGACCACGGCGACGGGCCCCGCATTCACGAGGAAATCACCGAAGTCCTTCCCGAGCCGGCTGCCGATGATGATGTTTGGCGGGTCGCCGATGAGCGTCGCGGTCCCGCCGATGTTCGATGCGAGGATCTCCGAGATAAGAAATGGGGTTGGATCCATTCCCAGGCGTTGCGCGATAAAGAACGTCACGGGCGTCATCAAGACAACGGTGGTCACGTTGTCGAGAAAGGCGCTGGCGACCGCGGTGATCAAGGAAATCAGAACCAGCAAGCGATACGGCCGACCCTCCGCCCGCCGCACCGCCTCAACGGCCAGCCACTGGAAGAGCCCGGTCTTCCCGAGGATGTTGGCGATGATCATCATCCCGGCCAGCAGGAAGATGACGTTGAAGTCGACGACCTCTGGCGAGAAGGCTTCGTGCTGCGTGATCAGGCCCAGAGCGATGACGACAACGGCTCCGAGGAGTGCCGCAAGGGTGCGGTGGATCCGCTCCGTGACGATGAGCGCGTAGATCGCGAGGAACACGCCGCCGGCGAGCAGCTCTTCGGTTCTCACGGGCAGGCCACGCGGCGATACGAAGTGCAATTCGATGAAGATTTGCGAACGAGCACGGCGCTACCTCCGCCGACCCGTCTTCCCGGCACCCCAGCTTCCACCGCGGATACTAGGCCGCGCAGATACCTCGGGCTCGGTTGCTGGCACGCGGGTATGGAACGAGCCGATTCCAGGTCAGATGAAGACGAAGTAGCGCAGCCAAATGTCGAGCGTCGCGACGACCATCGTCGCAAGCGTCGCCGGGACTCCGTAGCGGAGGTACGACACGAACGTGATCGGATAGCCGCGCGCCTCGCTCATGCTCGCCACCACCACGTTGGCGGACGCACCAACGATCGTGGCGTTTCCACCGAAGTTCGCACCGAGCGCCAGGGCCCAGATCAGCGGTTCGACGTTCACCGTCTGCCCGAGCTCCTGAATCAGCGGGACCATGGTGATCGTGTAGGGAATGTTGTCGACGATCGCCGAGATGATCGCGCTCATCCAGAGCACGACGAGCGCGGCGAGGTCGGTGCGCCCGCCGGTGAACGCGAGCACCGCGTGCGCAAGGTCGCCGATGATGCCCGTCTTCACGACGCCGCCGACGACGATGAATAGGCCGACGAAAAAGAAGAGCGTGGGCCACTCGACCGTCTTCAGGATCTCGTGCACATCCTCGCGCGCGACGATCATGAGGACGACCGCACCGGTTAGCGCGATCGTCGCGCCCTCGAGTCCGAGGAGCCGGCTCAGTAGGAAGCCGAGGATGGTAAATCCGAGGACGACGGCTGAGATGCGCATGAGCCGCGGGTCGGCGATCCGTCGCTCCTCGTCGACGAGCCGTTGGATGTCGTCAGCGTCAAGCAGCGTCGTTGCGGCGCGAAGCTCCGAGCCGAACAGCCATCGCGCGAGGACGAGATAGACGGTCAACGCTACGGCTGAGACCGGCGCGAGATTGATGAGGAAATCGTTGAAGTCCTTCCCCATCTGGCTGCCGATGATGATGTTGGGTGGGTCACCGATAAGGGTCGCGGTCCCGCCGATGTTCGACGCCAGGACCTGCGAGATGAGGAATGGCACCGGCGATATGTCGAGGCGCTTCGCAATGAAGAAGACCACGGGGGTCAGCAGCACGACGGTCGTCACGTTGTCGAGGAAGGCACTCACCACGGCGGTGACCAGCGACGTCAGCACCAGCAATGCGTAGGGCCGGCCTCCCGCGCGCCGCACCGCCTCCACCGCGATCCACTGGAAGACCCCAGTCTTCGCGGTGATGTTGGCGATGATCATCATGCCCGCGAGAAGGAAGATGACGTTGAAGTCGACCGACGTGAAGGCCTCGTGCTGGTCGACGATCCTGACAAGGATCATCAGCGACGCGCCGAGCAGCGCCGCGAGCGTGCGGTGGATCTTCTCGGTCACTATGAGCGCGTAGATACCGAGGAAGATGACGCCCGCGACGATCTCTGGGCTCATGAAGTCAGTATCTTGTCGCAGTGAACGACGATTTGGTCCTGGACCTCGAGATCGCGCCCAGGGACGCGCGCCAGCGACTTGCCGCAGCCATCAATCGGCAGCCGCGTCGCCTGCTCGGGATAGTCAAGGTCGAGAACGAGTTCGTGGGCGTCGTCGCGTCCGGCGAGTTCGAGATCTGGGAACGCCGGCAGCACGCGGTCCATGTCCACGGCCGGATCGATCGGAGCCCGGTCGGGTCGAGGATCGGCGCGAGCTTCTCTCTGACGCCACGCGCACGCATTCTGCTTGTCGTCTTCTTCGCGCTCTACGTCGTGGTCGGTGTCGGCATCCTCTTGCGGGTGCCCGACGCGACGGCGCCGATCCCGTCGTGGGTCGTCTTGATCGCTGGTGGGCTCGCGCTCGCTGGTCTCTTTCTCGTGGGCGCTCGGCAACAACGGAGCGCCTTGCAACGGTTCGTCACCGCCACTTTCGCCGAGACTAAGACGCTACGCCCGAGCGCTAATTGTCACCGTAGAGGAGACGCGGCAGGCCGAGCGCAAGATCCGGGAACATGTAGAGGATGATCATCGCCGCGATCTGAATGGCCATGTACGGATACATGCCCCGGAAGATCTGATTCAAGGTCACGTGTTTCGGAGCAACGTTCTTCAGGTAGAACGCGGACATGGCGACGGGCGGTGACAGGAACGAGGTCTGCTGGTTCACAGCGGCCATCACCCCGAAGAACACGAGGTCGATCTTGTACGCGTCAAGCAGCGGCAAGAACAGCGGCATGAAGATGATCGTGATCTCCGTCCACTCGAGCGGCCACCCGAGGAGGAAAATGACGAGCTGCACGAGCCAGAAGAACCAGAACTGGTTGAGACCAAGACCCAGGACGAAGTCGCCGATGAGCTGCGACCCGCCCAGGCGGGCGAAGACGCCGGCGAAGAGGCTCGAGCCCAGGATGAGCCAGCCGACCACCGCGGCGGCACGGATGGTGAGGAAGACCGACTCCTTCAGCATCTTGAGGTTCAGCCGACGGTGCGCCGCCGCGAGCAGGAGACCCGCCAGGGCGCCCATCGAGGCCGCCTCGGTCGGCGTCGCGACTCCCAGAAAGATCACGCCGAGCACGGCCACGATGAGCGCGATGATCGGGAAGATGCCCACCGCGAGCTCGCGCAGCATCTTTGGCAGAGGGATGTTGCGCTCCTCTTTCGTCAGCGGAGGACCGAGCTTCGGATTACGCCAGGCCCGAATCAGGATGAAGACGAAGTAGAGCCCCGCCAGTGCGAACCCGGGGATGAACGCGGCCGCGTACAGGCGCGGCACGGAGACGCCGGCCACGAAGCCGTAGAGGATGAGCAGCACGCTCGGCGGGATGAGGATCCCTAGGGTTCCCGACGCGGTCACCGCGCCCGCCGCGAACTCGACGTTGTAACCGCGCTTGAGCATCGAAGGAAGGGCGAGCAGCCCGAGGAGTGTCACCGACGCGCCCACGATGCCGGTCGCCGTCGCGAAGAGCGTGCCGGTGATCAGCGTCGCGATGGCGAGCGAGCCCGGCAGCGGGCCCATGAGCATCTGAATCGCTCCGAAGAGACGATCGAGAATTCCCGCTCGCTCGATCACGTACCCCATGAACAGGAACACGGGCACGGCGATCAGCGCGTCGTTCCGCATCACAAAGAACGCGCGCAGCACGAGCAGGTCGAAAACGAGGAAGCCGAACCCGAGGAACCCGAAGATGATCCCGAGCGACATCAGGGTGAACGCCGTGGGGAAGCCGATCATGATCGCGACGGTGAGGAGCAGCAGCATGATGACCGCGAGCGCCTCGGGCTGGAAGAGCGGGAAGGTCACAGCTGCTCTTGCCGAGCCAGAGCGGTCTCCGTCTCCTCCACGTCCGCCAGTCGCTGCGGCCACACGCGCGTGCGGAAGGCGATGATGGCGCGGATGAACTCGACGATGCCCTGGATCAGCATGAGGGCTCCGGCGAACGGTATGACGAACTTAAGCGGCCAGAGCGGAAGCGCCACAAAGCTGGTCTGGGTGCGCTCCCCGATGAGGAACGACGGGTAGAAGAACTGCCAACCCGAAGAGATCAACGCGATGATCGCTGGGAAAAAGAGAAGCAGCATGAGCACGATTTCGACGCTTGCCTGCACCCGGACGGGCCATAGGCGGTAGAAGATGTCACCCCGTACGTGCTGGCCGCGCGACAGCGCGTACGCGCCTCCCACCATGAAGAGCGTCGCGTACAGATAGTAGGAGAGGTCGAACGCGAAACCGGTTGGGCTATTGAACGCGTAGCGGGCGAAGACGTCGTATACCGTGAGTACGACCAGGATGAAGATGCACCAGGCAAAGGTCTTGCCGACCCATGCGCTGAAGGTGTCGACCGCGAGCAAGTAGCGCTGCACCTGGCCTCCTGGCGCGCGGATGGTATTCGAAGGGGGACCTCAGCGAGGTCCCCCTTCGCGACGAGGTCGCCCTACTTCTTGAAGTAGAAGTTCGCCGACTGCGTATCCGGTCGCGGCATGTCGACCGCGGCTCGCCAGTTGCTGATCCGCTCCGCCCATGCACGCTGCGAATCGAGGACACGACCGAAGTCGGGGTCGGCCGCAGTCTCTTTCTTGATGATCGCGTCCCACGCCTTGAGCTCCGCGTCGAGCACCGACTGCGGCGTGCGGATGAACTTCACGCCGGCCTTCTGCAGCTCGATGAAGTCCTTGCTGTTGCGGTCCGCGAAGATCCACTGCATGTCCGCGGACTGCGCCCACGCCGCGTACTTCACAATCGCTTGCAGGTCCTTGCCCAGCGCGTCCCATTTGCCCTTGTTGATCTGAACCTCGAGAGTCTCCGCCGGCTGGTGATAGGAGCCGGTCATGAGGATCTTGCGCACGTCTTGGAAGCCGAGCGCGCGATCGGAGGTGGTGTTGTTGAACTCAGCGGCGTCGATCGTGTTCTTCTCGAGCCCGGGTACGACCTCGCCGCCCGGCAGCGCGATGACCGTAGCGCCCATCGCCGTGTACACGTCGATGGCGATGCCGACCGTACGGAATTTGAGGCCCTTAAAGTCGTCGGGGCTCTTGATCTCGTTCTTGAACCACCCAAGAGGCTGATTCGGGAATGGGCCGAAGAGGAAAGACACGACGTTGAGGTTCAGCTTCTTCTGGATGAACTCCGCATAGAGCTCCTGGCCGCCGCCGTAGTAATACCAGCCGATCCAGCCATCGGCGTCCATCCCGAAGTTCGGTCCGGTCCCGAAGAGTGTCAGCGCGCGCTTCTTGCCCCACCAGTACGCGGGCACGCCCATGCCGACGTCGAGCGAACCGCTGGAAACGGCGTCGATGACATCGAACGCGGCGACGACCGCACCTGCCGGGAGAACATCGATCTTGAACCGGCCACCCGACATCTCCGTAACCTTGTTGGCCCAGCCGACACCCATCTCATGGATGATGTCGCGCTGCCCGAACGAAGTCTGGAACTTCCAGTTGACCGTCTGGCCGCTGGCAACTCCGCCACCCACACCGACGCCTCCGGACGGAGCCGTGCTCGCCCCTGAAGGTGCGTTCTGAGAGAGGCAGGCGGTGATGAATGCACCGAGACCCGAGAGCGATAGGTACTTCAGGAAACCGCGACGCGAGCTCTTCACTGGATCCACGACGACCTCCCTTATCCATCCCGCCCAGCGCGGGGTCGGCGACCATTCGGCTCCCGCTCTTTCCGCATGTCAAGCGACCGTTTTCGCCTAGCGCCAATAGGCTCGCCTCCGCCGTTATCCTTCTTACGTCGCCGGCACGGTTCTGGACGCTTCTTCCGGCCGCAGCGAAGCTAACGCAGGCTCGAGGCGAGACGCACCGCTTCATCCCTGCTGACCTGGGCTTCCAGCCGATAAGTGACGCCGCCCGCGTCCCAAAGCAGCGTGTTGCCGGCCAGCCGCAGCGTGTCGGGCTGGATGTTTCCCGCGGAGTCGCGATAGAAGAACTGGTGCGGCTGTCCAGCGAGCCAATAGGCAGCGTTTCCAGTGCTGAGCGGAATCGCCTCGAGCGTCGTGCCCGGCCCGATGGCCTTCCCGAGGATCGGCGCGTCGAGGCTGCCGTTGAACTCGACGATCAGGGCGCCGATGCCCGTAAGCGCCGTCGGCGGCAAACCCGGCCGCACCCGGTAGACGAGCGTCACCCGCACCGGCGCCGTCTCGACGTAGATCTCGTCCGGGGCGCCCAGTGCCGCCGGCTCGCGCACCGCGAAGCCGGCGATGCGGCTCGCCTCCGCGACCGACGCCGCGCGCTGACCAGGGAAAGTGCCGGACGTGCCGGTCGTTGCCGATGGGGTCGCCGGCACGCGGAAGACCTGGACGCCCGGAATGTTCAACAAATGCTCGAGCCCTTCGATGGCGCTTGGCGTCAGCACGAACGCGACGACGAGCATCACGGCCAGCGTTGCCCCGGCGGGAGCGAGCCGCGACCACCATCGCGTCGGGCGCCGTGCGGCGATCCGTTCGCGGACGGCGGGCCACATATCGCGCCTCGGCCCTTCGAGCCGTCCACCGATGTCTGAGAGGGTCCGCTCGAGGTCGTGCTCGTCCATCCGCTCAGACATCCGCGCTCACCTCGCCACCGGTGATCTCGCGAAGGCGGGCAATCGCGCGCGAGAGGCGCGACTTCACCGTGCCCTTGGCGCAGCCAAGCGCGTCGGCCATCTCGGCCTCGGAGAGCTGCATGAAGTAGCGATAGGCGATGACCAGCCGATCCTCCTCGCGAAGTTTGCCGAGTGCCGCCAGCACGAACATACGCCGCTCGCTCGCCAGGGCCGCGTCCTCGGGCGACAGGGCCGTGTCACCCGAGGGGCGGTCCTCGGCGATGCTCAGATCGACCGTCGGTCGCCGGCCGGCCGCCTTGCGGCGGTTCTTTGCCTCGTTCGCGACGATCCGGAGCAGCCAGGGACGAAACGGCGCTCCCGTCCGGAACCGGCCGAGCGCGAAGTACGCCTTCGTGAAGCCATCCTGTGCGGCGTCCTCAGCCTCCATCGACACGCCCGTGATGACGTAGGCGGTCCTGGTGGCGAGCGCCTGATAGCGCCGCACCAGCTCGCCGTACGCCTCGGTGTCTCCGTGCTGTGCGCGTTCCACGAGTGCAGCGTCCTCCGCCGGCCGGCCCTCCACGGAGTCGGTTCTCACCCTTCGTACAACCGTCCCGCCAAGCGGTTCCCCGGTCACGCAGAAACGAGGGTCTGGAGCTCTCGGACGCGCCTTTCTATCGCGTTTCGGTCCGCACGCTCGATCCCGTCCACGCTGAAGTCCTCGACGGCGAAGGAGGCGCAGACGGTCCCGTGAAGCACTGCCTGGCAGAGGGTCGGGTCGTCTAGCTTCTCCGCCCTGGCGAGGTGGCCGAGCATTCCGCCTGCGAACGCGTCTCCGGCGCCCGTCGGATCACGCACTTCTTCGAGCGGGTAGGCCGGCGTCCAGAACATGCGATCAGCGGTGACGAGCATCGCGCCGTACTCGGCGCGCTTGACAACCACCGCGCGCGGACCGAGCGCGAGTATCTGGCGCGCCGCCTTCAGGACGTTGTGCGTGTCGCAGAACTGCCTGGCTTCGGCCTCATTGATCGTGACGATGTCGACGCGCGCCATCACGGACGCGAGCTCGTCGCGCCGCCGCTCGATCCAGTAATTCATCGTGTCGAGCGCGACCGCCTTCGGAGCGCGCACCTGATCGAGCATCCGACCCTGGATCTCGGGGAGGATGTTGGCAAGGAAGACGAACTCGCTGTCGACAAACGCCGGCGGGACGGTTGGCTGCCAGTCGCCGAAGACACCGAGATCGGTGTTGATCGTCTCCGCCGTGGCGAGGTCGTGGTCGTACTTCCCGAGCCAGCGAAAAGACCGGCCTTTCGCGCGCTCGACTCCGCCCAGGTCGATCCCCTTCGCTCGGAGACGCTCGAGGTCGCTCTCGCGGAAGTCATCGCCGACGACGCCCATGAGCCGGATCGGGGCGTAGAGGCAGGCGGCGAGCGAGAAATAGGACGCAGCACCGCCGAGCACCTCGTGGCGGCTGTCGTAGGGGGTCTGCACGTCGTCGTAAGCCAGCGAGCCGACGACGAGGATGGGCGACGGCACGAGAGGCGGATGCTAGTTCGTGGGCACGAAGGTGAGGACCCAGCTGAAGAAATAGGCCGCCGCCAGTCCCACGGCGAACCAGTCCGTCGAGAGAACGCGCTGCTCGACCGATGGCCCTGGACGAGCCCGCCAGTATTCGTTCAAGCCGCGCTGCCCGTAGATCACCACGCCCGTCGCCGCGAGCAGCTCGACCACGTCGAGCGCCACGAAGATCGGCTCGACCGAGTAATGAAAGAAGGTCAGCGACCACACGACCAAGCCGATCGCCGCTGACAGCGGATCGACCCTGGTCGTCGCGCCGATGCGCTCGAGGCCCGAGTTGATGAACGCGAAGTGCCGGTACACCTGCCACGCGCCGTACCCGGGAATGAAGACCGAAAGAGCGTGACCGAGCGGTTGCATGCGCTCGTCGCCCGTCTCGCGTTTGAGCTCCGCCCAGGTGAAGCCGAGCCAGAGCGGCAGGTAGATCCCGAGAGAAAGCACGGTCAGGAGACCGACGAGCCACAGCGGCCGGCGCCGCGGTGGGATGTCGCGCACCGCGATCAGACGGCGCCCCCTGTGCGAAGACTCTCGATCTGGTCCGGCTCGTACCCGAGCTCGCGCAAGATCTCGTCGGTGTGCTCGCCGAGCAGCGGCGGCGCGCGGCGCACCGACGCCGGCGTCTCCGACATCCGGACGGGAATGCCCGGCGCGCGGACGCGGCCCGCCACCGGGTGGTCGACCTCCGCGATCAGCCCGAGATGCCGCACGACCGGATCGTTGAAGACCTCCGCGAGATCGTTGATCGGCCCGACTGGGACGTTCGCCTCGCGCAGCTTGCGTACGACGTCGGCCTTCTTCATCCCGTGCACTCGCGCGGCGATGAGCGGAACGAGAACGTCACGATGTCGGACACGGTTTGCGTTGTCGGCGAAGCGAGCGTCGTCGAGCAGGTCCTCGAGGTCCAGGACGCGGCAGAGCTTTTCGAAGAGCGCGTTGTTCGCGCAGCAGATGTTCACGAAGCCATCCGCCGCCTGAAACGTCTGGTACGGAACGATCGACGTGTGCACGTTCCCTTCCGGCCGGGGAACGGTGCCGTCCGCGAAGTAGCGCGCGGCCTGTCGCGAGAGGAGCGCGACCTGTCCGCCGATCATCGTCGCATCGATGACCTGGCCCTGTCCTGTGCGGTGCCGCGCTTCGAGAGCCGCGACAATCGCGAAGGCGGCGAACATCCCGGCCACCATGTCGGCCTGCGGAACGCCGACCATCACCGGGTCGCCGCCCGGCGGACCGGTGAGACTCATGATGCCGCCCATGCCCTGCACGACGAGGTCGTAGGCCGCCCACGCGCGGCCGGGTCCGTCCTGCCCAAACCCGGAGACGTGGCAGATCACGGCCCGGCGGTTCATGGAGCGCAGCCGGTCGTCAGGAAAGCCGAGACGGCCGAGAACGCCGGGGCTGAAGTTCTCGACCACGACGTCGGCGCGCTCAATCAATCGCTCGAGGACGCGCTTCCCGTCGGGATGCTTGAGATCGCACGTGATGCTCCGCTTGTTGCGGTTGATCGAGAGGTAGTACGCGGAGACGCCCTTGATCGATGGCGGTACCCAGTCGCGGGTCTCATCTCCGGTACCGGGTATTTCGATCTTCACCACGTCGGCGCCGTGGTCGGCGAGCATGAGCGTGCAGTAAGGGCCTGCGAGCGCGCGTGTGAGGTCGACGACGCGGATCCCTTCGAGGGCGCCGCCGGAGCCGCCGGTCATCCTGCCGTCACCGAGGGCCAGAGTACCGTTGAAACGTGAGCGAACTCCTTCCGCTCTTCCCACTCGGTACCGTGCTTTTTCCCGGCGCCCTCCTGCCGCTGCACATCTTCGAGCCGCGTTACCGCCTGCTGATCAGGCGGTGCATCGAGCGGCAGCTCCCGTTCGGCGTCGTCCTCATCCGAAATGGACCGGAGGTCGGCGAGGGCGCGGAACCGTACGACGTCGGCACCGAGGCGAAGATCGTCGCCGAGTCGGCGCTGCCGAACGGCCGCTCCTACATCGTCACGCGGGGCGAGCGTCGCTTCGCGGTGGAGAGCCTCATCGTGGACGCGGAGCCGTACCTCATCGGCCGAGTGCGATATCTCGAAGAGCCTGAAGGCGACGATGCCGTCGACCACGCGAGTGTGGCCCGCGAAGCCCTGGGCGCGTATCTCCTGGCGGTCGTCGCTGTGACCGAGGACTCGCGCGGAGAGCGCGCACTTGCCGACGACCTCCGCGACACGCCGCCGAGCGACCTCGCGTATCGGATTGCCGGGAGCCTCGCGGTGGACGCGTCTCAGCAGCAGGCCCTGCTCGAGCTCGAGACAGCGTCGGCTCGTCTCGAGGAAGAGACGCGCATCCTCAATCGCGAGACCGAGCTTCTCCGCGATCTACTCGTGCGACTGCGCGAGCGCGGGGAGCGGCCGGAGCTCAACTAAGCGAGGCCGTCGGCGTAGCGGACGACCCCGTCCGTGATCGTTGCGCTGACCTTCGCCTCGAGGAGTTCGTCCTCCTTCAGCTTGGCGAGGTCACGGTCGACCACCGTCGCGTCGCAGCGCATACCGACCTCGAGCGTTCCGCATTCGCGTTCCCTGCTCGTCGAGTAGGCGGCTCCCGCGCTGTACGCATGCAGCGCTTCGTCGAGGGTGAGCCGCTGCTCTGGAAACCAGGCGTCTCTATCGCTCGGCCGGCGACGCGTGACCGCCGCGTGGATCCCGAGCAGCGGATCGATGGGCTCGACCGGGGCGTCGGAACCGAACGCGAGGACCGCGCCGCGCTGCATGAGCGTGCGCCACGGGTACGCGCGGGGCGTGCGCTTCGGACCCCAGTACCGGTCAGCGAGATCGCGGTCGCTCGTGCAGTGGATCGGCTGCATCGAGGCGATCACGCCGAGCGCGCCGAAACGGCCGAGATCCTCTTCGCGCACGAGCTGGATGTGCTCGAGGCGCTGGCGCAGGTCCGGTGAGGTGATCCGTGTCGGCGCGACCGCGTCGAGCGCGACGCGCACCGCACGATCGCCGATCGCGTGTATGGCCACGGCGAGTCCGGCCGCCGCAGCACGCGCGACATCGGTGCGAAGCTCGAGCGGGTCGACGGTGAGGATCCCGCGGTCATCGGAGCCTTCGTACGGCTCCTCGAGAGCGGCGGTCTGCGATCCGAGCGCGCCGTCGCTGAAGAACTTCACGTGACCGAGCTGCAGCCACTCGTCGCCCTGCCCCGTGCGCAGGCCCGTCTGAAGCGCGGCCTCGAAATCGAAGGGCGCGTTGTCGCGGATCTGCGGTGGGGTCCCAGTGGTGGGAATCGAAAGCGCGAGCGAACGATGCGGGATCCCCATAAGCACGCGGACCTTGAGCGCGTCGCGAGCGCGAGCGCGCCGGAGCGCCGCGTAGGAGCTGGCCTGCTCGAGCGATTCGACGCCGGTGACACCCTGCTTCAGCGCTTCGTCCTGCGCGCGCATCGTGGCCGCGTCGCAATCGGCTTCCGTCGCAGGTGGCACGGCGCGGTCGGCAAGCTCGTTCGCGCGCTCCTGAAGGATTCCGGTGGGCGACCCCGACGCATCTCGAAAGATCGCCCCGCCCTCGGGAGCGGCCGTGTCCTTTCCGATCTTCGCCGCGCGTAGCGCCGCCGTGTTGAGCCACCGTGAGTGCCCGTCGCGGCTGCGCATCACCGTGGGACGGTCGCCGGTCACGCGGTCGAGATCGGCCGCGGTCGGCCATCGGCCCCAGTTGTTCTTGTCGAAGCGCCCACCGGTGAGCCACTGACCCGGGCCTAGAGCGCGCGCTCCGCGACCGATGATCTCGAGCGCCTCATCGATCGTCTTCGTCGCGCGGAGATCGATCTCCGCCATCTGAAAGCCCCACCACATGAAGTGGACGTGCGCGTCGAACCAGCCCGGGGTCATCAGGCCGCCGCGGAGATCGACGCGCTCGGCCGATCGTGCCTCGCGCGCGAGATCGGACGCGCGCCCGACTGAGGCGACGCGGCCATCACGCGCGAGGAGAGCCTCGGCGGAGACGCCTGATCGGACGTGGATCCGGCCGCCGTGAAAGAGCGTGTCCCTCATGCCTGGAAGCCGGCGCGCCCCCGCAGCGGCACGAACTTCACCGCGCCGTGCCTGGTCTCGCGTCCGTCCGGGTAGCGCACGACGAGGTGCTGCATCTCCTGGTCCCCCACCGGCGCCACGATGAGGCCGTCGAGCGCGCACTGCCGCACGAGCTCGGGCGCGATGCCGGGCGACGCGGCCGTCACGAGGATGCGGTCGTACGGCGCGTCGGGTGGATATCCGATGGACGCATCGCCCGCGACGACCTTCACGTTCTCGTACCCGAGCTCCGCGAGGAGTGCGCTCGCGCGATCGGCGAGCACGGCGTGTCGCTCAACGGTGACGACATCGCGCGCGAGCTCGGCCAAAACCGCAGCCTGATAGCCCGACCCGGTGCCGACCTCAAGCACGTGATGCCTCGAGTCGACCTCCAGCAACTCGGTCATGCGGGCGACCACGTAGGGCTGCGAAATCGTCTGCCCTTCATCGATGCCGAGCGCGTGATCCCCATACGCGATGTCCTGATCATCCGGACGAACAAAGAGCTCGCGAGGGACTTTGGCCATCGCGGCAAGCACGCGCTCGTCGCGAATTCCCATACGACGGAGCTCGCGGACCATCTCCAGTCGCTCGCGCTCGAAATCCACCAACGGAATCATGGACCGGGGAGACGAACTTTGAGAGAAGCGAATGGCGCGATGCAGCTACGCGGCGCTTTTCTCGATGGGCACACCGATGAGGCTGCCCCACTCCGTCCAAGATCCGTCGTAGTTCCGCACGCGCTCTTGTCCGAGGAGATATTTCAGGACGAACCAGGTGTGAGCGCTTCGTTCGCCGATGCGACAGTAGGCGATCGTTTCGCCTTTGCCGTCGATGCCCTTTGCTTCGTAGATCGACTTGAGCTCATCGGCTGATTTGAAGCGGCCATCTTCGGCCACCGCGGTCGCCCACGGAATGTTCTGCGCGCCCGGAATGTGGCCGCCGCGCTGCGCGCCCTCCTGTGGCAGGTTCTCCGGTGCGAGCAGCTCGCCGGCATATTCCTTCGGCGAGCGGACATCGACGATCTTCTCGCTGCCGGAGACGACCTTGTCGAGCACGTAATCGCGTAGGGCGCGGATGGATGCATCGGGAGTGCCGGCGCGGTACTCGCTCTTCGCGTAGCTCGGCCCGTCGTTGGTCAACGCGCGTTTCTCGGCGATCCACTTCGCGCGGCCACCGTTTACGAGCTTCACGTCTTTGTGGCCGTAGTACTTGAGGAGCCAGAAGAACCACGCCGCGAACCAGTTGCTGTTATCGCCGTAGGCGACGATCGTCGTGTTGGGCGTGACGCCGTTCCTCGACAGCAACTCCTCGAGCTGCTTCTTCTCGATGAGGTCACGCACCGGGTGCTGCTGCAGATCGGTCTTCCAGTTGAGTCCGATGGCGCCGGTCACGTGGCCCTGGTCGTACGCGGTCGTATCGACATCGACCTCGAAGATTCGAACGTTCGCGTCCTTCGCGTGATCGGCGAGCCAGTCGGTCTCCACGAGCACATCTTTGGCATAGCCAGCCATGGGAAATCCTCCAGAGAAAATCGTGGGCGAAAGGTTTGGGCACGGCGGCACCGACGCGGCGCGGTTGCGCCGCTACAGGCCGCCTACGGACAGACGCAGGTGAGCCGAGAAGACCTGAGGCGTGAACGCGGCGAATTTCCGACCTGCTGAGTCAAGAATTCGTTTCTAACACCACCACAGGCAAGCGGCAAGGCTTCGCGCGCTACATCCAGCGCTCGAGAAGGGCCGGGAGCTCGGTCAGGTCGTCGATCGACGCGTCCGGCTGCACGTCGACCGGCTCCTGAGGCGCGCCGGCAAGCGGGCGCCGCCAGATCGCGCGCATGCCGAGCCGCTTCGCGCCCCAGACGTCCTGCACCATCCGGTCGCCGACCATGACGGCGTCGCTCGCGGAGACCCCGGAAAGGTCGAGCGCGCGGCGAAAGATCGCCTCATGTGGCTTCTGCCAGCCCGCGCTGTGCGAGCTGACCACATGGTCGACCGTATCGGCGAGCCCGAAGCGCTCCCAGTCAGTCCTGACCTCAGCGTCACCGCGCGAGAGCGTGTTCGTGATGAGTCCAACGATCAGCCCGCGGTCCTTACACCATCGCAGGGCCTCGCGGGTCCCCGGCACGAGCGCGCCGACCAGATCCAGCGGCAGCGTCGTCGCCACACGGAAGTGATCGATGTCCACGTCGTCAATGCCGATCTGGCTGTTGCGGAACCAATCCGCGTACCAGCGGTTCGTCTCCTGGCGCAAGTTCTCTTCGGACTCGTGCCGGTGGCTCGGCGCGATCTCGGCCTCGAGGAACGTCTCGTACCACGGTCGCTCGCCGAACTCGCGCCGCAACGCGTCGAGCGTCAGCGCACGGATCTCGGGCTGCGGCTTCCAGTGCTGAACGAGCGTATCGCCCACGTCGAAGAACACGGCACGGAGGGGCACGCGACTATCGTATCGGCGGCCTGATGCTTGATTTCGAACAGCTCGCCTTCATCGAGAAGTGGCGGCTGCGCGCGTCGCGCGGTGTCGTCGTCGCTCTCGACGGAACGCGCGGGGACGTGCTCCTCACGATGCGCGTCGGCGACGGACCGCAGCAGGTCGACATGCGCGGCCGCGATGCGACCGGCGCGGTACGCAAGTCGCGCCTTACCCTCGGAGACCGCGTCACGATTGCGATCGAGTACCGGGCACGCGACGTCGGAACGCCGAAAGGGAAAGGCGTCTCGGGAAATCTCGTGGCGCCCGGAGCGAAGCTCGAGGGGACTGTCGTCACCGCCGGCGAGATCGTGGCCGTCGACTGCGGCGCGCAGGTCCTCGTCGCCGGCGACACGCTTCCTGGGGTGAGCCCGGGGGATGACGTCAGCTTCGTGATCGCCGACGAGGGCAAGGCTTACCTCATAACAACGCGCTAGTCGAGCTTCTTCAGCTCCTCAGCGATCTCCTCTTCGTCAGGCACTTCGCGCAGCGTGTGAACGTCGATGTAGCGGCAGATGCCCTCCGCGTCGACGACGATGATCGCGCGCTCGGGCCGGCCGAGCTCCTCATTGAAGACCCCGTAGGCCTGCGACACCTTTCCGTGCGGCCAGTAATCGGAGCAGAGCGGGTACTCGATGTTGCCGAGGGATTCCGCCCACGCCTTCAGCGTGTAGACCGAATCGCACAGGATGCCCACGACCTGGGCCTTGCCACCGGCGAAGCGCTGCTGGAGCGCATTCAGCGCGGGAGCCTCGCTGTTTCAGGTATTGGAGAACGCGAAGGCAAAGAACGCGAGGACCACGCGCTGACCGCGGTAGGACGACAGCTTGATCTCGCGCCCATCGTGCGAGCGGAGTGTGAAGTCCGGCGCGGCGTCGCCCACCTTCAGGGTCTTCGTCACGCTCGCGATCTTCGTCCGACCCTTCGGCGGTTGCGGTGGCACATACCTAGACTAGCCGCATGCAGAAGATCGACGACCGCCGTCGGATCACAGTCGATCGCCGCGCTTTCACGCACTACGAGATCGCGTGTCCGTTCTGCGGCGAGAACGTCGGTCCCCGCTTCGTGACGCGCGAGCATCTCGACATTCCGCCGAACCCGCCGTATGCGGCGACCGTTCGCTGCCCACGCTGCAAGGAAGAATTCGAGGTTCTGTTCGGGGCGAGCTAGCGCGTGACGGTGATGTAGAGGAAGACGCCCTGGTCTTCCATCCAGGTGACCGCATCGATGACCGGCCGCAAGTGGATCGCGTAGAGACCCGGCGTCGACGGGGCACGCACCTGGAAGGTGAAGGTCGCGATGCCGCCGGGAGTGACCGTCCCCTCCGTCTGCGCGGCGACACGGTTCGCGGACAGCCAATTCACGCCAAGAGCCGCCCACTGCGCGTTGTCCTGATTCACCGCGAGGCGAGCCTCCTGACCGAGGATGCCGCGCGTCCAAGACAGGCTTCCGGCGTTCCGGAATGAGATCGAGAGCGGTCCGCTGATCTGTCCGGCACGCAGCGTCGGGTACGCGGACTGCGAATCCCAGCGGCTGTGATAGTCGACGACCGTCGTCACCGGCACGAAGACACCCTGGTCCTCGAGCCACGCCACGCCATCGATCACCGGACGCACCGGGATCCGCACGGTTCCGGCGCTGAACGGCGCCTTCACCGTGAAGGTGAACGAGGCGACGCCGCCGGGCGCGACCGAGGCTTCGTTCTGGACGGCGATCCGGTTGGCCGATGGCCAGCCGACATTCATCCCGAGCGCGGCGAACGCGCTGCTATCGCCGTTCACGCCGAGGACGACCTGGCTACCAGTGAGACCCTTCGTCCAGGTCTTGGTGCCGGTGTTGCGGAAGAGCAGCGTCGCCTGCGTCGTGGAAGCTGGCTGCATCGCT
Organism: Chloroflexota bacterium; assembly: GCA_038040265.1. Taxonomy (GTDB): domain Bacteria; phylum Chloroflexota; class Limnocylindria; order P2-11E; family P2-11E; genus 3-1-20CM-2-70-9. The sequence goes on along the minus strand of JBBPIP010000001.1, from coordinate 82,426 downwards.
GGCACCGGGGTCTGCGACATCCACGCGGAGTGCAGGCCGTTGTCGAGAGGGACCGACGAAGTCGGGCCGCCTCCGCTGATCGTCGAGCCGGTGCTGAAGTCCCACTCGTTCGTGAGCCACCGTCCGGCGACCGTGATGTCGAAGCGGACGTGGTAGGTCGTATTCGCAGCGAGCGGACGCTGCGGAATGATCACCTGGTAGTCGTACTCGAATTGCTGCGGCGCGAAGTAGATCGGCAGGCGCACGCCGCCCGGCGCCGTGAGCGTCGCGTCACGCATCACAACGCTCTGGCCGGCGGAGTACACGACCATGATCGGATAGCCGACCGGACCTGAGACGCCGGCCGGAAGAGGACTCGGCGATTCGTGTCCGCTCCACGAGGTCGGGATGTTCGTCTGCATGTGCGCGGGCGAGCGCACGAACTCGACCGGACGCAGAGCGAAGTTGTAGACGATGTCGCCGACGTTCGATTGACGGCCGCCCAGCTCCGAGTGCCCCCAACCGATCGTGGTCGCGTTCGGATGCATCATGCCGAGGCGGTGGTACGGCGCGTCCCACAGCTGACGGACGCCGGCCAGCTCCGCGCCACCGGTCGCGACCTCGCTCACGAACGATGTGGTCCAGCCCTGCGCGATCAATCGATCGCGAGGCGCATACCCCGTGTAGTAGGGCCGACCCGCGGTCTCGTAGTGACCGAGGATGCTGTTAGCGCTGTTGTAGTTGGCGTGGTTCTGCGCCGCCTGGGTAAGTCGCGGATCCGCCGGCACGGCCGGAGCGCCGATTGCGACGCGGAACTGATTGGTGAGCGCGAGCATGTCGACCGCCGAGGCCTCGGCCGTCGTTGACATCGGGACGGCGACGAGAGCCAGGCTGAGCGGAAGGCTCGCCATTGCGCTGAGCAGCGCGGCGCGCGCGAAATCCCACCTCATTGCTATTTAGTGAACGGGGTGCGCCCTCGCGTGATATGTCAGCGCGGTTGCAGGGGGAACTTTGTAACGAAGACCGACATTCCTTGTGGCAGCGCCGCCCGCCCGCGGCGCTCCACGTAAACAATGTTGCTTAGTGCTTCTTCTTCTTTGTGGCTTTCTTCTTCTTCGGCATGTTGGTGATCACCTCCTCCCGTCGGCGGACTTTGGACGCGCGACGCTCAAAGGAAGCGCCGCGCTCTTTCAAACGCGGTGATCGCATTGTCGGTCCACTCATCTCACTGTCAAGAGACGCTGCGCATGCGGCGATGTCGCACTGCCCCATGCGAGCCCGAGGATGCCCGCAATCACGACATGCTCGGTCACCCATTTGTCTGGTGTCGTCCCGCCGCTCAGCCCGAGCGCAACGGCGATTGCGACCCCGAGTGTCCAACCCGCCCACCATGCGAACGCGCTCGCGATGATCCATCGCCACGCGCGCGTGCGCAGTGCCCACGCCAGTGCCAACGCGGCGCACAGACCGCTGATGGCGGCGACAACGGCAACACCCCACACCGCGGGTGCACCATCAGCGAGCGCGTGCGCGACCGCAACGGCGATCACGGATGCGGCGACCAGACGCCAGCTCCGAACCCCGAGCGCGATCATCTGCAGCACTCCGGTGACGATCCCCACGACGCTGCCGAGAATCGCTCCAAAGACAGCGGCCGGCACGTCCCAGTCGAGATAGGCCGCACCGATCCCCGACGCGCCCGGCGAGTGAAGCGCAACGCCGCCGAGCACGAAGCCCCCCGTCGTCGCCAGCGTCCAGCGCAGCGATCTCATGTGAACTAGGTGGCTACCGGTCGGGGTGCCGGGATTCGAACCCGGGACCTCCTGAACCCCATTCAGGCACGCTACCAGGCTGCGCCACACCCCGAAAAAGTGAGCTCGCGACTTGAAGTCTAGCGGCGCGTTGCGCTCGGCAGCGCCACATCGGGCTTGGTAGCACCGATGGGCATCCGTGGGATGACCACGTTGAGAACGCTGCCTTTGGTGCCCCCGCTCTCGGCCCAGATGCGCCCGCCGTGGCGGACGACGATCTCCTTGCTGATGTAGAGACCGAGCCCCATGCTCGCGGCGTCGCGCGCGGCGCGATCCGGCGAGCGATAGAACAGCCCGAATATCGCCTCGAGCTCCTTCTCGGGGATGCCGATCCCCTGGTCGGTGACGGACAGCCGCACCCCGCTGCCGTCGGGACGAACGTCGATCGTTATGGGGCCGCCCGTGGGCGAGTACTTGATCGCATTGGTCACCAGGTTGTTCAGCACCTGCTCGAGATGATCGCGATCCGCGATCACGACGTTCTGCGAGTCGCGACGGACCGAGATCTCGTGTGTGGTCGTCGTGAGCTGCATCCGCGCCGCCACTTCGGTGGCCAGCTCGCTCAAATCGACGTCGCTGTAGCGGAACTCCATGCGGCCGGTCTGGATCCGCGAGACATCGAGGAGCTCATCGACGAGCCGCGCGAGCTTTCCAGTCTGCCGGTAGACAACCTCTAGCTGTTCGGTGATGCCGCGCAGGCCCTCGGCGACCGGCGCTGCTGCCTCCCCCTCGCTAAGCCGGCGCACGCGCCGAAGCGCGACCTGAAGGAATCCCGACATCGCCGTGATCGGGGTCTTGAGCTCGTGCGACGCGATCGATAGGAACTGCGACTTCATGCCGTCGAGCTCCTTGAGCTGGTCGTGTCGCTCCTTGAGCTCGGCGGTCGCTTCGTCGATTCGCCGCTGCAACGATGAATTGAGGTCGGCGATCTCGCGGTTGGCCCGCTCGAGCTCGGCCACCCGCAGGCGCAGCTCCTGCCCTAGGCGGCGGCGCTCGAGCCCGCGCGCGACCGTGGCGCGAAGCTCCTCGACCTCGCTGGGCTTGACGAGGTAGTCATACGCACCTGCCCGGAGCCCCTGGATCGCCGACTCGAGCGACGCGTAACCGGTGAGCATGATCGTGATGGTCTCCGGGTAGCGCTCGTGGACTGCCCTGAGCACATCCAGGCCGTCACCGTCGTCGAGGTGTAGGTCGGTCAGCACGAGGTCGTACTCGACGTCGCGCACCATCGCGCGGGCCTGAACTCCGCTCGTCGTCGTTGCGATGTTGTAGCCGTCGAGCTGGAGGATCGCCTTGATCGTGACGACGACGCTCTCTTCGTCGTCGACGACGAGGACCTTAGGCGGCTCGCGCATCGCTCGGAGGTCTCTGGACCGGCAACAAGATCAGGTGAGCTCCCTCATGCGGAGGCGACGGGCTCGGTCGGAAGGCCGCCGAAGCGGTAGGTCGGCCACGGACCTGAGAGCCGGACGCGATAGCCCTCCGATGTCCCTGTCGCGGCCAGCCGCCGCACGACCTCGCCCAGCTCGATTTCGCGCTCGCGGCTGGCGAGCACGCTGAAGCGCGCGATCGCCGCGGCCGTCGGATCGCCGATCAACGGTTCGCGGTAGACGCGTTCGGCGATCGCCTCGATCGTCGCCCAGGTCTCCTCCGCCACCGCCGCATCACGCGTGGCGTCGCCCAGAGGCGCGCCGGATCCCTCACGCTCGATCGAGACGATCCATTCCGCGCGTCCTTCGACCGCGCGCAGCCGATCCGCGAGATCGTCGGCACGTGTGCGCAGGAGCTCCCGGACACCCTCAGTGCCGCGGTATATCGCGCCAAAGGCGACCGGGATGACCGCGCTCGCGAGGTCGAGAAGCTTGCCGTTCACGTCCTGATGGGATGCCGCTCGAGGCGCGAGCCAGTTCAGGTCTTGGCGCCGCTCGTTGAGCGGCTCCTCCTCGTAGTCGGCGGCGGACACGGCGCTCGTCGCGCCGAGAAGACGACCTTCGACGACCGCTTCGACCCGACCCCCATCGATGCCTCGGAGACCTGCCGCGGCGATCGCGGTATCCGCGGACGCGTTCGCTACCGCGTACAGATAGCGGAGCTCTCCGGTCATTCGAGCTCCGATGCTGGGAAGCCAAGCTGCAAGAATTCACGCGTGAGCTCGTAGAGCTTCTCTCGATCCTCACGTTGCGCGGGGCGCAGCCCATAGTGATTGATGACTCGGATCTGGGTGCTCGTCCATTCCTTCCAGCACTCCGCGCAGATTCGCGCCTCTATCTCGGCGCCGAGCGAGCCAGGAAGCCCTACCTTCCCGGCGCCCTCCCGCTCCTGTCCGCACCGCGCACAAGTCACGACCGCCATGCCGTCATCTTAAAAAACGCGCTTCACCAAAGCCAGCCCATACGCGTAATGGGGCCATAGCGGAAGACCGCGCGGCCGAGGACGTTCGCGAATTGCACCGGCCCGAAAGTCCGGCTGTCCGTGCTCTCCTCGGGGTAGTCCCCAACGACCGTGCACGCGCCGTCCGTCACCGCGGCGACCCGCTTGAGCAGCAGATGCTCGGAATCCCGCGGGTCGCGCACGAGGACGATCTCCCCCACCCGCGGTGGACGGGACAGGCGCGAAATGATGATCCAGTCGCCGGCGCGGAGGGCGGGCTCCATGCTGCGGCCCGTCACCGCGACGCGGAGCAATAGCCCTACCGGGCTGCGGCTGCCTTGGCGACCCGCGTCGCCTGGGGGCCTCCTGCCTTCGTCCAAACGTCGGCGATCTTGTCGATCATGTCGAGGAGGGTCTTCGCTTCGCCGAGGTCGAGAGAGCCTTTGACCTTCGAGCATTGCTTCGCGGCCTTCCAGCAGAGCTCGGTGATCTCCGGGTACTTCTGGACGTGCTCCGGCTTGAAGTAGTCGCTCCAGAGGACGTCGATGTGGTGCTTGGCGAGCTCGGCCCGCTCTTCTTTGATCACGATCGCGCGGGTCTTGAAGAGCTCGTCGCCCGAGGCGTTGTACTTCTCGATGATCTTGTAGCAGGACTCTGCCTCGATGCGCGCCTGCTCGGGGTCATAGACGCCGCACGGCAGGTCGCAGTGGGCGGAAGCGGTGACGGACGGCTTCAACAGACGGGTCAGCAACATGATGTCTCCCCTTTTCTTGAGTGGCTGTCCCGTTGTATCACGACTCAGGGATTGGCATCCTCGATGACAACGTCGTAACGGGTAAAGCCAGTCACGACGAGCTCGCGAGATACCTGCGAGAGATAGTCGCCGCGCTCGCCGCGTTGCGGCGCGAACACTTCGATCTCGTAGGTGCCGGGTGGGACGATCATGCTGTAGGTCCCACTGATATCGGTAGCCGCACCGATGAGCGGGCCTTCTTCGTCGTTCAGGTTGATCGTTGCGCCTTCGAGCGGGACGCCACGTGTGTCGCGGATGACGCCGGTGACTCGCTGGCCCGGGCGGAGAATGAGGTCGAGAGAGCGGTCGGCGTTCCCGAGGCTGATGTCGTTCGCGTCGACCCAGGTGCGCTTCTGAAGCCAGAACTCGCTGATGAGATCGGTCAACGCCGGAGCCAGCACCTGCACGGTGTAGGTAGCGGGCCGCGTCGTAACGCTGTACGACCCGTCGTTTCCGGCGGGCCGGCAAATGCGGCCGGTCGGGAATCGCGTGTCGACGCAGACGAGAGCGCCGGGCACCCCGACGCCATCCGCCGTGGTCACCCGGCCTCGGAGCTGTGGACCCGGATCGAGCGTCACGTCGATCTGCCGATCGCGGTCCATTGCGATGTCGCTGGTGTCGACGCCTTGGAGTACGTGGTCATACCACTGCGCGAGGAGGCGCACGTTGTCCGGCGGGACGGTCCACATGTAGTAGCGGCCAGCTTCCATCAGCGCGAGATAGGAGCCGTCCTTCTTCGAACGCACGCAATCCCACGGGAGCGGCGCCGCGAGCGTCCTCGTGCAGATCTGGGCTTCCTCGACCGGACCGTTCGGGCCCCGCACCACTCCGCTGAGGAGCACGCCCTTGATCATCGTGACCGCGATCCCGTCCTTGTCCGCGGACCGGACGTCGACGAGGTCGGCCTCTCCGCTGGTGAGCCGTCCGGTCGCCCACTGCGGGATCAGCTTCCCGCCGGGCGGTCCACTCACGTCGAGCTTGTACACGTCCGAGCGGACGTCGATCGAGAACTTCCCCTCGGCGGCGCTGCGCGCGCACGTCGGAGGCGACTGCGGGTTCGGCGGATGCGCACAAACTTCGGCGTCTCTGACAGCCGCGCCGCGGTCGTCCTTTACGACGCCGGTGATCGTCGAATGCGGGTCGAGCCGCACCACGCTGGTCGCGTCAGCGTCGAGCACGTCGGCCCAGCCCCTGCCGACGGCGAGGCGCGACGGGGCGCGCGGCGTCACGAGAAGCGAGTAGGCGCCGGGCCGAAGGCCCAGTCGCGCCGTGCCGGAGGCACTCGTCTCGCCGCAGCGGACCTGCGTGCCCGCGACGGTGTACGCGCAGACGTCGGCACCGACCACCGGAGCGCCGGCCGGCGCGGTCACCACGACGGCGAGGGTGCGCACCGCTGCGGCAGAAGCCGTCGGCGCGGCGGCCCCAGGAGGCGAGCTCGCCTGGCAGGCGACCACGATCGCCGCGAACAGGGCCAGAGACGAACGGAACCGGCGCGTCACCGCTCTATGTTCGCCTAGGGTCGGGCCGCCCCCTCACGCTGCGCGGCCGCGAAGGTGCCAAGCAGGCGCGAGATCTCAGCCAGCGGGCCTGCCACTTCGTCCCCTTGGTCGCGGTCCATGAGGTCGCGCATGGCCTCACGGATCGGTTTGCCTTCGCTCAGGACGAGATGCGTCTGCTCGGTGATCGGCATGACCACGCCCCGTTTGACCGACGCCTGATACGTCGCCTCCGCGGTCGTGATGCCCTCGGCGACCTGACCGCCGATGCGCTGCGGGATATCGGCGAGGTCGACACCCTTCGCGAGCATCTCGCCGACGCTGCGGTTCCGCGAGAACTTGCTGGTGCACGTGGCGATGAGATCGCCAAAGCCGGCGAGGCCCGCCACGGTCAGCGGGTTCGCGCCTTCGGCGAATCCGTACCGCGCGATCTCGGCGAGGCCGCGCGTGACGAACCCCGCCTTCGCGTTCTCGCCGTAGCCCATCCCGTCGATCGCGCCCGCGCCGAGCGCGATGATGTTCTTGAGCGCTCCACACAGCTCGACCCCGACAACATCGGCGTTCGTGTACACGCGGAACATGGGAGTTCCGACGAGCGCTTGAAAGTGCCGGGCTGTGGCCGCGTCGACCGAGGCGATGACCGTCGGCGCGGGCAGGCCCGCGGCGATCTCACGACTGATGTTCGGTCCCGAAAGGACAGCGACCCGTTCCGGCGCGAGCGCTTCCGCCCAGAGCTGGCTCATCCGCCGGCCGTCGCTGGCAAGGCCCTTCGTCGCCGACAGAAGGCGATGCTCTTTTCGAAGCATCGGAGCAACGCGGTCGCGGAGCTCGCGAACGCCAGCGCTCGGCGTCGCGACGATGAGGTCGTCCGACGCGAGCGCGCGGTCGAGGTCGGCCGTGACCAGGACGCGGTCGGGCACGCGGATGCCAGCCAGGTACTTGCGGTTCTCCCGCCGCGTCGAGATCTCCTTCGCCTGCGAGGGATCTCGTACCCACAGCACGACATCCTTGCCGCCGTCGCGCGCGAGGATCGTCGCGAGTGTCGTGCCCCAGGACCCGGCCTGGAGCACGGTCACGGTCATGGCGTGCCGACGCGCGGCTCGACCCCGCGAACGATGCGCTCGATGTTCGCCTTGTGTCTGATGAAGACCACGGTCCCAGCGATGAGGATGAACGCCAGAGTCCACACGTTGAAGTGGAGCCATCCGGTCGCGCAGAACAGCAGGTAGCCGAGAAGCGCGCCGAAGACCGACGCGAGCGAGCCGACCGACACCATCCGCGTCAGCGCGAGCGCGATGGCGAAGAACGCGACCGCGCTGGCCCAGGCCGGCGTCGCGACGAAGAGAAGCGCGCCGAACCCGGTCGCGACGCCGCGGCCTCCGCGTCCTCGCAGCGTGACCGGCCAGCAGTGGCCCGTGACCGCGAACACCGCGGCGACCGCTTCGGCGAGCGGACGCCCCGCGCTCCCTTCAGCGAATACGAGCTGCGCGAAGACGACCGCCAGAGACCCCTTCAGGATGTCGAAGATCGCGACGAGCAGCCCCGCCCCCGTGCCGAGCGTCCGGAAGGTGTTCGTCGCGCCGGTGGAGCCGGAGCCCATGTTGCGCAGGTCCACGTTCCGGTAGATGCGGCCGACGATGTAGCCGCTCGAGATCGAGCCCACGAGGTATCCGACGAGGCCCACGATGAGGAGCGCGATCGCCGACGCTGGGGAGTCGATCACTCGCGCGCTCCGCGCAGCTCGATCTTTATGGGCGTTCCGTGGAAACTGTACTTCTCGCGGATGCGGTTCTCGAGGTAGCGCGTGTACGAGAAGTGCACCGCGGCGGGCCGGTCCACGAAGAACACGAACGTGGGCGCCGGTCCCTTTGCCTGGGTCACGTGATGAAAACGTACCTCCTTGCCATTCCGATCACTCGGCGGCGGATGTGCCGCAACCGCTTCCGTCAGCAGGCGATGCAGGTCCGAGGTGGGAATGCGCTTCTTGCGCTCGTCGACGACAGCGACGGCCGCGCTCAGCGTGTCCTCGACGCCGCGGCCGGTCTTCGCCGAGACCAGGCGGTGGTCCATCCAGGGCGCGAACTGGAACTCGCGCGCGATCTCGCTCTCCACCGACGCCGTCGTTTCCGGGCTTCGCGCGACCAGGTCCCACTTGTTGACCGCGAGCACGAGGCCGATATACGCCTCGAGCGCGTACCCCGCAATGTGCAGATCCTGGGCGGTGATGCCCTCCATGGCGTCCGTGAGCAGGATCGCCGCGTCAGCGCGCTCGAGCGCGCGCACGGTCCGTAGCAGCGCGAACTTCTCGATCCCCTCGTCGATGTGACCACGACGCCGGATCCCCGCGGTGTCGATCAGGCGGATGCGCCGTCCTTCGCGCTCGATCACCGTGTCGATGGCGTCGCGCGTCGTACCCGGGATCTCGCTGACCACGGCGCGCTCCTCGCCGGCGAGGCGGTTCAGGAAGCTCGACTTCCCGACGTTCGGACGGCCGACGATCGCGATGCGCGCGTCCGCGGTGTCCGGCTCGTCCTCGGTCGGCGGCGGAAGTTTGGCGACGACGGCGTCGAGCAGGTCACCGGTGCCGATCCCCTGGAGCGCGGACACGGTGTGCAGCTCGCCCAGGCCGAGCTCGTAGAACTCCGCGGCCTGCGCCTCCGTCTTCCACGACTCCGCCTTGTTCGCGGCCATCACCACGGGCTTGCGGCTGCGGCGGAGCCGGTCGGCGACGTCGTGCTCGACCGGGAGGATCCCGGACTGCGCGTCGACCACGAACATGACCACGTCGGCCTCGTCGATGGCGGCCTCGGCCTGCCGGCGGACCCCGGCCTCGACCTCGCTCGTGCCGTCGTCGAGACCGCCGGTGTCCACCAGCGTGAACTCGCGGCCGCGCCACTCGACCGTCGCGTAGAGGCGATCCCGCGTGGTGCCCGGCTCGTCCTCGACGATCGCGATGCGATCACCGACCAGGCGATTGAAAAGGGTCGACTTGCCGACGTTCGGCCGGCCGACGACGGCGACAAGACCGCGGCTCACGCGGGTAAGCCTAGGCCGCGAGCGTCTCTGCCCGCTCCTTCACTTCGATGAGCGTGTCCATCGGCGTGGAGCATCCGCCGATGAGGCCCACGCGAGCCTCGCCGCGAAGCCACTCCGGCCGGAGCTCGTCGGCATGTTCGATGTGGTACGCGTTGCGTCCCTGCATCTTCGCGAGGTTCACGAGCTCGCGGGTGTTCGCCGAGTTCTTGCCGCCGACGACGATGATCGTGTTCACCTGCTCGGCGAGCTCGCTCGCGGCGTGCTGTCGCTTCACGGTAACCGGGCAGACGGTGTTGAAGACCTTCGTCTCCTGCGAGACCTCGGAAACGTACGAGACGAGCTCCTTGAACGCCCACGGGGGCTGCGTCGACTGCGAGACGACGCCCGCCTTCTTCATGCGCGGGAGCTTCTCCCACTCTTCCTTCGTCTCGACGACCGTCGCCGCGGGCGCGAAGCCGAGCAGGCCGACGACCTCGGGGTGCTCGGGCGTCCCGAGGATGATCACCTTGTAGCCCTCATCCGCGAGCTGTTTCGTGAAGCGCTGCGCGCGGAGCACCAGGGAGCACGTCGCGTCGATGCACTCGAGGCCCTGCGCCTCGATTTTCGCGCGCATCTCCGGCGGGACCCCGTGCGCGCGGATGACGACGATGCCCTCCGCGGCCTCGGACGGATCCTTGATGACCTTGACCCCCAGCGCCCCCAGGCGCTCGCTGATCTTCGGGTTGTGCACGACCTGACCGAGGTTGTGCACCGGGCGGCCGGTCTCGGCCGCGGCCTCGGTCAGCTCGACCGCTTTCTTGACCCCGAAACAGAACCCGTTCTCGCGCGCGAGAAGCACTTCCACAACATCAAGCATAGGGGTCGATTAGCGGTACACACCCCGTTGCTCGGGAGGCATTAGTACCGCCACGCGACGCATGATCGCGTCGGCGAGTGCCTGCGGATCGTCGGGCTTCACATCGAGATCCGAGGTGCGAAACGGCGGTCCCACTCGGATGACGATGTCGCGGCGCCAGAACGCTCCGAGCCGCGCGCCACGCGTTCCGCTCACCGCGACCGGGATCATCAGCGCGCCCGAATGCTGTCCGACATACGCCACACCGGGACGCGCGCGGATGAGCTGGCCGCTCTCGCTGCGGTGACCTTCCGGAAAAAACCCGAGCGGCTGGCCCGCGGCGACCACCGCCAGCGCGTTCTGCAGCGCGCCGCGGTCGGCCTCGCCGCGCCGCACCGGAAAGGCGCCGATCGCGCGGAGGACGTACCCGACGACCGGAACCTCAAACAGCTCGCGCTTGCCCATGTAGCGGATGGCCCGCGCAAACGCGAACTCGATCCACGGCGGGTCCTTCCAGTTGATGTGGTTCGCGACGAGGATGTAGCCGCCGCTTCGCGGAATGTTCTCCGCTCCCTCGAGACGCCACGGCGCGAGGAAGGCCGCGAGCGCACGAACGATCGGAAAGCCGATGCGCCAGAGCCAGAGCCGTTCCTCGGGCACGACCGACGCTCCGGCGGCGACCGTCACGCGCGCGTGACCTTGAGCACTCGGTCGAGCGCCTCCCCCACCGAGAGGCCGTCGGTCTCGACGAGGATCGCGTCCTCGGCGGCGCGCAGCGGCGCGACGGTCCGCGTGCTGTCGAGCTCGTCGCGCCGAAGGATCTCCATGAGCAGATCCTGGCGCGAGCGCTTCTCGCCGCGGGCCGCGAGCTCTTCCTCTCTGCGACGCGCGCGCTCGGCGGCGGACGCGGTGAGGAACACCTTGCGCTCCGCCTCCGGCAGCACCACCGTCCCGATGTCGCGGCCGACCATCACGATCCGACCGCGCTTGGCGATCTCGCGCTGCTGCTCGACCATCGCATCGCGGACCTGCGGGATCCGGGCGACCTGCGACACGATCCGGTCGACGTCGTCGCCGCGGAGTGCCCACGTCACGTCAGCGCCATCGAGCAGCACTGTGTACGCGCGCCCATCGCGGACGGTCGGCGGACCGATCGCGATGCGGATCTGCTTTGCGAGGGCGGCGAGCCGCTCGGCGTCGTTTGGATCGATGCCCTTCCGCAGTGCCGCCAGGGCGACCGCGCGATACATCGCGCCCGTGTCGAGGAAGAGGTAGCCCATGCGCTCGGCAACGAGCGCGCCGATCGTGCTCTTCCCCGCTCCGGCCGGCCCGTCGATCGCGACGGTCCGCGGCGTCGCCACTAGCTGCCTCCGAGCGCGTGGATCTCGCGCGGGGTCAGATCGCGCCACGCGCCGGGCCGCAGGCGCCCGAGCTCCAGCGGACCCATGCGAACGCGACGCAGTTTCAGAACGCGCAGGCCGACAGCGGCGCACATGCGCCGCACCTGCCGCTTCCAACCGGTCTGGAGAACCATGTGAAGGGTCGAACCGCGAGCGCCACCAGCCACCGACACTCGCGCGGCACGCGCGACTCCCTCCTCGAGCGCGATGCCGCGTCGCAGCGCGGCGACGGAATCGGGCGGTATGGATCCCGCGATGCTGACCTCGTACTCGCGCTCGTGCCCGTATCGCGGATGCAGCACGCGCTCGGCCCACGCGCCGTCGTTCGTGAGCAGCACGAGGCCCTCGGAGTCCTCGTCGAGCCGACCGACCGGGTAGAGACGTTCGCGAGCGCCGATGAGCTCGACGACCGTCGAGCGCCCGCGTTCGTCGCGCGCCGTCGACACGATCCCGCGCGGCTTGTTGAGCACGACGTAGCGATGCGGCGCCGGCGGCGCGACCGCGCGGCCATCGACTTCGATGCGCGCATCGGGCGGGACCTTGCTCCCCATCTCGCGAACGACCTCGCCGCCGACCCGCACGCGTCCCTCGCGCATGAGCACCTCGGCGGCTCGTCGCGACGCCACGCCGCGGTCGGCGAGCACCTTCTGCAGGCGGATCAGCCCGGCTCGCTCGGAGTCGGCGTCGGCGTCAGTCCCTCGAGGACGAGCGCGCCTTCCGGGCTGAGCGCCCGGGGCAGGTCGTCGAGGCTTTGCAGGCCGAAGCATTCGAGGAACTCCCATGTCGTCCCGTACAGGATGGGCCGACCGGGGGCCTCTTTGCGACCCCGCTCTTCGATCAGCCGCCGCGAGGCGAGCGTGTAGAAGGTCTGGTCGCAGTTCACGCCCCGGATCGCCTCGACCTCAGCCCGGGTGACCGGTTGCCGGTACGCCACCACCGACAGCGTTTCGAGCGAGGCCGCCGAGAGGCGCAGACGGTCGGCGCCGAGGTATGCCGCGACATACGGCGCGTGCTGCGGAGCCGTCACGATCTGCCATTCGTCTTCGGAGCGCTGGAGCCGGAGGCCGGTGCCCTCGTACGCCGCACCGAGCTCGGCGAGCGCACTCTCGACCGCCCGCGGCGTTCCGCCGACGATGCGCCCGAGCTCGCCTCTCGTCACGGGCTTCTCGGCCACGAAGAGGACCGCCTCGATCGCGTTCGCTAGGTCTGAGCGGATGTGGCCTCCCTCCTCGTGACGAGGATGTCCGCGAAGAGCTCGTCCTGCACCAGGTCGATGGCCCCGCGCCGGTACAGATCGAGCAGCGCGATGAACGTGACGACGGCGAAGCCGATCGTCGGCGTGTCGCCGAGGAGCGTAGCGAAGCTCACCCGCTCCTGCGCCGCAACGAGCGCTTCGATCTCGGCGGTACGTTGCTCGACCGAGTAGCGCTCGCCGGGAGCAACGATGTCCTCTTCGCGCTGTCGCGTCGCGAGCGCGAGGACTCGCCCAAATGCGAGGGCGAGCGCATCGACCTCGCCGCCACGCGGCGGCAGCTCTACCGTTCCGCCTTCGCGATGGAACGCGCGCTCGCCGGCGCGCAGGCGCGCGCCGAGTTGGCCCGCCCGCTCGCGCACGATCGCGTACTCGAGAAGGCGCGCGCGCAGCTCCTCCTCGGACTCGCCCTCCTCTTCGAGGAGCGGCTCGAGGCTCGGCAGGAGGCTTCGCGCCTTGAGGAGGACGAGGCGCGACGCGAGGGCGAGGAACGCCGAGACCTCGTCTGCGGGCAGCGACGGCATCGCCCGAACGCGCGCGAGATACGCGTCCGCGAGATCGCCGAGCCGCACCGTGAGGATGTCGAGCTTTTTCTCTTCGACCAACTCGAGGAGCAGATCGAGCGGTCCGTCGAAGCCCTCGACGCTCACGTTCGGGGCCTGCGACTCCATCACGGGAGGGCCTCGCGATCGGCGCGCGCCAGAAGCATCTCGTCATTCGTCACCGGCGCCTCATGATGCCTCGCGATCAGCCGAACCACGCGCTCGGATGCGCCGTCTCTACGCGCCAGCTCCGCGCCGCGACGCGCGTGGTCGAGGTAGCGCGCGAACGTCGAGTCCCCTACGGCCAGGCGGGAGCGCACGCGCGGTGCGAACACCTCGAGCACCACGCCCACGACGCGGTGCCAGAGCAGCGTGTTCGCCGGCTTCGCTGCGTCGTGCAGGATGCCGGCGACGACGAGCTCTTCATCCGCGCCAAGCTGCCGAAGAATTCGCGCGGTCTCGGCGGCATGCCGATCGTCCGCGCCGGTCGAGCCGAGGTACCGCACCGTTTGCTGGACCCGGTGCCGCACGGCTAGAAGCTCCCGCCCGTGAACAGTCGGAAGAGGAACACCGCAGGTCCAAAGACCAAGATCCGCAAGACTTGAGCGCCGAAGAACAGGAGCAACAGGAGTAGAACCGGCCCGTACTGCTGGTACGTCCGCCAGGTGTATTTCTGCTGGGGAGGAAGCAGGCCGTACACGACGTTCGCGCCGTCGAGAGGTGGGATCGGAATGAGGTTAAAGACCGCGAGGATGCAATTGTAGAAAACGATCGACTCGAGGATGACGCTGTACGCACCACTGAGCGGATCGACGCCGCCGAAACGCAGCGGCAGGGCGCAGAGGGCGGCGAGCACGAGATTCGCGAACGGGCCGGCGAGCGCCACGCCGCTCACTCCCAGGGCGGAGCGAAGTCGCGACTCGTTGAAGGGCACCGGCTTCCCGTACCCGAACCCCGCGAGAACGATCAGCAACGTGCCGAACGGATCCAGGTGCGCCATCGGATTCAGGCTCATCCGGCCCATCAGTCGCGCGGTGTCGTCGCCGAGCCGCGTAGCCGCATACGCATGCATGAACTCGTGAACGGTGATCCCGAGGAGGATCGCGATTACGAAGCCAACGAACCCGATGGGGTCGCTGGCGGCCCGCTGCACCGGAGAGACAAGGGTGCCGTTGACGAACGCGAGCGCCAGGATGACAAGGCCGATGAGGAGGAGCGGGTTCGTTGATCCGGGGCCAGACCCGCGCAGACCTCGTGCGATCACTCGCTGTCGAGTCTAGGTGCTGGCGCTCCGATTGCTGAGAGAATCAAGGCAGACGCTCCGCGATCGGAGCGTGGGGGCAGCCGATGAGTCAGGCAGTGTGGACGGGCAGCATCAGCTTCGGGCTAGTGAACATTCCGGTGAAGCTTTACCCGGCGACCGAACCTAAGGACGTTCGTTTTCATCTCTACGACCGGCGCACCGGCAAGCGCGTGCACTACGAGCGGGTGACACGCGATATCGAGCCCGCTTCCTTCGAACCCGAGCCGTCGGAGGATGTCTCGCCTGAGGAGGATCGGTACGAGCCGCGGATCGCCCGGGACATCGAAGGGACTGCACCCGGCGCGACTCCGGTCGAGCGCGAGGACATGGTCAGAGGTTTCGAGATGCCGAGCGGTGATCTCGTGACCGTCACCGACGACGAGCTCATCTCGATCGCTCCGGAGCGGAGCAAGACGATCGAGATCGAAGAGTTCGTGGACCTGGCCGACATCGACCCCGTCTTCTACGAGAAGAGCTACCACGTCGGACCGGTTCGGGGCATGGGAGCCGAGAAGCCATACGCGCTGCTGCTGCGCGCGATGCAAGGCGCCGGCATGGTCGGCATCGGACGCTTCGTGCTGCGGACCAAGCCGCACGTCGTCGCCATACGCCCGCTGAGGGACGCCCTCGCGCTCGAAACGCTGTACTTCGCGGACGAGGTGCGAAGCCCGGCCGAGCTCACGTCGGGCCTCTCGAACCTTGCGGTCTCGGATCGTGAGGTGAAGACGGCTCGGCAGCTCATTACGGCGATGGCCACCGAGTGGGTTCCCGAGAAACACGCCGACGTATACCGAGAGGAGCTCCTCGAGCTTCTCAGAAGCAAGCCTGCCGCCGCGCCTGCTCAGGCAGACATGGCCATGGCCGAAACTCCGGTCGGCGACCTGATGGACGCGCTTCGCGCGAGCGTCGAAGCGGCCAAGCGCAAGGGAGCGAAAAGGAGCGCGGGTTCGAAGCGAGCCGGCTAGAGGTCGAAGTAACGAACAGCGGCGAGATTCGCGAGCACACCCACCGCCTGCAGCGCCAACACCATGACGGCCGCTCTCGGAGCTCGCGGCAGCCACGAGATCGCGAAGAACGCCACGACCGGCACCTGCACGGCCATGAGGAGCCACCAGATGCGGGCGGCGGTCCCCTCGTCCGCCTCACGGCCCGCGCCGGAGACCGCGACGTGACTAAATATCAATACCAAGCCCGCGATCGACAGGGCCAGCGGAAGGACGGCGCTCCACCGCTTCATCACGCGGAGCGGCTCGCGATTCGGCCGAGGATGAGGCGCCGCCTGGGCACGCGCCGCGCGCTCCAGCGAAATGCCCCACGGATCATCGCGATCGCGTCGGCGTCGCCCGGCTTCCCCGCAACGTGGACGTCCGCGTACGGCTGCCCCCGCTCGACGCGGTCGCCGACCTTCGCGTGCAACACGATGCCGGTGCGGTGGTCGATGGGCTCGCCCTTCTTCTCGCGCCCTGCCCCCAGGCGCACGCACGCGATGCCGATCTGATCCGCGGCGATCGCGGAGATGCAAGCCGAGCGCGCGGCGTGCAGCGTCTCCACCTTCGGTGCGCGCGGCAGCTTGGAGGGATCGTCGACCTGGGAAACGTCGCCGCCCTGGGCCGCGACGAGCTCGCGGAATTTCGCGAATCCGCTGCCATCGGCGAGCGCGCGATCGATCCGAGCGAGCGCTGCCTTTGTATCGCGCGCCTTGCGCCCGAGAACGAGCATCTCGGCGCCGGCCGCGCGAGTCAGCTGAATGAGATCGGCCGGGCCGTCGCCGCGAAGCGTGGCGATCGCTTCCGCGATCTCGAGGCTGTTCCCCACCGCGTTGCCGAGCGGCTGTTCCATGTCGGTCAGCTCGCAGGTGACGGCGAGTCCGTGCGCGACGCCGATCGAAACCATAGCGCGCGCTAGCTGGCGTGCCGAGGCGAGGTCCTTCATGAACGCGCCGCTCCCGACCTTCACGTCGAGCACCACCGCATGCGCGCCCGCGGCGATCTTCTTCGACATCACGCTCGAGGCGATGAGCGGTATCGCCGGCACCGTGCCCGTCGTATCGCGGAGCGCGTAGAGCTTTCCGTCCGCCGGCGCGAGGTCCGCCGTCTGTCCGGTCACGACGATCCCGATCCGCTCGAGCTGCGCCAGAAATTCCGCGGTCGAGAGGTCGACTCGATAGCCGCGGATGGACTCCAGCTTGTCGAGCGTGCCGCCCGAGAACCCGAGACCGCGGCCACTCATCTTCGCGACGGGTACACCGCACGCCGCGACGAGCGGCGCGACGACGAGCGTGGTCTTGTCGCCGACGCCTCCAGTCGAGTGCTTGTCGACGACCCTCCCGAAACGCGAGAGGTCGAGGCGCTCGCCCGAGCGGACCATCGACGCGGTCAGCGCGGCGGTTTCTCTCGCATCCATCCCACGCCAGACCACGGCCATGCAGAACGCGGACATCTGGTAATCGGGAACGTCGCCCTTCGTGTATCCCTGCACCAGAGCGTCGATCTCGTCGGCGGTCAGCTTGCCGCCGTCCCGTTTGCGCTCGATGAGCTCGACGACGCGCATCAGATGCGGGCGATGACGCCCTTGATCACCTCGGCGAGTCGTTTGCCGGCGCGATTCGCGGCCTCGAGCACCGCCTCGTGGGTCACGTGCTCGATCTGGCCCGGGATCCCGGTGGCCATGTCGGTCACCGTGCTGATCGCGAGGATATCCATCCCCATGTGGCGCGCGACCAGGACTTCGGGGACGGTGCTCATGCCGACCGCGTCGGCGCCGAACCCGCGCAGCATCCGCAGCTCCGCTGGCGTCTCGAAGTTGGGGCCCGCGACCGCGACGTAGACGCCCTCGCGCAGATCGCCGTCGACGCTGTGCGCCAGCTTGCGCAGCTCCTCGGTGTAGGTGCCGACCATGTCGACGAAGCGCGGGCCGAGACTGTCGTCATTCGGTCCGCGGAGCGGATTGGTGCCCATGAAGTTGATGTGGTCGTTCAGCACCATGAGATCGCCGGTCTTGAACGCGGGGTTCAGTCCGCCGCACGCGTTCGTGATGATCATCGTGCGCACGCCCCACGCCCGGAAGACGCGCACCGGGAAGCCGATTTCGACGATGTCGTAGCCCTCGTAGTAGTGCATGCGCCCGTTCATCACGGCCACGTCCTTGCCGGAGAGGGTGCCGACGACGAGCTCGCCGGCGTGACCGGGCGCGGTGCTGCGCTTGAAGCCGGGGATGTCCGCGTACGAGATCCGCGTCGCTTCCTGCACATCTTTCGCGAGGCGGCCCAGACCGCTCCCCAGGATCACGGCGATCTGTGGGCGCCGGTTGGTCTTCGCGGTGATCGCTGAGACCGCCGCCGTCGTATCTGCCGTCATGTTCCGGGCTCCTTGAGGATCTTTTCGCGCAAGAGTTCGACGAACGGTCGCGCGTGCGCTGTGCGCGCGAAGCGGGCGACGGTCTTGGAGAGTCGCACCGTTATGCGATCGCCCGCATGGAGGTCGTGCTCCTCCTGCCCGTCGAGCGAGAGGACCGAGGGCTCGTCCTGAGCCTCGAGCTCGAGCACCTGCTCCGGATCGAACACCACCGCGTTGCCGAACGAAAGGTGGGGCGCGATCGGCACCATCGTGATCGTGCGCGAGGCGGGAAGGATGAGCGGCCCGCCGACCGAGAAGCCGTATGCGGTGCTGCCGGTCGCCGTCGCGACGATGAGGCCGTCCGCCCAGTAGACGATGAGCGGCTCGCCATCGACGCGGACCGCGACGTTGATCGAACGGACCTGCTTTCCTCGAGCTACGACGACGTCGTTGAGCGCGAGCGCACGGACGATCTCCTTCCCGCCACGAACGAGACGCGCATCCAGCAGGGCACGCTCCTCGATCGTGAAGCGACCCGCGAGCACGTCGCCCATCGCCTCGTCGAACTGATCGATCGTCGTCATGGTGAGGAAGCCGAGCCGCCCGAGGTTCACACCGAGGATCGGGATGTCGAAGGGCGACAGGGCCCGCGCCGCGCGCAGCACCGTGCCGTCGCCACCGAACACGAACGCGATCTCCGCGCGCTGGGCGTCCTTCGTGAGCGGGCGCGAGTCGAGCGGAAGCTCGATCGGCTCGTGGCCGGCCTTTCGCAGCTTGTCGCTCACCGTCTTCGCCGCGTCGAGCGAGGCGGGCCAATCCGGCCGGGAGCCGATCGCGACCCTCATCCAGCCGCCTCCCGTGCCGAGGCCGCGAGCGCCGCCTCGTCGAGACTCGCCGCACCTTTGCGCGCGTGGACGAAGATCTCGCGGTTGCCCTCGCGGCCTTCGATCGGCGACGCGGTGACGGCGAGAACGCCGAAGCCCCGCGACGAGAGATCGTTCGCGACGGCGACCGCCGCCGCCGCCCGCGCCTCCGGCTCGCGAACGACACCGCCCTTGCCGACCGCGTCGCGGCCGGCCTCGAACTGCGGCTTCACGAGCGCGACGACGTCGCCGCCGTCACGCAGCTTCGCGAGCGCGGGCGGCAGCGCGAGACGCAGCGAGATAAAGGAGACATCCGCGACGACGATGTCCACCGTCTCCTCGACCGGGACGCCCTCGCGCGCGTTCACGCCCTCGTGCACGACCACGCGCGGATCCTGCCGGAGACCCCATTCGAGCTGACCCTTTCCCACATCGACGGCGTGGACCCGGACGGCCCCGCGTTGCAGCAGCACGTCCGTGAAGCCGCCGGTCGAGGAGCCCACGTCGATGGCGACCTTTCCGGCGACGTCGAGCCCGAGCGCGTCGAGCGCGCCCGCCAGCTTGTCCCCTCCGCGCGAGACGTACTGCGGCCCTTTGTCGACGGCGAGCTCCGCATCCTCCGCGACGGGCGCCGCCGCCCGGTCCGCGCGGCCGCCATCGACCCGCACCACGCCGGCGAGGATCAGAGCCTGCGCGCGCTCGCGGCTCGGGGCGAGCTCACGCTGCACCAGGAGCTGGTCGAGGCGGACGCGTTTTGTCAATGCGCGGATTCTCGCGCACATTCGCGATACTGCGCGGCAATGCCCGCTTCGTACGCCCGGATGGCCGGCCTCGCGTCATTGCTCGGCGGCGTCATCGTCCTGCTCGGGATCGCGATCGCCGGAGTCGTCACGCCGAATTACGACGCGACCCGGGACGTCATCAGCGCGTCGCAGCTTGGTCCGTACGGATTCCTCGTCACGCTGGCGCTGGCGGCCGGTGGAAGCCTGACGGTCGTGTTCGCATCGCTCCTCCAGCGCACGCTCCCGCCCGGGAATGCCATCGGGCCGGCGCTCCTCGTCCTGCGGGGTTTTGGAGCGCTCTTAGCGGCGGCCTTCCTCGCGGACCCGGGCCCCGGGCGCACGCTGGGTGGCCTCCTCCACGTAATCGGATTCGTCGGCGGGTCGGTCGCGTTCGGGATCGGGCTCTTCTTCCTCGCGGGTCGGATGCAGCATGAGGAAAGCTGGGAGCGGTTCGCGCCCTACACCGTCGCAACGGCCCTGGCGTCCCTGGCGATCCTCGGGCTCTTCGTCGGGCTCGGGCCGCGATATGTCGGCGACACCGGCGCGCCGCTGAGCTCCGTCGGCGGACTGATCCAGCGATTCGCGACAGTCACGGCGTGGACCTGGCACATCGTGATCGGCACCTGGCTCCTGCTTCGGCCGGAGCCGTCGCCGGTGCAGTCTTAGCCCGTGCCAAAGCGTCTCCCTCGCGCGCGCACTCTCAAGGGCGAGCCGAAGCTCGCGCACTACGACTCCGGGACGGAGGTCGTCGGCGAGCCGCCGATCCTGCTCCTCCACCAAAGCCTCGCGCGGTCCGAGGACTGGGAAAACATCTTTCCGCGGCTCGCCACTCGCTATCGCACGATCGCGTACGACGCGCGCGGTCACGGAAGGAGCGGCCGAACGGCGGATTATTCGCTGCGCGCGTTCGCGGACGACGCGCTGCGGATCCTGCGCGAGGTGGCGAAGGAGCCGGCCGTACTCATCGGCCACTCGCTCGGCGCGCTCGCCGCACTCGTCGCCGCGGCCGACGCACCCGAGCTCGTCCGGGGTCTCGTCCTGGAAGATCCGGCCCTCGGCTATTCGAAGGCGTGGGACGCCGCGCAGTACGCCGCGCTCCGCGAGGGAATCGCCTCGGCCGACCCCAAAGTCCTCGCGAAGGCCGTCAGCAAGCAACCCCTGCCCTCGCCGGGACCGCGCGGCGAGCGCAGCTACGGCGAGCTCCGCGGATTCTTCGCCGCGGAGCGCGTGGTCACGTACTTCCGCGACGTCGATCCCGCGTTCATCGACGCGCGCGTTGCGGGCGATGCGCCGGCTGCCACACTCATCACCGATTCGATCGCCAAAGTCCGCGCGCCGGTGCTCGTGCTCGCCGGGGAGCCGCGCCTCGGCGGTGCGGTCGACGACCCTTCGGAGTGGAAGCTCAAGAAGCTCCCCGACGTCACGGTGAAGCGGTTCCCCGGATCAGGTCATCTGCTGCACGGCTTCCGGCCTGAGCAGTTCATCGAGAACATCGAGCCGTTCCTCAGAAAGCTGCGCGAGGGCGCCTAGCCTGCGCGTAAGCACGAGCACGCGCCCGCACATGGGCGCACTCGAAGAATGTGCGCCGTCATGTTCTCGTTTGTCGATGCTCAAGGACGGTCGGGCCCGCGCGACGGAGAGTGGTCTCTAGATCAGATCGCAGCTTCGCTCTATCGGCTCGCGCAATCCACTCAGAGGGCACGAACATCAGCGCAATGACGAAAGCGAAGACCGCCAAGATCCAGAGAAGCTCAGGTGCTCCGAATGAAGCTGGGATGACCACGACAGCGATCAAGCCGAGGAACAGCAGCCAAAAGGAACGCGCGAACGAAACAAGGGGATGCAACCCGTACCGCACCGTGACGAGTGCACCGCCTTCCGCTGGGTCGATCTTGCCTCGCAGTACGGCGACGCGCGGGGCAGTCGTAAGACTACGTGGTCTGCGGAGGTCGAAGTTTCCGTTATTGGTCACCTTTCCTACAAACACAGCCGAGGCCGAGTCGGTGAGGGAATAGCCAAGGAGTCCACCTGGCACCATTGATCGCGCGAGCGCATCGGCGACACGATCTGGCGGCGCCTGCACGCGGTAGCGGTCCACCTTTGACGCTCCTAGGAAGTGCCGCGCTCCCGAGCTTGCTTCGCGAGAGCGTCCGCAAGCTGTGTGATCCGTAGATCCGCCGCGTCGAGGCGCTTCGCGCACTCGGCGTAGAGGCGAAGACCCTCCTCATAGAGCCGCACGGCCTCATCGAGGTCGAGCGCAGGATCCTCGAGCTTGTCGGCGATCGCCTCCAAACGCTCGAGCGCTTTGTCGAGGGAGACCTCCGGCTCAGCCATTTCGCTCGACAGTCTCCACCAACGCGCCGGCACGGCCATCGCGCATGCGGACGCGGATGCGCTCTCCGGGCTTGAGCGTGGCGACCGAGGCGCGGATGTGCCCGTCCGTTCCTTCGACGATCGCGTAGCCGCGTCCGAGCACCGCGAGCGGTGAGAGGGCCGCCAGGCGGCGCTGCGCCGAGACCGCGCGCTGACGGCGCAGCGGCACGGCCCGCGCGATCGCGCGGTCGAGCGTCCGGCGCGCGTCGTCGATCCGCTGTCGCCGAACCGCCAGGCGCATCGCGGGAGCCCGTCGATCGAGCATGCGACGCGCCGTCTCGAGCCTTCGGCGCCGCTCGTCGATGCGCTCGCGGACCCGACCGGCAACGCGACGCCAGGCGCGCGCCGCACGCATCTGCTCGCCTTGAGAGTCCGGGACGACGAGCTCCGCGGCCGCCGACGGCGTCGGTGCGCGGACGTCCGCGGCGAGGTCGGCCAAGGTGACGTCGGTCTCGTGGCCGACACCCGAGCACACCGGCCGAGGGAATCGCACGAGCGCGCGCACGAGGGCCTCGTCGTTGAAAGGGGCGAGATCCTCCGCGGCACCGCCGCCGCGCGCGAGGATCACCACGTCGAGATCGCGGATCAGCGCGAGGCCGTCGAGAGCGGCGATGAGCGACTCGACGGCGCCGACGCCTTGCACCTGAGCCGGCGAGATGATGAGCTCCACGCGCGGGTCGCGGCGCGCGACGATCTGCTGGATGTCGTGCCACACCGCGCCGATCGGGCTCGTCACCACGCCGATGCGCCGCGGCGCCGCCGGGAGCGGACGCTTGCGCTCGACCGCGAAGAGCCCCTCCGCGGTGAGACGGCGCTTCAGCGCTTCGAGACGCAGATACGCGTCGCCCGCGCCGGCGGGTCGGAGGTCATCGACCTGGAGCTGGCAGCGCCCGTCCTTCGTGTAGAGCTCGATATACCCGTGCGCCAGGACCTTGTTGCCATCGCGGGGCGTGAGGGCAACCTGCGCGGCCTTCATCGCGAAGAGCACGCACTGCAATTGCCCGACGTTATCGCGAAGCGTGAAGTAGACGTGGCCGACGGGCGAGCTTCGCGCCTGCACGACCTCGCCCTCGATCCAGAGGTCCTTGAACTCGTCACCCGACTGGATGTGCGCGGCCAGGCGCGTCACGAGCTGGCCGACGCGCAGGATCCGGCTAGGCGCGCTCGAGGTAGTCACCCGTCCGCGTGTCGACCTTGATCTTGTCGCCGCGCTCTACGAAGAGCGGCACGTTCACACGCAGTCCCGTCTCGAGCGTCGCCGGTTTCGTCGCGCCCGTCGCGGTGTCGCCTTTCAGGCCGAGGTCGGTGTCGGTCACGGTGAGGACGACGGAGGCCGGCATCTCGACGCCGATCGGTGAGCCTTCGTACTCGCTCAGGATCACTGTCATACCGTCGCTGAGGTAGTTCGTCGCGTCGCCGAGCTGGTCGTCGTCGAGTGCTATCTGGTCGTAGGTGGCCGTGTCCATGAAGTGGTAGTGCGTCCCGTCCTTGTACTGGAATTGCACGTTGCGGTGATCGAGGCGCGCGCGCTGGTAGCGGTCGTTCGCCTGGAACGTTTTCTCGACGAGGTCACCCTTCCGGACATTCCGCAGCTTCATGCGCATCTGCGCGCTGCCGCGTCCCAGCTTGATGTGCTGGAACTCGACGATCTGATAGAGGACACCATCGACCTCGATGGTCATCCCGCGCTTGATCTCCCCGGCACTGATCACGTTTTCTTCGTCTCCTCGATGAGCCAGCCTAGGGCCAGCTCGTATCCCGCGACGCCCTTCCCGATGAACTGCGCCTCGGTCACCTCGGTTAGATAGCTCATCCTGCGGAACTCCTCGCGCGCGGCGATCTCGCTGATGTGTACCTCCACCACCGGAAACGGGGAGTCCGCCACGGCGTCGCGCAGCACGATCGAGGTGTGCGCGAGCCCGCCTGGATTGATGATGGCACCTCGTGCGTCGCGGTGCTGCTGCAGGAAATCGATGAGCGCGCCCTCGTGGTTCGACTGGAACGCGACGAGGTCGCATCCGGCTTCGCGCGCGATCTCGCGGCAGCGGGTCTCGACCTCTTTCAGCGTGGTCCGTCCGTAGATCTCCGGATCGCGCGTGCCGAGAAGGTTCAGGTTCGGGCCGTTCATGAAAAGGAGCTTCATGCCGCGCGCTCCACCACCCGGGCGGCTGCCCGGAGCGCGGTCTCGCCAACGTCGACGACCTCGCTGAAACGTCCGATGCGGCGCGGCAGGATCCATCGGAGCTGTCCCTCGCGCGCTTTCTTGTCCCGAAGCACGAAGCTCCACACGGCTTTCGGGAGCCGCGCGCGCGTCGGGAGCGCCGCGCGGTCAAGGAGCTTTTCGAGCTCCTGACGAACGGCCGGGGCGGTGAGCTCGAGCGTCTCCGCGAGCGCCGTCGCGTAGACCATTCCGATCGCGACCGCCTCCCCGTGCGTGACACGGTAGGCGGAGGCGGCCTCGTACGCGTGCCCCATGGTGTGGCCGAAGTTCAGAAGCTCGCGCAGCCCCGCCTCGCGTGGATCGCGGCTGACGATCGCGCCCTTCACCTCCGCGGCGATGCTGACCGCCGCGAGGATCGTGCCGAGGTCGCCGGCGCGGACCCGGTCGAGTGACCGCGCGAGCTGCGTGACCGACTCGCGGTCGGCGAGGAACGCGCACTTTGTCACCTCGGCGAGGCCCGACGAGAGCTGGCGCGGCGGGAGCGTCGCGAGGACGGCGAGATCCGCGAAGACAGCGTCCGGCGAATGGAACGCGCCGACGAGATTCTTCCCCGCCGCGATATCGATGGCCGTCTTCCCACCGATTGACGCGTCGGCCATCCCGAGGAGCGTGGTCGGGACCTGCGCCACTCGGATGCCGCGCAGATAGGTCGCCGCGACGAATCCGGCGACGTCCCCGACGCTGCCGCCGCCGAGCGCGACGATGCCGCCGTCTCGACCGATCCCGTGATGAGCGAGCTCGTCCCAGAGCCGGGCCGCGACGGGCAGACGCTTTCCGCGCTCGCCACCCGGGACGCGGACCGAGACCGAGCCGAGGCCGACCGCATCGAGCGACCGGAGCACCGCGGCTTCGTACCGCGAGGCGGTGGCTCTGTCGCTGACGACCGCGACACGTCCGCGCCACCCGAGGTCCGCCAGGTGCGATCCGACGTGATCGAGAAGGCCCGCGCGGATGAGCACACGGCACGGCCGCTCCGGGCCGGCCACGTCGATGCGAACGCCGCGCGCGGACACGAGCCACGCGGCGATCGCGCGCGCGGTCTCCTCGACGGTCGCGCCGTCGACGTCGAAGGTCACGTCGGTGTCGGCGTAGGCGGATTTTCGCTCGCGTAGCGCGGCTCGCGCGCGGTCGCGTGGCGCGACTGCCTGGTTCGGCCGCTTCGCCATCGTTGCCGCGATCCCCGAGGTCACGCGGTCGAGCGAGCCGCGGAGGCCCACGATGAGACCGAGCCTGCGCATGACGGCGCGGTTCTCGTCGCGGATCGGCGCGCCTCCACCGGTGTCGACCACGACCCACGACGGCGTCTTGGCGAGCTTCAGCAAGACGCTCGACTCGGCATCGCGAAAGCGCTCCATCCCGTCCTGCTCGATCACGTCCTTGCAGCTCTTGCCGGCGCGGCGCTCGATCTCGCGATCGAGCTCGATGACGGCCGCGCCGAAGTGGTGCGCGAGGAGCGGCGCGACGGACGACTTCCCGATCCCGGGTGGTCCGACGAGGAAGATGTGCATTACCGGGCGTCGATGGGGCGAAGTCGGAGACGATATCGCTCGACCGCGGCGCAGATGTCGTCGACGCTGTCGTTTCCGAACTTCTCGCACAGCGCATCAGCGAGCACGAACGCGAGCATCGCCTCGGCTACCACGCCGGCAGCGGGCACGACGACCACATCGCTGCGCTCGACGTGCGCGGGCGAGGGCGCACCGGTGCGCAGGTCCGCAGAGGGCAACGGCTTCATCAACGTCGAGATCGGCTTGAACGCGACCTCGACCACGATGTCCTCGCCGTTGGTCACGCCTCCCTCGAGGCCGCCGGCGCGGTTACGACTTCGTACGAATGCGCCGTCGCGCACCGCGATCGGATCGTGCACAGCACTCCCGCGCTCGCGCGAGGCGACGAACGCGTCGGCGAACTGCATACCTTTCGCGCTCTGGATCGAGAGAAGCGCTTGCGCGATCCGGCCGTCGAGGCGCCGGTCCCACTCGGCGAACGAGCCGAGACCCGGAATCACGCCGCTCGCGCGTAAGGCGACCACGCCGCCGAGTGTGTCCCCCGCCTCACGCGCCGCGGCGATCGCCGCGATCATCGAGGCGCTCGCTTTCGGATCGGAGCTTCTCACTTCGCTCGCTTCGATCGCATCGCGATCGAAGGTCGGCTCGCTGGACACATCGCCGATCGACTTCGTCTCGCTCAGCACGTCGATCCCCACGACGCGGAGGAGCGCCTTCGCGACCGCGCCGGCGGCGACGCGAGCGGCGGTCTCGCGCGCGCTCGCCCGCTCGATCACATCTCGCACGTCCTCGTGCCCGAACTTTAGAGCGCCCGCCAGATCCGCGTGACCCGGGCGCAGCCGCGTAATGGCGTCGGGCGGCTCGGCGACCGGTTCCACGCTCATCACGCGCTCCCAGTTCACGGCATCGCGGTTCAAGATCTGGAGCGCGATCGGCGCGCCGGTCGTGCGGCCTTGCCGAACTCCGCCGGTGATGCGCACCTCGTCGCGCTCGATCTTCTGCCTCCCGCCGCGCCCGTAGCCGAGCTGCCGCCGGCGCAGGTCCGCGTCGATGTCCGCCGGCGACACGGCGAGGCCGGCGGGCATGCCGTCGATGACCGCGATCACACCCGGCCCGTGCGACTCGCCCGCGGTGAGGAACCTCATACCGGTCGCGGGAGTGCCGCGCGCATCGTCTCGAGCGGAGCAGGCACCCCCGTCCAGAGCTCGAACGATCGCGCCGCCTGATGCAGGAGCATGAGCAGGCCGTCCATGAAGCGCACATGTTGAGCCTCGCGCGCGCGCCGGACCAGCGCCGTCTCGCCGGCGAGCGGGACGAGGTCCGCGATGATGCCGGGAAGCGGGTCGAACGCGAACCCTTCGAGCGCGTCCTCGCCGTGCAGACCGAGCGGTGTCGCGTTGACCAGAACGTCGACCCAGCTGAGCTGCCGCGCCTCATCCCAGCCGATCGCGCGGAGCTCGCCCTCTTTCTCTTGAGGCATCGACGCGACCAGTCGCTGGGCGCGCTCCACGGAGCGGTTCGCGACGAGCACGTCGTTGCCCGGCTGCAGCTCGAGCACGCACGCGCGCGCCGCACCGCCCGCGCCGAGCACAAGAACGTCCTGGTTGCTGATGTCCAGAATTCCGGCGCTCGCGAGGCCATGGTGAAAGCCGAATCGATCGGTGTTATCTCCGATGAGCCGGCCCTCGCGGCGGATGAGCGTGTTGACCGCGCCGATCCGTCGCGCCTCGTCCGTCGCTTCATCGACGAGCCGCAGAGCTGCCTCCTTGTGAGGGATCGTCACGTTCGCGCCGAGGACATCGTCGCGACGCATGCGGTCGAGCGTCTCACCGAGCTTGTCGTCGGCGGTCTCCTTCGCCTCGTAGCGATGCGGAAGCCCGAGCTTCGCGAACGCGGCGTTGTGCATCGCCGGCGAAAGAGAGTGCGCGACGGGACGTCCGATGAGCCAGACCTGACTCATGAATTACTTGTTCCCGTATTTGACTCTGTTCGCCTCGTGCTCCTCGAGCGTATTCGCGAACGCGTGGCCGCCGGTTCCGTCGTCCTTGGCGACGAAGTAGAAGTACGGGACCTGCGCCGGTTTGGCCGCCCCTTCGAGCGCCGCCTGCCCGGGACTGCAGATCGGGGTCGGCGGGAGGCCCGCGACGCGGTAGGTGTTGTACGGCGAGTCAAACTCGAGGTCGCCGAGCGAGAGCTCGCGCCATTCGCCGATCGCGTACTGGATGGTGGGGTCGGCGTCGAGCTTCATATCGATCGCGAGGCGGTTCGAGTACACACCCGCAATGGTGGCGCTCTCAGAGCGATCGCGAGCCTCTCGCTCGACGATCGAACCGAGCTTCACGATGTCGTAGATCGTCATCTTCCGATCGACCGCCGCCTGCCGGAGCGTCTGGCCGACACGCTGTTCGAATTGGTCCACCAGAGCGTCGACGATCTGCGTCGCCGTCGCAGTCGGCTTGAAGAAGTACGTGTCCGGGAAGAGGAAGCCCTCGAGCGAGGTCTCGGGCGCGAGCCCCGCGAGCACCGTGTTCTTGCGCTGCCCGACGACCGCCGCCGTCGTGAAGTCGGCGGTGGAGATCGACGGGAAGGCCTTGGCCACCGCGGCCGCCGTCTCGCTCAGGCGCCAGCCCTCGATGATCCGCAGGACCGCCTGCTCGCTGGGCGCCTTCTCGAACACGCGCGCGAGCTCGCGCGGCGTGAACGCGGCCGAGATCGTGTACGTGCCGGACTGAAGCGACGTCTCGCGGCCGGTGTCGTACAGCAGGTAGGCGAACGCGAGGGCGGATCGAATGAAGCCCTCCTTCTGCAGCCGATCTGCGATCGAGCCGGCCGTCTCCCCGCGTGAGATGACGAACGCGCGCGACTCGGCCTTCGGATCCTTCGCGAGATCGGGCTCGGTGCCGACACGGTCGGCGACGAGGGCGCGGATGAATCCCTGCTTGAGCAGCGTGTCCCGCTCCTGGACCTGCGCGACGATCGCGTCTTCGACCATCGGACGTCCGAACACGACGCCACCGACGATCAGGCCGACGATGAGAAGGACGAAGATGAAGGGACCGGTCGCGGAGCGTTTCGGCATCGGCCGGGGAGCGCGTAGCCTCATCAGCGAGCACGCTGCGCGAGAAAGTCTTCGAGCAGGATCGTCGCGGCACCCGCGTCGATGTCCTTGGCGCCGCGGATCTCAGCCTCGGTCGAGGTGTGGCGCTCGTCGTAGAGCTGCACGGGAAGGCCGAGCTCCAGGGTAGCCGTCGCGAAACGGCGCACGCGTTCGGCCTGGTGGCCCTCTTCGCCGCGCAGCGTCAGCGGCAATCCGATGACGAGTGCGTCGACCTTCTCGTCGCCCGCGACCTTCTTCAGCTCGGCAAGGTCCTTGACGACGCTTCGTCGCGCGAGCGTGCGCAGCGGCCGCACCAGGCCATGGGCGTCATCGCCGACGGCGACGCCGATGCGGCGGTCCCCAACATCCAGCGCAAGGTAGCGCACGACTATGGAGAACTCGCCGCCGGCAGCGATTCGACCTCGATTGTGATCCGCGAATCGAGAACGGGCAGCCGCGGCCACCACTCCGGCCAGGGCGTGATGCTGAGGAGCTTGAAGCCGAGCTGCGTCGCGAGCAGGTCGACCTCCGAGTAGTCGCGCCCCGCGAGCGCCGCGGTCATCTGCGCCTTCTTGGGCTGCGGGACCTGCTTGCCCTCGGCGCGCACGCGCCAGTGGACCCCGTCCGCCGCGACGGAGGCCCCGATGACCTGGCTCACCACGACGCCCTTCTCGTCCAGATCCATTCCGGTCGGGAGCTCCTGCCGGAGCTTCGTGGTCGCGGTCGTCTTCGGCTCGTCGGTCGAGACCTGGTACGCGGTCGCGCTCCCGGTCACCGTCATCTCGAACGTCGCCGGCTTGTCCTTCGAAATTGGCAGCTCCTTGCCGACGACGTCGGCTGCCGGCGTCAGAACACCGGTGCGCCGCGCGACGACGCCGTACACGCTCGTGTCCTTCGGAGCGCCCGCCTTCCAGGCGACGAGGCGCTGGTCAGCGGCCTTCTGCAGGTCGCCGTCCGATTGCGTGACGGCCTTGTCGTAGTCGGCCGCCGTCACCACCGGGATCTGGTCGGACTTGCCGCCGGTCGTCGGCGCGGGATTGTTCACGATGAACTCGGTGCTCGCGCCTCGTGTGATCTTGTCGGTGCTGACGTTTCCCTGCGGACCGAAATCGATCGCGCGGATGTTTATGAGCGCCTCGCCGACCGCGGGGATCGGCAGGATGGTGCTGCGCGGAAGGACCTTCTCCTCCGTCGTCAGGAAGCGGATCGGTGGGCTGTCGGTGGTCTGGACCAACGTCCCTGCGGGGATCCGGACGTCGTTGGTCGTGAGGTTTCGGAACCGCTCGACGCCGGTCGCCCTCGCCTCGTCGAGGCGGGAGCCCGTGGCCGTGCCGGTGGTCTTCGCCGTCAGCTTGTCGTCGAACAGGGTCTGCGCCCTGATGTCGCCGCCGTTCGGACCGGCACGCAGGTCGTACTCGAACGGGCCGAGCGGCGTGGGCGTCGCGGCGATGACGATCGTCGCGGACGGCCCGACGACCGCGAGCATGATGCCGGCCGCCGTGAGGAGGCTCATGAAGACGGCGATCCCGCGAAGCGGCGAGACTCCGCGGCGCGGAGCGGCCCGCTTCACACGCGTCGCCATCACCGCGCGGCGCGCGTCGGAGAGATGTTCGGTCGCGTCGAGCTCGTGCCGGTCGAGCGCCGAGATGCTGGAGAACGCCTTCATGTGCACCGACGAGGCGAGCGATCGCGCGCGCGCCTCCGACGACACGAGCACGATCCGTCGATCGCCCGCGCGGCGGCGCAGCGCCTCGAGGAAGACCGCGTTGCGCGTCACGGGCGCACCCGACGGAACGACGAGCACTACGTCAGACGACTCGGCAGCGTCGAGGCGGCGCGCCGCGTCGAGGATCGTCGCGTCGGCGCCCAGATCGATGACCGTCCGGCCGGCCGCGACCGTCTCCACCGTCACGAGTACACCTCTGTCGCGAGTGCGGCCGCGCCCGCGGCGACGAGGTCCTCGGCGCCCAGGCCGACGTCGGAGAAGACCCGGCTCGCCACGCTGGGCGTGAGCGGCCCGATGCGCGCCGCACCGCCGCGTGCCTCGCCGACGATCTTCGCGAGCGCGTTCGGCAGCGCGAGCAGCGCCTCGGGGACGCCGACGAAGAGCCACCGCTCGGGCGGCGCCGCGTCGTCGAAGCCAAGCGGGAGCGCGACGATCTCGGCCCACACGCGGGCGTCGTCGTCGCGCGTGTCCTCGCGCGCCGCGAATGCGTCGCGACCGAGACCGAAAACGCGCGTCCCGACGACCCGTCGCTCGCGCACCATGGCGAGCGCAGTCACGTCGGCGCCAACGCGCACGACGCCGGCATCGGCGATTCCTGACGCGGCGACGAGCCGGGCCAGCGCATAGATACCGGGAACCGCGGTCGGCCGGCGGCGCGCCGCGACCGTCGCGAGCGCCGCGCCGGAAAGGACGAGCGGAGCGACGGCGACATCTGTGTGCACCTCGAGCGCGCGGCCGTGGTAGCCCTCGATGGAATCGAGCTCACGTCCGTCGAGGACGAGCGCGGCGGTGTCGTCGGTCATCCGCGCGGTCGCGACCCCCCGAAGCGCGGGATCGTCCGCGACGGCGGTCTGCGCGACGCGCGCCGCATCCTCGCGGGCGTCGCGTACGGCGCGCTCCACCTCGGCGCGCACGATCGGCGTCGCCGAATCCTCGCGGTCGAACGGGGTCCTCACGTGATAGGTGCGAACGTCGTCGCCGTCGATGGCGATCACCGTGCGCTCGGTCGGCACGCCGCGTTCCGCCGCGGCGAGCGCGGCAGCCAGCGCGGCCGTCACCGCGCCGGGCTCCACGACGAGGCCGCCCGCGATCGCATCGGCGGCGAGAGCAGTCTCGCCTCGGCCGACGACGCGAAGCCGTCCACCCTCCGCGCGCGCGACGACCGCGCGAACCACACCCGCCGCGAGCTCGATGCCCGCGACGCGAGGCCCGCCGGCCTGGTGTGCCCGGTCTCTAGCCACCGCCGTCTAAACGCTCCCGGACCACCTTACGTGCCGCGTCGACGGCCTCGCCGAGCCGCTCCGGGGATCCGCCGCCCGCCGAGGCGCTCTCGGGCCGCCCGCCGCCCTTCGCACCGAAGGCGCCCTCCACGGCCTTGATGACCGAGTTGGCGTTCACCTTTGGCGAAACGTCCTTGGTGACGGTGACGAAGAGCGCGGCCTTCCCGTCCCGATGGCCCCCGAGGATGACGACCCCGCCGGTCCCGAGCCCCTCGCGGACGCGGTCGGCGAGAGCCTGCAGCTGCTTTAGGTCGGCCTCGCCCACGTTCGCGGCGACCACCTTCGTCGACCCGAGCGATTCCGCCTTCGCCAGAAGCGCGGAGGCGGCCGAGTCCGCGCCGCTTCGCTGGAGCGCGGCGCGCTCCTTGTCCAGACGCTCGCGCTGCTCGACGAGCTGGGCCACCGCCTCGGGAAGTCGCGCCGGCGGCACGCGCAGCGCGGCCGCGGCCCTGTTGGAGCGGTCGCGTATCTCGCGGACCTCGCGGAGCGCGCCGACACCGGTCACCGCCTCGAGCCGTCGCACGCCCGCGCCGATGGACTCCTCCTTCGTAATGAGGAAGAGCCCGATGTCGCCGGTGCAGTGGCAATGCGTGCCGCCGCAGAGCTCGCGCGAGGGGCCGGCCTCGACGACTCGCACGACGTCCCCGTACGTCTCGCCGAAGAGCGCCATCGCACCGGTCGCCAGGGCTTCGTGCAGCGGCATCTCTCGGGCATGCACGTCGTCGTTCGCGAGGATCGCGCGGTTGACCTCGTCCTCGATCCGTCGCAGCTCCTCCGCGGTGAGCGCGCGACCGAACGTGAAGTCGAACCGCAGATTCGGCGCATGCACGAGCGAACCCGCTTGGTGCACGTCCTCGCCGAGGAGATTTCGCAGCGTCGCGTGCAGGAGATGCGTCGCGGTGTGGTTGCGCATCGTGTCCCGCCGCGCTTCCTCGTCGACCGCCGCGTGGGCGCGCGAGCGCAGACGCAGGACGCCATCGACGACCTTCGCGCTCATCACGATGACGCCGGGCGCCGCGGTCTGCGTGTCCGCGACCATGGCGCGGCCCTCATCGGTCGTGATGGTCCCGCGGTCGCCCACCTGGCCACCACCCTCCGGATAGAAAGGAGTGCGGTCCAGGACGATCTCGACGTCCGTCCCCTCGTGCGCGGCCTCGACGCGCGAGCCGCCGACGACGAGTGACGTGATCGCGCCATCGGACTGGAGCTCGTTGTACCCGGTGAACTCGCTCCCCAGCTTCTCGCTCTCGCGAAGCCCCGCGTAGAACTGGCCGAAGCGCATCGCGTCCTGCGAGAACTTCGCGGTGGCGCGGCTGCGGCTGCGCTGTCCCTCGAGGAGCTCGCGAAAACCGCGCTCGTCGACCGACAGCCCCGCAGACGTCGCGATCTCCTTGGTCATCTCGAGCGGGAACCCGTAGGTGTCGGAGAGCCGGAACGCGGTGTCGGCGTCGATCCACCGTTCGCCGCGCGCCGTCGCGCGCGCGATCGCCTCGTTGATCATCGTGAGTCCCTGCGCGAGCGTTCGCTCGAACTTCTCCTCTTCATCGAGGATCACCTGGGTGATCCGATCGCGAGCCGAGGTGAGCTCGTGATAGTGGCGCTGCATCGTCTTCACGACCTCGCCGCCGAGTTGCGACAGCGAGCCGGTCTTCAGCCCGAGGCGCCGCCCGTGCATCGCCGCGCGGCGGATCAGGCGACGGAGGACGTACCCGCGGAACTCGTTGGACGGCGAGATCCCGTCGGCGATGAGGAACGCCGCCGCGCGGGAGTGCTCGGCGACGATGCGGATCGAGACGTCAGTCGTCTTGTTCTCGCTGTACTTCTTTCCCGAAAGCGACTCGATCTTCTTCACGAGCGGCTGGAAGACGTCGGTCTTGTACACATCGCCCGGAGAGCCCTGGAGCACCTGCGCGAGGCGTTCGAGGCCGGCGCCGGTGTCGATGTTCTTTTTCGGAAGGGGCACGAGCGTCCCGTCGGCCTGGCGGTCGTACTGCTGGAACACGTAGTTCCAGATCTCGAGGTACCGGCCGCAGTTCTCGCTGGGATTGCAGTCGTGCTCGGGCACGCCCGCCTGAGGCCCGTTGTCGATGAAGACCTCGCTGTCCGGGCCGCTGAGTCCGGTCGCGCCGGGCGCCCAGAAGTTGCTCTCGTCGCCGAGCCGGAAGATCCGTTCGGGCGGAACGAGCTTCAGCGTCTTCGTCCAGAGGTCGTAGGCCTCGTCGTCGCTCGTGTGCACGGTCGCGACGAGCTTCGAGCCATCGAACCCGAACACCCGGGTTAAGAGCTCCCAGCCCCACTCGATGGCTTCCCGTTTGCCGTAGTCGCCGATCGAGAAGTTGCCGAGCATCTCGAAGAAGGTCTGGTGGTAGCCGTCCTTGCCGACCTCGTCGATGTCGGTGGCCCGGAAGACCTTCTGCACCGCGACGATCCGCTTGGCGGGCGGCTGCTTTTTGCCGGTGAAATAGGGCACCAGGGGTTGCATCCCCGCGCTGGTGAACAGGACGCTCGGGTCGTCTTTCAGGATGAGCGGCCAGCTGGGCATGCGGGTATGGCCCTTCTCCTCGAAGAAGGAGATGAACCGCTCCCGGATGGTCGCGCTGTCCAGTTTGCCCTCCTCCTAAACGAAAACGCGGGTCGCCGCCCTCGGCTCCCCGCGTTCCCCGCTGAGTGAAAGTCTAGCGGTCAGTCGGCCTTGGGGGAGCCTCCGGGGGTGCTTCGCGCACCCGTAGATGCTCGTCCTGCTGCGCTCGAATCCCACTGCTTCTTGGCTTCGTCGATGAGCTCGCGTCCCTTGACGGACGCGTCGTCCGCGAGCTTCTGAGCGATCTTCTGCAGCTCGTCCGCGCGTTTCTTGAGCTCCTCGCTCCGTACCTTGAGCTCCTCGCGGGTGATGTCGCCGGTCTTCGGCGCATAGAGCAGCGCGACGATCGCGCCGGTCAGCAAGCCGATGATGAATCCCATAGTTCTGTTCTCCTGTCTTTCAACCTAAGAAGTTACCCCTTCGTGGGGCCTTCCGCGATACCAACGATGGCAGCCGCGATGCCCGCAGCCACTATTGCGAGCACCAATTGGGCGTCTCCTAGCACGCCAAGCGAGACGCCGGCCAGCTCGCCGAGGGCCTGGGCAGCGAGCGCAAGAGCGCCAGCGAGGAGCCACGCCCGACCGAGCGCGCGCGGCCGGCCAAACGCGGCGCGGACGGCCGCGGGTACTCCGAGCGCGACGAGGCCGAGCACCACGACCGCCGGCGGCACCGATTACTGGGAGCGAGATGGCGCGGCGAAGATCGTGAGCCCTCCGAGCTTCCGCGCTCGCTCGAAGGCAAGCTCGCCCAGCGGCATCCGCGCGATGGCCGCGAGCGCGAACAGCGGCAGCAGGAAGAAATAGGAGAAGAGGCTCCGCCACGCGAAGAAGAGCGGCACGATCGCGAGCACGGCGCCGAGCTCGGGGCTTGTTCGACGGGTTCGCCAGGCGATCACCAGACAGATGATGCCTGCGATCGCCTCGAGCGCCGCGTACGCGAGCGAAGGCGCGGGCGGCAGTCCTCCGTTCGTGAACAGGAAGATGAGTCCCGCGCCGCGCGCGAACATCGGCTCGATCACCGGCGTGAGGATGCCGAGCAGCCACGCCTCCGCGTCGTGAAAGATGAACGGCAGGTTCGTCACCACGAAGATGGCCGCCGCCACGGCGAGATCGCGCCCCGCCGCGCGCCAGCCCTTCTCGGTCACCACAGCGATGATCCAGAACGGCGCGAACAACCAGGCGATCTGCTTCGTGGCTAACGCGATGCCGAGCGGAACGCCCGCCCACTTTCGGTCGCGGTACATCCACGCCACGACGAGCGGCAGCGCATAGAGCAGGTCCGAGCTTCCCCCGACCGTGAACGCGGCGAGGCTCGCAGCACCGAGCAGTGCGGTGAGGAAGAACGGCCGCAGGGTGCGCGGGGCGCGTGCGATCACGAGCGCCATCGCGACGAGGAGACATCCGACGTAGAGGAAGTTCGTGTCGAGACCAACCGCCACCGCGGGCACGGCCAACAGGAACGAGAGCGCCGGATACGACGGGCGCCACACGAACTCGTCGTTGGTTCCGACGCCGCTCGCGCGCTCATCCCAGACGCGATCCATCTGATCGTCGCTCGGGTAGACCGCGACATCCGCGAAGTCGCCGCGACGGAGCGGCGTCGTGCGGTCCGGACCGATGCCGAGGCCGCTGTAGCACGCGAACACGTCGAGGTCCGTGTACGGATCGCGGCCCTGGAGGACCAGACGCGCCGCGCACTCGTTCAGCGCGATCGCGTCGTTGTGGTACGGCGTCCAGTCGAACGAGTGCTGCCGCGGCAGACCGACGAGCGATCCAAATCCGACGAGCGCCATGACACACACGAATCCCCAGGTGCTGCGCACGAACCAGGTCGGCGCACGGGTCGGGCTGGTTGCGTCGTCGCGACCGGTTCCGACAAGGGCCGCGACCAGGATCGCTATGGCTACGGCGATCGCCAGCACGACGACTCCAACGCCGCCGCGTCCGGGGTGCTCGAGGATGATGCTGTTAACGATCCCGGCGAAGTAGAGCGCCGCGCCAGCGACGGCCACCGCCGCTATGCGGAGCAGGGCGCGCACGGTCCTAGAGCGTCTGTCGCGCTACGACGCCGCCACCGATGACCTCGTCGCCGTCGTAGAAGACGGCGGCCTGACCCGGCGCCACAAGGGCCGGGGAGTCGAGGTCGAGCGTCGCGTGGCTTCGATCCACGCCGACGCTAGCCGCAAGAGGGATGCCGCGGTACCGGAGAACCACATTCGTCGTGAAACGGGGTGAGGGCGGGCCCCCTGCCACGAACCGCACGTCGGTCAGCGTGTAGCTCGTCCGCGCGATCTCGGCACGCGTGCCCACGACCGCCGCGCGCCTGGAGGTGTCGAGGTGCAGCACGTACAGGCGCTCGCCGGTCGCGACCCCGACGCCAGTGCGCTGACCGACGGTGAGGGCGCCGACCCCCGCGTGCGTCCCGATGACGGTCCCGTCGGTGCGCTCCACCGGGCCTGGCACGAACGCCTCAGGCGCGCGCTCGCGCACGAGCTCGCGGTAGTCGCCCGGCGCGAAGCAGATGTCCATGCTCTCGGCCTTGGTCGCCGTCGGAAGTCCGAATCGCGCCGCGATCGCCCGTGTCTCCGACTTGTCCCGAAGCTCGCCGATCGGGAATTCGAGTCGCGCGAGCTCCCGCTGGCCGAGCATGTAGAGCGCGTAGGACTGGTCCTTGGACGCGTCCCGCGCGCGGAGCAGATGGCGATTGCCGCCGTCACCCGTCGCGGCACGGACGTAGTGCCCGGTCGCAAGCCGGTCGCCGCCGAACTTGCGGACGACGTCGTGGAGAAGGGCATCGAACTTCACGTGCTGGTTGCACGAGACGCACGGATTGGGCGTCTCGCCGCCGGCGTACGCGTTGACGAAAGGGTCGACGACTCGCTCGCCGAAGACGTCCGCGTAGTCGAGCGCATAGAAAGGAATGCCGAGAGCGGCCGCAGCCCGGCGCGCATCCTCCCCCGCCTCGTCGGTCCCGCAACACCGGGGCGCGTCGATGTCGCCGCCGGATGGCACGAGCTTCATCCAGACGCCGACGACGTCCTCGCCGCGGTCGGCAAGGATGGCCGCCGCGACTGACGAGTCGACGCCCCCGCTCATCGCGACGAAGACCCGACTCATGCGGTCGCCTTGATGTGCGCGTCGACGATCGCGGCACGGAGGGCGCCGATCGCCGTTAGCACGCAGCTCTCGCGCTCCGCATCGAGGGCGCCGATCTGACCGGTCACGTCGGCGATTGCGATTGCGAGCGCTTCGCTACGGCTTCGGCTGCGTGCGAGCCGCGCGAGCGCCGAGGACGCTTTCGTGGAAACCTCGCATCCGGATCCGGTCACGCGCGCCGCCATGACGACGCCGCCCTCGAGGTCCACCTCGATCTTCACGCGGTCGCCGTCGCCGGGGTTCACTTCAGTGCCGAAGCCGCGGGTCAAACCGCCACCGTGGCGGAATCGCGCAGCCGGGTGACGACGCGCGCGAGCGCGTCGACGAATCGGGCGACGTGAGCCTCGGTCGTCGAGCGGCCCACGGTGACACGCAGCGAACCCTTCGCGAGCTCGCGATCGAGGCCGAGTGCGAGCAGCACCTGCGAAGGCTCGGTCTCGCCCGAAGTGCAAGCGGATCCGCTCGACACGGCGAACCCTTCGAGGTCGAGCGCCACGATGAGCGACTCCCCGTCGGTGCCCGGGATGCAGAACGACGCGTTGTTCGGCAGACGGTTCGTCGGATGGCCGTTCAGCACCGCGTCGGGAACGCGCGTCTTCACGTCGGCGATGAGGCGGTCGCGCAGTGCCGCCTGCCGCGGCGACTCGGTCGCGCGGCGCTCGCGCGCGATCCGCATCGCGACGCCGAGGCCGACGATTCCCGCCACGTTCTCAGTGCCGGTGCGCCGGCCCTTTTCCTGGCCGCCGCCGGTCTGCATCGTGGCGATACGGGTGCCGCGCCGAACGTAGAGGGCACCGACGCCCTTCGGCCCACAGAACTTGTGCGCGTTGATCGAGAGGAGGTCGACCGGAATCTTGCGTACGTCGACTTCCAGCGCGCCGACGGTCTGAACTGCGTCGCTGTGAAAGGTCACGCCCTCCTCCCGGCAGACCGCGCCGATCTCCGCGATGGGCTCGATCGTCCCGATCTCGTTATTGGCGTGCATGACCGACACGAGCGAGGTGCCCTCGTCGATCGCATCGCGAATCGCCTCGGGATTGACGACGCCGTACCGGTCAACGCCGAGAATGTCGACGCGCACGTGCGCGTAGCGCTCCAGATCGCGCGCCGTGTCGATCACCGCGTGGTGCTCGATGGCCGTGGTGACCAGGCCATCACGCTCGTCGCGGCGCGCCTTGAGGGCACCCCGCAGCGCGAGGTTGTCGGCTTCGGTACCGCCGCTGGTGAAGACGATCTCGCTCGGTTCGGCGTTGATGGCCGCGGCGACCTCGTCGCGAGCGCGGTCGACCGCAGCCCGCGCGGCGCGCCCCTCCGCGTAGATGCTCGAGGGATTCCCGTGCGTTTCGCTCAAGATCCTGCCCATCGCCTCGGCGACCAGGGGATCGACGGGCGTCGTGGCAGCATGGTCGAGATACACGCGGTCCATCGGTGAAAGTGTAGGTCGGCGACATCGGGTCCGGGACTCGCGCCGCGGATCGCGCGGACTTTTTGAGGCTGTTTGGGACTGTGGTAGCCTAGGACACGGTATATACGGTATATACGGTCATCTTCCACTACGAACAGGAACCATCGGAGGTACTCAGTTGGACGTCATGAAGATCCGCAGGCAGGGCAACAGCCTGTCCGTGACTCTTGATCAAGGCACATTGGGTGCAGCTCGCCTCCGTGAGGGCGATCTGGTGACAGCCACAGTGCGAAACGGATCTGTGATCCTGACTCCTGTGGAGATCCGGCCCAGGGTCCTCGAAGTGGGACGCAAGGTGATTGCCCGGAATCGACGGGTGCTTGACCGTCTCGGCAAAGACGACACCCGGCAGGCGGCAGCTGTCCGACGCTGAGAATCAGCCGACCTACGTCTACGTCGACCTAGCTGAGGCCCTTGCTCTCTATGCGGAGATCAAGGGCCTTTCTCTCGCCGAGACGCAGGACGAGCTTCGCGACGAGAACCTGCTTCAATCAGCCCTCGCTCGCCCAGAGAATGCTGCGCACTACGCGAACGCTGATCTGGCCGAGCAGGCGGCAAGTCTTCTGTGCGGCATCGCGCAGAACCAGCCATTCATCGACGGAAACAAACGCATTTCACTCGTCGTCACGCTGACGTTTCTCGAGCTCAACGGGCACGTCGTCGACTTCTCGGAAGATGAGCTCTACCAGCTCATGATTGACATCTCCGCGGGCATGACTGTGGTCGAGGTCGCCGGTCGGCTGCGGAACCGACTTACTCCATCAGGGTAGGCCGCCGCTACAGCTTTTTCGGAGCCTCGGGCCTCGCGACGACGCGCAACCCCAGCTCCTCGAGCAGCTTCGGGTCGGCTGCGGCCGGGGCGTCGAGCAGGGGGTCGTACCCCGTCTGCGTCTTCGGGAACGCCTGCACCTCGCGGATGTTCTCCGTCCCGGCGAGGGTCATGATGAGCCGGTCGATGCCGGGTGCGATGCCCCCGTGCGGCGGCGCGCCGTAGTCGAGCGCGTCGAGCAGCGCACCAAAGCGCTCCTGCGCTTCCTCTTTCGAGACACCCATCTGCGCGAAGATCCGCTCCTGCGCCGCGCGCGTGTGGTTGCGGACGCTTCCCCCGCCGAGCTCGCGCCCGTCGACCACGAGGTCGTACTGCATGCTTCGCGCCTTCTCCGGCTCGGTGTCGAGAAGCTCGAGGTCATGTGGCGTGAGCGGCCCGCAGAAGGGGTTGTGCGCGAACGTCCAGCCGCCGTCGGGCGTGCGCTGGACGAGCGGGAATTCGTGGACCCAGACCGCGTAGTGCGCGCTCGTGTCCGCGAGCCCAAGCGCATGGCCCAGATGCTCGCGCACAACTCCCAGGGACTCGCTCGCGACGTCGTACGTGTCCGCGACCGCGAGCACGAGGTCGCCGTCCTTCGCCCCGGTCACTCGTCGGATGCCCGCGAGCTCTTCCGCCGATAGGAACTTCGCGACCTGCGACTCGATCGTGTCGCCCGCGAGCGCGAACTGCGCGAGGCCCTTCGCGCCCTTGCGCTTGGCGATCGCGGTAAGGTCGTCGATCTCCTTCCGCGACGCCTTCGCTTTGCCGGGCACGACGATCGCGCGCACGACACCCTTCTGTTCGATCGTCTCGCGGAAGACCTTGAAGCCGCTCGAGCGGAAGAGGTCGGTGAGATCGATGAGCTCCATCCCAAAGCGCAGGTCCGGCCGGTCGATGCCGAAGCGGCGCATCGCCTCTTCGAACGTGAGACGCGGCCAGGGCACTTGCTTGAGCGGCTTGCGCGCGTACTTCTGGAAGATCGACGTGTAGAGCTCCTCGCCGAGAGCCATGATGTCCTGCTTCTCGACGAAGCTCATCTCGATGTCCAGCTGGCTGTGCTCGAGCGTGCGGTCGGCGCGCGGGTCCTCGTCGCGGAAGCACCGCGCGATCTGGAAGTAGCGGTCGAGCCCGCCGACCATAAGGATCTGTTTGAGCTGCTGCGGCGATTGCGGCAGCGCCCAGAACTTTCCCGGGTAGTACCGCGACGGAACGACGAGGTCGCGGGCGCCGGTCGGATCGGACCGGATCAAGTCCGTCGTCTCGATCTCCCAGAAGCCGCGGTCGACCATGAAGTTGCGAATGAAGTCGACGACCTCGTGCCGCAGACGCATGAGCTCGCGCGACTTCTCGCGCCGAAGATCGACGTAGCGATATTTCCAGCGCAGCGTCTCCTCGACCTCGGTCTCCTCGTTGACATAGAAGGGCGGGGTCTTCGACTCGTTGAGCACTTCGATCTCGCTCGCCGCGACCTCCACGTCGCCGGTCAGGAGCTTCGGGTTCTTCGTTCCCTCAGGTCGCGGCCGCACTTTGCCTCGCACGCGAAGCACCCACTCGTTGCGAACCTTGCCCAGCGCCGCGTGTGCGGCGGGGTTCTCCTTCGCGTGCGCGACGACCTGCGTTATCCCATAACGGTCTCGCAGATCGATGAACGTGAGCTCGCCGTGGTCGCGGCGGGTGTGCACCCATCCGGCCAGCGTCACTTCCTTGCCCGCGAGCGAAGCGCGCGCCTCGCCGCAGGTATGCGTCCTCAACACGACCTAGTCCCGATCATCCTTGAGGAAGGGTCCTTCGCCGGCCGCGCCCGGTTCGTGGTCGTCGGGGTTGCTCGGGCCTTCGTACAGCGGCGGGGTCTGGTGCTTGGGCACGTGTCGCCCGACCTCGGTCACGACCGCGGCGAGCCGCGTCACCCGCTGCTCCTTCTTAAGCAGATCGCGGACGATCACGTTTCCGCCGCGTGCCTCGGGCGTGCCGCGAATGACCGCGACCTTGGCGCCGTGCTTGACGGCGCTCTCGAGCTGCTTGTCGAGCGGGCGGTCCGAGTAGTCGATCGCCACGGTGAATCCGGCCTGCCGGAGCGGATCCGCGATCTGGAGACGGTCCGCGCCGTCACCCTTCTCGGCCGACAGGACGTACACATCCGCGCTGGTCTCGCGGCCCATCCGCACTCCTTCTTTCTTCAACGCTCCGTACAACACGTCGACGCCCCCGGCGATGCCCACGCCCTGAACCGGCGGCCCGCCGAGGGTCTGCACCAGGTCGTTGTAGCGGCCGCCGGCCGCGACGGCGATGTCGCCGCCTTTCGTGAACTCCGCCTCGGTGAGGATGCATTCCATGACCGTCCGCGTGTAGTAGTCGAGCCCGCGGACGAGGGTCTGCGAGACCTTGTACGGATGCCCGAGCCTCTCCACGCCGGCGACGACCTGGTCGAAGTGCTCGCGATCCTCGGCGCAGAGCAGCTCGTGCATCTGCGGCGCCGCGGCGACGAGCGCGCGGTCCTTCGGGTCCTTCGAGTCGAGGATGCGCATCGGGTTGCGATCCAGACGCTCCTTCGACTCGTCGGAAAGCGCGTCGCGGTTCTTCGCGAAGTACGCCGCGAGCGCCTCCTTCACTTTCGGTTGGCACTTCGCGTCGCCGATCGTGTTGATCTCCAGCTGGTAGTTCTGAAGTCCGACCTCCGCGAAGAGGCGCGCGGTGAAGTCGATGATCTCAACGTCCGCAGCCGGCTCCTCGGGACCGAAGCACTCGAGTCCCCATTGCCAGAACTGGCGATAGCGCAGGAGCTGCGGCCGCTGGCCGCGGAACATCGGCTCGTAATAGAAAAACCGCACCGGACGCGGCGCGCGGTGCAACCCGTGCTCGAGGAACGCCCGAGTCACCGCCGCGGTCCCCTCCGGTCGCAGAACGAGGCCGCCCTGCCCATGCAACGAGACGTCGTACATCTCGTACCCGACGATGTCGCTCGTCTCACCCACGGACTTCGTGAACACGCCACGGTCCTCGACGATGGGCGTGACGATGCGCGGGTAGCCGTAGCGGAGCGCGCGGGCTTCGATCACCGCCTGCAACGCGTCGAAGGCGGCCGCTTCTTCGGGAAGCAGGTC
Source organism: Chloroflexota bacterium (assembly GCA_038040265.1). GTDB lineage: Bacteria > Chloroflexota > Limnocylindria > P2-11E > P2-11E > 3-1-20CM-2-70-9. The sequence continues at coordinate 39,314 of JBBPIP010000001.1, read as the reverse complement.
CCGCATTCCGCGCGGGGCCTGAAAACTCGGCATGGGAGAACACACGATAGACCGATAGAGTTATCAGCGATGAATCGTCGCACGCTCATACGCACCGCGGCCGCGACCCTCGTCGTGACCGCCTGCGGATCGCCCGCGGCGACGCCTGGAGGTACGGCCACGAAATCACCAAGTCCGAGTCCCACTCCGGTTCCCACCGGCAGCAAAGCCACGGTCGAGCTCGCCAAGGGCGGCTCCTTCGCGTTCACTCTGCGTCCCGACAAAGCACCGCAGACGGTCGGGCGCTTCGTCGAGAAGTCGAAGAGCGGCTTCTACAACGACAAGCTCTTCCACCGCGTCGAGGACTGGGTCGTGCAAGGCGGCGATCCACTCGGCACCGGCACCGGCGGCGAGAAGGTGCCGTCTGAGTACAACGATCTGACGTTCAAGCTCGGCTCCGTGGGCATCGCGCGCGGCCAGGACCCCGCCATCAACAATGGGAGCCAATGGTTTGTTGTTAAGAAAGACTCCGCGTTCCTCGACAAGCAGTACACGAACTTCGGCATCGTCACGAGCGGCATGGACGTCGTGAACGGCATCAAGATCGGCGACAAGATCAAGACCATCAAGATCGAGTGACCGCCGCTACCCGGAGCTTTGACCGGCCCCTTTAGACTGTCGTCGTCGTCAGTGCGGTGACGCAGGGGGAGTCGTGTGGTGGCGGTAACGGGTGGGATTCAACACAACGCATGGCAGGTCTCGCCCCAGGTTGAGGTCGAGGCCCTTTGTCGTGGCGCCGCCGTGCTTTCGCGCGAGGAGAACCGGATTGCGGCGCGCGCCCTCCTGTGGGCGGCCGTGGCCATCGATCCTCAGAACTTCGTCGCTCATAGACGCCTCGCTGCAGCGCTTTTGAATGCGGAGGACGTCGATGCCGCCGCCGACGAGTACGCACGATTCATCGAGCTCCTTCTGAAGGAGAACGACGTGCACCGCGCTGCGGGAGAGCTCGCTTACGCGCGCAGCTTTCTAGGCGACATGCCGCAGCTCAGCTCGGCAGCTGCCCACCTTGTGCCTCTCGGCCAGATCGCGAAAGCACTCGAGTCACCGGCGCCGGCGCGATCCTCGCCACCCCTGGCACTAGCGGACTACGCCGAATCCCGCGCGCCACTCAGGGGGCTGAACGACTGGGGCCGTTCAGCGCAGCCTACGGTTGCCGAAACGACCACGGCGCGACGCCGCTCGCATCACCAGCGTCCCTGGTACCAGAGATGGGCGTCCGAGATCGGGATAGGCGAGTACGTCCTCGTCGTCTCCGTGGTGACCGCCGCTGCGCTCGCGGTCTTCGCGATGGGCGGACTTCGCTGACTTCGCGGTAACGGACAGCGGGCGAGCGCGTTCTCCACGGCGTGACACGGCCGTGACCCTCACCACGCGCGGTTCGCTCGCGCTCGTTCTGTCGTTCGTCGCGTTCGTGGCGATCGCGCTGCCGCTCGACCGATCGAGCACGGCAATGCACCAAATGGCGCTCTCACTTCTCGCCTGGGCGTTCCTCGGGATCGCGCTGGTGCTTCAGCCGCCACCCATCCGAGTTCAGGTCGTGGTCCTCGTCGTCGTGGCAACCGTTCTCGAGTGCGTCGGCTCGCTGATATGGGGCGCGTACACGTACCGGCTCGACAACCTGCCGCTGTACGTCCCCGCGGGCCACGGCCTCTTCTACCTTTCGGCGCTTCGCGCGGCGTCGCTCCCCCTATTGCAGCGTCACGCGCGCGCCATCGTCATCGCCGTCACCGCAGGCGCGAGCGCGTGGATGGTCTACGGGCTCTTCGGTCGTCCGCTGCCCGATCTCCTCGGGTTCGTCACCTGGGCGATCTTCATCCGGTTCATCGTTCGCGGCCGCTACCCGCTGCTCTACGCGGTGAGCTTCGCCATGACGACCGCACTCGAGCTCTACGGAACCGGACTGGGAATCTGGACGTGGTCGCCGGTCCTCCCGGTGCTGATGCTTCCTGCCGGCAATCCGCCGACCGGGATCGGTGCTGGTTACGCGGCGATGGACGCGCTGACGCGGCGAATCGTCGGGCGGATCCAGCGGTCACGCGCTGATCGGGAGCAGAGCGCCGACGTCGCGATGCGCGTCAGCGGCTGATGGTGCGGTAACTCCGAACGCAGTTCGGTTACTTGATGACGCGGTACTTGATGTCGGTTCGGCCAGGCGACCTCATGACCCTGATCGTTTCCAGCTGGCGCGGCTCGTCGCGCAGGTTCTCGAAGAGTCGAAGGCCCTCTCCGAAAAGGACGGGGACGATGCCGACTTCTAGCTCGTCGGCGAGCCCCGCGTTGATGCATTGCTGGGCAGTGCTGGCGCCGCCAACGACGGTGACATCCCGAGCGCCTGCCGCTTTCTTGGCTTTCTGCACCGCCGCTTCGGTCCCCTCGGTTACGAAGCTGATGGACAGGTTCGCGTTCTGACCCTTTGGCGCGTCTTTCGGAGGGCGGTGGGTGACGACGAAGATGGGCACCTGGAATTCGTAGCCGGTGAAATCTCCGTTCGCCATGTCGTAGGCGCGCCTTCCCATCACCACGGCGCCGGTGTTCGCGATCGCATCCCGCAGGAACTCGGTCTTCCGCAGCGCTTCGAGGTCCGGGTAGAGGCGCTCGACGCTTCCGTTTCGGTCGTTGACGAAGCCGTCCAACGACGTCGTCATGCCGACGATCACCTTCGCCATCTCACCTCCCAGCGAAAAGCGGCCCGATCCGTGCATCATTGCGGTTAATGACGACCGTTTCCCACCGCAAGACCCCCGCCCAGCTCCTCCATGAGATCGAGCCGGTGGCAGCAAAGCTTCTCGACCGCCACGTTTCGGTGGCCAAGGAGTGGTTTCCGCACGAATACATCCCGTATTCGTTGGGCAGGGACTTTGACAAGGAACCCTGGACACCGGACCAACCTCGGCTTACCGGGGTCGCCCAGACGGCCTTCGAGGTGAACCTACTCACCGAGGACAACCTCCCTTCCTATCACCGGCTCATCCACAGCATGTTCAAGGACACCGATGGGCCGTGGACGAACTGGGTACACCGCTGGACGGCGGAGGAGGGACGGCACGCGATCGTCATCCGCGACTATCTCATCGTCACCCGAAACATCGACCCGATCGCGCTCGAGCGCGGACGCATGCAGACCGTGCTGTTGGGCTACGACCGACCGCTCGACGTTATTAACGGCCTCGCCTACACGTCGTTTCAGGAGCTCGCGACCCGGATATCGCACATGAACACCGGCAGGTACTCCACCGACCCGGTGGCCGACAAGATCATGGCGCGCGTCGCGACGGACGAGAACCTCCATATGGTTTTCTACCGCGACGCGCTCGCGGCCATGATGGAGATCGATCCTTCCAGTGTTATCGAGGCCATCACGAAGCAGGTGCTTACGTTCGAGATGCCGGGCGCCGGCATCAGCGGCTTCAGTCGGAAGGCCGCGAAGATGGCCGAAGCGGGGATCTATGACCTGCGCATCCATCACGACGACATCCTCTGGCCCCTGCTTCGTTACTGGAAGGTGTTCGAGCGCACGGGCCTCGACCCCGAGGCGGAGCAGGCGCGCGACCGGCTCGCGCGGTTTCTGGCGAAGCTCGACGCCGCGGCGCGCCGCTACGAGGAGAAGCGCGCTACTCGGCGCGAGGCGACCACGATCGTCGCCGACGCCGACTGAGTTCGCGTTCTTTGTCCAGCAGGGTCAACCCACGAAAGCGCGAGCGGTCTGCTCGAACAGCTCGGCCGAGAGTCGCAGCGACTCCTGGTCGATCCGCATCACCCTACGAAACCCCGCGCGGTGTCTTTGGACTCTCGGCCAACATCGGCCTTGGAGCAGCTTTGAAGGCAGCCGCGCGACCGCTCGAGCCGCGCTTCCATCCGGTTCGCTTGTCACGGCGTTTCTCATCATGTCCGTGGACTGGACCCGCGCGACTCGCGCCTGATTTGGCGTAAGCGCGTGATGGCTTTCCACCGGACTTTCTCGGGCCCTCGGCCGAACCTACGACATCCCGAGCGTCATCCGATGTTCCGACCACTGCACCAGCGAGCCGCTCTGTCCCTCCGAGTGACGGAAGGCTGATCGCAATGCGACCGTTCGCGACTTGACTCTCCACGAACGAGACGAACTCGCTCGAAGAGAGAGGCCTTGATATCGCTGGCAAGCGCAGTCCTGCACCCGACCAGGCCGTTTTGGCCTGGTCAATATCAAGGACCCATGACGACCCGGATGGGTCGGCGATGGCGAATCTCGCGAGCCAAGCTGAATAGATGTCTCGCTGAACCTTTACCCCGCATGGGCAATCGTGAATACGAATGCTGAGACCCTTAGCTTGGACTCGACCGCAGTTGTGGCACGTTCTCGAGAGCTTTAGGGATCGCGGGACAGCGGCGAACGAAATTCCGATCTCTCGGCATCGCCGACGCAAGAGTGCGGTGAAACTCGCGGGCGATGCCTGTTTGGCCGATCGGCCGAATTCCTTGTGGAACTGGGTGTAAGCGTTGGCCTCCACCTTGAAGCTCGTACCTGCTCTGAGGAGCGCGTTGACTAATGTTCCCCGAATTGTCTTTCGCTCACCCGCAGCACGACGGCGAAACTGCGCGACCCAGGCAGGGTCGCGTTTGAGGTGGTTTGATCGCCGCCAATGCTTAGGTTGTGGCCGCCAGTTTCCATCGGCCTCGAAATTCGCCGGATTCCCCAGTCGCAACTTTCTGTCCGCGCTCCGTTCGAACCGGCGGTTGCAGAGTCGGTTGCGGTCCGAGCTACGTAGATCGACAACGGCGCCGTCTGTGCCGAATGCGATGCCGAAGAAGCGGGGCCCTGGATCGACGCCGACGGTCTCACATGCGAGTGACCGCTCCGGCTTGAAGTAAGTGAGCCCGCCGCATACGAGCACCGCGTAGAAGCAGTCCTTAGTTCCAATCCGCCTCCGGACCAAACGGACCCGCCTAATCCTCGACTGAAGCGCATGACTCGTGTGCGGGTCGCCGGGGTCGATCTGGAGCTGCGCTCTAAGGTCGGCCCATATGAACTCGGTTCCCGAGATGCGGATCCCCTGCCGCCCGCTTTGCCCCTCCACGCTCCGGAGTTCGCCTCGGCGCAGCGGTCGAGGCAAACCCTTGCGCCCCAACTGGTATTGCCTCGCCGCCGTATAGGCCCTCGCCGCCAGACTCCGAACGCACTGGGCGTCGACATGGTCACCCAGCCAGCTCGGCGTGACTTTCTTGCTTGCCCACCCGTAAAGGTCGTAACGGCGGAAGGCGAATCGTTCGTCGACCCTACGCAACGCCACGCGTTTGCGTCGTCCTGCCCGCATCGCCCGGGCCTTTCGGAACTCGCGGGATTCACGAAGCAGTTGAACCCGGCGCAGGCATTCACTTAGGAGCGCGTTGTAGGCGAGCCGGGCGACTTCGAGTCGCGTGTCCAAGATGTGTTTTTGGCCCCGAGTAGCGCGGATCAGAAGCTCGTGCGTGAAGATCGGGACTTCGCGAGACGTGATCGTCACGTCAATCTACTTATCACATCCCGAGCGTCGTGAACATAGGACTGGGCTACCCGCCGACGAACTCCCGCGCCGTCTGCTCGAAGAGCTCCGTGCTGAGGCGAAGAGATTCTTGGTCTACGCGTTCATTTCGGCCGTGGAACATCTTCGAGAAGTCCTTGAACGAGATGCGCTCGCTCATGAGGCCGTAGCCGTAGGCGGTCACGCCCTTGCGGCGGAAGAACCGCGCGTCGGTCGCGCCCACGATGAGGAACGGGATTGTCTGCGCGCCCGGCACCAGCTTCTGCGACACCTTCGTGAGCGTGTCCCATAGGGGCGTGTCCGTTCGCGACTCGGTCGCGGGGTTGTCGCCTTCGGCCACGATCTCGACGTCCTTCCATAGCTCATCGCCGATCGCCTGCTTCAGCATCTCGCGCACTTTTGGACCGTCGTCCCCCGAGATGGTGCGGATGTCGATGTCGATCTCGGCGGTGTCGGGGATCACGTTCAGTTTCACGCCGGAGTGCGCGATGTTCGGCGAGAACGTCGTCCGCGTCGCGGCGTAGAACATCGGCGCCGTGCCTTCCGGCCCGCGGTCGAGCGCCATGTCGAACGTCGCGGCGTTGGTCAGGGCAAGGCGCGCCGGCGCCGGCAGGTCGAGGCCTTCAATGAACTGCTTCCAGATGTCGTGCAGGCGCAGCGGCGCCTTGTACTTCCCCACCCTCGTGATGATCTCGGCGGCCTTGAGGAGCGCGTTGTCCGCCTGATACGGCATGGAACCGTGGCCCGGCGTGCCGCGCACGCGGAGTCGCGTCCACTGCGAGCCCTTCTCGGCCGCGATGAGCGGCAGCTTCGGCGCGCCCTCCCCGAGCGGGATGCGCATTCCACCGAACTCGGTCACGAGGTAGTCGGCCTTCACGTCGTCCCACGCGTTTTCGGTGAGCCACTTCGCGCCGTATGTGCCGAGCGCTTCCTCGTCCGCGACCGCGGAATAGATGAGCGTCCCCTTCGGCCGGAAGCCGGACTTCAGAAGCCGGCGGACCGCGACCGCCATTGAGGCCGTCACGTCGAGCATGTCGACCGCGCCGCGTCCCCACACCTCGCCGTCGATCAGCTCGGCTGCGAAGGGATCGTGCCGCCAGCCCGCCGGGGTAACCGGCACGACGTCGGTGTGCCCCATCAAGTGGAGCGAAGGCGCCTTCGGGTCGCTGCCCTCGATGCGCAGCACGAGGCTCGCGCGCCCGGGCACGGGCTCGTAGCGCTTCATCTCGACGCCGGGGAGGCGCAGGTAGCTCTCGAGCAGATCGACGCTCCGCACCTCGTGTCCGGACTCGGGCGTGCCCTCGTTCACGCAAGAGTTGCGGATGAGGCGCTGGAGAAGGTCGGTCGTCTCGGCGGTCACGTCGGTCGTTTCAGTCATCACGGTGCTCATCATGCCTCCATCCGGATCTCCTCGAGGTCGAGCTCCCGCTCGATCTCGCGGAGCACGTCGTCGTCAATGGCGCCGCGGTCGCGCATCGCGAGCAACGCCTCGCGCTGCGCACCGATCACCTCGCTGCGGACCTGGCGGTGCTCGATCAGCTCCTGCTCGGCTTCGTTGCCCGGGGCTTCGTGCAGCTGCTCCTCGTGCTCTGCGCGGTGCTTGTAACTCGTCCGCAGCTGATCGATGAGTGGTTTGTGATCGGGCCATTGCTGCTCGAGCTCGTCAATCCGCCGCAGCGCCTCCTCGATAAGCTCCTGTCGCGCGTGCGACTCCTCATGGCGCTCGTCCGCGTCGCTTCCCAGACCGACCGCCTTGATCACGAGCGGCAGGGTCAGGCCCTGACCAACGAGCGTCACGAGGATCACGGTGAACGTGATGATGATGATCGCGTCACGCGCGGCCTGCGCATTACCAGGAAGCGAGATCGGGACGGCCAGGGCCGCAGCCAGCGAGACGACGCCCCGCATCCCGGCCCACGAGAGGACGATCGACTCCCTGAGCCGCGTAGCCCGCTGCTGCTTTGAGAGAAGCTCGCGGAGGCTCATGGCGAAGACCCACAGCGCGCGCACGACGATGAGGGCGACGCTCACGAGAAGGCCGACGGCCGCGAGCTGGAGAAGCGTCGGGCGATCCATCTGCCGCGCGATGCTCGATATCTGAAAGCCGATGGCCAGGAAGACGACGCCGGTCAGGAGAAAGACGAGGCTCTCCCATACCGCTCGACCCGCCAGGCGGGCTTCAGATCCCATGATCCGCGACGAGCGTCGTCCGAGGAACAGCCCGACGGTCACCGCGGCCAACACGCCCGAGACGCCGAACGCTTCCGCAGGAAGGTACGCGGCGTAGGGCGTGAGCAGCGAGACGGTGATCTCGACGGGCGTGTCCGTGAGATGGGAGCGGACCCACGAGACGATCCACCCGACGACGAGCCCGATGAGGATGCCGCCAAGCGCGACGAACACGAAGCTCGCGAGCGACCCGACCACCGAGACCGCCGCGGCGGCGGCAGCCGCGCCGATGGCCGCGCGGTAGATCGTCAGCGCGGTCGCGTCGTTGAGGAGGCTCTCGCCCTCGAGGATGCTGATGACCCGCCGGGGGACCGCGAGACGCTGGGCGATCGCGGTCGCGGCGACCGCGTCGGGCGGGGACACGATCGCGCCGAGCGCCGCTGCGAGCGGCCACGTCATGCCCGGCACGAGCGCCATCGCGATGGCGGCGACCACCCCGGCGCTGACCGCGACGAGGCCAACCGCGAGCAGGCTGATGTTCTTCAGGTTCGACCGGAAGTCGCGAATGGGCGTGAGGAACGCGCTTACATAAAGGAGTGGCGGAAGCACGACGAGGAAGACGATCTCGGGGTCGAGCTCGAGCGGCGGGATGCCCGGGACGAGCCCGACAACGAGGCCGCCGAGGAGCAGGAGCACCGGATACGGAACGCGGATCCGCCGCGAGATCGTGACCAGTACCGCGACCACGATGAGGAGCGCAAGGAGGAGCTCGGCGGCCTTCAGTCCTGGACGCCGCCCTTCGTCATCGGGAGCGGATCGAGGACCCGGCGTAGATCCTTGTCGGGCATGATCTTCGCGTCCTTCGCGACGTCGAAGAGCGAGCGTCGTTCCGCGAGTGCCTGCTTCACCAGAGCCGCGGCCTTGGCGTAGCCGATATGCGGCGTGAGAGCGGTGACGATGAGCGACGGGCTCGCGTCCATGAGCTCCTCGGCGCGGCCCTCGTCGACCTCCATCCCGGCGATCGTCTTCTCGCGCAGCACGCGGATCGCGTTCGTCAGGATCGTCGCCGAAAAGCAGTTCGCGTAGTTGATCCCCGGCATCATCACGTTGAGCTCGAGCTGTCCCGCCTGGGCTCCCCACGCGACCGCGGTGTCGTTGCCGATCACCTGAAAGCAGACCTGGTTCACCATCTCCGGGATCGCCGGATTCACCTTGCCCGGCATGATCGAGGAGCCGGGCTGCACCGCGGGAATGCGGAGCTCGCCGAAGCCCGTCCGCGGCCCGGAGACGAGCAGCCGGATGTCGTTGCAGATGCTCGAGACCTCGATCGCGGCCGTGCGCATGCCGCTCGATATGCGGACGAACGGCGCCATCGACTGCATCGTCGAGAAGAGATTCTTCGCGGGTGCGATCGGCTCGCCGTACCACTCGGCAAGGTATGCGCAGACGCGCTCGCGGAATTGCGGGTCGGCGTTCAGACCGGTGCCGGCCGCTGTGCCTCCGATCCCGAGCTCGCAGAGCTCCGCGCGTCCGGCCCGAAGTCGCGCCGCCGCGCCGCGAACACGTTCCGACCAGCCCGAGAACTCCTGACCGAATGTGATCGGCACGGCGTCCTGGAGGTGTGTGCGCCCAGGCTTCACGGTGTCGGCGTACCGCGTGGCCTTTTCGGAGATCGCGTCCCCGAGCGTGTCGAGCTCAGCGCAGAGCGTCTTCGTGAGCTCGAGGGCCGCGAGACGCATGGCCGTCGGCGTCGTGTCGTTCGTGGACTGGGCCATGTTCACGTGGTCATTGGGGTTCACGTGCTCGTACGTCCCCAGCCCGCCGCCGAGGATCTGGTTCGCGCGATTGGCCAGGACCTCGTTCACGTTCATATGAAAGGACACGCCGGCGCCCGAGTGAAAGACATCGACAACGAATTGATCCATGTGCTTTCCGGCGAGAACCTCGTCGCATGCGGCCACAATCGCGTCCTTGCGCCGCTCGTCGAGGCGCCCGGCCTCGGCGTTCGCGAGGGCCGCGGCGCGCTTAATCCGAACGAAGGCCCGAATGAACGCCGGGAAGGCGCGGTAACCGCTGATGGGGTAGTTCTCGATTGCTCGCTGGCTCTGCGCACCCCACAGGGCCGTCTCGGGGACCTCGATCTCGCCCAGCGTGTCACGCTCGCGACGAGAGCTCACCGCGAACGTACAATAGACGTTCCGCAGTGCAGAAGAACCGGCTGACCTGGATGATCGGCGGTCCCCAGGGAAGCGGAATCAACGCCTCCGCCGAAGTGTTCGCCAAGGCCTGCTCGCGAGCCGGTCTGCGTGTCTACGCGAACATCGAATACCACTCGAACATCATGGGCAAGCACTCCTTCTATCGGGTCCGCGTGGACGACGAGGACGTGCGCTCATATAAGGACAAGGCCGACATCCTGGTCGCGCTCGACCTCGAGACCCTGGCCGGCGACGGCGACCACCGCCGCTGGGCCACGCACTACGGCCACCTAGGCGAGATCAACGAGGGCGGCGGCGTCATCTTCGACAGCGAGATCGGGTACGACCCCGCCACGGCGAACCGTCCGGACCTCCGCTTCTACCCCGTGCCCTTCATGGAGATCATCAAGAAGGCGCTCGAGGAAGTTGGCAAGGGCGAGCAGGCCCGTCGGTACGAGGTCATGAAGAACACGGTCGGGCTCGGCGCGTCGCTCGCGCTCTGCGAGTACCCGTTCGATCTCGTCGCCGAGGTCATCCGCTCGCAGTTCAAAGGCAAGCGCGCTGAGGTCGGCGAGCTGAACGTGCGCGCCGCGAAGCTCGCGTTCGAGCACGTGAAGCAGCACGAGAGCGCGAAGGACTTCCCGTACACGCTCAAGCCGGGCCGCGAGCCGAAGGCGCGTCTCCTCGCGAAGGGCTACGAGATCCACGCGATCGCCAAGCTCAAGGCGGGCTGTGCCTTCCAGACCTATTACCCCATCTCGCCGGCGACCGACGAGTCCGTCTACCTCGAGCGGCAGCAGCGCGACTACAACCTGCTCGTCGTCCAGTGCGAGGACGAGATCAGCTCGATCAACATGGCCGTCGGCGCAGCGCACATGGGCGTGCGCGCCGCGACCGCGACGAGCGGCCCCGGGTTCGCGCTGATGGTCGAGGGCATCGGCTTCGCGTCGATCACCGAGTGCCCCGGCCCCGTCCTCGTCATGTACCAGCGCGGTGGTCCGTCGACGGGCCTGCCGACACGGCAGGAGCAGGGCGACCTGCAGTTCTCGCTGCACCCGGCGCAGGGCGACTTCCCGCACATCGTCATCGCGCCCGGCGACCTCCGCGAGGCGTACCAGGACACCTTCTCCGCATTCAACTGGGCCGAGCGCTACCAGATGCCGATCATCGTGCTCAGCGACAAGAAGCTCGCCTCGGTCTACACGACGATCGACAAGCTCGAGCTGAAGTGGGACCAGATCGACCGCGGTGAGATGTTCACCGGCTCAGAGTGGACCGCCGTCGACGCGAAGGGCGCGAATGACGCCGGTTCGCAGGCCGGCCACAACGGCAATGGCCACGGGAAGATGGACATGGCGAACGTGAAGGAATACCTGCGCTACGCGTTCGCGAAGGACGGGATCTCCCCGCGCTCGCGCCCGGGCATCAAGGGTGGCCGCCACTGGATCACCAGCGACGAGCACGACCCCGACGGGCACATCACCGAGGGCGTCGAGATGCGCGTCGCGATGATGGAAAAGCGGATGGGCAAGCTGAAGCTCGCCCAGGACGCGATCCCGCAGGAGCAGCAGTACTTCCTCCACGGGCCGAAGGACGCGGAGCTCACCGTGCTCGGCTGGGGCTCGACGAAGGGAACGATCCTCGACGCGCTCAAGATCCTCGAGTCGCAGGAGAAGAAGATCAACTTCCTGCAGTGCCGCCTGATGCGGCCTTTCCCGGCGAAGGCGGTCGGCGACATCCTGCGCGGCGCGAAGCGGATCGTGTCGATGGAGGAGAACTACTCAGGTCAGCTCGCGCAGGTCGTGCAGGAGCAGACCGGCGTGATGATCGATCAGCGCATCAACAAATTCGACGGCCGGCCCTTCAGCGAGGACGAGGTCGTGAACGCACTCGCGAAGGTCTACGACGGCGCAACAGCAGAACCGGTGGTGACGTATGTCCATTAACGCACCCGCGAAGCCGCTCGCGCTCAAGGACTACAAGAGCGATCTGCACAATGACTGGTGTCCAGGCTGCGGCGACTTCGGCATCCTCACCGGAATCCAAATGGCGCTGGCGCAAATGCAGATCGAGCCGGACAAACTCGCGGTCTACAGCGGCATCGGTTGCAGCGGGAAGACGCCGCACTACATAAACGGGTACGGCTTCCACACGCTGCACGGCCGCGTGCTCACCGTCGCGACGGGCGGCCGCCTCGCGAACACCGATCTCACGGTGCTCGCGCTCGGCGGCGACGGCGACGGCTACGGCATCGGCGCGGGCTACTTCGTCGGCGCGGGCCGGCGGAACGCCGACTTCGCCTACATCGTCCACAACAACAATGTCTACGGACTCACGAAGGGTCAGGCGTCACCGACGCTTTCCAAAGGAAAGAAGACGAAGTCGATGCCCGAGCAGGCGATCCAGGACGGCATCAACCCCGTCGCGATGGCCGTCGCGTCGGGATACACGTTCATCGCACGCGGGTACGCGCTCGAGCCCAAGTACCTCGCGTCGATCATCGTGAAGGCGATCCAGCACAAGGGATCCGCGCTCGTCGACGTGCTTCAGACGTGCCCCACGTACAACGACCTCTACACGAAGGAGTGGTACGAGGGCGCCGATCTTCCCGAGAAGCGCTCGCGCCTCTACAAGCTCGAGGACAAGGGCTATGACGGGAAGGTGCAGGACCCGACCGACGCGCAGGACATGATCGCGAAGAAGGCGGCGGCCGTCGCGCGAAGTTACGAAACCGACCCCATCCCGATCGGCATCTACTACCAGGTGGAGCTTCCGACGTACGAGGACGCCGTCGGTCAGCGGATCCCGGCGCTCGCCGAGAAGCCGCTGGTCGAGCAGGACGTCTTCCACCGCGACGTGACTCCGCTCCTCGAGGCGATGCGCTAGCGCGATTGCAACCGCGGAGACGCGGGTTGCACGGCGGCCCAGCGCACTATTTCGCCGCAGTGAGTGAAACGCCGATAGCGACTCCGCGCGCCGAAGCGGTCCGACCGCCGTACGAGCTCTGGGCCGCTTTTGCCGTCAGCGTCGTTCCGCACGTGCTCGCTCTTTTCTTCGGTGGCTACGGCGTGATCATCACGAACGCGCCGATCGCCGTGGTCGTCACGATCGTGGACGTCAACGCAGTCGTGATCGCGTACCTGCAGTTCCGCGACGACTCGCACGCGAGCCGTTCCTCGCACTGGCTCGTCTGGGCGACGATCGCGGTCGGTGCGCTGTGGCTCTTCTACGCCGTGCTCGTCGGAGCAGTCCTTCTCTTAGGTCAGGCGTTCTGCGTCAGCCAGGAGTGTCGCGGCCCGATTCGCTGACCGGGATCGAGCTCGTGCAGAGCTCATGCGCGCCATCGGCTCGCGTGCGCTCGAAGAAGAACAGGATCCGGTCCCCGAAGACGACGCTCTCGACATAGCGGACCGTCCCTGGTCCGCCCGCCGCGCCGATCGCCGGCCCCGAGCCGAGCCGCTCCCACGTCCGCAGGTCGGCGCTTCGCGCGATCCCGCATCGCTCTTCGTAGTTCTCACTGATGTCCGAGGCTCCGTCGTATAGGCCGACCCACTCGTCCCCGGAGCGATATGCCGTACTCAAACGCGCCGTGGCTTTGTCCCAGCCCTTTGTCGCGGCGGCGAACACTCGCCCTTCCCATTGCCAGCGCAGGCCGTCGGCGCTCGTCGCGAGCCCGGTCTCCGATTTGACCGCTCCGGTCGACAGGGCGTCGCCGCTCTCGTGCAGCTGGCGTTCGTTGGCCGGGCGCTCTCCGTACGACACGAACATCCACCAGCGGTCGCCGACCCGCCGGAGCCATGGATCCTTCACGGCGATCGCGTTCGCCATATCGGCATCGAGGGCTGGTCGCCGAGCGGCTGGATCGAACGAATCGGGGCTCCCCGCCTCGATCACATCGATGCGCCACCGCCCGTCGACTCCGTCGACGTAGCTCACATAGAGGCGCCATGTTCGGCCGTCGTGGAGAATCGCGCACCGCTCGATGGAGGGGCTCGCGAAATCCTCGCGGGTCGCTCGCCAGATCGTTACGAAGCGCTCGCCATCGCCGCGCGCGATGCGCAGCTCGCCGCCGCGGCGGGGGCGCGGCCACCTTAGGCGGTAGACAAGGTAAACCGCGTCACGATTACTAAACGCTCCGGGAGCTCCCGCCCAGTGGCCCGAGCCTCCATGGGGAGGGCCTTCGACAACCAGAGCCGCGGCGGCTGTGAATGACGCGTTCAAGTGACCAGCAACTTTATTTGACAGCGGTTGGGCAACGGAATATCACTTCCGCAACGGATCGGCCGGGGGAGGTCAGCAAGGAGCCGATCGGTCACGGGTGGGTGTGGTTTCTCCATGGAGGCCTGCGCGTCGGACGGGATGGGTCTACACGCAAGCGAGAACTCACACCGGGAGGAACTCTCGGACGAGGGCCGGCCAAACGCGGCCGATCCCCGCTCTCGTCGAGCGATCGCACTGGACGACGACGAAGAATCGCCGTCGCCGTGGAGGGCGTCGCACTGACGCAAACGGTGGTGGCGAAAGATTTGGGGGGAGACAACATGAGGCTCTTACGAATCTTCGCGCTCATCGCGCTCGTTCTTGCGCTCACGCCGTCGCCCGCTGTCGCCGTGACGGGTTACGACTCCGCCTACAACAGCGAGTCGGCGTTTGTCACGATCGATCCTGGCGAGACCAAGTCGTTCCAGGTGTTCTTCATAAACACCGGGAGCGTGACCTGGATCAACGGCAGCTCCTCGCAGGTCGACCTCGCCGCGTGTCGTGAGGACAAGGTCACCTGCAACGCCCAGGATGCATCCGAGGCTCCCTGGAATAGCGGATGGCTCTCGGCCACTCGCTACGCGACCCACACGCAGACGACTGTCGCGCCGGGTGCGACTGCGGCCTTCGCGTACAACATCAAAGCCCCGGCGGATGGGACCGGCACGCACCGATTCAACGGTGATCTGGTGCTCGCCGCGACGGGAGAGAGAATCCATCCCGAGGGCTACTACCAGGACGCCACGGTCGAAGCCATCGGAAACATCCCGCTCCCGACGCCGACACCGGCGCCGGTAGTAATTCTCCCGCCGCGGACGCCGAGACCCACGCCGACACCGGTACCGCTCGGCACCCTGACGGTCGAAGACGGCCAGGTCGCCGTAACCGGCTGCCCCAGCGAGGACTTCGCGCTGCAGTTCGCGGTCGGCGGGCTTACACCGGAGACCGAGTACTTCCTGAAGGTGACGAGGGACGGCTTCGCTCCCAGTGGCGTCTTGTTCGAGACCGACGAAGACGGGAACTTCGGGATCACCTTCGACACCGAAGCGATAACACCGCCCGCCTCGTTCACCTGGGTCGTCACGGCTAACGAGGATGACAACACGCCGAAGACGAACTCTGTCACGGCGACGTTCGTATGCGCCGCCGACCTCTCCGTCACCAAGACGGACTCGCCCGACCCCGTCCTCGCAGGCATCAACCTCACCTACACGATCACCATCAGTAATGCCGGCCCGGACGACGCCGAGCAGGTCTCGGTCAGCGACGTGATCCCAGCCAACACCACCTTCGTGTCCATCACGGCCCCGGGCTGGATGACCAGCACCCCGGCCGCCGGCGACATCGGCACGGTGATCGCCAGACGCCCGAGGCTCGCCGACGAGGCGAGCGCGACCTTCACGCTCGTGGTGAAGGTGAACGGAGACACGCCCGCAGGCACGACGATCACCAACACCGCCACGGTCAGGTCCGCCACGAGCGACCCTAACTCGGCAAACGACAGCGACACGGAAACAACGGGAACGATCGGCACCCTGACGGTAGACGGCCTGCCCGCGGCAACGGTGTGCGGCACCTTCGACATAGTGGGAACTGGACTCGCGCTAAACACCGAGTACTTCCTCCTCTTGTACTCGCCCGCAATTACGCCTCCTCCTGATGGAGGCGGAGTCCCACCCACGTTCTTCGCGTCCGCAAATCCCAACCCGATGACGGACGACGCTGGAGCGTTTGGCATTACTTTCAACACGGGCAGCCCCCTTACCGAAGACACGCAGTACCAGGCGGTTGTCACGCAGACATCCTTCACGGACTACAAGACCAATCCAGTGACCTTCACGGTCAACTGCACGCCCTAGTCCCAGAGCGTCCAACGGAGAGCGCGTAGGCCCCCGGTCGAACTCCGGCCGGGGGCCTTCTTCTTAGCGCCTATTCCGCTTAGTTGGCGCCGGCTTCTTCTTTTCCTTGGTCTTGGTGGCCTCGGCCGAAATCAGGAATGCCGCCTCGGGCGTGTCGCTCACGAGCGGACGAAGCTCGGAGATCACTTTCGGGACCACCTTCTTCACCATCGCCCACAGCGCATCCGGCGTCTCGTCGATCTCAGCATCGACCCTGTTCCATGGGACGTCGACCTTCTTCTTCTGAGCGGCGCTGAGCTGCCCCGCCGCTTTGCGCATCGCCTCGACACGCTCGCGGAGCATCCGCACGTCGACGGGATCGTCGAGCACCTGCTTCTTCGGGTAGCGGCCCAGGGCATAGACCCACTGGGCGTTCTCGAGGATCGCAAGCGCGGCCGCGCGATCCCGGCTGGTGAGCTTCGCCACGGCGGGGAAGGTTAGCGGTCTAGGCCGCGATCGTCTCGTCTTCGGTCGCCGTCGCTCGCGCCGGCGTTTCGCGTAGGAACGCCACGACGATCAGCGCCACAGCCGCGGCCGCGATCCCGAACGTAAACGTGCTCGCGGTCGCGATCGAGAAGGCGCGGTGGATAGCGTCGACGATGGCCGGCACGAACGGCTCGAGCTGCGCCCGAGCTGCGGCCGGCGCCGCGGCGAGGATGGCCTGTCCGAGATCTCCGACGCCCGAGAGTTGTCCGACCGGAGCCAACTACAGTGATTACTGGTTCTTCGGGTGCAATCACGGCACAGCCACTGAAGCCGAGCAGGCGGGCTGGACAAGCGTGCGATTCAACCTAGCGACAGACGGGTTCCGCGTAAGTACCGGACTATTCGAGCCTTTCGTCGGTCCAACTACATACATCGAGATCGTCTTCGATGAGGGAACGGACGTTGGCCCTGGCGAAGTGAAACTCGACAACATCGACATCAACGGCACCTTGATCACAAACAACAGTGGAACGACGCTCCAGCCGTAGCGGCGCCATCCTCTACGCAAACGAGAAGGGCCCCGGCACACCGCCGGGGCCTTCCCCTTTCCTGCGCAATCGAAGGGCACGCTCCGATCTAGAGGGCCGCCGATCGCGCACCGCTCGATCGACGGGCTCGCGAAATCCTCACGTGTCGCGCGCCAGATCGTTTCGAAACACTCGCCGTCGCCGCGTGCTATCCGGAGCTCGCCGCCGCCAGGTCGATGGGTGCGTTCAAATCTCGCCTTTCGTATGAGCTCACCACGCCGCGTACTTGCCGGAGATTTTGCCTCAGCCTTCGGCGCGGCCTGGCGGAATCCGATCCGTCCCATCGGTCGCCGACCCCTCGCCCAAGCGAGGGCCGCCTAGATAGTTACCCGTATCGTTCGCTCGCCCGCGTTGGGCGATCGCGTCATCGACAGGTTGAGGTAGGAATGGGACGGCAGGCTGCTCCCCGATTGGCTTTGGCTGCGCGACAGCTAGCGCTCGTGATGAGCACCGCGTTGCTAGTAGGCACGGTCGTGCTAGCGACCCCAGCAGCCGCAATCTCAACACCGACAGCTCCTTCCGCCCTCACAGCAGCCGGTCCGGTCCCCGAGGTATCGGCCGCCGTGCACCACGACGTATCGCCGCCCCTTCGCGACCTGAGGCCGGCGACCAACGCCCAGCAGACGGGCCAGCGGCAGCACCCGAAGTACGAGCTGAACCCGCAGGCTGGTGCCACGGGTAGCGCACCCGATCCTCTGATCCAGGAGAGCGTTGTCGCCACGGCCGCGCCGACGGTCGGCGCAAACTTTGATGGGATCGGCGTGGGTCTGGGCTCGTACGCGCCCGGGGGCGCGCCGCCGGACACGAACGGCGATGTCGGTCCAAACCACTACGTGCAGATCGTCAACTCGGATCTCGCGGTGTTCAGCAAGGCCGGCGCGCTCCTTTATGGCCCCGTGCCGAACAACACGCTCTGGGCGGGCTTCGGCGGTGGCTGCCAGGTGAACAACGACGGCGACCCGATCGCCCTGTATGACCCGATCGCCGATCGCTGGCTGATCAGTCAGTTCTCGGTCAGCACCACGCCATATCTCGAATGCGTAGCCATTTCAACGACGCCGGATCCCACCGGCAGCTACTACCGCTATGCCTTCTCGTACGGGAACGTCAACTTCGTCGATTACCCGAAGTTCGGGGTCTGGCCGGATGGCTATTACGTGAGTTTCAACGTCTTCCCGAACAAGTTGTTCTTCTCGGGCTCGAGGACCTGTGCGTACGACCGCTCCAAGATGCTCGTGGGCCTGGCCGCTACTCAGGTGTGCTTCCAGACATCAAGCACCTACGGGGGCCTGCTTCCATCCGACCTCGACGGCAGCCGGTTGCCCCCGGCAGGAGCGGCGAACTATTTCGTCGCACTCGGCGCGACGAGCACCACCCTCGCGTACTGGAAGTTCCATGTGGACTGGACGACCCCGTCGAGCTCGACCTTCACTGGGCCGACGCTGTTGACTGTCGCGCCGTACACCGTGGCGTGCTCCACCACGGCGCGCGGTGCATGCATCCCACAGGCTGGCACCTCTCAAAAGCTCGAGACCCTGTCGGACCGGCTCATGTACCGACTCGCGTACCGAAACTTAGGGGACCACGAGGCGCTCGTTGTGAACCACTCGGTCCTCGCTTCGCCGAGCCTCAGCGGCGTGCGGTGGTATGAGCTGCGACCCAATGCCGCACGCGACCTTGTCGTTTTCCAGCAGGGCACCTACGCGCCAGACGCGGACTCGCGGTGGATGGGCTCAGCTGCGATGGATCAAGCCGGAGATATCGCCATTGGCTATAGCGTCTCGAGCTCGGTTATCAGCCCGCAGATCCATTTCACCGGGCGCCTGCCGACCGATGCGGCCGGGACGATGGCTCAGGGCGAAAACGTGATCATCGACGGCGGCGGATCGCAGACCGGGAATCTCGCGCGGTGGGGCGACTACAGCTCGATGTCGGTCGACCCGGTCGATGACTGCACGTTCTGGTATACGACCGAGTACCTGAAGGCGAACGGGGCATTCAACTGGAGCACCCGCATCGCGAGCTTCAAGTTCCCGAACTGCGGCGTCACCGTTGCCTCGGTGAGTCCGACGAGCGGTCCAATCGCAGGTGGCACCTCCGTGACGATCACTGGCGCCAACTTCTCAAGTGGTGCAACAGTGTCGTTCGGCGGTGCGCCGGGGACTTCGGTGGTCGTCGTGAATGCAACCACCATCACGACCGCGACCCCGGCACACGCGGCCGGCACGGTGGACGTCACCGTGACCGTCGGCAGTCAGAGCGGGACCTGCACCGGTTGCTTCACCTACGTCGCGCCGCCGACCGTCACGGCGATCAGCCCGACGAGTGGCCCGACGGCTGGCGGGACTGTCGTCACGATCACCGGGACCGGATTCGATTCCGCTGCCGGCGCGACGATTGTGCAGTTCGGGCCAAATAGCGGGACCGGTGTGAGCTGTGCTTCGACGATCAGCTGTACCGCGACGAGCCCCGCGGGCAGCGGGACGACGCATGTCACGGTGACTGCCGGTGGGATGACGAGCGCTACGACCTCTGCAGACCAATTCGTCTATCTCGGCTTCCCGGGCGATCCCATCGGATACATCGATGCGCCCGCGCCCAGCGCCACGGTCAACGGGACCGTGTCGATATTCGGGTGGGCCATCGACCGCAACGGCACGACCGGAACCGGCGTCGATAGCGTCACCCTGTACCTCGACGGCGGGCCCGGCACCGGCACGCTGCTCGGCACCGCCGTCTACGGCGACACGCGCCCGGACATCGGCACCGCCTTCGGCTCGAGCCGCTTCAACCCTTCCGGCTGGCAGTTCAGCTGGAACACGGCTTCGACATCCAACGGCAGCCACACGATCTACGCGGTGCTCCACTCAACCGTGAGCGGGAGCTCAGCGACGATCACCCGCGCGGTCAGCGTGAGCGCCTTCCCGGGCGATCCCATCGGATACATCGATGCGCCCGCGCCCAGCGCCACGGTC
>JBBPIP010000001.1:0-19164 GCA_038040265.1 Chloroflexota bacterium | reverse complement strand
TGCTCCACTCAACCGTGAGCGGGAGCTCAGCGACGATCACCCGCGCGGTCAGCGTCGCTCCCTAACGGTCGTTCGGTAGAACGGCAGGTGCGAGGCAGAGCCACCGACCGAAGATCAGCCGAAGGTACCGCGCGACCACCGCGCAAGAGGGGCAGTCTCGGTCCAAACTGAGATGTCGGGCAGCCAACTTGCGCCGGTTCGTTATGGCGACCAAACCGCCCGATAAAGCGGCACCGTAGCCGGAGTCTGAACCCTCAACTCCCACACAACCCGCTTGTCCGAGGTTACCTCGATGACACGTAAGTGGCCCGTGTCGGTAATCAAGGTGTTGCCAGATGGGAGTCGGTAAGCGCAACCCTGCTGCGGCATCAAGAGGCCGTCAGAGTATTGCCACACTATGGTCTGCGTTTTCGGGTCCATCTCAATCACCCGGGCGTTGCCGTTGTCCGTGATAAGCACGTTCCCGTTCTCGAGCATCCATGGGCAGTGCTGATGCTTGATGATCAACGCCCCAATGGTCCGGACGATCTCGCCGTCGTGATTGACTTCCGCGACAAGATCGAAGTTCCTCAGGCTGATAAGTGTGTTTCCGTTGGCTAGACGTTGTGCCGAGTTAACGTGAGTCCAATCGAGGTGGGTTGGACCTTCGCCGAACTCCGAATACATGTTGGCGATCGTGCGCCGGTCAATGTCTGTCGGAGTAATGCCGATAAACGACTCCGACATGTAGGGCCGCACATGGTCGCTCGCTCGCCAGACCCAGACGTCGGCCCCCGCTGGGTTCGTCTCCGTCACCTGATCACGGCTCGCGTCGACGAGAAGCAGATTGCCATTCGCGAGAATTTCTGCATGGTGAGTGGCAGGCACCAGACTCTTTCGAAAGACTGTCCCCGAAGTATCGACTTCAAACAGCCATTTATTTGCGGAAGGGGAATTTAAGACCTCTTGAGGCCGCTGGTCAGATGCGAGGAACAGGAAATGACCGTTCGGTAATCTGCGGACCTCGCCAATTAGATACAGCCCCTCGGGAAGCCGGTGTTCCGCGACGACCTGGCCCTGTCTGTCCACTGTCACCACGCGATCCTGATACCCAGCCTGTGTTCCTCTCATCGCGAAGGTAATCGCGCCGGTCAAATCACTCGATGGGTTTGCGTTTGTAATTCCGAAACGGTCTTCGTTCATAGCCGCCGGATCAAAATGAGGCGACGTTGCCGTCTGCACGAAATCGCGGACCCGCCGCGCCGGCCCGATAAATAGGGAGTAGGCGCCTTCGGCAAGGGGCTGAGTGAGATCAGGCCAGGTGTAGTTGAGTACGATTCCCGCTCCAAAGGCAAGGAGCAGTGCCGAAGCGGAAGCCGCCGAACTGATCGTTTTGCGTTTCTTCACAAGAAATCCCTCCCGCCACCCGTCAGACTGCGTCCGTCGGACTTGAATAGCAATCCTACTGAAGCCATCGGAGACAGGGTCAACGCTCTTTGCCAGCCGTGAGGAACGTCGGCTCGACCTGTCGCCTCAGTTCGATCTGGCCGCTACTCTGAAACTCTCTTCACGTGTCGGCAGTGATGGCGTCGAAACTCTAGTCGTCCACCCGTGGCTAGTGCATCTTCGTGGAGGCGAGCGGACCTTCATCGAGATGGCGCGTTGCTTTCCTTCCGCCAGTCTTGCGGTCCTATTTCAACGCGATGGAACGATTCCGCCTGAAATCAGTGAGCGCGGGCTGCTGACGACCTTCTTGCAGCGGTTCCCTTTCTCGGTGGTACCGTACCGCGCGCTGGCGCCTCTGCTGCCAATAGCCGCGGCCAGCCTCGATCGACGTGCCTTCCGTGTGATTTCATCATCATCTGGTTGGGCGCACCTCGTCCGGCCTCGCGAGGGAGGCACACATCTCTGTTATATGCATACCCCGCCGCGCTATTTGTGGTGGGAGGAAGATCTACCAGTTGGCGGCGTAGGCCGCGCGGCGGCGGCGGCCGTTCTCCCCTGGCTGCGTCAGATCGATCAATCGGGTGCGCAGGCTGTCTCTTCGTTCGCTGCGAATTCAAAGTTCACGGCGGACCGCATCAAAACTGTCTATCGGCGTGACTCTGTGGTCATCTACCCACCGGTGGATACAAGCGGCCTTCATCTTGCCGAACCGGGGGAAAAGGCCAATTTTGCGCTTACCGTCGCGGAGCTCGTGCCATATAAGCGCGTCGACCTGGCAATAGCCGCCGCAGATCAGGCCGGCATTCCACTTGTTGTCGTTGGGGACGGTCCTGAACGGCAACGCCTCAGATCGAGCGGGTCCTCCCGGATTAAGTTCCTCGGCCGGGTTAACCGCGCCGTTCTTGACGAACTTCTCCGGCAGGCGCGTGCGTTCCTTCATCCAGCGATCGAGGACTTCGGCATTGTCATGGTCGAAGCGCTAGCGAGCGGTACCCCTGTTGTGGCAATGGGAAGGGGTGGCGCGGCCGAGATTGTTACTGAAGACTGCGGCGTTCTGGCGGGGGAACAGACAGTGAGCGCCATGGCGCAGGCTCTTTCACTTGCGTGGGGGCGGCAATATGACCCCGTCTCTCTGCGGCGGTCTGCGCAGCGCTTCTCTTCCGAGATCTTCCGAGAGCGCCTTACTGCGTGGGTTGCCGAGCAGAGTTAACCGCCTGGCAATTGACGCATGTGACCTGTATCTCCGACGCAGCGAGTGGTAATCCCAGACGCGATAGGGCGAACGCCGTTGCGTTCCAGATGCGTTTCCCGAGGGCGAACAATCCCCCGCGGCCGCCCGCAGCGTGGCAGGCCCGCGTCGTGCCAGCGTGATGGAACCTGAGATCGCACAAACCGCTGTCAGCGAGGAGGCGGCTCAAGGCCCGCGGCGTCAAGTGGAACAGGTGGTCGTCACGGGCGAAATCCGAGGGTCTACCGGCTAGGTGCCTCAACGACGCCGACACGCCATGAAAACCGAAATTTGGTGTCGTTAGCCAGAGGATCCCGGCGGGTGCTAGCCGCGACACCGCACCGCGGAGGGTCGCCAAAGGATCGGACGTGTGGGCGACTACGCACCACATCGTAATTACGTCGAAATGGAGTGTCGTCAAGTCGGCCAAGGAGTTCGCGGCTCGCCCTTTCCCCAGAGCGTCCGCCGCCCGTCGGGTCGCGTCGGTCGAGACGTCGTATGAGTAGGCGTCCCATCCTTCCTCGATCGCAAGCGCAGCGAAGAAACCAAGGCCGCCACCAAAGTCGAGCAGTTTCCTCCCTGAGGTCATGCTGCCCAGCAGCCTGAGCGCTCCTCGAAAATAGTCGCGTCGAGCGCTGAGCCAGAGGCTGTCACGATCGACAAGATCGGTCGGGTCATCCCAATAGTCGGCGCGCGTCGGAGGATTAAGAAGACGGCCGGCGCCGCATCGCCGGCACACCATTAACGGATTGCCACCTATGACTTCGCGTCGTGTTGGCTGGCCGCAGATTTGGCATGACACAAAGCCTATTCTTGGCCTCCGTGGAAGAGGTGTCATCGGCGCTAGCGGATCAGACAGTGTTGATCGACGCCCGGTGGCTGGGACAGGGTGGCGCAGGGCGCGCGACCGAATTGTTGCTGAAGGAGATCGCGTCACACCCACAACCGGTCGCGAAGTGGCTCGTTTGGACGTCGCCGCGGGGCCCGGTCGGACTGCCGGCTGACTCGTGGGTCTCTGTGCCGACCGGGCGGAGTCCCCTTGCCTGGCGGGGCCAACGTCAGGTTCTGACTGTTCCCAACGCAGACCTTTACGTCTACCTCCATCAGATCAGACCCCTTCGGCCTGGACGATCGGTGACGTTCATCCACGATCTGATTCCACTGCAGGTCGGCCCGCTGCCCAGACGCCTCGCTGCATGGATCTTTGTTAGGGCAGCCCTCGCGGTGACCAGCGTTGTGATCACCGTTTCGCAGCAATCGCGTGAGCATTTGCTAAATACTTTCCACCTCTCGCCTGAAAAGGTCGTGGTCGTGGATTACCCCACGGATAGCGACAGAGCGGATCGAATCATGACAACGCGTGCGCGTTACGGCCAGGACGCGCGGGTCCTTTTCGTGGGTCGTTTCGCCTCCCACAAGAACCTCGAGCGGCTTTGCGTGGCTTGGCAGACAACCGACGCAATCGCAGAGGGCGCCCAG
Source organism: Chloroflexota bacterium (assembly GCA_038040265.1). Lineage (GTDB taxonomy): Bacteria > Chloroflexota > Limnocylindria > P2-11E > P2-11E > 3-1-20CM-2-70-9. Next base: position 15,032 of record JBBPIP010000001.1, on the reverse strand, counting down.
CTTGAGCTGATCGGAGGAAACCCAGCCCACATTCGTCGACTGAGTAAGTTCATCGAACACCATCGGCTTCGGTCGATCCGGCTCATGGGGCCCTGCACCGAGGAAGAATTCGATTTCGCGCTCGCGACCAGCCGGGCTCTTGTCATGCCGTCGCTTGTCGAGGGGTATGGTCTTCCAGCGTATGAGGCTGCGGCGACCGGGCTTCCCGTTGCCGTTGCGCCCACCGGAGCCCTGGTTCATTTGCCTGAGTCGGCTGCCGTTCAGTTCAATCCGCGCGACCTACGGTCGATAAGTCGGGGAATCGACACAGCATTTCACCGCAGACCACACGCAGGTTTCAGGATCGGGAGAGGCGGGCTGTACCGCGGCTTCATCGACGCTCTCGCGAGGGCGTGTTGAGCGCCGACGACGCGATGGGTTCAAGCCACACGGCACGGTTCCTCCGGACGCTGCTGCAACCGCACTGGGCGATCTTGCTCCCGGTCGCTATCAGCGCTCTGGTTTGGCTTCTGCCGTGGGCATCAGATGCGAGGGTGGGGTTCGGTTCGAAAGAACAGTTGATGCCCAACGCTGTCCTTTTCCTAGTTGGCTGGTACGGATTGGCTGGGGCTACGGCGTACTTTGGCTTTCGTTTGGGCCGGCACATTCGGCCCGCGCGTGCGTTAGATCGGATTGGTTATGCGAGGTATTACCTACTCGTGAGCTGCGTCGGCCTGGCTGGCGTCGCCTACGCATACGGTTCGGTCATCATCACGAACCCGACACTCCTCATCGACGCCCTGAATAATCGCACCTTCAATCTGATCCGTTCTGCGATTCCCTACGAGGCTGGGTTCCAGACCTTGAGGTACGCGACCATTCTCGGAGGCGGGTTCGCTGCATATCGGATCGCGTCGACGCGAAGAGTTAGTCCGCTTGATCTCCTGAATTTCGTTGCCCTGCTCGGTGCCGCAGCGATAGCCTCGAGACTTTCGATTTTGCTCGCGGGCGTGGTTTTTCTTGGCCTGGTACTTCATGGACCGCTCGCGAGAGAGGTTCGGTGGTGGCACCTGGCGGCCGCGCTGCTAGGACTCGCGTTGATCCTCGTGCCACTCAACTATGTGAGGAACGCGGGCTTCTACGAGCGATTCTACGGAGTGAGCGATCCCGTGCTGATGAGCGCCTACGAGGCGATCGCCTACCTCGGAGCTCCGTTTCAGGCATCAATCGGCGTCGCGAATAACGCCGGACCTCTCGGTTCCGGACCAACTGCGCGGACGCCTCAGTCAGTCGCGCGGTACCTGCTCCCGACATATTTTCCGCTCAAGTTCGAAGATGTCATTGCCGCAGAACTGCGGTATCGGACGTACGTCGACGTGCAGCCCCAGTTGACAACAAACTCCGCCCTCGCCGCCATGTACGGCGCGATGGGACCGCTCAGCTTTCTGGTCGCCCCGCTGATCCTGTTCTTGTCTGGGATCGCCGCCGGGCACTTCTTGGGGTATCGGACGGCAGTGTTTCTTGTCAGCTACGTCATTGTGTATTGCTTTGCGGAATTTTGGCGGGTGTTTGTCTTCAATTTCGGAATCATTCATTTCCTCGTGTTGTGCCTCGTAGGTCCGCCTAGCGTTCTCGTAGTCGGGCGCGCCATCGCGGACGCACGAACCAATCCATCGGTGCTCCGGTCGAACGGATCCGGCTAATTCCCGCCCGGGCGCCTAGCTGAGGTTCCCGGTGGTTTCTGAAACGTTCTCGAGCTGGCGCTCATCCCGCACTCCGAATCCTGGGGTCACACTCGACCGAGCTACGCCTCTGATCGCGGCCGAGCCGAAGTCGTCAACAACGACGGGCTTGCCGGCCAGATCCACACGTGGCCGCTCGGCTCCGAGCACCCACGCCGAGAACGATTGCTCGACCAGCATCGAATGCCGCCCGGGAGAGGCGCGAGGGCTGTTTCAGAAATGGCAAGGACCTCGCCTAGCTGGCCGCGCCACGCGACCGTGCCCGATTACTTGCGTATCGCAAAAGTGCCGGCTGCAGACCTCAGCAGCACTATCGTTCTCTGGGCGACGACGTAGCGGAGCCAGCCGACCCCTAATGCGACCGCAACAAGAAGAGACATTGGGACACGAACGTCGCGCGTAGCCCATCCGACGGCGATGCCACCCAGCACTGCGAGTAACACTAGGAGAGCAGAACGGACCTCAATCATCCGCGGGCCTGTCCCAGCGGTCCGCCGGATGAAGAGAGTCAACCAAATGGCTTCGACCAAGGCCCGAGACGACCAAGCGAGAGCCGCACCAATCAGCCCGAACGTTCCGGTAAGCGCAACCAGGACCACGAGGTACGGAAGCAAGAGCCATAACTGAATCCGGCTCGGTGCCGAAAACGACTTAGAAGCCTGTAGAAGGGCCGTGCCGACCGCACCGTAGGCTTGGAGCACAATGCCTACCGTCAATATTTGTAATGGGACAAGCGCGACACTCGCATACTGATCTCCTAACCAGAAGCTGAGTCCTTGCTCCGCATTTGCGAGCAACAAGACCCCCACTGGGATGAACACCAACCCGAGCAGTTCCAACGTCTCCTCGAACGCCCGTCGCGCCTCGGCTACTCGGCCAGCCACCAGGGAGCGTGACAGAGCAGGAAACAGAATCGTGATAATCGCGGTCGGCACGAGTAGCAAGCGATTCACAACTTCAAATGCCGGCGCGTAATAGGCCACTGCGCTCGACCCGAGGGTTGACGCTATTACTACACGGTCCCCATAAATGACGGTCGGTGTAAGCACGTTATTCAACGCTACCCAGCCGCCATACCTCGCGAGCAGGCGCGCCCACTTGCGCGAGAAACGTGGGGCCAGACTGCCCGCGATCGCTAAGTAAGCAAGGATCGCTGTCATCACCACTCTTAGCAGAATCAGAATTACCACTGGCGCGACCAGGCTCCTCGACCACGCCAAGGTCGCCACAGGAACGAGGAATACGGCCACAGCAAGCACAATTCGCACCGCGGACGGCGTGCCGAAGCGGCCTTCTGCCTCAAGTACACCCCTGGCGACCGCCATCACCATCAACAGCGGAAGCGACCAGAACGCCCAGCTCAGGACGGTTTGCGCCTCCAATTGCGGTACTTCCGATCCAGCGACAAGCACGCTCGCCAATGGACCGACGAACAGTTGGGCGAGCGTGGAGAGACACAAGCCCAGCATCGCAATCATGAGTGCGGACGACCACGCGACTATTGGGATCTCGGTCTCTTGCCCGTGTTCCAAAAGTTCCGCAACAAATCGCGTCGTCGCCCGTGCGAGCCCTAAATCGAAGACCGACAGATACCCAACCAGCAACCAGACCAGAGTCAACAATCCGAAACGAGCGGGACCGAATCCATGCAGGACATAAGGAGTCGCGACTAGCGCGACTGCCAGCGGGACGATGAAGCTCAGGAGGTTGTAGAGAGACCCGCGCCCAAGGAGCGCAAACTTGCCATGAGCCGAGCTGGGCGCCGGCTCGCCGACATTCACCTGCGAGGTGAAATCCATAAGGCGGTCATCATTGTCGGCACGCGGCCGTTCGACCTGCGTCAAGCCTTGCGGGTGCGAACGCATGAGCGGAGGGCTTCGCTAGCGATTGCCTGTGATCCTCCTGATCCCACGGTGGAGCGCAACCGTGAATGACACGTCCGAACTCGCCAGAACCAAAGACTCGCTGAACTGTCCGCGCCGTAGGTGACTTGCTATACGGCCCCTTTGCCAGTGAGGACAGCGCCTGGCGTGCGTGAGAGGATGAGGAAGTCGACCAGCAACGACCGGGTCCGTACATAAGAGAGATCAAGTCGTACACGCTCGCTGTATGAGAGGGCCGATCGCCCCTGCACTTGCCATAGTCCGGTAAGCCCCGGCAACACCGAAAGTAACCTTGGTGCGTCGTCTCCGTACATCATTAGTAGTTCAGCTGGCACGACCGGCCGCGGACCGACAATGCTCATTTCACCGCGGAGCACGTTCCAGAGTTGAGGTATCTCATCGAGACTCGTCCTTCTAAGGAACGATCCCGCCCGCGTCACACGCGGATCCGCACGAAACTTCCAACTCTCCTCAAACGCGTAACGCAGTTGTGGTCTCTCGGTAAGATAACGATCCGCGTCGGCCACCATCGTCCGCAATTTCCAGCATCGGAAGAGCCGCCCCCCTCGTCCGCACCGGGGTTGCGCATACAGCACCGGCCCAGGAGACGAAAGTTTGATGGCGGCAAATGCGATTATTAGAGGTACTGCGGCCACGATGAGCCCTGACGCTGCGATAAGAATGTCGAAGAACCGCTTCAGTACCGCGTCTGCGTCTCGCTTCCATTGCGACAGTGAGCCCGTCGCGAGTTCGTCGTTGAACGCGCCGCTCGGCCACTCGAATGGCGCGTCCGCCGCAAGCTGAAGCCCTGATCCGGATCCGGCAATCGTCGCCATCGCCCCCAACCTCCCCCGCTTGCAAAACCGCAATTAAGTTACCTTCGACCTCGCGGGCGAACAAGGATCAATTTCGGCGATTTGACCTGTCTCCCGCCCAGTACTGCGTGGCATTTTATGACTGATGTCGCTAGACGGACCAAGAGCCTTCTCGACGCCCAAGCGGCAACTGGCGGCCTTTCGTCGGATGCACTCGGGTGCGGTTGCGTGGTCGCGCAAGAGCATTCGCGTGGCGTTCAGCGGGCGGACACACCCGGCTTGCCCTCACCAGATAGATCAGGAGTAGGATTCGACCTCGCGGTTGGCGCGAACATTTTCCCGTGCGACCGAAGGGTGGAGGCTGGACGTGAAGAGAGCACTGATTACCCTCATGGCGACGTTGTTCATTTCTGGTGGTGTGGTGGGCTCGGCCGCCATGGTCGCCGACGCCCGCGGCGGCGACAACTGCTCGGAGCGGGGCGGATCCAACAACAGGAACCACGACAAGGAAAAGTGCCTGAAGGAATGCGACAACCACGGCAAGTCAGGGAAACCGACGAAACCCCCCAAGCATTGCGATCGCGATGACTAGCCCAAAGGCGTACTAGCGGCCAGTCTCGCTGAGTATCCGCAGCGCTTCGGGGTCGCCTGGCACAAGTTCCAAAGTCCGCTTCGCTTCATCCCGCGCAGTACTGAGGTCGCCCAACTTCAACGCGAGCTGCGATAGGGTGAGGTGTAGGCCCGCGGAATCTCTTAGCCGGAGCGCCTCCTCGACCAGGACGCGCGCCTGACGCAAATCAGAAGCTCGGGCCGCGGCGCGCACGGCAGGCACGTCGTAGCCAGACTCTGGCCAGAGCAAGATGGCGGCAACCGCGGCGCGAAGGGAGAGGTCGTACTCACCGAGCGCGTAGGCTGTGTCGGCCAGAGCCCCATGCGTCATGGGCTCGTTCGGATCTACCTCGGTTCCTCTGCGCGCAGCCGCGATCGCGGCAGCCGACGTTCTCGCATCCCCGTTGCTCTGCGCCTGGTGAACCAGGGTCCGCGCCAGATCGGCCCAGTAAGCGCGTTCGTACGGCGCGCGCGCTGCCGCTTCGCTGTACGCCGCGGCTGACGCGGGCCAGGCTTCCTGCGCCTCCTGCGCGCGTCCGAGCCAGTACCAGTAGTCGGCCCGGTCGGGATCGCGCCGAATAGCGGCTTCCGCCGCCGCCATCGCAACTTGCGGTCGCGAATTGACAGTAGAAGCGGCGATGGCGGCGTCGCGATTGGCTAGAAACGAAGAGATGCCGGTGACACTCCCTACGGCCGCACCGACCGCAAGGAACGCGACCGCCACGAAGGACGCGGCCCTTGGCATCATGGGCGTACTAGCACGAGGACGCTTCCCCATCGTCGCGACTGCCCCGAAGGTGACGTAAGGAAACCAGTCGAGACCAACGGTCGCAACCGTCACCGAGGCGTGCACCCAGTACGCAACGCTTGCTAGTAGGAATGCAGGACCCAAAGCGCTCGCTCGCTGACCAAGGCGCGTCCAGATCAACGAGAACGTTATGACGATGGCCCCCACCAGAGCGACCAGACCAAAGACACCAGTGGTCGCAGCTAACTGGAACAGCCAGTTGTGCGCGTCGTCGGCGAGGAAGCCAAAGACCAGAGAGTCAGGTTGCCGATAACGGGGATAGGCCGCAGCGAAGTTATCCGGCCCGTAGCCGAGAAGCGGCCGATCCAACGACGCACGGAACGCGCTGTCGAGCAGCAGCAGCCTGGTCTGCGTCGAAGGGTCCCGAATCAATCTTTGCGCGCTTGCACCAGTAGGCGTGAACACAAGCAGAGCCCCAACTAGAGCGACGGCCGTGATGGCGATGACAGCGCCGACGGCAAGATCACGCCGCGCGGCCCCGCGCATTCGTAAGTACAGAAGCGGCAGCACCCCTAGGACCGAGGCGATGGCCAGCAGTGTGCCGCGGATCGGGGCGAGGGCCGCGGCGGCAAGCACGGCGAGCCCCAGCACTGCGGCGGCCAGCCGAACAGCCGGTGACACGTGGGCCAGCGCCGCGACTCCTAGGCTCGCACCAAAGATGAGACTCAGGTACCGGCCGAGCGTATCGGCATGACCAAGCGTGCTGAAGGTCCTGCTTTGCGGATCCTGGCTCCAATTGATCGGATCGAGACCGAGGTATTGGACCGCCGCGTACGCGAGGACCAAGACCGTCGCGAACGCGAGGATGCCGCCGAAGAGTGTCCAGTCGGCGAGGCGTCGGAACGCCACCGCGACCGCAAGATACAGCACAGCCATATCCAGGACGAAAGTGAGCCCGAGATAGTGATCCTCCTCGCCGAAGAGCGCGATGTATCGGTTCTCCGCAAAGAGCGTTGAGAGCGCAGACACGACTACGAGCGCGCCCACAGCGAGGTGAAGGCGCGTGCGCGGGATTATTCCGACACCGTAGCGTAGGAACGCGATGAGCAGCGCGCCGGCGATGAGCCATTCCATGGCCCGGCTGAAGAGCGATTTTGGTAGTTCGAACGAGAGAAGTCCCGCTGGGTCGACGATGAGGATGAGCCCCGCGATCTTGATCGCAACGAGCGAAACAATTACCTGCTGAACGATCGAGCGGTCGAAGGTCGGCGCTATGGCGGACGGCCTCGTGCTGGCAGCTTCAACCACCCCGTTTGGGCATCCGTGCCGGAGTCTTCTTTTTCTTTGTAGGAGGCCGCTTGACTTCGGGCGCGATCAGGAAGGCCGCCTCCGGCGTATCGCTTAGGAGCGGCCTCAATTCGTCGATCAGCTTCGGGGTGACCTTCTTTGCCATGCCCCAGAGCGCATCCGGCGTTTCGTCGGCCTCGGCTTCGACTTTGTCCCACGGGACGTCGACCTTCTTCTTTTGAGCGGCGCTGAGCTCCCCCGCCGCTTTGCGCATCGCCTCGACGCGCTCACGGAGCATCCGTACGTCGACGGCATCGTCGAGCACCTGCTTCTTGGGGTAGCGGCCCAGGGCGTACACCCACTGCGCGTTCTCGAGGATGGCCAGTGCGGCCGCGCGATCGCGAGCTGTGAGCCCCACGCGACGGAGGTTAGCGATCTACGCGGCTAGCGTCTCATCCTCCGTGGCCGCGGTCCGCGCAGGCGTTTCGCGCAGGAACGCCACCACGACGAGCGCCACTGCCGCGGCCGCGATCCCGAACGTAAACGTGCTCGCGGTCGCGATCGAGAAGGCGCGGTGGATAGCGTCGACGATGGCCGGCACGAACGGCTCGAGCTGTGCCCGAGCTGCGGCCGGCGCCGCGGCAAGGATGGCCTGTCCGAGATCTCCAACGCCCGAGAGTTGTCCGACGACCGCGGCGCTCCCCGCGCTGGCGAAGCCCGCGGCGACCTCCGGCGGCACCGACGATGAGAGCTCGCGAGGCAACTCCTGGACGAGTCGGGAACCGAAGACGGTCCCGGCGACGGCGAGCCCGACGCTGCCGCCAAGCTGCTGGAACAACGTCAGGCTGCTTGTCGCGGTGCCGATCTGCTGCGGTTTGACGGCCCCCTGGACCACGAGGGTGAAGATCGAGAACATCGGCCCGACGCCGAGACCGGTGATGAACATCCAAACAAATAGGACCGGAAGCGGCGTGTCCGCCCGAAGATTCGAGAGTAGGAAGAGCCCGATGCCGAGGATGGCCGCGGCACCGAGCGCGAGGACCTTGTAGCGACCGGTGCGTGCCACGATCTGGCCCGAACCCATCGCGCTGATGATCAGACCGCCGAGTAGCGCGAGGAGCTGGTAGCCGGACTGCGTCGCGCTCGAGCCGCCCACGACCTGGAACCAGCGCGGCAGGAAGACGATCGGGGCGAAGAACGCCATCGAGGCGGCGAACATCGCGATCACCGAGATGGTGAAGGACCGGTTGCGGAACAGGGCGAGCGGAACGAGCGGCTCGGATGTGCGTGACTCCACGACGACGAAGACCGCCGCGATCGCGAGGCCGATGACGATGAGGCCGCCGACCGCCGGATCGGTCCAGTTTCCCGTCTGCTTGTTGGTGAGTCCGACAAGGAATGGCACAAGCGCGGCCGCGAGCACCGAAGCGCCGAGGTAATCGATCTTCGGCCTCGCCCCGCTGGGCCGGAACGACGGCAGCGCACGCCAGATCACGGCGAACACGACCGCGCCGAGCGGAAGGTTGACGAAGAACACCCAGTGCCAGCCGACCGTGTCGGTGATGATCCCGCCGATGGCGGGTCCGATCACGGAGCTCAGCCCGAAGATCGCGCCCACGAGACCCTGGTACTTGCCGCGCTCGCTCGCGTCGTACATGTCTCCGATGACCGCGAGGGCGACGGGGAAGAGCGCACCAGCGCCGAGACCTTGGATCCCCCGGAACGCGACGAACTGCCACATGTTCTGGGAGAGGCCGGAGAGGAGCGACCCGATGAGGAACACCGAGACGGCGAAGAGGAGGATGGGCCGGCGCCCGAAGAGGTCCGAGAGCTTGCCGTAGATCGGCCCGCTGATCGTCGACGTGAGGATGTATGCGGTAAACGCCCACGTGTAGATCTCGTTCCCGCGAAGGTCGGTGATGATCTTCGGCAGCGCCGTGCCGACGACGGTTTGATCTAGGGCCGCGAGGAACAGGCCGAGCAGGACCGCCGCGACGATCTGTGTACGGGTGCGGGGATCCACCCCGGCGGGCACAGCGGTGGCAACGGTCTGCGTCATAGGGGTCGTTCTCCTGTCAATGGGATCTGCTGATTGAACAACCCTGGACCGCGAAAGATTCGTTACTTCAGATGCAGTGCGTCATTCGTAACGGAACTGGGAGCGGCGATCGGTCAGCGTGCCGATCGCCGCTCAGGCGCCGTTATCGCGCTCTTGCGTAGTTCTCCATGCCGCTGAAGTCGAGCAGCACGCATGACTCGTTGCCGACGGTCCACGCGTCGTGGCCGGGAGCGATCGTGAACGCGTCGCCAGGACCGACCGAGTCCTCGGTGCCGTCGTCCATCCGTACGGTCATGCGACCGGAAATGCAGTAGCCAGTGTGCGCGGACTCGCAGCTTTCGGTTCCCGCAATGGGTTTCACGTGCTCGGACCAACGCCATCCCGGCTCGAATGTGCCTCGGCCGACGTTGACCGAGCCGAGCTTCACTATCTGGACGTTCCCCTTCGCTTTGAACGGACGCGTCTCATCCGGCTGATCGAGACTCTTCTTCTGGAGCGTGGCTTCACCCGTGCGAACTGTCGACATGGCATTCCTCCCCGGCGCTTCGTCGCGACCTGATACTAGGCGCGCGGGTCAACCGCCGAGCATTCGTTACGCGATCGGCTCCTGTGTCCCGAGGTTCCGTGCGGCGAAGGCGATCTGTATCTCGACCTGGCGGATCTGCTCGTCGACGACGAGCGAGCCGTGCCCCGCGTCGAACCGGTATTCCTCAAACTTCTTGCCGAGCTGCATGAGGCGCTCGCGGTAGATGTCGACGCTGCGCGACGGACAGCGCGGGTCGTTCTGACCGACGACCAGCAGCATCGGAACGCGGATGTGCTCTGCATATGTCATCGGGTTGCTTTGCCGGTAGCTGTCGGGCACTTGCTCGGGCGTGCCGCCAAAGAGCGCGGCGTCGTACTTCTTGAGTGGTTCCATCTCGTCCTCGTACGCCGCGATGTAATCGCCGACCGGGACGATCGGGATACCCAGAGACCAGCGGTCTGCTTGAATGCCCAATCCGAGCAGCGTGAGATAGCCGCCCCAAGACCCGCCGGAGAGGATGATCCGCTTGGAGTCGGCGATGCCGTCGGCGATCACGCGGTTGTGGACCTTCGCGATGTCCTCGAGCTCGGTGAGTCCTACCCTGCCGACGATCGCGTCGCGCCACTCTTTTCCGTAGCCGGTCGAGCCGCGGTAGTTGGCCAGAACGACGGCGAAGCCATGGTCGACCCACGCCTGCACTCCCGGGTAGAACGCATCTTGGTCGTGCGAGCTGGGGCCGCCGTGGACGATGAAGATCGTCGGGTACGGCCCCTGCGTCGCGGGCTCGGCAATGAAGACATGCACGCCATCGACATCGACGTCCCGGAACGCCACGCCGGCGGGCGCGGGCTCGCCCGGAGCGCGCAGGACGACACCTCCGCGCAGCGAAAGCGTCGCCGCCGGGGTGGGCGCGCTCGTCAGCTGGTACCAAACGTCGCCGTCGGGATGGACGCGCGCGGTGGTGATCGTCCCGAGCTGCGCGTCGCGCTTTTGGAGCGATCGCGCGGCGAGGTCGTAGCTATACAGCTCGCTGCGGCCGCGATGCTCGTGCCGGATGAGGAGCGCCTTCGCGTCCGGATACCAGTCGGCGAAGGTCTCTCCGGGAAGATCGAGGACGAGGTCTTCGACCTTGGACGTGGTCGCGTCGAAGATGAGCGGCTGGCTCCGGCCGCGGCGGTCGTGCATGACGAGGAGCCGCTGATCGCCAGCGACCGGCGACCAGCCGACGGGCTCGAGGCCCTTCCCCGGACCATCCCAGAGCTCGGCGACCGCGCGACCATCGAGATCCAGCACGCGGATCGCGGGGTTGCGACTATCGCCGTGCTCCGCGTGTGCGATCGCGAGGAGCGTCTCGTCGCGCGAGAGGTCGACGACTTCGGCGCTCTGCTCGTGCTTGTAGATCTGCCGCGGTGCCGCGCCGTCGCGCAGGACGTAGATCGTCGTCCCGTCGTCGCCGCGAGAGCGCCCGAGGACCGCGAAGCCGGTGCCGAGAGCGAGACCCGCGCTGTACGCGGGCTCGAGATCCGGCGCGATGGTCTCGCGCTTGCCGCCGCCGAACGGCTCCCGCACGTAGCGACCGAGCTCGTTCCCTTTGATGTCGTCGAACCACCAGATGTTCTGACCCGATGGGTCGAGACGGCTCGGAACGCGGTAGCCGGTGCCCTCGGGGCGATCGGTGACCTGCCGGTGCGTTCCGATGGGCCGGTTCCACGCGTAGACCTCGATGCGTCCGCCGACGTTCGAGAGATAGAGCAAGTGGTCGGCATCGTCGCGCGCCCACAGCGGAAAGCTCGTTCGGGCGGCGCGGTAGCGGCGTTTCCAGGCGGTCTCAGTAGCGGTGATCGTGGAGGCGGTCAAGAGAATCGAGTGTACGAGCGCGGACCAGAGCGGAAGGGCTAAGCGGCCGTGGCGCTACCGCCGCGCAGCCGCGGGCGCCGTCTCTTTCGTGAGGACCTCCTTCACCTTCTGGATGTTGTCGGCGCCGACGACTAAGCGGTTGTTCGTTGCCACATAGGTCAGGTTCACGTTCACGTTGGCGTCGGCGATGCGCCGGTAGAGGCTCGCGGACGTGCCCGGCTTGTCCTCTACGTCAATAACGACGACCTGCTGCTCGGTGCTGATCTTGAAGCCGGCCGACTCGAGCGCGCGCCGTGTCGCCTGCGCGTCCTTCGTGAGTACGTGGAGAATTCCCTCGCCACCGCAGGGGATTCCGGCACCGCCTTCGAGGTTGATGCCGGCTTTCGCTATCGCCTCGATGGCCTTCGCAAGGGTTCCCGGGCGGTCCGCGAGGGTAATGGTCAAGTCCTGCATCGTTTGCATGTGTACCTCCCCAAAATGCCAGGCCGCGCTAGCCCTCCGCCTCGAGCACCATAGTCGTGCGATCCGAGGGCGAACAGGGAGTTATCCACATCCCGATCCCGCGCGCGTGCGACTCTGCGCGGCCAAAGAAACTGGGACTTGTAATGATTGGGATCGGGAGTACACCGAAGACGTTCCCGGGCCCGATCCACCGTCCGCGCCTGAGTGCCGGCGAGGTGCGCATGGGCCTCCGTGAACCGCTCTCGCAGACCACCCACGAGCGCGATTAGGGGAGGACACCGACATGGGCAAGTTCGAGGAAACCACGCGAAAGCTCGCAGACGCACAGACCAAGCACGATTCGGAGGCGGTGGCACGTCTCTACGCTTCGGATGCCGTCGCGTACGACCCCATGTATCCCGAGGCCTTGCGGGGTCGTGAAGCGATCGCCAAGGACAGCGATGGATTCTTCAGCGCGTTCCCAGATCTGCGCTTCGAGATCGTCAGCGTGATCGAAAAAGACGACCGGAGCGGCGCTGGCGAGGTCCGCCTCACCGGCACACACACCGGTCCGCTCGAGTCGCCCACCGGGCAGAAGATTCCGCCGACAAACAAACGAGTCGACCTCAAGGGTGCCGCGTTCGTGAAGCTGAACGAGCGCGGCGAGATCGTCGAGGAGCGCCGTTACTACGACGTCGGAACGTTCCTCCGGCAGCTCGGCCTCATGCCCGAGCAGGCCGAGGAGCCGGCCGACGCGAAGCGCTAACTGACGCATATGGGGAGAATCACATGACCATGACAAAGGTGGCCACGATGCCAATCGAAGGCATCGACACCCGTCAACTAGAGAAGTTCAACGAGCAATACGCGTCCGCGCCGAAGTCCTTCGAACTCGGGCTAGAGAGCAGGACCATCTGGGAGCAGAAGGGCCTCGGCAACCTCGGAAAGGTAGGCCGGTGGACCCTCGGGGGCCAAGCGATTGAGAAGCCCACGCGGGACTTCTCGGTTCAAATGGGCTCCTGGAAGGAAGTCGGAGACGCCATCGGTGTAGAGGGGGCCGACGACCGGATCGAGCCGGTCGAGGCCGCGCTTCTTGGGCTGTCCTCGTGCGTCACCGAGGCGATCGTCCTCAACTGCGCCAGGACCGGCGTCAAGCTCGAGGGGCTGGACGTGAAGGCCCACGCCGACATCGACCCGGGTCCGATTACGGGGGCGAAGGACCCCTCGGACTGGGACAACACCCTGAAGCAGATCACCGTCGAGGTCACCGCCCGCGGAGACTTCTCGGGCGACGAGAAGAAGAAGATCGAGGACGGCGCGAAGCGCTCGCCGGTGCGTTACATGTTCAGCAAGACCGGCCTGCTCAAGACGAACTTCCACTACGAGTAGAAAGCACGGAGGAACACATGGCAGCTTTTGAAGATCTAGCGAAGAAGTGGACCGACGCGTTCAACAAACACGACGCGCGTGCCGTGGCTGCGCTCTACGCGCAGGACTGCGTCGCGTACGACCCCTTCTTCCCCGAGCCGCTGAAGGGTCGTGCGGCGATCGAGAAGGACGCTGCGGACTTCTTCCGCGCGTTCCCCGACCTGCGGGGGGAGGTCATCAACATCCTCGAGAGGGGTGACCGCGGGGCCGGAGAGATCAAGCTGACCGGCACGAACAGCGGACCGATGGCAACGCCGATGGGCGAAGTTCCCGCGACGGGCAAGCGCATCGACCTGCGTGGTGCTTTGGTCGGCCGTCTCAACGCGGAGAATCTCATCGTCGAAGAGCGTCGCTACTACGACACCGGGGCGATGATGAAGCAGCTTGGCCTCGCACCAGAGGTGGCGGATGCAGAGGCAGTCGCCGCGCGATAGCGCCTCGAGCTCAAACGAAGTGAAAGCCCGGTCGCATTTCGACCGGGCTTCCTCTTGTCATCCGTCAGCAGCGCGAGATCTCGCGAGCTCGAAGGATCAGGCTAGTGGGCGAGTGACCTGCTCGAAGATCTCATCGTGGACAGATCCCTGCACCACGATGCCCGCCGTTGCCCGAAAGATCTTCATCGACTCGGCATCAGCTTGAAAAGCGCGATTGAGTCTCTCGAAGGTTGCGAGATCCGCGTAATCCGTTTCGAGGACTACATCGTTCCCCGTTCCGACGACCGGTGTCCACAACGTTGCCTCTGGCCAGCCCTTCTTGCGCGCGATCGCGTTGAGCTCGTCGTTGGCCTTCAAGAATTCGTTGAAGTGTCCATAGACGATCTGCTGGTAACCACTATGCCGATACATCTTGTCCTCCCCTAACTCGCCCGCGCGGGTCTCGACGGCGGGGTGGGATTGTGCACCAGGTTCGAGGCACTCATGAGCTTGAGGTTCGTGAGAGTGACGAGCTCGATCTCCTCCCACACGTGTTCGGTGTGCGCTCCGGCGGCACAGTAGGCCCACTCGCCTTCGTGGACGGTGACCGGGCTTCCGGCCGCCACTGTCGCGTTCCGACTCGCGTCGACGTGGGCCTTTGCGCGACACACGTAACGGACGAGATTGCCGTTCATGTCCGCCCCCAATCACCCCACAGCGGTCGCTTGCTAGGTGATCATACGTCCAGGCGCTTGAAACACAAGGGATTGCGGCCGGGCGAAAGGATCCAATGAGGGTTGGTGCGGGACCGCGGCCTCAACCCCACCAGCGGAATGCCGCGGCCCCGCGCGGACTAGTTCATCGCCTCGCCGCGTCCGGCACATCGCCCGGACAGGTGAGGCGCCGTCTCACTGTGAGGTCAGCCAGGAGACTGCTTTGTGTCGGCCCGCTCCTTGCCGCAAACACCGAACCGTGACGACGAAAGGAGATCGCTGATGCATCGGCTCATCGGCCGCGGAGACGTGCAGCGCCTCGCTCGAGCTGCCTGAACCTAGCGACCGTCGCGATGGACACTGAAGACATCGCGCACGCCCTCGAGCTTCGCGAGCACGCGCGAGAGCTGCTCGACGCTCGTGACCTGGAGCGTCGCGTTCACCGTCGCTGTCTTGTCCGGATTCGCCTGCGCCGAGAGCGCGAGGAGCTGCACCTGGTTCTCGCTGATCACGGCGGCGACGTCGCGCAGGA